>JH590861.1:0-55366 GCA_000242235.1 Stomatobaculum longum
AGTGGAAGTGCGATACATGAACGCACAACCGCGTACTTTTTGTAGAACGGTCCGGCGAGTTGCCGGTGCTGGCAAGGTTAAGGACTACAGGTCCGGAGCCGAAGGGAAACCGAGTCTTAATAGGGCTTACAGTCAGCATCGGCAGACCCGAAACCGGGTGATCTATCCATGTCCAGGTTGAAGTCCCCGTAAAAGGGGATGGAGGACCGAACACACATCCGTTGAAAAGGGTGGTGATGAGGTGTGGATAGGGGAGAAATTCCAATCGAACCCGGAGATAGCTGGTTCTCCTCGAAATAGCTTTAGGGCTAGCCTCGACTTAGTCAGACGGAGGTAGAGCACTGAATTCCTGAGGGGGCGTCAAAGCCTGCCAAGGGATATCAAACTGCGAATGCCGTCCTGATGATGGTCGGGAGTCAGACTGCACGAGATAAGTTGGGCAGTCAAAAGGGAAAGAGCCCAGACCTACAGCTAAGGTCCCAAAATACGTGTTAAGTGGAAAAGGATGTGGGATTTCGAAGACAGCTAGGATGTTGGCTTAGAAGCAGCCACACATTCAAAGAGTGCGTAATAGCTCACTAGTCGAGAGGTCCTGCGCCGAAAATTTCCGGGGCTAAAACACGATACCGAAGCTTAGGAATGTAGTAATACATTGGTAGAGGAGCAATCTCAGAGTGCCGAAGCGCTACCGCAAGGAAGCGTGGAGTTCTGAGAAGAGAGAATGCCGGAATGAGTAGCGAGAATGATGTGAGAATCATCATGGCCGAATATCCAAGGATTCCAGGGTAAAGCTGATCTGCCCTGGGTAAGTCGGGACCTAAGGCGAGGGAGAGATCCGTAGTCGATGGACAGCAGGTTCATATTCCTGCACCTGACATGATCAGAACTGTGGGGACACAGGAACAAAACCGGACCCGGGAGAGCAAAGACCGGGCGAAGCGAAGCTAGGAGTGGGGCAGGCAAATCCGCCGCACAATCCGAAAGCGTGACAGGGAGCGAAATATAAGTAGCGAAGCCGGTGGAGGGACTGTCGAGAAAAGCCGCTATTGTATCATGTCAGCCCGTACCGCAAACCGACACAGGTGGATGAGGAGAGAATCCTAAGGCCGGCGGGAGAAGCATTGTTAAGGAACTCGGCAAAATGACCCCGTAACTTCGGGAGAAGGGGTGCTGCAGAGATGCAGCCGCAGAGAAAAGGCTCAAGCAACTGTTTAGCAAAAACACAGGTCTATGCGAAACCGTAAGGTGAGGTATATGGGCTGACGCCTGCCCGGTGCTGGAAGGTTAAGAGGAGAGGTTAGCGAAAGCGAAGCTTTGAATTTAAGCCCCAGTAAACGGCGGCCGTAACTATAACGGTCCTAAGGTAGCGAAATTCCTTGTCGGGTAAGTTCCGACCCGCACGAAAGGCGTAATGATTTGAGCGCTGTCTCAACAATGCACCCGGTGAAATTGAAGTACCAGTGAAGATGCTGGTGACCTGCGCCAGGACGGAAAGACCCCATGGAGCTTTACTCCAGCTTGATACCGGGATTCGGTGTTACTCGTACAGGATAGGTGGGAGGCTAAGAAGGAAGGACGCCAGTCTTTCCGGAGCCGCTGTTGGGATACCACCCCTGTGGCACTGGATTTCTAACCTACATCCGTAAACCGGATGGGGGACAATGTCAGGTGGGGAGTTTGACTGGGGCGGTCGCCTCCGAAAGCGTATCGGAGGCGCTCAAAGGTTCCCTCAGAATGGTTGGAAACCATTCGAAGAGCGCAAAGGCAGAAGGGAGCTTGACTGCGACACCGACGGGTGGAGCAGGTACGAAAGTAGGACTTAGTGATCCGGTGGTATAAAGTGGGATTGCCATCGCTCAACGGATAAAAGCTACCCTGGGGATAACAGGCTTATCACTCCCAAGAGTTCACATCGACGGAGTGGTTTGGCACCTCGATGTCGGCTCATCGCATCCTGGGGCTGAAGTCGGTCCCAAGGGTTGGGCTGTTCGCCCATTAAAGCGGTACGCGAGCTGGGTTCAGAACGTCGTGAGACAGTTCGGTCCCTATCCGGCGCGGGCGTAAGATATCTGAGAGGAGCTGTCCTTAGTACGAGAGGACCGGGATGGACTGACCACTGGTGCACCGGTTGGGGAGCAACCCCATGGCCGGGTAGCCAAGTCGGGACGGGATAAACGCTGAAGGCATCTAAGCGTGAAGCCCCCCTCAAGATGGGATATCTCATGCGAAAGCGGTAAGACCCCTTGAAGACGACAAGGTAGATAGGAGAGAGGTGTAAGCGTGGCGACACGTTCAGCTGACTCTTACTAATCGGTCGAGGGTTTAACCAAAGGGTTTGGGAAAAGAGATGAATAGATAAAGAATTCTGTGTGCGATTTTCAGGGTGTGAATATGCGATAGTGGCGTAGTTGGTAACGCGCGACCTTGCCAAGGTCGAGACCGCGGGTTCGAGTCCCGTCTATCGCTCTCTGAAAAAGCGCCCTGCGGAAGCAGAGCGTTTTTCTGATTTGAATCAAAATCGGTTAAGCGGATTTGTCGCATGAACGCCTATGATATACAGTGCCTTTTTCGGAGGCAGTGATTTCACAGCGACCAAAGTTTTGTCACTTGAAGAAGGATTATTTTTCGGGGGGGCTATGAATATAGTAACATATGTGGTATCGCTGCTCACATTTTATCTCAAGGGAGAGATTAGAAGTGAGCAGAATTTTGTCGTGTTTCAGGAGCCGAATACCGTTTTGGGCTTGATTCCGCTGGGCAAGCACACGGACAGAATACCGGTGCATCAGATTGCGGCTGTGTCTACGAATTTCCGGTTGAAACTCGGAAAGTTAGTTTGCGGCATCCTGGCGTTTCTTTTCGGGTTTGGCCTATTCGGCCAGCCCGGCACTTTTCTTCCGGGACTGATTATCTTAATTCTTGCCGTCAACTGGATTCTCGATGCATTTGAGATTGATTTAACGCTTATCACTACATCCGGCGCAGTGAAACGAATCGATTTCTTTATCTTTGACAAAGAAAAGGCGGTTCTTGCCGAGCAACAGATTCATGCGATGATTTCGAATCGCATGTCAGACACCAATGTTCGGGAACAAACGGACCGGGTTGTCGATGCAATCAATCGAAAAGGTCTGTGATGTAAAAAATAAAAAAGAACTCCCCTGCGCGGGGAGTTCTTTTTTTGCGCAAAGCGGAGAGCTCTGTCATACCGAAAAGCGAAAGTAGCAACCGGGTCATTCCGACTGCTGCGATTCGCACATAATCAGCGGGATAAAAGATGACGGAATATAACTATGCGTATCGATTTGCGAATATACATAGCTGTGTTTTTTTTGCGGACAGGATTCTTCGGTGTTCTGCTTTTTTCAGGATCAAAAGACCACCTGCCGGAAAAGCACAAAGAAAACCGGCAAGATGTGGTGACGCATTATGATTGGAACCGATTACGGATGTCTGATATGTCTTCGACACGAAACTTTTACGCGGCCTGTCCCGTAGAGTCAGAATTGGATACCGCGAAATAGCAGCAGATTATAATTGTTAGGAAGATGTCCACCCGGTCAGAAAGGATAGCGCCATTGCAGAGTTTCAGGAGAGGTGAACTTGACGAATCCCGCTTTGATTGTTGTGCGCAGTCGTACGACTTTTGCTATAATCTTAAGAAGAGAATTGCTTCTGCTTGCGAAAGCGCTTCGACGAAGAAGGCAAGAAAAAGTATATTGGTGAAAACAGAAAGGAAATGCGTTCGTATGGAGAGAGAAGAACTGAAACTCGAGGATTTTTTGCGCGTCAAGAACGGAAACGATGTGCGCGGCACGGTGATTGAGACTGCGGACGAGGAGATTACGTTGACCCCGGAGATGGTCAAGTGCATCGCTGCGGCCTTTGCCGACTATCTCTCGGATGATCCGGATATGGATCGGGAGACACTCCGGATTGCCGTCGGGCACGACAGCCGTGTCTCCGCGGAGATGATGGAAGAAGCCTGCTTGGAAGGACTCAGAGGCGTACAGAGAAGCCGCTGCGGGCTCATCACGACACCGGCCATGTTCCAGTCGACCATACTGGACGAGGCCTCGTTCGACGGTGCCATCATGCTGACGGCAAGTCACCTCCCCTACCAGCGGAACGGCATGAAGTTCTTCACGGTCGGAGGCGCGCTCTCCGGAAAGGAGCTCGACGGCATTTTGCGGCGCGCCTATGAGATTTATGCGCCTGCCTCCGACTTTCCGCTTCGCAGCATCTATGCGGCCCATATGCGCGACATTATCTGCGAAGAGGCGGGCGGCGAGAAGGGCGACAAAGTGCTCGAAGGCTTGAAGATTGCGGTTGATGCCGGCAACGGTGCAGCCGGTTTCTTTGCGACCGAGATTCTCGAGCCGCTCGGCGCGGATGTGAGCGGCAGTGTGTTTCTTGCGCCGAACGGAAATTTCCCGAACCATGTGCCGAATCCCGAGGACAAGCGTGCCATGGACGCGGCAAAGCGCGCGGTACAGGCCTCGGGTTCGGACCTCGGCGTGATTTTTGACTGTGACGGCGACAGAGCTGCCGTGGTCTTTTCGGACGGCACGGAGGTAAACCGAAACAAGCTGATTGCACTGCTCGCTGCGATTGAAGCCGAGACTCACCCGCACGCGGTCATTGTGACCGATTCGGTGACCTCGGACGGCCTGACGCGCTTCCTCGAGGGGACGCTCGGGCTCCGGCATTTCCGCTATCGCCGAGGCTATAAGAACGTGATTGACAAGGGCTTCGAGCTCACGATGAACGGCGAGGACTGCCCGCTCGCCATTGAGACTTCCGGTCACGGTGCTTTCGAGGAAAATCATTTTTCGGATGATGGCGCCTACATTGCGGCCAAGATCATCGGCCGTCTTGCCCTTCTCCGGAAGAAGGGGCAGCGAATCGAGGACATGATTGCGGAGCTGCAGAATCCGGCGGAAGAAGAGGAGCGGCGCTTCCAGATACTCGATCCGGATTTCAAGACTTACGGCGCGGAAGTGCTCGCGCGTTTCCGGGACTATGTCGCGAAGGATGCGCGCTTTGCCATAGTCGAGCCGAATTACGAGGGTGTCCGCGTGAGCTGCAATGACAGCGCCGCAACCGGCTGGATTCTGCTCCGGCAGTCGCTGCACGATCCGGTGTTGCCGATGAACCTCGAGGCGGAAAACGCAGGCGGCGTCGCAGAGCTCTGGGCGCGCGTTGCACCGTTCTTTGCGGCCGATGACAAACTTGTGCAAAAATAAAATGAAAAATGCTTGACCTGCAAAAGAATTATGCTATACTAACTTTTAGTTGAGGCTAATCTTTGCTAGCAAATAAAAACCTGGAGCCCGCAGCAATGCGGGCTCTTCCTTGACACGGCAGTTAGTTGCGACAATACACGCGAAACCGGAAGGAGCGGGCTCATGAACGTAGTGATCATCGGCGGAAACGAGTGTATGGAGCGCCAGTATTGCGATCTCTGTACCAAGCACGGATGTAAGGCAAAGGTCTTTTGCAAATTTAAGAACGGCATGCGGGACAGAATCGGTAAGCCCGATCTCATGATTCTGTTCACCCACACGGTTTCGCATAAGATGGTGCAATACGCGCTGAACTCCGCGGGCGAAGACACCTGTGTAGTGCGCTCGCACACGAGTTCCATGTCCTCTCTGAAGGGCATCCTCGCAGAACACACGGCATAAGACCATGTCGGATGCATTTCTGGTCGAACACTGTGCGCCGACTTTCGCCGGCCTTAAGACGGGAAATCTGTTTCGCATATCGTATGCGGACATCGAGGCGTTCCGCGAGGAGCTCCGTGAATTGAACGGCATTTTAAAGAAGAAAGGACTTCGTGCAGTGCCGGTGCGCATGACGGCGGAATTTGCTCTCGTCTATCTGTATCGGCCGGATTTCTTAAAGAGAGATCTCGGCAGCGAAGAGGCAACACGTCTTCTCAAATCTCTCGGTTATGAGCCGCAGAGTGTGAACCGCTCGGTTGCCTTCCTTGCGCGGATGATGCGGGAAAAGGAGGCGTTTCCGCATGAAGTAGGCCTCTTCCTCGGCTATCCGCCGGAGGATGTTCTCAGCTTCATGAAGAGCAGCCGCGAGGGCGTGAAGTGTGTCGGCTGTTGGAAGGTATACGGCGACGAAGCGAGAGCACGGGCTGCTTTCTGGCGCTTTCAGCGCTGCCGGGAAGTGTTTGAGGAAAATGTGCAGCGCGGGCGGAAACTGGAAGCACTGATTGTCCGCTGCACAGCAAAGAGACAGGAAAATTACAGAACTTCGGGCGGCGAGAAAATCGCGTAAGTCCTATGCGCTCCGCAGACGGCGGAGAAAAATTCACAGAAAAAGGAGACTATCGAAATGAGCAAGGTCGCAGTGGTATTTTGGAGCGGAACCGGCAACACGCAGGCTATGGCAGAGGCTGTCGCCGAGGGTGCAAGAACCAAAGGCGCAGAGGTCACGGTGCTCGGCCCGAGCGAGTTCGGCGCAGACCAGGTCGCGCTCTACGATGCAATCGCATTCGGCTGCCCCTCGATGGGCGCAGAGGTCCTCGAGGAAGAGGAATTCGAGCCGATGTTCGCTTCGGTCGAAGGCGCATTGCACGGCAAGAAGATTGCCCTCTTTGGCTCTTGGGGCTGGGGCGGCGGTGCCTGGATGAACGACTGGGAGGCGAGATGCAATGACGCAGGCGTTCTGATGCAGCACGCACCGGTTATCTGCCAGGAAGCACCGGATGATGCGGCGCTCGCAGAGTGCAGAGAGCTCGGCGCATCCTTGGTCTGAATTTCAACTGTTGCAAAAGACCCCTCCTTCCTTTTTTTGCACGGGAAACCGCGCTGCGGCGAAAGCCGCAGCGCGGTTTGCTTTTTCCGGCTTCGTCATTGCGATGCCTTCTGTTGCGTGATAGAATATAACTGTAGTGCAGATAGCACGAGAAAAGAGAGGAGAAACCTATGAGCAAGGTTGCAATTGTCTACTGGAGCGGTACGGGACACACGAAAAAGATGGCAGAGGCAGTGAAGGAAGGCGCAGAGAGCAAGGGCGCAGAGGTCACGCTGTTTGCACCGGCTGATTTTGACGGCGCAAAAGTGCAGCTTTTTGATGCGATTGCGTTCGGCTGCCCGGCGTACGGCGCGCAGATGGGCGCTGAGGTCCTCGAGGAGCTCGAGTTTCAGCCGATGTTCGATCGCGTGAAGGGCGCACTGGATGGCAAGAAGGTTGCACTCTTCGGTTCCTGGGGCTGGGGCAACGGCGCATGGATGAACGACTGGGTGGCAGCTTGCAAGGAGGCCGGTGTCCTCATGCAGCATGAGCCGGTTATCTGTAAGGAAGAGCCGGATGAGGCGGCACTCAAAGCTTGCAAGGAGCTCGGCGCATCGCTTCTCTGAGCGTTCCGACAACGTTGACATAGGACGTTGAGATGTTTGAAGCATCTCAACGTTTTTTTTATTGTCTTATGTCATTCTTTTCACAAAGAGATTGACAAATCTAATTCATGAATTTAGAATCACTAAGATGTAAGAGATAGATTCTTCTAACAAAGGCCTTGAAGGAGGTTTGTATGCTGCCCTTAGCTTTTACGAATGCCGGAGATTATGTTGAAGTGGTTCGAGTCGGCGGAAATGACGAGGCAAAACAACACTTGAGCGACCTTGGCTTTGTGCCCGGCGCCTATGTGACTGTCATTTCGGCGCACGGCGGTGATATCATCGTCAATGTCAAGGATTCCAGACTCGCAATTACGCGGGAGATGGCGCAGAAGATTCAAGTGCAGCCTGCAGCGAAGAATTGAGTGCAGGAGAGGAGGCAGAGATGAAGACACTGAAAGACGTTCCGGTCGGCGAGAGCAGCGTGGTCGTGAAGATTCACGGCGAGGGTGCGCTCAGACGACGCATTATGGACATGGGTATCACGAAGGGCACGGAAATCTATGTCCGCAAGGTGGCCCCGCTCGGTGATCCGGTTGAGATCACGGTCAGAGGGTATGAGCTTTCGCTCCGCAAGGCGGACGCTGAGATTCTGGAAATGCAGTAAGGAAAGAAGGGGGATTTAGATGGCAATTAAGATTGCACTGGCAGGAAATCCAAACTGCGGTAAGACAACGCTGTTCAATGACCTGACCGGAAGCACCCAGTACGTCGGTAACTGGCCGGGTGTTACGGTCGAGAAGAAAGAGGGCCGCTTAAAGGGTCACAAGGATGTCATCATCCAGGACTTACCCGGTATTTATTCGCTGAGCCCGTATACGCTCGAGGAAGTGGTTACCAGAAACTATCTTGTGACGGAGAAGCCGGATGCCATTCTGAATATCATCGACGGCACCAATATCGAGCGAAATCTGTATCTCACGACCCAGTTGCTGGAGATCGGTCTTCCGACTGTCATCGCTGTCAACATGATGGATCTCGTGAAGAAGAACGGCGATGAGCTGAATTTAAAGAAGCTCTCGGAAGAGCTCGGCTGTCCGGTGGTCGAGATGAGTGCACTAAAAGGCGAGTCCACGAAGGACGCCGCAGAGTTGTGTCTCAAGCTCGCGGAGGAGCACAGAAAGGGCGCGCTTCCGCACGTCTTCACGGGTTCCGTGGAGCACGCGATCGCGCACATCGAGGAGTCGATTGAGAGTAAGGTTGATCCGGTCAACCTCCGCTGGTTTGCAATCAAGTTCTTTGAGCGCGACGAGAAGGCAATCGAAAAGGTGCAGCTCGACGCTGCGACGAAGCAGCACATTGAGCAGCACATCAAGGATTGCGAGAAAGAGATGGATGACGACTCCGAGTCGATTATCACGAACCAGCGCTACGAGTACATTCAGAAGGTTGTCGCGGACTGTGTGAAGAAAAAGGCAGTCAAAGGTCAGCTCACGACTTCGGATAAGATTGACCATATTGTGACGAACCGTTTCCTGGCACTTCCGATTTTTGCCTTCATCATGTGGTTTGTCTACTTCATCTCGGTCACGGCAATCGGTAAGCCGCTCACGGACTGGACGAACGATGTCTTCTTCGGCAAGATTGTGACGAATGCCGCAAATAACTTCATTGCGACCTTCCACCTCGCAGACTGGCTCCAGAGCCTGCTGGTTGACGGCATCATCGGCGGCGTCGGTACGGTCCTCGGCTTTGTGCCGCAGATGGTAATTCTGTTCTTCTTCCTGTCCTTCCTCGAGGACTCGGGCTACATGGCGCGTGTCGCGTTCATCATGGACCGCGTGTTCCGTCGCTTCGGTCTCTCCGGTAAGTCCTTCATCCCGATGCTGGTCGGCACGGGTTGCGGCGTTCCGGCTATCATGGCGTCCAGAACCATTGAGAACGAGAAGGACAGACGTATGACCATCATCCTCTCGACCTTCCTGCCCTGCTCGGCGAAGATGGAGATTGTCGCGATGATGGCACTGACTTTCTTTCCGACCAACCACTTTGTGGCGCCGGGTATGTACTTCCTCGGCCTTGCCATCGTGATTCTCTCCGGTATCGCGCTGAAGAAGATGAATTACTTCGCGGGCGATCCGGCTCCGTTCGTCATGGAACTCCCGGCTTACCACATGCCGTCCTTCAAGGGTGTCATGATTCACGTCTGGGAGAGAGCAAAGGCCTTCATGATTAAGGCCGGCACGATTATCTTCATCGTCTGCGTGCTGCTCTGGGTGCTCATGCACTTCAACACCTCGTTCCAGTATGTCGCGGACAATCTGGATGACAGCATTCTGAAGGTCATCGGTGAGGCAATTGCTGTCATCTTCGCGCCGCTCGGCCTCGGCAACTGGCAGGCTGCAGTCGCGACCGTCAGCGCGGAGCTCGCAAAGGAGCAGGCGACCGGTACCCTCGGTATACTCGCACATGCGACATCCGACGGCAAGGCGGATGTCTCTGCGGCTATCTTCAACATGTTTGACGGCAGTCAGCTGAAGGGTCTCACATTCCTGCTTCTCAACATCTTTGACGCACCTTGCCTGGTTGCAATCGCAACTGGGTTCCGTGAGCAGGGGCAGGCGAAGTGGGGCTGGATTACCTTCGGTTTCCAGATGGGACTCGGCTATTGCCTCTCGCTCTGCGTGTTCCAGCTCGGAACGCTCGCACAGGGCGGAAGCTTTACCTTCTGGACCGCAGTCGCAGTTCTTCTGGTGCTTGCCGCACTCTACTTCATTTTCCGTCCGGCACCGAAGCACGTGAAGAAGGAAAATGTGAGTGCCGTTCGCGCAAACGCATAAAGTCAAATGTAACGTACGCTGACCGATCTCTGCCGTCTCCTTGGAGAGCAGCAGAGAAGCGGCGGTGAAGATTCATTTCTATTCCGTCAGGAAAGGAGGAAAATTACAATGAATCCGGCAAGTATTATTGTATTTCTGATTTTGCTTGGCTTAATCGGCCTTGCGGTTCGCTATTGCATGCGCCACGGTTCCTGTGACGCCTGCAGCGGTTCCTGCGGCAGCGGTCACGACAGCGGCCATCACTGCGCGCCGACAGGTTGCTCGAGCTGCTCTCACCTCGAAGAGGAGAAGGCGGCCGTACCGGAGCGCTTCCGTCTGAAGAAGTGAGCAATGTTTCATCTGTAAGTTAGGAGGTAGGACTATGGTCAAAAATATCATTCGGATTGACGGCATGGCCTGCAGCATGTGCGAGGCGCATGTGAGCGATGCGATTCGGAAGCAGTTTCCGGATGCCAAGAAGGTGAGTGCATCCCACGGGAAGAAGGAGGCGAGTTTCGTCACCGAGGAACCCGCGGATGAGGCAACCGTCAAAAAGATGATCGATGAAACCGGCTACCACTACGAGGGTTTCTGCACGGAGCCCTACGAGAAAAAGGGATTCTTTGGTCTCTTCGGTTGAAACAAGAAAAGAAAAGCGCCCGCCCGGGTTATCGGGCGGGCGCTTTTTACTATACTGCATCAAAATCACAAATCGCGTTATAGAGTTATAGGACAAAAAGAGTTGGTAAAAAGCGCTTCGAATCCTTGATACACAAGGCTTTTCTCTGCTTATATCTTTCTTGAAACAGTATGTTTGGAGGAAAACGTCATGAAGCATGCGATCTGTTCTTTTTGTGGTGGGCCTTGTATGAAATACGGGAAGAATAAGTTCGGAACCCAACGGTGGCGCTGCAATGCCTGCGCAAGGATGCGTACACCCGAATCCAACTCTTTTTGTCCGCTTAGCCTGGCTTGTAGGAAAACATCATGAATAGGAAAGCAGAGGCAGCGGTGGATTCCCGCGCGTGGAAAAGTCCTACGAAATTTGTTACACTGGAAAGAAAGAGCGGAGGTGTTGTCATGTCAGAAAAAAAAGAACTGCGGAAGCGCTGTATCGAGAAGATGAATGCGCTGCCGCAGGACTATTGCCGCGAGGCGGACGGGAAAATCTTTTCGGCTGTTCTCGGCCTGCCCGAATACAGAAACGCAAAAACAGTTTTTTGCTTTGTCGGCATGCAGGCGGAGATTCAGACAGCTAGCTTGATTGAGGAGATGCTCCGCGCGGGCAAGCAGGTCGCCGTGCCGCGCTGTGCGGGCAAGGGCGTGATGCACGCCCATGTAATCCGCAGTCTCGCGGAACTGCGCCCGGGAACCATGGGCATCCTTGAGCCCTCGGCGGAGGCGCCGGTGCTATCGCCGGAAGAGCTGGATCTGATTCTCCTCCCCTGCGTGAGTGCGAGCCGGTCGGGCGAACGCCTCGGTTACGGCGGCGGTTTTTACGACCGCTATCTGCCGAAGACAAAGGCCTTTCGCGCGCTCTTGATTCGGGAGCGCCTGCTCTCCGACGACATCCCGCGCGAAGCACATGACCAGCCGGTGGACGCTGTTATCACCGAGGCCGGGATTTTCCGGAGAACTCAGAGCGAGAACGAGGGCGTGTCCTGAATGGAGCGGAAATAGGTCTCCGCTTTGCAAAGATTCTCCTCGCTGCCACTTAGCTGTAAGAGCACACTGCCTTCCGCGCCGAGGACGCCGCCGGCTGCGAGCAGAGTTGCATGGAGGGAAAAGAGATCCCGGACGGCGTCGAGCTCGGTGTAAATGTCGCCGCAGCTTTCCATAAGGCGGAGGCCCTTCTGTCCGCTCCGGTTTGCGAGGCGCGCCAGTTCGGAGATGGGGCGCTCCACGCGCTTCTCAAGGCCGACCGGATGAATGAGGCGGGTGCGACGTCCGACTGCGACACTTGTAATCGGGATGATGGTGCCGCCGACCGGGCTTGCAATCAGGATACCGGCGGTGCGGCTCTCGAGGTGAATCGCATTGGCGCCTTTCAGGATGATGTCGTCCGGGCCGAGGGTATCTACCACATCAAAGATGGTCTTGCCCTCGAGGCGCTGACCTTCTTTGACGATGAAGTCCGCCGTCTGCGGGGGGGTGGGATTCGAGACCTGTTCATTGCCGCGCTGCAGGCCGCGGTGAAAGCCCTTCGGCGAGAAGGGAAGCGAGAGAGCCGCCGCAATCGCCGCAGCGACCTGTGCGTTGGTGCTGCCGAGAATTACAACGAGGCAGTGGTGCTTTGCGGCTTCGAGGATTGCGGGATCGGCCGCGAGGGCATCGCCGAGCAGGCGTTTGCCCATGGCGACCGTGAGGAGAACCTGTCTGCCGGAATCGGTATTTGTCATAGGGAACACTCCTTTCTGTTTTTTAGAGTATAGCATGTTTTTTAGGAGGGCGTATGCAGCTTGACCACAGTCTCTTTTACCATCTGGACCACTACGAGTACGGTGAGGCCTATTACGGCAGTTACCAGTCGGTTTACTACCGCCTCGGCATCGAGCCGCTCGAGAATGTGCACTGGACGCCTGTCGATAAGAGAGCGCCCCACACGCTCCGCGCCTATGTCTGGGAGGGGCCGTATTCCTACCATGACACGGAAGAAGAGAAGCGGTATCGGGACTTTCCGTACAGTGCGGAGGGACTTGAAGAGGCCATCACCTGGATTGAAGAGCAGTGTGACAACGCAAAACCGCTCCGGCTGTAAGCCGGAGCGGTTTTTTGCTGTGCTGAGTTGCGTTTATTCGTTTCGCATTGCCGCGAGCGGACTTAAGCGCATTGCGCGCTTTGCCGGGAGGTAACCGGCGGCCGCGCCGATGAAAATCGCAAAGACAATCGCAAAGAGCGCAAGCCAGGGTGGGATGTAGGAGATGGATCCGCCTTCCGCATTCTGGTAGAAGACGGAGAGCTGCTCGTTGCCGCCCTGTGCCGCGAGAAAGTTGATGAGCAGCGAAATCAGGAGACTCAGGACGGTGCCGATGATGCCGCCCATCAGGCCGATGAAACCCGATTCGACGAGGAAGAGGTCGCGGATGTTGGTCATCTCGCAGCCGAGAACCTTCATGACGCCGATTTCCCGCGTTCTCTCGTAGATGGACATCATCATTGTATTGATGATGCCGATGGCCGCGACGAGAAGCGAGACCGCACCGATGCCGCCGAGCACGGCCTGGACCATGCCGGTGAACTGCTTGGACTGCTCGAGCCACTCCATATTGGAGTCCGCCTGATAGCCGAGCTCCGCGATTTTTTTCTGCACTTCGGAGACGTGATTCATGTCGTCCACAAAGACATAAGCCTGTGAATAGACATAGTAGTCGACCGGCTTGCCTTTTTTGTTGAGCTTCGGCTCCGGCACCAGATACTTCCGGTAGCGCTGTTTTAAAAAGTTTTTCAGCGTGTCAATGTCGCAGTAGATCGAATAGCTGTAACTGTTATAGCCGCTGCTGCCGCCGTCCAGAATGCCTGCCGTGTCCAGAATGTACTTCTTCTGGGGCTTATCGGAGGTCTCGGTTGCGACCGAGGCCGGCGCGGCCGCGGCGGAAGCGCCGCCGCCGGAAGTGCCGCTGTCGCTGCTGTTATTCTTCGGCGCGGGTTTATAGCCCTCGGGAAAGATGTAAAAGATGGTGTCTTTCAGCGGGTCAATGTGCACATCGCCGCCGTTGCCGCCGCCGAAGTTTGCCGAGCTGTTTTTGGAGACTTTGTAAAAGTTATCCTGAAAATGGTTGCCGTAGAGCAGGCTCAGGGTATCCGTGTTTGCGGGCGGCAGAGTTCCGGATTTTAAGGGCAGTTCCTTCAAGAAATGCTGGGAGACACCGGTCAGGGACAAGTATCCCTCGTAGGGGCCGCATTTCGCTGTCACGGATGCGTCCAGCTGCGGGCTCACATCGTCCACATGTGCGAGCTGTTTCAGCTGCTTGATGGTGTCATCGGTAATCTCGGTCTCGTTGCCCTTCTGGTTAAAGGAGTAGACGGTAATTGTCTTCATCGAGCCCGCGGACTCATAGAGCTGTCTCGTCTGGCGGCTCATACCGAGGCCGAGGCTCATCATCACGAGAATCGAGGAGGTGCCGATGATGACGCCGAGCACTGTCAAAACCGTTCTTGTCTTTCGCCGGAAGAGGTTCCGGAGGGCGAGCGAGAGAAGATCTCCGAACTTCATGCCGCATCGCCTCCGTCAGCCTTCTTCTTGCGGAATTTGCGGACGCCGACGCCCGCAGCGATTGCGGCGACCGGAATCAGAAGCAGCGGGAGCGGAGACGGCTTTTTGACCGGTTTCTTTTCCGTGTCGGTATCGGTAGCCGGGACATCGGGGGCAGGCTCGGTGACGGCGAGCGTGAGTTTCTGTTCCTCCTTGGTCACATTGCCGTTTACATCCTCATACTGAATGGTCATCGTGATATTGTCTTCGTCGCTGCTCGCCTTCACGCCGCCAAGCATCGCATCGACGCTGCCGCTGTCACCGGACTTGATATTGCCGAGGTAGGCGCTGGTTTTCTTGATGGCATCGCCCTCAAAGTTCACCTGAACATTGTAGAGCATCACGCGGCCGGTATTGTTCAGGTTGAACATCACGTTGCTCTCTTTGCCGACCTCAATGCTGTCGGGCGAGAGTTCCGGCGTGGAAATCGAATAGCGCGCCACCTGGAAGACCGGAATATCGAGAGTCAGCTTATCCTCGGCGTTCTTAAACGCAGGGGAGTCAAACTTTTCGTTCAGCGTGATGGTATAGGAACGCGGATCCACGCCCGCGGAGGCCTCGAGGTTCAGTCTGAGTTCCTTTGCCTCCCCTGCTTTCAGGCTGTTAATCACAAAGGAATTGGAGCCCGCCTCGGTCGAAAAGACCGAGGAATTGTCCACTTTCTCGGACTCTGCGGAGAGCAAAATATTGCTTGCGGGAATATCTCCGGAAGCGTTTTTCACGCTGAGAACCAGAGTGAAGGGCTGACCGGCAAAGACTTTTTCGGGTTCCGTGCGATATCCGTCCAGGATGATGCGGGCTTTCTGGCGGTCGTTTGGGTTGAAGTCGCCCTGCTTGTTGTCCGCCGCCGGCGGCTGTTCGACCATGGAAGGATTGTTGATGCGGACATAGCTCACATAGGTCTCCTGATAAGAGACGGTCGCATCCGGCGTGAGCTTATAACTCACGGTGTAGCTGAGCGGGTAGTAGCCGTTCGCCGCATTCTGCATAATCGCCATCGAGTAGTCGGCGCTCAATACCTCATCCGGCTGGGCGGTCTCGAAGTTCCGGTCGTAGTTCGCGTCGTTCAGATTGAACGGAAAACCGGTTGCGGCCTGGGACTTGTTCTGCACGGTCGCCTGCAGCGAAGCGCCGTCTGCGAGCGCGGTGTTCATGTGTACCTGAATGCGGTACAGCGGCACCTTGCGCTGGTTCCGGAACTTTAAGCTGTAGTTCATGACGCCGGGCGCGGTGCCGACCGGGGTCTCCTGACCCTCGCCGAGCGCAAAGCTCTTGTCGCCGGTTGCGGTCGAGGGATTTGCAACTTCGCCCGAAGCCTTGATGTAGACATTGATGAATTCAACCTGCATGGGGCCGCGGAAATCCGCGGTGTTGCTGCCGGGAAGCGCATAGTAGAACGCAATCGGGACGCCGTAGTAGCCTTCTTTTGCGTCGGCGCGCACGGTGACATGCAAGGTCACAGTCTTATACTCGCCGGCTTTCAGCGAGGCAAAACGGTTTTCTTCGGTGAAGGTCGTCGCATTGATTTCAAAGGGATAGTTGCCGCCGTCCACGGTGAAAGCCGAATTGCCGCCGTAGGCCTTGTCGATGCCGGATTTCTGACCGGCTCTCCAGGCGTCGTAGAGCTCGCTCTCATCGTCTTTGTCGTAGGGATTCTTCTGGTCCGTCGTGTTCTGATCCGGGGTCTTGTCCTGTTTTAGATAGTTCTGGTCGTTCGAGAGGCGGACAATGACATTCTGAATCTCGGCGGTCTTCGGGTTCTTCATGCCGTTTGTATTGTTATAGCCGACGCGGAAACTCAAATTCATGTCCTGACCGGGATAACCGACCTGCAGTTCGTTGGCGTCGTGCACAAAGGTGTTGAGATTGGTGTTGACATAGGAGGCCTGTGCCGTGTGAGGCGGCAACAGGAAAAAGAGTAACAGCGAGAGCGTTACCTCCAGCGCCAGGACGCGGAGCAGGAGAGATGTTTTTTGAAGTTTAGTCTGCATGAGTAAATCCTTTCCGTTCTACAATCTTGCCGTCGACAATGCGTATCTGCTGGTCGGCGCGCGCTGCGATTGAGTTATCGTGTGTGACCATGACGAGGGTCACATGCTGTTCCCGGACGATGTCCCGGAGCAGCGAGAGCACTTCTTCCGTCGTGCGGGAGTCGAGGTTGCCGGTCGGCTCGTCGGCGAAGATGAGTTCCGGTTTGCTCGCGAGCGCGCGGGCTATGCCGACACGCTGCTGCTGGCCGCCCGACATCTGCCCCGGCATGTGCAACGCCTGATCCAGGATGCCGATGCGCTCCATATAGGTGCGCGCGGTGCGCTGTCTTTCTTCCTTGTCGACGCCGCGGAACAAGAGCGGGAGGGCCACATTTTCCTCAGCATTCATCGTGGGAATCAGGCCGTAACTCTGGAAAATAAAGCCGACGTGGTTCCGCCGAAAGCGCACCAGCTGCTGCTCATTCATCTTTTCGAGCTTCTCGCCGAGTATGTGAATGCTGCCGCTGCTCGGCGGTTCGAGGCCGGCGAGCAGGTTCAGACAGGTGGATTTTCCGGAACCCGAGGTGCCTACAATCGCGAGAAAGCGCCCCGGCTCGAGGTCGAAGCTGATGCCGTCCAGCGCGTGTACTTCGCTGTCGCCGACACGGTATATTTTTTTCAAATCGCGCACGGAAATAATCGGTTCTGCCAAATGATGATTCCTCCTCTCATGCGTGCGTTTCGGCCGCCGTATCCGCTTGCCGTGCGGAACGAAAACCGATCCTTGTCTTAGCTTAGAGTAGCGCCTCGAGAAAAACAAGGAAGATTTTCTTGCAAAAAACAGCATATCGGCATTTGTGCCGTAAGATATGCGGCGTGTTGCGGCGGCAGTCTGTATTTGTCTGGTCTAAAAGAAGATAGCATGGTATAATCGACCGGAAAGATAGACAAATCATCTCTTTCACCTAGAAAGACGCAAAAAAGCGCGAAAGGTTTCAGGAGGGACTATGAAAAACTGGAAGAAATCGGTAGTCGCGGCAGCGACAGCGCTGCTGCTCGGTGTGAGCCTGATGGGCTGCGGCGCAAAGAAGGCGGAGAGCGGTGCGGCGGAGAGCGCTACGACAGCCGCTGCCGCGGCGGAGAGCACTTCGACAAGCGGCACTGAGGCGGAAAGCGCTGCGGCGGCTAAGACAGAAGCGGGGGCGGGACTCCGGGTCGGCGCCCTGAAGGGACCGACCGCGATGGGGCTTGCCGCGCTGATGCAGGAGAGTCAGGACGGCAAGAGCGAGGGCAGCTATCAGTTCACGGTTGCGGCGCAGCCCGATGAGATTGCGGCGAAGCTTGTCTCGGGAGATCTCGACATCGCCCTGCTCCCGGCCAATATGGCAGCGGCGCTCTACAATAAGACCGAGGGAAAGATTGCGGTACTCAACATCAACACGCTCGGCGTCCTCTACTGCGTGACCGGGGACGAGAACATTCACAGCGTGAAAGATCTCGCGGGCAAGACGGTGCTCACGACGGGACAGGGAGCGACGCCCGAGTATGTGCTCCGCTATTTGTTGCAGGAGAACGGCGTCACGGACTGCACGCTCGATTTTAAGTCCGAGCCGACCGAGATTGCTTCGGCGCTCGCGGCGGATCCCGCGGCGATTGCCGTGCTCCCGCAGCCCTTTGTGACGGTCGCGGAGGCAAAGAATGACAAATTGAAGACGGCCTTTTCGCTGAGTGATAGCTGGGATGCGCTGAACAACGGCTCCCGCCTCGTGACAGGCGTCACGGTGGTGAGACAGGAAGTCCTAAAGGCACAGCCGGACGCTGTCAAGACCTTCCGGGAAGAGCAGGCGAGAAGCGCGGCGACGGCGGTACAGGATCCGGAGACAGCGGCAAAGGCGGTTGTCGCCTTCGGGATTCTGGAAAACGAGGGCATCGCGAAGAAGGCTCTGCCCGCCTGCAACATCACGAATCTGGACGGCGCGGAGATGAAGCAGGCGCTCTCCGGCTATCTGCAGGTTCTGTACAGCGCAGATTCGAAAGCAGTCGGCGGCAAGCTGCCGGATGACGCATTCTACGTCGTGGCGGAGTGAGTGGATTGATCGGCGCAATCCGAAACATGTTGCTGCGCGACGGCAAAGAGCCGCTCAGATGGCTGTTCTGGCTTCTGCTCTGGGAGGCGGCGGCAAGGCTGATCGGCAATAAGTTTCTTTTGGTAGGACCGGTCGAGACCGTACGGACGCTCATGAATATGGCAGGGAAGCCCGCATACTGGCAGGCAGTCGGAAACTCCTCGCTGCGTATTCTCGGCGGTTTTTTGCTCGGCGCGGTGCTCGGCACGGCTTTGGCGGCGGCAGCACAGGCGAGAAGGGGACTCAGATGGATTCTGGGTCCCCTTGTCAATGTGATTAAGGCGGTTCCGGTCGCAAGCTTTGTCGTGCTGCTTTTACTCTGGGTCGGAAATCGCAATGCCTCCCTTTTTATTTGTTTCTTTGTCTCCCTGCCGGTCTTTTATCTCAACACACTCGGCGGCCTCGGCGCCGTGCCCGGAGATCTCCTCGAAGTCGCAAGGCTCTACGGGCTGTCGCGCGGCACAAGGCTTCGGGCGCTGTATCTGCCGGTGCTCGCGCCTTTCCTCGAGAGCGCCCTGAGCCTCTCGGTCGGCGTAAGTTTCAAGGCCGGTGCTGCGGCGGAGCTCATCGGGCAACCGGCGCTCTCGCTTGGGAACGGGCTGTACCGCGCCAAAATTTATCTGGAGACCGGCGAAATATTTGCCTGGACACTCAGCATTGTGCTGCTCGCCGGTCTCGCGGAGGCAGTGCTCCGGTTTTTCCTCCGCGCGCTCTGCGGGAGCGGGCGGTACGGCACAGACGGTACGCCGAAAAGGACAAGATAGCGCGTGGCATTTTTCGGCGAATATGGTAAAATAATGTGACTGTAATCCTAGGAGGAAAACGATGATTAACAACGACGAGGCACTGATCCAAACAAGGCATCTGGTGCTGGAAGAGACCTGCCGTCTCGCCTGGAACGATCAGCTGGATGAAGAGCACAAAGAGGAGATGGTTTATAAAATCATTCCGGGCCCGAAGCCGGCAATCGGAAGATGTTGCATTTATAAAGAGAGAGAGATCGTGCGCCACCGGACAAGACTTGCCTGCGGCGAGAATCTGATGGAAAATCTGGATTCCAAGAATGAAGTGCAGGTCATCAAGCCGGCTTGCGACGAGTGTCCGCTCTCGAGCTATACCGTCACGGACAACTGTCGTCTCTGTCTCGGTAAGGCCTGTCTGTCGTCCTGCCATTTCGGCGCAGTGACCATCGGAGAATTCCGCTCTCACATCGATTCGAAGAAGTGCAAGGAATGCGGCATGTGCGCGCAGAACTGTCCGTACGGCGCAATCGTGCACCTCGTTCGTCCCTGCAAGAAGGCCTGCCCGGTCGATGCGATTACCTATGATGAGTACGGCTTCTGCGTCATTGACGAGCAGAAGTGTATTGAGTGCGGCCGCTGCATCCACAGCTGCCCCTTCGGTGCAATCAGCGCAAAGAGCTATCTGGTCAATGTGATTCAGGAAATCAAGGCGGGCAAGGAGGTCATTGCGATGTGCGCGCCCGCGACCGAGGGACAGTTCGGCGAAAAAATCGGCATGGGTTCGATTCGCAATGCACTGAAGAAAATCGGCTTTGCGGATATGGTCGAGGTCGGTCTCGGCGGTGATATGACGGCTGCCTATGAGGCGCTCGAGTGGTCGGAGGCGAGAAAAGAGGGCAAGAAGATGACGACATCCTGCTGCCCGGCCTTCATCAACCTCTTAAAGAAACACTTCCCGCAGCAGTACGAGGAGAATATGTCCACGACGGTCTCCCCGATGTGTGCGGTGTCCCGCTATCTGAAAGCGATGCACCCGGGCTGTGTGACAGTCTTCATCGGTCCCTGCGTCGCGAAGAAGTCCGAGTCGGCGGACAAGTCGGTTCCGGACAATGCGGACTATGTCATGACCTACGGTGAGTTCAGCGCTTTCCTCCGCTCGGCGGATGTTCAACTGGAGCCGGAGGAAACCGAGCGGCAGGAGGCTTCGATTTTCGGCAAGCGCTTTGCAACCTCGGGCGGCGTCGCAAATGCGGTGCTCGAGTGCATGAGCGAGCGCGGCGAGGATGTCTCCGAAATTAAACTGCTCCGCTGCGCCGGCGGTGCGGAGTGCAAGAAGGCACTCCAGCTCTTAAAGCTCGGCAGAGTCGCGGAGGACTTTATCGAAGGCATGGCCTGCCCGGGCGGCTGCGTCGGCGGACCGTCGAAGCACAAGACGGAAATTGAAATCAAGCGGTCCCGCGAGACGCTCTTAAAGCGTGCGGACGACAGAAAGGTGCTCGACAACCTGAAAAACTATCCGATGGAGAAGTTTTCGATGCACCGCGACGGACACAGAGATTTGGAGGAGCTGAAGCGCGCCGAGGGCGAAGCTTAAATGGCAGGGGAGAAGCGCTGAGTGGTTCAGCGCTTCTTTTCGAACTGCGGACTTTGTCTGTGTTTCCGCGAACACAGGATACGGAATTACGAAGTGCTTCGGAGAGGAGGAGAGATGCAGGAGGAGAGAAAAGCAAAGGCCTCTGTGCCGACACCGCATATTGCGGCTTTGCCCGGGGATATCGCAGAGACGGTTCTGCTCCCGGGCGACCCGCTCCGCGCAAAGCGGATTGCGGAGAGCTTTCTGGAAGAAGTGCACAGCTTTAACGAAGTGCGCAATATGTTCGGTTTTACCGGCTTTTACCGCGGGCAGCGGGTTTCGGTCATGGGCACCGGCATGGGCTGTCCCTCGATGGGAATTTACGCCCACGAATTGATTCACTTTTACGGCGCAGCGCGACTGATTCGAATCGGCACGGCCGGTGCCATGCAGGAAAGCATAGCTGTGCGCGATCTGGTTCTCGCAGAGGGCGCTTCGACCAATTCAAACTTTCCGGCACTTTTTGAACTTCCCGGAACCTTTGCGCCGCTCGCGGATTTTGAACTGCTGTATCGCGCGGCACGTATCGCTTCGGCCCTGAACAAACGTGTAACGGTCGGCGCGGTACTGACCAGCGATATGTTCTACGGTCCGGCGGAGAGCACGGCTGCCGTTGAAAAGTGGAGCAGGATGGGGGTCCTCGCAGTTGAGATGGAGACGGCGGCACTCTATGCGACCGCAGCCTCTCTCGGGGCCAAGGCACTTTCCATCCTGACGGTCAGCGACCACCTTTTGACCGGGGAGACGCTCTCCGCAGAGGAGCGAGAAGCCGGCTTCACGGATATGGCAGAACTGGCACTTTCACTCGCGACGGAAGAGATGCGCGGAGGAATCATATGATTAAAATGTTCAGCAAATATTTGGGGAAGAAATATCGCCTCATTTCCCTGCTCGCCGTATTCGGTATGGTCATGGAAGTGGTGGTTGAAAATCTGGTGCCCCTCGTGATGGCGAATCTCATTGACAACGGGATACAGGCGCAAAACTTTAATGTCGTGCTCAGGGCCGGCGGACTCATGGTGGCGCTCGCGCTCTTCGGTCTGCTCTTCGGTTCGATCGGCGGCTATTTTGCGGCCGATGCGGCGGCGGGACTTGCCGCGAGCCTACGGAGCGGGATTTACAGAAGCATTCAGCGCTTTTCGTTCGGCAATCTCGACAAGTACTCGACTGCGGGTCTCGTGACCCGTCTCACGACGGATGTCTCGAATGTCCAAAACTCGTATCAGATGATATTGAGAACCTGCATGCGTGCGCCGGCTACGCTGATTTTTACCCTGGCGCTCACCTTCAGCATCAGTCGGAAACTTTCGATGATTTTTCTGGTCGCGCTCGGCTTTCTTCTGATTGTACTGATCCTGGTCATCAAATTTGCGGATAAGGCATTTACGCGGGTGTTTTCGAAATACGATGCGCTGAATGCGAGCGTCCAGGAAAATGTGACCGGCATTCGTGTGGTCAAGAGCTTTGTGCGCGAAGAGTTTGAAATCGGAAGATTTAAAGTTTCCGCCGAGAATATCTACAAGCTCTTTGTGAAGGCGGAAGGACTGGTCTGCTTTATTTTCCCGGCGCTCTACCTTGCGGTCTACGGTTGCATGATCGGCATTTCCTGGTTCGGCGCACATGAAGTTGTGTCAGATTCGCTCACCACGGGACAGCTGACTTCCTTCTTTACCTATATGATCAGCATTCTGATGTCGCTCATGATGCTTGCGATGGTCTTTGTCATGATTACGATGTCGGTCGCAAGCGGACGGCGCATTGAAGAGGTGCTCTCGGAAATCCCGAAGATTCAGACACCCGAGCAGCCGGTCACGGAAGTGAAGGACGGCTCGGTGGTCTTCTCGCAGGTCTCGTTTTCCTACGGAAAGCGCGAGGAGCCGGTCGACTGGGATAACCCGAAGGAAGTCAGAAGACAGAAAGAAAAGCAGGAGCGCATGGCAGCGGTTGAGAACGGGACCATGACACGGGAAGAGGCGATGCGGCAGGATCCGGATTTCCGAGAGGAAGCGAATCCGCGCTTTGTGCTGAGCGATGTTACCCTTTCGGTGCGCTCCGGTGAGACCATCGGTATCATCGGCGGCACCGGTTCCTCGAAGACTTCTCTGGTCAGCCTGATTCCGCGCCTGTATGACGCAACGGAGGGCGAGGTTCTGGTCGGCGGTAAAAATGTAAAGACCTACGACTTAAAGGCGCTCCGAGACTCGGTTGGCATGGTACTCCAGAAGAACACGCTGTTTTCCGGCACCATTTACGACAACCTCCGCTGGGGAAATCCCGATGCGAGCGATGCGGACTGCGAGGAGGCTTGTCGCCTTGCCTGCGCCGATGAGTTCGTGCGGAGTTTCCCGGACGGCTATAACACCTGGATCGAACAGGGCGGCAGCAATGTCTCCGGCGGACAGAAACAGCGCCTCTGCATTGCGAGAGCGCTCTTAAAGAAGCCGAAAATTCTGATTCTCGACGACTCGACGAGCGCTGTCGATACCGCGACGGATGCCTCCATACGCAAGGCGTTCCGGGAGAAGATCCCGAATACCACGAAGTTCATCATCTCCCAGCGCATTTCGGGCGTAAAGGATGCGGATCGCATCTTGGTGCTCGAGGAGGGACGCGTGAGCGGTTTCGGCACCCATGAAGAATTGTTGAAGAACAACGAAATTTACGCCTCTGTGGTTGCCGCACAGACAGAGGGCGGCGGCGACTTTGACGAGAGAGAGGAGGCGTGACGCGATGGCAAACACAAAGAAAAAAGCCAATTTGGGTAATATCACATCGAGAAGCATGCGCCGCCTGACCTCCGGTATTTTAAAGGATTACGGACCGCAGATGATAATCGTGCTGATCTGTGTCATTGCGGCGGCTCTGGCGGATGCCTACGGTATGCTGTTTATTCAGAAGCTGATCGACAACTATATCACCCCATTGCTGCATGCCACGCAGCCGGACTTTTCACCGCTCCTCGGCGCGCTGCAGCGCATTGCGCTGATCTATCTGATTTCCGTGGTGGCAACCTATATTTACTCGATTCTCATGGTCTATGTGGGACAGGGGACGCTCCTCAAAATCCGGAAGCGCCTGTTTGCGCACATGGAGTCGCTGCCCATATCCTATTTTGACACGCATGCGCACGGCGACATTATGTCGGTCTATACGAACGACACGGACACGCTGCGCCAGCTGATTGTCGATGTATTTCCGCAGCTCGCCAGTATGACTCTTTCCGTCATTACGGTCCTTGCGAGCATGTTTCTTTTGCATGTTCCGCTCACGCTGATTGCGCTTGTTTTGACGGCGCTCATGCTCTTTATTTCCGGCAAGGTCGCAAATGTCTCCGGCAAATACTTCGGCATTCAGCAAAAGGAACTCGGCGGTCTGAATGGCTACATTGAGGAGATGATGGAGGGACAGAAGGTCATCAAAGTTTTCTCCCATGAATCGCAGAGCATTGCGGAGTTTGAAGAGCGAAACCAAAAGCTTAGGGACGCGAGCGCCAGAGCGAACGGCATTGCGAACGTCCTGTTGCCGGTTGCGGCGCAGCTTGGTCGCCTGCAATATGTGCTGATTGTGACAATCGGCGCAGTCTTTGCGCTGAACGGGAACTTTGGACTCAGCATCGGTACCCTGGTCGCCTTTATGACCATGAACCAGAACTTTACGCGCCCCATCACGCAGATTACGACCCAGCTGAATTCCGTCGCGATGGCGGCGGCCGGTGCCGACCGCATCTATCAGCTGCTCGATGAGCCCTCCGAGACCGACGAGGGCTATGTGACCCTGGTCCGCGCGTTTAGAAATCCGGACGGTTCGCTCGTCGAGACGGAAAAGCGCACCGGGCTCTGGGCGTGGCGGCATGTGCACAAGACGGATAACAGTGTGGAGCTGATTGAGTTGAAAGGACGCGTGGAACTCGAACATGTCGACTTCGGCTATGTGCCGGAGAAGACCGTGCTTCACGACATCAGCCTCTTTGCGGAACCCGGACAGAAGATTGCCTTCGTCGGCTCGACCGGCGCCGGCAAGACGACCATCACGAATCTCATCAACCGCTTCTACGAGATTCAGGAGGGAAAGATTCGCTACGACGGCATCAATATCTCGAAAATCAAAAAGGCGGATCTTCGCGCTTCGCTCGGTATCGTGCTGCAGGATACCAATCTCTTTACCGGTACGGTAATGGAGAATATCCGCTTCGGACGTCTGGATGCGACGGATGAAGAGTGCATCGAGGCAGCGAAGCTCGCGAATGCGGACGGCTTCATCAACCGCCTGCCGGACGGTTATCAGACCATGCTACGCGGCAACGGCGCAAACCTCTCGCAGGGACAGCGGCAGCTCCTTGCAATCGCGCGGGCCGCGGTCATGGATCCGCCGGCGTTAATCCTCGATGAAGCGACTTCTTCGATTGACAGCCGGACCGAGCAGCTGGTGCAGCGCGGTATGGATTCTTTGATGAAGGGGCGCACCACCTTTGTGATTGCGCATCGCTTAAGCACGATTAAAAATGCGGACTGCATCATGGTTATGGAGCAGGGGCGCATCATTGAGCGCGGCAATCACGAGGAGCTGCTTGAGAAGAAGGGGCGCTATTACCGTCTGTATACGGGAAAGCAAGCTTGAGAAGCCGCGCCCCGCGTGCTATGATATTTGCAGATAAAAATGCACAGAGAAAAGGCGGAACAGGCATGAAAAAGAGAAGAGTAATGCTGAAACTCTCCGGCGAAGCGCTTGCGAATGCGAACGGCAAGGGCTATGACGAGGCAGTGGTCCGGGACATTGCGCGGCAGGTCAAGCGCTCGGTCGATGCGGGCGTCGAGGTCGGCATCGTCATCGGCGGCGGCAACTACTGGAGAGGCAGAACCGGGACGGAGATTGCCCGCGTGAAGGCCGACCAGATCGGGATGCTCGCGACTGTCATGAACTGCATCTATGTCTCGGAGATCTTCCGCGGCGAGGGCATGGAGACGGAGATATTCAGTCCCTTCCTCTGCGGCGCGATGACCGAGCTCTTTTCGGTCGACAAGGCGAATGCGCTCTTTGCGGCGGGCAGAGTGCTTTTCTTTGCGGGCGGCACGGGACATCCGTACTTCTCGACCGACACCGGGATTGCGCTCCGGGCCACGGAGCTCGGCGTCGATGAGATTCTGCTCGCGAAGTCGATTGACGGCGTCTACACAGCGGATCCGAAGCTCGACCCGGATGCAAAGCGCTACGACACCCTGACCATGCAGGAGATGATCGACAAAAAGCTCGGGGTCATTGACCTGACGGCGAGCGTGCTCTGCATGGAAAATAAGATTCCGCTCGCAATCTTTGATTTGCACGGCGACAACGCAATCGCGGATGCACTCCGCGGCGTGATTCACGGCACAACGGTGACGGTATAAATTTAGATACCCTGGAGGATGAGATGGCAGACTTAAAGGATACACTCAAAGAGCTGGAAGACAGAATGAACAAGACGATCTCGTTCATGCAGGAAGAGTTCTCGGCAATTCGCGCCGGCAGAGCCAACCCGCATGTTCTGGACCGCATCACGGTCGATTACTACGGCACGCAGACGCCGCTGCAGCAGGTCGGCAATGTCTCGGTGCCGGAGGCAAGAATGATTCTGATTCAGCCCTGGGACAAGAGCCTCTTGAAGGAGATTGAAAAGGCAATCCTGACCTCGGACCTCGGCATCAACCCGACGAACGACGGCTCGGTGATTCGCCTCCTGTTCCCGGAGCTCACCGAAGAGCGCAGAAAGGCGCTGACCAAGGACATTCGAAAAAAGGGAGAGGCGGCAAAGGTTGCCGTCCGCAACATCCGCCGCGACGGCGCAGATGTCTTCAAAAAAATGGAGAAGGCAAACGAGATCACCGAGGATGATCTCTCTGACGCAAACGAGAAGCTGCAGAAGCTGACGGATAAGGCGGTGGAACGCATTGATAAGGCGGTCGAGGTCAAGGACAAGGAGCTCATGACAGTCTGACACACCGTTAAAGTTTGGCAGAGTGGCGGTCCGAGCAGGACCGCCTTTTTTGAACATGAGGAGGCAGGATGACAGAGCGACTTGCGGGGAAGGTGATTCCCGAACACATTGCAATCATATTGGACGGAAACGGCAGATGGGCGGCGGAGCGGTCCCTGCCGCGCGCGATGGGGCATAAGGCGGGCTGCGAGGCGGTGGAACAGACCGTGCGCGACTGTGCGGCGCTCGGTGTCAAGTACCTCACGGTCTACGGTTTTTCAACGGAGAACTGGAAGCGCTCGGAAGAAGAGGTCGGTGCGCTCATGCACCTTTTCCGCCTGTATTTAAAAAAGCTCCTGAAGGTTGCGAAGGAGGAGGGCTGTCGCTGCAAGATGATAGGCGACAAGTCGCGTTTTGCGCCGGACATTGTGGCAGCGATTGATCGTCTGGTCGAGGAGACCAGGGAGGACACCGGGATGACCTTCGTGATCGCGATTAATTACGGCGGCCGGGATGAGTTGCGCCGTGCGTTTCTGCGCCTTCTGGACGCAAAGCGGGCGAGCGGGGACACGAGTCTCACGGAAGAGGAGATTTCAAACAGTCTCGATACGGCGGGAATTCCGGATCCGGATCTTTTGATTCGCACGAGCGGTGAACTTCGCCTCTCGAATTTCCTGCTCTGGCAGCTCGCCTACAGTGAACTCTATGTGACGCCGCTCTACTGGCCGGATTTCACGATGGAAGCACTCGAAGATGCGATTCTCGCCTACAACCAAAGAGAGCGTCGCTTCGGCGGTCGTATCAGTTAAGACAAAAGGAGGAGTATGCACATGTCCCGCCTGTTGAACATCCTTGGCAGCCGGAAGTTCCACCTGCGTCTCTTGAGCGGCATTGTGCTGGTGTTGCTTGCGTTTCTCGCGCTGCGGCGCGGCGGTATGGTGCTTTATTGCAGCATGATGGCAATTTCGCTGATCGGGCAGTTCGAATTGTATCGCGTCGTCAAGACAGAGCGAGAGCCGCTCGGCATCGTCGGCTATCTCTCGAGTATTGCGTATTACCTCTTGTTGCTCGCACGGCACTATGACTACGGCATGCCGCTCATGATCGGCACGCTGATGGCGCTGATGGCGCTCTTTGTGCTGAGCTACCCGCGCTATCGCACCGAGCAGATTGCGGTCGGGCTCATGGGCGTGCTCTATACAACCGTGATGTTCTCCTATGTATACCGCGTGCGCAGCATGCCGCACGGCGCCTATCTGGTCTGGCTCATCTTCATCTCGAGCTGGGGCTGCGACACCTGTGCCTATGTGGTCGGCATGCTGGCAGGTTCTCATCACTTCGCGCCGGTTCTCAGTCCTAAAAAGACGGTCGAGGGCGCAATCGGCGGCGTCGCGGGGGCAGCGCTTCTCGGCCTGGCCTTCGGCTTTTTCCTTCGCGCAGAGCTCGCGGAACTCGGGAACCCGGGCTTTGCCTGCCTGTTTGCCTGCGCCTTCAGCGCGGTGATTTCGCAGATCGGCGATCTCGCGGCTTCGGCGATCAAGCGTGACCACGAGGTCAAGGACTACGGCGATCTGATTCCCGGACACGGCGGTATTCTGGACCGGTTTGACAGCCTGCTCTTCACCGCACCGGCAATCTTCTTTGCGCTGTTTCTCTACAGTTACTTTGTCCGTCATTGAGGAGGCAAGATATGAGACATATTTCCGTTCTCGGTTCCACGGGTTCCATCGGCACACAGACTCTCGAGGTGGCGCGCGCCAACGGCGACATCCGCATTGAGGCGCTTGCGGCGCGCGGAAACATTGCGCTGCTCGAGGAGCAGATCCGTGAATTTCACCCGCGCACGGTCTGCGTCTACGATGAAGCGAAGGCGGCAGAGCTGAAAGTCAAGGTCGCGGACACCGGAACCAAAGTCTACGCCGGGCAGGAGGGCCTAATCGAAGTTGCGACCGAGGCTAAGGCAAAGACGCTGGTCACAGGGATTGTCGGAATGATAGGCATTGAGCCGACCGTCGCGGCAATTCGCGAGGGCAAGAACATTGCGCTCGCAAACAAGGAGACGCTGGTCTGTGCGGGGCACATCATCATGCCGCTCGCCGCTCGCGAGGGCGTCAAGATACTGCCGGTCGACTCGGAGCACTCGGCCATCTTTCAATGTCTCCGCGGCAACAAGAAGAATCGGATCCGGAAAATTCTGCTGACCGCTTCCGGCGGCCCGTTCCGCGGCTACACGAGAAAGCAGCTCGAGAAGGTGACCTTGCAGGACGCCCTCCGGCATCCGACCTGGAACATGGGGCATAAGGTGACCATTGATTCCTCGACCATGGTCAACAAGGGACTTGAGCTCATTGAAGCGCGCTGGCTCTTCGATGTCGAGGTTGATGAAATCGAGGTGCTCGTGCAGCCGCAGAGCATTCTGCACTCCGCGGTCGAATTTATGGATGGCGCGGTCATGGCGGAGCTCGGCACCCCGGATATGAAACTCCCGATTCAGTATGCGCTCTATTATCCGAAGCGCAAAAAGCTCGCCGGCAGCAAGCGCCTGGACCTCGCAGCGCTCGGCAAGCTGGATTTTTCGGCGCCGGACTTCAAGGCGTTCCCGGGTTTAAAGCTCGCCTACCACGCAGGCCGACTGGGCGGCAGTCTGCCGACCGTCTTCAACGCGGCAAATGAAGTCGCCGTCCGCGCCTTTCTCGATGAGAAAATCAGCTATCTGCAAATTGCGTCCTGCATAGAAGACGCGATGGAACAGCACGAGAAGGTCGGGCTGCTCGGGTCGCCGGCCGTCTCGGATATACTTGCGCTTCAGAAGTCCACGGAGGCGTGGCTCAAGGCGCGTTATCACCTCGCATAACGATAGATCGGATAGAGAGGAGAGTTTGTGCATCAGCTTGTCAATATCATTCTGGCCGTTTTACTCTTTGGGTTTATTATCTTCTTTCATGAGCTCGGGCATTTTCTTGCGGCGCACCTCTTCGGCGTCGGCGTGGACAGCTTCTCGCTCGGCATGGGACCAAAGATTATCGCAAAGAAGCGCGGCGATACCGAATATGCGATTCGCGCCGTGCCGTTCGGCGGTTTTTGCGCGATGCAGGGAGAAGATGAAAGCAAGAGAGAGCTAAGGCCGGGGGACTTTACGGCCCATGCGCCCTGGCAGCGTTTTTTCATTCTGATTGCCGGCGCTTGCTTTAATTTCCTGCTCGCGTTTCTGCTCGGACTTGTCCTGGTCATGCAGACGGGTGTCGACAAGCCTTATATCGGACAGCTTATGCCCGGCATGCCGGCGGAGGAAGCGGGACTGAAAGCAGGGGATCGCATTCTCGCGGTCAACGGCAGCAAGGCTGTCTTTTTCCGCGATGTCTCGATGGCGCTCCGGTTCCATGCGGGCGAGCCGATTACCTTCCGCTATGAGACGCCGGCGGGTGAAAAGCGCACGGTCACGGTGACGCCGAAATACTTAAAGGAGCAGGACGGCTACTATACGGGCATTGTGTCCGCGGGAAGCATGCCGGTCAAAAATCCGGCGGAGCTCGTCTACTATGCGGCCGGAGAAGTGGGGCTCAACATCCGCATGGCGATTCAGTCTGTGCGCATGCTCGTCAAGGGGGCGGTATCTCCGAAAAATCTGACCGGGCCGGTCGGCATTGTCCAGGCCATCAGCGAGAATATGGACGCGGCGCGCCCCTACGGGCTTCGCGTCATGCTGCTCTCGCTGTTTTCGTTCGGCCTTTTACTCAGCGCAAACCTTGGGGTCATGAACCTCTTGCCGCTCCCCGCGCTGGACGGCGGCAGAGCGCTGCTCACGGCGGTCGAAGCCGTGATACGGCGTCCCCTGAACCGGAAAATCGAGGCGACAGTCCACCTGACAGGCTTTGTCCTGCTGATGGGACTCATGCTCTATGTGCTCTGGAATGACATTATGCGCATTGTGCAGCACACGGGCTTCTAAGGAGAAGAGATGAGAGAACGTCATAAGACAAGGGTGGTGCGAATCGGCGATGTCGCAATCGGCGGCGATCACCCGATTCGCATCCAGTCGATGTGCAATACGAAGACAGAGGATGTCGAAGCGACAGTCGCGCAGATTCGCGCGCTCACGGCGGCGGGCTGTGAGATTGTGCGGGTCGCCGTGCCGACCATGGCGGCGGCGGAGGCCTTAGCGGAAATCCGGCGGCAGATCAAAATTCCGCTGGTCGCGGACATTCACTTTGATTATCGTCTGGCACTTGCGGCCACGGAACACGGCGCCGACAAGATACGCATTAACCCCGGCAACATCGGCGAGGATTGGAAGCTGCGGGAAGTTGTGAACGCCGCAAAAGAGCGCAACATCCCGATCCGGGTCGGCGTGAACTCGGGTTCGCTCGAAAAAGATTTGCTGCAAAAATACGGCGGTGTGACTGCCGAGGGTATTGTGGAGTCCGCACTCGAAAAGGTGCGCCGTATCGAGGAACTCGGCTATGAGAATCTGGTCATCAGCATCAAGTCCTCGGACGTGCTGATGTGCATCCGGGCGCATGAGCTGCTCGCGGTCGAGACCGATTATCCCCTGCACATCGGCATCACCGAGGCGGGGACGCTGCTCCGCGGTACCGTGAAGTCCGCGGTCGGACTCGGCGTGATTCTCTACGAGGGCATCGGCGACACGATACGCGTCTCGCTGACCGGGGATCCGCTTGAGGAAATCAAGGCGGCGCGCGAAATTTTAAAGAGTCTCGGCCTTCGGAAGGGCGGTGTCGAGGTTGTGTCCTGCCCGACCTGCGGCCGCACGGAAATCGATTTGATCGGCCTCGCGAACCGGGTCGAGAGTCTCGTGGAGCGCTACAGCGACCTGGATGTCCGCGTCGCGGTTATGGGTTGCGTCGTGAACGGCCCCGGCGAGGCGCGGGAGGCCGATTTCGGCGTGGCAGGCGGCAAGGGTGCGGGCGTTCTGATTCGAAAGGGCGAGGTGATACGGACCATGCCCGAAAGCGAACTGCTCCCGGCTCTGGAGGCCGAATTGCAGCGCATCAGGGCGGAACGGCGATGAAAGCATTTACCGAAGTATTTCCGCATTTTCAGGCGACAGCGGCAGAACAGGCGCTTGTCGCCTGCTTGCTTGTGGAGCGGGTTGTGGTCTCGGACGATATGGCCCGTCTGACGGTCTATGTGGTCTCGCGCAGTTTTGCCGAGCGCGCTACGTTTCAGGCGCTCGCGGAGGAGATGCGAGAGCAGCTCTTCGGGAAACGAAACATTCGTGTCGAAGTGCGAGAGCGCTTTCAGCTCGGCGGCGATTTCACCGCGGAGCAGCTGTTTCAGGCCTACCGGGACAGCCTCTTGGAGGAGCTGAGAAGCCGTTCGCTTCTCGCCGCGCGGATTCTGGAGCGCGGCAAGGTGCGTTTCCCTTCGCCGAATGTGTTGCTCTGCGATGTCGAAGATATGTCCTTAAACCGCTCGGTGATGCAGGATTTGCGCCGCTATCTGGAAGAAGAGGTTTTTGAGGGCCGCTGCGGGCTCAAAATGGAGTTTCGGCCGAATTTTGTGCCGTTTGAAAAGAAGCAGCTTGCCGAAGTGCCGGCGGAGGCGCTCGCCGTGCGGCAAAAAAAAGAGGAAGAAGAGGGTTTCTTCCTCCCGGCGGAAGGTGCAGCGGACACGCTGCCGGGAGAGCCGGACAGCGCGCCCCCTGCGAAGCAGCCGGCCGGCGACAAAGCCGCCGCGCCGAAAAAGAATCCGGCGGAGAAAAAAGGCAACGAGAGCAAAAGCCGTTTTTCCGGTGACAAGTTTCGCGGCGAGCGGCGCGAGTATTCGCGCTCCTCACGCCGCTCGGACAATCCCGATGTGCTCTACGGCAGGGATTTCGACGACGAGTGCACGCCGATTTCGGAGATCACGGAAGTCGGCGGAGAAGTCACGCTGCGCGGCAAGATTTTTGAACTGGACACGCATTTTATCGAAAAGAGCGGCAGCACGCTCTTTGTCTTTTCCGTCACGGACTATACGGACTCGATCACCGCGAAACTCTTTGTGCGCGGTGAAGGCGAGGAGCTGGACCGCCTGAAGGGAGCTTTAAAGGTCGGTGCGTTTTTCAAACTTCGCGGCGCGACGACGATTGACAGCCGGGACGGCGAGCTGATTCTCGGCGCCGTGCGCGGACTGAAGAAGACCGAACCCTTTGAGGAATCGAAGCGGGAGGATCACGCGAGAGAGAAGCGGGTGGAGCTACACTGTCACACGAAAATGAGCGATCTCGACGCCGTGAGCAGTGCGAAGGATATTATCAAGCAGGTGAAGCGCTGGGGCATGGAGGCGGTCGCCATCACCGACCACGGCAATTTGCAGGCCTTCCCGGAGGCCTGGCACACGGTCTCCGATGACCGGGAAAACAATCCGAAAATCATCTACGGCGTCGAGGGCTATCTGGTCGATGACTTGAAGGAACTCGTCATCTCGCCGGGGGAGAAGACACTCGACGACAGCTTTGTGGTCTTTGACATTGAGACCACCGGTTTCTCCCCGCGGAAAAACAAAATCATCGAGATCGGCGCGGTGAAACTGGAGGGCGGAAAGATTGTGGACCGCTTTTCGCAGTTTGTGAACCCGGAGCTGCCGATTCCCTATCACATCGAGCAGTTGACCGGGATTAACGATGCGATGGTGCGAACCGCGCCGACCATCGGGAAGGTGCTGCCCGACTTCCTCGCCTTTTGCGGCGATGCCGCCGTGGTCGCACACAACGCGAGCTTTGACACGAGCTTTATCCGCGAGAATGCGCGCTCGCTGGGGCTTTCCTATGCGCCGACCATTCTTGACACCGTGAGTCTCGCGCATGTCCTGCTGCCGAAGCTGAACCGCTATAAGCTCGATACGGTCGCGAAGGCGCTCGGCGTGTCACTCGAAAACCATCACCGCGCGGTCGATGATGCCGAGTGCACGGCCGGCATCTTCTTAAAGTTCATGGGGATGCTAAAGGAACAGGGGGCGCATACCCTGGTCGAGGTTGCGACGCTCGGCGACAGCTCCGAAGCGCTGATTAAGAAGATGAACAGCTACCATGTGATCATCCTCGCAAAGAATGAGCTCGGGCGGGTAAATTTGTACCGCCTTGTCTCGGACTCGCACTTAAAGTATTTTCAAAAGCGCCCGCGGATTCCGAAGAGCGAACTGCAGCGCTATCGCGAGGGGCTGATCATCGGCTCCGCCTGCGAGGCAGGCGAGCTCTACCAGGCGCTGCTCCGCGATGCCCCGGAAGAAGAGGTGAACCGCATCGCGAACTTTTACGACTATCTGGAGATTCAGCCGATCGGGAACAACCTCTTCATGCTGGACAGCGACCGCTTTGCCCCGGACACCGAAGAGGATTTAAAGAACTTAAACCGCCGCATTGTAGCGCTCGGCGATGCGCTCCAGAAGCCTGTGGTCGCGACCTGCGACGTGCATTTCCTGAATCCGGAAGATGAGATTTACCGGCGCATGATTTTCTTCGGCAACAAATACGAAGACGCCGACAAGCAGCCGCCGCTCTATTTCCGGACCACCGAGGAGATGTTGAAAGAATTTGCCTACCTCGGTCCCGAGAAGTGCGAAGAGGTGGTCATCAAAAACACGCAGAAAATTGCGCGCATGGTGGAGCGCATCTCTCCGGTGCGCCCGGACAAGAGCCCGCCGGTCATTGACCGCTCGGACGAAAAGCTCACGGAACTCTGCTATGGCAAGGCCTACGCGCAGTACGGAAACCCGCTTCCGGAGATTGTGAAGAACCGGCTCGAAAAGGAGCTGAGCTCCATCATCAAGAACGGCTTCGCCGTCATGTACATCATTGCGCAGGAACTCGTGAAGCACTCGAACGAAGAGGGCTATCTCGTCGGCTCTCGCGGCTCGGTCGGCTCCTCCTTTGTCGCCTACACGGCGGGCATCACCGAGGTGAATCCCCTGCCGCCGCACTATGTCTGCCCGAACTGCCGATACTCGGACTTCGATTCCGAGATTCCGAAACGGTTCGCGGGGACCGCGGGCTGCGACATGCCGGATCAGATATGCCCGCACTGCGGCGCGAAGCTTAAAAAGGACGGTTTTGACATCCCGTTTGAGACCTTCCTCGGCTTTAAGGGCGACAAGGAGCCGGATATCGATTTGAATTTCTCCGGTGAAAACCAGAGCTCGGCGCACGCCTACACCGAGGTCATTTTCGGCAAGGGGCAGACCTTCCGTGCGGGAACCGTCGGCACGCTCGCCGAGAAGACGGCCTTCGGCTATGTGAAGAATTACTTTGAGGAGCACGGGACCAGAAAGCGAAAGTGCGAGATTAACCGCCTCGTGCAGGGCTGCGTCGGCGTGCGGCGTACCACAGGGCAGCATCCGGGCGGTATTGTCGTCTTGCCGAAGGGCGAGTCGATTTACTCCTTTACGCCCTTGCAGCATCCGGCGAACGATGCGACTTCGCCGATTATCACGACACATTTCGAGTATCACGCGATCGATCATAACCTCCTGAAACTCGATATCTTGGGACACCAGGATCCGACCATGATACGCATGCTGCAGGATCTCACACAGATCGATCCGGTGAAGGACATCCCGCTCGATTCGCCGGAGGTCATGAGCCTCTTTCAGAGCACCGAGGCGCTCGGCGTGAAACCGGACGATATCCTCGGCTGCCAGCTCGGCGCGCTCGGCATTCCGGAGTTCGGCACCGACTTCGCGATGAACATGGTCATCGAGGCCAAGCCGAAGGGCTTTTCCGATTTGGTCCGCATTGCGGGACTCGCGCACGGCACCGATGTCTGGCAGGGCAATGCGGAAGTGCTGATTTCCGAAGGCACGGCGACCATTCAGACCGCCATCTGCACGCGAGACGACATCATGCTCTCGCTGATTCAGTGGGGCATGGACCCGCAGGAGAGCTTTAAAATCATGGAGTCCGTCCGAAAGGGCAAGGGACTCACGCCGGACTGGGAGGCACACATGCGGGAGCACGAGGTGCCGGACTGGTATATCTGGTCCTGCAAAAAGATCAAGTACATGTTCCCGAAGGCGCATGCCGCGGCCTATGTCATGATGGCGTGGCGCATCGGCTACTGCAAAATCTTTTATCCGCTCGCCTACTACGCGGCCTATTTCTCCATCCGCGCGACCGGCTTCAGCTATGAGGGTATGTGCCAGGGCAAGGAGCGGCTTGAATTCCTGCTCGCCGAATTAAAGAAGCGGGACTACAGCGGCAACCGCGTGAATCCGCTGACGCCGAAGGAAGAGGATATGGTCAAGGACGGCAGAATTGCCCAGGAAATGTATGCGAGAGGCTTCTCGTTCCTGCCGATCGACCTCTACCGCGTCAAGGCAACGCAGTTTACGATTGTGGACGGAAAGATTATGCCGGCGCTCACCTCGATCGACGGACTCGGCGAGAGTGCGGCGGAGCAGATTGTGCGCGCGGCGGCCGGGGGGCAGTTTATCTCGAAGGACGATTTCCGCGCGCGGAGCGGCGTGGGGCAGACCATCTGCGATCTGCTCGACAAACTCGGTATCCTCGGCAAGCTCCCGGAGTCGAACCAGCTCTCGCTCTTTGATCTCATGTGAGTGCCCTGTTTGACAAATAAAAACAGAAAATTTACAATCTAAGTTCAGATACCGATAGAAGACGGAGGAAAGGCGATGGACTACTCGTTTCAGAAGATAGAGCCGAAGTGGCAGGCAAAGTGGGAGGAAGAGGGCATCTTCCACGCGGAGGATTTTTCAGAGAAGCCGAAGTTCTACGGCCTCGTGGAATTTCCTTACCCGAGCGGCGCAGGCATGCATGTCGGCCACATCAAGGCGTACTCGAGCATCGAAGTGCTCTCGAGAAAGCGGAGAATGCAGGGCTACAATGTGCTGTTCCCGATCGGCTTTGATGCCTTCGGCCTGCCGACCGAGAACTATGCGATCAAGACCAACACGCACCCGCGCGAAATAACGGACAAGAACATTGCGAAGTTCTCGGAGCAGTTGAAGCGCGTCGGCTTCTCCTTTGACTGGACCCGTGTCATCGACACTTCCCGCGACGACTACTACAAGTGGACCCAGTGGATTTTCTTAAAGCTCTTTGAGAAGGGACTCGTGTTCCGCAATAAGACCCTAGTCAACTATTGCCCGTCCTGTAAGGTCGTGCTCTCGAATGAGGACAGCCAGGGCGGCAAGTGCGACATCTGCCACTCGGATGTCATCCAGCTTCCGAAGGATGTCTGGTACTTAAAAATCACGAAGTACGCGGATAAGCTTCTCCTTGGCCTCGACGAGGTGGATTATCCCGAGAACATCAAGCAGCAGCAGGTCAACTGGATCGGCAAGTCGACAGGTGCTTTCGTCGAGTTTCAGTTAAAGGATCTCGATGAGAAGCTTGAAATCTATACGACGCGCTGTGACACGCTCTTCGGCGTGACCTTCATGGTCATTGCGCCCGAGCACCCGCTGATTGACAAGTTCTCGTCTAAGATTCAAAACATGGACGCCGTGCTCGCTTACCGCGAGGAGGCTTCCCGTAAAACCGAGTTTGAGCGCACCCAGCTCGTCAAGGACAAGACAGGTGTCCGCATCGAGGGCATTACGGCCGTCAATCCGGTCAGCGGCAAGGAGATTCCGATTTTCATTTCGGACTATGTCATGATGGGCTACGGCACCGGCGCGATTATGGCGGTGCCGGCGCACGACCAGCGCGACTACGAGTTCGCAAAGCGCTTCGGTGCTGAGATTATCCCTGTCATTGAGGGCGGCGATCTCGAGAAGGAAGCCTACAGCGGCGACGGCGTCATGATTAACTCCGACTTCCTGAACGGTATGACCAACAAGAAGGATTCGATTGCGCGCATGCTCGAATTCCTCGCGGAGAAGGGCATCGGCCACGCGGGTGTGCAGTTCAAGATGAAGGACTGGGCCTTTAACCGTCAGCGTTACTGGGGTGAGCCGATTCCGCTGATTCACTGCCCGAACTGCGGTGTGGTCGCGGTTCCTTACGAGGAACTTCCGCTCCGCCTGCCCGATATGGATAACTTTAAGCCCGGTGAGGACGGTCAGTCGCCGCTTGCGAAGGTCGAGTCGTTCGTGAACTGCACCTGCCCGAAGTGCGGCGGTGCGGCAAAGCGTGAGACCGATACCATGCCGCAGTGGGCGGGTTCCTCCTGGTATTTCCTTCGCTACTGCGACCCGCATAACAGCGAGAAGTTCGCGGACAGAGAGAAGATTAACTACTGGATGCCGGTCGACTGGTACAACGGCGGCATGGAGCATGTGACGCGCCACCTGATTTATTCCCGCTTCTGGCACCACTTCCTCTACGACCTCGGCGAGGTCAATACGCCGGAGCCCTATAAGAAGCGCTCGGCGCAGGGCATGATACTCGGCGCGGACGGCGAGAAGATGAGTAAGTCGAAAGGCAATGTTGTGGATCCGCTGGACATCGTTTCCCAGTACGGTGCGGATACGCTTCGCGTCTATGTGCTCTTCATGGGCGATTACGGCTCCGCGGCGCCGTGGAACGACAGCTCGGTCAAGGGCTGCCGCCGCTTCTTGGAGCGCGTGTTTGCGCTGCAGGATATCGTGGTGCCGGAGACAGTGAAGTCGCTCGAGGCTTCGCTCCACAAGACCATCAAGAAAGTATCGGCGGACATCGAAGAGCAGAAGTACAACACAGCCATTGCTGCGCTCATGACCTTCCTGAATGAGGTCGGCAAGGAGAAGAAGATCGGCAGAGAGCAGCTTCTCTGCTTCGTGAAGCTTTTGAATCCGTTTGCGCCGCATATCGCCGAGGAGATTTATCAGAATCAGGGCGGCGAGGGCTCGCTGCAGCTTGCTTCCTGGCCGGAGCACGATGAGGCGAAGACCGTCGACGAGAGCATCGAAATCGGCGTGCAGGTGAACGGTAAGCTTCGAGCGACCGTGACCATCCCGACCGACTGCGAGAAGAGTGAGGCGCTCGCACTCGCAAAGGCGGACGAGAAAGTGCAGGCCGCACTCGAGGGCAAGAACCTCGTCAAGGAAATCTATGTGCCGAATAAGATTGTGAACCTGGTGGTAAAGTAATAGCGACAAGAAGAACCGCTCTCCCCCTGCCTGCGGAAGCAGACGGGGGGAGAGCGGTTTATTTTGTTTCGTTGCAGTCTGTTAACAGGCAGGATTGGTATCAGAACCGACTATTTCGGTACTTGTTGATCAGCACATGTTTTGTGATACGACAAGCAGTTTGCAGAGGAAATACAGACGGATGATTGTAAGAGGTTCGCCATGTCCGATTTCAGACTGTCCTACCTGATTTTGCAATCCAGCGAGAGATTTCCTTTATTCTTTTCAAATTTTTGTTGACAAGTTTGTGGCTGTCCAGTATACTGTCAAAGCATTGAGGAAACAGTTCGAGGCGTGGCTCAGTTTGGTAGAGCGCAGCGTTCGGGACGCTGAGGCCGCAAGTTCGAATCTTGTCGCCTCGACTCGCTCTGAAAAGAGCATGCAACAGGTAAGGCCGATTGGTCAAGCGGTCAAGACGGAGCCCTCTCACGGCTCAAACCCGGGTTCGATTCCCGGATCGGTCATTTCGAGTGTCAGCTCGGAGAAAAGATATATCGTTTTTATCGAGGCGTGGCTCAGTTTGGTAGAGCGCAGCGTTCGGGACGCTGAGGCCGCAAGTTCGAATCTTGTCGCCTCGATTCACCCTGAAAAGGGTAGCAACAAGGCCGATTGGTCAAGCGGCTAAGACGGAGCCCTCTCACGGCTCAAACCCGGGTTCGATTCCCGGATCGGTCACTTTGCTTTCGTAGCGCAGTTGGTAGCGCAACGCATTCGTAATGCGTGGGTCGCCGGTTCGAGTCCGGCCGAAAGCTCGATGAAGCTCAGGTGTAAGCCTGAGCTTTTTTGATGTCTGGTTCAGGGCGATTCGCGCAAGCTTTTTCGCAAGATAGGTTCTTCTCTTATATAGAAGCTTTTGCTATACTGAATCCAAAGTCTGTTTTAGACTTTGGGGACAGGAGGAGACAAATTACATGGATAATCAGGAGCTGAAACGATATGCGCTAAAGCTGCGGAGAGGTATACTCCGCGCCACACATGCGGCTGCGTCCGGGCATCCGGGCGGCTCTCTCTCGGCAACGGAAGTGTTCACGCTGCTTTACTTTGAGGAGTTACACGTTGACCCGAAGAACCCGGAGGATCCGAAAAGAGACCGCTTTGTGCTCTCGAAGGGTCACTGCGCACCCGGCCTTTACGCGGCGCTCGCGGCGAGAGGCTTTTTCCCGGAGGAAGATCTTTTAACCCTCCGCCACATCGGCTCCTATTTACAGGGCCATCCGGACATGAAGCACATTCCGGGGGTCGATATGTCGAGCGGTTCGCTCGGTCAGGGCATCTCCGCAGCGGTCGGCATGGCACTCGCGGCGAAAATTTACGGCGAGTCCTATCGCACCTATGCGTTGCTCGGCGACGGTGAGATTGAAGAGGGAGAGGTCTGGGAGGCAGCCATGCTCGCGGGCTTTCGGAAGCTCGACAACCTCGTGGTGATTGTCGACAACAACAATCTGCAGATTGACGGCCCGATTGACGAGGTGAATTCGCCCTATCCGATTGACAAGAAGTTTGAGGCCTTCAACTTCCATGTGATCAATGTGGAGGATGGCAATGACTTTGATCAGCTTCGCGCGGCATTCGCGGAGGCGAGAAATACGAAGGGCTGTCCGACGGCCATTGTCATGAAGACCGTGAAGGGCAAGGGCATTTCCTTCATGGAAAATCAGGTCGGCTGGCACGGCAAGGGCCCGAACGATGAGGAGCTCGCAAAGGCTCTGGCGGAACTGGATAAGGCGGAGGAGATGTTATGAGTCAGGGAAAAAAGATTGCGACCCGCGAGAGCTACGGCAGAACCCTCGCGGAACTTGGAAAAGAACATGAAGATTTTCTCGTACTGGATGCCGATCTCGCGGGTTCCACAAAGACCGCGGTGTTCCGCAAGGCATTTCCGGAGCGCCACATCAACTGCGGCATCGCCGAACAGAACATGATCGGTGTCGCAGCCGGCATTGCCGCGACCGGGCGCGTCGCGTTTGCGAGCTCGTTTGCGATGTTTGCGGCGGGCAGAGCCTATGAGCAGATTCGGAATTCCGTCGGCTATCCGCAGCTCAATGTGAAGATTGCGGCGACCCACGGCGGCATCTCGGTCGGCGAGGATGGCGCGACCCACCAGTGCAACGAGGACTTTGCGCTGATGCGCACCATCCCGGGCATGGTGGTCATGGTGCCGTCGGATGATGTTGAGGCCGAGGCCATGGTGCGCGCCGCGTATGCGCACAAGGGACCGGTCTACATGCGCTTTAGCCGCCTTGCGACGCCGGTGTTCAACAATCCCGAGACCTACCGGTTTGAAATCGGCAAGGCGATTACAATGCGCGAGGGCAAGGATGTCGCGATTATCGCGGCGGGTCTTCCGGTCGCTTCTGCGATGGAGGCAGCGGAGAAGCTCGCGGCCGAGGGCATTGAAGCGCGTGTCATCGACATGCACACCATTAAGCCGCTCAATGAGGAGGCTGTGCTTCGCGCAGCCAAGGAAATCGGCAAGATTGTCACGGTCGAGGAGCACTCGGTCATCGGCGGTCTCGGCTCCGCAGTTGCGGAAGTGCTCGCAGAGCAGTGCCCGGCAAAGTTAAAGCGTGTCGGCGTCTATGACCGTTACACGGAGTCCGGCCCCGCAGAGGCACTGATTCATCACTACGGTCTGGACGGCGAGGGTGTGTATAGCGCGGTCAAGGCCTTTCTCGCGTAACGGAACAGAGACCGCCACAGGCCTAAGAGGCAGGGGGAGAGAATGGAGAAAAAAATACTGGTGACGCGTTCTTCGCTGCCGCCGCTCGAAGAGTATGTCGAAGAGATTCGCGATATTTTTGAGAGTCGCTGGCTCACCAATATGGGAGTCAAGCACGAGGCTTTGACCGAGGAACTCCGCCGCTTTTTCGATGTTCCGGAGGTAACGCTCTTTCAGAACGGTCATCTCGCGCTTGAGTTTGCCCTGCAGGCGCTCGGCCTCCGCGGCGAAGTGATTACAACGCCCTTTACCTTTGCCTCGACGACCTGGGCCATTGTCCGCGCGGGACTCACACCGGTCTTTTGCGACATTGACCCCGAAACCTACACGCTGGATCCGGCAAAACTCGAGGCACTGATTACTCCGCGCACGGCGGCAATTCTGCCCGTCCATGTCTACGGCACGCTCTGTGATACCGACGCGCTCGCGGAGATTGCGGCGCGCCATCATCTCCCGCTGATCTATGATGCGGCGCATGCGTTCGGGGTGAAAAAAGACGGAAAGAGTGCGGCCTCGTTCGGTGATGTCGCGATGTTCTCGTTCCATGCGACCAAGGTATTTCACACGATTGAGGGCGGCGCGGTCTGCTGTCATGATCCGGAACTGAGTCAGAAATTGTTCCGACTCAAAAATTTCGGCATTCAGGAGAACGAGACCTACTGTATCGGCGGCAACGGCAAGATGAACGAATTTGAGGCGGCCATGGGGCTCTGCAACCTCCGGCATTTTCCCGAGGAGATTACCAAGCGGAAGCAGGTCTATGAGCGGTATCGGGAGCGACTCACGGGTGTCACAGGGCTTAAGCTCCCGCCGCAACAGGCGAATGTGACGCCGAACTACGCCTACTTCCCCGTCGTCTTCCTGGATGCCTACGGGGAGACGCGGGATGAGGCGGCAGAGCGCCTGCAGGCGAGAGGCTACTTCCCGCGGAAGTACTTTTATCCCTGCACCAACGCGTTTCCCTTCCTCGGACAGCGCTACACGCCGGAGAGCACGCCGATTGCGGCAGCCGTTTCCAGACGTGTGCTGACCCTGCCGCTCTATGCGGATTTGGAATGCGCGGACGTGGACGAAATCTGCCGCATCCTGCGGCGTGAAGTTTGAGAGGAAACATGATTAAAGCAATTATTTTTGATCTCGACGATACGCTCTACAACTTCAAGGCGGCTCAACGGGCAGGCGCAGACGCCTGGGCAGCCTATGCGAAAGAACAGTTTCAGCTCCCCGAAGAGCAGACGCGCCGCGAAATAGAAGCGCTGATTGCCGAGCAGGCGGAGAAAATGGGGCCCATCGCGGCGTCTCATAACCGCGTGTTGCGCGCGGAACTCTGGCTTGCAAAGCGAAATCTCCCTGTCTTTCCACACGCGACCGCGCTCGCAGAGCGCTACTGGCAGGCACTGCTGGATGCGATGGTGCCGCAGGAAGGTGCCGTCGAAATGCTCCGGGATCTGCAGATGCGAGGCTTTCTGATCGGCATCGGCACGAATATGACCGCCTATGTGCAGTACAAGAAGATTGAGAAACTGGGGCTCGGCGACATCGTCGACTTCATCGTGACAAGTGAGGAGTGCGGCGTGGACAAGCCGCTCCGCCACTTCTTTAAGTACAGCGCGAAGAAGGCAAACGAGACGCTGGCGCGCGCGGGAAGAGCGGAGCGCATCGAGATGAACGAGATACTCTTTGTCGGGGACTCCGTAAAACACGACCTCGAGGGTGCCCATGCGGCAAAGATGCAGGCCCTGCTCTTTGACCCGGAGAATGCGCATCCGGAAGAAGAGGAGCGGATACAACGCTTCTCCGAGCTCCCGGAAGTGTTGAAGCGCCTCTCCGCCGAGATGTGAGGAATGGATAGAGTACGAAAAAAGCAGCCGAAAGGCTGCTTTTTTGTATTACAAAATATAAGCGTTGCGGGAGGCCGTGCGTTTCGTGCCCTGTCCGTGGGCTATGGCTCACTGCAGGCTTTCGTCGCTGTGGAACGGCTTTGCAAGCGAAGCGTAGGCCGAGGGACGGTTCAGAATATCCATGAACTGCTCGCCGGTGATGGTCTCCTTCTCATAGAGGAACTGTGCGAGCTCGTTTAGCTTGTCCTTGTTCTCGCGGAGCAGGGCAACGGCTTTGTCGTGTTGCTCCTGTACCAGGGTTACAACGCGCTTATCGATTTCCTCTAGGGTCTTTTCCGAGCAGGTCGAGTGTGTTTCGTCGCCGAGATAGCGGCTGTCGCGCTGGGAGAGCTGGACCATGCCAAACTGTGGATCCATGCCGTACTGGGTAATCAAAGCTCTCGCAATCTTGGTCGCCTGCTCAATGTCGTTCGAGGCGCCTGTCGTGATCACACCGAACTCGACTTCCTCGGCGGCGCGGCCTGCGGTGTAGGTGCAAATCTTATTCAGCAGGTCTTCCTTGCTGTAGAGGTATTTGTCGTGTTCTTCGATCTGGAGGGTGTAGCCGAGCGCGCCGGAGGTGCGGGGGATAATCGTGATTTTCTGCACCGGTGCGGAGTGACTCTGCAGAGCTGCAACCAAAGCGTGACCAATCTCATGGTAGGCGACGGTCGCCTTTTCTTTGTCGGTCAGCACTGCGTTTTTCTTCTGGTAGCCCGCGATGACGGTCTCGACGCTCTCTTCGAGGTCCTGCTGGTTTGCAACCTTGCGGCCGCTTCGAACCGCGCGGAGCGCCGCTTCGTTGATGATGTTCGCAAGCTCGGCGCCGGAAGCACCGGAGGCCATGCGCGCAATCGTGTGGAAGTTCACATTGTCCGCGAGACGCACCTTCTTTGCGTGCACCTTGAGGATTTCTTCTCTGCCCTTTAAATCCGGGAGTTCCACCGGAATCCGGCGGTCAAAGCGGCCGGGGCGGAGGAGAGCCGGATCCAGGGATTCGGGGCGGTTGGTCGCCGCGAGGATGATGACGCCCGAATTCCCCTCGAAGCCGTCCATCTCGGTGAGCAGCTGATTTAAGGTCTGCTCGCGCTCGTCATTGCCGCCAATCGAACCGGCCGTGCGCTTGCCGCCGATGGCATCGATCTCGTCGATAAAGACAATACAGGGAGCTTTCGCCTTGGCCTGCTGGAAGAGGTCGCGCACCTTCGAGGCGCCCATACCGACAAACATCTCGACGAATTCCGAGCCGGAAATCGAGAAGAAAGGAACGTTCGACTCACCGGCAACAGCCTTGGCGAGCAGGGTCTTACCGGTTCCGGGCGGGCCGACGAGCAGGATGCCCTTCGGCATCTGCGCGCCGATCGCGGTGTACCGGCTCGGATCCTTTAAATACTGCACAATTTCCTGCAGACTTTCTTTTGCCTCGTCCTCCCCGGCCACATCGTGGAAGTGGATGCCGTCGGTGGACTTTACATATTCCTTGGCATTGCTCTTGCCGAAGTTGCCGAAGGGGCTGCCGCCGAGACCGCCGCCCATGCCGCCGCCCATCTTGGAGGCGAGCGAGCTGAACTGGCGGCTCAGAATCTGCCAGAAAATGATCATGAAGATAATCGGGATGACCCAGTTGTAGAGGAGCTTCTCCATGGGCGTCTGCACATGAACGATGTCGGTGCGGAAATCCGCGCCCGCGCTGTAGAGCCGCTGGGTCAGATCCGGGTCTGTCATGACGCCGGTTTTATAGATGGCGCTCTGTCCCTTCTCCGTGAATACAATCTGGTTTGTGTCCACCTGAACCTTGTCAATTTTCTTCTGGGACGTCAGATCCATGAAGACATTATAAGAAACTTCTTTAATTCTCGCGTTTTGCAGCTGTGGCATAACAACTGCATTCAGAATCAGAGTAATGAGAAGAATCACAAAGTACAGATTGGGAATCAGCGGTGTGGGCTGTTTGGGGTTCTTGTTCTCCTGCATGGTTTCTCCTTTGCTTTGATATGTTATATAGTTTGTAGCACAAGCGTACAGGATAAGCAAGAGATGGTGTGAAAAGTTTATCAAAAGATTAGAAATGAACGCGTTCGGCGCTGCCATAGAGGAAAGACAGACCGGAAAAGTCGGAAATCGGCAAAGCGAGAATGCGAATCAAGCAAGGCAGAGGGAAGTGAGCACGAAAAGGAAAGGTGCGCCGTTGAAGATGAGCGTACAGGAGGAAAAGGCAGAGGTAAAAGCTACATAGAGAGGCGGCCTCGCGGGAAGGAAATAAGGTAGGGAAATACAGGTGTTTCCGCAGGAGAAAACCTGTGAAAAGAAGAATGGTGCCGCAAGAGACAAAACAGCGGGAGAGAAAGTCGGCAAAAGAAAGAGAAGCAAAGGAAAGAGGAAATGAACCGGAAGAGATAAAGCGCGAGAAAAAGAAAGGCTGTCGGATCAGAGACGAGAAGAAAAAGCAAAGGATTTGCGATACAAAAAAACTCTGCCGATTATCGGCAGAGTTTCATTCGTGGGACCGAGGAGGCTCGAACTCCTGACCTTTCGCGTGTGAGGCGAACGCTCATCCCAGCTGAGCTACGATCCCGCAAAGCACTTGTTTATAATAGCACATCGGCGCCAGAATGCAAGTGCTTTTTGTGAAGAGCTGAAAAAGTGTAGTTCGATGCCTTTAATTCCGGAGACTCTCGAGGTCCTCGTAGAAGGTCGGCGCGGAGATGTTGACGCACTCGGGGTGGGTGATTTTCACTTCCCCGTCGGTTACGAGCGAGAGAATCGCAAAGCTCATCGCGACGCGGTGATCCAAGTAGCTCTCGACCTCGCCACCGTGAAGCGCAGCGCCACCGTCAATCATGAGGCCGTCTTCGGTCTCCGCGACCTTAGCGCCGAGGCGGCTTAGTCCCTCCGCCATGGTGTGAATGCGGTTCGACTCTTTCACTTTCAGTTCCGCGGCATCGCGAATCACAGTGCGTCCCTCGGCGCAGGCCGCGGCGACTGCGAGTACCGGAAGTTCGTCGATCAGGCGGGGAATCAGCTCGCCGCCGATTTCGGTGCCGTGGAGCGGCGCGTAGCGCACCAAAAGATCGGCTGCCGGTTCGCTGTCCTCGTTCCGGACATCCAGAACCTCTATCTTTGCGCCCATCGCGCGGAGCGCCGAAATAACGCCGTCCCGCGTCAGGTTGATGCCGACATTCCGGAGGACCACCTCGCTGCCCGGCACGATGCTTGCGCCGACCAGAAAGAAGGCAGCGGAGCTGATATCGCCCGGCACGGAAATTTCGGTGCCGTAGAGATTTTCGGTCTCGGAGACGGTGACGGCGGGGCGGCCCTCGAAGCTGCCGGTCGAGACCTTGGCGCCGAAGGCGCGAAGCATGCGCTCGGTGTGGTCGCGGGAGAGCGCGGGTTCGGTGACCGTGGTCTGTCCGGAGGCATAGAGCCCGGCGAGCAGCACGGCGGATTTCACTTGGGCAGAGGCAATCGGCGAGTTAAAGTGAACGCCGTAGAGCTGTTTGCCGCGAATCGAAAGCGGCGCACAGTCGTTTCCGGAGATACTCTTGATATCGGCGCCCATCGCACAAAGCGGTGTGATGACGCGCTTCATCGGGCGGCGTTGAATCGACGCATCGCCGGTCAGAACGGAAGAGAAGCGCTGCGCGGCGAGCACGCCGCTTAAGAGTCGTGTGGTTGTGCCGCTGTTGCCGCAGTCGAGTGCCTCCGCAGGCGGCATGAGCTCCCGGAGTCCCCGCCCGAGAATCGTCACAGAGCTGCCGCGCTGTTCAATCCGTACGCCCATGCTGCGGAAGCAGCGTATGGTGGAGAGGCAGTCCTCGCCGGGCAGAAAGCCCTCGATTTCGGTCGTGCCGGTCGCGAGCGAGCCGAACATCACGGCGCGGTGTGAGATGGATTTGTCACCGGAAATGACGAGAGAGCCTCGGAGCGGCGTGGAAGCGGATAAGTGCATGGAAAACTCCTTTCTCTGCGTAGAGCAGATCAGCGGTTCATCTCGAGTTCAAAGCCGTAGCCGTTTAAGAGAGTGGTAGCCTTCTGGCAGCTGTCGGCGTCATAGAATTCAATGCGGAGCGCGCCGTCGCCGCTCTCCCGGTTGTGATTGATGCCGATATTTTTGACATTTACGTTTCCGGCGGCGAGAATCGCGGCGATGATCGAAATCGCTCCCGGCTTGTCGGCGACATGCACCGAGAACGAGTACTGCGCGCTGAGTAGGCCTGCGGCGTCACTGAACTGGTCGCGGAACCGTCCGGATTTCAGAAAGAGCTCGTGAATTGCCTGCATGTTGTCGTCCTGCAGGGCAGTGCGGATTCCCGCGAGCGCATCCATGTAGCGGTCAAGGACGGTGAGCACAGCGTCCCGGTTGGCAGAAAAAATCTGCTGCCACATGATGGGTGAAGAACTCGCAATGCGGGTGATGTCCTTAAAGCCGCCGGCTGCGAGCGAGCGCATGGTGTGTGCCTCGTTGTCCGTGTCCTTCACGAGGTTTACGAGCGCAGCCGCAATAAGATGCGGGAGATGGGAAATCGTTGCGACCGCTTGGTCGTGGGTCGCGGCGTCAATCACATAAGGGTTCGCAAGCATACGGTGTACGAGCGCCTCCATTCGCTTGCGCATCTCCGGGCGCGTCTCGGCGGTCGGGCAGAGCAGATAAAAGATGTTTTCGAGGAGCAGGGCATCCGAATAGATATAACCGCTCTTTTCGGAACCGGCCATCGGGTGACCGCCCACGAACTGCGCGCCGAGGCCGAGGCGCAGCACTTCCCGTTCTATACTCTGTTTGCTGCTGCCGACATCGGTAATCAGCGTGTCCGCTGTCAGAATGTCGCGGAGCGCGGCGAGATAGCTGCTGTTGGTCTCCACCGGCGCGCAGAGAAACACCGCGTCACAGTCGGCGAGGCAGGGCTCGGTGCCGGTGAGAATGCGGTCTACCGTGCCGTCCGCGCGCGCCTCTTCCAACATCTCCCGCGAGGGCATGTAGGCATAAATTTGACAGTCCGGCTCCCCCGCTTTCAGTGCCTTTGCGATGGAACCTCCGATGAGTCCGAGACCGATGAAACCGTAAGTCATATGTAACCTCCTGACAATTCTTCTATTTTATCGGCTCTGACTTTGACTGTCAACAAAGGCAAAATTGTGCGCTATGCTGTAAATGTCTTGCAATTTTCTGTTAAAATTAGTAGAATAATTAGAGATAAAAGCTCGACCAAAACAGCTGTTATCGGGATATCAACGAATAGGAGGAGCTGTTCACAATGAAAGTTTACGAGACTTCACAGATTCGAAACGTTGTGCTCATGGGACACGGAGGCGCCGGTAAGACGACGCTCGCAGAGGCTTGCGCCTTTGTCGGCGGTGCGATTAAGAAAATGGGAAGCGTTCCGCAGGGCACAACGCTCAGCGATTACGATAAGGAAGAGCAGCGCCGCGGTTTCTCGATCAGCACAGCGCTGATTCCGGTCGAATATACGGATCAGGACGCAGAACCGGTGAAAATCAATTTCCTCGACACCCCCGGCTATTTTGACTTTGTCGGCGAGGTGGAAGAGGCGGTCGCGGCGGCGGATGCGGCCGTGATTGTGGTCAACTGCAAGGCCGGCTTGGAGCCCGGCACCATCAAGGCCTGGGAGCTCTGCGAAAAGCTCCGCCTGCCGCGCATCTTCTTTGTGACCAATATGGATGATGACAAGGCGAGCTATCGCGAATTGCTCTTAAAGCTCGAGTCCCGCTTCGGAAAGCGCGTCGCGCCCTTGCATCTTCCGATTCGCGAGAACGAAAAGTTTGTGGGCTTTGTCAACGTCGTCAAGATGAAGGGCCGCCGCTTTGCGGAGCACAGCGCTGCGTACACGGATTCCGATATTCCGGATTACTCCGAGCACAACTTAAAGATTGCGCGCGAGGCGCTGCTCGAGGCGGTCGCGGAGTCGAGTGAAGCGTTCATGGAGCGCTACTTCTCCGGCGAGAGCTTTACCGAGGAAGAAATTTATACGACGCTCCGCGAACAGGTCGCAACCGGTGACATGGTTCCGGTCATGATGGGCTCCGGTGTGAACGCGCAGGGCGCAAACGCACTGATGAATGCGATTGTCCGCTACTTCCCCTCGCCCGAGAGAGCGGCGCGGGACAACGGCGTGGATTTGACGACAGGCGAGCATCTGGTTGCCAATTATAAGCCGGATGTAAATCTCTCGATGAAGGTCTTTAAGACCATCGCGGATCCGTTCATCGGCAAGTACAGCCTGGTTAAGGTGCTGACCGGCGTGCTCCGTCCGGACAGCGAACTCTTCAATACCGGCAAGGAAGTCGAGGAGAAGAGCGGCAAGATTTATGTGCTCCGCGGCAAGGAAGCAATCGAAGTCACCGAGCTTCGCCCGGGCGATATCGGCGCGATGGCCAAGCTGAACGAGACCGAGACCGGCGACACGCTCGCGAAGAAGCAGGCGCCGATTCTCTACAACCCGCCGCAGATTTCGAAACCCTATACCTATAAGGCATATGTCGCAAAGAATAAGGGCGATGAGGATCGCATTGCCTCCGGTCTCGCGAAACTCATGGAAGAGGATCGCACGCTTCGCACCGAGGTCGATGCGGAAAATCGCCAGTCCCTGCTCTACGGCATCGGCGACCAGCAGCTTGAAATTGTCGTGAGCAAACTCGCGAGCCGCTATAAGGCTGAGATTGTGCTCGAGAAGCCGCGCTTTGCGTTCCGCGAGACCATACGGAAGAAGGTTGAGGCGGCGGGACGCTATAAGAAGCAGTCCGGCGGTCACGGCCAGTTCGGCGATGTCAAGATGAGCTTCGAGCCCTCGGGCGACCTTGAAAAGGCCTATGTGTTCGAGGAGCAGGTCTTTGGCGGCGCGGTTCCGAAGAATTACTTCCCGGCGGTTGAGAAGGGCATTGCGGAGTGCTGCAAGAAGGGCCCGCTCGCGGCATACCCGGTGGTCGGTCTGAAGGCAGTGCTGCTCGACGGTTCTTATCACCCGGTCGATTCCTCCGAGCTTGCATTCAAAATGGCGGCGAGCATCGCGTTTAAGAAGGGCTTCCTCGAGGCGATGCCGGTACTGCTCGAGCCGATTGTGGCACTCACGGTGCGCGTGCCGGATGCGAACACCGGCGATGTGATGGGCGATCTGAACCGCAGAAGAGGTAGAGTGCTCGGCATGGAGTCCGATCACCACGGCAGGCAGCTGATTCACGCGGACATTCCGGCGTCCGAGCTCTACGGCTACGGCGCAGACCTTCGCTCCTTAAGCGGCGGTCTCGGCGAGTTCGCTTACGAGTTCAGCCGCTACGAGCAGTGCCCGGGCGATGTGCAGAAGCGCGAGGTCGAGGCGAGAGCTTCGCTTTTGAAGGGCGAAGAAGAGTAAGAAGGAAGACGTATCCCCGGCATGCAAAAGTGCCGGGGATTTTTGCTGTGCGAAGAGACTGTAAGATGAAGAGTAAAGTCATAAAAACGTAAGCACCTTCCGGCTGGAGTTTCGCGCTGCTTCGTGCGAAAATAGAGGCGGTCACCGGTGGAAGCAACCACGGATTCAGGCACCTGTGTGACCGGACGGAGGAAAGAATCATGCGAAACAGAAAACAGGGAATGTATGTTTTATCGGCCGCGGCACTTGCGACTGCGCTCCTTTTTGCCGGCTGCGGACAGAAGGCAAACCGGCAAGGGAGCGCAAACAGCAGTGAGACAGGGCAGGCGGAGAGCGCGAACGAGGCGCGCGAGACTTATGCCTATCAGTCGGAAGAGGCGGACAGCAACGATCTTCGCCACTTCAAGGACGCCGCGGGGCGTGATGTGAGTGTCAAAAAAGATCTCACGAAGGTCGCGGTGCTCTCGACCGATGCGCAGTCCTACCTCTATATGATTGCGCCGGAGAAACTTGTCTCGGTTTGGCAGGAGCCGAAAGCAGAGGACTATGTGCCCTCGGCCTATGCAAATCTCCCGGCAATCGGAAAGAACAAGGCGAGCGACCAGAAGGCAGCGCTCCTGTCGTATCAGCCGGAAGTCATTCTATATATGTCGAACGGCAATGAGAAGGAGACCGGAACCGGTGCGATGGCGGACAAGCTCCAGGCGGATTTCGGTGTGCCGGTGGTCGAAATCGACTCGAGCTTCGCGGGACAGGGCAATGCGTTTCGCATGCTCGGCGATCTCCTCGGTAAGCGGGAGCGGGGCGAAGAGCTCGCAGCCTACACGGACGATGTATACCGGCGCGTGACGGCTGTCGCGGAGAAGGAAAAGAAGAAAGAAAAGAAGCTCATCTGCTTCCGCGGGAGCATGGAAAATGAAGTGCTTTTAAAGAGCGCCAAGACGAGTGAGGTCATAAATCTTCTCGCGGACAATGTCGTCGAGATGCAGGGAACCGAGGCGCAGCAGCGCGGCGGTAGCATGATACTTGAGGCAGCCGATGTGAAACAGCTGAATCCGGATGTGATTCTGACGGATACGGCGAATTTTTTGAATCAGATGAACAGCGACAGCAGCTGGCAGGAAATTCCGGCCATCAAAAACACGCAGGTCTATCTGATTCCGTCGCGGCCGCATTCCTGGGTTCTTTCGCCCGCGCAGTATCCGATCGGCGCAATCTGGCTCGCGAACACCTTATATCCGAAGCAGGCGAACTTTGACCTCGAGAAAGAGATCCAGCAGTACTTTAAAACCTGTTACGGCAAGAATCTGAGCGCGGAAGAGTATCAAAACTTACTGAGCCCGCAAGAAAACGGGCAGTGAGACAGGTGGCGAAACAAGCGACGAAAAGCCGAATACAGCACAGTTGTCTATAAGAGAATGTAAAATCAAAGTAAAGAAGATAACTTGCAATTCTGTCTGAAAAAAACTACAATTCAGGTTCGGAATCATATTGCACAACGAGGAGAGAGACATGAAGAAAATTGTAGGGGTGCTTGCGGCGCTCGGCGTTTTGGCGGCAATGCCTCTGACAGCATGGGCATCTGCCTGGCAGCAGACCAACGGCAGATGGTGGTATCAAATGGACGGCGGCAAGTACCCTGTCAACGGCTGGATGTGGATTGACGGTGACCGGAACGGAATTGCGGAGTGCTATTACTTTGATCAGGCGGGTTATCTTCTGACCAATACGGTTACGCCGGACAACTGCCGTGTGAATCAGAGCGGTGCCTGGGTGGACGAAAACGGCACAGTTCACACAAAGCGCGTGCCGATTGTGCAGGAGAGCAGCAAAAATATAGAGGCAGAGCGGCAGGAAGTGCTGCGCCTCGTCAATGCGGAGCGGCGGAAGCGCGGACTCAGCGAACTCACGGAGAACCCGCTGCTCGAGGGCATTGCGGACCAGCGCGCGTCGGAAATCATCAGACTGTTTGATCATACAAGACCGAACGGCCAGAGCTTTGACTCGCTCTACCAGGAGCGCGGTGCGACAGGTTACGGTCGCTGGGGGGAGAATATCGCAATGGGACAGCCGGACGCAGCGGCGGTGGTCACGGCCTGGATGAACAGCCAGGGACATCGCGAGAACATTCTGCGACCGGAGTTCACGGAAATCGGCATCGGTGTCCGCTATGAGAACGGGCAGATGTACTGGGTGCAGAATTTCGGCGGCTATTATTGATCATCGATCATCGTAGTAAGGCACTAAAATAAAAAAGGGGAGGACCGGAGATGAAAAAGTCAAAGAAGGCATTGGCCCTCGGCGTCGCATTGCTCGCGCTCGGCGCGACGGCCTGTGCGGCAAAGGACACGAAGTCCGTACAGAGCACGGCAGCCACGACAGAGAGTGCGGCGTCTGCCGGGGAGAGCACGGCGGCGGAGAGCAAGCAGGCAGAGGCAGAGGATGACAAGCAGGCGGCGGCACCGGAGCAGCTTCGCGTGAGCATCGAGAGCATCCGTTCGACGCGGGAGCGCGAGTCGGGCGGCGAGACCGGTATGGGAAGTCAGGATCGGTTTTACGAGTATCCGGATTGGGCCATGCTTCCGACCGTCCCGGACGGCGCAACCGCTGCGCTCACCAAGGCACTCGACGCGTATGCGGACACCCAGCAACAGGCACTTGAGGCGTATGCGGCGGCACATCAAAACAGCGCAGAGGATGACTCGCTGCTGAATCGGTACGCGGGCGATGTGCGCCTGACCCGGAGCGACAGCAATTATCTGAGCTTTGTGCGCGGCACCGACAGCTATTCTGCGGATGCCGAGGACTATACTTATGACAGCAAGACCGGTGAGCGCGTTTTGCTCACACAGATTGTGCGCGATGAGAAGCAGTTCGACAGCGCAGTCGATCAGGTGACGCAGGAGACCGGCATGACAGAGCTTGCGGCGCTGGCAAAAGAGGGCTTCCCGGCGAATAAGCTGGTCTGGGCACTCGGCAACGAGGGGCTGGAACTCTATCTTCCGAAGAGCGACGGAAACTATGTGATGTACATTCGCGTGGTGCTCTCCTATGAGAGTTTTCCGGACCTTTTCACGGACCGGGTGAAAGCGCGTCCCGCACAGTACGCGGCGGTTCTTGTCCCGAATCAGCAGGCCTATATCGACGGCAAACGGATTCATGTCAGCGCGCCGAGCGGACAAAGCGGCAGTTTTACCGTCGAAGTTGACAACAAGGAGCACACATTCAAAAAATCGGAGGAGTCGGGCGACCTTCTGAGCCTTGTCTTCGTGAAGACGACAGAGGGTGATTTCCTCTACTGCGAATTCGTCGGGGATATCGCCGATGACTCGCAGCTTGTCGAAGTAAACCTGGCAGACATGAGCGAAACCACAGAGCTCGGCACCCCGGACCTCTGCACAGGTTTTGACCTGCAGCGGGTCACCGATCCGGCGACGCTCTTCCTCAATGCGCGGCTCGATACCTTGAGCACGCTGACCGCGAGCCTGCCGGTCTCCGTGGGACAGGGCGGCAAGCTCGAGGCGCAAGGCAGCTATCAGTACCTCGGTGTCACAGAGCTTCACACGAAGCAGGCGCTTACCTTGTCTCTCGTGAAGAACGGCAAGGAGAGCGGTGAGACCGTAGAGCTCCCGGCGGACACAAAACTCTTCTTCTATGCGGGCGACGGAAAGAGCTATGTGGACTTCCGCCTCGAGGACAACAGAGTGGTCCGCGTGCACATCGCTTCGGATGAAAACGGACCGGACGGTTCGCTCTGGAAAGTAGAGGGCAAGTATTACGACAAGGATGTATTCTCCGGCATGCGCTATGCAGGGTGAGAGATGCAGCGTTCCAAGTTGCTTACAATATTCTGAATTTCCTTTTTTTCACCTCTGTTTTCGCATATACTGACACCGTTATATGCGCAAAGACGGAGGCGGTATGAGAGCTGCGGAGATTCGGGGAGCAAAAGAGCGAAGGCGGGCAGTGAGAAGACTCACTGTCCGCCTTGTGTTGCTCGGGCTCGCCTATGCGCTGTTTATTCAGTGCACGGGCATCGGGATTCCCTGTCTGTTTCGCCTGGTGACAGGGTATCGCTGCCCGGGTTGCGGCATGACGCACGCGGCGATGGCATTGTTGCACGGACAGCCGCGCACAGCCTGGCGGGAAAATCCGCTGAGTCTCACGGTTGTGCCGCTCTTGGTGTTCTACGGCACATATCGCGCCGAGGTCTATATCCGGACTGCGCGCACAGACTTCAAGGGATGGGAAATTCTGTTTCTTGGCGTCCTCTGGGCGGTCGTTCTGCTATTCTGGCTGCTCAGGAACCTGTAGACATCGCTTTGAATGAGGAAAGGGGAGGGAACGATGTATTGTCCGAATTGCGGCACAAAAATTATACCCGGGGCAAAGTTCTGCCCGAACTGCGGGGAGAAGCTGGAGTTTGCGCCGGAGAACACCGCGGGTGAGAGCACGGCTGAGAACAGCGAGGCAACGCAGCAGACAG
>JH590861.1:55466-141174 GCA_000242235.1 Stomatobaculum longum
GCGGCTGAGAGCAGCGAGGCAACGCAGCAGACGGAGAGCACCGCTGCGAACGGCGAAGCGGCGCATGAAAAGAGCCGGTTTGAGCGTGATGCCGAAGAAGCTGCGGCGCGTGCCCGGGAAGCTGCGGAAAAGGCCGCCGAGGAGGCGCGCCGCGCAAGCGAGGATACCGCCAAGTATGCAAAAGAAAAAGCGGAACAGGCCGGGCAGGAGGCGAATCGGGCGGCAGACAGCACCGCACGGGCCGCGCGTGAAACCGCTGAGGAAGCGGCGAGACAGGGCGAGGCGCTGAAGCAACATTGGACGCCGGGCAATATGGAGCGCCTTGCGGCGCTGGCACCGCTCGCAGCTTTTGCCGCTGTGGTACTCGGCTACGTACTTTACTTTTTGCGCGGAATTGCCTATTCGGTTTTTGCGAATATTTTGCCGCTTTACGGCGTTGCGTACGGTCTGTCCGGTCTGTTCGGAATTGTCTTTTGGGTAAGCAAATTGCTCTTTTGCCTGCTTTCCCTCGCCGGCGTCGTGGCAAGCGTGCAGCTTTACGGCAGGAAGGAGAAGCAGACAACCGGCATGGCTGTGTGCCTCGGTGCCAATGTGCTCGCGTTGATCATCCTGCTGCTTCGCCTGTCCGGCAGGGGAAACCTTTTCTTTACCCTTCTCAGCATTGCGCTGGCTTTCTTTGCGCTCGATGCGCTGTCCCGCGTCTTTTTGCGCGGCACCGGCATCGAATCGGACATTCAGCCGAATGAGGACTTCGCGGCCTTCAAGAGTTTTGCCGAGAATCCGAGGGAGAAGACGGAACAGTTTGCGGCGGAGATGAAGCCTAAAAGAACAGAGACAACAGCTGTGAGCAGGGAGATACCGGATCCGAGCAAGTCCGTGTTTGACGGAAGCGGCCTGGAGTATTTTGTCATCAACCTGTTCGGCGCTTTGCTTTGTATGGTAACCCTCGGTTTAGCGGGTCCCTGGGTTATCTGCTATGCCGTCGGCTGGGAGCGCAGGCACAGTGTTTACAGCGGAAGACGGCTGGTCTTTAACGGCACGGGCATGCAGCTCTTCGGCAAGTGGATTATCTGGTTCCTGCTCACCATTGTGACCTGCGGTCTTTACGGTTTTGTCATGGGGCTTAAGTTGGAACAGTGGATTCTGAGTCACACGGCCTTTGCGGATGAAGTGAGCGATCCGAATAACTCGGATGTGTTCCCGAATTCCGGGTTTGACGGCAATATGTTTGAGTGGATCGGTTATAACCTGGTCACCGCACTGGTAGGGACGCTGACCTGCGGCATCGCGGTTCCGTGGGTGGTTTGCAGCTTTAACAAGTGGTATGCGCCGAATGCCCGCATTTCCGGAAAGCGCCTCCGTTTTGACGGAAGCGGTGCCGAACTCTTCGGTCAGTACATTGTGGTACTCCTGCTGAGCATCGTGACCTGCGGTCTTTACGCACCCTGGGGCTTTGTGAAACTGCGCCGCTGGTACGTGTCCCATGTCAGAATTGCGGATGCAGTCTGAGGGTCAAATATAAGTTGTTAGACGAAAAGGGCGCGGTGAAAACCGCGCTCTTCTGTTCGGAATACAATCTTTTTCGGGCGGTTGTTCGGCAACATGTTCAAAAGATGAGAGCAAGCGAATTGCAAATTGGATAAAAGCAAGTAAGAATTCCGGATTTCTTCGGAGATGGGGCGCGGGAAAACACAAGACTCTTGTGCAGAGTTACCAGTAGGCACAAGCTGTTGTAATGAAATTGTAACTTCTCGTAACAGGAACAACTCTTTTTTTTCGCGCAGACTATGTTATACTTTCCTTAATATTGCGTTACGTCGGACACGACGCGGCGCGTGTACTTGAAAATCGAATTTGTGAAGAATGAATTTTTGAAAGATAGAGAAGAGCGGACGATGAGCGTGAGAGGCGATAAGGGGAGTCACTATTACAGACAGCGGCAGCGGAGACTGCGGGATCGGCAGCGGAGAGTCATAATCGGAGCGGCAGGGGCGGTTCTTGTCGTTTCTCTTTCGATTTTCGGCATTTCCCGCATCGTGCAGGCGGGCAAACGGGATAAGGGCAGGGCGGCGGTTGCGAGTACGGAGAGCAATGAGAAACTGAAGGGCAGCTGCAAAATTAACGATGTTGATATTTCCGGCATGACAAAGGAAGCGGCGAGAAAGGCCGTGCTCGAGAAGTACAAGTGGAATTTACGGGTCTCCGAGAACGCTGCGGCGGAGACCGAAACCGAGAGCGGTGCAGCGGACGGCAGCACTGTCGATAACACGACGGCAGCGGAGAAGGAGACAAGTTCGGCCGCAAAGACATCGACCGCCAAGGACAGCGCGGACGATGCGGACTATGCGGTCGCGGACCTTCTCAAGGGGAAGCTCGAGAAGGTGCTCACGGAGATTTATGACGAGGGCGATAAGAAGGAAGACCATAACTACTTGCTGGACGCCGAGAGCATGGATGCCGAAATTGCTTCCGAGGTGCAGAACATCGCGAAGAAGTGGAACCGGAGCGCCAAGAGTGCGGAGCTCAAGAGTTTTGACAAGACGACCAATACGTTTTCGTACAGCGATTCCACCGAAGGACGCAAGGTGGACGAGACAGCCATGGCGGATGCCATCAAAGCTGCGATGAACAATCAGAATTACGAAGCCGTGCTTCCGCTCAAGGCGGAGATAACGGAACCGGAACTGACGACCGCAGACGCAAAGGACAAATACAAGGTCATCGCAACCTTTACGACGACCGCGACCGACAATGCGGATCGAAACAACAATTTAAAGCTCGCCTGCGAGGCACTGGACGGCAAGATTCTGAAAGTCGGCGACGAGTTTTCGTTTAACCAGACGACGGGCAACCGTACGCTGGAGCGCGGCTACAAGCCTGCCGGTGCCTACCAGATGGGCAAGGTTGTGCTGGAGCCGGGCGGCGGTGTCTGCCAGGTTTCGACCACGCTGTACAACACAGTGGTAAAGGCCGGTATCATGCCGACCGAGCGTCACGCGCACACCTTCGCGCCGACCTATGTGACGCCGGGTGAGGACGCGGCAGTCAGCTACGACGGCTATGCCGGTCCGGACATGAAGTTTATCAATACGACCAAGTACGCGATGGCCATTCGCGCAAAGTTTGACCCGAAGGCAAAGACTGTGACGGTCTCGCTGGTCGGTATTCCGATTCTGGACGACGGCGTCACGATTTCTATGGTCTCGAAGAAACTCGAGGATATGGATAACGGCGGTGTGGAATATGTCGAGGACACGACTCTGAAGCCGGGTGTCGAGAAGAAAATTGCGGACGGCACCATCGGCAGCCGCTGGGTCACGAACATTGTGACCAAGAAAAACGGCGAGGTGACTTCGGACGAGTTCTTCCACAATTCGAGCTACAAGGGACACTCGAAGAAGATTGCGCGAAACACGAGCGGCAAGGTCACGGCGACGCAGGCGGCAGATGCGATGACCATCACCGAGAACACCGAGACGGCGGCAGGGCAGGCGACCGCATCGCCGACCGAGGCGGTGAACCCGGGCAAGGCAGCCGAGAGCGCGGCGAGCAAGGTTGAGCCGAAGAACAGCGAGACGAAGGCAACCGAGACCTCCAAGAGCGCGGAGACGAAGGCACCGGCAGCCGAGACCACGAAGGGACCCGGCGCGAACATCTCGGAGGGACCGACCATGGCACCTTCTACGGAGGAAACCGTGCAGGCGGCACCGCAGAATTAAAAAACGTGTACCCCATAAGATACATGAAACAGGCAGTTGCGCATTGTATTTTGGCGCAGCTGCCTGTTATAATATTGTCAGACGCTATAAAAATTCAGAAACAAGTGTTTCTGAGTTCCAATTTCACTTGGGAGGTATCACATGGCAAGAAAATGGAAAACCATGGATGGTAACCAGGCGGCGGCGCATGCGTCTTATGCGTTCACCGACGTCGCGGCTATCTATCCGATTACGCCTTCTTCTCCGATGGCTGAGCACACGGATGAGTGGGCAACGCAGGGTCTGAAGAACATCTTCGGTCACACGGTTCAGATCACGGAGATGCAGTCTGAGGCAGGTGCGGCAGGTGCCGTTCACGGTTCCCTCGTCGCAGGCGCTCTGACCACGACCTACACCGCATCGCAGGGTCTGCTTCTCATGATCCCGAACCTCTACAAGATTGCAGGTGAGATGCTCCCGGGCGTGTTCAATGTTTCCGCGCGTGCCATTGCAACCCACGCACTCAGCATTTTCGGCGATCACTCGGACATCTACGCATGTCGTCAGACCGGCTGTGCAATGCTCTGTGAGTCTTCCGTGCAGGAAGTCATGGACCTGACGCCGGTCGCACATCTCGCAGCAATCAAGGGCAGAATTCCGTTCATCAACTTCTTCGACGGTTTCCGTACTTCTCACGAGATTCAGAAGATTCAGATCTGGGATTACGAGGATCTGAAGGATATGGCTGATTTCGACGCAATTCAGGCGTTCCGCGACAAGGCTCTGAACCCGAACCACGCGGAGGAGAAGGGCCAGGCGCAGAACCCGGACGTCTTCTTCCAGATCAACGAGTCGAGAAACCAGTTCTATGACAAGCTGCCGGAGATCGTGCAGGACTACATGGACAAGGTCAACGCAAAGCTCGGCACGGACTATAAGCTCTTCAACTACTACGGCGCAGAGGATGCGGAAGTTGTCATCATCGCGATGGGTTCCGTCAACGACACGATTGAGGAGACCATCGACTATCTGACCAAGCAGGGCAAGAAGGTCGGTCTCGTGAAGGTTCGCCTGTATCGTCCGTTCAGCGCAAAGGCTCTGGTCGAGGCTCTTCCGAAGTCTGTGAAGCGCATCGAAGTGCTTGACAGAACCAAGGAGGCAGGTTCCATCGGTGAGCCGCTCTACCTCGATGTGGTCGCTGCACTCCGCGACACCGAGTTTGCAAATGTTCCGGTCTTCACGGGCCGCTACGGTCTCGGTTCCAAGGACACGACGCCGAAGGATATCGTCGCAGTGTTCGAGAACACCGAGAAGAAGCGCTTCACGGTCGGTATCGTGGACGATGTGACCCACCTGTCCCTCGAGACCGGTGCAAACCTTGTCACGACGCCGGAAGGCACGACGAACTGCAAGTTCTGGGGTCTCGGCGCAGACGGTACCGTCGGTGCAAACAAGAACTCCATCAAGATCATCGGTGACAACACCGATATGTATGCGCAGGCATACTTTGATTATGACTCGAAGAAGTCCGGCGGTGTCACGATGTCTCACCTCCGCTTCGGTCACAAGCCGATTAAGTCCACCTACCTGATTCACCAGGCAGACTTCGTGGCTTGCCACAACCCGGCTTACATCCGCAAGTACAACATGGTTCAGGAACTTGTGGACGGCGGTACCTTCCTGCTGAACTGCGCTTGGAGCGATGCGGAGCTTGAGGAGCATCTGCCGGGCCAGGTCAAGAAGTACATCTACGACCACAAGATTAACCTCTACACGATTGACGGTGTGAAGATCGGTATCGAGACCGGCATGGGCCCGACCCGTATCAACACGATTCTTCAGTCCGCATTCTTCAAGCTGACCGGCATCATCCCGGAGGAGAAGGCAATTACCCTCATGAAGGATGCCGCGCAGAAGACCTACGGCCGCAAGGGTGAGGATGTCGTCAAGAAGAACTGGAACGCAATCGATGCCGGCGCTTCGGGCGCTCACAAGGTTGAGGTTCCGGAGAGCTGGAAGGATGCGAAGGACGAGGGTCTCGACTTCACGCACGCATCTCACGGTCCGGAGGCAGTCAAGAAGTTCGTCAACACGATTCAGTCTGCGGTCAATGCGCAGGAGGGCAACAACCTTCCGGTTTCCGCATTCATGGATTACATGGACGGCACCACGCCGAACGGCACGGCTGCTTACGAGAAGCGTGGTATCGCGGTTGATGTTCCGGTCTGGAATCCGGACACCTGCGTCCAGTGCACACAGTGTTCCTATGTCTGCCCGCACGCTGCAATTCGTCCGGTTGCTATGACCGAGGAAGAGGCGAAGAACGCACCGGAAGGCATGAAGATGACCGACCTCAAGATGATGCCGGGCTACAAGTTCGCCATCAATGTCTCCGTTCTCGACTGCACGGGCTGCGGAAGCTGCGCAAATGTCTGCCCGGGCAATGTGAAGAACCAGACGCTCGTCATGCAGCCGCTCGCGGACAATGCTGACAAGCAGAAGTTCTTTGACTATGCTGTTACGCTGCCGGAGAAGCAGGAAGTCATCGACAAGTTCAAGATGAGCACCGTCAAGGGCTCTCAGTTCAAGAAGCCGCTGCTTGAGTTCTCGGGCGCTTGCGCAGGCTGCGGTGAGACACCGTATGCAAAGCTTGTCACCCAGCTCTTCGGTGACAGAATGTACATCTCGAACGCAACCGGCTGCTCCTCGATTTGGGGCAACAGCTCGCCGTCCACGCCGTACACGACGAACGAGAAGGGCCAGGGTCCGGCTTGGGACAACTCCCTCTTCGAGGACAACGCTGAGTTCGGTTACGGTATGCTGCTTGCAAACCGCGCAATCCGCGACGGTCTGAAGAGCAAGGTTGAGGAGCTCAACGAGACCGCTTCGAACGACGAGACCAAGAAGGCTTGCCAGGCTTGGCTTGACACCTACTCTGTCGGCGCAACGAACGGCGCAGCAACGGATGCACTGGTCGAGGCACTCGAGAAGGACGGCAGCGAGCTCGCGAAGGAGATCCTCAAGCAGAAGGATTACCTGAACAAGAAGAGCCAGTGGATCTTCGGCGGCGACGGTTGGGCTTACGATATCGGCTTCGGCGGTGTGGACCACGTCATCGCTTCCGGCAAGGATATCAACATCCTCGTCTTCGATACCGAGGTGTATTCGAACACCGGCGGTCAGTCCTCCAAGTCCACCAAGACCGGTGCAATCGCACAGTTCGCGGCAGGCGGTAAGGAGACCAAGAAGAAGGATCTCGCAGGCATTGCGATGACCTACGGCTATGTCTATGTCGCACAGATCAGCATGGGCGCGGATATGAACCAGGCGCTCAAGGCTCTCGCAGAGGCAGAGGCTTATCCGGGTCCGTCCCTGATTCTCGCTTACTCGCCGTGCATCAACCACGGTATCAAGAAGGGCATGAACAAGGCTATGACCGAGGAGAAGCTCGCGGTTGAGTCCGGTTACTGGAACAACTTCCGCTTCAACCCGGCTGCCGAGAAGAAGTTCACGCTGGATTCCAAGGCACCGAAGGAAGGCGAGTACAGAGACTTCCTGATGGGCGAGGTGCGTTACAACTCCCTCATGCTGAAGAACCCGGAGAGAGCGGAGCAGCTCTTCACGAAGAACGAGCAGGATGCAATGGCTCGCTACGAGTACCTGAAGAAGCTGGTCGCACTTTACGACGACAGCAAGACCGAATAATAGAAGACAGCAAACGCTGTATGCGATCCTACGGAAGGGGCGGACGAAAGTCCGCCCCTGTTTTTTGTCTGCGATTGCGGCACGACGCAAAGAGGTATACCAAAGAACCAAGAAAAGGCCTACCTTTGCAGGATGAAATCCTGCCCTGCCGTGCCTAGAGTAGAGATAGCAGAGTCTGTTTTGTGCCTGTCTTGACAGAGAGAAGGGAGATGTATCCATGTGAGAAAAGGAAAACTTATTGCGGTGACAGCACTGCTTGCTGTGCTGGCCATGCAGGGAACGGTCTATGCGGCGACCGTCACCAAGGTCAGCGCCAGTGTAAGTGCGGAAGAAAAGGAGGAGACAGCCTTGCGGGAAGAGGAAGCGGCGAAGGCCTCGGCAGAGGAGACAGCCGGGACGACAAGAGAGACGGGCGCAGCAGTCGAAGAGAACGAACCGCCGACCAGAATCTATGTGAGCAAGGGAAAAAAAGAACTCACGCTCTATGTGAACCATCAGGTGATCGGCGTCTGGGCGTGCAATATCGGCACCAATTCGGCCTTGGGGAAAAAACAGGTTGAGGGCGACCGGATTACGCCGAGCGGCGAGTATTATATCTGTCTCCGGAATCCGAAGAGCAACTATCATCTCTCGCTCGGACTGTCCTATCCCGACAAGTCGGACGCGGACCGCGGCTTCGCACAGAGACTCATTTCCGAGGCGGAAAAGGATGCGATTTACGCGGCAATTGACCAGGGGGGATGTCCGCACTGGAAGACCGCTCTCGGCGGCTATGTGATGATACACGGAAATAAGCCTCTTGTACTTTGTGCCGGATGCGCGCAAGGCGGGCGGTGCCTATGTGACGGTAAGCGGGCGGCTTAAAAAGATAACGGACTTGCCGCGATGCATACACCTGACGGACGGGAGCCGGATTCCGATCGAGGATATCGTTGCGGTGGAAAGTCCCGGTTTAAACGATGACATTGCTTGAGCCTTGCTTCGACAAACCTCTTCCTCAAATCGCAGTCATAGGTTAGAGAACAAGGAAAAAACGCTTCCGGATAGAGCAAGCGGTCAATGACGGAATACTAGGTGCAGTGTGCGTGTCATGCGCATGCTGCACCGTTTTTTGTGGGCAGGAACTGCCGCACAGGCATCTTGGGCAAATGAAAATTCGAATGAACTTTAGATTGGTTTTATTCGTTTCCTGGAGTAAACTAGAAATGTGAGAGTTTAACTTGCCGTGAGTGATTTTGGACATCGAAAAAGAGGTTCCGGATGGATTTCATGACGATTCAGCAGGTTTCTGAAAAATGGGGAATCTGCGCGAGGAGAGTACAGACATTATGCATGGAAGGGCGAATTGAAGGCGTCGAGCGTTTGGGGCATCAATGGATCATTCCGGTTAACGCAGAAAAGCCGAAGGATGCCAGAATCAAAAGCGGCAAATACATCAAAAAGAAATCCGGAAACGGAGAGAGCGAAGATGGAAAGAAAACCGTATAGTGCCGGAGCAGTGAAATTTTCGTTCTGGTTCATGGAATTTCGGAAAACCGTGCAGCTTTTGCGTGAGGGCAAGAGCTTTGCAGATATAAAGAAATTGAATGAAGAGACAAACATTTACGGGGCGCCGACAAAACTGCGAGCGCAGCAGATTTATTCTACGGTAATATCCCGTATCAAGACCTTAGATGAAAGCTTTTATCCGGTATTTCTTTGCAGTGATCTTGCCACACAAAAGTTATTTGTACTGACTGCGGCTCTTTTGCACGACACATTATTTTTTGATTTTGTGTACGAAGTCGTGCGGGAAAAAATGATTCTCGGATCCGATGAACTGACGGATGCGGATATCCGTATATTCTTCAAAAATAAGCAGGAACAGAGTGAGAAGGTAGCCTCTTTTCAGGACGCTACCTTGCGCCGTCTCGGCGCCTGCTATAAAACACAGCTTTGTGAAGCGGGACTCTTAGAAAGCAGCCGGCTAAACAGCACAAGAAAAATACAAAAGCCGATTCTTGATATTGCATTTGAGCACTGGCTTTATGACCATGCTCTCGGCATCATGGTAAAAACACTGACAGGGGTAAGATGAAATGGACTTAAGCCAAAGACTGGATGAGATGGAGCTTGCAATCCATAAGCCGTCTTTTCGGAAAGGAACAGGCCGCGCAAATGAGGTCAACTACTGGGTATTTGATTACCCGCCGGAAAAGGAACTGGAAGTTCGGGAGCGCGTTGCGTATCTGAAAACCAAGAACGACCGCGGCGATGATGATTTTGTGCTTGTGGTCTTTGACCTGTATGATATCATCATTGACTTTCTGGAAGAGAAAAACTTCTTGGAAAAGTGTTACGACTTTGAAAAAAAACGGGGAATTGAGCGTATTATCAAGGCGGTGACCAACTCCATGAAGGTGAATGACGATGACAGCCTGATTGTGCAATATATCACAGAGCATACGCCGGAGAATGCAGTCGTGTTCCTGACCGGTATCGGCAAGTGCTATCCGATTTTGCGTTCCCACAAGGTGCTGAATAACTTGCATCAGGCGTTTGTGCGCTGCCCGGTCGTGATGTTCTTTCCGGGAACCTATAATGAACAGGAGTTGATTCTGTTCAATGAGATTAAAGACGATAACTATTACCGGGCATTCCGACTGGTAAAGTAACGGACGGAGGAAACTGTTATGCAGATTAAGGATATGTTCCGAAAGAAAATTGACCGCGAGATACAGGGTGTTATCATTGTCGGCCAGGGTGAAGAAACGAATGTGGCGCAGGAACTGGAAGAGTATGTTGTGACCCGTGAGCTTCAGCGTCATTTCGCGGATTTTTTTGCGGCATATAAAAAAGGAATTCAGGGGACCACACCAAAAATGGGAGTCTGGATTTCCGGTTTCTTTGGAAGCGGTAAATCTCATTTCCTGAAAATTTTGTCCTATCTGCTTCAGAATAAACAAGTCGGAGACCGACATGCCATCGACTACTTTATCGCCGATCGGAAGATTAGCGACCAGATGGTGCTGGCAGATATGCAACTGGCAGCAAATACGCTATCGGATGTCATTCTTTTCAACATTGATTCCAAAAGCGATTCGAACGGTAAGGAAAACAAAGATGCCATTGTGAATGTGTTTCTGAAGGTTTTCAATGAGATGCAGGGCTTCTGCGGTTCCATGCCGCACCTTGCCGATCTGGAGCGCAGACTTTCCGAGGAAGGTCGTTTTGAGGAGTTTCGGGAAAAGTTTGAAGAAGAGTACGGCAATCCGTGGGAAAGCTCTCGTCAGGACTTCGATTTCATTCAGGATTCCGTTGTCGATGTCCTTTCTGACATGAACTTCATGAGCGAATCGGTGGCCCGCAACTGGTGCGAGAAAGCAACTGAGAGCTACCGGATCAGCATTGAAGATTTCGCCAAGCGTGTAAAGTCCTATATTGAGAAAAAAGGCAACAACCACCATGTGGTATTCCTTGTGGATGAAATCGGGCAGTACATCGGTGACGATTCCAAGCTGATGCTGAACCTCCAGACAGTGACAGAAGAGCTGGGGAAGGAGTGCATGGGGAAAGCTTGGGTAATCGTGACAAGCCAGCAGGACATCGACTCCGTTACCAAGGTGAAGGGCAACGATTTCTCCAAGATTCAGGGGCGCTTCGACACACGCCTCTCCCTGTCCTCTGCCAATGTAGATGCCGTGATCAAAAAGCGTATTCTGGATAAGACAGAGACAGCGGCACAGAGTTTGCGTCTGCTCTATGACCAGAAAGCAACCGTCATCAAAAATCTGATTGTTTTTAACGACGGTGTGGAGAAAAAACTGTACGCCAATGCGGAGGATTTTGCGGAGGTTTATCCGTTTGTTCCCTACCAGTTTAATTTGCTGGCAAGTGTGCTGACCAGCATCCGCACCCACGGGGCCTCCGGGAAGCATCTGTCCGAGGGCGAGCGTTCCATGCTGGCGCTGTTCAAGGAGTCAGCCATGCAGCTGATGGATTCGGAGACGGGCGCCATCGTGCCGTTCTATCGGTTTTATGATGCTTTGGAAAACTTCCTTGACCACAGCCACAGCAGTGTGATTATCCGCGCCTATGATAATAGCTTCGTCAACCCGGAAAGAAAGGAAAAGGATGTCTTTGCAATCAACGTGTTAAAGACCCTGTTCCTGATTAAATATGTTCCGGAGATTCAGGCCAATGTGGATAATATCACAAGCCTGATGATTGCCGGCATTGACGATGACCGCATCTCCCTGAAGGCACAGGTGGAGGATGCACTGAAGGTGCTGATGCGCCAGATGCTGATTCAGAAGAACGGCTCCGTCTATGTATTCCTGACCGATGAGGAACAGGAAATCAACAATGAAATCGAAAAAGAAAACGTGGAGATGCCGGAGGTCATCACGAAGATTGCGGAGATGATCTATGAGGATATTTTCTCCGGGAAGAAGTATCAGTATCCAAGTTTTGGCGGACGGTATGCATTCTCCTTCAACCAGACAGTAGATGACCGTCCTTATAAGGCAAACCAGAGTTACGACATCGGCCTCCGCGTGTTGACCCCGTGGTATGAAGGCGGCACAGATGACGGTACACTGCGACTGCTCTCCGGTCAGGGCAAAGAAGTCCTCGTGGTTCTGCCGAACGATGATGCGTTCCTGACGGAAATGCGGGCATACCTAAAAATTGAGCGCTTCCTGCGAAAGAATACTTCCGTGCAGCTTGCCAAGTATGAGACCATTAAAGAAGCGAAGCGCGTGGAGATGCGGGAGCGGAACGGCAACGCCAAGCTTTACCTGACGGAAGCGCTGAAAGAGGCTACCATCTATGTCAACGGAGATGTATTGCACACCTCCGCTAAGGAAGTGACCGGTCGCATCAATGAGGCAATCGGAAGATTGGTGCAGACGGTTTATCACAAGCTGTCCTATATTGATGCAGCGATGGGCGAGGCAGACATTCGGAAGCTGTTCAAGACCGGCAATCAAATGTCGCTGACACTGGGAAATGCCGGAGAACCCAATGTCCATGCACTGGATGATGTGCTGCAATTCGTGGCAGGCAATTCCCGGGTACACATGAAGACTTCTATGAAGACCATCAAGGACCGCTTTATGAAAGCACCCTATGGCTTTGTGGAAGATGACATCCATTGGCTGGTGGCACGGCTCTTTCAGCGTGGCGATCTGTCCTTTACCGTCAGCGGAGAAAGTGTAAATCGGAATAACCGCTCCGAAGAGGAAATCATCGGCTACATCACAAAGAAGCAGTTCGTGGATAAACTGCTGACGGAAGTGCGCATCCGTGTGCCGGAAAACCGGAAAAAGGCCGTCCGCACCGTGATGAAAGAGTTGTTCAGGGAGACAGCGTCCGCCGATGACGAAGATACCGTTATGAAACGGTTTCAGCATGACTGCGAGAAGCGAATCTCCGAGATTGTGCCGCTGGAAGCGAAATACGAGAATTATGCTTATCCCGGAAAAGAAATTCTGAAAAACGGTAAAAAACGGCTCTCCGCACTGATGCGGATACAGGCACCGTTGGAATTTTTCAAGACCGTCTTTGACGAGCAGGACGAGCTGATGGATTTTGGCGAGGACTATGAGCCGGTCCGCAATTTCTTCGACGGCGAGCAATTGCCCATCTTCACGCGTGTACTGGATATGCTGAACATTTACGAAGACAGTAAGACTTACATCGTGGATGCAGAGCTGGAAGATGTCGTGGCAAAGATGCGCACCATCGTCCGGATGGCAAAGCCCTATCAGGAGATTCCGAAGCTGCCGGAACTGCTCGAGCAGTTTACATACTGCTACAATCGCATCCTGGATAACAAGGCAGAGCCGGTGAAGGATTCCATTCACCAGGATCAAAGCAGAGTGTTTGAAGTGTTGAACACCAAGCCCTATAAGGATGCAAAAATCAACCGCTATCTGGAACTGTTCGGGGAGATTATGGACGGCGCGGAGCGGTGCAACAATGTCTCTACACTCCGCAGCTTTGCGGATAAGGCAGAGGCCTTAAAACTGCGACTGCTCGATGAGATGACGGCAGAAGATAACCGCCTTGCTGCGGAAGCGGCGGCAAAGGCCGAAGCAGAGCAGAGACGCCGGGAGGAAGAGGCGAAAAAGCGCGGGGAGACCGTGAAACCGGCGGAAAAGGTCGCGGAACCGCAACCGGAATACAAGGTGCGCACCACGAAAAACATCTCTATCAAGACAGTTGCCAGGACAGCGTCATGGCGACTGGAGAGCAGGGAGGACATTGATAAATACCTGTCTGTCTTGCGTGAAAATCTGCTGAAAGAGATGGATGAGGATACCATCATAAACATTGAACTGTAAATGACAGGAGATTGACTCCATGAATAAGACAGCCATAAAAAATTTTGCGATTTGGGCGCGGAACAAGCTGATTGCGGATGTCAGCTATGCTGCCCGCCTGATCGGCGTGACCGAGGGCGGCATTGCAAAGCCGCTGCCGCAGAGCTTCGGCGATACGCAGTTCTTTGACATCGGCACCGCAGAACCGTATTCGATTTCCGGCGAGGCCGTGCGTCAGCGTGACAAGCTGATCGAGGTCATCCGGCAGAAAGAAAAGGATACCGACTATAAGACCGCATATCGGTATGTGATGGAGGAGGTTGCCTATACATGGTTCAACCGCCTGATTGCGATCCGTTTCATGGAGGTCAATGATTATCTGCCTTCTCATATCCGGGTTCTCTCTTCCGAGAGCGGTAAGCTGGAACCGGATCTGGTCACGACCCCGTTTGACGCAGAGCTGCCCTTCACAGCGGAGGAAGAGGCGCAGATTTTCCGGTTGAAGCAGGACAACCGGCTGGATGAAGTGTTTCGCATTCTGTTCCTGAAACAGTGCAATGCCTTGAATGCGATTCTGCCTGCGCTGTTTGAAACAACCAAGAACTACACCGAGCTGCTGCTAAGCCTGTCCGTCATTGACCGGGACGGCGTGGTCTATCACCTGATACACGATATCCCGGAGGCTGACTTCAACATCGAGCAGGGCGGTCAGGTGGAAATTATCGGCTGGCTGTACCAGTATTACAATACCGAGCTGAAGGCCGCTATTTTTGCCAAGAACGGCAAGATTACCAAAGAGGAAATCCCTGCCGTGACCCAGCTGTTCACCCCGGACTGGATCGTCCGCTACATGGTGGAGAACAGCCTCGGCCGTCTGTGGGTGGAAGGACACCCGGACTGCGGACTGGAAGAGAACTGGAAATACTATCTGGAAGAGGCGGAACAGGAGACAGCGGTGCAGGCGAAACTCGCGGAAATTCGCAGAGAGTACGCTGCTCTGAACCCGGAAGACATTAAGCTCATTGACCCCTGCATGGGCTCCGGCCATATCCTCGTATACGCCTTTGATGTGCTGCTGCAGATTTACGAGAGTGCCGGTTACAGTGAACGCGATGCCGCAAAGAGCATTCTGGAACACAACCTCTACGGGCTGGACATTGACGACCGCGCGTATCAGCTGGCGTACTTTGCCGTGATGATGAAAGCCAGACAGTATAACCGCCGCATCTTAAACGGCGAGAACACCTGCCATGTCTATGCCGTGCAGGAGAGTAACAGCATCAACCGTGCGCACCTGCACTATTTCGGCGCGGGGATGGACAATAGCGAGAAGAAGGCTGCTAAAAATCAGCTGGAAGGCCTGCTGGACACCCTGACCGATGCCAAGGAGTACGGCTCCATCCTGAATGTCGAAAACTATAACTGGGATTTGCTGCGCCGCTTTGTGGCAGCGGCGGATACCGCCAGGCAGATCAGCATGGAAAGCGTGGGCGTGGACGATACCGCCGAGCAGTTGAACCAGCTGATTGACATCGGCGAGACCCTGGCGCGGAAGTATAGTGTGGTTGTAACCAATCCTCCATATATGGCGAGCAGTGGAATGAATGCGAAATTAAGTAATTATCTTAAAGAAACCTATCCGTGTAGTAAAGGTGATCTATTTGCAGTATTCATTGAAAAATGCAGACATTTTACAAAAGAGGGCTGTTATTTGTCACTTATAACACAGCAGTCATGGATGTTCTTATCGAGTTATGAAAAACTGAGAGAATACTTGTCCGATATAGATGTTGCAACAATTCTTCATTTGGGTGCACATGCATTTGAAGAACTTGGTGGTGAAGTAGTTCAGACAGTTTCTTTTGTTATAAGAAAAACGCATGTGCTGGACTATATTACAACATGTGACCGGTTGGTAAATATTGATAATGCTTCCCAGAAAGAAATTGCTTTCTTAAGTGGGGATTATCGTGTGCTCAGTAAAAAGACAGATTTTGAATTGATTCCGGCTAAACCGTATGCGTATTGGATAAGTGAAGCAGCACTGAAAAACTTCAAAAATCCTAATCTTGGATGTTTGGCGGAGATTGTTTCAGGCATGACAACTGGGAATAATGAAATCTTTCTTCGAGTTTGGACAGAATTGAATTTTGAGAAAATTGCTTTTAATAAATCAAATATAGAGAAAGTCAACCTTCAAAAAACAAAATGGATTCCATACCATAAGGGTGGAGGTATGCGGAAATGGTATGGAAATCAAGAGTATGTTGTAAATTGGTCACGTTCGTCAGAATTCAATCGAGCAAAAACTACCATGACCCATGTTTACCTAAAGCCGTGTATCACTTGGTCTGATATATCAGGAAATTCTTTCGCGGGTCGTTATTGTGAAGGCGGATTCATGTTTGATGTGAAAGGATCATGTGCATTTGCTGAAAAGACAAAATTACAACTCCTGATAGGAATTTTTAACTCAAAAGTAACACCTATTTATGTGGAGGCATTGAACCCTACCACTACAACACAGGTTGGTGACCTCAAGAGGATTCCATTAGTTGAACCGAAGCAAGATGAAGTAGGACATATTCAAAGCAAGGTTATGGGGTCTGTTGACTTGTCAAAAGCAGAATGGGATTCCTTTGAATCCTCTTGGGACTTTAAGAAGCACCCGTTGTTCCGGAATGTTTCCACGATTTCCGAAGCCTTTAACCAGTGGAATACAGAATGCGATGACCGTTTTAATCAGCTGAAAGCCAACGAAGAAGAGCTAAACCGCATTTTTATTGACACTTACGGCTTGCAGGACGAGTTGACCCCGGAAGTGGAAGATAAAGATGTGACCGTGCGCAAGGCTGACTTGCAGCGGGACATCAAGAGCCTGCTGGGCTATGCCGTGGGCTGTATGTTTGGCCGCTATTCGCTGGATACGGAAGGGCTTGCCTATGCGGGCGGTGCGTGGGACAGCAGTAAATACCGGCGCTTTATCCCGGACGAGGACAATGTGATTCCCATCACCGATGAAGAATATCTGGAGGATGATATTGTATCGCGCCTTTTGGCATGGCTGAAAGCGGCGTACGGTGCCGATACGCTGGAAGAGAACCTCGATTTCATCGCAAAAGCCCTCGGCACTAAGGGCAGCACCAGCCGGGAAATCATCCGCAATTACTTCCTGAACGATTTCTTCAAGGATCACTGCCAGACCTACTCTGTCACAGGCTCCGGCAGGCGTCCGATTTACTGGTTGTTTGACAGCGGCAAGCAGAACGGCTTTAAGGCGTTGATTTATCTGCACCGCTATACGCCGGATACCATCGGCAACCTGCGGATCGACTACCTGCATAAGATGCAGCGCGTGTATGAATCCGAAATTAACCGAATGCAGGATATGATGGAGCACAGCGAGAATGCCCGTGAGGTGGCGGCAGCCGGAAAGCGAAAGGAGAAACTGACCAAGCAGCTGAAGGAATGCCGGGAATACGACGAGAAGATCAGCCATCTGGCACTTTCCCGCATTGAGCTGGATCTTGATGACGGCGTAAAGGTGAATTACCGCAAGCTCCAGACCGCACAGGACGGAAAATTCTATGAAGTGCTGTCCGACAGCAAGAACATTATGGCAAAGCAGCGAGGAAAAGCGTGAGCGTGCTTGCACGCAATCACGCCTTGACGAGCGCCCGCATCGAGGCGAGAGCCGAGATGGCAAAGCAGCGAGGAAAAGCGTGAGCAAGAGAATCCGGCGATAACACAGTTAAAGCTCATGGAGGAATTCGAGCTTACGAGAAAACAAGTCCAGATTATAATTAAGGATTTACAGATGAATGGATTTGTAGAAAGACAGGGCTCCAATAGAAGCGGAAAATGGGTCGTGAAGAAAGAAGTATAAGAGATTGAATATGGCAGAATTGAACCTGAAACAAATTATAGACCGCCTGAATGCGGAATTTACCGGCGAGACCCGGAAACTGGTTTTCTGGTACGATGACAAGGCAGATTTTGCCGAGGATATGGAAACGGTAGAGCTTCAGAATGCGAAGATATACCGTCTTCAGCCGGATAACCAGTTCTATACAAAGTATTTTCTGGAGCGTATAGATCAGACTACGAATTATCTGATTTATGCGCCGTTCCCCAAACCGGACGTAAGGGACAACCATCTGGAGGACACTTGTGCTTATTCGAGACGCTTTTTTGCCGACCGGGCCTCCCTGCTGTCGCTTGACCTCGGAATTGAGGAAAAGTATAAGTCGGTGATTGAAAAGCACATCAAGTTTTTTGCCAACAAGGAGCGTACCCAGCGGTTTTATGATCTGGAGATCGAAAACTTCAACGAAGAAACGATTCTGGTCGGCCTGCTGAGTGCAGTCTGCAAGGCGCGTACCTGCTCGTTTGAGGAAGTGGTGCGCGTCGTGTTGACGGGCAATGAGCCGGTGGACAATGTTTTCTTGCAGGAGTTTGAAAAATACGACCTGCTGTCCGCATTCTGGAAGCTCTGTGAGCAGCATTTCGGATACACCGATGCGAAACCGGGTTTGGAACGGCTCCTGGTGACCTTGTTCGTCACTTATACCGGGCGATATGTGCAGGCAGAGCTTCCGGCAGCATGGAAGAGCTTTGTCTCCTACAAGTCCGGCAATATCATCGCCTTTCTCGATAGCCTGATGAACAGCGTCCTGTACCGGGATCAATACGATGTGCTTTCGGCGCATGTGGCCAAAGAGCTGAATGTTCTTCCTGCGTTTGCGGGAATGCGAGCGGACGATTTGACGGAGTGCGACACTTTCCTTGCCGTGGATCAGGTGCTTATTAAATGGCTCCTTGACAGACTTGTTTCGGAAGACATCGGCGCAGTCGCAAACGGACTTACGATTCCGGAACTCTGCGAAAAGCGGGCTAAAATGCACTTTGGCAGAAAGACTGGGAAAATCTATCGGATGCTTTCCGCTGCGTACAGCATGGTGAAGGGAGCGGATTACCATGCCGCAGAGGGCTTCAAGCCCATCATCGACCGCTATCTTGCTGCGGATTACCGTATGGATCGGCAGTACCGGAAATTCTACTATTATTACGACCGGCTGGAGAGCACGGAAAGCTTTGAGCCGCTTCGGGAACTGGTGGAAAATATCTACACGAACGAATATCTGGCTTCTCTGCTCCCCGCTTGGAATGCCGGAATCCGGCAGGATGCCGCATTTTCGGCAATTCCGTTGCAACGGGAGTTTTACAATACCAACCTCCGCTACGCCAAAGAGCGCACGGTGGTCATCCTTTCGGATGCCATGCGTTATGAAGTCGGGCAGGAATTGTTTGCCCGTATGCAGGATGACCCGAAATGTACGGCAAAACTTTCCGTACAGCTGAGCGTCCTGCCGTCTTATACAAGGCTCGGTATGGCAGCGCTTTTACCGCATAAGACACTGGAGATGACGGATGACTTTCAGGTACTGGCAGATGGTATTCTTTGCGATAATCTGGCCGGTCGGCAGCAGGTGCTGCAAAACTATAACCCGGATAGTGTCTGTGTGCAGTTCGATGATATCAAAAATCTGAAAGTGGCAGAGCTGCGGGATGTGCTGACAAAACGGCAGCTGATCTATGTATATCACAATCAGATTGACGCGCGCGGCGACAAGGCCAACACCGAGGATGAGGTGTTTCATGCGTGTGAGGAGGCGGTTCGGGAAATCATGGATTTCATTCATCGCATCTCTGTCAGCGGCAACACCTATCATTTTATCGTCACTGCCGATCACGGCTTTCTTTACAAGCGTGATAAGCTGACAGAGAGTGATAAAATTTCCGGAAAAAGCGCGGAAAAAGCCTTTGTTAATCGCAGATTTATTGTGTCCGAGGCGGCTTTGGAAGATGACGGCATTGATCACATGAGCATGGGGCGTGTTCTGGGAAATGCGGACGGCAAGGTGGTGTCCTATCCGGTCAGCAGCAATGTCTTTAAGGTAGCCGGAGGCGGCGCGAACTTCGTGCATGGCGGTTCCTCCCCGCAGGAAATGCTGGTGCCGGTGCTGGAAATTAAGATGGAGCGCGGTCATATGGAAACAAAGAATGCAGAAATCGCTCTGGTCAGCATTGTCCGTAAGATTACGAACCTGATTACTTCCCTGGACTTTATCCAGTCGGATGCCGTCAGCGATACTGTGAAGACAGCAAAATACCGCATCTTCTTCCTCTCGGAAGACAACGAGAAAATCTCGAATGAAAACAGTTATGTGGCGGACAGTCGGGAAGAAAATGCTAAGAAGCGCATCTTCCGGATGCGGTTCACATTCAAGAATAAGAAATACGACAAGGACAAGCAGTATTACCTTGTGGTGTATGACGAACAAAGCGGTCTGGAGCAGTGGAGGCAGCCTGTGATGATGGACATTGCCTTTGCGGATGACTTTGGATTCGGATTCTGATACAGAGGAGGCAGGCATTCCGTATGGAAAGGTTGGATATGGCGGCAGACGATATGCGTGAAGAACTGCGCCGGAAGCTGCGCAGCAACTTTGACGGTCGCATCGTCCGGAAAGACCTGACAAAGAAAATCAAAGAAGGAGCAAATGTTCCTGTCTATGTGCTGGAGTTCCTGTTGGGGCAGTATTGCAGTTCGGACGATGAGACAATCATTGAGCAGGGGGTTCAGAATGTGAAACGCATTCTGGCAGACAATTTTGTCCGCCCGGATGAGGCGCAGAAAATTCTTTCTCAGCTGCGCAAGAACGGGAGCCATACCATTATTGATATGGTGACAGTCCGTCTGGACATCAAAAGGGATTGTTTTTTTGCGGAGTTCTCTAACCTTGGCCTTACCAATGTGCCGATTACGGATGAGTATCCGGAAAAATACGATAGGCTTCTCTGCGGCGGAATCTGGTGCATCGTGCAGCTGGAATATGAAGCCGAGGGAGACAGCAGCTTCGGAATCACAGATATGGACGGACAGCCGATTTCCTCCAAACAGAAAAAACAGAAGGAAATCTCCCCCATCAGCATTCATAAGTTGACGCCGATTCAGATGCCGCATATCGACATCGAAGAAGTCCGCGAGGGACGAGGGGCGTTCACACAGGAAGAGTGGATGGATGTGATGCTGCGTTCCTGCGGATATGAGCCGGAACAGCTTGGCAAGCGGGAAAAGTGGTTGCTGCTTGCCCGTATGCTGCCGCTGGTGGAGAACAACTTCAATCTCTGTGAGCTGGGGCCGCGCAGCACCGGTAAGTCCCATATCTACAAAGAAATCAGTCCAAACAGCATTCTTGTATCCGGCGGTCAGACGACCGTTGCTAATCTGTTTTACAATATGGGGCGCAAGAGTGTTGGCTTGGTCGGCCTCTGGGACTGTGTTGCTTTTGATGAGGTTGCCGGGATCAAGTTCAAGGACAAAGACGGCATTCAGATCATGAAAGACTATATGGCGTCCGGCTCCTTTGCCCGCGGGAAAGAGGAAAAGGCGGCATCGGCATCCATGGTTTTTGTGGGAAACATCAACCAGAGCGTGGATGTGTTGCTAAAGACTTCCTCCCTGTTTGACCCGTTCCCGCCGGAGATGGGAACGGACACGGCCTTTCTTGACCGCCTGCATTGCTATATTCCGGGGTGGGAGATTCCGAAGTTCCGCCCGGAGCATTTTACCGATGATTACGGATTTATCACGGATTATCTGGCGGAGTTTATCCGGGAATTGCGGAAAGAGCAGTGGGGAGATGCGTTGGATCGGTATTTCCGCCTCGGAAAGAATCTGAATCAGCGTGATACGATTGCTGTCCGCAAGATTGTGGGCGGGTATGTAAAATTGCTGTACCCGAACGGCGTGTTCACAAAAGAGCAGGTTGAAGAAATCCTTGTATTTGCGCTGGAAATGCGTCGGCGCGTCAAGGAGCAGCTGAAAAAGCTGGGCGGAATGGAGTTCTACGATGTGAACTTCAGCTATATTGATCTGGATACCTTTGAAGAGAAATTTGTTTCCGTGCCGGAGCAAGGCGGCGGCAAACTCATTCCCGACGGCAGCTGCAATTCCGGGCAGGTATATACCGTAAGTCAGGGCAAGTCCGGTATGATCGGTGTATTCCGCCTGGAGAGCCAGATGCTTCCGGGGAACGGAAAATTTGAGCGCACCGGTCTTGGCAGCGACCGTGACTGCAAGGAATCCACCAATACAGCGTTTAACTTCCTGAAAGCCAACGGACATCGGATCAGTAGCGGTATCAGCACCACGATGCGGGATTACATCATCAATTATCAGGATTTACAGGGCATTGGAATGACCGGTAAGCTGGCCTTACCCACATTGATTGCACTGTGCAGCATTGCACTTGGACGGCCCACGGTCAGTACACTTGCCGTGCTGGGAGAAATCAGCATCAGCGGAACGATTTTGAAAGTGGACGAGCTTGCGAACAGTTTACAGGTGTGTCTCGATAGCGGAGCAAAGAAAGTGCTGCTTCCGATCACCAGTGCGGCGGACCTTGGCACCGTGCCCCCGGAGTTGGTGGGGAGCTTCAATCTGATTTTCTACAGCAGTGCGGAGGATGCGGTTTTTAAGGCGCTGGGGGTGGAGTAAATACGGGCGATTTCTGAGACAGAAGGTTCATGCCTTGAGCGCTCCGGCACGAAGTCTGTTGCGACTGTCCGGACGGCGGTCGAACGGCTCATATAGACGGGCATTACCGTTCGCAGTATTGTAAGCGTGTTTTTGCGAGGCAATACGGATAAGTTTTGTGCGGATTCTCATTAAAATTTTTGCGGTTCGCTGCGCATAGCGCTTGATTTGTCCATAGGTTGAAACTATAATGAGGATAGGGAATCGGAGCTTTCTGCGCAGGAGATGGCTCCAGGATACGCAACACAGATAGCTGTCATAAAAGTACAAACGAAAGCGGTTTGGACTTAACTTTGATAAGGAACGGTTACATGAGTGACACGTTTTCGTCTCACGCCATAGGAAAGAACGGTCACGCATTGCGGAACCGTTCTTTTTTAGTCCTAAAAACAGCTGTCAAACTTGCTTGCGCATAGTGTTTACCTGTGTATCTGACAGGAAGTCTTAGAAAGAGATAATCTTCGGAGGAAGTAAGATGTGGGAGATGCTTTGGCCTTTGCTCTTGATTGTGGGATCGAATTGTTTTTACAACATTTGTACGAAATCGATGCCGGAGGGCGCGAATACCTTCGGCGCGCTGACCATCACCTATCTGGCTGCGGGGGTGCTCTCGGCAGTGCTGTTTGCGGCGAGCGTCAAACCCTCGGCGTATGTCAATGAACTTGGCAAGGCGAACTGGACTTCGTATGTCCTCGGTCTGTCGATTGTGGGAATCGAGGTCGGGTATGTGTTTCTGTACCGCTCCGGCTGGAAAGTGAGTAACGGTGCGCTGACATCGAGTATGTGTCTTGCCCTCGCACTGCTGGTGATCGGCTTTCTGGTCTACCGGGAGCACATCAGCATCAAACAGCTCGCCGGCATTCTGGTCTGCGGACTGGGGTTACTTTTGATTAACAAAGGTTGAGAATAAAGCTTCTTGCGCCGATTTCCCGGGATGCGCCGGAGGTCGGCGCAATTTTTGTTTCTTGACATATTCTACAAGTGGAACTATATTGAGGGTGGATTCATTCCACAAGTGGAATGAAATAAGGAGAGAAAATCGATGTTAAAGCACGGCATTCTGGGATTACTGAGCTACGGAGACATGACGGGGTATCAGATTATGACCGTATTCCGGGATTCTCTGAGCCACTTCTGGGTTGCGCAGACGAGTCAGATTTACCGGGAACTGCAAGGCCTCGAAAAGAACGGGTGGATTGCGGCGGTGCATGTGGAGCAGGCGGGAAAACCGGATAAGAATGTTTTATCGATTACCGCAGCGGGACGAGAAGAGCTGCTCCGCTGGCTTCGGGAGGATACGAACAGGAGTCTGGTCCGCAATGCCATGCTCATGAAGACCTTTTTTCGCGGCGAATGCGATTTGGATGAGAACATCGCTTATTTTAAGTCCCTGCCGGAACGGGAATGTCTCTTTACGAAAGAGAGCGGCGAAGCGGAGGCGGTCAGCGACCAATATCGGGATATGCTAAACCTGCCCGAAAAAGCGCTGTTCTGGAAGTTTACGATTCGCTTCGGCGTCATGTATGAGGAGATGGTGCGCGCCTGGTGTGAGGAGTGCATACGCGAATTGGAGGGATTAAAGCATGAAGATTCTGCTGATTAACGGAAGTCCCAAGGGAGCTAAGAGTAACTCGCTCCGTCTCGCGCACAGCTTTCTCGATGGCATACGCGAACAGGAGAGCGAACGGGAGAGGGCGGTCGAGCTCGAAGAGCTGCATCTGAGCACTCTTCGGATTGCGCCCTGCAAGGGCTGCTTTGCCTGCTGGAAGCAGACGCCCGGAACTTGCTGCATGAAAGATGATATGCAGACCGTGATTGAGGGGCTGCTCTCCGCAAATCTGGTCATCTGGAGTTTTCCGCTTTATTACTACAGTGTGCCGGGGCCACTCAAAACTCTGATTGACCGCCAGCTGCCCATGAGCCTGCCGTTTATGTGCGAGAGCAGAGACGGGAACGGGAGCGGCGGGCATCCCTCCCGCTATGATAGAAGTATGGTTAAACATGTGCTCATTTCGACCTGCGGCTTTTATTCGGCCGAGGGCAATTACGACAGTGTGACGCGGATGTTTGACCATGTGCTGGGACAGGGGAAGTACACGAGCATCTTCTGCGGGCAGGGCGAACTGTTCCGCGTAAAAGAGCTCTCCGCGAGAACCGATGCCTATCTCGCTGCAGTGAGGCAGGCCGGGAAAGAATACGCGAGCGGGAGCATCCGAGAGGAGACCGAGATGAAGCTCAAAGCTCTGCTGTATCCGCGAGAGGTCTTTGAAAAAATGGCGGATGCGAGCTGGGGGATTTCGAAAGACAGCGGTGAAAAGGAAGAGGAGAGTCTCATCTTTACCAGACAGATGGCGGCGCTCTACAACAGAGACCGCTTTGACGGGCGGGAGCGTGTGCTCGAAATCTGTTATACGGATCTCGGAAAAACCTATCGGATTAAGCTCGGAAAGGACGGCGCTGAGGTACTGACGGACGAAAGCCTCCGTGCCACCACTCGCATCGACACCCCCTTTTCGGTCTGGCTTGCTCTCTCGAGAGGAGAAATGCGGGGCGATGAGGCGCTTGCGAAACACCTGTATACCGTGAGCGGCGATTTTTCACTCATGATGAACTGGGACCGCTACTTCGGCACGGAGGAGCAGGCTGAGGATCGCAAGCCCGTCCTAAAGCTTATGACAGAGAAAAAGCCCCCGCGCATGCAGAACATGCTGTTTGCCTGGATTGCGCTCTGGGTCGCTGTATCGGTAGAGCCGAGGATAGGAGCACTCATCACTCTCGCGGTATGTTCGTTGTTACCGCTTGTCACGGAGCGCTATGAATTATGCCGCTACGACAGACTCTCGTTTGGGCTGGTGGCGGGACTCGCCGTCTATGCCGCTGTCACAGGAAACGGCCTACAAGCAGTGTGCGCAGGTTATTTGGCTTTCGGGTGTTTGTGGCTCGGATCCTGTTTTACAAAAGAACCGCTCTGCGCAGCCTATGTAAAGTATCGCTACGGAAAGGATGCGCTTCAAAATCCCATTTTTCGAAAGACCAACTATATTCTTGCAGCAGCCTGGGGAGTGGTCTATATCGTAATTGCGGCAGTCAGCTATTATCTGAGCGGGAAAGTCCCGGCTTTGGTGCTTAGCATCGTGGTGCAGGCGATACCGATTCTCATGGGACTCTTTACGGCCTGGTTCCAAAACTGGTACCCGGCAAGAGTTGCGGCGGGGAAGTGAGTCAACTATGATAGGAATCTATTTCAGCGGAACCGGAAACACGAAGCACTGCGTTGAAACGCTGATTTCTTTGCTCGACGCTTCGGCGCAGTGTTTTCCGATTGAATATGCCGGGGTTGAGAATGTAATCGCCAAGCATGACAGCCTTGTTTTGGGGTATCCGACCCAATTTTCCAATGCACCGTTTGTGGTGCGTGATTTTATTGACAAACACCGCTCACTGTGGAACGGGAAAGCGATTTTTATACTCAATACCATGGGACTGTTCAGCGGTGACGGAACCGGATGTACCGCGAGACTTCTGAAGAAGTACGGCGCGACCGTTCTCGGCGGTCTGCAAATCAAAATGCCGGATTCCGTTTGTGACAGCAGGCTCTTAAAAAAGAATACGGAAGAGAACAGACGGATTGTCCGGGAGGCGGATAAGCGCATAGCGCTTGCAGCGGAACAAATACGGCAGGAAAATTATCCGCGTGAAGGTTTATCGATGATAGCGCACTTCAAGGGGTTGTTTGGGCAGAGACTATGGTTTTATCGAAAGACGGCGGGATACACAGATCAGTTGAAAATAAGCAGTGCATGCATCGGTTGCGGCGTGTGCAGTGAGATCTGTCCCATGGGAAATATCCGAATGCAAAGCAAGCGGGCCGTTTCCGGGAATCGGTGTACCATGTGTTACCGTTGCATCAGTCTATGTCCGAAAAAGGCAATTACCTTGCTCGGAAAGCGGGTGATCGAACAATGCCATTGCGAAAAGTATGAGTGATACGCCGGACATTGTTCCCGCGCATGTCATTACCGGCGGGGATACAAACATAGGGCAATGTATTGTAAACTTGCGCTTTAACAGGATTCCTTTCAAATCACGAGCTTCGAGGCGGGGGAGGCTTCTAAGGTATCTTCGATATACTGATTGATAGACATCTGGTGTGCGGTTGCATAAAGAAAGAGCTTTTTATGAAGCGCAGGGGAGAGGCGAATATTAAAACTGCCTTTAAAAGCAAGCTCAGGTTTCTTTCCTTCTTCCTTGCAATGTTCCAGATAGGTATCAACAGCATCATGAAAATCATTCAAAAGTTCCTTGGCAGATTCGCCCTCATACGAGATAAGAGAACGAATTCCCATGACTTTACCGAAAAAAATACCATCTTCCTCTGAAAACTCGACGCTACCTACATATCCTTTATACTGAATGGTATTATTCATATAAGCCCCTCCTCTGTCAGCAGTGTAATGAGCTGTTTCACCTGATAACTTTTCAGCTCGTTTCCCGGATGTGGTTTGTGAAGCAAGATGCTTCCGTGTTCCTGGTTGGAAAAATAATACGGGAACCGCTTGTTTTGCCTTTATTTGAGCACTCATAGTCAAAGTATTTCAGTAGTGATTCAGCGTCATCAAAAGTAAAGTCCTTTGGATTAGACTTAAGGCGCTGAATCAATTTTTCTTTTTGTCCCATCGGATTTACCTCCGTCATTGAAAGTATAGACGAGAGCTCTGCCCCATGCAACTATTTTTAGTTGCATACTCAAAGGCAGGCAAAAAGCCCTTGAATTGCTTCCTCCGAAATGCTATACTCTGCCGGTAAGCCGACATGTCGGAATGGCAGACGATGCAGACTCAAAATCTGTTGCTCGCAAGGGCGTGTGGGTTCAAGTCCCACTGTCGGCAGGCAGAGAATACCGGTTGTTTTCCCTGAATTGGGAGAGCAGCCGGTTTTTATTTTGCTTGCGCAATAGCGGCGCAGCCGGAAAGGAGACAGGAGGGCTCGGTTGACGGAAAGCGCCTTCCCGCCTATACTTATGGGTAACACGGAAACGAACAGCGGAGGTGGACTATGAGAAACAGAAGAGTGGGGCTCTTTTGTGCGGCAGCGCTGGCGGCGGCTCTCGCCGTGGTCGGCTGCGGCAAGAAGAGCGGTTCCAAAGTTGTGGAGACTTCGGCGGAAAATCGCGCGGCCGAGTCAGCGGCGAGTGTCGCGGCGACCTCCGGCAGCGCAGAGAGCAGTAGTGCGGCGGCGGGCAGCAGTGCGGTGGCAACCGAAAAGCGCGCGCTGATTTCCGCAAAGGTCGAAACCTATCAGAAGGACAATGTTTCGATCGGCTATCCTGTGGTCAACGGCCTCACGGACAGCGCGCAGCAGGAGAAGCTGAATGCGCACTTAAAGGAGAACGCGCTCTCGCCGATTGAGGCGCTGCTCACCGATGCTGCAAAGGATAAGCTCACGGTGACGGCAGAAGTTGTTTCGGCGGATGCGGACCGCGTTGTGGTCGTGTACCGCGGCGAAATGCAGCGGAGCGGCGATGCGGCGCCGGTCAAGCTCTTCTATACCAATACGGTAGCGGTGAAGACCTTGAAGGATCTTGGCCTTCGCGACGCAGTGGATGCCGACAGCATGGTGAATTACGCGCTCGGCGATGCGTTTGAGCTCGACAACGCGGGTGAGAGCAAGGTCAATGCCTACAAGGCCTGGGTGCAGTCGACGGGCAAGGAGGCGCTGCAGAAGTCGCTCGAAGAGAAGCTGGCGGCGTCGGATTTCCCGCTGAAAAAGGGAGAAAACGGCAAGCTTCAGTGGCCGGAGAGCTTCAGCTATGTGAAGGACGGCGAGATTTACTTCTCAATTTCGGTGCCGCAGGACATGGGCAATGTGGTCGTAATGAAGTATGACATGGTGACCAAGTAAAGAGGGAAGTTCAGGAGAGAGCGGAGAGAGAATGGGGCGGAAACTCCGTTCTCTTTCTGTTTTACTGCCCTTTTTGCGGGGGAGTGTGTTAAAATTGCTGCTAAAGAGAGGAGGCGGAATGGACTGCAGAGAAGCGGAACGGCAGATGTCACGTTTTATACAGCGGGAGCTCACAGAGGAAGAGACCGCTGACTTTTTAGAGCACATCCGTTGTTGCAGTGTCTGTCGCCGGGAGCTCGAGACGAATTTTTTCCTGCTGGAGGGGCTGCGCGTTCTCGACACGGACAGTGACGACTTCGACGGGATGAGAGCCATGAATCGGGAGTTGCGCTATGAATTTCTGCGACTTCGCCGCGCGCGCCTTCGAAAAATCCTGCGCTATGTGATGGATGCGCTGACCAGTGCCGGCGTCACAGTCGCAGGACTTTTATTGCTCCGCATTTTATACTGGCATGCGGGCTGAAAGAGGAGAAAACGGATTGGAAGCACAAAAGAAAGTTGTATTGATTGACGGCCACAGCATTTTGAATCGCGCGTTTTACGGCGTACCGGAGCTCACAAATTCGGCGGGCCTGCATACGAATGCGGTCTATGGCTTTTTAAATATCCTGTTAAAACTTCTGGAGGAAGAGCGGGCGGACTATCTCGCGGTCGCGTTTGACCTGCCTGCGCCGACCTTCCGCCACGAGCGCTATGCAGCGTACAAGGGAACCCGGAAGCCGATGCCGGAAGAACTGCGGGAACAGGTGCCGCTCTTAAAAGAGCTCCTTGGCGCCATGCACATTCAGACAGTTTCTCTTGAGGGGTTTGAGGCGGACGATGTGATCGGAACCCTCGCAAAACGCTGTCAGAAAGAGGGGTATGAGGTCACGGTCGTGTCTGGTGACCGGGATCTTCTGCAGCTTGCGGATCGCCACATTCTGATTCGACTGCCGAAGACCAGCCGCGGCAAGACCGAGATTCTGGATTTCACGCCGGAGGCGGTCAGGGAGACCTACGGGGTTACGCCGGAGGAATTCATTGATGTCAAGGCGCTGATGGGCGATACCTCCGACAACATCCCGGGCGTCCCCTCGATCGGCGAGAAGACGGCGACCGCGCTGATTCAGAGCTTTCATTCGATTGAAAATCTGAAAGAGCATCTGGACGAAGTGAAGCCGCCGCGCGCCAAAAAGGCGCTCGAAGAGCATTTCGAGGACGCTGTCTTTTCCAAGTGGCTCGCGACCATCTGCCTCGACGCCCCGCTTGCACTGGACCTCTCGTCGCTGAAACTCGGCGAAATCTATACGGCGGCTGCCTACGAGCAGATTCAGCGCCTTGAATTCCGCTCGCTCTTAAAGCATTTCGGGAGCGAAGTGCAGCGGGAGAATATGCGCGCACAGCAAAAGCCAAAGCTCCGTCTCCTGCAAAGCGCGGCAGAACTTCGGGAAGTGTTGCGGCAGGCGGCAGAGGCGCCGGAAATAGGAATTGCGCGGGACGATCTCCTGATTTCTCTTTGCTTCCGCGCGGAGGAAGCTGTGCTTTTCTATCGGCGCGAACCGGAGGAAGCCGAGCGCGAAAAAATGAAGGCGCTCGCCGGAACCGGCGAAGGTACAGTGCTCACCGGGACCGCGGAACAAGACTTTCTGAAAGCCTTGTTTCAACAGGCAAAGCGGGTCTCGGCGCTCTCTCTGAAGGAGCTTATCAAAGCGGTCGGCACGGCGGAGCGCGAGAATGTCGATGACCTCGGCGTGCTCGCCTATCTTGTGAATCCGCTCAAAGAGAGCTATCAGAGCGAGGATCTCGCGCGGGACTACCTGTCCCTTCTCCTGCCGAGTGCCAAAGAGGATGCAGTCGCCGCTGCCGCCTATGCGGGCTATGTCGTCTTTGCGGCGCGGCAGCCGCTTTGCGACAAGGTGAAAGAGCTCGGCATGGAAATGCTGTATGAGACCGTTGAGCGCCCGCTCATTTTCATGCTCGCCGAGATGGAAGAGACCGGTGTCAGGGTGGATGCCGAAAAATTAAAGGCCTTCTCGGAGGAACTCGAAACCGAAATTCACCGGATCGAGACCGAAATTTTTGAGGAGACCGGCGAGAACTTTAACCTGAATTCGCCGAAGCAGCTCGGGGAAATTTTATTCGAGAAGATGAAGCTTCCCTACGGCAAAAAGACCAAGAGCGGCTATTCGACCGCGGCCGACATTCTGGAGAAGCTCGCGCCCGAGTATCCGGTCGTCAAAAAAATACTTCGCTACCGCATGCTGACCAAGCTGAACTCGACCTATGCGATCGGGCTCGCGGGCTTTATTCGGGCGGACGGCAGAATTCACGGCACCTTTCACCAGACCATCACGGCGACGGGGCGTATTTCTTCGGCCAATCCGAATTTACAGAATATTCCGATCCGGACTGAGATGGGCAGTCGCGTGCGCGCGGTCTTTGTGCCCTCGCCCGGCAAGGTCTTTGTGGATGCCGACTACTCGCAGATTGAGCTTCGTATCCTAGCGGCGCTCTCCGGCGACGAGAATCTGATTGCGGCCTACCGCGACGCGGTCGATGTTCACGCGGTCACGGCGTCGCAGGTCTTCCATGTGCCGCTCTCGGAAGTCACACCCTTACAGCGGCGAAACGCGAAGGCCGTGAACTTCGGCGTGGTCTACGGCATCTCGGCCTTCGGTCTCTCGGAGGACTTAAGCATCTCGAGAAACGAGGCGAAGGAGTACATCAACCGCTACTTCGCGACCTATCCGGAGGTAAAGCACTTCCTGGACCGCCAGATCAAAGAGGCGAAGGAATACGGCTTTACGCGGACGCTGTTCGGCAGAATACGCCCGGTGCCGGAGTTAAAAAGCTCGAATTTCATGCAGCGTTCGTTCGGCGAGCGCGTCGCGATGAATGCGCCGATTCAGGGTACCGCAGCCGATATCATGAAGATTGCGATGGTCAAGGTGCGGCGTGCGCTCGCGGCGGAAAAACTCGATGCCAGGATTGTGCTCCAGATTCACGACGAACTTCTGGTGGAAGCGGCGGAGGCCGAGGCGCCCCGCGTCCTGGAACTCCTGAAAGAGACCATGCGGCACGCCGCAGAGCTCCGTGTGCTGCTCGAGGTTGATGCGCACATCGGCGCGTCCTGGCTGGAGGCGCACTGATGGTGCTCGAAGTCTGCGGCGGCGTCGGTTCGGGAAAGAGCCTTGTGCTCACCTATCTGCGGGAGAACTACGGCGCGTGCATCGTCGGCATGGATGAGCTCGCGCATGAACTCTACGAGCCGGGACAGCCGGGCTATCGCCGCGCGCTGGAACTCATGGGAGAGAAGATACTTGCCGAGGACGGGCAGCTGAATCGAAGCGCGATGGCGGATTGTCTCTACCGGGAGCCGTCTCTGCTGTCTTTGCTCGATGAAACCGTACACCCCCTGGTCTATGACCGCGTGGAGGCACTTGCGCAAAGCAAAAAAGAGCGTTTTCTGGTCGTGGAAACCGCGCTGCCGGCGAGAGAGCGCAATCATATTTACAATGAAATCTGGTATGTTTTTACGCCGCGCGACCTGCGGATACAGCGCCTCATGGCTTCCCGCGGTTACACGAGAGAGCGCGCGGCGGAAATCATGGAGAAACAGCTGAGTGATGCCGCCTATGCCGGTATGGCGGACTGGACGCTCGTAAACGATGCGGACGAAGCAAGCCTTTACCGCCGCATTGATGCGCGCCTCGCCGGAAAGGAGCTCCGATGAGACTTATGACCATTGCGAGCGGCAGCAGCGGGAATGCGGGCTATCTCGGCAGCGAGCGCACGCATCTTCTGATCGATGCCGGCATCAGCAGAAGGCGCATTGTTCAGGGGCTTGAGGCCGCGGACCTGAAGCCCGCGGATCTGGCGGGGGTTCTTCTCACACACGAACACGCAGACCATGTGACCGGCTTGAAGGTCTTGCTGAAAAAGGATCCGGTGCCGCTCTATGCGACCGCCGGCACCCTGGCAGCAATCCAAAAGAAGGGGATGCTGGACGATTACCCGGCGGAGCGGATTCATGTGATCCGTGGCGGAGAGGCTTTTTCGCTCGGCGATTTGACCGTGCTTCCGCTCTCGATTGACCACGACGCCGCGGAGCCGGTCGGCTACCGGGTGACATACGGCGGTAAGAGCGCGGCCTTTTTGACGGACCTTGGCCACGCGACACCGGAACTCGAGGCAGCGCTACGGAATCTCGATGCGCTGCTGCTTGAGAGCAACCATGATGTGCGTATGCTCGAGGCAGGCCCCTATCCCTATCCGCTGAAACGCCGCATCCTCGGGGACTGCGGGCACCTCTCGAACGAGAGTGCGGGCAGGCTGCTCTCGCTGCTCTGCCACGGCGGCCTCAAACAGGTGTTGCTCGGGCATCTCAGCAAAGAGAACAATCTGCCGGAACTCGCCTATGAGACTGTGCGCTGTGAACTGCGCCTGACGCACGGCAAGGGAGAAGCGGAAGAGCTTCCGCTTGCGGTTGCGGCGCGGGACTGCTGCTCGAAACTGTATGAATTCTGATTTGGGTCTTTGACAGGCGACGGAAAGGAAAAACGATGAACAAGGTAATTATCACGGTACTCGGCAAGGATTCGGTCGGCATCATTGCAAAGGTGTGCACCCATCTCGCAGCGGAGCGCATCAATGTGCTGGATATCAACCAGACCATAGTGCAGGACTATTTCCACATGATGATGATTGTCGATATCTCGGCGGCTGAGGAGAGTCTCGAGGAACTCACGGATGCGATGCAGAAACTCGGCGAGGAAGTGGGGCTTCGGATTCATGTGCAGCGGGAAGAAATTTTCGAAGCCATGCACCGCATTTAAGGGGGAAGCGCCATGTTAAATATGCCGGAAGTGCTGGAAACCAATACAATGATAGACCGGGACCTGCTCGATGTCCGCACGATTACGATGGGGCTTTCCCTCCTCGGCTGCATTGACAGCGACAAAACCAAACTGAACCGGAATATCTACGAGCTGATTTGTCGGCGCGCGGGCAAGCTCGTCGAGACCGGCGAGGCGATTTCGCGAGAATACGGCATTCCGATTGTGAATAAGCGTGTCTCCGTGACGCCGATTGCGCTGATCGGCGGCGCGGCCTGCCGGACGACCGAGGACTTTGTACAGATTGCGGAGACTTTGGACCGCGCGGCAAAGGAAATCGGCGTCAACTTTATCGGCGGCTACTCGGCCCTGGTCGCAAAGGGGATGACGGATGCCGAGCGCCTGCTGATTGACTCGATTCCGGAGGCGCTCGCGCGGACGGAGCGCGTCTGCAGTTCGGTGAATGTCGGCTCCACGCGGACAGGACTCAACATGGACGCCGTGCGCCGCATGGGACAGGTGGTCAAGGAGACCGCGGAGAGAACCGCGGATAACGGTTCTCTCGGCTGCGCAAAGCTCGTGATTTTCTGCAATGCGCCGGATGACAACCCGTTCATGGCGGGTGCCTTCCACGGTGTGACCGAGGGTGATGCCGTGATTCATGTCGGTGTCTCGGGACCGGGCGTGGTGCGCGCGGCGGTACAGCAGACCAAGGGGCAGAGCTTTGAGGTGCTCTGCGAGACCATCAAGAAGACCGCATTCAAGATTACGCGCGTTGGGCAGCTGGTCGCGAAGGAGGCGAGCCGCCGTCTGGATACGCCGTTCGGAATCATTGACCTTTCGCTCGCGCCGACTCCGGCGGCAGGCGACTCGGTCGCGGATATTCTCGAGGGCATGGGGCTCGAGTCGGTCGGTGCGCCCGGCACGACAGCAGCGCTTGCGCTCTTAAACGATCAGGTGAAAAAAGGCGGCGTCATGGCTTCGTCCTATGTGGGCGGCCTCTCGGGCGCATTTATCCCGGTCAGCGAGGACCAGGGCATGATACGGGCTGCGGAGCGCGGCGCACTGACGCTTGAAAAGCTCGAGGCCATGACTTGTGTCTGCTCCGTGGGTCTCGACATGATTGCGGTGCCGGGGGACACCTCAGCCGAGACGATTTCTGGCATCATCGCGGATGAGGCGGCAATCGGCATGATTAACCAGAAGACAACGGCGGTGCGTCTGATTCCCGCAGCGGGCAAGAAGGTCGGCGACGAGGTGGAATTCGGCGGTCTCCTCGGCCACGCGCCCGTGATTGCGGTGAATCCCTACAGCTGCGCGGACTTTGTGAAGCGCGAGGGCCGTATTCCGGCGTCCATCCACTCCTTCAAAAACTGATGGAAAGGAGGAGGAGAGCGCGCAGGACAGTTCTGTATGCCGCCGCTGTCCTGCTCTGTCTGATGCTTGCGGCCTGCGGCTTTGTGAGGAGTCGCCGGGCGGCGCACTATCGTCCGATTGCGGCGGCGGCCGCCTCGTACGAGCATGTGCTCGTGCTCGGAAGCGCCGCAGCCGCGGAGGAGTTACTCAGAAACCGCGCCGTAAAGGATGTGGATTTCGTCACCCCGGAGAAGCAGTTCGTATGGACTGTGAGCGCGCGCCTGCACCGCTATACCGAAGATCCGTTCCGCTTTCTCGAAAAGCGCGAAAAGCACTATGATTTTATTCTGGTCGCCCTTGCCGCGCCGAAGACAGAGGCGGAAAACCGCGCCTATACGAATCTGTTTTACCGTATGTGCGCGAATCACCTGAACGAGGGCGGCGCACTCGCGGTCGAGACCGTGTCGCCGAGCGCGTTTCCGGCGGCCTATCGATGTCTTGCGCTGACGATGGAGAGCGAGGGGCTCAGCGTGCAAAAACTTTCCCTCTCGGAGGGGGAAAACGATGAGAGCGGCGTTCTGTTTGCCGCCCTGGAAGCGGGCATCCCCGTGCTCCCGGCGGATACGCCGCTGCATCGCGTAAAAGAGCCGACAGGCACCGAGATACCGCCGGTCGGCGTGAACCGTCTAAACCGCCCGCTGTTACCGGGCTATCTGGAAGAAGAGGAGAAGACAAAGTGAATACCGCAGAGGATTTGCTCGCTGTGTCCGCCGGAATCTGGGATGCTTATTTTCGGCACCCGTTCGTGCGCGGCATTCAGGACGGGACGCTCGACAAAGCGCGCTTTCGTTTTTACCTGATGCAGGACGCTCTCTATCTCGAAGAATACGCGAAAGTGTTTGCGCTCGGCGCGGCAAAGGCGGAGAGTCTTTCGACAGCGCTGCTCTTTTCGGAGTACCTATCGGCAATTAACCGGGAGAGAGCGGTGCACGGCGGGTATTTCGAGCTACTCTCGGTGAGCGAGGGGGAGCTCAAAACCACGGCGCGCTCGCTTGACAACTTGTCTTATACCTCGTATATGCTCCGCGTCGGCTATGAGGGCGGGGAGGCGGAAATTCTGGCGGCGATTTTGTCCTGCGCCTACAGCTACGAGGTGATTGCAAAGCGCATGCTCGCGGAGAATCCGAAGGCGGGCAGCGATCCGTTTTACGGCGCATGGGTGCGGGAATACGCCTCGGAGAGCTATGCGGCGGAGAACGCGAAGCTCATTGCCGCATTGAATGCGGTGACGGAAGCTGCCACGCCCGCAAAACGGCAGCGCCTCCGGGATATTTTTCTGAACTGCTCCCGCTATGAGCTCAAGTTTTGGGAGATGGCGTGGCAACAAAAAAAAGACTAGCGATTATGCGCGCATACTCTATGGCAGTGGGCAAACAGGTGAGGCAAAAATCGAATAATCGAGCGAAAAAGGGATGTTTCCGCAAGGAGCATCCCTTTTCGTTTTTGCCAGCGGCATAGATTTTCAGTCAGAAGTCTATGCCGCTTTTTTCGCGCCTACCGTTACTTCCTCAAAACCACCGTTCTATTGCGTAACAACCAAACGAGTAAAGGAGGTGAGACGATGGCAGTTTCCTGGGGAGAGCGAAATAAGGGCTATACCGTAATGAGCAACTACCATTTACGAAACAGGGAGCTTTCTCTAAAGGCAAAGGGGCTGTTTTCACAAATGATATCCTTGCCAGAGGATTGGGACGATACCCTTTTGTTAAGGTTCGAGAACCCTCTTGACTTTAGCCCGATTATACTATATTATAAAAAGCGAATTAGAATTCGGTTTTGAAAGAGAGTGGTTTTATGCCGCAAGTATTAAAAGACGAAGTTTTTGAGCGTATCTTCCAAGCTGGTGTAGATGTGTTCTATGAAAAAGACTATCGCAGCGCAAAAATGAAAGAAATAGCTGACAAGGCAGGAATCCCGGTCAGCTTGATTTACAATTACCATAAAAACAAAGAAGAACTGTTTGATAAGATTGCTTCCTCTTTACGGATAAACTTTGACAAAATTGCTGCAGAAGAAGAGCAAGCTGCGGGACTCCCATCGGAAAAGTACAGGGATGTTGCTGAAGATTATATCCTTGATTTATTGGAGAATCACAAAATCTTTGTAATTCTCATGGATAAAAGTCAGGGGACAAAGTATGAATACGCGAAAGATCAGCTGATTCACTCTATTGAACGGCATATACATCGACAACTCGACAAAAAAACGCATGTCTCCTATAATGACATGCTCTGTCATATCCTTGCCAGCAATTTTGCGGAAGGCATTTTGGAGGTCGCAAGGCACTATAAAGATCGTGAGTTTGCCCATACTATGCTTTCTCTGGTAACCAAATGCTACTATGAAGGAGTAAATTCTCTATAAAAAAAATGGGTCTTATGCTTACTTGCTTTAGATAAGCATAGACCCTGTTTTTTCACCGGCGCGTTAGAGTGAATAACTATTTTTTTTGAGCAAATACCGAATCGAAATTCGATATTAAAAGGAGGTTGTAATATATGACAAACAAATCGGAACTTGTAAGACAGGTAACGGGGAAAAACAGGCTGTCTAACATTATGTTGTGCTGCAAAACAGTTTTTGATCTGATCCCACAGGTGCTTTTAATCCACATGATTGGCTTATATTTTGCTGCTTCACTAACGAGAGAGCATATCTTTTTTGAATGCGGGGCAATGCTGATCTGTTTTATAGGAAAAGCTATCTGCTCCTACTTTGCGACATGGACAGCGCACAAAGCAGCATATACCTGTCTGACGGACTTACGACTGCAAATTATCCAACATCTGAAAAAACTTTCTCTCGGTTTTTTTCAAGAACGAAAGGCGGGAGACCTGACAAATATTGTGCAGCATGACGTAGAACAGGTGGAAGGATATCTCGCTCATGGCTTGCCGGAAATCATGTCCGCTACCATTCTTCCCGCTGCCGTTTTTCTCATTATGCTATGGATGGATTGGCGTCTGGCTCTCGTAATGATTGTAGGGATTCCGTTGATGTGGATCACAAAAAAGATCTCTGCTCCGCTTTGGACAAAGAATTTCAAAATATATGCGGATTCCGTGACAAAAATGCAAGAAAACGTCATGGAATATGTTTCAAATATTTCCGTCATTAAAGCCTTTGGCAAGGAAGAAAACAAGACAGAAAAAACGATTCGGTCCGCAAAAGACTATGATTACTGGGTTAAAAAATCCATGGCAGGTATTTCTGTCCCGATGGGATTGATTATCCTGTTCATGGAATCCGGCGTTGTCCTTGTGATGATTCTCGGTACCTATCTTCTTTCTGTCGGGCAGATTGAGCTTCCGCGACTGATTCTTGCGATTGTTTTGGGAGGTCTGTTTACATCTTCTATTACCAAGGTCGCAACCTTTCAGCATTACGAGATTGTGTTCAAGCAGGCCATGGAAGGGATTTGGTCGATTCTGGGCGTTTCTGTATCAAAAAGACCGGAGCAAAGCAAAGAACCGGTCAATGGCGAAATCGCTATTTCAGATTTGAGCTTTGCTTATAACAGCGACGGGAAGGTATTGGAGGACATCAATCTTCGTTTTCCGAAAGGCAGCAAAACCGCGCTGGTCGGAGCTTCCGGCTGCGGTAAAAGTACGCTGGCAAACCTGCTTATGGGCTTTTGGGAACCGACAGATGGACATATCACCATAGCGGGAGAAGATGCTGCTGCTTTCTCTGAAAAGCAGTTGAACCGCCTCTTTTCTATCGTTCAACAGGAGGTCTTTCTATTTAACCTAAGTATGGAGGAGAATATACGGATCGGAAAACCGGATGCCGGGATGGAAGAAATCATGGATGCTGCAAAGAAAGCGCGCATCCACGACTTTATCATGTTACTGCCAAATGGCTACCAGACCATGGCGGGAGAGGCAGGCATCAAGTTCTCCGGCGGAGAGAAACAACGTATTTCCATTGCCCGTATGATTCTGAAGGATGCACCAATCATCATTTTAGACGAAGCAACCGCAGCGGTAGATACGGAAAACGAAGCATATATTCAGGCGGCAATCGACGATTTAAGCCGCGATAAAACAGTCATTATGATTGCTCACCACTTAAACACCATCCGTGACGCAGATCAGATTGTCGTCATGGACAGCGGACGGATTGTGGATACCGGCAGGCATAACGAGCTGCTCGACCGCTGCGCCCTGTATCGGAAGATGGTGGAGAATCAAAACAAGGTGGATAATTGGAAAATCAAGGAGGTGTCCCTTTGATTAAGGAAATATGGAATACCCTTACCTCCAGCGGTAAACGCTCTCTATTGCTTTCCGTCACGGGTTTTACCCTGTATGCCCTTTCAGGGATCGCTATGATGGACATTGTTCTCAAATCTTTGGAATCCGTCATGTCAGGCAACGGCGCGTTGATGTGGTACTGGGTTGCATTGGTCGCCTGCCTACTGATAAAAGGCGGCAGCAATATACTTGCGGATGTACAAAAGCACCACGCGGGCTTTGATATTGTCTTTCAGATACGCAAAAATATCATTTGTCGCCTGAAGGAGTTTTCGCTTGGCTTTTATACCAACGAGCGTTTGGGTGAAATCAGTACCATCATTCATAAAGATGTAGACAAAATGGAAATGGTCGTCGGCCATATATGGACGCGGATGCTTGCCGACTTTATCGTGTCTGCTGTCTTGCTTGCGGCGCTGGTTATTTACAGCCCTAAAATGGCGCTGCTTATGGTCTCGGCCTTGCCTGTCGCGATTCTGTTCCTCGTTTTGGGCTTGAAGCGCGGGGAGCGGTTAGAAAAAGAAGCTGGGAATGATCTTGCCGATATGGTGAGTGTCTTTGTGGAATATGTAAAAGGGATTCCCCTCCTGAAAGCCTTTTCCGAAAGCCGCCACTTTGAGGAAAAGGTTGAGCAGACAGCCCGCGACTTCGGACAGAGCAGTAAAGCCGTATCCAAAAATCGGGCGGCGGTCTTGTCTGTTTATGGCTTCCTAATAGATGTATCCTTTTGGATTATGCTCGCTGTGGGGCTGCTCCTGATACTGGAGGGCAGTATCCCTGTTTACGGTTTTCTGCTCTTTGCCATCATCAGCAGGGAGTTTTACAAGCCTTTCCTTGCGTTGGAAAGCCATTGGGCGAACTATCTGACGGCAGCAGACAGTTATCGCCGCATCAAGAAGATTACCGAAGCTGAAACCGTCACGGAGCCGAAAACCCCTGTTTCTCCCTCGGAATACTCGATTGACTTTGAAGATGTGACTTTCTCTTATGAGGAAGGCGGCTTTACCATGAACGGCATTTCTTTCCACACCCCGACGCAAACAATTACCGCGCTTGTCGGCGGTTCCGGCTCCGGCAAAACAACGATTACAAATCTACTGTTGCGCTTTTGGGATGTAACGAACGGAGCAATCCGTATCGGTGGCGTGGATGTACGGGATATGAGCTACGACGAGCTTTTAGGCTCTGTCAGCATCGTTATGCAGAACGTCCAGCTCTTTGTGGATACCATAGAGGGGAATATCCGGTTGGGAAAGGCGGCAGCTACACAGGAAGAAATCATTGAAGCTGCAAAAAAGGCCCGCATCCACGACTTTATCCTGTCGCTTCCCGATGGGTATCAGACCATGATCGGAGAAAACGGTGTAGGGCTCTCCGGCGGACAGAAGCAGCGGATTTCTATTGCGCGAGCCTTTTTGAAAGACGCCCCAATCCTGCTTTTGGACGAGATCACAAGCAATGTCGATCCGATCAACGAGGCTCTTATTCAGGAGGCCATTTCGGAGCTTGCACGAGACAGGACAGTTTTGGTAATCGCCCATCATTTGAGCACAATCCGCAGCGCAGATCAGATTTTGGTATTGCAAGACGGACGTATCGTTCAGTCAGGGCAGCACGAAACCCTGCTATCGGATACCGGCGGATACTACCACAAGCTGTGGAACGCTCGCGGCAGCAAGGGGGGCAGCGCGAATGAAGAATTATGCGGTTGAGCTGCGGGGCGTATCGTATCAGTATCAGGGTCATTCCCGGTCTGCTATTCACGATATTGACCTCAAAATAGAAAAAGGCTCTTTTGTACTGATAAGCGGCGCAAGCGGCAGCGGGAAAACAACGCTTTCCCGCTGCATCAATGGGCTTGTTCCGCACTTCTATGAGGGCAGCTTTAGCGGAGAGGTCTATTTGAACGGCAGGAATACTGAGGATTTTGCTTTGCGCGACTTTGGAACAATCGTAGGCTCTGTTTTCCAAGACCCGCGCAGCCAGTTTTTTATGACGGACACGACAAATGAGATTGCCTTTGGCTGCGTCAACATGAAGCTGCCGCGTGAAGAAGTATGGGAGCGAACAAAGAACAGTATCGAAAGGATCGATATATCCAAACTAATAGGCAAAAGCCTTTTTCAGATGTCCAGCGGAGAGATGCAGAAGGTGTCTATCGCCTCCTGTTACGCTATGACCCCGGATATTTATGTATTCGACGAGCCCTCTGCGAATTTGGACTTTCGAGCAATCATGGAGCTGCACGATATCCTTGCGGAGCTGAAAAGCGAGGGAAAAACCTTGATTGTACTGGAACACAGGGTTTTCTATTTAGCCGACCTTTTGGATCGCATGCTTTTCTTGAAGGATGGCGTCATACGAGACGATTTCAGCAGGCAAGAAACGCTTTCATTAAGCGACAGTGATCTTAAGCGGCTCGAATTGAGGAATTTCAGTCTCGATGCACTTATGCCTTATCCACATCCGTCAGATTTGCAGAAGGAAGCAAGACCGATTCTATCCCTCTCCCATGTGTCCTTTGACTATGGGCGGCGCAAGAGGTGCTCACAGGCGGAGGTTGCGCTTTTGCATGATATTTCTTTTGAAGCGTACAGCGGAGAAATCATAGGCATCATCGGGGATAACGGAGCGGGAAAAACAACTCTTGCCAAACTGTGCTGTGGGCTGCTGAAAGAAAGCGCCGGGACAATCGCTATCAATGAAAGACAACTTTCACGAAAAAAGCGCATCGGCCGGATTTACTTTGTTATGCAGGATTCCGATTATCAGCTCTTTGGTGACAGCGTGTTAAACGAGCTGCGGATCGGAGTCAGTAGGAAGAAATCGGATGATACAGAAGACCAAGCGATATTGGAAAAGCTCTCTCTTTGGGAAAAAAGAGAGGATCATCCCGCCGCCCTTTCCAGAGGGCAAAAACAACGGCTCACGATAGCCGGAGCCTTGAAAGCAGACAGTCGCGTACTGTTCTTTGACGAGCCTACCAGCGGTTTGGATCGCGGGAATATGCTTCGTGTCGCTGCGGAGTTGGAATCGCTTGCGAGGGAAAGCCGTGTAGTTTTCGTGATTACACACGACTACGAATTTATCTTGACAGCCTGCCATCGCGTGCTCTATCTGAACGAAGGGAAAATAGATCAGGACTTCCCTTTGACAGAAAACAGCAAAGACAGGGTGCTCTGTCTGCTTCGGAAAGGGGGTGCTTCTTCTGGATAAGACTAAGCCTGCATTAGACCCGCGGATTGTTGGATTTGTAGTAATTCTGCTCGGAACAACGGCCATGTTTATGAACAAGGCCATGACCGCGCATATCATCTGCGTGGTAGCCGCAGTTTATCTGCTTACCGCAAAGGCATACAAGCCGTTCGCCTTGTATCTCTTCATCTACATTGCCATTGCCTTGCTCATGGCGAACGTGGACAAGATTCATAACACAAGCGCCATGCTTGTTGTCGTATCACTCAGCTATTTCGCTCAAAAGCTGGTCGTTCTGTTGATGATGGGCAGTTTCTTTGTCAGAATGACTACATTTCCCTATGTGCTGTCCGCCATGCAGCAGATGAAGATTCCGGACGCTGCCGCCATTCCGATTATGGTGGCGCTGCACTTCTTTCCAACGATACGGGAGGACTATCACAATCTAAAGGACAGCCTGCGGATTCGTAAGGTTTCCCTGTCACCGATGCAATTTGTCATTCATCCCGTGCGAATGGTGGAATACCTGTTCATTCCGATCCTGATGAAAAGCCTCCGCACATCGGATGAATTAGCGGCGTCCGCACTGCTTCGAGGCTTTGAACACATGAATGAACAGACGATTCTCTATCCGCTAAAGCTGAAAACACTTGACTACATCATTGGGATAGTATCAACTCTGATTGTTGTCGTACTATTCTATTTACAATTCAAATGAGTAGGTATTCAAAATGAACACCATCAAAACAGAAAAGTTGGACACCCGTGATTTTATTACCATTGGAATTTTTGCCGCCATCAGTCTTGTTATCTTTTTTGTAATTGGCGGAGCCGCCGGAATGACGCTCATTGGAACGGTTGCCAATATACCTATAACCGTTTTCTTCACGTCTATTGCTTACATGCTGCTCGTTTCAAAGGTCAGAAAAAGAGGAACCTTTCTGATTATGGGAACAATCAGCGCGCTTCCGGGTCTTATGGCTGCAAATGTGATCGGTGTTATAGCATCCGTTGTCGGCTGGCTCATGGCAGAGATCGTAGTAAGCGCCAATCACTATAAGAATAAAAAGGTGTTGATCTTTGCATATGTTCTCGGCTGCACACTTCATTCTGCCGGATATACACTTCCTATGTACCTGTCCAATGCGCAATACTTGATCGACAGGCAGGAGATTTTTCATCTGACTGATGAAGCCCTCGCTGTTTACTTAAAGATGTTCACATGGCCTATGTTTTTTATCATGGTAGCATTAACGGTTGTAACCAGCTTCCTTGGTGCGGTGCTTTCCACCCGAATTTTGAAAAAACATTTTGAGAAAGCCGGGCTGTTGTAATACAGGAGGAGCCTGATGAAACTCCATACTTTCTGAGGAGGATTACCTGAAAGCAATATTCATACCATTGGTATTTCTAAGCCGAGCGTCAGCCATGCAGTCAAGCTCTTGCGCAAGGGTGGTTTTCTCACGAAAGACGGCAATAACTTTCTACACCTTAATGATTGGAATCAGAAAAAGACTAGCGTTTCCGCTAGTCTTTTTTGATGTCGAAAGGTTTAGACAAGTTCAAGTTCACGTTCGAGCAGGCTGCGTGTTTCCTCTTGCGAGACATTCAGCGCGACCGCGAGTTCGCCGGTCACGAGAAAATCGAGGCGCCGCTGAAAGCGGCGGTCAACTTCACTGCCTTTTTTGCCGGAACGGCGCGCGCGTTGCATCTTTCGGTTGATGGCGCGCAACAGACGAAGTAAGTCGCCCCAGCGGAAGCCCTGCAGGGCGCGCCGGTAGCGGTACTCCAGTTCCGAGGAGCGCATGCCCTCGTAGCTCGCAATCTCTTCTCCCTGCACCGCGCGTATGGTCTCCAGCGCTTCTTCTCTCGAGATGACGGGGCGGAAGACGGTTTTTGTGCTGTTGACCGGGGTGTAAATGACGTCGCCGGGCGAGAAGAGAGGCGCCAGAATGTAATAGGTATTCGGTGCTGTATCCTCGGAGAAGGAGAGCTCCTGGATGTCGCAAATGCGGCACACGCCGGAACTTTCATAGACAACAATATCGTTTAACTGATACATAGTCCACCTCCTTTTACCAGTGTAACACAGCCAAAGGAGTTTTCCGACAATTTTGATAAAATCTCTCTTTTCCACAAAATGACTTGGGAAAGGACTTACGGTTTATCACACAATGACGATTTGCTGGCGGAGATAGGACGGCAACGCCATGCCACTGTCCCAGAAATAGAGCGAATTCCAGAGATCGGCAGCGTGCACCTCGGCCTGAAAGAGGTCGCGGGCGGCGGGCGAGCGGAGCAGAGAGCCCGCAGCAGCGGGGCGACTCACAATCGGAATGGTGGCGGCCTGCTTTAACATCGAGAGCAGGTCCTCGGAATCCCGCCGGAAACCGAGCAGGCGCGCATAGGGAGCGGCGCCGATCGGCGGAACCGCGGTTTCCGTCCCTTCCGAGTTGTCTTTGGCGAGCGCCTCTTCGCGCGCGGCATTCTTCCAGCGGAGCACATCCGACTTCCGTATGCCGAGGAAGATGTGGGTCAGCGCGCGCGCCACGCGGGTGTGCGCATACTGTCTGGTCTTCAGGCTGTTCACAAGGGCTTCAAAGCCGTCCTCGCGGAAGCTTGTATTGGCAATGCGATCGGCGAGATCGTCCGAGACATCGGAGAAGGTGGAGAGCGCCGTGCCCTCGTAGAGCAGGTCCAGAACGCGCCGCTCGAGCGGCCCCACGAGGCAGTCGGGGTTCAGATAGGGCGTTTCGGCGAGCACTTCCTGTACGCTGTGCGGCACCATGCGGGACAAATCGTCCCAGGAGCCGCCGTTTAGAATGTGGGTGCGGATTGCGGTTGCGGAACTGAAATCGCCCTGCAGAATCGGGTCGTGGTAGTCGCTCCCCTTTCGGGAGACGGTCGTCAGGCGAATCGGAATGCGCTCGGCGCGCGCCGCGCGCGCGTATTCAAAGGCAAGGATATTATTCGGCTTCGAGAGCAGCTCTCTCGTGCGGAGCAGAAGGGTGTTGTCCGCACCCGCCTGGCAGAGGTCGGCGGCAATCGCATTGACCCGCGCCTCGGCGTAGGAGAGCCCGGTCTTTAAACCCTCGCGGAGACTGTGCTGAAAGGCCTCGGAGTTCTCGTCAATGACCTCGAGGAGCATCGAGAGCTCCTCGGCGGAGACATCTTCCGTGCCGCAGCAGAGATTCGGGATGCCGAGTCCCGCGAGCAGGCTCACGCCGTAGGCCGCGTAGTCGCGGGCCGAGGAGGAGCTGAACGGCGTCGGAATTTCAAAGACCGCGTCGGCACCCGCGCGGAGTGCGGCTTCGGCGCGCTTTAAGGGCGAATAAATCGCGGGCATACCGCGCTGCACAAAGTAACTGCTCAGGAAAACCACGCAGTAGGAGGCGCCGGTCAGCGCGCGCGCATTTCGCATCTGGTAGAGATGGCCGTTGTGAAACGGATGATATTCAGCAATAATCCCGACAACCTGCGCAAGATTAATCATAGTCTCTCCTGTATTTTGAAAAAAACAGCCTTCCGTCTTGTCACTCGTTTATTCATTGGTCTATAATAACAGAGATTGTGACTAATATAAAGTTGAAGGGGGAAACACACAATGAAAATTCTTGTCATGAACTGCGGCAGCTCTTCGTTAAAGTATCAGCTCATTGATATGGAGAATGAGAGCGTGCTCGCGAAGGGACTCTGCGAGAGAATCGGCATCGACGGTTCTCTGCTGACCCACACACCGGCGGGCGGCGAAAAGTATAAGGTCGAGGCAGCTATGCCGAGCCACAAGGAGGCAATTGAGCTCGTCATGCAGGCGCTGGTAGATCCGTCCCACGGTGTCATCAAGAGCACGGACGAGATTTCGGCAATCGGCCATCGCGTGGTTCACGGCGGAACATATTACAACGAGTCTGTGCTGGTCAATGAGGACGTGAAGAAGGCAATCGCGGACTGCTTTGACCTGGCTCCCCTTCACAATCCGGCAAACCTCATGGGCATTGAGGCCTGCGAGGCGGCTATGCCCGGCAAGCCGAATGTCGCTGTGTTCGATACGGCTTTCGGCATGAGCATGCCGGAGAAGGCTTATCTCTACGCACTGCCCTACGAGTACTACGAGAAGTACAAGGTGCGTCGCTACGGCTTCCACGGCACCAGCCACAACTTTGTCGCGGGTGAGGTGATCCGGAAGGGCGGCCTCGATCCGAAGAGCGCAAAGGTCGTCGTGTGCCACCTCGGCAACGGCGCTTCGGTCTCGGCTTCGATCGGCGGCAAGTGTGTCGACACTTCGATGGGTCTCACCCCGCTCGAGGGTCTCATCATGGGCACCCGCTCTGGCGACATTGACCCCGCAATCATTCAGTTTATCTGCGAGCACGAGAAGCTCACGGTCGAAGAGATGACCGATGTCCTGAACAAGAAGTCCGGTGTCCTGGGCTTAAGCAACGGCATTTCCTCCGACTTCCGCGACATTGACGATGCGGCAAACGGCGGCAATCACCTTGCGAAGGTCGCACTCGAGGCGTACACGCTCCGCGTCGCAAAGTACATCGGCGCTTATGTCGCGGCGATGAACGGCGTCGATGCGATTGCCTTCACGGCAGGTGTCGGCGAGAACGACAAGTTCATGAGAAAGAATATCTGCGCTTACCTCGGCTACCTCGGCGTCAAGATTGACGATGAGAGAAACAATGTCCGCGGCGAAGAGCGCCTCATTTCGACCGACGACTCGAAGGTGCAGGTGTACCTCCTGCCGACCAACGAGGAGCTCGCAATCGCAAGAGATACGCTGAAGCTGACCAAGTAAAACAGGCGGGGCAATGCGCCCCGGCAAGGTTCATCCCGGAACGGGAGAAAGGAAAACCTTATGTATACATTCGGCACTATGATTAACAAGCTCAAGGGGAACCCGAAGACCATCGTGTTTACGGAGGGTACGGATCCGCGTATTCTCGAGGCGGCATCGCGCCTCTTGGCGAGCAACTTCTTAAAGCCGATTCTGGTCGGTAACCCGGCGGCAATCGAGGCAGCGGCGGAGGATGCGGGCTACAACATCCGCGGCGCACAGATTGTCGATCCGGAGAACTTTGACCGCTTTGACGAGATGGTCGAGATGTTCTGCGAGATCAGAAAGTCGAAGGGCGTGACCCCGGAGCAGGCGAAGAAGATTCTCTCCGGCGCAAACTACTTCGGCACCATGCTGATCAAGATGGGCATCGGCGACTGCCTGCTCGGCGGCGCTACCTACTCCACCGCAGACACGGTTCGTCCGGCGCTTCAGATCATCAAGACCAAGCCGGGCAACAAGATTGTTTCCTCCTGCTTCATCCTGGTTCGTCCGTCCGCAACCGGTGACAACGAGCTGCTCGCAATGGCAGACTGCGCAATCAACATCAAGCCGACCGAGGACGAGCTCGTCGAGATTTGCGGCGAGACCGTGAACTGCGCAAAGATTTTCGGCATTGACCCGAAGGTTGCTTTCCTCAGCTATTCGACCGTGGGCTCCGGCTCCGGCGAGGATGTCGACAAGATGAGAAATGCCTGCGCAAAGGCAAAGGCTGCTTTCCCGGACGAGGCAATCGACGGCGAGATGCAGTTTGACGCAGCGGTTTCCCCGACCGTCGCGCGCACCAAGATAAAGGACAGCAAGGTCGCAGGCTATGCGAACACCTTCATTTTCCCGGACATCAATGCGGGTAACATCGGCTACAAGATTGCACAGAGACTCGGCGGCTTCGACGCTTACGGCCCGATTCTGCTCGGTCTGAATGCGCCGATCAACGACCTTTCGAGAGGCTGCAACGCGCTCGAGGTCTATTCGATGGCGATTGTGACGGCAGCGCTCGCATAAGTGTCATAAACAGCTTGACAGGATAGATGTTGTATATTACACTAAGCCTGTTATGCCAGAAATGGATGATTGCGGTTTATAACCGTTAACGCTACGAGGTGAGGAGGTGTTTCAGGATGTCGATTTGTCCGAAGAATAAATCTTCCAAGGGCCACAGAGATCAGAGAAGAGCCAACTGGAAGATGGGCGTGATGAACCTTGTCAAGTGCCCGAAGTGCGGCGAGCTCATGATGCCGCATCGCGTCTGCAAGAACTGCGGGACGTACAATAAGAAGGAGATCGTGAAAGTCGCTGACTGAGCCTTTCTTCCTGCGAAATAATGCATGAACCGCTCCGGACGAAAGTCCGGGGCGGTTTTCTTTACAACTTGCGGGGCAGGGTGCTTTGCTTTATCATTAGGTACACAGAGGTGAAATCATATGGTGAGAGTTGCAGTGGACGCAATGGGCGGCGACAATGCGCCCGGCGAAATTGTGAAGGGTTGCCTTCTGGCACTTCAAAAGAGTGAGGCGGTAAAGATTCTGCTCTGCGGCAAGGAAGAAATTCTGAGACAGCTGGTGGGGCAGCAGTATCCGGCGGAGCGCCTCGAAATTGTACCGGCATCGGAAGTGATTGAGACGGGCGATGTCCCGGTCGTTTCGGTGCGAAAAAAGAAGGATTCCTCTCTCGTGGTCGGTATGAAGCTGATCCGCGAGGAGAGAGCGGATGCCTTTGTCTCGGCCGGCAATTCCGGCGCAATCCTGGTCGGCGGACAGGTGCTGGTCGGCAGATTGCCGGGCGTGGAGCGCGCGCCGTTTGCCCCCCTCATTCCGACCGAAGACGGCGGCGTGACGCTGCTCCTCGATTCCGGAGCGAATGTGGACGCGAAGGCGGCGCATCTCGTGCAGTTTGCCGAGATGGGTTCGCTTTACATGGAGAAGGCGCTCGGCATTGAAAAGCCCCGCGTCGCGATCCTGAATGTGGGAGTCGAGGAGGAGAAGGGCAATGCGCTTGTCAAGGAGACATATCCGCTCCTCAAGGCGACGCCCGGGATTAACTTTATCGGCAGCATCGAGGCACGCGAAGTGTTGCACGGGCAGGCGGATGTCTGCGTCGCGGAGGCCTTTACCGGAAACATGGTGCTAAAGGCCATCGAGGGAACCGCATCTACTTTCCAGCACATCATCAAGCGAGCTGCCATGTCGAATCTGCGGAGTAAAATCGGTGCGGCGCTACTCAAGCCGGCGCTCAAAGAGGCGCTGCAGAGTTTTGACGCCTCCCGTTACGGCGGCGCGCCGATGCTGGGACTCCGCGGTCTTGTGGTCAAGGTGCACGGCAACGCAAAGGCGGCGGAGGTCTGCAACGCTGTGCTGCAGTGCGAGACCTTTGAGAGGCAGCATGTATTACAGAGTATTGCGGAGGCAGTGAATGTCAGAGAGGGATGAGATTCGGCGCATTGTCGCAGAGATACTGGAACTCCCGCTCACAGAGCTCGATGACGGCGCGAGCTTCACGGAAGTCTATTTCGCGGACTCCCTGGAGCGCTACCGCATTGTGCTCGCACTCGAAACATTCTTTGACCTGCATTTTCCGCCCGAGGCGCTCGACAAGATTCAGTCTGTCGAGTCTGCGGAGCGCGCCATTCGCGCGCTCCCTGCCGGGCGATGAGAGGAGAAGGATTTGAATTCCGAGACCATTGAGGCGTTGGAGGGAAAGATTGGCTATACGTTCCGGGACCGCTCACTGTTGGTTCTGGCACTCACACACACCTCATTTGCGAATGAGGCGCACAGCGGTCATCTGGGTTCCAACGAGAGACTGGAATTTCTGGGGGACGCCGTGCTGGAGCTTGTGAGCTCCGATTTCTTTTACCGGGAAAAACCGAAACTCAGCGAGGGCGAGCTCACGAAACTGCGCGCGAGCTTTGTCTGTGAGCCGGCACTCGCCTATTGCGCGGAGCAGATTCCGCTTCCGCCCTATCTGCTGCTCGGAAGAGGCGAGGAGATGACCGGCGGCAGACTGCGCCCGAGCATCGTGAGCGATGCGATGGAGGCGGTAATCGGTGCCATCTATCTGGACGGCGGTCTCACACCGGCGCGCGCTTACATTGACCGCTTTATCCTGAATGACATTGAGGGCAAGCGCTATTTTTACGACGCAAAGACCATACTCCAGGAGGAGATTCAGAAGGACAAGGATGCCGTGCTCTCGTACGAACTGCGCGGCGAGGAGGGGCCGGAGCACTTGAAGCGCTTCACGGTCGCGGCGCTCCGGGACGGCGTGCCGCTCGCCGAGGGCGAAGGCAGCAGCAAGAAGGAAGCGGAGCAGCGGGCGGCCTATGCGGCGCTCCTTGCGCTCGGCATTGCGGAGGGCGGCACATGTACTTAAAGAGCATAGAAGTACAGGGCTTTAAGTCATTCGCAAATAAAATCTGTTTCTCGTTCCAGCACGGCGTGACCGGCATTGTGGGCCCGAACGGCTCCGGCAAGTCGAATGTCGGCGACGCGGTGCGCTGGGTGCTCGGCGAACAGAGCGCAAAGAGTCTCCGCGGTGGCAACATGCAGGATGTCATCTTTGCGGGCACGGCGAACCGGAAGCCGCAGGGCTTTGCCTATGTCGCGATTACGCTGGATAATGCCGACCGCGCGCTGTCTCTCGACTACGACGAAGTCACAGTGTCCAGACGGCTGTACCGCTCGGGCGAGAGCGAATATCGCTTAAACGGCAGTCCCTGCCGTCTGAAAGATGTCAATGAGCTCTTTATGGACACCGGCATCGGGCAGGAAGGGTATTCGATCATAGGCCAGGGTCAGGTCGAGAAAATCCTGTCCGGCAGACCCGAAGAGCGGCGCGAGCTCTTTGACGAGGCGGCGGGCATCACGAAATTCAGGAAGCGGAAGGCGGCTGCCGAGAAGAAGCTCCAGACGGAGCACGACAACCTGGTGCGCGTCTCCGATATCCTGCAGGAGCTCTCGAAACAGGTGGAGCCGCTCCGCAAGCAGTCGGAGACCGCGGAGAAGTATTTAAAACTTCGGGATGAGGTGAAAGCACTTGACCTGAACTTATTCCTCCTGCAGAGCGACGCGTCGCGGAAGGTGCTCGCCGAGATTGAGAAGCGGGCGGCCATTTTGCGGGACGAAGTGGACCGGGCGGTCGGTGAAGAAGAGGCTCTGAAGCGGCAGTACGAGTCTCTCGACCGGCTGCTCGAAGAACTGGACAGTGCGATTGCCGGGAAACGGCGAGAAATCGAGGAACTGAGAACCGGGAGAGGCGCCGCGGAGGGCCGCATTGCCGTGCTGCACGAGCAGGCAAAGGCCGAGCAGGCGAAGGTCGAAGAGATCTCTTTGCGCCGGGCGCGGAGCGAGGAAGAACGCAGACGCCGGGAAGAAGAGAGGGCTGCGCTCGGTACACAGCAGGCGGAAGCGGCGGCAGCAGCCGAGGCGGCGACTGCCCGCGCAGCTTCGGCGGAGCAAGAGAGAGCGGCGGCGGACGCTGCCGTCAAGGCGCTCGAAGAGGAGTTACAGTCTAAAAAAGATGCGGTTATTTCGCTGATCAACGAGCACGCGGACATGAGTTCCCGCGGCGCGCGCTATGAGGCGATGATGCAGGAAGCGAATATCCGCGCCTCGAAGAGCGCACAGCGCCTGCTCCAGCTGAAGACCGATTTTGACGGCATCGAGAGCGCGCTGCAGCGCGCCGAGGCCGAGACGAAGGCGCTGGAGGATGAGAGAGCGGCGGCGGCAGCGGAGAGGGCACTCCGGAACGAGAAGATTGCGGAGAGCAAGAAGGCTGAGAGCGCGTTGCTTATGCTGCTCCGTGAGACGCAGAAGGCATACCAGTCGAATGCCGCGCGCCTCGAGACGCTGCAGAACTTTACGGAGCGCTACGAGGGCTTCGGACAGAGCGTGCAGCGCGTCATGGGCGTCCGGGACCGCGTGCGCGGTATTTTCGGTGTGGTCGCGGATCTCATTTCGGTCGACAAGCGTTATGAGCAGGCAATCGAGATTGCGCTCGGCGGAAGAATGCAGAACATTGTCGTCGACACCGAGGAGACGGCAAAGCAGCTCATTGAATTTCTGAAGAAAAATCGCTACGGCCGCGCGACCTTTCTGCCGCAGAGTGCCCAGCACCCACGCCCCTTTGACCCGGGCGCGGTTCTGAAAGAGCCCGGTGTGCTCGGCATTGCGGCAAATCTTGTGCGGACCGATGAGCGTTACCGGGTCGTGATCGAGAACTTAATCGGCAGGGACATTGTGGTAGACACGATTGACCACGCGATTGCAATCTCGAAAAAATATCGCCAGAGTTACCGCCTCGTGACGCTGGAGGGCGATCAGCTGAATCCGGGCGGCTCCATGACGGGCGGCACCTTCCGGAACAACTCGAATCTCCTGAGCCGCCGCCGCGAAATCGAAGAGCTGCGGCAGGCGCAGGAGAAGCTGGTAAGCCGGAACGAGGCCGAGGAGAAGGAGTTAAAAGAGCTCCGCGAGACGCTTCGCCTTGCGACGGAAGCGTTGCAGGCGCTCAGCGAGCGGGAGCACGAGGTATCGCTCAGCTTAAATCGGGCAGAACTCTCGAGACAGACTCTCCGCGAAAAGAAAGAGGAACTCGAAGTGCAGCTCCGCGAACTCGGCACCGAGCGGCGCGAAATCACAAGCAGTCTCGAGGCACTTGCGATGAACCGGGGAGGCTTGCAGGGCGATTTGCAGGGCCTTGAGGAGAAGCAGCGCGACGCGGAGGCAGAAATCCGGAAGTTACAAAATCTCCTCGACGAAAAGCGGAAGGCCTACAGCGCCGTGCTCGCGCAGCAGTCGGAGACCGCGGTCGCGGCGAGCCTCGCCGGCGAGCAGCAGCGGCACCTCCGCGAAAATCTGCGCCGTGTCGCCGACGAGGTCGCGCGCTACGCTGCCGAAGTCGAAGCACTCGAGCGGGAGAGCGAGGCCGCGAGACAGGCGGCGGCCGAGAAACAGCGGAGCGCCGCCGAAGAGGAGAAGGCGCTGACCGGTCTCGAAGCTACGCTTAAGACCCTGGAGGGCGAACTGGAGGCGCTTGAGACCGAGAAGAGCAATCACAGCGGCGAGCAGAAGAAACACTTTGAGAAGCGGGATGAAATCACAGCGCGGCGCACCGAGCTCGAAAAAGATTTGTTCCGCGTGAATGCGCAGCGGGACAAGGAGACCGAGCAGCGGGATGCGCAGTGCGCGTACATCCTCAGCGAGTATAATCTCACCGAGGAGGGCGCGAGACAGTACAGAGATCCGTCTTTCGGCGACATGCAGGAGACGCGACGCACGATACGCGAGAAGAAAGATGCGATGCGCGCGCTCGGCAATGTCAATGTGAACGCAATCGAGGACTACAAGGAGGTCTCGGAGCGGCACAACTTCCTCAGCGCACAGTGCGAGGATTTGCAACGCGCCGAGGACGCACTTCGGAAAGCCATTGAAGAGCTGGACATCGGTATGCGGAAGCGCTTTGCCGAGGGCTTTCGCAGCATTCAGCGCGCCTTTAACCAGGTGTTTCGCGAGCTCTTCGGCGGCGGCAAGGGAGAACTCAGGCTCGAGGAGGGCGTTGATTTGCTCGAGGCCGGCATCGCGATTATCGCAGAGCCGCCGGGCAAGAAGCTGCAGAACATGATGCAGCTCTCGGGCGGCGAGAAGGCGCTCACGGCGATTGCGCTACTTTTTGCGATTCAGAACTTAAAGCCCTCGCCGTTTGCGCTCCTCGACGAGATTGAGGCAGCGCTCGACGACTCGAACGTGGATCGCTACGCGCAGTATTTAAAAAAGCTCGCAAAGAACACGCAGTTTATCGTGATCACGCACCGGCGCGGCACCATGGTGGCGGCCGACCGCCTCTACGGCATCACGATGCAGGAGAAGGGCGTCTCTGCGCTGGTTTCGGTGAGCCTCATTGAAGACCAGCTGGACAAGTAGGAGGAACAATGGCAGAAGAGAAAAAGGGATTTTTCAGCCGCCTCGTGGCGGGACTCGAGAAAACCCGCAAGGCAGTGGTCTACGGCCTGGACGATTTGTTCAACGGACCCGGAGAAGTGGACGATGACTTTTATGATGAACTCGAAGAGATTCTGATTACCGGCGATGTGGGCGTCCGCGCGACGGAGGAAATTCTCGAAGAGCTGCGCGCCATGACAGAGGAAAGACATGTGCGGGCGCGGAGCGCCTGCCGGGATCTTCTGATCGAGAGCATCAAGTCCAGAATGGACCTCGGCGAAAATGCCTATGACTTTGAGAAGACCCCCTCCGTGTTGCTCTTAATCGGTGTGAACGGTGTCGGCAAGACGACAACCGCCGGGAAGATGGCGGCGCAGGCGAAGGCAGACGGCAGACGCGTGTTGCTCGCAGGCGCGGATACCTTCCGCGCGGCGGCCATCGAGCAGCTGGAGGCGTGGTCGCAGCGCGCCGGGGTCGAGATGGTCAAGGCGACGGCGGGCGCAGACCCGGCCGCGGTCGTCTTCGACGCCTGCCAGGCTTCGCGCGCGCGGCGCACGGATCTTCTGATTTGCGACACGGCGGGCCGGCTCCACAACAAGAAGAATCTGATGGAGGAGCTACGGAAGATTGACCGCGTGGTGCAGCGGGAGCTGCCGGAGTACCGGAGAGAGACCCTTTTGGTGCTCGATGGCACAACGGGCCAGAACGCAATCGAGCAGGCGAAGGAGTTCGGCGACATCTGCGATATCTCGGGTGTCGTGCTGACCAAGCTCGACGGCTCCGCAAAGGGCGGTGTCGCGATTGCGATTCAGGCGGAGTTAAAGCTTCCGGTCAAGTACATCGGCGTCGGCGAGAAGATTGACGATCTCAGAAAGTTTGACGCAGGGCAGTATGTCGAGGCGCTGTTCGCCAGAGAGCCGGACAGAGAGAGTGAAGAGGAGGCATAAGCGGTATGGAACCGATGACATTGGAGGCTTTTGAAGAGGCAAGCGACAGAGTCCGCGAGGTGACCAAGGAAACTAAGTTAATTTACTCGGACTTCTTTTCCAAGCAGAGCGGCAACAAGGTCTACTTTAAGCCGGAGAATTTGCAGCAGACCGGCGCCTACAAGGTGCGCGGCGCTTACTATAAGATTTCGACGATGGATGAGAGTGCGCGGGAAAAAGGCTTGATTACCGCTTCGGCGGGAAACCACGCGCAGGGCGTCGCCTTTGCGGCAAAGCTCGCGGGCGTGAAGGCGACGGTCTGCATGCCGACGGTGACACCGCTCATGAAGATTAACCGCACCAAGGCGCTCGGCGCGGAGGTTGTGCTCTCCGGTGATGTCTTTGACGACGCGTTAAAGCGCGCCTATGAGATTGCGGCCGAGACCGGCGCCACCTTTGTGCATCCGTTTGACGACCTGACGGTCGCAACCGGCCAGGGCAGCATCGCGATGGAAATCGTGAAAGAGCTGCCGACGGTCGACTACATTCTCGTGCCGATCGGCGGCGGCGGCCTCGCGAGCGGCGTCTCGACTCTCGCGAAACTGTTGAATCCGAACATCCATGTGATCGGCGTGGAGCCGGAGAATGCGGCCTGCATGAAGGCTTCGCTCGCGGCGGGCGAGGTCGTGACGCTGCCGAGTGCCAACACGATTGCGGACGGCACTGCGGTGAAGCGGCCCGGCGAGAAGATTTTCCCCTATATCCAAAAGAACCTGGACGGCATCATCACGATTCAGGACAATGAGCTGATTGTCTCCTTCCTCGACATGGTCGAGAACCACAAGATGATCGTCGAGAACTCGGGTCTTCTGACCGTCGCGGCGCTGAAGCACCTCGATGTCGAGAACAAGAAGATTGTGAGCATTCTCTCGGGCGGCAACATGGATGTGATTACGATGGCGTCTCTGATTCAGCACGGCCTCATTCAGAGAGACCGCATCTTCACAGTCTCGGTGCTGCTCCCGGATAAGCCCGGCCAGCTTGCACGCGTTGCCGAGGTCATCGCCGAGGAGAGCGGCAACGTGATTAAGCTCGAGCACAACCAGTTTGTGAGCATCAACCGCAATGCGGCGGTGGAACTCCGTATCACGATGGAGGCTTTTGGCACCGAACACAAAGAAAAAATTTGTGAGCGCCTGAAGAAAGAGGGGTATCGCCCGAAACTTGTGCGCTCGAAGGGGACCTACGGTGAATGAGTCGGCAAAGAGCAACCTGCTCTATTTCGTAAAATGGACGCTTTACGCGATTGTCACCGGCCTGCTGGTCGGTTTTATCGGCATGCTGTTCCGGAAGGGCGTTGATTTCGGAACCGCAAACTGGAACGCACATCCGCAGTTTCTGCTGCTCGCGCCGTTCTCGGCGATGTTGATTGTGGGGCTCGAGAAGCTCTTACACGAGGAGAAAAACGGCGGCACCAACACCGTCATCGACTCGATCACCGAGGGCAAACACATCACGGTGCAGACCGCGCCGCTCATCTTTCTCTCGACGGTGCTCTCGCATCTGGTCGGCGCTTCGGTCGGACGAGAGGGCGCGGCGCTCATGATCGGCGGAAGCCTCGGCGAAGCGCTCTCCAAGGCGTTTCGTATGGACGAGAAGGATAAGCGTATCGCGATTATGTGCGGCATGTCCGCCTGCTTCGCCGCGATTTTCGGGACGCCGCTCGCGGCGGCCATCTTCCCGATGGAGATGATTTCTATCGGCATCATGTACTACGCGGCGCTGATTCCCTGCCTCTTCGCGGCATTTATCGCGGCCCATGTCTCGGTGCGCTTCGGTGTCTACGGCGAGGCCTTCCCGGTCACGGAAGTGCCGGCGTTTAACCTGCGCGGCGCGGTCATGGTCATTTTCTTTGCGGTGCTCTGCGCCGTTCTCGCGATGGCCTTCAGCATTCTTCTGTATCGCGGACACCGCTATACGGCGGAGCGTTTCCCGAACCCGTGGATGCGCGGTGTGGTCGGCGCGGTCGCGCTGCTCTGCCTGACGGCGCTGAACCAGCAGTTCTTTACGCACGCGCTCGACTTTAACGGCGGCGGCTTTGCGCTGATTGAGAAGGCCTATCGGGGCGAGGCGGCCTGGTACAGCTTTCTCTTTAAAATGATATTCACCTGCGCCTGCCTCTTCGGCAGCTTTAAGGGCGGAGAGATTGTGCCGACCCTCACCATAGGCGCCTGCTTCGGCGCGGCCTTTGCCGGCTGGTTCGGCCTGCCGGTGCCGCTCTACACGGGCATAGGTGTCGCGGCCTTTTTTGCGGGCATGACGAACAGCCCCTTCACCTCGTTACTCATGACTTTCGAGATATTCGGCTTTGCGGGCATGCCGTACTATGCGTTTGCGATTGCCGTCTGCTTCACGCTATCGGGCTACTATGGCCTCTACACGAGCCAGAAGTTCCCCTACTCGAAGACCCAGGCGATGTTCATCAACCGCAAGGGGCCGAGAAAACTCTGGAATATTCCGGAGGGCACCGCGGAGACGAAGGAATAAATGGAACCGGGAGTGTCAAGGAAAAATACTTGACAGCACTCCCGGTTTTTCTTATACTGGGACGCATGGGAAAAGAAAGAGCAGAGAAATTCGCGGATCGCGACCTTCTCTTTGACTTTTACGCGGAGCTTCTGACCGAGCACCAGCGACACATATTTGAGGCGGTCGTCTTTCTCGACTGTTCGCTCAGCGAAGTCGCGAAGGAGGCGGGCATCAGCCGCCAGGGCGTCTCGGATCTCGTGCGCCGCACCGAAGAACAGCTCTACGCGTATGAGGAAAAACTGCACCTCGCGGAAAAGTTCCGCGAAGAGCAGCGCATCCTCACCGCGATTCAAGCCGTTTGTGCGGGCGGCAACAGAGAGACGGCGCTCCCGGCAATTCAGAAACTCACGGACGAGCTCTTGCAGCTCACAGCGCGCTAAGGAGGAAGCCTATGGCATTTGAGAGTTTAACCGAAAAGTTACAGCGCGTGTTCCGCGACCTCCGCGGCAAGGGAAAGCTCAGCGAGGCGGATACGAAGGCCGCGCTCAAGGAAGTGCGCATGGCGCTTCTCGAGGCGGATGTGAACTTCAAAGTCGTCAAGCAGTTTGTGAAGAGCATCGAAGAGCGCGCGGTCGGCGCCGAGGTGCTCGAGTCCCTGACGCCGGGGCAGCAGGTCGTCAAGATCGTCAATGAAGAGCTGATTAAGCTCATGGGCTCCGAGACGACGGAAATCAAGATGGCACAGGACAGGGACATCACCGTGATTCTGATGGCGGGTCTCCAGGGTGCCGGTAAGACGACCACAGCCGCCAAGCTAGCCGGAAAGTTAAAGGCGAAGGGACACAGACCGCTGCTCGCGGCCTGCGACGTGTACCGCCCGGCGGCCATTGAACAGCTGCGCGTGAACGGTGAAAAGGTCGGCGTCCCGGTCTTCTCGATGGGAAGCGGCGTGGATCCCGTAAACATTGCCCGCGCTGCCTTCGAGAAGGCGCGGCAGGATCACAACGATATCCTGATTGTCGATACCGCGGGTCGTCTGCAGATTGACGAGCAGATGATGGAGGAGCTCGGGCGCATCAAAGAAGCGCTTCGCGCGGACTGGACGCTGCTCACGGTCGATGCGATGACCGGTCAGGAAGCGGTCAATGTCGCGAAGACCTTCGAGGACAAGGTCGGCGTGGACGGCGTGATTGTGACCAAGCTCGACGGCGACACGCGCGGCGGCGCGGCGCTCTCGATCAAGGCGGTCACCGGCAAGCCGATTCTCTTTGTCGGTATGGGCGAGAAGCTCTCCGACCTCGAGCAGTTCTATCCGGACCGCATGGCATCCCGCATTCTCGGCATGGGCGATATTCTCTCGCTGATTGAGAAGGCACAGGCGGAGGTCGACGAGGCCGAGGCGCGCCGCATGAGCGAAAAGCTCAAGAAGGCGGAGTTTGACTTCAACGATTTCCTGGACCAGATGAAGCAGGTCAAGAAGCTCGGCGGCATCGCGGGTATCATGGCGATGATGCCGACGGCCGGCGCGAGCATGCCGGAGATCGACGAGAGCCACATGGGCCGCGTCGAGGCGATGATACTCTCGATGTCCAAGGAAGAGAGAGCCAACCCGTCGATTCTGAACCCGTCGCGGAAGAACCGCATTGCGCGGGGCGCGGGCGTGGACATCAACGAGGTGAACCGCATGGTCAAGCAGTTCGAGCAGATGCGGAAGATGATGAAACAGCTCCCGGGTATGATGAAGAGTAAGAACCGCGGCGGTCGCGGCGGGCTCGGCGGACTGTTCGGAAAGCTCGGTTTTTAAGTTCGGTATCACTGCAAATTTTGCATTGCAAATACAAATCAACGATTTTTAGGAGGAAACTACAATGGCAGTTAAGATGAGACTTCGCAGAATGGGACAGAAGAAGGCACCGTTTTACCGCATCATCATCGCGGACGAGAGAAGCCCGCGTGACGGTCGCTTCATCGCAGAGATCGGCCTCTACGATCCGACCAAGGAGCCGAGCGTGATCAAGTTCGAAGAGGAAGAGGCGAAGAAGTGGCTGAAGAACGGCGTGCAGCCGACACCGCGCGTCGCGAAGCTCTTAAAGCTCGCAGGCATCACGGAATAAGACGATGAAAGAGTTGGTGGAAGTCATTGCAAAGGCGCTGGTTGACCGGCCGGAGGAAGTCCGTGTCACGGAGGAGGAGAGAGAGGACGCGATTGTGCTGAAACTCTCGGTCGCCGAGGCGGACATGGGGCGAGTCATCGGCAAGGGCGGCAAGATTGCGAAATCCATTCGCGCTGTCTTAAGAGCGGCTTCCGCTCGCCGGTCAAAGCACATCCTGTTGGACATTGACTGAAACAAAGAAGTGAGGAACGCGCGTGACAGACAAGTTTAGAATCGGTGTCATCAGTTCTGTGCACGGCATACGCGGTGAGGCGAAGGTCTTTGTGACCTCCGACGAGCCCGAACGCTTTCGCAGGCTGAAACAAGTGCATGCGCAAAGCCCGGAGAGCGCACTGCACCTGAAAGGTGCAACGCGCACCGGGGAAAAAACGGACCGGGACGGAGTTCTCTTGGAACTCAGCTCGGTCCATTTTTTTAAGCGCATGGCTATCTGTAAATTTAAGGGAATTGATACGCCGGAGGAAATCCGGAAATATATCGGCATGGAGCTCTGGGTGCCGCGGGAAGAGGGCATACGGCTCCGGAAGGGCGAGTTCTATGTCGCGGATCTGATCGGACTCCCGGTGATTACCGATGCGGGCGAGACACTCGGCACGGTCAAAGCGATATGGCCGACCGGCGCCAACGAAGTTGTGACGGTGCAGCGGAAAAACGGAGAGGAGTTACTGCTCCCCTATATCAAGGACTGTATTCTCGAGGTGAATCCGGAAGAGGGCTTTCTGAAGGTGCATCTCATGGAGGGGCTGCTCTGATGCGCTTTACCGTACTGACACTGTTTCCGGACATGATACGGCAGGGACTCTCGACCAGCATACTCGGCAGGGCGGAGGAGCGGGGCTTCATCTCGTTTGACATCCGGAATATCCGCGACTATACGACCGAGCGGCACGGCCACGTGGACGATGCACCTTACGGCGGCGGCGCGGGGATGCTCATGCAGGCAGACCCGATTCTCCGCTGTTACCGCAGCGCGACGGCGGACTTGCCGAAGGCACCGCGGGTCATCTATGTGACGCCGCAGGGCAGACAGTTCACGCAGGCGGACGCCAAGATGTTCGCGGCAGAGGAAACTCTTCTGATTCTCTGCGGGCACTACGAGGGGGTCGATGAGCGCGCCCTCGAGCTTCTCGGCGCCGAGCCCTATTCGATCGGCGATTATGTGCTGACCGGCGGGGAACTACCGGCCATGGTCATGGTCGATGCCATCAGCCGTATGGTGCCGGGCGTGCTCTCAAATCAAGAGAGCGGCGAGATTGAGTCCTTTGAGGGCAATCTCCTCGAATACCCGCAGTACACACGCCCGGAGGTCTATGAGGGGCTCTGTGTGCCGCCGGTTCTCCTCTCGGGTGACCACAAAAAGGTCGCGCAGTGGAGGCGGGAGCAGGCCCTGCTTCGAACCAGGGAGCGCCGCCCGGATCTGTTTGCCAAGGTGGAGCTTAACAAGGCGGACCGTAAATTTTTGCAGGCACAGGCAGAGCGGAGTGCGGATGAATCCTGAAAAATCGCTTGTGAAATCGGGCGGTTTATGCTAAACTGGTAAAGCTGTTTATGAAGAGATGTTCCGCTGCGGCATACGATTGCGCGCAAGAACGTCGAATGTTGCAGGAGGAAAAGAAAATGAGACAGAATCCGATTTTAGAGAAGATTGAAGCAGAGCAGATTCGCGTGCCGGGTCAGTTCGAGGTTGGCGACACCGTCCGTGTCCACAACAAGATCAAAGAGGGTAACCGCGAGAGAGTCCAGATGTTCGAGGGTGTCGTCATGAAGATTCAGAACGGCGGACTCAGAAAGACCTTCACGGTCCGCAAGATTTCGAACGGCATCGGCGTTGAGAAGACTTGGCCGTTCAGCTCGCCGTTCGTTGATCAGGTGGATGTGATCCGCCGCGGTAAGGTCAGAAGAGCAAAGCTCAACTACCTGAGAAAGCTCTCCGGCAAGGCTGCAAAGGTCAAAGAGGTCATCTAAAATTCATATAGAACACCAAGGGGGGGAACTGTCATCTTTCACGGGAAAATGATGGTTCTTCCTTTTTGTTGCGAAAAAACGGCGTCGGCTTCATGGAATCGTAAGTATAGCGGTATGTTTCTCATGGTATACTAAAGTATGCAATACACGAAATGAACGGATCATTGAAAAGAACAACAGGCACAGCCCTGTTTTTGAATAGAACGGAGATCTCATGCGTCCTTCGTACGAAGTGGAAGATAGCTTATTGCGGCGTATATGCCGCCTCCTGGTGGAGATTGTCACCGTCATAGCCTTTGCGTGGTTTATTGTCTATTCCTTCGGGACTCAGGTCGTGAACAACGGCCAGAGCATGCGCCCGACTTTGGAGGACGGCGACCGCCTGCTCTTAGATCGCTTCGGGTTCAAGCTGTTCGGGCCGAGGCGCTTTGACATTGTCCTCTTCAAGAGCGACAGCGGACAGACCAACATTAAGCGCATTGTCGCGCTGCCGGGCGAGAGTGTTGTGATCCGGGACGGCAAGATCTATGTGAACGGAAGGCATTTGGAGACCCCGGCTTACCTGCAGTTTGGAGAGGTCTCGAGTCCCGGAAGGGTCGGCGAGAGCATTTCGCTCGGGAGAGATGAGTACTTTGTGATGAGTGACAATCTGGAGTCGGGCGAGGATTCCCGCTCCGAGAGCATAGGCAATGTCACGCGGAAAATGATACGCGGCAGAATATGGTTCCGAATGCAGCCCTTGCGAAGTTTGGGGCACATTCGCTGAGAAGAGGAAACGAGATGAATATACAGTGGTACCCGGGGCACATGACCAAGGCGCGCCGCGAGATGGAAAGCGATGTGCGCATTGTCGACATGGTGATTGAACTTCTGGACGCGAGAGCGCCGTATTCCAGCGGTAATCCGGAGATCCGGCGGCTCGGACAGGGCAAGGAGCGCGTGATTGTGCTGAACAAGGCGGATCTCGCCGATGCCGCGACGACGGCGGCCTGGCAGCGCGCCTTTCAGGCGGAAGGCGCGCATTGCGTCGCGATGGATGCGCGCGGCAGCGGCAACCGGAAGCTTTTGATGCGCACCATAGACGCGGCGGCGGAGGCAAAGCGGGAGCGGGACCGGAAACGCGGCATTTTGAACCGCCCGGTCCGGGCGATGGTCGCCGGTATCCCGAATGTGGGCAAGTCAACGCTCATCAATATGCTGTCCGGCAGAAGTTCCGCAAAGACCGGCAATAAGCCCGGCGTGACGCGCGGCAACCAGTGGATTCGCTTTCATCAGTCGGTGGAGCTCCTCGACACGCCGGGCATACTCTGGCCGAAGTTTGAGGACCCGGCCATCGGCGAGAAGATAGCCTTCCTCGGCTCGATCAACGAGATGATTGTGGATAAGACAGAGCTCGCCGTGACGCTGCTCGGCTTCCTTCAGGCAAACGGCAAACTCGCGGGCGCAGCGGAGCGCTATGCGCTCACCGGCACAGAGAGCCCGGCGGAGATACTCTGCCGGATCGCGGAACGCCGCGGCTGTTTAGGGGCCGGCGGCGCGGCGGATACGGAAAAGGCGGCGGCAATCGTAATCAACGAATTCCGGAGCGGGGCGCTCGGGCGCATTTCTCTCGAGGCACCGGCAGAGGAGAAGACAGATGGCACTCAGAACGCTGAAAGGTGAGAAACTCGAGGCAGAGAAGGCGCGGCTTGCCGCACTCCGGAGATACGAGGAGGAATATCTTGCCAAAGGCTATGCGGCAATCTGCGGCATCGACGAGGCCGGAAGAGGACCGCTCGCGGGGCCGGTCGTCGCGGCAGCCGTGATTTTGCCGCCCGGCGCGGAAATTTTATTCCTGAATGACTCGAAGAAACTTTCGGAGGCGCGGCGCGAGGCACTCTTTGATGAGATTTGCGCGAAAGCCGTGAGCTACGGCATCGGGAGCGTCTCCCCGGCGCGGATTGATGAAATCAACATATTGCAGGCGACCTACGAGGCAATGCGGGAGGCCATAGGCAAATTGTCGCCGCCGCCGGATTTTTGTCTGAACGACGCCGTGACCATTCCCGGCGTCGCGATTCCGCAGCTGCCCATTGTGAAAGGTGATGCAAAGAGTCTCAGCATTGCGGCGGCCTCGGTGCTTGCCAAGGTCACAAGGGACCGCTTCCTAATCAGTCTGGATGCCCTTTATCCGGCCTACGGTTTTGCGAAGAACAAGGGCTACGGAACCGCGGCGCACATCGAAGCGCTGCGCGTACACGGCGCGACGCCGGTGCACCGGAAGACCTTTCTCACGCACTTTGAACTCGGTGGCGAGGAGGCATGAGGCGGCAAAGTACGCGCGACATCGGCGCGCGGTATGAGGAGAAGGCGGCGGCATACCTCAGTGCCGCGGGCATCGAAATTCTCGCCCGGAACTTTTACTGCCGGGGCGGTGAGATTGATCTGATCGGCAGCGACGGCAGGTATCTCATTTTCTTTGAGGTCAAGTACCGCAGCAGTAAAAAAGACGGGCTCCCGTTTTCCGCCATCGGCAGCGTGAAGCGGCGGCGGCTTTTTCTCGCGGCGCGGCAGTATCTCTATCGGCAGCACTTACCCGAGAACACGCCGGTGCGCTTTGACGCCGTCGGAATACTCGGCGAGGAGCTGATCTGGCTTCGGGATGCATTTCGGGAGACAAGACTGTAGTTCACAGTGGACGCCCGGCGCGCATGGGTGTACATTGGAGGCAAAGGAAAGGAGTGTATCGCATGGCAGACTATCAGCTTCCCCCCTGGCAGTTTGAGACAGGGCATCAGATGGAGGTAGCCGAGGTAGGCGAGCTCAGCTATCTCTATTTTCCGGCCTTTCGGGCCTATCCGAAACTTCGCCACGGCTTTTCGACCCGGCAGGGCGGCGTGAGCGAGGACTATCTCGGAACCATGAATTTTTCGTTTGACCGCGGCGACGACCCGGAGCATGTGCGGGAAAATTACCGCCGCATGGCCGCGGCGCTCGGCGTGAGCTACGACTCTCTGACCGTTGCAAAGCAGACGCACACGACCAATATCAGAGAAATTACGATGGCCGAGCGCGGCGCGGGTGTCCGCTTTCCGCGCCCCTATGACAATGTCGACGGGATTATGACCAATGTGCCGGACATCACGCTGGTGACCTACCACGCGGACTGCCTGCCGCTGTATCTCTACGACCCCGCGCACCAAGCGGTTGCCTTGCTGCACGCGGGCTGGCGCGGCACGGTGGATCGCATTGCGTTCTGCGGCCTCGAGAAGATGCAGGAGGCCTACGGAACCAGACCTTCGAATGTGATTGCGGGCATAGGCCCGGGCATCTCGGCGGCCTGCTATGAGACGAGCGAGGCCGTGCGGATTCAGTTTGCGGCGACCTTCCCCGAGCGGGACATCGAAAAGATTTTCACGGCGCCGCACATCGGAGAGGACGGCGCGCGGCATTGGCAGCTGGATCTCGCGCTCGCAAACCGCCTGCTCCTCGAGCACGCGGGCGTACAGGAAATTTTTGACAGCGGCGTCTGCACCTACCGGAATGCAAAGCGCCTCTTTTCGCACCGCGCCCAAGGGCCGAAGCGCGGCTTAAACGCCGCTTTCATCGGCATCGCGGATGCCGCCTCGCCGCGGCCGGGGGCGGTGCGATGAACGAGCGCCTTGGGTGTCAGCTTGCCTTTGCGCTCGAGCTCGACAAAGAGAAAAATGTACTCCGGCAGACCCACTTGACGGGACACGGGCGACGCGAGAACGATGCCGAGCATGCGTGGCACATGGCGCTGATGGCCTATCTGCTCCGCGAGTATGCGAATGAACCGGTCGACATTGCGCGGGTCATGCTGATGTGCCTCCTGCACGATGTGGTCGAAATCGATGCCGGCGATACCTATGCCTACGACGAGGCGGCAAAAGAGAGCCAGGCCGCCAGAGAGGCGGCGGCCGCGGAGCGTATTTTCGGACTGTTGCCTGAGGATCAGGCGAGCGAGTTCCGGGCGCTCTTTGCGGAGTTTGACGCCGGAGAGAGCGCCGATGCCCGCTTTGCGCGCGCCATGGATAATCTCCAGCCGCTCCTCTTAAACGACAGCAATGACGGCGGTGACTGGAAAGAGCACGCGGTCACGGTCTCCCAGGTCTATGGCAGGCAGCGCCGCACCTCTCTCGGCTCGGTGGAACTCTTCCGGGTTACGGATGAGATATTGCAGCGACACATCGCCGCAGGGCACATTCGAAGCGAGGCGAAAGAGGGAGGAAACGCGTAGCGAGAGGCGAACGGTCCGATGAAACAGCATACAGAGACAGAAAGCGGGAGCGCGGCAAAAGCCGCGCTCCCGCTTTCTGTGGGTTTATTCGATGACAGAGCCGAAGTACTGGTATTCCTCGTTCTGCAGGTTCTTTAAGAAGTCCTGAATCTTTCGCGTCGAAGAGAGCTTGTCGCCCGAGGAGGCGTCGGCGTTCAGACTGTCAATGATGTAGGCGAGATAGGGACTCATATCCGCCTCGAGGTACCAGGGCTCTTCGAGGAGCTCAGGTCTGCGGTAGTTTAAGTTTGTCGTGCAGACATAGTCGATGATGCCGGCATCGTACTTCTCGCGGAAGCTCTTCACACCGTTCGTGAAGAGACCGAAGGTTGCGCAGACAATGACGCGCTTACAGCCGCGGTCTTTCAGATTCTTCGCGGTGTCCATCATGCTCTCGCCGGAGGAAATCATATCATCGATGATCAGCACATCTTTGTCCTTCACGCTCGCGCCGAGGAACTCGTGGGCGACAATCGGATTGCGGCCGTCGACGACCTTCGAGTAGTCGCGGCGCTTGTAGAACATGCCGATGTCGACGCCGAGAATGTTCGAAATATAGATTGCGCGGTCCATTGCGCCCTCGTCCGGGCTGATAATCATCAGGTGATCCTTGTCCGCCTTCATATCCGGAATGTTCAGGAAGCAGGTCTTGATGAACTGGTAGGTCGGCATGAAGTTGTCAAAGCCGGAGAGCGGGGTCGCGTTCTGGACGCGCGGGTCGTGTGCGTCGAAGGTGATGAAGTTCTCGATGCCCATGTTCGCAAGCTCGGTCAGCATGTAGGCGCAGTCTAAAGACTCCCGCTTGGTTCTTCTGTGCTGACGGCCCTCGTAGAGGAAGGGCATAATCACATTCACGCGGTGCGCCGCCGCGCCGCCGGCCGCGATGATGCGCTTTAAATCCTGGAAGTGGTCGTCCGGCGACATGTGGTTCTCATTGCCGTCCACCTTATAGGTCAGAGAGTAGTTGGTGACATCGACCATCACAAAAAGGTCGGCGCCGCGCACGGACTCATTGATGACGCCCTTGCCCTCACCGGTGCCGAAACGCGGGCAGTTGATGGAGAGGAGATAGGAATCGGCGTCATAGCCGCGGTAGTGCAGGGAGCGGCGGCGCTCATCGGTTGCTTCCGCGCCCGAAGCGCGCATCCGCACGAGGTAAGCGTTGACTTTTTCCGCGAGATCGCGACAGCTCTCGAGCGCTGCGATTTTGAGCGGCGCAACGGGAAGACGATTGTTTTCGGTGGACTGATTGGACATCTTTCTTCGTTCTCCTTCTAAAAAACAGCTGGGTCTGTCAGAGACATGGCATATTTCTTAAATCATAGCATTTTCGTTTCCCTGCCGCAAGGCTGCGTTGCAAAGCGTTCATAATTCATGTAAAATGCGAGAAAGTAAAGGAGTTGATTGTGGCGGAAAACAAGGGACATTTAATTGCTGCCGTGGAGCCGGGAAGTGCAGCGGCGGAATTGGAAATCGCGGCGGGAGACCGCCTCTTGGAAGTAAACGGAAAAACGGTCGCCGATGTCTTTGACTACCGCTATCAGGTGAGTGCGGAAGTCATCACCCTGCTCGTTCTGAAGCCGGACGGCGAGGAGTGGGAGTACGAGATCGAGAACGGCGGCGAGGACCCGGGGCTGGTCTTTGAGAACGGCCTGATGAGTGAATATCGCTCCTGCTCAAACGGCTGCATCTTCTGCTTTATCGACCAGATGCCGGGCGGAATGCGGGATACGCTTTATTTTAAGGATGATGATTCGCGCCTCAGTTTCCTGCAGGGCAACTATGTGACGCTCACCAATATGAAAGAGGCGGATATTCAACACATCATTCAATATCGTCTGGAACCGATTAATATCTCCGTGCATACGACAAATCCCTCGCTCCGCGTCCGCATGCTGAAAAATCGCTTTGCGGGCGAAAAATTGCGCTATCTCGATAAGCTCTACGACGCGGGCATACAGATGAACGGGCAGATTGTGCTCTGCAAGGGCTATAACGACGGCGAAGAGTTAAAGCGCACCCTGACGGATTTGCTCCGCTATGCGCCGCTCATGCAGTCGGTCTCCGTGGTGCCGGTAGGTCTCACAAACTATCGCGACAAGTTAGAGAAGTTAGAGCTCCTCGGGCCCGAGGACTGCGCGAATGCAATCGATGTTATTGAAGACATCCAGCGCCGCGCCATGGAAAAGTGCGGGATTCACTTTGTCCAGGCGTCGGATGAATTTTATCTGACGGCGGGCAGGCCGCTCCCCGAGCCTTCGCGCTACGACGGTTACCCGCAGCTGGAAAACGGCGTCGGTATGCTGACCCTCTTACACGAGGAGGTCGGAGAGGCACTGTCGGCTGTGGTGCCATCCGACCAAACGGAGACCGTGAGTACCTTCAGCGGTCTCCTTGCCGCGCCGAGTCTTGCGCGGGAACTTAAGCGAATCGGGGAGAAACTCCCCGCCAAAAAGATTTTGTTCTACCCGCTGGAGAATCATTTCTTCGGCGAGAAAATCACGGTGACAGGACTTCTGACCGGGCGTGATATTCTGGACGGTCTCAGGGGAAAGCCGCTCGGCGATCGTCTGCTGCTCCCGCAGTGTGTGTTCCGGAGCGGCGAGGAAGTTCTGCTCGACGACATGACGCGCGCAGACCTCGAGCGGGAACTCGGTGTTCGCTGTGTGATCATCGGCATGGGCGGGGATGATCTTGTGGACGCAATCAATGACAGGGAATACCGCTTTACGGGCGGCGGCAGCGCTTATGAGCTCGCAACCGAGAAATTCCACAAAGGCTAACACCCTGCGCTTTGAAAAAAAGGAGAAAGCTATGAGTAAACCGATTGTCGCCATTGTCGGGCGGCCCAATACCGGCAAATCCTCGCTCTTCAACGCCATTGCGGGAGAGCCGATTTCGATTGTCAAAGATATTCCGGGTGTGACCCGGGACAGAATCTATGCGGACTGCACCTGGTTAAATCGCGACTTTACGCTGATTGACACCGGCGGTATCGAGCCGGAATCCCGGGATAAACTGCTGGTGTCGATGCGGGAACAGGCGGAGATTGCCATTGAGACAGCGGATGTAATCATCTTCCTCACCGATGTCCGCACCGGTGTCACCGACGCCGACGACCGCGTCGCCGATATGTTGCGTCGCGCAAAGAAGCCGGTCGTGCTCGCGGTCAACAAAGTGGACAGTTTCACTAAGTTTCAGAATGATATCTATGAATTCTACAATCTCGCCTGCGGTGACCCGATTCCGGTCTCGGCGGCGAGCCGCCTCGGCATCGGCGATCTCTTAGAGGCTGTCGAGGCCTACTTCCCGCAGGTCGAAGAGAGCGAAGCGGAAGAGGATGAGCGCCCGAAGGTCGCATTGATCGGCAAGCCGAATGTGGGCAAGAGCTCGATCATCAACCGCCTGCTCGGCGAGAACCGCGTGATTGTCTCCGACATTGCGGGCACTACGCGCGACGCGATCGATACGGTCGTGGTACACGACGGACAGGAATATGTCTTCATCGACACGGCCGGCATACGGCGAAAGTCTAAAATTCACGAGGACATCGAGAGATACTCGATTATCCGCACGGTGACGGCGGTCGAGCGGGCCGATGTCGTGCTGCTCGTGATTGATGCGAGCGAGGGCGTGACCGAGCAGGACGCCAAGATTGCCGGTGTCGCGCACGAGAAGGGCAAGGGCATCCTGGTTGTCGTGAACAAGTGGGATCTGGTCGAAAAGACGGATAAGACCATGAAGGAGTTCACCGACAAAATCAAGAACACGCTTTCGTTTATGAGCTATGCCGAATTCCTCTTTGTCTCCGCGGAGACCGGTCAGCGCATGAACAAGCTTTTCGAGATGATCGACATGATACGCTCTTCGCAGACGCTTCGCATCCGGACGGGCGTGTTGAACGAGATTATCACCGAGGCGACCGTCTTGAAGCAGCCGCCGTCCGACAAGGGACACCGCCTGAAGATTTTCTATGCGTCCCAGGTTGCGGTGAAGCCGCCGACCTTTGTGTTCTTCGTGAACAGCAAGGAACTCATGCATTTCTCCTACCAGCGCTATCTCGAGAACCGCATCCGCGAGGCCTTCGGTTTCCGCGGAACCATGCTGCGCTTCTTTATCCGGGAGCGACAGGGAAAGGACAAGGAGTGACCTATGGAGAGACTTCTCTGGCTTTTGATCGGCTATCTCTGCGGTAGTTTTCAGAGTGGTTATTTTCTCGGCAGAGCGAAGGGACTGGATGTCCGGAACTACGGCAGCCATTCGACCGGCGCGACCAATTCGCTTCGCGTCATGGGCACGGGAGCCGGAATTCTGGTGCTGCTCCTCGATGCGGCCAAGGCGATAATTCCCTGTGTGCTCGCGCGTCACTTTTTCCGGGGACAGGCAGAGCTTCAGCTTCTCATGGTGCTCTGGACCGCGACCGGCGTGATGCTCGGGCATGACTATCCATTTTATCTCGGTTTTCGCGGCGGCAAGGGGGTCGCGAGCACAGTCGGCGTGCTGCTTGCGCTCGACTGGAGACTGGCGCTCGCCTGGTGCCTCCTCTTTATCGTGACCTGTTATCTGTTTCACTATGTCTCGCTCTCGTCGATTTTGTCGATGCTCCTGTTACTGGTGCTCGCACTGGTTTTCTTTTTCCGGCACGCGTTGCCGGTCGGCGCGGCATTTCAGACAGAGTTTCTGCTTCTTGCCCTGTTTAATCCCCTGCTCTCTATCTTCCGCCACCGCGCGAATATCGGGCGGCTCCTTCGCGGCGAAGAGAGTCGGTTACATCTGTTTACGCGCGGCATGGAGGTGAAAAAATAATGGCTAAAATTTCGGTTCTGGGTTCCGGCGCCTGGGGTACGGCGCTTGCCATGTTGCTCTCGGACAACGGCCACGAGGTACTGCTCTGGTCTCCCTTTGCGGAGCACACGGAGGAACTGCGCCGCACGCGGAAATCGTCCGCGCTCGGCGGCCTCGAGCTGCCGGCTGGGATGCAGTTTACGTCTGACATGAAAAAGGCGGGCGAGAGGCAGGATGCGATTGTCCTTGCGACCGCCTCGGTCTATACGCGCGGCGTTGCGCGAGAGCTGCGCCCCTATGTGAAGACAGGGCAGCTTCTCGTCTGTGTCGCAAAGGGCATTGAGGAGAAGAGTCTTCTCTTCCAGACCGACGAGGTACAGGAAGAAATTCCGGATGCGGTCGTTGCCTGCCTCTCGGGACCGAGCCACGCGGAAGAGGTCGCGAGACGCCTTCCGACGACCTGTGTCGCGGGAGCGGCGGACAGTGCGGTCGCGGAACAGGTGCAAGAGCTTTTTATGAACCGCGTGTTCCGCGTGTACACCTCGACCGATGTGAAGGGCATAGAGCTCGGCGGCGCGGTCAAAAATGTGATTGCGCTCGCGGCGGGCATCGCAGACGGTCTCGGCTACGGCGACAACACAAAGGCTGCGCTGATTACGCGTGGCATCGCGGAGACCGCGCGTCTCGGCGTGAAAATCGGTGCGCACTGGGAGACCTTTGCGGGTCTCACCGGCATCGGCGACCTGATTGTGACCTGCGCGAGCATGCACTCGAGAAACCGGAGAGCCGGTATCCTGATCGGCCGGGGAAAGCCGGTCGAAGAGGCCATGCGGGAAGTCGGACAGGTTGTGGAGGGCGTTTACTCCGCAAAGGCGGCGCTTGCGCTCGCCGAGCGGGAGCAGGTCGAAATGCCGATTGTGGATGTTGTGAACCGCGTGCTCTTTTCGGAGCTGCCGGCGGCGGAAGCTGTGCGCATGCTCATGGAGCGGGATCCGATTGCGGAGTGGAATTATTTATAAATATTCAAAATAGTTGAGCGGCTTTTCTTGACAATTCAATCTGATGTGATTACACTGTGCAAAATTATTCACATCAATGAATTGAGAAGGAGGAGCCTCTATGAAACGACTGGTTGCGACTGCTTTGGCAGTCTCGGTGGCGCTTTGTCTCGCGGCCTGCGGAAATACGCAGAGCGGCGCTGAGAGCACAGACGGCAGTACGACGGCGGAAGCCGGTACTGTCTGGAAGATCGGTGGCATCGGTCCGGTAACCGGCAGCGCAGCCGTCTACGGCATCTCCTGCCGGAACGCACAGGAGCTCGCGGTTGAGGAAATCAACGCGGCCGGCGGCATCAACGGCTACCCGGTCGTGATGAAATATGATGATGACGAGCACGATGCCGAGAAGTCCGTGAATGCCTACAACGAACTCAAAGACTGGGGCATGCAGATGTTGCTCGGCACGCCGACCAGTGGTCCCTGCATTCAGATTTCGAACGAATCGGTACAGGACAATCTGTTTCAGTTGACCCCCTGCGGCGTGGCGCCCGAGTGCATCGCGAATCCGAATTCCTTCGCGGTCTGCTTTTCCAGTGCCCAGCAGGGGGAGAAATCCGCGGCATATATGAAGAGTCGCATGGGCGGAGCCAAAATCGGAATACTCTATGATGCATCCGATGTCTATTCGAGCGGAATCCGCGACAGCTTTGCGGAGAATGCGAAGAAGCTCGGTCTTTCGATTGTCGCCGATGAACAATTCACGGCGGACAATAAAACCGATTTTACCATTCAGCTGCAAAATCTCCGGAATGCGGGGGCGGATGTGGTCTTTATTCCCTTTTACTACACGGAGGCTGCGCTCGTGTTGCAGCAGAGCCATGCGATGGGCTATCAGCCGACCTTTTTCGGCTGTGATGCAATCGACGGCATCCTGAATGTCGATGGTTTTGACAAGTCTCTCGCCGAGGGACTTATGTTGCTCACGCCGTTCTCGGCAGAGGCGGAGGATGCGGCGACACAGCATTTCACATCGGCGTACCGCGAAAAATATCACGAGACGCCCGATCAGTTCGCTGCCGATGCCTATGATGGGATGTATGCAATCAAGGCGGCAGCGGAGAAGGCAAATATCACGCCCGCAATGTCGGTCTCGGAAATCGGCAGCGCAATGGAACAGGCCATGACCGAGATTCGGTTACAGGGGGTGACAGGAACGATTACCTGGAGCGCGGACGGCGCGCCGTCAAAGGAACCGAAAGTCGTTATTATCCGGAACGGTGTATATCAAATCTGCTGAATCGCTATATTTTGCCGCCCTGCCGGTTGACATCTCTAGATATGCTCTTTATAATTCTCGACATATCTGTTTGGTATGTTGTTTGGGAGGGAAAAAGTTATGAAGAAAGCGATATTTGTATTATTAGCAGCTTCCATGGTCTTCGGACTTGCAGCCTGCGGTCAGCAGAAGAGCAGCGAGACCAAGGCGGCGGGTGAGACCACGGCAGCCGGTGAGAGCAAGGCAGAGGGACAGAGCGAAGCCGGCAAGGACGGCGCGGTCTGGAAGATCGGCGGCATCGGCCCGGTGACCGGCGGCGCGGCAGTCTACGGTCTTGCCTGCAAGAATGCGCAGCAGATTGCGGTCGATGAGATCAATGCTGCCGGCGGCATCAACGGCTACAAGGTCGAGATGGAGTTCGACGACGACGAGCACGACGCAGAGAAATCGGTCAACGCGTATAACCATCTGAAGGACTGGGGCATGCAGATGTTGCTCGGCACGGTGACGAGCGCACCCTGCATTCAGGTTTCAAACGAGTCCGTGAAGGACAACATGTTCCAGCTGACCCCGTCGGGTTCCTCGCCGGACTGCATCGCAAACTCCAACACCTTTGCGGTCTGCTTCTCGGATCCGCAGCAGGGCGAGAAGTCTGCTGAGTACATCGGCAGCCACAAGCTTGCGACGAAGATCGGTATTCTCTACGATTCCTCCGATGTTTACTCGAGCGGTATTCACGACAGCTTCGTCGCAAATGCCGAGAAGAACGGTCTCCAGGTTGTCGCGGACGAGCAGTTCACGGCGGACAATAAGACCGACTTCAACATCCAGCTCCAGAACATCCGCAACGCGGGTGCAGAGCTTGTCTTCCTGCCATTCTACTACACCGAGGCGGCACTTGTTCTGAAGCAGAGCAAGGACATGGGTTACAGCCCGATTTTCTTCGGCTGTGACGGCATGGACGGTATCCTGAACCTCGAGGGCTTCGACAAGTCGCTCGCAGAGGGCCTCATGCTTCTGACGCCGTTCTCCGCGGATGCGAAGGATGAGAAGACCCAGAAGTTTGTCGCGGCGTACAAGGAGCGCTTCAAGGAGGTTCCGATTCAGTTCGCGGCGGATACCTACGACGGTATGTATGCAATTAAGGCAGCGGCGGAGAAGGCAAATCTGAACCCGTCGATGTCGGTGGAAGAACTCGGCACGGCAATGGAGAAGGCGATGACGGAGATCAAGCTTGAGGGTCTCACCGGTACCATCACCTGGAACGCAGACGGTTCGCCGTCGAAGGAGCCGAAGGCAGTCGTGATCAAGGACGGCGCTTACCAGTCGATCGAGAACTGAGCGCATACGGAAGAGAAGAGCGAAAGGGCTGCGTAATTTGCAGCCCTTTCTTTATCATAAAGGAGAGCAGTCATGAAATTTTTGTCTTATTTGCTCAGCGGAATCAGCTTAGGTTCCATCTATGCGATTATCGCGCTGGGATATACGATGGTCTACGGCATCGCGAAGATGCTGAACTTTGCACACGGCGATATCATCATGGTCGGCGGCTATGTCGCGTTCACGGCGATGACAGCCCTGAACCTGCCGGCATCCGCGGCTGTGCTGCTCTCTGTTCTTTTCTGCACGGCACTCGGCGTCATCATCGAGGCGGTCGCCTACAAGCCGCTCCGCGGCGCGAACAGTCTCGCCGTATTGATTACGGCAATCGGCGTCTCCTACCTGTTACAGAATCTCGCGTTGCTCATTTTCGGCGCTAACCCGAAGAGCTTCCGTTCGGTGGTGCCGATCAAGTCGATGAGCTTTGCGAACGGTCAGCTGGTCATTTCCGGAGAGACGGTCGCGGCGATTGCGGTCTGCTTTATCATCATGGTGGCGCTGACCAGCTTCATCAATAAGACCCGCGCAGGGCAGGCGATGCTCGCGGTCGCGGAGGACAGAGGTGCCGCGACGCTGATGGGCATCAATGTCAATGCGACGGTCGCCCTGACCTTTGCAATCGGCTCGGCGCTCGCGGCGATTGCGGGCGTGCTGCTCTGCTCGGCGTATCCGACCCTTACGCCGACCACCGGCGCCATGCCCGGTATCAAGGCCTTTGTCGCGGCGGTTCTCGGCGGTATCGGCTCGATTCCGGGCGCGTTAATCGGCGGCCTCCTGCTCGGTGTGCTCGAGAATCTCTCGAAGGCGTATCTCTCCTCCAAACTCTCGGATGCCATTGTTTTCTCGGTGCTCATTCTGGTTCTGGTGGTGCGGCCCACCGGCATACTCGGGAAACAGATGAGAGAGAAGGTGTAATATGAACAGAACATCGGAAAAGAAAGCATTTTTAAACGATTGTCTCACCTACGGCCTTGTGATTCTCGCCTTTGTGATTGTGCAGTTGCTGGTAAACGGCGGCGCGGTGAGCTCCCTCTTTAAGGGCCTTCTGGTGCCGCTCTGCACCTATGCGATTCTCGCGGTCAGTCTGAATCTGGTGGTCGGCATTTCGGGCGAATTGTCCCTCGGACACGCCGGTTTCATGTGTGTCGGGGCTTTCAGTTCCGCGCTCTTTACGAATCTGATGGCGGGTAAGCTCCCGGGCGGTCTCGATTTTGTGCTCGCCGTACTGATCGGCGCGGCGGTGGCGGCCTTCTTCGGCTTTCTGATCGGCATCCCGGTGCTCCGGCTGCAGGGCGACTACCTAGCGATTGTGACGCTTGCGTTCGGCGAGATTGTGAAGAATATCATCAACGCGCTCTACCTCGGCGTGGACGCGAAGGGCGTGCATGTATCGCTGAAAGACACGGCGGCGCTGAAACTCGAAGCCGGCGGCAAGATTTTAATCAAGGGCGCGCAGGGTATCACCGGCACGCCGCGACTCTCGACCTTCCTTGCCGGCATCATCCTCCTGCTGCTCTCGCTCTTCATTGTGCAGAACCTGATTCGCTCCCGCACGGGGCGCGCTATCATGGCGATTCGCGACAACGAGATTGCAGCGGAGTCCGTCGGCCTCCATGTGACCCGCTACAAGCTCCTCGCGTTCACGATTTCGGCGGCGCTCGCGGGTGTCGGCGGTGTGCTCTACGCGCACAATCTGAGCACGCTGCAGGCTCTGCCGAAGAACTTCGGCTACAATATGTCCATTGCAATTCTGGTCTTTGTCGTGATGGGCGGCATCGGGAATATGCGCGGTTCGGTGATTGCCGCAGTGGTTCTGACGGCGCTGCCCGAGCTGCTCCGCGGCCTCAGCGACTTCCGTATGCTGATTTATGCGGTTGTCCTGATTCTCATGATGCTCTTTACTTCGGCCCCCTCGTTCATTCAGTACCGGGAGCGGCTTTTCTCCGGTTTCCGGAAACCCGGCAAGCAGGCTTAAGGAGGCGATACCATGGCAATGTTAGAAGTAAAAAATATCGGCATCTCCTTCGGCGGCCTGAAGGCGGTCGACAATTTCTCGCTTACCCTGGAGGAGAATGAACTCTCGGGTCTGATCGGCCCGAACGGCGCAGGCAAGACGACGATTTTCAATCTCCTGACCGGCGTGTACCGCCCCGACAAGGGCAGCATCCGCCTCGACGGCAGGGAGCTGACGGGCAAGTCAATCATTGAAATCAACCAGGCGGGTATCGCGAGAACCTTCCAGAACATCCGGCTTTTCTCGAATCTCTCGGTGCTTGACAATGTAAAGGCGGGTCTCCACAACCACTACCCGTACACGACCCTGGAGGGCATTCTTCGCCTGCCGCGGTTTCGCGCACAGGAGAAGGAGATGAACCGCCGCGCGACGGAGTTGCTGGAAGTATTTCATCTGGAACAGTTCGCGGATACGAGGGCCAAAAACCTGCCCTACGGTTCCCAGCGGAAACTGGAGATTGCGCGCGCACTGGCGACCGAGCCGAAGCTCTTACTGCTCGATGAGCCGGCGGCCGGCATGAATCCGAATGAGACGGCAGAGCTCATGGAGACGATTCAGCTGGTGCAGAAGCGCTTCCACATGACGATACTCCTGATTGAGCACGACATGAAGCTGGTCTCCGGCATCTGCGAGCGCCTCACGGTTCTGAACTTCGGCAAGGTGCTGAAACAAGGCGAAACACAGGAAGTGCTGCACGACCCGGAGGTCGTGAAGGCTTACCTCGGCGAGTGAGGAGGGCATATGGACGAATTGCTCAAAGTGACAGATTTACATGTCTATTACGGCATGATACACGCAATCCGCGGTATCTCGTTTGAGGTGAAGCGCGGCGAAATTGTGACCCTGATCGGCGCAAACGGCGCCGGCAAGACCACAACGCTCCACACGATTACCGGCCTCCTGCCGTCTTCGGGCGGTGAGGTTGTCTACAACGGACAGAACATCACCCATGTGCCGGGCTATCAGCTTGTTCGGCGCGGTCTCGCGCATGTGCCGGAGGGCAGAAGAGTCTTTTCCCAGCTCTCGGTCTTACAGAATCTGGAGCTCGGCGCGTTTACGCGGCGCAGCAAGGAGGAGAAGGCGGAGAGCCTTAAAGAGATATACCGCCGCTTTCCGCGCCTTGCGGAGCGGAAAAATCAGCTCGCCGGTACACTCTCCGGCGGTGAGCAGCAGATGCTCGCGATGGGACGCGCTCTCATGAGTAAGCCCGAGATGCTGGTGCTCGACGAGCCCTCAATGGGACTTTCGCCGATCTATGTGAATGAGATTTTCGACATCATCAAATCCATTCACGAGAGCGGCACCACGGTGCTCCTGGTCGAGCAGAACGCAAAGAAGGCGCTCTCGATCGCAAACCGCGCTTATGTGCTCGAGACGGGTACCATCCGCCTTTCCGGCACGGCCGAGGAACTCTTACACAATGCAGAGGTGAAGAGCGCTTACCTCAGCGAATAAAAGACAGCGGGGAAGAGGCAGTGACGAGCGTAAATCTATTTTCGGACGGCGCGGCGCGCGGCAATCCCGAGGGGCCTGCGGGCTACGGCACCATTCTGCAGGTCATAGACGGCAGCGGGCGGAAACACGAGAAAGAACTCTCGGCGGGGTTCAAAAAGAGCACCAACAACCGCATGGAGCTCCTCGGCTGTATCGCGGGCTTCGAGGCATTGACGCGTCCCTGTGAGGTCACGGTGTATTCGGACTCCCGCTATCTGGTCGATGCGTTCAATCAGCACTGGATCGATAGCTGGCAGAAGAAAAACTGGACCCGGGGAAAGAATGAGCCCGTGAAGAATATAGACCTCTGGAAGCGCCTTCTGGCGGCAATGGCGCCGCACAAGGTGACATTTTGCTGGGTCAAAGGACATGCGGGGCATCCGGAGAATGAGAGATGCGATGCCCTCGCGACCGACGCGGCGGATCACCGCGCTGTATTGGAGGACAAAGTCAATGAGACGGCATGAGAGATGGCGTCTCCTTTGCTTTGTCCTTTTTGCGGGTATCGCGTTTACGCTGCTCGTGGAGACAGTGCTCCGCGAAAAGCGGCGCGCGGCAGCGGCGCGGGCTGCCGAGACGAGCGTCACCGGGACACTCGCCGACACGGGCGTCACCGGGCGAAGTTACCGGGATTTCCGGGAGAAGTTTGAGGACACGGACAGAACCATAGCGATACTCCGGGAAAAGGCGAAGAAGGACAGCCGCGCGGACAGCGAGACACGCTTTGCGACATCAGAGCTCCGCTACTGGGAGACCCAGCTCAATGCGCTCTGTCAGGTGCTCCCGGTCGTGTTGAGCGAGCAGGAGGCGGCTGCTTTTACCAAGGATCAGCAGGAGTGGCGCAGAAAGCGCGATGTTCCGGCGGAGAGCGGCGCTGTGCTCTCTGTGCGGGAACAGGCGGAAAATACGCGCGCCCGCGCCTATCAGCTCCTGGAGCAGTACAAGGACAGACTGCCGTAGGGACAGCACAAAGCGGATTTACAGAACGGCAGTTTACGGCTAAAATAGAAAGTTAGGAAATTCGAAAATTTAAATACAGAGGGGCAGTGCAATGATTGCAAAGAAATACGGGGTCAACGAACTCCGCAAGATGTATCTGGAGTTCTTTCAGAGCAAAGGACATTTGATCATGAAGAGCTTCAGCCTGGTGCCGCACAACGACAACAGCCTGTTGCTCATCAACTCCGGCATGGCGCCGTTAAAGCCGTACTTTACCGGCCAGGAGATTCCGCCGTGCCGCCGCGTGACGACCTGTCAGAAGTGTATTCGCACGGGCGACATTGACAATGTCGGCAAGACCGCGCGCCACGGCACCTTCTTCGAGATGCTCGGAAACTTTTCTTTCGGCGATTACTTTAAGCGCGAGGCCATTCACTGGAGCTGGGAGTTCCTGACGAAGACGGTGGGACTCGAGCCGGACCGCCTCTATCCCTCGGTCTATGAGGAGGATGACGAGGCCTTCGCGATCTGGCGGGATGAGATCGGAATCGCGCCGGAACGCATCTACCGCTTCGGCAAGGCGGATAACTTCTGGGAGCACGGCTCCGGCCCCTGCGGCCCCTGCTCCGAGATTTACTATGACCGCGGCGAAGCCTACGGCACCGGTCCCGAGGATGTGATGGGCGGCGAGGGCGACCGCTTCATGGAAGTCTGGAACAATGTCTTCAGCCAGTTCAACAACGACGGTCACGGGCACTATACCGAGCTCAAGCAGAAGAACATCGATACCGGCATGGGTCTTGAGCGCCTTGCGGTCGTCGTACAGGATGTCGAGTCGATTTTCGAAGTCGATACCATACGCGCCCTGCTCGACGAGGCGGCAAAGCTCGCCGGGACACAGTACAAAGAGGACGAGAAGAAGGATGTCTCGCTCCGCGTGATTACCGACCATGTGCGCTCCTGCACCTTTATGATTTCGGACGGTATCATGCCGAGCAACGAGGGCAGAGGCTATGTGCTCCGGAGACTCCTGCGCCGTGCGGCGCGCCACGGCAGACTCCTCGGCATTGAGGGAGCGTTCCTCGGCAAGCTCGCCGAGACCGTGATTGCCTCCTCGAAGGACGGCTATCCGGAGCTCGAAGAAAAACGCGAGATGATTTTAAAGGTGCTGACCGAGGAAGAGGCGAAGTTCAACCGCACGATTGACCAGGGTCTCTCGATTCTCGCGGAACTCGAGGAGACGCTCTCCGCGGAGAAAAAGACCGAGCTCTCCGGCGAGGACGCGTTCAAGCTCTACGACACCTACGGGTTCCCGCTCGATTTGACGCGGGAGATTCTCGCCGAGCGCGGCTTCACGGTCGATGAGGCGGGCTTCCAGAAAGCGATGCAGGTGCAGCGGGAGACCGCGCGGAAGGCGAGAAAGACCACGAACTATATGGGCGAGGCACAGACCGCTTATCAGCAGATCGATCCGACGCTCACGACCGAGTTCACCGGCTATGACAAGCTGACGGACGAGGGCAAGATTACGGCGATGGTCCGCATTCTCCCGGATGAGAGCGAGGAGGATGCAACGGCGCTTACCGAGGCGCTCGCAGAGGGCGATGAGGGCACGATTGTGACCGACAAGACGCCGTTCTATGCGACGATGGGCGGCCAGCAGGGCGATGTCGGCGTGATCGAAGCCGGCAACAACCGCTTTGCGGTGTGCGACACGATTCACTTAAAGGGCGGCAAGGTAGGCCACACCGGCAAGGTGCTCTCCGGCATGTTCCGGATCGGCGAGACCGTGACGCTCACGGTCGATGCGGCAAACCGCGAGAATACGGCGAAGAATCACTCCGGCACGCATCTCTTGCACGAGGCACTCCGCGAGGTGCTCGGCAATCATGTGAACCAGGCGGGCAGCTTTGTGAGCGCGGACAGACTGCGCTTTGACTTCACGCACTTTGCGGCGCTCACCCCGGAAGAGATCAAACAGGTCGAGACGCTGGTGAACCGCGAGATTCGGGCGGCACATCCGGTCGAGACCAAGGTCATGGGCATCGAAGAGGCAAAGAAAGAGGGCGCAAAGGCGCTGTTTGGCGAGAAGTACGGCGACGAGGTTCGCGTGGTGCGGATGGGCGACTTCTCGACCGAGCTCTGCGGCGGCACCCATGTGAAGAATACCGAAAATATCGGCGCGATGAAGATTATCTCCGAGACCGGCATTTCGGCGGGCGTGCGCCGCATTGAGGCACTGACCGGCGACGCGCTGACCGCTTACTACGAGGCAGCGGTGCAGGAACTCGAAGCGCTCGCGGCGCAGTTGAAGACAAACCGTGCGGAACTGCCGCAGCGCGTTCGGCAGCTGCAGCAGGAGCTCCGCGAGAGCGAGAAGCAGAACGAGAAGCTTCGCGCCGAGCTCGCGCGGAATGCCGCAGCGAATGCGGGTGAAGAAGTACAGGACGTGAAGGGCGTGAAGCTCCTCACGACCGCGCTCGCAAAGATTGAGATGAACGAGCTCAGGAACCTCGGCGACAGCCTGCTCAAGAAGACCGAGGGCGGCGTGGCCGTGCTCGCAAGCGCGGATGAGGCGCAGGTAAACCTTCTTGTCATGGTCGGCAAGGCGGCGGAAGAGAAGGGCGCCAATGCGGGCAAGCTCATCAAGGCGATTGCGCCGCTAATCGGCGGCGGTGGCGGCGGCAGACCGAACATTGCGCAGGCGGGTGGCAAGAATCCTGCGGGCGTGCAGGCGGCACTCGCCAAGGCGGCGGAAGCACTCGCCGAAGAACTGCACTAAAGAGCGGTAAGACAGTCGGAAGAAAAGTACAAAAATGCGCTGTGCGGGAGCACGGCGTATTTTTTGTGCCAATCATCCCTGCTCGGCCGGGCTACACAAGGCAGCTCAAAACGCTGTCATTCGGGATCGAGTTAATCAACACTATTTCTATAAAATGTTCATTAAAATACAGCGCACATATTAAGCAATTAGCAATAAACTTAAAATTTTATTCATATTATCTTGAAAATGTCTGTGAGGCAATTTAAACTAAAAGAAAGCCTAGGACAGGCTAGTGTAACAAGGAGGAAACCATATGAGGAAACGAAGAAACTGGTCAAAGCGTCTGCTGGCCGGAGTGCTCAGTGCGGCAATGGTCGCCCTGAACATTTCGACGGCGGCGTCCGCTTTCGCAGCGCCGTCTGCCGAAGAGTACCGGGAGGATGCCGAGCTCATCAATGACCTCGCGCTTCCGAAGGATGTACAGCGGCAGCTTCAGCAGAAGGGAAGCGCAAGCCCCTCCGATGCGGCGGCGAAGGAAAAGAAGGCAGAGGATCTGACTGCCGGTTCCGCGCGCTGGGGCACGCCTTCCAATGCGGCGAAGGTGCTGCACACGCAGCTGGACGGCGTCGAGATTGAGGTCAGCGCCCCGGCCGGTGTGCTCCCGGAGGGGGCAACTCTGAAGGCGCGGAAACTGACCGAAGAGGAAGAGAAGGAAGTGCTCGAAAAGATCAACGAGCACGCCGAGGCAGCGGGCAAGTCCGCGACGACCCAGTTCCTCTGCGACCTCACGGTGCTGAATGCGGCAGGCGAGCCGATTCAGCCGGATAACACAAAGGGTACTCTCGCGGTTTCGTTCCGGAACATTGCGATTGTCTCGGCGGCGAGCGCTGAGATTGGAACAGGCGAGGCAGAGGTCGAGAAGCGAGGCGTCTCTGTCCTCCACATTGACGAGGCGGGCGATAAGGTCGATACCCTCCGCGAGGGGCTCGATGAGAACCTGCCGGTTCTGCAGGCAGCGGCAGAGCATTTCTCGCCGTTTGCGGTTGTGAATTACCAGCCGACCGGTACGCCGCTGCTCTCAGTGGCGTTTCAGCGTCTCGACTACGACAACGACAGCCGCCTCGCCTATAAATTAAAGGACGTGACGGTCACAGACACGCCCGGAAACGGCATCACTTCGATGAACTTCCAGGTGGGGACTGGTAGCATTGAGGGACCGACGGCGCTGACTGGCACAGCGGTGGGCTCCAAAACCTATCAGGCATTTACGGATATTCTGGCAGGGCACCAGTTCTACCAGTTTATTTTCCCGACGGCATTGACGCCGGCAGAGGCGCAGACCTTTATTGAGACCAAGCTCAAGTTCCATCTGCCGAGCGCAGGTGCAACCCAGCAGCTCAGCATTTCGCTTGGAAATGGACAAAACATCCTGCCGGCGGGCGCGAGTATCTCGAAGGCGACAATTCCGAATCCGAGGACCGATAAGGGCGACACGGCGGAACACTACTATATGTATGTGGAGCCGAATCCGGGTCAGCTGATCAGCTGGGCGGACAGCTATAACCTCGCGAAGACCTACCGTCTGAACGGCATGGTCGGTTACCTGGTCACGATTACCTCCGCAACCGAGGATAATGTGCTCGATAATATCAATAATAAGGGTGCGTGGGCAGGCGGTAACCGCTGGGCACCTATCGGAGATGCGGACAGCATTCCCGCTTGGCCCGACAACAGCGCAACACTTCGAGGAACAGGTCAACCCTACGAAGCACAAAGTTTGAACGGTTCGATAGGAACGGGGAGTCATCGGCGTTTTCGTTGGCAGGATGGTCCCGAGGCGGGTGTTGAATACTATGAGCAGGGTGTAGGCCCTCTGAATGGTATGTATAACAGATTTAACCCAGGAGAACCGAATTCTGCCCCCGGTGATGCGGGCGTTGCAGTCAATGGCTATGAGTCTGTTATGCAGGTGCACGCACAGGTTTCTCCGGCAGCAATTTCCGGATGGAATGACCTCCATAACTTAACCGGCTATAATTATGCGCCTTACAATGTACAAGGCTTCTTCGTCGAGTTCAGTGCTTATAAGCAGACCGGCACGACGGTCAACCAGTCGATTCCACTGGTTACGAGCGATGTCGCCTATGTGGTCGTAAACGGCCAGAAGCACTATTTCAGTAACCTCGATGACGCGATTGCCTGGTCGAACCAGAACGGCAACCCGCCGATTACGCTGACCAACAACACGGTTGTGACGCGGAACATTCCGGCAGGTGTCGTGATCAACACGAACGGCAAGACCCTCAGCGTTCCGACGGGCAGCAATGTCACGAACAACGGCACAATCAATGTGACCGGCGGCAGCTCCTTCCTCGTGCAGGGCTCGAACGGCGGCTTCACCAACGCGGGCAGCGGCGCGGTCAATGTGCCGCTCACGATTACCGTGAATCCGCGCACCGTGACGGCGACCGAGCCCCTGACCTGGAATCCGTCCGATGTGACGGTGACCGGTCTTATCGGCAATGACCGCGTGACGGGCGTCACCGTGAACTTTGACAACAGCCAGCCGGTCGCGACCACGACGACAGACAATGCGACGCCGCTTGCGCCGACCACGCTTGATAACGGCACAGCGGGCAGCACGGCAATCGGTACCTATACGATTACCTATGTCCCGGGCCCGGTGACAAGAAATCCGCACCACTATACGGTCAAGTTTGTCGCAAACGCACCGGCAGGCCAGACCGTGACGGGCTCTATGCCGGATCAGACCCTAATAGGTAGTGCGGCGACGGCAGATCTCACGAACCACTTTGCAATCAACGGCTATACCTTTAACGGCTGGAGCGGCTCAAATGGTCAGAGCTATGCCGACGGCGCGCACCCGGCAAACCTCGTGCCCACGAATAACGGCGTGATTACGATGACCGCGAACTGGACCGAAAACCAGTATGACATCCACTACCACATGAACGTCACGGCGGGTTCCCGCACGGCGAGCCTTGCAGTGAATCCGAACACGGCTGCGCACTACAAGGTCACAGATCCGAATATCACCCTTGCGGCGCCGACCTGGCCGGGCTACACTTTTGGCGGCTGGTATGACAACAGCAGCTTAAGCGGAAGCCCTGTGAGTCAGCTGGTCACCAGCGCGGCACCGGCAGGAAACCGCGACTACTACGCAAAGTGGACGCGGAAGAATTATACGCTTAGCTATGATCTGCACGACAGCACCCCGGCAGGACACCCGGCGACGAACCCGGATTCCGGCTTCACGACCTATACCGTCGAGACGCCGAATCACACCTTCGGCACCCCGACCCGCCCGGGTTACACCTTCCTCGGCTGGTATACGGATGCAGGCTATACGACACCGGCTCCGGCAACCCTCGACACGACGCAGGGCGATACGAACCCGACGCAGTTGCACGCAAAGTGGAGTGCGCCGCTGCCGTACACAATCACCTATGTGATGAACGACGCGGTACCGGCAGGCCATCCCGCGACCAATGACGCGGCAAATCCGGGCGGCTTCCAGGTCACGGATCCGGTCATCACGCTCCGGCAGCCATCCCGCCCGGGTTACGATTTCCAGGGCTGGTATTCGGACGCAGCACTCACGACGCCGGTCGGAACCATTAACCCGGCGAGCGCAACGAACCACACCGTTTACGCAAAGTGGAGCGCCGCAAAGACCTATACTGTGCAGTGGACGCTGAATGACGGTACCCCGGCAGGCCACCCGGCTGTGAACCCGAATACGATTTCGAGCTACACGGTCGAGGACGCGGATGTCGCAATCGCGCCGGCAACCCGCACCGGTTACAACTTCCTCGGCTGGTTTACGGATGCCGCGCTCACAAACCCGGTACCGGCTACGCTCCACACGATGGACGCCGAGAATAAGCACTACTACGCAAAGTGGGACAGCACGCCGATCAGCTATCCGGTCAACTATGTGCTGAACGACACGCCGACAACCCCGGCGACCAATCCGGCGGTGAACCTCACTTCCTATACGGTTGAGACCTTGCCGTCGCCGATCACGGTTGCGCAGCCGCTCCGGAACGGCTACACTTTCCTCGGCTGGTATGATAACGCAGCGTTCACCGGTGCGCCGGTCACGCAGTTCTCTGCGATGGATGCGGCGCCGAAGACCTTCTACGCGAAGTGGAGCAATGCAAACAGTTATCCGGTGAACTTTCACCTGAACGATGCGGCTCCGGCGGGTCACCCGGCTGCGAACCCGAATACCGTGACGAGCTACACGGTTCTGGATCCGGACATTACGATTGCCCCGGCGACGAGAACCGGCTACGACTTTGAAGGCTGGTACGATAACCCTGGGTTCACCGGCACAGCGGTCACGACCCTTCACACGGCGGATGCCGCGGCGAAGGACTACTACGCAAAGTGGAGTGCGCCGAAGACCTATACCGTGCAGTGGGATCTGAATGACGGCACCCCGGCAGGCCATGCGGCTTCGAACCCGAACACCGTGACGAGCTACACGGT
>JH590861.1:142691-508808 GCA_000242235.1 Stomatobaculum longum
GTCCGAGCCGACTTCCGACAACAAGCCTGCCATGTCCGAGCCGACCCCGCAGAAGAACGCGGACCGGCAGGGCGACAGTAAGCTCGCGGATAAGAACGGCGGCAAGAAGCCGTCCGCAGCGCAGGGCAATGTACTGCAGGGCAGAAAGCGCCGTCTCCCGAAGACCGGTGAGGCGCCGCTCGCGCTGAACTACGCAGGTCTTGCGCTCGGCATGCTGCTCGCAGGCTTCGCGGTCGCGAAGAAGAAAGAAGAGCGGTAAAAGCCCGAGAGCCCAAAAAACCGGCACCTGCAGGCAGAAACAGGTAAGAAGAAAGGCGCTGTGCGAAAGCACAACGCCTTTTTGCGTGCGGATGACGGAAGAGCGTGAAAGGACAAATAAAAGAGGCCGCGCGTGCGCACGACCCCTGAAACATTGGTTCTTACAGTCGCTTGATAAAGTGGCCCTCGATGCTGACCTTCTCATTGATGACGACAAAAGCCTGCGGATCGATGCTGTAAATCACAGTCTTCAGCTGGCGCACTTCGTACTTCGAGACGGCGCAGAAGAGAACACGGGTTTCTTCATGCGTGTAAGCGCCGTGCGCGCCCCAGGTGGTGACACCGCGTCCGAGCTGCTTCAGAATCGCTTCTTCGAGCGAAGCGTCCTTGCTCTTCGTGATAATCGTGACCAGAACATTGATGTTCTGGGTGTGCATTCTGTCCTCGGCGACCGTGCAGACTGCTGTGCAGATCAGAGAATAGATGACAATCTGGGCGTTGAAGAGGAAGAGGCAGATGCCGTACAGCACGATATTGACGCCGATACCGACCTTGGCGACGCTGAAGTCCTTTTTCCACTTGATGAGCAGAAGCGCAATGACATCCATGCCGCCGGCGGAAGCGCCGTTACGGAGCATAACACCGAGGCCGAAACCGGAGACCAGACCGCCCACAATACAGGTCGAGAGCATGTCATCCATGACATGGACAACCGGAATCACGGAGAGGAAGAAGGAAATCAGGCTGGTCGTAAATAAGGTCTTCCAGAAAAACTTTTTGCCGATGGCGCGCATCGAAATCAAGATGACCGGGAAGTTGACGCAGTAGTAGATGATACCGGCGATATCAAATTTACCGGTGTTCAGGTGCAGAAGAGAGACCAGACCGGTGCGGATTAACTGGCACATACCGAAGAGGCCGCCGGAGTACAGTTTTGCCGGGACAATAAACCAGTTTGTCGCTGCGGCATAAATCAGAGCGCCTACGGTTGCGCCGAGCAGCTGCGAGAGCAACGCCTTTTGTTCCGCGCGTTTTTTATCGAGTTCCATGAGTTGCTTCCCCCTTTTTGTTCGTGGAAGTATCATATCATAAGAGTTCCTGTAAAGATACAGCGGAAGCGGCTTTTTCTCTTGCAAAAGCGGTGGTTCGAAGATTGTTTTTTCCAAAGGGCAAAGCAGCTTTTTTCTTGAAATGAAAAAGATAGAATGTTATAGTTTCAGTGTATGTCTTAATAAGAGTAACAGTTATAACGAACTATAGAAGAGAAGGAGGTGACCGGGATGAGTGACAGTGATGGTGGAGGTCGAAGTAAGATCGCAGCGGACAGGATGTTCGCCGGAATGTGCCTCGCGCGATATTCCGGGAACCTTTTGCATTTTCAGAAGTAGAGGAAGGCTTTTGCCGCTCTCTCCTGTTCGCCGCGCCTCCGGTTTGACTGTCAGTGCGCAACCAGTCAACGAGCTGCCTGAGCAGCTTAGAAGAACAGAGAGGAGAGAGTATGGGAGATAAGGGCATGAAGACCCGTGAAGAAATCCAGCAGGAAATTCTGGAAATTCTCCGCGGGCGCAAATCACCGAAGATTATGCGCGATGAGCTCGACGAATATCATGCGGGCGATCTCGCGGCAGCGCTGGATCAGATTACGATTGAAGAGAGAGAGCGCTTTTATCGCCTGGAGAGCGATGAAGATCTCGCGGAAGTGCTGGAGCACTGCGACGAGGCGGATAAGTACCTGGAAGAGATGAGTCTGCACCGCGCGGCCAGCGTGCTCGCAAAGATGGAGCCGGACGTCGCGGTTGACCTCATGAAAGAGACCGACTCCGTCAAGAAAAAAGAATGGCTCGAGCTCATGGATGCCGAGTCGAGAAGCAGACTGCAGAGTCTCGCATCCTTCGATGAAGATTTAATCGCGAGCCGCATGACGACGAACTTCGTCTGGCTGTACAGCAATATGACCGTGCGGGAGGGCATGAAGTCTCTTGTCGAGCAGGCGGAGGAGCACGACAACATTTCGGTGCTCTATGTGCTGGACCCGCAGGGCGTCTTTTACGGTGCAATCAACTTAAAGGATTTAATCATTGCCCGCAGGGACACCGAACTTTCGGACATCATCATGACACAGTTCCCGTATGTCTACGCCGATGAGCGAATTGAGGACTGCATCTGGATTATCCGGGATTATTCCGAGGAGAGTATTCCGGTCCTTTCTTCCGACAACCACATCCTCGGCGCAATCACCTCGCAGGAAATCGCAGAGGTAGTCGGCGATGAGATGGGAGAGGACTACGCAAAGTTGGCAGGTCTCTCCGCGGAGGAAGATCTGAACGAGCCGCTGCAGCAGAGCGTCAAGAAGCGTCTACCTTGGCTTATTTTGCTCCTTGGCCTCGGCATGGTCGTCTCGACCGTAGTGGGCCTCTTCGAAGGCGTGGTGGCGCGCCTCACGATTGTCATGGCCTTCCAGTCCCTGATTCTGGACATGGCCGGAAATGTCGGTACCCAGTCGCTCGCTGTCACGATTCGCGCTCTGATGGACGATCAGCTCACGCCGAAACAAAAGTTGAAGCTGATTCTCAAAGAGGTCAATGTCGGAACACTGAACGGTGCGGTCCTCGGCGTGCTCGCCTTTGTCGGCGTCGGTGTCTACATCGCGTTCTTCAAAGGCATGCCGATTCACTACGGCTTTGCAATTTCCGGCTGTATCGGCATCTCCCTCGTTGTCGCAATGTTGATTTCGAGTCTGGTCGGCACGGCCGTCCCGATTTTCTTCAAGCACATTCATGTAGATCCGGCAGCGGCTTCCGGTCCGTTGATTACGACCATCACCGACTTGGTCGGTGTCGTGACCTACTACGGTCTTGCGTGGCTCCTCCTGCTGGAGTTTATGCATCTGTAAACAAAAGAGAATAAACACCAAAGAGCTGCTTTCCCTGACCGGGAGAGCGGCTCTTTTCTTTGCTCTGTTGACATCTTCCGGTGACTCTGCAATACCTACACGATGATTGCTGTACCAATTCCTTTGTCCGCTTAGCCGCCTTTTCAAACGATAACAGTATGTTGAGAAAATGTGAAAACAGCCGTAAGTTCTTAGACTTATCAGAAGATACATGCTAAACTGTAGTTATTACAAACCGTATCAGGATTTCTTGGGAGGTGCTTATGAAAGTGTGGAGGAGATTTGTGTGTGCGCTGTCCGTGGCCGCGGTTTCCGCGGCGCTGGCTGTCCCGGCGCTCGCCGACGGCGCGCAGTGGAAGCGAAACGACCGCGGCTGGTGGTATGAGGAGGCAAACGGTGCCTATCCGACCGATGCGTGGCGTCTCATCAACGGTAAGTGGTACTATTTTGATGCCATCGGCTATATGGCAGAAAGCCGCTGGATCGGCAACTACTATGTCGGCGCCGACGGCGCAATGCTTGCAGGTACCTGGACGCCGGACGGCTACTATGTGGATGCGAGCGGCAAATGGGTCGAGGGTCTTCGCCAACCGGTTGTAGAGGCAGAGCCTGTCCGGCGGGTCGGCAGCGGGGGTAACCGAAGCACCGGCAGAAGCGGCGGTGGCGGCGGAAGCAGAAGCGGCGGCAGAAGACGCGGCGGTTCCGGCGGCGGAAGTACGGCGGGCACGACTGTGACGGCATCGACGCAGGGACAGGAAAGCGGCAATTCTTCGAATACGATGGTGAATGCAAACACAGGCGCTCAGAATGCCGCAAATACAGCTACAGCGGCGGCACAGACCGAAAGCGAAGAGACGAGAGTCATTGCAGCTCTCCAGGCGCAGGGACTTACCGAGAAAGAGGCGAAGCTCTACTATGATATCAATGCCTACCGCGAGAGCCTCGGCCTGCAGAAATTATCGTTCTCGAAATCGCTGACCACGGTTGCGAGAACGCATGTGGTGGATGCCAATGCTTACAACCCGAAAGATCAGGTCGATGCGAGAGGCGTGCAGGGCAATCTGCACAGCTGGTCTTCGCACGGCAACTGGACACCTGTGGTTTACACCGGCGACCACCTGTATGCGTCCGCCATGTGGAGTAAGCCGAGGGAGCTGACTTCCTATCAGGGCAACGGCTATGAGAATTCAGCGTGGTCCAGCGGACTTCTTACCCCCGAGGTGGCTTTGGATCTCTGGCAGCACTCGGAAGGCCACAACGCCGTCATGACAACCCAAGGCGCTTGGTCCGACTTAAAGACCATGGGCGTCGGCATCGACGGCAGTTATGCCTTTGTGTGGTTTGGCAAAGACGCGGATCCGGCCGGGTACTACGATGTTCCGGATTATCAGGTGCTTCGCCCGTAACAAAAACAACTTGCTTTCTGAGCCCGCTCTGCTATAATAAAATGCGTGTTGCGGGGCGTGGCTCAGTTTGGCTAGAGCGCACGGCTGGGGGCCGTGAGGTCGCAGGTTCAAATCCTGTCGCCCCGAGTTGAATCAAACAGGAGATTCCCGAATCTCCTGTTTTTTTGTTACAAGTCGCAATGTCCGCGCGGTTATTTTTATTTGCGATAGCTAAGTTCGCGGGCGCATCTCTGTATTTTTGCGGGAACACATGGTATAATTGCACATGTGTCAGCGCGATAAAGGATTTTTTTCTATGAAAAAGATGGTAGCCTTTGATTTTGACAAGACACTCTATGACCACAAGGCGCTTGAGATTCCCGCCAGTGCAAGGAGAGCGCTGCGGGAACTGCGGGAGCGGGGACAGCTCGTAGTGCTTGCGACAGGAAGAGACATGTCAACGCATTACTCCCGCCCGTTTCTGGATCTGGTCAATGCGGACGCCCGCGTGGAGCAGAACGGCGCCAAGGTGGTTGCCGACGGCAAAGTGCTCTTTGAGCACTTCATTGACCGCGCGCTTCTTCGGCGCATGCTGGACTACGCAGAGGAGACCGGCATCGGTTTCGGTGTCACCATAGAAGATGAGGACTACTACATAAACCCCGAGCGCATCCGCGAGGCGGAGATGCAGCGCTGGGGGCAGTGCGGTCGGCAGTTCAAGGACGCGTGGGCGCTCCTCGACAAAAAGATACGCACGGTCAACTTTATCGGCACGGAAGAAGAGGCAAGAGCCATGGAGCGGGCATTCCCGACTTTACAGCTTCGCATGTTCTCCGTGAACTACGGCGCGGACATCATTGAAAAAGGCATCAGCAAGGCAGAGGGATTAAAGAAACTCTGCGCGTATTACGGCTTGGAAATGCGCGATGTCTATGCGTTCGGCGATTCCTTTAACGACAGCGAGATGCTCGAAGAGGCCGGTGTCGGCATTGCGATGGGCAATGCGAAGGAGGAGCTGAAGGCCATTGCGGACTATGTCACAAGCCCGATTGACGAAGACGGTATTTGGAATGCCTGTAAGCACTTTCAGCTGGTGTGAGTGCCCGGGGAAAAAACAAGGAGGCCGATATGAGAGAAGAACTGAAACAGTTTCGCGAGGCGATGAAGAAGCGTGGAGTCACGGTCTATTATCAGCCGTATTCCGATGCACACGGCAGTGAGGACATCAGTGCCCGCGATCAGAGCGTGCGTGAAATCAGCGGTTTTACCGGAGATTCCTGCACTTTGGTTGTTCTGGAGAAAGAAGCATACATCTGGACCGACAGCAGATTCTTTGTGCAGGCGGAAATAGAATTAAAAGACAGCGGCGTCGGCCTCATGAAAGCGGGCGTTCCGGGAACCCCGTCGATTACCGCTTATCTCGAGGAGAAGTTCCCGGAGGGCGGCACGCTCGCTTTTTATGCGCCGCTGCTCGGCACCAAGACCGGCAAGGAGTTGAAGGAACTCGTTGAGAAGAAGAAAGGCAAGCTGATCACCGATCTTGACCTCGTCGACGATATCTGGAAGGATCGCCCGGAGAGAAGCCATGAGCCGATCTGGGTGCATGAGCTGAAGTACACCGGCGAAGAGGCGAAGAGCAAGATCGACCGCGTGCAGGAGGCTATGAAGAAGCTCGACAGCACAGTCTTCCTGACCGGCAGACTGGATGAGATTTCCTGGGTCACGAATCTGCACGGCTCCGACATTGCCTGCAACCCGGTCTTCCTGTCCTACCTGATGGTGAAGCCGCGCTCCGCAAAGCTCTTCTGCCAGGAGAACGCACTCACGGAGGAGGCGAAGAAGTATCTCGCGGACCAGGGTATCAAGACCGGTTCCTATGACGATTTCCTCGCTGAGGTCGGCAAGCTGAAGGACGAGCGCGTCCTGACCGATCTTCGCGATTTGAACTATGCGGTCTACAATGCGGTTGCCGACAAGAATACGATTGTCGATGCGCTGAGCCCGATTTCTCTGATGAAGATTGTCAAGAACGAGACCGAGCTGCAGGGCTTCCGCGACTGCCACGTCCGCGACGGTGTGCATCTCACCAAGTTCCTCTATTGGCTGAAGAAGACCATCAAAGAGGGCAAGGCGGACAACTATACGGAATACGATCTCGGCGAGAAGCTGAATTCGTTCCGCGCAGCGGATCCGAAGTACATTGAGCTCAGCTTCCCGACCATTCCGGCTTATCAGGCCAATGCGGCAATGGCACACTATATGCCCTCCAAGGAGCAGAGTTCGGTTGTGAAGCCCGAAGGTCTGTTCCTCGTGGACTCCGGCGCACACTATCTGGACGGCACGACGGATGTCACGAGAACCATTGCGCTCGGCGATATCACGCCGGAGCAGAGCCGCGACTATACGCTTGCGGTCATCGGCATGCTGAACCTCATGTTTGCGGTATTCCCGTACTACGCGACCGCACCGAATCTCGACACCTATGCGCGTCAGACCATGTGGAGATACGGCAGAGACTTTGGCCACGGCACAGGTCACGGCGTCGGCTTCGTGAACAATGTCCACGAGCTTCCGGTCTCGGTGCGCCCGTGGGTACATCCGGACTACAGAAGAGAGGTCGCTTTTGAGCCGGGTATGGTGACGAGTGACGAGCCGGGCGTTTACATTGACGGCGCTTACGGCATCCGCATCGAGAACATGCTGATCTGCGTGAAGGATACGGAGCACGAGGGCTTCAACTGCTTCGAGAACCTGACCTGGGCACCGCTCGATCCGGACGCTCTGGATCTCAGTGTCATGTCGAAGGACGATATCCGCCGCTTTAACAAGTATCAGAAGCGCGTCCGCAAGACCATTGCGCCGCTGCTTCCGGAAGAAGAGAGAGAATGGCTCATTCATGAGACAAGAAAAATCCGCCGCGAGAAAAAGCACTGAGCGGCACAGTAATCCCGAAAAGAAGGCGCTTTTGAAAAAAAGCGGCGCAGCGAAACCAGCTGCGCCGCTTCGCGCTGTCTCCGAGACGGCGCGCTGTCCCCATGAGAAGCGCTGCGGCGGCTGTTCTTACAGCGCCCTGCCCTATGCGGAACAGCTTCGAAAAAAGCAGAGAGAAGCAGAGAAACTGCTCGGCAAGTTCTGTAAGGTCGAGCCCATTGTGGCGGCACCCGAGCCGCTGCACTACCGGAACAAGGTGACGGCGAGCTTCGGTTTTCAGAATAAGAAGCTCGTGGTCGGCGTGTACGAGCGGGACAGCCACAGGGTTGTTCCGATTGACCACTGCCGCATCCAGAACCGAACGGCGGATCGCATCATTCACATCATCCGCGATTTGGCGGTTTCCTTCCGCCTGAAGGCCTATGACGAGGATCTTAGAATCGGGACGCTCCGCCATGTTCTGGTTCGCACTTCCGAGGCGACCGGTCAAATCATGGTGGTGATTGTGACCGGCACGCCCATATTCCCGGGCAGCAAGAACTTCGTCACGGCCCTCAGAAAGCAGTGTCCGGAGATTACGACCGTCATCCAGAACATCAACCCGCAGAAGACCAGCATGATACTCGGCGAGCGCGATAAGGTACTCTACGGCAAGGGTTACATCGAAGATGAACTTCTGGGGCTTACATTCCGCCTCTCGCCGGCCTCCTTCTATCAGGTGAATGCGAAGATGACCGAGAAGCTCTACGAGATTGCGCTCTCGTTTGCGCAGCTCACGCCGAACGACACGGTGCTGGATGCCTACTGCGGTGTAGGAACCATAGGCATGGCGGCTTCCCGCAGCGCGGGACAGGTGATCGGCGTTGAGCTCAACAAGGCTGCCGTGCGGGATGCGATTGCAAACGCGAAGCGGAACGGCATCGAGAATATACGTTTCTTTGCGGACGATGCGAGTGATTTTTTGCTGCGCGTCGCGGAGAGCGGCGAGAAGCTCGATGTAGTGATTATGGACCCGCCGCGAAGCGGCAGCACCGAGCGCTTTCTGCAGAGCGCCTGCAAGGTGAAGCCGAAGCGCATAGTCTATGTCTCCTGTAATCCAGAGACCCTCGCGCGGGATTTGCAACTCTTAAAGCGTTGGAACTACCACTGTGAGCGCATTGTACCGATTGACAATTTTCCGTTGACGGAGCACTTAGAGTGCGTGGCGCTGCTGGAAAAGAAGTCATAAAAATAAAGAACAGCTGAAGCAGAATAGCTGAAGCAGAATAGCTGAAGCAGAAGAGCTGAAGCAGAATAGCCTCCCGCCGTCTCTTAAAAGAGAGAATGGCGGGAGGTCTTTTTATGGCGTGAAACGTAAAAGTCCGGTCAAGCTGCGCGCCTGTAAGTTGAAAGTGGGCTGATCGACGGGGTACTGTCTCAAAGAAACAAAATGAGCAGTGGATGAAATTCCAACGGCTCTTTCGTATAATGGATGAGAATAGAAGTGAAATCAGATCGCAAATTGCAATAACAAGTTGAACATTGACAGTTGAATAAGTCCTAAGCACACAGGATGGTTATCCTGGAGGAATGGTTACATTCCTCTTATGTTGTTCATAAGCACAGAGCGAGCAGACAGTCAGCCTGTGCTACCGAACGCTACGCGACCACGGTGTATATCCTGTCCGGTTCGTCCTCAAAGAGCTCATCCGGGGTACTGTAACCGAGTATCTTCCTCGGAAGGCTATTGCACCAGACTTCGATCTGGCAGATCTGCTCGTTCGTGAAGCTTTCGATCCTGCAACCCTTGGGGATGAATCTGCGGATCAGGTCCTCCAGTCCAGACAATAGCGAGAACTCGGAGCCGTTGTCCGTGGTGATCGTCTTGAAGACATCATCCCAGTGTTCTTCGTACTGGGATCTGACCTCCCGAAGCGCTTCCATGACTCCGTTCGGATCGCGGCCCGGTATGCGGATCATCCGGTATTCGCGGGTCTTCCGTTCGCTCATAGTAAGTAGTGCGTCATCGTTACCGCTTTTTGACCCGATGACCAGGTCCACCTCCCAGTGTCCGAACTCCGTACAATTTTCGATGCTGGCTGGCCGTTCCTCGATGCTTCTGCCCAGAACTCGCTTGTTTTTGCGAACTCGTGCTGTTTTGGGTAAGCAATGCAGCTTTTCCGGAAGATCAATGTTTCTGATGTTCAGAAGCCCAAGATCTGCGTAGCCGTAAAGCGTTTTCGTGCAGACGATCTGCTTCTCTGGTGAATGTTCCATCCTTCAGAGCGCGGTGGACACAGACATCCAGCGACCATTCGTCTTCAAAGAAGTGCTCTTCTACATAAGATACATAAGAGATGAAAGCGCTCTTTTTAAGAAGATCATAGTGACGGCAACAAGCTTCACGATTCTTCTCGTAGGCGGCCTGCCCGACTTTTGCCTTGTAACGGAAGATGTTGCCCCTATAAAGAGTGACGGTACCGCGTTTGATCTCGTTACGAACGGTGTTGGGCGCGCAACCTAACTCTCCGGCAATCCTGTTGGGTGTCCATCCATCTTTGAGACGAATTTGAATGACAACACGTTCTTCAAATGAAAGATGTTTACCTTTCCTGTGTTCAGTTGTAGAATGTACTTGGTTTATAGGGTCTTCTCCTTGTAAATGATGATTGAGCACATACATTCTACCAAAGAGAAACTTTATGGACTTTTCAGTATACCTGTTCAACCTGATTTTACAATCGGCCGTATAATTCTTGTTTAAGAATTGGTTTGTATTTGATATTTAAAACTTTTATGGAGGAAGATAGATATGGCAATTCATGATGATTCGATTGATTGTGTAGAAATATTCAAAGAGGCATTGCAATCGGGGATTAATTTGTTTACTGGAGCTGGTTTTTCTAAACTTCCAGATGCGGAAGGGAATTTGCTCCCAGATGCAAATGAATTATGTCCCCAAATATGCGAACGTTTTGGTATAGATGCGAGATACAAAGATGATTTAGAAAGACTTTCTAATATTGTAAATATACATCACAAAGACGCTTTTCAAAAATATTTGCGTGAAAAATTTACGGTTTCTTCTTATAATCATCAATATGATATATTGGATAGAATTTATTTGCATTCCTACATTACAACAAACATTGATAATATTATTCAGTGTGTAATGGATTCAAGTAAAAGATATAGTCTGTTTAATATTTCTGAGTATGGTGCAAAGCGCAATGCATCATCTCTTCCATTCATTCCTTTGCATGGAAATGTGAAATATTTAAATTCCCATCTTTACTTTGGGAAAAATGAACTTGCAAATGTAGATTCAGATAATAAAGATTTATTTGATTTGATGCATGCCAAGTTGCTTGAGGCTCCGACATTGTTTATAGGTTATGGATTTCACGATAATGCTGTAGAAAGAACGATTTCAAAATTATTACAGGAAGGCAATCAGGATGTTTGGGTTCAATGTATGCCAAGTAGTGATAATATTGATTATTTTCGTGATATGGGATGCCATGTTATTGTGGGGACGACAGAAGAACTATTGAAATGGATTGATTTAAATATCCCCAACCAGGAAAAAATCTCGAACAATATAAATATAGATTCTCTTCGTCCTTATGCCATCCCAACTATTAATCAATTGGAAGTCGTACAAAGAGAAGATTACTATACTAAAGGCTATACACATTGGTATTGTATATTGTCAGATTACGCATATCAAACAAAAAATGTAAATGCGTTATATGAAGCTGTTCTTAAAAATAAAAATATAATAGCAGTTGGAATTCCATTCTCCGGTAAGACTACGCTTATGATGCAAATAGCTGCTAAAGCGCAGGCAGAATACAAGATAATTTTATCAAATATTTCTGTAGAAGAAGCACAGCGAATTATTAACCTATTAGGTGGATCCAAGGCATTGGTTTTTGTAGATAATTGTTGTGATGATATAACGGTTGTAAAATTGCTTATGCAACAAAGCAACTTTGGGGTATTAGGCTTTGCTGATGATTATGCTTTTGAGTCTACGAAACATCTTCTTGAAGGTGTATCAGTGAAGCGAAAAGATATAGGGGAATTAACAAGGGAAGAAGCACAGGGAATTTTTAATAAGATCCCTGTAAATTTTAGGAAACAAGAAGATTTATCATATAAAGATTCAGAAGATGAAAAATTCTCTATTCTGGAATTTGCTTCTCAAAATATAAAAAATATACTTACATCGAATCGTGTAAAAGACTTATTGGAAAGGGTTAACGAAGCCTCAGAAAAAACTTTTGATATTATTGCATTAAGTACCTATCTTACTTGCAATAAATCTTGTCTTAACATGGATGTGCTTTGTGCATTTGAGAATACTACAAATTATAGAATTCTCAGAGAGTATATTGATGCTACGCAAGGATACCTTAGTGAAATTAATGTTCCATTATCACAAGATATTGATAATCAAGACTATTATGAATTGAGATCTAATTTGTTTGCGAGATTAGCGTATAAAGTATTAAAGTCACATTTTAAAGAAGAATTTAGTGCTGTAGTTCGCAAATTAATTTTGAGTGTGTCACCATACAAGATTTATCGGTATCATGTGTTTAGACGTAGTGCATTTGATGGGAAATTATTTTCAGACTTGTTTGGTGACGATGCCTATAGTTTATATGAACGCATTTTTCAATTTGATAGTGGTGCATATACATTGCAACAGATGGCGTTGTATAAATCTCATCGTCATGACTTTAATGGAGCTTTTGAAGATATCGATAAAGCTATAAGTATAAATGGTTCTAACTTTAGCATGAAGAATTCACATGCAATCATATTGTTTGAGGCAAATAAAAACAAGAGAACTTCTATTTCTGAGGAAAGTATTGTGGAAGCAATGAATACTTTAAGAAAATGCTTTAGTAGTGATAAAAGAAAGGTCTATCACGCACAAAAATTTGCTGAATTTGCTGTATATTTAGCTAAAAACTGGAGGGATAGTTCTTACTTAGAAGAAGCAGAAAAATGGTTAGTACAACTCATAGGGACACAGGAATCTACCAGTTCATCTACGAAGAACCTTTTAAGACAGGTACGTAGGGAATTATCAAGAATATAATGAAGTTTATATTAACTACGATGTTTTACTGCCCACTCATTGTTAAAATGGGTGGGCAGTTTTTATTTTTGAATTCATCACTTGACATTGTGGCAAAGATCTGCTCTCCGTCGATGAACTGCAGGTACTCGATGGTAATAAATGTATTCTGCAGCTGCGCGGTGTGCGCCCTTTCATGTCGGATAAATATGATCTGACGAAACATCCCAATTATCAGCTGACCGGGGACTATGACAAGAAACAGATGTGTGATATCGAGAAGCTCCTGAAGCATGGGCTGAAGCTACATCCCGACGATCAATATGAAGTTGTAAATGTCGGCTGACATCCATGTGTCTACATGATAAGATCAAAACAGAAATCATCAAATCAGAATTTATATTAAGAGCAATCATGAATGTAAGAAGGAGAATTTTTGGATATCTGCTGACCGAGTGGGGTGTCTTCTGTTTATGCCTGTTCATTGCAGAGCGGGTGACCGGGCAGGTCGTTCTGATAAGGTCAGTCAGACTGAAACTGGATGATTTTCTGTTCATCCTGCTGTGTCTTCTCTGTGCCGGTGCAGTTTCCTTTTTGATTCGTACATGGTGCAAAACGGTACGGAAGTCGGTAAAAGCATTGCTGGTCTGCGGCTGGATCGGGGTTATCTCCGGCCTGCTGTTGGGGAGTCTGATCTGGTTGGGACGTCATGCAGTTACGACCTGGCACGAATTCGATTCACCGGATCAGCAGTATTCGCTGGTCGCGGGAGAGTCTACATTTCTGCTCCTCGGCAATATCCGACTTTATGAACGGACTTCACCGATATTCATCAGGGAGCTGGATGCCACCCTATTCCCGGATGACGGCTTTGCTGCTATTGCAAGGGGTGCATATGAGATCTCCTGGGTAGGAGATGTGGTAACGTTGTCTGTCGATCAGAATTATGATGACCTGTGGGAGAGTGTGAAATTGGATATGGCAGATGACGGTAAAGTGCTGGCTTCATATAGCTATTATCCGGATGGCAGGCCTGACTGGCTGTATGAGCAGGAAAAAACCTCTGGAAATGAGGAAACAGAATCTGGAACAGCTGATGCTGAACAGGCAGATGAATATCCTGATGAAGGAGAGCTGCGGATTATTAACGGCCTGCTGGCTGTAGCACGTACAGTTGGTGATGCAGATGTAGATGAGGCGAATGTCACATATACCGCGAAAGGGACGCCGGAGTTCGTGATTTCATCAGATTCGGAGGCGTATACCTATATCCTGTATGATCGCGAATCCATGAATGGGAAATGTGCACTGTATGTACTCTATCAGTCAGCAACGGATAAGGAGGGAGATTCAGATCCGCAGATCATGGAGATGTACGCATATGAATACGCCAGTGGCAAAGTCATCATGGCAGGCAGACATGCCTGGAGTGATGTAGGTACAGATGAATACCGTGAAGCGACGGGAGAATAAAAAATACCAGTTTGTCGGAAGAAAACTGAATATGCTTTTACTGAGATCTCGCACCAGAAAAGGTTCGGGATCTTTTTTGCCCCGAAGGGGAGTGTGTAAAGAAATCTCTGTAAATAGGATTTCCTGTGTATTGACACTATCTGGCACTCGGCGATGATCGTGTGTCTTTTTTCGTTTGTCGGGTAAAAAGTCTCCCAAAGTAATTGGTTTTCTCCCAAAACGTTGATATAATTGGGAGCAAATAAAAGCGATTGGTAGAAAGAAAAAGACAAAAGACAATGAGAAAATTTGATTACTCCATATTAAAAGATAGAACATGGGATAATGGAATACTGTCATATGTCTCACAGACACAGGAATATAAAGGCAAGCAGAAATATTTACAAAGCAGAAGCCGAGGGAGCTTAAACGCCTTATTGAGATAGCCGGAATACAGAGTACGGAAAGCTCTAACCGTATTGAAGGGATTGTAACAACCAATCCAAGGTTAAAACAGCTTACGGACGATAAGACCACGCCAAGAAATCGTGATGAAGAGGAAATTCTCGGCTATCGGAATGTTTTAGCTTTGGTGCATGAAGATTATAATGCCATACCGGTAAGACCTAACTACATCCTGCAGATGCATAGGGATTTGCTGCGGTTTACAAATCTATCATATGGCGGGAGCTTTAAAACTGCGCCAAATGAAATAGACAGGGTTCTTGGCAATGGAAAGAAAGATACTGGTTCCGTGTTTTATACTGGATTTTCTCTGCATTCATCCATTTAATGACGGAAACGGAAGAATGAGCAGACTTCTTACGCTGCTCCTGCTTTATCGCAGCGGATATATGGTCGGACAGTATATCAGTATCGAAAAGGCCATTGCGGATACAAAAGGGTCGTATTACAAGGCCTTGGCGGATGCCGACAAACTGTGGCATGAAGAAAAGAATGATCCGAAGCCTTTTATAAAATATATGCTGGGTGTTATACTTGCCTGCTACAGGGAATTTGAGGCGCGAGTGACTATTGCGGAAAAAAGCGGGGGTAGAAGCACATCTTATGATATCGTAAAGGAATTTGTGCTGAATAAAATCGGTACATTTACGAAGCAGGAAGCAATGATGGCCTGTCCGAGTCTCGGAAGCTCCTCCGTGGAATCAGCCCTAAAAAAACTGGTCGAGGATGGAACCCTGACTCGATTGGGAGCAGGAAGAAAAACGCACTATGTCCGATCGGATGCTGCCATCTGAAATAGAAATATAAGAGGCGGTCAAGAGGTTATCGGGCTCTGATAACTTTGAAGTTGTAGAGGTGATACGGTGTTATTTCACATTTTTAATTCTCAGGAGGAACGAAGGAACTATGGTGGTTCTGCATTCGTTGAAATACAATTTTGTAAGTTACCAAGTGGAACTGCCACAGATAGATTAGTTGCAGTTGATAGTATAAATAACTGGCAAGATGATTCTTTGTATATAGATGACGAAAATGTATTTTACAAAGAATACAGTAGTGTTTTTGATTGTGGTATATATAACAATTTGAAGTGCGGAACGGTAGATGTATACGGAATCAACTACTATGCACCAGCTTTAATAGATTCTATTATAGAAAGACTTCGTAGAGAAAAACCGGTAGATTATGAAGTATTGATAGAATGGCTGATTAAGTCAAGAAGATATAACGGATTCTACATTTTAGGGTTATAAACAACTTCCAGTTTATCGAGCTGAAAGTCACCTGTGGACAACTTCCCTCAAAGCGATTTCCGTGGATGGTTTCTAAACACAAAAATATTGAAAACCTCTGACATCAACGGCGTTGTCCTACGACACTTGGAGTGCTTGGCATTGCTAGAAAAGAAGTCATAAGAATAAAGAACTGCTGAAGCAGAATAGCCTCCCGCCGTCTCTTAAAAGAGAGAATGGCGGGAGGTCTTTTTATGGCGAGAAACGTAGAAGTCCGGATAAGCTTTGCGCCTGTAAGCCGAAAGAGGGCTGATCGGCGGGGCCCTTTCCCAAAGAAACTAAATGAGCAGTGGATGAAATTCCGACGGCTCTTTCGTATAATGAATGAGAATAGAGGTGAAATCATATGGAACTCATGGATTATTTAAAATGGAGAAATGACGTAAGTTTTAGTGCAGCGCCGTTTAATGAAATCGACAATGTGCTTTTGTCTTATCTCGCCTATGCGGACTTCGGCGAGCTCTTGCAGGAAGAGAAGCGGCGTGTGAGCATCGAAACCTGTTTGAAACGCTTTTGCAAAAAACACGACTTGGCAGAAGTGCGGAAGAGTAAGCTCTTTATCGAGAGAGCGCCGCTGTTACTCGAAGACATGGTACGCGGGGCACGCTTCCGGGGAACCAAAGTCGTGCACTTCAGAGAGGTCTTTGACAAGGAAAAGGTGCAGCAGTTCGCGGCGCTCGTCTTTTTGCTTCCGGACGGGACCAGGTATGTCTCGTTTCGCGGCACGGATTTAAGTATCACCGGTTGGAAAGAGGACTTTTTGATGAGCTTTACCGCGGAGACCGAGGGCGCCAAGGAGGCGGTTTCCTATCTGAACGAAGTGGCAGCCTGTGTTGAGGGTGACTTAATCCTCGGAGGACACTCAAAGGGCGGCAACTTTGCGATGTTCGCGGCTGCTTTCTGCGATGATGCGGTCAAAGAGCGGATACTGAAAGTCTATAACAACGACGGCCCCGGCTTTCGGGAAGAGATTGTGCGCTCGGCAGCGTACCGAGAGCTGTTGCCGAAGATTACCAACATAGTCCCGCAGACCTCTATCATAGGCCGCTTGCTTTCGAACGAGGCGGCGCATACCGTCGTAAAGAGTACTGCCGCAGGTATCTTTCAGCACGATGTGACGACATGGGAAGTGACCAAGGACAAATTTGTCCGCGCGGAACCGGATGCCTTCAGTGATTTTGTCGAGAAATCACTCGGAACCTGGCTCGAAACCATGGACGACGAGGCGCGGAAATCTCTGGTTGAGACGGTCTTCTCCATGATTGAGATGACGGAGGCAGAGACCTTCGTGGAATTCGGAGAGAATCTATTCAAGAATACCGGGCTCATCATAAAGGGGTTTGGGAAGCTTCCGAAAGAGAAGCGGAGTGAACTGACCGCGGCGCTCGGGGGCCTCGCCGAGGCGGGCAGAGCAACCGTGCTCGACAAGATACCCAAAATCACCTTGCCCGGCGTGGAAGCAAAGTCTCGTTCGGAAGCAGAAGAGCGAAGTGGAGAAAATTGATTTATATGATGGCGTTCACGCGGCTTAGTTTGTGCTCAGCACGATAATCCGTATCGGAGAGTGTGTGCCGAGATAAGAACAAACTTTGCGTAAATCTTGCGCTTTCAGTGGATTCGTGTCTATAGTAGTTACAGATAACCTTGTTTTCGCGTTCGGAAAGGAGGGGCGGATGAAAGGGAAAATCTGGGATCTGTATGCACCTATCTACAGCCGGGCCATGCGGGCGGAGGAGAGAAGCTATGCGTTTCTGTATCGCCGCATTGCGAAGCTGGTTCGCGCAAAGGAAGTGCTGGAGCTTGCCACCGGGCCCGGTGTGCTCGCGAAGCGCATAGCGCCGGTTACCAAGCGCATGCTCGCGACGGATTATTCGGAGGGCATGATTGCGGAAGCAAAAAAAGGCATCTGCCCGAAAAACTTGCGCTTTGAGGTGGCGGATGCCCTATCCCTGCCCTATGCGGACGCGAGCTTCGATGCTGTGATCATTGTGAATGCCCTGCATCTTTTGCCGGAGCCGGAGTTCGCCCTGCGGGAAATAGCCCGCGTGTTGCGCCCGGACGGTATTTTGATTGCCCCGAATTTTGTGAAGAAACGAGAGCACTTTGTCGGTCGTTGCTGGGAAGCTGTTCTGGGGCTAGTCGGTGTGCGGTTCGAGCATCAGTGGACGGCGGGGGAATATCTTGCTTTTTTCAGAGATAATGGTTGGGAGCTGCTGTTTTATAAGGAAACGCAGGCGAGAATGCCCTTTCTCTATGTAGAATGTGGGAGAAGTTAAGAATGGGAGGAGAGGTGTAGCATAGTCTTTGCCTCTTCGATGCCGCTCTTAGTGCGGAAGACAGACTTAAGAGCCTGTCTCACGGCAGAGGGCGGCGTGTGATTTTCGAGCGCGTTTGCAATATAGTCGGCCTCGAGGAGTATCTGATAGTCTGTGCCGTTGACCGCATCGTAACTGTGGTGATGTCCGACCAGAAAAACGATGCGCTCTAACAATTCGCCCGGGATCCCGGCGTCCCGTAAAAAAGCGCGCACCAGAACAGCGCCTTCGCGCTCCTGGTTCTTGCCGTCGGTATTGCCGTATTTTTCGCGGCAGAGCGGGCAGGCAATGTCATGTGTGATGGCCGCGACCTCCAGTACATAGCGCTCGCGCTTTGAGAGGCATTCGCCGTCGGCAATGTCCCGCGCATAGCCCCAGACGCGGAGAAAATGGTCGATGTCATGCAAATTTCCCTTTGAGTAGTAGGCCATATCCCGTGCGATTTCTTTGACTGTTTTCATCCGTGAGTACCTCCGCATTGTTCTTGTATGCATTTTGGAACAAAGCACGAAAAAAGTCCAGTGCTTCCGCAGAAAGCACTGTCAAATGGTTGTTTTTAACACTCTGCCGAAAAAGTGGGGAAGGATGACAGTGTCAATTAGTCAACATTACCTTGACAAATGTGCCAATCGGTGATAAAGTGAGCGCGTATTTTATTGTTCCGGTGTTGTGAAGAGAGGCAGGAAATGAGGCATCGTTCTGAGATTATGCAAAACCTTTTGCTGCTGAGCCAGTTCGGTCTTTCTCTCGCGGCGCCGCTTCTTTTATGCCTTTTTTTCTGTCACTATCTGGTTGCACGCTGGCAGGTCGGCGCGTGGGTGTATATTCCGGGCTTTTTCTTTGGGCTCGGCGGCTCCTTCACGACGGCATGGAAACTGTATCGGCGGGAATGTGAGCGGACAGAACAGGAAGAGAAGGAAAAGGAAACGCGTATTGCGAGCAATGACCATCGCTGACCGGGAAAAGGAGCAGAACTATGAAGGTACAGGAAGCTGTCCGGCGTGAGACGGGGAGAGTGGCACTCCATGTAGTGTTCATGACTCTTGTCATGCTGGCCGTTTTTTTTGCGCTACACCTGGCATTTCCGAAGAAAATCGGCTTTTCTTACGGCACAGTTTTCTCTGCCTTGCTGGGCGCAGCGGTGGGGATATTAAACTTCTTTCTGATGGGACTCACGGTGCAACACGTCGCAGGTCTCGAAGATCCCAAGGAGGCAAAGCGGTTCATGCAGAAATCCTATGTGAATCGCAATACCTTGCAGATTGTGTGGATGATATTGGCGGTGGCAGTGCCTGTCATTCATCCGGTCGCGGGTATTCTGCCGCTGTTTTTCCCGGGGTTTTCCGTGCGGCTGCAAGGCATCTTCCCGCCGAAGGAAGAGCAGAAAACCAAACAAGGGGGTGAGATCTAAGCTATGAATTTTGATATTTCCGGCGCAAAGATTTTCTTCCGCATTCCGACACATCTGCCGCTCATCGGTGACATTGTTGTCTCGGAGACGGTGGTTGTCTCCTGGCTGGTGATGCTGATTATCACGGGACTCTGTATTTTTCTGACCCGCGATTTAAAGGTGGAGCACATCGGAAAACGGCAGGCACTCGCAGAGCTCATTGTGGAGAGTGCGGAAAATCTGGTGCGGAACAACACGGGCGGAAACAAGTTCGACTATCTGATTCCGTTTGTCGGCGCGTTGTTTTCCACGAGTGTGATTTCGAACCTGATCAGTCTCGTCGGACTCAGAAGTCCGACGGCCGATTTGTCGGTTGAAGCAGCCTGGGCCGTGACGGTATTCACGATGATTACACTGAATAAAATCAAGGCGGGCGGTTTGCTCGGCTATCTGAAGGGCTTCACGACGCCGATTCCGGTGATGACACCGTTTAACATTCTCTCCGAGATTGCAACGCCGATCAGTATGGCGTGCCGTCACTTCGGCAATGTGCTCTCGGGCGTGGTCATCAACGGACTGATTTATGCGGCGCTCGGCGTTGCCTCTGCGGCACTCTTCGGATTAATTCCGGGAGCGGTCGGAGACTTCCTCTCGCACATCCCGATTCTCGCAGTCGGACTTCCGGCCATCATGTCGTTCTACTTTGACTGGTTTTCCGGTATCATGCAGGCATTTATTTTTACCATGCTAACCATTATGTACATTGCGAATGCGTCCGAAGGGTAAGGCGGCATTTGCAATCACCAACATTTAGGAGGATAGAGTCATGACAGATTTTCAGTTTCTTGCAAGAGGTATCGCGCTCATGGGTTGCGGCATCGGTGCGGGTTGCGCACTGATCGCCGGTATCGGACCCGGTATCGGTGAGGGCAACGCTGTCGCAAAGGCACTGGAGGCCATCGGCCGTCAGCCGGAGTGCAAGGGCGATGTGACGAGCACCATGCTTCTCGGCTGCGCTATCGCAGAGACCACGGGTATTTACGGTTTCGTCACGGGCCTGCTTCTGATCTTCGTGGCACCGGGCATGTTCATGAATTTCCTGAAGTAAATCGGGAGGAGCGGAATGGATACACAGGCACTGGTAACCATCGTGCCTTCGACCTTTATTCTGACCATCCTGAATCTCTTCATTCAGATGTTTCTGATGAAGAAGTTCCTGTTCAAACCCATTCGGCGCGTCCTCGAAGAGCGCCAGAAGCGGGCGGATCAGAACATACGGGCAGCGGAACAGGAAAAGGCCGAGGCAGAGGCTGTCAAGGCAGAGTATACAAAGAATATGGCGCAGGCGCGCGAAGAGGCGGCCGGCATACTGGAGCGCGCAAAGCAGGATGCTTCGCAGCAGGCAGATGCTCTGCTTGCAAGTGCGAGAACCGAGGCGCAGTCGCTGAAAACGAAGGCGGAAAATGATATCCGCCAGGAGAAAAAGCGCGTTCTCAATGAGGCGAAGGATGAAATTGGCGGCCTTGCGATGGACATTGCAGGGCAGGTGATAGAGCGGGAGGTTCATGAGGCGGATCACCGCGCACTGATTGATGATTTTCTGCAGAAGGTTGAGGATGCGTCATGATGCGCGTTGCAGAGCTCTATGGCGGGAGCCTCTATGATCTTGCGGCAGAGGAGCAGCAGGAACAGGAGATTTTGGCTGAGATGAAGGGCGTGCAGGCTCTGTTTCACGAAAATCCGAAGTATGCCGCACTGCTCTCCGAGCCGAGCATCCCGAAGGAGAAGCGCTTAGAGCTCCTCGATCAGGCGTTCCGCGGTGAAATCAGACCCTATCTTCTGAATTTCTTAAAGCTCATTACCGAGAGGGAGCTGTTGTCTCAGTATGGGGGCATGTGCCGCGCCTATGAGCGCCGTTTCAACGCAGCGCACAATATTGTCGCAGCGACTGTGCGCACAGCTGTGCCGCTTGACCAGGAAGAGCGCGATAGGCTGAAAGAAGCGCTGGGGAAGCGGAGTGGAAAACAAGTGGTGCTGCGGGAGATGCTCGATGCAAGTCTGCTCGGCGGCATTGTGGTTGAGATCGACGGAAAGACTCTGGACGGCAGCGTCGCGGGTCGTCTCCTCGAGATTCGCAAAAAAGTGGAAGAAATAGTACTGTAAAAAGGTGGGCATAGAATGGAATTAAAGTCAGAAAAGATCTCTGAGGTCATTCGAAGCCAGATTAAATACTACGAGAATGCCATCATTCAGAACGAGACCGGGACAGTGCTCACGGTCGGAGACGGTATTGCGAGAGTTTCCGGACTTTATAACTGCATGTCCGGTGAACTCCTCGAATTTCAGGATGGTAGCTTCGGTATGGCACAGAATCTGGAGGAAAACAGCGTCTCGGCGGTTTTGTTCGGCTCGGACGTCGGCGTTCAGGAGGGGCAGGCTGTAAAACGCACGGGTCGTGTGGTCTCAGTCCCGGTCGGAGAGGCGCTCCTTGGTCGCGTGGTCAATGCAATCGGCCAGCCGATTGACGGCGCAGGCCCGATTGATAGCAAAGAATATCGCGCGGTCGAGAGCCCGGCGCCCGGCATCATTGACCGTCAGCCGGTCAAAGAGCCAATGCAGACAGGCATCAAAGCCATTGATTCGATGATTCCGATTGGTCGCGGTCAGCGTGAATTGATCATTGGCGACCGCCAGACCGGAAAGACGACCATTGCATTGGATACAATTCTGAATCAGAAGGGCAAGGATGTCATCTGCATTTATGTCGCAATCGGACAGAAGCGTTCCACCGTCACAGCACTGGTGAATACGCTCAAAGAGGCGGGCGCGATGGACTACACGATTGTCGTCGCGGCAACGGCTTCGGAGCCGAGCCCCCTGCAGTACATTGCGCCGTATGCGGGCTGCGCGATGGGCGAGTATTTTATGAACCGCGGTCAGCATGTGCTGATTGTCTACGATGACCTCTCGAAGCACGCGGTTGCATACCGCGCAATTTCGCTGCTGATTCGCCGCCCGCCGGGCCGTGAGGCATACCCGGGCGATGTCTTCTACCTGCACTCGCGTCTGTTAGAGCGCGCGGCAAAGCTCTCGGCGGACAAGGGCGCGGGTTCGATGACGGCGCTGCCGATTATCGAGACGCAGGCGGGCGATGTCTCGGCCTACATTCCGACCAACGTGATTTCGATTACCGACGGTCAGATTTTCCTCGAGACAGAGCTCTTCCACAGCGGCGTTATGCCGGCTGTGAATCCAGGTATCTCGGTGTCGCGCGTCGGCGGCAACGCGCAGGTCAAGGCAATGAAAAAGGTCGCCGGAACCTTGAAGCTCATTTACTCGCAGTTTCGTGAATTGCAGAGCTTTGCCCAGTTCGGTTCGGATCTGGATGCAGACACCAAGGCGCGTCTCGCACAGGGAGAGCGCATTGTGGAAGTCCTGAAGCAGGGAAAGTCAACGCCGATTCCGGTTGAAAAACAGGTCGCGATTCTCTATGCAGTTGTCAATCACATTTTGACGCCGGTTCCAGTCGAAAAAATCAGGGAATTTGAAGCGGTATTGTACCGCTTCCTCGACAGAGATCCGGACGGTGTCGCTGTTATGGAGGAAATCCGGCAAAATGGAGCCTATAGCGCGGAGGGAGAAGAGCGATTGAAGCAGGCGCTTCAGCGCTGCGTCGAGGAGTTCCTGCAGAGTGAGCAGACGAGCAAAGCGCAGGCTTAACAGGAGGAGACGATGGCTGCAGCAAATATGAAGTCCGTCAAACTCCGGATTAAAAGCATACAGAATACCATGCAGATCACGAAGGCGATGGAACTGGTCGCATCTTCGAAACTGCGGAGAGCCAAGGAAAAGGCGGAGGCCAGCGCGCCATATTTTTCAGCGCTTCGGCAGACCCTGATCAATATTGCCGCGGAAAATACGGATTATACCAGCGTTTATGCGCGGAAAAATCAAAGCCATAGGCATTGCTATGTGCTAATTGCAGGTGATCGCGGCATGGCGGGCGGCTACAATGCCAATCTGTTTCGCGCTTTTGAGACGGAGAGCAGAGAAAAGGAATTCGCAGTGCTTCCGCTTGGCAGAAAGGCGCGGGATTATGTCGCGCAGAAGAGGCTCGAATGCCTGGAAAGCGAGAAGATGATGGTCGCTTCCATCCGCGTCTCGGACTGCTATGCAGTCGCAAGACGGCTCTGCGCGTTGTTTCGCACAGGAGAGTTTGGACATATTTCGCTTTTTTATACCGATTTTGTCTCTCTGATGAAGCAGGAGCCAGGTTCTTCCAGTCTGCTGCCGCTTGTTGATTTCAAAAATGAAGACTGTGCAATCTGCGGCAAAGAAGGAGAAGAGAAAAAGAGAGCGCAGAATTTGATTCTCTATGAGCCGAGTGCAGAGGAAGTCTATGACGCCATTGTGCCGGAGTATCTCGCGGGATTGCTCTACAGTGCCGTTGCGAGTTCGCTCGCGAGTGAATATGCGGCGCGCCGCACAGCCATGGAGGCGGCGACGGACAATGCCGGAGAAATGATTGATAAACTGAGCCTCTACTATAACCGCGCGCGCCAGGCGAGCATCACACAGGAGATCACAGAAATTGTCAGCGGCGCAGAGGGCAGCAATGGATAAGCGCTTATGAAGGAGAAGCTTTGATGAGTGAGCAGCATGTAGGTAAAGTCGTACAGGTGACGGGCGCTGTGCTAGATGTCCGCTTTGCGGAGGGAGAACTTCCGGCGCTCCTCCATGCGATTGAAGTAGATATGCCGGAGGACAAAAAACTCATTGCGGAGGTGGCACAGCAGATCGGCGATGACACCGTCCGCTGCGTTGCGATGAGTTCGACCGACGGTCTGGTGCGCGGCGCCGCCGCTCGCGACTTAAACGGTCCCATCACAGTGCCGGTCGGCGATGCGTGTCTTGGCCGTGTTTTTAACCTGCTCGGCGAGACAGTTGACAACGGACCGGCCGTGGAGACGACAGAGCGCCGCAGCATTCACCGCCCGGCACCTTCGTTTGAAGAGCAGACACCGGCAACGGAAATTCTGGAGACCGGTATCAAGGTTGTTGACCTGATCTGCCCCTATGCAAAGGGCGGCAAGATCGGTCTGTTTGGCGGCGCGGGCGTTGGCAAAACTGTCCTCATTATGGAATTGATTCACAATGTCGCGACGGCACACGGCGGCATTTCGGTCTTTACAGGCGTCGGCGAGCGAACGAGAGAGGGAAATGATCTCTACGGCGAAATGAAGGAGAGCGGCGTTCTCGAAAAGACCGCCCTGGTCTACGGACAGATGAATGAACCGCCGGGTGCAAGAATGCGCGTGGGTCTCTCAGGCCTCACGATGGCGGAGTATTTCCGCGATGAGAGAAATCAGGATGTGCTTCTCTTCATCGACAACATTTTCCGCTTTACCCAGGCGGGTTCCGAGGTGTCGGCGCTGCTCGGACGCATGCCATCTGCCGTCGGGTATCAGCCGACGCTCGCGACGGATATGGGCGCGCTGCAGGAGCGCATCACTTCGACCAGAAAGGGATCCATCACTTCGGTGCAGGCAGTTTATGTCCCGGCTGATGACCTGACGGATCCGGCACCGGCGACCACGTTCACACATCTGGATGCAACAACAGTGCTCTCGCGCGATATCGCGAGCAAGGGCATTTATCCGGCCGTGGATCCGCTTGATTCGACAAGCCGCATTTTGACACCAGAAGTCGTTGGGGAAGAGCACTATAAGATTGCGAGGGACGTGCAGGAAGTTCTGCAGCGCTACAAGGAACTGCAGGATATCATTGCAATCATGGGCATGGATGAGCTTTCGGAGGCGGATAAGGTCACAGTATTCCGCGCCCGTAAGATTCAGAACTTTCTCTCGCAGAGCTTCTCGGTCGCAGAGCAGTTCACGGGGTTGAAGGGCAAGTACGTTCCTTTAAGGGAGACGCTTCGCGGTTTCCGCATGATCCTGAACGGCGAGTGCGATGAGCTCCCCGAGAGCGCTTTCCTGCTGATCGGCGGCATTGATGAGGCTTTCGAGAAGGCAAAGGCGTTAAAGAACGCGCAGTAAGGAGGAGAGCGCATGGCGAACTTCCATTTGGAAATTGTCACGCTGGACGGGCAAAAATACGCGGGTGAGGTGGAGCAGCTCATGCTTCGCAGCATTACGGGTGACATTGCAATCCTCGCGCATCACACGAACTACTGCACAGCGGTCGGAATGGGGACTGCTAAAGTGCATTTTCCGGACGGCACCGTTCGGGAGGCGGCTTGCGTCGGCGGTATGCTCTCTGTGATGGATGGCATTTGCCGGCTCCTGCCTACAACCTTTGAGTGGAGCGATGAAATTGATCTGGTGCGCGCGGAGGAGGCGAAGCGGCGTGCGGAAGAGCTTCTCAAGGAGAAGCTCTCGGAGGAAGCGCGGATACAGGCGCGTGCCAGGTTATATCGCGCGCTGATCCGCATTCAGACAGCGGGACAGCCGAAGCTCAAATTGTGAGCGGCGGTGATTGGAAAAGGCAATTGGAAAAATGAATTTGACAGGGGAGTCTGTCGCAGAGAGCAAAGGCGTTCTGTGACAGATTCCCCTGCTTGTGTTATACTGTAAGTTCAGGATTCCTATTAAATCGAACGCAGGTTCACGGAGAGGAGGGGCGATTTTGGCGCAGAAAAAGGGCGGAAGCAGGCGGCGTACCGCGACAACGGCAAAAAACAGAAAACGGAGCAGCGCGACTGTGCGGAAAAAGCGGCAGTCGGCAGCGGAGCAACCTTTATTTTTGCGGGAGGAAGCCCTGCCTCTTTTGTTCGGTCTTCTGGCGGTCCTTTTGCTGCTCAGCAATTTCGGACTCTGCGGCGCGCTCGGTGCCGTGCTTCGCGATGTGCAGCTGGGGCTCTTTGGCAGTCCGGGGCTCTTGTTTCCGCTGTTGCTCTGCGGGATCGTGATTTACAGCCCGCTCTCGGGCGACAAGGAGCGGGCGCTCCAGAAAAACACGGCACTTCTTCTCTCATATGTATTTCTGATTGTATTGGTACATCTGCTGCAGGGGACAGAGGGCGGCGATCTCGCCTATCTCTATGCCGGCAAGCGGGGCGGCGGCGCCGTCGGCGGGCTGCTCGCCGGAGCACTCCGCACGGTCCTGGGGCAGGTCGGCGCTGTGCTGATTGTATTGGTGCTCCTGATTCTCTGCCTCTCGTATATCACGGAAAAATCGTTTGTCGCGCTCGTACAGCGCTATAGCGGCAAGGCCTATGTGCGCACCCGCGAAGAGCTTGCGAGACGCCGCGCAGAGAGAGATCAGCGAGAGGCTGCGCTCTCGGCGGAAGTTGCGGCGCGGCTCGAAGAGCTCGAAGCCGAGAAGGCGGCTTTGGAGGCCGGAAATCCGGTCACTGAGAACAGCGAGGCGGCGAAGACAGAGACAGCTCCCGCACCCAGAACGTCCTGGAGAAAAATGATTGACGCCATACAGCCGGACAAGCAGACAACGGAAGAAGAGGCGGATACGCTGCCGCGCGAGGTCATACGGACGGAGATCACGGATGACTGGGAGGAGCGTCGGAGTGCAAGGCGGGAATTCCGCGAAGAAGACGAGCCGGAAGTGTTGCATTTTTCGCGGGACGTATATTCACCGGAAGAGCCCGTGACAGAGGAGGCGCCTGCCGCACCGCCGACGCCGGACCTGTACGCGGACGGCGACCCCGCCCTTCTCGAGGCACTGCGCCGTGCGGATGAAATTTTAAGACGGGATGACAGCCCTTCCGAAGAGACAGCGGTTTCACGGAAAGAAGAGATGTATGACGAACCGACATATGACGAAGCGGTCTCTTTCGGTGAGGTATACGAGGCGCCGGAGACAGAGCTGAGCGAAGCCGAAAAGGCAGAGAAACTCGCGCAGATTGAAAAGAGTGAGGCTGCCGAGTGGAACCGGGACGAGGAGGAGATACCGCGCTCCATCGAAATTGCCGAGGCCGAGCCGCTGCGTCCCCTTTCGTTCCGAACGGAAGAAAGCAGTGTCGCGACAGGCATAGCGTCGGCTAGGACAGCGATGCCGCGGCAGGAGACAGCCGTGCGGCAGCAGAGCGCGGACAGACAAGTCAGCGCACCGAAGAGACCGGCGCCGCCGAAAAAGTACAAGACGCCGCCGCTTGACCTTCTCGAAAAAGGCAAGGAAAAGCGGCAGGAGAGCGACCTCGAGTACAGGACAACGGCGCTGAAACTCGAGGAGACCCTCCACAATTTCGGCGTCGATGTCAAAGTCACGAACTTCAGTTGCGGTCCGGCCGTGACGCGCTATGAGCTTCTGCCCGCGCAGGGCGTCAAGGTCGGGCGTATTGTGGCGCTCGCCGATGACATTAAGCTCAGTCTCGCGGCGGCGGATATTCGCATCGAGGCGCCGATTCCCGGCAAGTCCGCAGTCGGCATCGAAGTGCCGAACAAGGAGAACAATACGGTCTATCTCCGGGATCTCCTGGAGAGCGAGCGCTTTAAAAAGGCGAACGGCAAGATCAGTTTCGCGGTCGGCAAGGACATTGCGGGACAGACTGTGGTCACAGACATTGCAAAGATGCCGCATCTCCTGATTGCCGGTGCGACCGGCTCCGGTAAGTCGGTCTGTATCAACACGTTGATTATGAGCATCCTCTACCGTTATCGGCCGGAGGAAGTGAAGCTCATCATGATAGATCCGAAGGTCGTGGAACTCTCGGTCTACAACGGCATCCCGCATCTCCTGATTCCGGTCGTCACGGACCCGAAGAAGGCAGCGGGCGCGCTCAACTGGGCAGTTGCCGAGATGACGGATCGCTATCGGAAATTTGCGGAGACCGGCGTTCGCGACCTGCGGGGCTATAACGAGAGAATCCGGGCAGCCGCGGCGAGCGGAACCGTGAATCAGGAGGATTTGCCGACGCCGTTACCCCAGCTCGTCATCATCATCGATGAGCTTGCCGACCTCATGATGGTCTCCAAAAATGAAGTGGAAGAGGCTATCTGCCGCATCGCGCAGCTCGCTCGTGCGGCCGGCATGCATCTCGTAATCGCAACCCAGCGGCCGAGTGTCAATGTCATCACCGGCCTCATCAAGGCAAATATTCCGTCCCGCATCGCGTTCGCGGTCTCCTCGGGTATCGACTCGCGGACCATTCTGGACGGCGTCGGCGCGGAAAAACTGCTCGGAAAGGGTGATATGCTCTTTTTCCCGCAGGGAATCCCGAAGCCGGTGCGCGTGCAGGGCGCCTTTGTCTCGGATCAGGAAGTGCAGAAGGCGGTCGAATTCATCCGGGAAGAGGAAATTCCGCTCTCGTATTCGGAAGAGATTGAGGATAAGATTTTGCGCTCGGGTGACAGTCCGGCGGTCCAGGCTGCCGACAGCGGACGAGATCCGCTCTTTTTCCAGGCGGGGCGTTTTGTGATTGAGAAGAACAAGGCTTCGATCGGAAATCTGCAGCGTATGTTTAAAATCGGTTTTAACCGCGCGGCGCGCATCATGGATCAGCTCGCGGCGGCGGGTGTGGTCGGCGAAGAGCAGGGCACCAAGCCTCGTGAGTTGCTGATGAGCATGGAAGAGTTTGAAGCAATGGAGCAATGAGAGGAAAAGATATATGAAATTACTGAAACTTGCGATGTCGGAGCTCAAGGGAGAGCTCCTGCAGGGTGATATGGGCGTGGAACTCGGGGCACTGGTGTATGATTCGCGGAAAATCAGTCCGGGCTGCCTGTTTGTCTGCATGAAGGGCGCCAATTTTGACTCTCACGAGCTGCTCCCCGCGCTTCCGGGCAAGGGCGTTGCGGCGGTAGTCATTGACCGCGAAGTCGAAACGCTGCCGGAGGGGCTTACCGTGTACCGCGCGGACAATGCGCGGGCGTCCCTGGCGGCGCTCTCGGCGGCCTACTTCGGTTTCCCGGCGCGGAAACTCCTTACGATCGGCGTGACCGGCACCAAGGGCAAGACGACGACCACCCATATGATACGCGCGCTCCTCGAGGCGGGCGGCATTCCGACCGGACTCATCGGCACCAACGGCATCACCGTCGGCAAAGAACATATCGCGACCAAGAACACGACACCGGAGTCCTATGAGATTCAGGAGAGCTTCCGGAAAATGGCGGATGCGGGCTGCAAAGCTGTGGTCATGGAGGTCTCGAGTCAGGGGCTTATGTTGCATCGCACAGGCAGCATTCTGTTCGACTACGGTGTTTTTATGAATATTGCGCCGGATCACATCGGTCCGAACGAGCACAAGAGCTTTGAGGAATACCTGTTCTGGAAGTCACAACTCTTTTTGCAGTGCAAGACGGGACTGATCAATGCGGACGATGTGCACTCGCTCTACATTGAGAAGATGGCGACTTGTGAGAAGCTGTATCGTTTCGGCGAAAAGAATCCGGCGGACTTTACGCTTCGAAGCCTCTCCCATACGGCAGACCCCGATTTTGTCGGTATGAGCTTCGATTTTGCGGGGGCGGGACGAGTAGTCGCGGATGTCAAGGTCGGTATGCCGGGGCGTTTCAACGCGGAAAACGCACTCGCGGCGCTCTCGGTCGCGGTACTTTCGGGGGTGAAGGATCAAGTGCTCCGGACCGGATTAAAAAACATACGCGTGAACGGCCGCATGGAGATTGTCAAACTGCATCCCTACACGGTTCTGGTGGACTATGCGCACAATGCGGTCAGCATGGAGGCTCTGCTCGACGCCCTGCGCGAGTACCATCCGAAGCGCCTTGTCGTCGTGTTCGGCTGCGGCGGCAACCGCGCCAAGGAGCGCCGGACTTCGATGGGAGAGATCGGCGGCAAAAAGGCAGATCTCTCGATTATCACGGCGGACAACTCCCGCTATGAAAAAGTCGAGGATATTCTCGCCGACATTCGCGAGAGCATCGAGAAGACCGGCGGCGCATTCATTGAGATTCCGGACAGACGGGAAGCCATCTACTATGCGGTGCAGAAGGCGGAACCCGGCGATATGATTGCGATTATCGGCAAGGGACACGAGGACTACCAAGAGATTTGCGGTGTGCGCACGCACTTCCTGGACCGGGAAGTGGCGGAAGATGCGCTCCGCGAGATGGGAGAGTGAGATGCGCGCGCTGCGTATAGATGAAATCAGAGAGGCGACCGGCGGCGAGTTGCTGTGCGGCCGGGAAGAAGAAAAGATTTCTTACATCAGCATTGATTCGCGGGATGTGAAGGAAGGCACGCTCTTCGTGCCGCTCGTCGGCGAGAAGGTGGATGCACACCGCTTTCTGGAGCCGGTGATTGCGGCAGGTGCAAAGGCGGTCTTCACCGCAGAGGCTTTGACAGAGGCACAGCACGAGGCTGCGGCGGAGGCAGGGACTGCGGTGATCCGCGTGGCCGATACGCTGATCGCTCTGCAGGCGCTTGCGGGCTGGCTGAGAAGCCGCCTCTCGCTGCCATTGATCGGCGTGACCGGCAGTGTGGGCAAGACCACAACCCGCGAGATGATTGCGGCCGCGCTCTCGGCAAAGTACCGGGTGTTTAAGACCAAGGCGAATCACAATTCGCAGATCGGCGTACCGCTCACGCTGCTCGACATCGAAGACGAAGAAATCGGTGTGATTGAGATGGGCATCAGCCGCCCGGGCGAGATGCACATCATCAGCGAACTCGTGCGTCCGGCGGCGGCCGTCGTCACCAACATCGGCACGGCGCACCTCATGGAACTCGGGAGCCGGGAAAATATACGGGATGAGAAATTAAAAATACAGGACGGCATGCAAAAAGATGCACTGCTGTTTCGGAATGCGGACGATGCGATGCTGCTCTCGGGTCAGGTCCGGGACGGAATTACGGCGCGCACCTACGGCCTCGCGGAAGGCGCGGACTGTCGCGCGGAGAATGTCGGCTTGGTCAACGGCTGTGCCGAATTTACGGCTAACATACGCGGTAAGCGCGTCGCCGTGAAACTCGGTGTGCCGGGCGAGCATCAGGTGTTGAACGCTCTCGCGGCGCTCGGTGTCGCGGAAGCGTACGGCGTGCCGCTTGCGGGAGCGGCCGCGGAACTCGAGAAATTCAAGGGATATCGTCACCGTCAGCAGATTTTTGAGCGCGACGGCGTGCTGGTGATCGATGACAGCTATAACGCCAGCCCGGCTTCGATGCGGGCGGCGCTCTCGATTCTCCACGAGATGAAGAATCGCCGTCGCATTGCGGTGCTCGGCGATATGAAGGAGCTCGGCGAAGCGGAGAAAGAGCTACACCGGGAAATCGGCGCGGAGCTCGCAGCCGCGAAAGGAGCGGAATGCCTGTATACACTCGGTGACCTCGCGGCGGAACTTGCCGCAGCGTGCCGGGAACGCTGCGGCGCGGACTATCGCCCCGAACTTCGCTGCTTTTCGGATCGGGAGTCGCTCTTTGCGGCACTGAAAGAGACAGTGAAGCCGGGGGATGCCCTTTTATTCAAGGCCTCGAACAGCATGCGGTTTTCGGAACTCGCGGATTATTTTTCGGGACAGGGAGGGCAGGAAGCGCATTGAGCGAGCGCTATGCGGATGTTATTCTGAACATCAGCCATGAGAGCGTGGACCGCCCGTTTACGTATATGATTCCCGAGGATTTGTGCGGAAAACTCACACCGGGGACTGCGGTGCAAGTGCCCTTCGGCAATGCGAAGGAAGCAAAACTCGGCTATGTGCTCGCGCTTCGGAAAGAAGCGCCGACCGGATTTCAACTCCGCGAAATTCTTGGGATTGCCGAAAAAAAGGTCGGCGTGGAAGAGAGACTTCTGACCCTTGCGGTCTGGATGCACGAGCACTACGGCTGTATGTTAAACCAGGCGCTGAAAACCGTGCTGCCGGTCAAGGAGGCCGTGAAGGCGCGGCCGCGGAAGACCGGAGCGACGGGGCGCGGCGAGGCAAAAGACGCTTTGCTGTCGCGCGAACTCACGGCTGAACAGCAGGCTGTTCTCTCGGAACTCCGGCGCGCGGAGACAGAGAAAGCGGGCGGCAGCTACCTGCTCTTCGGCGTGACCGGCAGCGGGAAAACGGAAGTATACATGCGCTGTATCGAAGAACAGCGCCGTCTGGGAAAACAGGCCATTTTACTGCTGCCGGAGATCAACCTGACCTTCCAGACCGTGCGCTATCTGGAAGAGCGTTTCGGCGAGGAAGTCGCAATCATCCACTCCAAGCTCTCGAAGGGCGAGCGCTATCGCCAGTTTCACCGCGCGGCGCGCGGTGAAGCCACTGTCATGGTGGGACCGCGTTCGGCGCTCTTTGCGCCGTTTCCGAATCTCGGACTCATCATCATCGACGAAGAGCACGACGGCGCCTATCGGAACGATGCCGTGCCGCGCTATGACGCGCGGGAGGTCGCGGCAAAGCGGGCCGAACTCGCGGGGGCGCAGCTGATTCTCGGCTCCGCAACACCTTCGGTCGAGAGCTGGCAGCGCGCGACGCAGGGCGAGTATCGGTTGCTTCGCCTCACAAAGCGCGCGGTTTCCGGCGCTGTCCCGGCGGAGGCGACCGTGGTGGATCTTCGCGACGAGCTGCGGGAGGGCAACCGCTCGGTTTTTAGCCGGGCGCTCAGCGAAAAAATCATGGTGCGGCTTTCGCGCGGCGAGCAGGTTATGCTTTTTATGAACCGACGCGGTTATGCGCGCTTTTTGTCCTGTCGGAGCTGCGGCGAGGCGCTCCGCTGCCCGCACTGCGATGTGACATTGACCCTTCACGAAGACGGCAGCCTCCGCTGTCACTATTGCGGATACCGGACCGTGAAACCGGAGCGCTGCCCGAGCTGCGGCTCTCCGTATCTCGCCGGCTTCGGCATGGGCACGCAGCAGCTGGTCGAGCAGACCGGACGCATGTTCCCGGCGGCGCGCATCTTGCGGCTGGATGCGGATGCGGTGCGGGGCAAAGACGGCGGACAGAGCATCCTGGAAAAATTCCGGGCGGGCAAAGCCGACATCCTGATCGGCACCCAGATGATTGTGAAAGGGCACGATTTCCCGAATGTGACGCTGGTCGGTGTAATGGCGGCGGATACCGAGCTCTACGCAAATCGCTATACGAGCGCGGAGCGCTGCTTCCAGCTCTTGACACAGGCTGCGGGGCGCGCGGGGCGCGCAAACAAACGGGGAGAGTTTGTCATTCAGACCTATCGCCCGGAACACTATGCGATTCAGAGTGCGGCGGCGCAGGACTACGAGCGCTTTGCGGCGGCGGAGCTCGCCTACCGGCGCGCAGCCGGGTATCCGCCGGTTTTACACATGCTGACCATACAGCTCGCCGCAAAAGACGAGACTGCGCTCACACGGGCGGCGGCGCTCTTTGCGGACTGTCTCAAAATAGCGACCGCGCTTGCTGCGGAGGCACCGCAGTGCATCGGACCGGTCAACGCGGGCGTGTACCGCGTGCAGGACTATTTCCGGAAGATGATTTACATGAAGCATGCGTGCTATGATATACTGATACAAATCAAGACAGCGGCAGAGGAGGCGTTCCGGGCACAGATTCCGGGAGGTATTTCGCTTCTCTACGAGTTTGTCTGACGGAGAGGAGAACAAGTGGCACTTCGTACAATCAGAGAGATCGGTGATCCTATTTTAAATCAGCGGGCCAAGGAGATTCAGAGCATGACCCCGCATCTAAAGACGCTGATTGCCGACATGGTGGAAACCATGCGGGCGGCAAACGGCGTGGGGCTTGCGGCGCCGCAGGTCGGCATCCTGAAGCGGCTCGTCGTCATTGAGTGCGAGGAGGGCGAACTCCATGTGCTGATTAATCCCGAGATAACGGAGCGGGACGGTGAGCAGACCGGCTATGAAGGCTGCCTCAGCGTTCCGGGCAAGACAGGCATTGTGACGCGGCCGATGCACGTCATTGTCAAAGCACTGAATGAGGAGATGCAGCCTGTCACCGTCGAGGGTGAAGAGTTACTCGCGCGGGCACTCTGCCATGAGATCGATCATCTGGACGGACATCTCTATACGGAAGTCGCCGAAGAGCTCTATACGAATGAGGAACTCGAGGCGATGCAGGAAGAAGAGGCGGCAGAGGAGCGGGAATGAGAATTGTCTATTTCGGAACGCCGGATTTTGCGGTCGCACCGCTTGTCGCGCTGCATGAGGCGGGACACGAGATTGTGCTCGTTGTGACCCAGCCGGACAAGCCACGGGGCAGAGGACACGCATTACAGTTTCCGCCGGTCAAGGAAGCCGCGCTTCGCCTCGGAATACCGGTCGCGCAGCCGGAGAGAGCGCGAAATGCGGATTTTATCGGGTTGCTCCGTGCGCAGAAGGCGGAGCTCTTTGTCGTGACCGCATTCGGTCAGATTTTGCCGAAAGAAATTCTCGAACTGCCGCGCTACGGCTGCGTGAACATTCACGCGTCTCTGCTTCCCGCTTACCGGGGAGCGGCGCCGATTCAGTGGGCCGTTATCGACGGACAGAAGGAGAGCGGCATTACGACCATGCAAATGGACGAAGGACTGGATACCGGCGACATTCTTCGCCGGTATCCGCTGCCTATCGGTCCGGACGAGACCGGTGGGAGCTTGTTTGCGAAGCTTGAGAAACTCGGCGCGGAGGCAATTCTCGACACCGTCAGGGGCCTCGAGGCGGGCAGCATCGTCCCCGAAAAGCAGGGTGAGACGACAACCGCGTATGCCAAAATGCTGCGGAAAGAGATGGGAAATCTCGACTTTACCCGGGATGCTGCGAGTCTGCTTCGCCTGATTCGCGGACTCGACCCGTGGCCCGGTACTTTTACCTATCTGCACGGAAAGCTCCTGAAAATCAAACAGGCAACGGAGGGCGGAGAGGCTTCCGGTAAGGTGCCGGGCGAAATACTTGCGGCGGATTCGCGCGGTATTTTTGTGCAGACCGGCGCAGGCGCGCTCTGCATCACCGTGCTGCAGCCGGAGGGCAAAAAAGCAATGGCGGCGGCCGACTGGCTCCGCGGCGCCAAGGTGCAGCCGGGAGACCGCTTACAGCGCAGTCGGAACGCAGAGAACAAGGGATAAGACAGAGAGGAGGGTATCATGTACGGCTACTACGGATTGGATTGGACTTACCTTCTGGTACTCTTAGGTGTGGGACTGACGCTCGGAGCCCAGGCCTTTTTAAAGAGCACCTTTGCCCGCTATGCAAAAGTGCAGAGCAGCACCGGACTCACGGGGCGGGAAGTCGCGGAGCAGATTCTCCGGGCGAACGGCATCTACGATGTCACGGTGCAGGCAATCGGCGGACAGCTGACCGACCACTATGACCCGGCAAAAAAGACCGTGAATCTCTCGGAAGTCATCTACGACTCCCGGAGCATTGCCGCGCTCGGCGTCGCGGCACACGAGTGCGGCCATGCGATTCAGGATGACAAGAGCTATTTCCCGCTCCGCTTCCGGCACGCCCTGGTGCCGCTCGCAAACCTCGGTTCTCAGCTTGCCATGCCGATTATCATCATCGGCCTTATGCTCAGCAACGGCAGAAATTTTCTGGGACCGCAGCTTTTGAATCTCGGCTTGCTTGCGTTCTGCCTTGCCGTGCTGTTTCAGCTGGTCACACTGCCGGTGGAGTTTAATGCGAGCCACAGAGCGTTGATTCAGCTCCGTGAATTACATATTCTGCCGCCCAAGGAGGAGGAGCAGGCGAGATCTGTCCTGTTTGCCGCTGCGCTGACCTATGTGGCGGGCGCTGCGTCCTCGCTCTTACAGCTTCTCCGGCTCTGGATTCTGTTCGGCGGAAGAAGGCGCAAATGACTGCGCCGAACGCGAGAAGTATTGCCTTGGACTGCCTGCTCCTCATCACAGAGGAGGGGCAGTTCTCGCATGTTGTGCTTGCGGCCGCGCGGGATAAATTCGCCTGGATGCCGGAGGAAGAGAGAGCTCTCACCGAGCGCCTCGTGCACGGCAGCGTCGAATACCTGCCGCAGCTCGACCGGCTGATTGCGGCGCGCTCTAAGACGCCGTTCCGGAAACTGAAGCCGGTGATCCGCTGCATTCTGCGCCTGTCGCTCTACCAGCTTTTATATCTCAGCCGGATTCCGGCGCACGCCGTGGTCAATGAGGCTGTGAAGCTGACAGAGCGCCGGGGGCTTTTCGGCCTGAAAGGCTTTGTCAACGCGATGGTGCGGCGCTTTGTGCGCGAGCGGGATGAAATCAGGGCGGAACTCGACGGGAGTCAGGACTTTGCCCTCCGCTATGCCTTGCCGCCGTGGCTTGCAGAGCGCTTCACAGCGCAGTTCGGCAGAGAAGAGAGTGAAAAAATCGCGGCGCGCTTTCTGGAACCGGCACCGCTCACACTGCGCCTGAACCGAACCGGGTTCATCGCGGCGGGAGAACCTGCCGCCGCGACGGAAGGGCTCACGCAGTCTCCGTACGCGCCGGATAGTTTTATCGCGGAAGAGGGACTCACAGAGCCCATCCGGCAGCAGCTCGCGGAGGGGATGTTTTTTGTGCAGGATTTGAGCTCTTCGCTCGCGGTACAGGCGGCGCAGCCGAAGCCCGGTGAGAGAGTGCTAGATCTCTGCGCCGCGCCGGGCGGCAAGAGCCTCGCGGCAGCGGATTGCATGCGGGGCGAGGGCAGCATAGTCAGTGCGGACCTCTCCCCGCAAAAGGTGGAGCGCATGAGAGAGAATGTGGCGCGCACAGGTTTTTCCGGCTGTGTGCGGCCGCTACAGTCGGATGCGGGCGTGTTCCGTCCGGACTGGGAGGAAGCCTTTGACCTTGTCATTGCGGACCTGCCCTGCTCGGGACTCGGCGTCCTGTCGAGAAAGCCGGACATCAAGCTGAGGCTCTGCGAAGAGGATATTATTTCGCTCCGTGACTTACAGCGGCGCTTTTTAGAGAACGCAGTCCGCTATGTCCGTCCGGGCGGGCGGCTGCTCTACTCGACCTGCACACTGACAGAAGAGGAAGATGAGGCGAATGCGGCGTGGATTGCGGCAAAGTTTCACGACTTCACGCCGGTTGATGTCGCTGCGGCGCTGTCGCTCAATGGCTCGGAGGCACTTCTCTGCCCTGCGGGTGCGGTCAAGATTTTGCCGTCCCGTCTGCCCGCCGACGGCTTTTTTATCTCCGTATTTCGAAAGGCGGAATGAGATGGCAACGGAACTGGATCTCTGTTCGCTGAGTCAAAGCGAACTCGGCGCGTATCTCAAAGAGCTCGGAGAGCCGGGCTTTCGCGCAAAGCAGCTTTTTTCCTGGCTGCATCAGAAAAAAGCACAGCAGTTTGAGGAGATGAGCAATCTCCCGAAAAGTCTTCGCGAAACCTTAAAAGAACATGCGAGACTGCCCGGGTTGGTGCAGGAGGTCGTGCAGGTCTCAAAGAGCGACGGCACGGAGAAGTATCTCTTCTCGCTGCCGGACGGCAATATGATTGAGAGCGTTTTGATGCGCTACAACTACGGCAACTCGGTCTGCATCAGCTCCCAGGTGGGCTGTCGCATGGGCTGCCGCTTCTGCGCATCGACCGTGGACGGCCTCGCGCGGAATCTGACCGCCGGGGAAATGCTGGCACAGGTCTATGCGATCGAGCGAAAAATCGGGGAGCGCGTCTCGAATGTTGTCGTGATGGGAAGCGGCGAGCCGATGGATAATTACGACAATGTGGTTCGTTTTATTAGGCTCTTAAGCGACAAGGACGGCTTAAACATTTCCCAGCGAAACATCACGGTATCGACCTGCGGTCTGGTGCCGGAGATACGGCGTTTTGCCGACGAAAAGCTGCAGGTGACGCTTGCGCTGTCCCTGCACGCAGCGGACGATGCGACGAGACAGCGCCTCATGCCGATTGCGAATCGCTATGCGCTTTGCGATGTGCTGGATGCCTGTGCATATTATTTCGAAAAGACCGGGCGGCGCGTCAGTTTTGAGTACAGTCTGGTTGCGGGGGTCAACGATACGCCCGCGGAGGCCGCCAAGCTGATTGCGCTTTTGCGGCACCGGAAGGGCCATGTGAATCTGATTCCGGTCAATCCGGTTGTGGAGCGCAGTCTCAAAGAACCGAGTCTCGCGGCGGTACACTACTTCCGCGATACACTCGAAAAGAACGGCATCAATGTCACAATTCGAAAAGAAATGGGGAGAGATATCGACGGCGCCTGCGGTCAGCTGAGACGCCGGTACCGGGATAAGAGAGAACAGGGAGATACCAAAGAGGAGTAGCAGATGAATGCAGTCGCACTGACAGACAGGGGAAGGGTTCGGAATTCCAACCAGGATACTGTGTTTGCGGAAAATCATCCTGTGGGAGCATTGCCGAACCTTTATATCGTGGCAGACGGAATGGGCGGGCACCGCGCGGGCGATTATTGTTCCCAGACACTGACCGCGCGTGTGGTTTCCGCCGTGCGGGAGAGCGAGGGCAAGTTACCGCTCCCGGCGCTTCGGGATGCGGTCTTGCTCGCGAATGAGAGTCTCTTTACGGAGGCCAAGCGTCATGCGGAGCTTGAGGGCATGGGCTCCACGCTAGTCGCTGCGTTTCTGGAAGAGCAGAGCGCAACAGTTCTGAACATCGGTGACAGTCGCTGCTATGCCGGTTTTACGGACGGCAGCTTCCGCCAGGTCACACGGGATCACTCCTATGTCGAAGAGATGGTGAGCGCGGGGAAAATGCAGCGCGGCAGCGAGGCATACAAGAAGTCCAAAAATATCATCACGCGGGCCATCGGTGTCAGCGCGGAGGTGCAGATGGATTTGTTTGAACTTCCGGTCGAGAATCTCGCCCTGCTCTTACTCTGCACGGACGGACTCACCAATATGCTCGAGGATGCGGAAATCCGGGAAATACTCAGTGAGACAATCACGCTGAAAGAAAAGGCCGAAAAGCTGATTCAGGCGGCAAATATGAAAGGCGGGCGGGACAATATCTCTGTAGTTCTGGTTGACCTTAGAGAGGAGGCGGGTGCGCAATGATTTTGAGATTAGGTTCCTATTTGCAAGATCGCTATGAGATTCAAGCCATAATCGGCACCGGCGGCATGGCGGAAGTGTACCGCGCCTTCTGTCACAAATTGCAGCGCACAGTCGCCATAAAAGTCCTGAAGCAGGAATATAACGGCAACGAGGATTTTATTCGCCGCTTTACGCAGGAAGCGCTGGCAGCCGCCAAGGTCAATCATCCGAATCTCGTCAATGTCTACGAGGTCGAGCACACGGACGGCGTCTACTACATCGTCATGGAATTTGTGGACGGCATCACGCTGAAGGAGTACATTCGCCAGAAGGGCAAGCTCGAACAGCAGGAGGCCATCGGCATTGCGATTCAGGTTGCAAACGGTCTCGGCGAAGTGCACCGGCAGGGCATTGTGCACCGCGATGTAAAGCCGCAGAACATGATTATTTCGAGCGACGGCAAGGTGAAGCTCGCGGACTTCGGCATTGCCCGCGCGGCCTCGACCGAGACACTCTCGCAGGAATCCATGGGTTCCGTGCACTATATTTCGCCGGAACACGCGCAGGGAAAGCCGACCGATGCGCGCAGCGACCTCTACTCGCTCGGCATCTGCCTCTATGAGATGGTCACGGGGCGTGTGCCCTTTGACGGCGAAGAGGCGGTCACCGTGCTGCTCGCGCAAATCAATCAGAAGCCGGTGTCGCCGCGCTCGCTGAATCCGGAGATCTCGGAAGAACTCAACTATATTATTTTAAAGAGTCTCGAGAAACGCCCGGCAGCGCGCTACCAGAGTGCGGCCGAGCTGATTCAGGACCTGGAGGCAGCGTCCAGGAACAGCGGTGACATATTACCCCGCGTGCAGGAGACGCACGGAACGGGCGGTGACACCATCCTGTTTCACACGGCGGATGTCACAGAGCGCGCGTCACAGGCCGACGGCGCGCGCGAAGAGACTGCAGAAGGCGAGGAAGAAACCGAGGACGAGGAAACATCGCCGACCGATCGCCGCCTCAATAAGCTGATTAAGGGCGTTGGCTTTGTACTTCTGGTGCTCTTACTCGGCGGCGGGATTGCAGCCGGACTCATACTCTCCGGCATGCTAAGGAAAGAGCCGACAGTCGCGGAGAGCGAGAGCGCCGAGACCGAATCGAGCTCCGCGCTCAGCGAGAAGCAGACCTATGTGCCGTACCTGATTGCGCTGAGTAGCGACGAGGCCGAGGAGAAACTCCGCGCGGACGACCTGACACTGGTCATTCAGCTCCGGAAGAATTCGGATCAGTTTGAAAAAGATGTCGTGATGGAGCAGGAGCCGAAGGCCGGCACCGTGGCACAGAAATACAGCAAGGTCTATGTGACGCTTAGCCTCGGCACCGCGGAAACCGAGCTCTCGGAACTGAATCTGGTCGGCACGGAGGAGGAGAGCGCAAAGAAGACGCTCACAGAGAAGGGCTTTTCCGTCGAAGAAAAGAGCGAATACTCCGACACGATTGAAAAGGGCAAAGTGGTTCGCCTGAGCCCCGAGAAAGTGAAAAAGGGCGATACCGTCACGCTGGTACTTTCCCTCGGCAAGGAACCGGAGAAGGTCAAGATGCCGGATCTTACCTACAACACGGAAGACAGCGCAAAACAGGCGCTCACCGAAGTCGGCCTGACGCTCGGTACCGTGACCAAAGAGCACTCGGACACCGTGCCGCAGGGACAGGTGATACGCCAGAGCGTGAGCAACGGGACGGAAATCGAAAAAGGCAAGAGTGTGGACCTTGTGCTAAGCGAGGGGCCGAAAGTCACCGCGGTCGAGTCCACGCAGGCGAGCGAGGCCGCGTCCCGCTATGTCGCCTCGATTGACACGAACTTTACGCTCTCGAATCTGATCGGACCGGATTCCGGCGCAACCAGCATCACGGTCATGGTGCGTCTTCGCCAGGATGTGAACGGTCAGACCGTATACCGGACGCTCATGGAGCCGCGCACCATTCGGGGCGATGCGATTCTGCCGCTCCGCTTCCGTACCATTGAGGGCGCCTACGGCGTGGACACGGGCTATGTGGAGATTGTGCGGACGGATAACGGCCAGGTGCTGCAGAGCTTTGATGTGCAGTTCTTCAAGGTACAATAAGCCATGCGGGGAAAAATCATCAAAGGCATTGCCGGATTTTATCTCGTGGACTGTGGCGGTGAGGTCTTGACCTGCAAGGCGCGGGGCCTTTTCCGGAAACGGGGCGAAAAGCCGCTGGTCGGCGATCTCGCGGAAGTCGAGGCGGCACAGACCAGCGAGTCTGAGGCAAATATCGTAACTCTGTTGCCGCGGAAAAACCGCCTGATTCGCCCGGCTGTCAGCAATGTGGATCAGGCGCTGGTCGTGATGGCGGTGCGGACACCCGACCCGCAGTTCTATCTGCTTGACCAGTATCTGGTCACAATGGAACTGCAGGAAATACCGGCGGCGATTCTGTTCACCAAAGAAGATCTGGACAGAGGCGAACTCGCGGACTACCGAAGTCGCTACGAAACGGCGGGGTATCCTGTCTTTTCGGTGAGCGCCGAAAACGGCAGCGGCCTCGAAGCGCTGCGCGCCTATCTTGCTGGCAAGACCACGGTGCTCGCCGGGCCCTCCGGGGTCGGAAAGTCGACTCTCACGAATTTACTTTGTCCCGCGGCGAACATGGAGACAGGAGAGCTGAGCCGCAAGAATTTGCGCGGCAAGCAGACCACGCGCCACACCGAGCTCTTTTGCCTCGGCGAGAACAGCTATCTGCTCGACACGCCGGGCTTTACGGCAGTCGAGGTATGGGGCGATACGGAGGCATTCAAACAGGCGTTTCCGGAAATCCGGGCTTTGGAGGGACAGTGCCGCTTTACCGGCTGTAACCACGGGGCGGAACCGGACTGCGCCGTCAAGGCAGCGGTTGCCCGCGGCGAGATTGCGGCGAGCCGCTATGAGAGCTATCGGAAGATGGCGGAAGAGAGCGCAGAGAGGAGAAAATATTGAAGACATATCGTTTGGCACCGTCCCTCTTGTCGGCGGATTTTACGGAACTCGGCAGTCAGATTGACCTTCTCAAGTCTCTGGGGGTTCGCGCCCTGCACTGCGACATTATGGACGGCGATTTCGTGCCGAGCATTTCCTTCGGCATGCCGGTTCTTAAATCCATTCGAAAGAGAACGGATCTCTATCTGGATGCGCACCTCATGGTGACGGAACCGGACCGCTATATCGACGCCTTTGTCGAAGCGGGCGCGGACGGCATTACGGTGCACGCCGAGGCCTGTCGGCATCTGGATCGCACGGTGCAGCACATCAAGGCCTGCGGCAAGAAGGCGGCGGTCGCTTTGAATCCGGCCACATCGCTCGTCGCGGTCGAGGACATTCTGCCGGAACTTGACATGGTCCTTATTATGTCGGTGAATCCGGGCTTCGGCGGGCAGAGTTACATTCCCTACTGCACGGATAAGATTCGCAGACTGCGGGCGCTCGCAGATCAAAAACATCCGGAACTCTCGATTCAGGTGGACGGCGGCGTGAACCGGAAAACACTTGCGGAAGTGCTCGCTGCGGGAGCGGATGACATTGTCGCGGGATCGGCCGTTTTCGGCGGAAATATCGCGGAAAATGTCGCCTTTTTCAGGGATGCGTTCCGACAGGCGGAGGCAAAAGAAAAGGCATGAAACGGGCGCTGTTAATTGCGAGCGGTCATGTGGACAAATATTTCGCGGAGCGGGTCATAAGCGCGCTGCGGGAAATCGAAAATCCGATTATGTTTGCGGCAGCCGACGGCGGCCTCAGAACCTTTGATATGCTCGGCTTACGGCCGGCACTTCTGGTCGGGGATTTCGATACGGTTGAGGCAGAGATTCTCGCGCGTTATCTCGACTGCCCGGACATAGAAGTGCAGCGCCATAATCCGGTCAAGGACGACTCCGATCTTGCGCTCGCAATCGGCGCGCTTGCGGAAAAAGGTTGTGCGGAGATTTATGTGCTCGGCGCACTCGGCGGCAGGGCAGATCACAGCCTCGCCAACATGCGTCTCTGCTATGCTTACAAAAAAAGAGGTGTGTCGCTGTATTTGCTGGATGAGCAGAACCGCATCCGCTGCGTTTTGGCAACCGAGCGGCATTTTTCGCTTCGGCGGGACAGGCAGTGGGGAAAGTATCTCGGCTTTTTCCCGATCGGCGGAACCGTGGAAATCAAGAGTCTGAGAGGCGTGCGCTATCCGCTCACCGACTTTTCGCTGAGCGATGAGACAGCGCCGACATTGACCGTGAGCAATGAAATCAGCGCCGACAGTGCGGAACTGGAACTTTCGGGAGACCCGGTGGCGGGACTCCTCCTGATTGAGAGTTGTGACAGAGAGGAGTCAAAATGGATCAGGTCGTAAACTGGTTTGCGACAACCGTAGGAAGCAGAATATCGGCGGAGGCAGTCACCTTTATCGTTTCCCTTTTGCCCATACTGGAATGCAGAGGCGGATTATTGCTGGCGTCTATCCTCAAGGTAAACCTGCTAAAGGCAATACCGCTGGTCATTGTCGGGAACATACTCCCGATTCCGTTCGTGCTGCTTTTTATGCGTCACATTTTGAATTTTATGCGCCGCTTTTCGGTGACGCGTCCCTTTGTCGAGTGGCTCGAAAAGCGCGCCAAAAATAAGTCGGCAGGTTTAAAGCGCGGCGAGTTCTGGGGGCTTTTGCTCTTTGTAGGAATACCGCTGCCCGGAACCGGCGGTTGGACAGGCGCACTGGTCGCCAGTTTAATGGAGATGGACTTTAAAAAAGCGATGCTCGCAATTTCGCTCGGCGTATTGCTTGCGACCTTTATTATGGCAATTGTCTCTTACGGACTGTTGGGTATTTTGTTTCACTGAGAGGCAGAGACAAGCGGGGCTGTGCCCCGGCTTGTCTTGTTTTCATTTTCGGTGTATAATCGGTTAAATCTTTTTTTGCGGGCGGACAAGCGCTTAGGAGGAGTAGGCATGATTGATATTCGGTTTCTGCGGGAAAACCCGGAGGCGGTGAAGGAGAATATTCGGAAGAAGTTTCAGGAGCAGAAGCTCCCGCTGGTGGACGAAGTCATTGCGCTCGATGAGGAGAGCCGCAAGACGCAGGCGGAGGCCGATCAGCTTCGCAGCGACCGGAATAAAATCTCAAAGAGCATCGGCGCTCTGATGGGACAGGGCAAGAAGGACGAGGCCGAGAAGGCGAAAGAAGAAGTCGCAAAGATTAACGAGCGCCTCGCGGCACTCGAGCCGAGAGAGGCGGAAATCACGGCCAGAATCCGGGAGATTATGCTGACCATCCCGCAGATCATGGATCCGTCGGTTCCGATCGGCAAGGACGATTCCTGCAATGTCGAAATTCAGCGCTACGGCGAGCCGGTGGTGCCGGACTTTGAGATTCCCTACCACACGGATATTATGGAGCGCCTGCACGGCATTGACTTAGAGGCGGCCGGCAAAGTCGCGGGCAACGGCTTCTACTACCTGCTCGGCGACATTGCGAGACTGCACTCGGCGGTGCTGAGTTACGCGCGCGACTTTATGATCGATCGCGGCTTCACCTATGTGATTCCACCCTACATGATCCACTCCGATGTCGTGACCGGCGTGATGAGCTTCCCCGAGATGGACGCGATGATGTATAAAATCGAGGGCGAGGATCTCTACCTGATCGGCACGAGCGAGCACTCGATGATCGGCCGCTTTATTGACAGCGTGAACGACGAGGCAAAGCTCCCCTACACGCTGACTTCCTATTCCCCCTGTTTCCGCAAGGAGAAGGGCGCACACGGCATCGAAGAGCGCGGTGTGTATCGCATTCACCAGTTCGAGAAGCAGGAGATGATTGTCATCTGCAAGCCGGAAGAGTCGATGGACTGGTATAACAAGCTCTGGCAGAACACCGTGGATTTCTTCCGCAGCCTCGATATTCCGGTCAGAACGCTCGAGTGCTGCTCCGGCGATCTTGCGGATCTCAAGGTCAAGAGCTGTGACGTGGAGGCCTGGAGCCCGCGCCAGAAGAAGTATTTCGAGGTGGGCAGCTGCTCGAACCTCGGCGATGCGCAGGCGCGCCGTCTCCGCATCCGCGTGAAGGGCGCGGACGGCAAGAAGTACCTCGCCCACACTTTGAATAACACCTGCGTCGCACCGCCGCGTATGCTGATTGCGTTCCTCGAGAATAATCTGCAGGCGGACGGATCGGTCCGCATTCCCGAAGCACTTCGTCCCTACATGGGCGGCAAGTCTGAGCTGAGAGCCTGAAAGGAGTAAAGAGATGGCATACTATTTTGAGGAACCGTCGAGAACATTCGGAGAGTACCTTCTGGTTCCGGGATACAGCTCCGCACAGTGTGTCCCGACTGCTGTGAGTCTGAAAACGCCGCTGGTGCGTTTCCGGAAGGGCGAGGAGCAGTGCCCGATTGAGATGAATATCCCGATGGTCTCCGCCATCATGCAGTCGGTCTCCGGCGATAAGCTCGCGATTGCGCTCGCAAAGCAGGGCGGCGTCTCCTTCATCTACGGCTCCCAGAGTGTCGAGGATGAGGCGGATATGGTGCGCCGCGTCAAGCAGTACAAGAAGGGCTTTGTGACTTCGGATTCGAACCTGCCGCCGACCGCAACCCTGGCGGATGTGCTCGAGCTGAAGAATGAGACCGGCCACTCGACGGTCGCCATCACGGATGACGGCACGGCGCACGGCAAGCTGCTTGGCATTGTCGCGAGTCGCGACTACCGCCTGTCCCGTATGCCGATGGATCTCAGCGTTAAGGAGTTCATGACACCGCTCGAGCGCCTCATCACGGCGCCGGCGAGCACAAATCTCCACGACTGCAATGACATTATCTGGGACAACAAGATTAACTCCCTGCCGCTTGTCGACGACGAGGGCAGACTCCAGTACATGGTGTTCCGCAAGGACTACGACAGCCACAAGGAGAATGTGAACGAGCTTCTCGACGAGAACAAGTCCTATGTGGTCGGCGCAGGCATCAATACGCGCGACTATGAGACTCGCGTCCCGGCTCTGGTCGAGGCGGGTGTCGATGTGCTCTGCATCGATTCCTCCGAGGGGTATTCCGAGTGGCAGGAGAGAACCATCTCCTGGATTCGCGCAAACTACGGCGACCGCGTCAAGGTCGGCGCGGGCAATGTTGTGGATCGCGAGGGCTTCCTCTTCCTCGCGAAGGCAGGCGCCGATTTCGTGAAGATCGGCATCGGCGGCGGCTCCATCTGCATCACCCGCGAGACCAAGGGCATCGGCAGAGGTCAGGCGACGGCAGTCATCGAAGTCGCAAAGGCGAGAGATGACTACTTCAAGCAGACTGGCATCTATGTGCCGATTTGCTCGGACGGCGGCATTGTCCACGACTACCACATCACGCTGGCGCTTGCGATGGGCGCCGATTTCGTGATGCTGGGTCGCTATTTTGCGCGCTTTGACGAGAGCCCGACCGCAAAGCTCCGTATCAACGGCAACTATGTCAAGGAGTACTGGGGCGAGGGTTCGAACCGCGCGCGGAACTGGCAGCGCTACGACCTCGGCGGCGCACAGAAGCTCTCGTTCGAAGAGGGCGTGGACAGCTATGTCCCCTATGCGGGCACACTCGCGGAGGGCGTGCAGACGACACTCTACAAAGTGCGCTCGACCATGTGCAACTGCGGCGCGCTTTCCATCGAAGAGCTGCAGGAGAAGGCGAGACTGACCGTTGTCTCCTCGACCTCGATTGTCGAGGGCGGCAGCCACGATGTCATTCTCAGGAACAATAACCAGACGAACTGACAGGGGGTTCCGTGAAAAAGAAATCCCTCGCGGCGCTGTGCCTGATCGCAGTGCTGCTAATCGGAATTCTTTGGCGCCTGCAGGCAGAGCGAATGAACCGAAAGCCGCTGGAGCGCAGCGGCTTTCTCTTTGACACCGTGATTGCGGTCTCGCTCTACGACAAGCAGGACGAGACTGTGCTCGATGAGGCCTTTCAGCTGCTCGAGCACTACGAGGAAGTGTTTTCGCCGACGAAGACCGACAGCGAGCTGTACCGCATGAACCACCGCGGCAGCGGCGTCACAACCTGGAAGGCGAGCCCTGCGATGCTCGACATGGTAAAGCTCGGACTCCGCTACAGTGAGCTCTCCGACGGCGCCTTTGATGTGACGGTACTTCCGCTGAGTTCGCTCTGGAACTTTTCGGGCGGCGAGCCCAAGCTGCCTTCCGAGGCAGAGATTCAGGCGGCGCTCGCAAAAGTCGACTATCGGCGCGTGCACATCGAGGGAGATGTGATCGACTTCGGCGATGATGTCACGCAGATTGACTCGGGTTCCACGGCAAAGGGATATATTGCCGACCGCCTGAAGGATTTTCTAGTCGAGAAGGGCGTCAAGAGCGCCATCATCAACCTCGGCGGCAATGTGCTCTGCATCGGCGAAAAGGCGAAGGGAAAGCCCTTCCAGATTGCCATCCGGAAACCGGAAGAGCACTCGAACGATGTCGTCAAAATTCTGAATATCGACGGGCTCTCCGTCGTATCCTCGGGCGTCTATGAGCGCTATTTCGACATTGACGGCGTCCACTATCACCATATCTTGAATCCGCGTACAGGCTACCCCTATCAGAACGGCATCACGTCCGTGACCATAGTGGGGCCGAGTTCGGCGGAGTGCGATGCGCTCTCGACGACGGTTTTTTCGCTGGGGCAGGAGGCCGGTATGGCGCTGCTCAACCGCACAGAGGGCTATTACGGCTATATGATTCTGGAAGACGGCACCATGCTGACTTCGGAGGGTGCACAGCCCGGTAAGAATCCGTAACGTTTTGGGAAGGAGTTAAAACGGCCGATGACGATGAAACAGAGACGTTCTCGTAGGAGGATTTTACTCCTTTCCTTTTTTGTGCCGCTTTTTGCGCTGCTCTGCCTGTTTGTGCAGCGCGGCATTTTCCCGTTCGGCGAGGAAAGTTTTCTCCGCACCGACCTCTACCACCAGTACGCGCCCTTTTTCTCCGAATTCCAGTACAAGTTACAGCACGGCGGCAGCCTCCTGTACAGCTGGGACATCGGCCTCGGGGTAAACTTCACGGCGATTTACGCCTACTATCTCGCGAGCCCCTTAAACTGGTTCGTGGTGCTGTTTCCGAAGCGCTATGTGATTGAGTTCGTGACGCTTCTGATTGTCGTAAAGACAGCGCTCTCCTCGGTCAGCATGACCTACTATCTGCTGCGTCACAGCAGCCGGGACGGACTCTTTGCGCCGATTTTCGGCATTCTCTATGCCTTTTCGGCCTATATGGCAGCCTATTCCTGGAATGTCATGTGGCTCGACTGCATCGTGCTGTTTCCGCTGATTCTGCTCGGCACGGAGGAAATGGTGCGGGGCGAGAGCTCCATGAAGTACATCCTCTGCCTCGGCCTGAGCATTCTCTCGAACTACTATATCTCCATCATGATCTGCCTGTTCCTGGTTTTTTATGCGGTCTTTCAGGCAATCACGGCGGAACTCGGTTTGGCAGAGACCGGAAAGGCGGCGCTTCGCTTTGCAATCGCCTCACTGATCGCGGCGGGACTTGCGGCAGTAGTGCTCCTGCCGGAGATTTTCGCGCTGCGCTTAACGGCTTCGGGTGAGATGAACTTCCCGAAGACCTTTGAGAGTTACTTCTCGATTGTCGACATGATGGCGCGCCAGCTCCCGTTCGTGGAGTGCGAGATCGGCCTTGACCACTGGCCGAACGTTTACTGCGGTATTTTCACGTTGCAGCTTTTGCTCCTGTACTTCTCGAGCCGCGAAGTGCCGATCAAACAGCGCGTGGGCTATGCACTGTTTCTGCTCTTTTTCTTTGCGAGTTTCTCGGTCAATGTGCTGAACTACATCTGGCACGGCTTCCACTACCCGAATTCGCTCCCGGCGAGACAGAGTTTTATCTTCTGTTTCCTCGTGCTTTATCTCTCGTTTCAGGCTCTGGAGCGCTTTCCGCGCTTTTCGCCGCGCGAAATTTTCCTGAGCTTTGCGGCAGTGGTGCTCTTTATTCTGTTTGCCGAAAAGCTGGTCACGGAAGAGCATTTCCATTTCTGGGTCTTTTATCTCGCGTTTCTGCTCGCGGCGCTCTACGGGCTTATATTCCGCTCCTATGCGACGGGACAGTTTGCGAGAGAGCTCTATTTCTGCATGCTGCTCATCCTGGTCACGCTGGAGTCGACCCTGAATCTCGCCTATACGAGCATACCGACGACGAGCCGCACCGAATACACCGCGGACAATGCGGATATTCGGCTGCTAAAAAAATCGGTTCCCGAGACGCCGTTTGTGCGCTTCAAAAAGTACGAGCGGAAGAGTAAGGACGACGGCGCTTTCTTGAACTTCCACTCAGTCTCGCTCTTTAGCTCGACCGCCGATAAGTCGCTCACGGACTTCCTGCGCTCGGTCGGCTGCGAGGCTTCGGTCAACGCCTATTCGATCACCGGATCCACACCGCTCGTCGATGCGCTGCTGGATGTCGGGTACGGCTTTGTCTCGGACGAAAGGTACGATGAGAGCCAGGAAGAGGCAGGGCGCTCCGGCTCAACCGTGCTTGTCAAAAATCCTGACACGCTACCGCTCGGCTTTGTGGCAGAGCACGACTTCACGGACAGCTGGAGCCGCACCTTTGAAAATCCCGCCGATGTGCAGAACGATCTTTGCAACCTGTTCAATACGCCTCCCGTGCTGATTGCGTACGACACCAAGCCGAACGGCAGTCAGGAGAGCATGACCGTGGAGCAGGACGGCCTTTACTTTGCCTTTGCGACCAATGCGAAGGCAAATAAGATCAAGTTCTCGTCGGATGACAAAGACAAGACCTTCGACAATTTGAAACGCCGCTATCTGATGGAACTCGGCTACCGGAAGGCAGGCGAAATTCTGAACTTTTCGGAGATTTCCGACGATAAGCCCGAGCCCTCGGTCGTCGTGTACCGCTTTGATTTCGACGCACTGAAAGAACTCCGACAGGCCATGCTGAAGCACGGGATGCAGATAGACAGCTATACGGACAACACAATCAACGCAGAGGTCGAGGCAGAAGGCCCGTCCCTGCTCTTTACGAGCATCCCCTATGACAAGGGCTGGACAGTCTATGTGGACAGGAAGCCGGTCAAGACCGAGAAGGCCATGGATGCCTTTCTCGCGTTCCGCGTCCCGAGCGGACAGCATCACATTCATTTCCGATATTTCCCGGAGGGGCTGAAGCTCGGCGCCTTTGTGAGCTTTCTGTCACTCCTGGCACTCGCTTTCTTCCGGCGCTTTGAAAAGAACTATGAACAGCGCTTCCGGCGGCGTGTCACAAAGCGCTATGAGGCGCTCTATCAGGAGATGCAGGAGGCTTCCCTCCGGATGCGCGCCGAGAGCCTTGCGGCGCAGCAGACGGACGCAGAGCAGGCTATAGAGCCGACCATAGAGCCAGAAGAGCCTTCGACAGCTGTTTCTCCGGAAGCTGCGGCGGAGGAGGGTGTACAGCTCGTGAATTTTGATGAGCTCTGAGGCTTGCGGTCAGAAAACGATACACAATCAAAAACAAGGTTTGCCCTTTCTGGCAGACCTTGTTTTTTTGCGCGCTTTTTATTCCTGTTCCCCTTGATTCAGATACCGCCACAGCGTTGTCCGGCTGATGCCAAGTTCTCTGGCTGCCGCGGCGCGGTTGCCGCCGTGGGAGGCCACGGTTTCCCGGATAATTTCCAGAATGCGCTGGTCAAGTGTTTTCGGCGCGGACGGTTGCTCGGCTTGCTTTACCACCGGGTCCGCCGTGCGGAGCAGGCGCTCGCGCTGCAAGAGGTCCAAGACAGTGCTGCTTCGGATATAGGCGCTGTCGGAGAGTGCGGCGAGAGAACGGAGCAGGTTCTTGAACTGCGTGTAGTTATTCGGCCAGGAATAGCTGCGGAGCAGCTCCAGCGCGCGCGGCTCAAAGGCGGAAATCTGTTTGCCGAGCTCCAGATTCAGGTTGTTCAGGTAGAGACTTGCAAGCGAGGGAATCTCATCGGCGCGATTTCGGAGCGAGGGAAGTCTCAAGCTCATACAGCCGAGGCGCTCGCTGAAGAGCCGCGTCATCTCGCTGACCGGCGCATTGTCCGCGACGGCAGCCGAAAAAAGCAGGCGCACCCGGCGCGAAAGGCCTGTGTCCTTGATGGCGGAGAGCAATGCGCGCCCCCGTGCTTCCGGAATCCGCTCAAGATTCTGGAAATAGACCGTGTTGCCGCTGTCGCAGAGCGGTGAGTTGTAGTGATCCAGGAGGAAATCCCAGCTCTTGTCCGATGCTTCGGCGCAGTCCACGACGACGAGCGGATTGTTGGCGAGCAGACTGTGCAGGTAAAGATAGCGCGCAATCTGCTCTTTGCCCGTGCCGCGCTCACCGAGGATCAGCAGGGGCTGTTGCAGGCGTGCCAAAGCCTTGATTTCCGTGCCGAGCGATCCCATGGCACCGCTCAGACTATAAAAACTGTTGGAGAACAAAAATTCACACTCCCCCTTGCTGAAGGTTCGTATGCCGGTATTACGCCGGTGCAACGGAATGCGGGAGGGCATACAGTAGAAGAGAGTGCGCTCCGCGCGATCCAGAAACACCTGTTTTGCGGTAATGTGGAAGAACTCTCCCCGGTCGCTGTGATAAAACCGGAGCGTGCCGTTCCGCGGTACTTCACGCTGTACTGCGCGCAGTTTTTGCAGAAGGGTCTCCGGAAATTCGGTTGCGCTGCTGTAGAAGAGAGAGGCATCCGCAGAGAGCACGGCGACAAGGGCGCCCTGGCCCTCGGTCACGCTCTTTAAAAGCGTATTCTCTCTGCGGAGGCGCACAAACCAGGCACTCAAGGTGAGCGCCTGATCAATCGCCGTATGAATGCTCTCGGTTCCCGAGGTAATCAGGAAAGCGTCCAGACCGAGCTGTCTTGCGGTCGTATGCGCTATCATATCGCAGACTACCATGTGGTAGCCGTCCTGCTGCAGTTTTTTGAGGGCGGCAGGAACCTCTTCGGCACCGGCAATCGTGAAGATATCAAGTTCCAGTCCGAGGAGTGCGGAGAGCGTGTGTGCGGGTTCGGTGATGCTCTGAAAGCCGACAATCGCATAGCGCTTGGTGTAATTTTCCGCGAGTTTGATGGTGCGGAGTATGTCATAGATGGAAATCGGAATCTCCACGACCGGAAGCGAGGTCTTGTTTCGAAGCAGCTCCGCCGTCCCGCCGCGGGAAATGATGCAGTCATAGATACTCATGTCATGGGCCTCTAAGATTGCGAGTGCCGCATCGAGATCGGCAGTGAAAATATCGAAGTCGGCCTGCGGATAGGCCTCTGTGGCGTGCTGCAGTGCCGTATTCATTCCTTCATAAGGCGCAATCGCAAGGATGCGGATATGCGGCTGTTCATTGTTTGCTGTCATGGAAACACCTCCTCCAGGTTTCAGTATACCAGCTTTGCCGGAAAGAAAAAGAAGATTATGTTTCAAATAAGAACCCTAAATTGATCTTGAGGAGTTCAAAAGGAACGCTGTGTCAAATTGAAACACTTTTTCCGCATTTTTGCGTGCATTCTCCGCAGCAATTTCGCATAATGAAACCATACCTTGGCAATAACCGGAGAAAGAGGAGGAGACATGCTTCGCTTGCTGATTCTTGCGGATGATTTTACCGGTGCGCTGGACACCGGGGTGCGCTTTGCCGCGCGCGGCATCCCGACCCAGGTCCTGACCGCTAAGGCGCATCATTTTACAGAAGAAGACGCAGAGGTGCTTGTAATCGACACGGAAACCAGACATCTCAGTCCGAAAGAGGCAGGCAAGATTGTGCGCGCTCTGACGGAGAGTGCGATACATGCCGGTGTCTCCTGCGTCTATAAAAAGACAGATTCCGCGCTCCGCGGCAATGTCGGCGCGGAACTGGAAGCCGCGCTCTCGGGGAGCGGTGAGTCTGTGCTTCCCTTTCTCCCGGCATTTCCGGAACTCGGACGGACAACAGTCGGAGGCCGCCAGTATATCAACGGAATACCGGTCAATGAGAGCCCCTTCGGCAAGGATCCGTTTGAGCCGGTGCGGACGGCGGAAGTTGCGACTCTTCTCGGGCTGCAGAGCAGCCTCCCGGCAGAGAGTTTTCCGCCGCTTGAGGCGAACGGCACCGTGCCGTCGAGGCGCGGTATTCTGATTTTTGATGCGGGGAGCGAAGAAGAGTTGTTTGCAAGCGGCAGAGCACTGTTTCGGGACACCGTACCGCGGGTGCTTGCCGGTTGCGCCGGGTTTGCGGCCTATTTGCCGGAATTACTGGGACTCGGCGCGCGCGGGGATAGCAACTTACCGGAACTGTCTCCGAGGCTTCTGGTTCTCTGCGGGAGCGTAAATCCGATTACACGCCGTCAGCTTTCCGTCGCGGCGGATGAGGGCTTTGGGCATGTGCATCTCACGCCGCAGGAGAAAGTATTGCCGGACTTTTTTGCGACAGCGGCGGGCGATGTAGCGCTTCAGGCACTGCGGGAACAGCTGAGAGAGCACCCGCATTTCATCATTGACAGCAATGATGCGGGTGACAATACGGAGACAAAAAATTATGCGGAGAACCTGGGACTTTCTCTCGATGAGCTGCGCTTTCGCATTGCAAATGCGCTCGGCACCGTGCTCGCAGAGCTCATAGAAGAGCCCGCACTCGGCACCTTGCTGCTGACCGGCGGCGATACACTGTTGCAGTGTATGAATGCACTTGGGGTGCGGAAGGTGGAACCGGTCGGCGAGTTGGAGAGCGGGATTGTGCTCTGCCGCTTCTCCTATCGCGGAAAAGAGCATGCCGTGATTACCAAGTCGGGCGGATTCGGGGAAGAAGATTTGTTGCCGCGCCTTGCGCGCTTTTTGGAGAAGAAGACAGAAGGAGAGAAGAGATGAGCAAATTTCCGAAACTGCCGGGACTTTCGTTTGACGGCACGGTTTATGAAGATGAAGAGATGGGCGTACTGGAAGCCCTGCTGCCGACCGGCGGTTTTCCGACAGCACACGCACCGGCGATGGTAGAGTTGCCGAACGGCGATCTTCTCGCCTGCTGGTTTGCGGGCACCTATGAGGGCAGTGCGGACATCCACATTGTTTGTTCGGCGCTCAGAAACGGTGAGACCAAGTGGTCGGCTGTCACCGACCTCTCCCGCGACCCGAAAAAGAGCGAGCAGAATCCCTCGCTCTTTCTGGGACCGGACGGCGCTGTCTGGGCCATGTACACCGCGCAGGACGACAGAGAGAGCGGCAAGGACAATATGCAGTTTACGGCGGAAGTGCGCTGCCAGAAGAGCTTTGACGGCGGAAGAAGCTGGGGCGAGTATGAGACCGTATTTCCGGAGCCCGGAACCTTTTGCCGCCAGCCGATACAGATTCTCTCGAACGGTCGCTGGATTTTCTCCAACTGGCTCTGCACGGATTCGCCGGACGGACTCGCAGGCGATCCGACGGGATTTCGAATCTCGGATGACCAAGGAAAAAGTTGGAAGCTCGTGATGATGCCGAAGAGCAACGGCCATGTTCACGCCAATGTCATTGAACTTTCGCCGGGACATCTGGTCGCTTTTATGCGGCACCGCGAGGCAAAGCGCATTCACCGGAGCGAATCCTTTGACTGGGGCGAGAGCTGGTCGGAGCCGGTTCCCACACCGCTGCCGAACAACAATTCCGGCATCAGTGCGGTGAAAATGAAAAGCGGCCGCATTGCGATCGCCTATAATCCGACTTCCGCGCCGGAGAGTCAGTCCGGCAAAGCGGCCTGGCCGGGACTGCGCTGCCCGGTCGCGGTGGCACTCTCCGAGGACGGCGGCAAGACCTTCCCGCTGATTCGCTGGATGGAGCGGGGCGAGGGCTTTATCGGCGATGAGAACCGCACGAATAACCGCCAGTACGAGTATCCCTACCTTATGCAGAGTAAGGACGGTATGTTGCACTTAGCCTATGCCGCGAGAACCCGCGAGGGCATCAAGTATCTTCGCTTCCGCGAGGAAGATGTCGCCGGGAAAAAGCGCGAGACCATGGGACTTTATAACCCGACCGCGGCACAGAGCCGCTGAGTTTTAGACGTGGCAGTCATCTAATCAAAGGAGGAAGCATTGTGTTAAAGCAGTACAGTTTAAAATTACCGCATGCTGTCTACGGCGGCGATGATGCGATGGAGCAGATTACGGACATTCTGAAGACGAACGGCGCCAAAAAGGTTGCAATCTTCACGGACAAGGGAATTGAAAAGGCAGGTCTCTTCGCGCTGCCGGAGGCGGCGGTCAAGGCTTCCGGTGTCGACTACTATGTGCTGGACGAGCTCCCCGCGGAGCCGAGCTATGAGGCCGTGCAGAAGCTGATCGATGAATTCAAGCGTTCGGGCGCGGACTTTATTGTGGCCTGCGGCGGCGGTTCCGTGATGGACGCCGCAAAGCTTGCGAGCGTACTTGTGACCGATGACTACGGCGTCAAGGAATTGCTCGACACGCCCGGCATGGCAAAGAAGTGCGTTCCGATCATCCTGATTCCGACCACAGCGGGAACCGGCGCGGAGGTCACGCCGAATGCCATCGTCGCGGTTCCGGAGCGGGAGCTCAAAGTCGGCATTGTCAACGAGAATATGATTGCGGACTATGTGATACTCGATGCCAGAATGATCAAAAATTTGCCCCGTCCCATTGCGGCGGCGACCGGCGTTGATGCGCTTGCACACTGCATTGAGTGCTTCACCGGCAATAAGGCGAACCCGTTCAGCGATATCTATGCGCTCGAGGGTCTGGATTTGATTCTCAATAACATCGAGAAGACCTGCGATGACCCGGAGGCAATGGAAGAGAAGAACCGGATGCAGATTGCGGCCTACTACGGCGGTCTTGCGATTACGGCTTCCGGCACCACGGCGGTACACGCGCTGAGTTACCCGCTCGGCGGCAAGTACCACATTGCGCACGGCGTGTCGAATGCAATCCTGCTGGCACCGGTCATGCGCTTTAACAGCGAAGATCCGGAAGTGAAGAAGCGCCTTGCGCTTGCCTATGACCGCTGCTGCCACGGAGAAAAGAACTGTGAGACCGTAGAGGAGAAGTGCGCGTGGATGATACGCCGCATTGAAGAAATCGTAGAACATCTCGATATTCCGAAGAGCTTAAAGAGTTTCGGTGTTCCGGAAGAGGATTTAGAGGGCCTCGTGCAGGCGGGCATGCAGGTGCAGCGTCTGCTCACCAACAACAGACGCCTTGTCACCGAGGCGGATGCGAGAGCGCTTTACTTAGAAATTATGTGAGAAGCCGAGAGCGGAGAGAAGGAGGAGACAGCGTGAAGACCAGTGAGATCAGAGGAATTATTCCCCCGGTTATTACCCCGATGAACAATGACGCAGAGCAGAGCGTCAACTATGCGGAACTGAGAAATCAGGTGAACCGTCTCTTAGCAGGCGGTGTGCATGGCATTTTCCCGGCAGGTACAAACGGCGAGGCCTATGCGCTCTCGCTTGCGGAGCGTGAAGAGATTTTTGCGACCGTCATCGACGAAGTGCGCGGCAGAGTGCCGGTCTATGCGGGCACGGGCTGCATCACGACCGCGGATACGATACGCCTCAGCAAGCGCGCCGAAGAGCTCGGTGCGGATGCGCTTTCGATTGTGACCCCGAGCTTTGCGCTCGCGTCCCAGAAGGAACTCTACGACCACTACGCGGCGGTCGCAAAAGAGGTGCATATCCCGATTATTCTTTACAACATTCCGGCGCGGACCGGCAATAAACTCCTGCCGGAAACGGTACAGGCGCTCTGCCGCGATATCGATGTGATTGTCGGTGCCAAGGATTCGAGCGGCGATCTCGAGAACCTGAAGGCATATATCCGTCTCACCAAGGAACTTTCCAAGGAAGTTGCGATTCTCGCGGGCAATGACGGCGCGATTCTCACCTGTCTCAAGGAAGGCGGCGCGGGCGGCATTGCGGGGCGCGCAAATATCTGGCCGAAGACACTTGCGAGCATCTACGACAAGTGGATTGCGGGCGATGTTGCGGGCGCGGAACAGGCGCAGGAGGCGATTTCCGCGCTGCAGAGCATCTTCCGCTACGGCAACCCGAATACGATTATCAAGACAGCGGTCGAGCTCCTCGGCTATCCGGTCGGCAAATGCCGTGCGCCGTTCTCCTATGTGCCGGAAGAGGGAATCGAAGCCTTGCAAGAACTGCTTAATCGGAACAAGGCGCTTGGCCTCGCCTGAGGAGTCAGTATGGAAAACAGACCGATAGTCGGTATCACTATGGGAGATCCGGCCGGAACCGGCCCGGAAATCAGCATCAAGGCGCTCGCAGATCCCGCGCAGTACGAGTTCTGCCGCCCGATTATCATCGGCGACGCCGATATCATGGAGCAGGCGAAGGGCTTTGTGGGCCATCCGGAGATTCGGATTCATCGCTGCGAAACGGTTGCGGACGCGCTCTTTCAGCCGGGAACCGTTGATGTGCTGCATCTGCCGCTCATTGCGGATGTAAATGCATTCGAGCTCGCCAAAGTCAGCGCCGAGGGTGGCAATGCCGCGTTCCAGTGTGTGAAAAAGGTCATCGAACTTGCCATGGCGGGCGAGGTGGATGCGACCTGTACAAATGCGCTGAACAAAGAGGCCATGAATCTGGCGCTTGCGCAGGATAAGGGTGCGCGCTCGGACGGCTATACGCATTTTGACGGCCACACGGAGATTTATGCGACCTACACCGGAACAAAGAAGTACACGATGATGCTTGCCCACCACGATTTTCGCGTGGTGCATGTCTCGACACACGTCTCGCTCCGCGAGGCCTGCGAGCGCGTGAAGAAGGCGCGTGTGCTCGAGGTCATTGAGATTGCAAACCAAGCCTGCAAAGACATGGGCATCGAAAATCCGCGCATTGCGGTTGCCGGGCTCAATCCGCACTGCGGTGAGAACGGCCTTTTCGGGCGGGAGGAAATCGAGGAGATTACCCCCGCAATCGAGGCGGCAAAGGCCGAGGGGATTACCGGAGTCACGGGACCCTGCCCGCCGGACAGCGTGTTCTCGCAGGCGCTCGGCGGCTGGTATGACATTGTAGTCTGCATGTACCACGATCAGGGCCATATTCCGCTAAAGACGGTCGGCTTTGTCTACGACCGCGAAAAGAAGGACTGGAAGGCTGTGGAAGGTGTCAATGTGACGCTGGGACTTCCCATTGTCCGCGCGAGCGTGGATCACGGCACCGATTTTTACCACGCAGGCAAGGGCAACGGCAACGAGAAGAGCCTGATTAACGCGATGAAGTACGCGACGCGCATGGCTATCGGGAGAAAGAAGGGAGCTGCGCGTTGATGTTATTTTGAGTATGAGATAGAGAAGCTGTTTCCGGAAGAAACAGCTTCTCTATTTTATTGAATATATATGTTTCAGAATAGAACGAAAAGCGGACGTGGTTTTTGGTTTACTAAGATATGATTCAAAAAAGAACAAAATCTGTGCAGTTTGCTGTGGGAGCATAAAGTGCGTTTCGATATACTTGGGACAAATGAACGGAAAATCCAAAAGGAGGATTTCGCTATGACAACACCCATGATACTTGCGCTGGCGGTAACCGTGCTTATGATTATCCTAATCATGGTCGATAAACTGCCCTTCGGCGCACCGCCGCTGCTGGCCCTGCTCCTCATGGTGGTGCTCGGTGTCACGGACATCAAGACAGCCTTCGGCGGTTTCTCGAATTCCACGATTGTGATGCTCGCATCCTTCATGGCAATCATCGCCGCCCTGCAAAAAACAAGCTTGTTGCTTCGCTTTAAGGAGACCATGTTCAATCTCGCGGCTCACGGCGGTTTCAAGGCCTACGTTCTGCTGATTTTGGTCGTCATGCTGGGTTGCAGCCTCTTCGGAACCGGTTCCACCGCTTACTATGTACTGGTCATCGGATTGCTCTCGAACCTTCCGGATTCGAAGGCTTTGCCGCCGTCGCGCGTTCTGATGCCCGCAGGTTTTGCGGCAAACCACCCGCTGCTCCCGTTCAACACGGCGCTTCAGTACGGCATTGTGATCGCAGTGTTGCAGAGTGTCGGTATCAGCGCCAATGTGGATCTTGTGAAATTCTCGCTGGTAAATCTCTGTCTGTCTCTCGGTTTCTTCGCATGGTGCGTCCTTGCGTATCGCATTATGCCGGATCATCCGATTACGGATCAAAAGGCGGATGAGAGCGGACTGGAGAAGAAAGCGACACTCAGCAAGCAGAAGGAAACCATCACCTATGTGAGCTTTGTAATCGCAGTGGTCGGTATGGTACTGCAGAGTAAAATCGGTGATGCAGGCTACGCCATTACGGCGCTCGCGGTCGGCGTGCTCCTGATTGCGGGGGTCATGAGCTTCGATGAAATCAGAAGCGCCATCAGTGCGCCGATTATCCTGATGTCTGCAGGCGTCATCGGCATTGCGGATGCACTCGGCAATACCGGCTTAACGAACCTGGTCGGACAGACCGTCGCAAATATGCTCGGCAGCAATGTGAACCCCTTTGTCCTGATTTTCGCCTTCTGCATCCTGACCAGTGTGCTTGCGACATTGACCGGATCCACCATCGGTACGGTCTATGTCTTTGCACCCATAGCAATCGCAACCTGTGTAAACCTTGGACTCGACCCGACCGCAGCGGCGGCAGCCATCGTGATTTCCGGCTGGTGCGGACACTTCCTTCCGATTGACGGCATGCCGGCCATGATTATGGGAGCGGGAAAATATAAAATCGGTGAGTTCTGGAAGTTTACGGTCCCGCAGTACTTTATTCGCCTGCTTGTGCTGACCGCAGGTGCCGTTATCCTCTTCCCGATGAAGTGAGGTAGGCTATGAAAAATCAATTTGCGCTGGAACATATCGGCATCAATACCGCAAGCCCCGAAGAAGCGGAGCAGCTCGCAAAGCTTTTATCGCTCCTCTTTAATCTGGAACCCCGCCACGGTCAGAAATCGGAATTTGCAGGCCCCTACTTTGAATGCATGAAGCAGCCCTTCCTCGGCAGCAAAGGACATGTCGCGATGCGCACCGAGAACCTGCAGAGCGCGGTGGAAGAACTCAAGGAAAAGGGCTTTTCCTTCCGCATGGAGACTGCCGCATATTTCGAGGACGGCAGCATCAAAAATGTATATCTCGACGGCGAGTACGGCGGCTTCGCGATTCATATCATGCAGAAGTAAAACATTCTAAAGCCCCACCCCGGGCAGCCCTCTGTGAACGCAGAAAAGCGTTTGTGGGGGGCTGTTTTTGCGCATTTGCGGACGATACGAGGAAAACTACAGGCAGGAGGACTTTGCGGTACAGTCGGCAAGACTATGTACTTTTTTGCTAATATGAATTATTATATTAGCAAGAAAGGAGAAAGCGGATGACAACCAATGAAAAGATCACATCGCTCTTTGCGCAAAACAACGGCATTCTCAAAATGGCGAAAGCGATGGAAAGCGGCGTTCCCAAATCTGCCTTTTATGCGTATGTAAAAAAGCACGGTACAGAGCGGGTGGCACAAGGGGTCTATCTTTCACCCGATGCATGGACAGATGCTATGTATTTGTTACATCTCCGCTGTAATCAAGCGGTATTTTCTCACGAGAGTGCCTTGTTTTTCCATGACCTGACCGACCGGGAGCCGAAGCCGTATTCTGTTACGGTCAAGACAGGATATAACCCGACCGGTTTGCGGGAGGATGGTATCAAAGTTTATACCATCAAAAAAGAATTGCATGGTGTGGGAGTCATTTCAATGAATACGCCGTTTGGGAATTCCGTTCCGGTCTATGATGTAGAGCGCACCATTTGTGATGTAATTCGCAATCGGAGCGGAATTGAAATGCAGATATGGCAGAACGCTCTCAAGCAGTATGCAAAATGTCAGCATAAAGATTTGCGGAAGCTGATGCGCTATGCACGAATGTTTCATGTTGAGAAATTACTGCGGCAGTACTTGGAGGTGCTATTATGATTAAGACTGCAAGGCAACTCAAAGACCGGATTCGCAATCTTTCCAAAGAGAACGCAGCAGATGCGCAGATTCTGCTGCGGAACTATATGATGGAACGCTTTCTGGAACGCATTTCTATTTCAGAGTATAGAGATAAATTCATTTTGAAAGGAGGAATGCTGGTTTCTGCCATGGTTGGGCTTGCATCAAGATCAACGATGGATATTGATACAACAATAAAGGGAGAGACACTCGGTATCGACGAAGTGGAGCGTATCATTGCAACTATTATTGCTGTACCTGTGGATGACAGCGTGGAATTTCATATTAAGCGAGTTTCCAAAATCATGGATGAAGCCGAGTATCCGGGTGTCCGTGTCAGTATGGAAACAGAATTCGACGGTGTGAGAACACCGCTGAAGATTGATATTTCAACAGGTGACGTTATTACACCGCGCGAAGTGAGGTATAGCTTTAAGCTCATGTTGGAAAATCGTAGTATCGATATTTGGGCTTATAATCTGGAAACAGTTTTGGCAGAAAAGCTGGAAACAGTAATATCCCGTGCAACGACGAATACCCGTATGAGGGATTTTTATGATTTGCACATTTTGCATCAACTGTATGGACGAGAGCTGATTCCTGTTAATCTTCACATGGCGCTGATGGCAACAGCAAAAAAACGTGGGACTGAGAAATACCTGCCCGATGCACCTGTGGTTTTTGATGAAGTAGAGGCTGATTTCGATATGGAGAAGCAGTGGAAGTCCTATCAGAAAAAGTTTCCGTATGCTGCTGATTTAACATGGGAGGTTGTTATGACGTCTGTTCGGGACATTTACAAACGGACAAAAGCGTAACCTGTCTTAGGCACGTGAATAGGCTTCGATTAGAAACGCTACGACGCAGAATACCATTGAGAAAACAAGGATTGCCTTCCCGGCAGACCTTGTTTTTTTGCGCTCTTTTTATTTTTGCAAATAATTGTAGGTGTAAGTCTTTTTTTTTTTGAGTTATGTTACATTTGTTTCCGATGGCCTGCTTTATGAGACAACAGAAGTTCTCGGCAGCCGGACACAAATCATAACACTTTGACTTGAAGGGATTGAAGGGAGAAACAGTATGAAGAAGAGACTTATGACAGCAGCGGCAGCAGTTTGCGGCGCGGTGATAATGGCAATGCCGGTTCTTGCAGCAAATGCAGGCTGGCAGCGGGATAACCGCGGCTGGTGGTATCGGTATGCGGACGGCGGCTATGCAAAGGCTGCCTGGGTTTCCGACAACGGAAACTGGTACCGCATGGATGAGAACGGCTACATGCAGACCGGCTGGGTCAATGTGAACGGAGACTGGTATTATCTGGATGCCTCCGGCAGTATGCAGACCGGCGCGATTGTCGACAATGGCTATCACTACCTGCTCTCCACACAGTACGACGGTCGTTACGGTCATATGGTGCGGAACGGCGAAAGCTTTGAAGGGCGCATCATCAAAGCTTGGACAGCCGGATCCGATCACCCGGAGGGTGCTTTACAGGAAGACAATAACATCGGAATCGGGGAGAGCTACAGCGGAACCGGCAATATAGGCGCAGCGCAGAGCGGAAAGCGGGGACAGGACATCCCGCCCGCGAACATCGACCCCGCGCAGGACGAGCGGTATACATGGAATCCAGAGTATCCGCCAGTGGATAGTAGCAGTGAGTTTAACTGGGACGCAGTAAGAAATAATATGCAAGGTAATGACTGGTTAAATGATTACAACCCACTTTTGGGCAAGTCTGTGATTCACTGACAGTAATAAGTATGAGGGGAATACGAGGTTTAGGGATGAGTAAGAAAGTAATTGTTGCGGGAGTGGCTGGCACAGTGGTCATACTCGCAGTCGTGTTTATATTTGGTTTGCGAGGTCGCGGAAGTTAAACAGTTCAAGCGAGAGCGGAGCTGTAACCAAAGGTTCTGCTGCCAAATCTTTAGAGGCTTTACAAGGAAGAGAATTCTCCATAGATTCCACTGAAGAAAGTTAAGTTTTTTATTTGTGATAAATTGATGCAATAGAATTGTTTGATTTACAACTATATCCGAACATAAGGCTAGAAAATGTACTAGCATCAAAATTCAAAAAGAAGTTCTGACGGATTTTCCGCACAGAACTTCTTTTCGGTTTGCGTAAATATACTTACTCCTCTTCCTTTACCATCTTCTCCGGCTGGAAGACTTCGTCAAAACGCTCTTCTGTGAGGAAGCCGAGTTTTACGCAGGCTTCTTTCAGGGAAATGTTCTCCTTGAACGCAAGCTTTGCGGTCTTTGCCGCATTCTCGTAGCCGATGTACGGGTTCAGCGAGGTCACAAGCATCAGGGAGCGGTGCAGGTTCTCGCGCATCTTTTCGCGGTTCGGCTCTATGCCCTCGCAGCAGTGGATGCGGAAGGAGCGCATGGAATCCGCGAGGAGACGAGCGGACTGCAGGTAGTTGTAAATCATGACCGGCATAAACACGTTCAGCTCGAAATTGCCCTGGCTTGCCGCAAAGCTGACCGCGCTGTCGTTTGCCATGACCTGAACCGCGACCATTGTGACGGATTCGCACTGGGTCGGGTTCACTTTGCCGGGCATAATCGAGGAGCCGGGCTCATTCTCCGGAATGTGGATTTCACCGAGGCCGCAGCGGGGGCCGGAGGAGAGCCAGCGGATGTCGTTCGCAATCTTCATGAGATCCGCCGCGAGTCCCTTCAGTGCACCATGGGAGTAGACCAGTTCCGACTTGGAGGTCAGCGCGTGATACTTATTTTCCGCCGTGCGGAAGGGCTTGCCGGTGAGCTTGGAGACAGCCTTTGCGGACTCGGTGTCAAAGCCCTTCGGTGCGTTTAAGCCGGTGCCGACAGCGGTGCCGCCGAGCGCCAGAGAGGAGAGCGGCGGAATGCTTGCCCGAATCAGCTCGAGATCGGTCTCCAGAGAACTTCTCCAACCGCTGATTTCCTGGGAGAAGGAGATCGGAACCGCATCCTGGAGGTGGGTTCTGCCGGACTTCACGATGCCCTTATAGCGAATCTCAAGTTCCCGGAAGCAGGCAATCAGCGTATCGAGCGAGGGCAGAAGCTTATCTTCCAGGGTGAGGACCGCCGCAATGTGCATCGCGGTCGGGAAGGTGTCGTTCGAACTCTGGGATTTATTGCAGTCATCATTCGGGTGCAGGAGTTTTTCGCCCGCAATTTCGTTGCCACGGTTTGCAATGACCTCGTTCACGTTCATGTTGGACTGGGTGCCGCTGCCGGTCTGCCAGACCGCGAGCGGGAAGTTGCCCTGTAATTTACCGGCGCGAATTTCTTCGCAGACCGTAGAGATCAGCTTTTCCTTCTTCTCGTCCAAAACGCCGAGGCGGCAGTTTGCGAGAGCGGCCGCTTCCTTCAGATAGGAAAAGGCGGTGATGACTTCGGCGGGAATTTTCTCATCCCCGATCTCAAAGTTCTGGAAGCTTCGCTGTGTCTGCGCGCCCCAGAGCTTGTCTGCGGGGACTTTGACTTCCCCCATAGAATCATGTTCGATGCGGTAATCCATGGATGTACCTCCTTCTTCTTGCGCTTCTTTGTCGTATTGTAACAAAAAAAAGAGGCGCTGACGAGGCTTACGCGTTAAAATGACAGAAAGAATAGCGGAAAGAAACGGGGGAGGTCAAAGCATGTGGCTTTTTTTTGCGCTACTCTCGGCTTTGTTTGCGGCGCTCACGGCGGTACTCGCAAAAATCGGCATTGACGGGGTCAACGGAACACTCGCGACGGCAATCCGCACAGCGGTGGTACTCGCAATGGCCTGGGGCATGGTATTTCTCACGCATGCGGGACAGGGGATTTCCGCAATCAGTCAGAAGAGCTGGCTGTTTCTCATTTTGTCGGGGCTCGCGACGGGAGCCTCCTGGCTCTGTTACTACCACGCGCTGCAACTCGGGCGCGTCAATCAGGTCGCGCCGATTGACAAGCTCTCGATTGTATTCACAATTTTCTTTGCGGTTCTTTTTTTGCGGGAAGAACTCACGCCGAAAAGCGCGCTGGGCTGTGTGCTGATTGCGTTCGGCGCAGTGCTCATGGCGCTGTGACCCCGGGGCGCGAAGAAGCGGCAGACAGAGAATTGCAGATAAGTTTACATAAATTAATTATGTTTAAGCTATGTGAAATAAAGAAACAGCAGCGGCCTGCCGAAGCGGACAGCTGCTGTTTTATTTTCTGAAATGCTTACTTCTTTTCGGGGGCTTTTTTCGAGACTTTTCGCGTCACTTTTTTGGCACCGGTCTTTTTCTCTGCGGTCTTTTTGGCGGTCTCTTTCTTCACGGCCTTTTTCTTTTCCGGGGTCTTTTCGTCGCTCTTTTTCTTCTCGGCGACTTTGCCGACCGCCTGCTTTTTGTCGGCTTTTTTGACCTTACTGACGGTTGTCTTAACCGGCAGCGGCAGCGCCGGAAGCTCAATGAGGGCGGATTCCTCCTCTGCGACGCCTGCGCGCTGCAACATTCTCGCGCGTAGCTCAAGCGGCAGTCCGAAGAGGGCAATGAAGCCGTCGGCGTCGCGGTGGCGGTACAGAGATCCAGTCGTGAAGGAGGCGACATCTTCCGCGTAGAGCGAGAAGACGGAGCTTGCGCCGGCGCGAATCAGATTGCCCTTGTAGAGGCGCAGTCTTACCTCGCCGCTCACGGTGCTCTGTGTGCTCGCAAAGAAGGCCTGCAGGGCTTCGCGGAGCGGTGTGAACCACTTGCCGGCATAGAGGAGCGAAGCATACTTTTCGCCGAGCGGGCGTCTGGTGGCAAGGGTATCGCCGTCGAGCACCAGGGCTTCTAAGCTCCGCTTTGCCTCGAGCAGAATTGCAATGCCGGGAATCTCGTAAATGCCGCGCGCCTTCATGCCGACGACGCGGTCTTCGACGATGTCAAAGATGCCGATGCCGTTCTTGCCGCCGATTTCGTTCAGCTTGCGGAGCAGATCGGAGAACTTCATGCGCTTGCCGTCAAGGCTCACCGGCACGCCTTCCTCAAAGCCGATGCGAAGCAAGGTCTCGGTGTCGGGCGCCTGCTTCGGCGAGACGCCGAGCCGGAGGAGTTCCTCAAACATGGGCTCCTGCGCGGGGTCTTCGAGTTCCAGACCTTCGTGCGAGCTGTGCCAGAGGTTTCTGTCGTGCGAATAGGCATGGCTCGCGTCAAAGGGAAGGTCAATGCCTTTCTGACGACAGTAGGCGAGCTCGTCCTCGCGGGAGCGGAAGGGCCAGAGTTCCGTCATGCGCCAGGGAGCGATGACCTTGAGTTCGGGGGCGAGGGCTTTCACGCTCAGCTCAAAGCGAACCTGGTCGTTGCCCTTTCCCGTCGCACCGTGGCAAATCGCAACGGCGTGTTCCTTTCTTGCCAGTTCCACGAGTTTCTGGGCTATCAGCGGGCGGGACAGCGCATTGCCGAGCAGGGCAGCCTGTTCGGTGTCGAGTCCGGCCTGCAGACAGGGTAAAATATAGTCGTCTGCGAAGCTGTCGTTTTCATCGAAGAGATAGAGCTTGGAAGCGCCGGCAAGTTTTGCGCGCTCTTCGAGGTCGCTGAGCTCGTTGTCCTGACCGCAGTCGACACAGCAGCAGATGACCTCATAGTCAAAGTGCTCCCTGAGCCACGGGATAATCGCTGTGGTGTCCAAGCCGCCGGAATAAGCGAGAACAACTTTTTCCTTTAATTTCGCCATGAAAATCCCCTTTCAGACAGGTATTTTGGTGTGCTAATAATATAAGTATATGATTTATAACCGTACAACGATTTCCCAAAAGACGCAAGCAATAAATGCCGGGCGGCGGTCCGAAAGATTCATTTTCGGAGAGAATCAAAATCGGGCGGTGACGAGCGGAAAAACAGTGTCAATCGTCGCACGGAAGAAATCGAAATATAAACATAATTTGATTATGTAAATAAAAGGTTCCTGTTTCGGTTTTCTGCGTTTTAAGGTATACTAGACTATTGTTGCGTAAGCAGAAAGAAACAGAGAGGATGAGAGCAGTATGAGAGAACTCACAGGACAGCAGGTGGTGGATGCCATCCGGGCGGAGACGGAAAAAACCCTGGAGGCGCTGGGCGGTTATGTGCCGACCCTTGCGATTGTGCGGGTCGGCGAGAATGTACCGCAGCTCTCCTATGAAAAAGGCGCGAAAAAGCGCATGCAGAATTTCGGTCTGGACGTCAAGACCTTTGTGTTTCCGGAGGATGTGACGCCGGAGGTTTTCTTTCAGCGCTTTCGGGAGATCAATGCGGATTCGGCCATCGACGGCGTGCTGTTGTTAAAGCCGCTACCGGAGCAGCTGGATGTGCGGCGGGCCGAGCAGATGATTGATCCCGAGAAAGATTTGGACGGCATTTCGCCGGTCAACATTGCCCGCGTCTTTGCGGGGGAAGAGGCAGGCTTTGCGCCCTGTACGGCGGAGGCTGTGATGGAGACGCTCCGCACCTATGAAGTGCCGGTGCACGGAAAGCGCGCGGTGGTCGTGGGGCGCAGTCTCGTCGTGGGGCGGACGCTCGCGATGCTCCTTCTCCGGGACAACGCGACGGTCACTATCTGCCATACCCAGACCAAGGATCTGAAGGAAGAGTGCAAAAAGGCGGAGATTCTCGCGGTGGCGGCGGGCAGAGCAAAGCTCATTGACCGCGACTATGTATCGGCGGGCTGTGTGATTCTCGATGTAGGCATCAACGCGGATGAGAACGGCAATTTGTGCGGCGATGTGAACCCCGAAGGGCTCTCTGACCTTGCGGCGGCGCTCACGCCTGTGCCGCGCGGCATCGGTGCGGTCACGACTTCGGTGCTCGCAAAGCATCTGGTGCAGGCAGCAGCGCGACGGTTGTTGTAAACCGGGCACGGGCGCTTGAGTTTCTTCCAATAAGTCGGTACAATAGGATTGCAGGCTCGGTAGCTCCGAGAGGAGGCTGTCGTGTTTCGAAAATGGAAAAAGAAAAAGCTGCTCTACCTGATACCCCTACTTTTGCCGGTCGTTGCCTTAGGCTTATTCTTCGGGTTGCGGCAAAGGCCTTCTGCGCTTGACGGCAGTCTGCACTGTGAGACATACGCGGATGTCACGGCGGAGAGCGGAGCGGGCGTAAAATCGGCGCGCGGCAAGAAGGACACAGCGGCAGCAAAGAGCGGTGTCACGGAGAGCAGTGCGGCAGAGACCGCACAGAGTGCCGAAAGTGCGGCGCAGAAGGTCAGCATTTACCTCTGCGGCGCCGTCGCACATCCGGCTGTCTACGAAGTTCCGAAAGGGGCGCGCTTACACGAAGTGTTGGCGCTTGCCGGCGGTTTTTCGGAGAATGCGGCGCAGGATGCCGTGAATCTCGCGGCGGTGGTCGAGGACGGCAGCATGGTCCGCGTGCCGACCGTGGAAGAGGCAGCCCGCGGTACGGCCGAAGTGCTTGCGGAGGAGAGTGCCGGGAGCGGCAAAGTGGATTTAAACCGCGCGGACAAGGAAGCACTCATGCGTCTCCCGGGGGTCGGCGAGCGGAAAGCGGAACAGATTCTTGCGTACCGGAAGGCACACGGGAAATTCAAAAGCACGGAGGAAATCAAGAAGATTCCGGGCATCAAAGAAAAGGCGTTTGAGAAGTTAAAGGACAGTATCACGGTCTCAGAGTGAGGAGAGGGAGAATGACTAAGATTTTGGTTGTAGACGATGAGAAACTGATTGTGAAGGGAATCAGCTTTAGTCTGCAGGCAGATGGGATGGAGGTGGATGCAGCCTATGACGGGGAGTCTGCGCTGCAAAAAATCCGGGAGAAGTCCTATGATCTGGTGATTCTCGATCTCATGCTTCCGGGCATGGACGGCATGGAAGTCTGTCAGGCCGTGCGCGAGTTCTCGGATGTGCCGATTATCATGCTGACGGCAAAGCTGGAGGACATGAATAAGATTCTCGCGTTCGACAAGGGCGTCGATGATTACCTCACCAAGCCCTTCAATATTCTCGAAGTCAAGGCCCGCATCAAAGCCATTCTCCGCCGCAATCAAAAGAACCAGCGGGAAGCCGAGAACAGCTCGCAACTCACGGCGGGCGAGCTTTCGGTCGACACCGAGTCGCGGCGGGTCATGCTCGGCAAGCAGGAAATCAATCTGACCGCGAGGGAGTTTGACATTCTGGTGCTGCTCATGAAGAATCCGGACAAAGTATTCAGCCGGGAAAAACTGCTGGCGGCAATCTGGGAGAACAGAAACACCGAGACGGGCGATGTGCGAACGGTCGATGTCCATGTGCGGCGTCTCCGCGAAAAGATTGAACCCTCACCCTCGGCGCCGCGCTATGTGCATACCAAGTGGGGGGTCGGCTACTACTTCCGGGCGACAGAATGAATGTGACCTTACTTACGGTCGGCAGTCTGAAGGAGCGGTACTGGCGCGAGGCTGTCGCGGAATATGAAAAGCGGCTCTCCGCCTACTGCAAGTTCCGCCTGATTGAGGTGAAAGATGAAAAGACACCGGACGCCATCGACAGCGCGGCTTCGCGCCGCGTCCGGCAGAAAGAGGGCGAGCGTCTGCTCGAAAAGATCGATGCCCGTTCCCTTGTCGTGACCCTGGAAATTCAGGGGAAAAAGTTTGATTCGGAAGGCTTCGCGGCGGAAATGGAAAAGCTGGAAGAGCGGAGCCGCGGAGAGCTCTGTTTTGTGATCGGCGGTTCTCTCGGGCTCTCGCCGGAGGTGAGTGCGCGCGCTGCCTTGCATCTCAGTTTTTCGGATTTTACCTTTCCGCACCAGTTGATGCGCGTGCTGTTTCTCGAACAGCTCTATCGGAGTTATCGTATCCGGACGGGCGCGCCGTATCACAAATAGTATGTACCGACACGATAAATTTGCTATACTAAACAGAGCAAAGAAGAATTTCGTTTGACAGGAGGACGACGGCAGATGGAAGAGAACAACACGGAGAAGAACATCGGAGAAGTTTGCATTGCGGACGAGGTCGTCGCTGTGATTGCGGGACTGGCGGCGACGGAAGTGGAAGGCGTGGATTCCCTGGGCGGAAAACTCACGAAGGAGCTCGCTTCCCGCCTGAATTTTAAGAATGCGTCGCGCGGCGTGAAGGTGGAAGTCACGGAGGAGCATGTCTCCGCGGAACTCGCCATCAACATCAAGTACGGCTATAATATCCCGAAGGTGACAAGGGAAGTGCAGGACAAGGTCGTCGCGGCCATCGAGAACATGACGGGACTCAAGGTCATCGAGGTGAATGTTTCGGTGGTCGGCGTGAACATTGCCTGAATCAAGGCGGAGCGGAAGCATGAGAAGAGGGGGACAGGCGGCAGCCAATGCGGCCTTCGGAATTTTGCTCGCGCTTGCACTGTTGCTGAGTTATGTGGAAGTTTTACTTCCTCTCTCAATCGGCATCCCCGGTGTCAAGCTGGGGCTTGCGAATCTCGCGAGTCTGGTCTGTCTCTATCTGTTCGGCATCCGGCGCGCGGCACTGCTCTCTGTGCTGCGCATTGTGCTGACCGGCTTTTTGTTCGGCAATATGGCTGCGATTCTCTACAGCCTCTCGGGTGCGGCGCTCAGTCTGACGGCGGCGGCCCTCGCGAAGCGGAGCGGCGGATTCAGCGCGCTCGGCGTCAGTGTGCTCGGCGCTGTCTTTCACAACCTGGGGCAGCTGATTGTCGCAAGTCTGGTCGTGCAGAACAGGGGGCTGTTCTGGTATTTTCCGCTCCTTTTGCTCGCGGGTGTCATCATGGGCGCGCTGATCGGGATGCTCACAGCGGAAGTTTTAAAACATTTGCCTGCCAGTTTGTGCGGGGCAAGAGACTAGTCAAAGCATAGCACTTGTGCTATGCTTTATTCATTCTATGAGGAGTAGAACAAGAACGGAGGAAACAGAGATGGCAAAGACTAAGGTAGATATTATTTCGGGCTTTCTCGGCGCGGGAAAGACAACCTTTATCAAGAAACTGCTCGCGGAGGCTCTTTCCGGCGAGAAGGTGGTGCTGATTGAAAACGAGTTCGGCGAGATCGGCATCGACGGCGGCTTCCTAAAAGATTCCGGCATTGAGGTGCGGGAGATGAACTCCGGCTGCATCTGCTGCTCGCTCGTCGGCGATTTCGCGAGCTCGCTGAAGGAAATCCTCACAAAATACACGCCGGACCGCATAATCATTGAGCCCTCCGGTGTCGGCAAGCTCTCGGACGTGATGCACGCTGTCGCGGATGTCGAGGAAGAGCTCCCGGTCGCGGGCAATTCCGCGGTCACACTGGTCGATGTGAAGAAGGCGAAGCTCTACATCAAGAACTTCGGCGAGTTCTTTAACAACCAGGTGCAGTATGCAAAGACCATTGTGCTCTCCCGGACGGATGTCGCAGACCAGAAGAAGATCGACGAGGCGATTCAGCTGATTCGCGAGATCAACAAGGACGCGACGATTATCACGACGCCGATCTCAGACCTGACCGGTGAGAAGCTGCTTGAAATTCTCGAGCATCCGGTCGATTTGAAGGCAGAGCTTTTTGAGGAGCTTGCGGAGGAGCACGAGCATCATCACCATGATGAGGAGCACGAGCACTGCTGCCATCACGACGAGGAAGAGCACGAGCATCATCACCACCATGATGAGGAGCACGAGCACTGCTGCCACCACGACGAGGAAGAGCACGAGCATCATCACCACCATGATGAGGAACACGAGCACTGCTGCCACCACGATGAGGAAGAGCACGAGCATCACCATCACCACGATGAGGACGGTCACTGCTGCTGCGGTCATGACCATCACCACCATCACCACGGCCACGATGCTGATGAGGTATTCGACAGTGTCGGTCTTGAGAATGTCCCGGCCTTTACCGAGGATAAGCTGCACGCACTGCTTCTCAGACTTGCGGAGAGCGAGGAGTTCGGCAAGGTGGTGCGCGCAAAGGGCATGGTTCCGAGTGCGGACGGCGGCGCATGGTTCCACTTTGATCTGGTGCCGGGCGAGACCGAGATTCGCCGCGGGGCTGCGGAGGCAAGCGGCAAGGTCTGCGTGATCGGAAGTGAGCTCAAGGAAGAGGCAATCACAAGGGAGTTCAAGGCATAAGCAATGGCAGAGCAATTTGAGAGAGAAGAAGAGAAGACACCGGTATTCGTAATCAACGGTTTCCTGGAGGCGGGCAAGACACAGTTTCTCCGCTTCACGATGGAGCAATCCTACTTTCAGACAGAGGGTAAGACTTTGCTCCTGGTCTGCGAGGAGGGCGAAGAGGAATACCCGGAGGCCCTGTTAAAGAAGTACAATACGGCGGCGATTTACTTTGAGAGTCAGGAGGAGTGCACCAAAGAGGCGCTCCGCGCGCTCGGCGAAGAGTTTCACCCGGAGCGCGTCCTGATTGAGTGGAACGGCCTCTGGCGGCAGGACAGTCTGGAACTGCCGGACGAGTGGTTTTTGAACCAGCAGATCAGTATTTTCGACACGAGCACGCTGGACCTCTATCTGAAGAATATGCGGGCGTTTCTCGGCCCGATGTTGAACGACACGGAGCTTATCATCTGCAACCGCGCGGACGATATTTCGGAGGAGAAGCTCGGAAATTATCACCTCTCCCTGAAAGCCATGGCGCCGGATGCCGAGATCGTGTTTGAGGGAAAAGACGGCGAGATTCGCGGCGATTTCAGCATTGAGCTGCCCTATGACTTAAAGGCAGATCATCTGGAGCTGAGTCCGGATATGTTTGCGATTTTCTATGTCGATGCGATGGACCGGCCGGAGAAGTATGACGGCAAGGAGGTCAGCTTCACTGCGGAACTGATGCGTCCGAAGGGGGCACCGGCCGATGTGGTGATTCCGGGCAGAAGGGTGATGACCTGCTGCGAGGCGGATATCCGCTTCTGCGGTCTGCTCTGCCACTATGCGGGCGCACAGAATTTCAAGACAGGAGACTGGGTAAAGGTCCGCGCCAAAATCCGGAAGGAGAATGCGCGCGAGTACGGCGCCGAGGGTCCTGTCCTGTACGCGGAGGAACTCACGCGGACAGGCCCGATTGCCGAAGTCGCGACCTTCGGCTGACGCGGAGGTAGAGAGATGAGTGAGACAAAACACTATCGCGCGGCTGTCTTCGACATGGACGGCACAATTCTGGATACCATCACAGATCTGACGGTTTCTTTGAATGAGGCCTGCCGCCTGACCGGACATCGCGCGGATTTTACAAAGGACGATGTGCGTCACTTCTTCGGAAGCGGCGCGGAAGTCGCTGCGCAGCGCGCGCTCGCGGTCGAGAAGGGATATTCTCTCCGGGAGGTCGGCGCGCTCGGCGTGACAAAGAGCGCAGCGGCGTTCGGCATCACGGACGAAGCGGCAAATGCTGTGATCGCGGCCTTTGCCGCCTATTACGGCGAGCACTGCGACGACGCGACGGGGCCTTACCCCGGGATACTTGCCCTTTTGAAAAAGCTGAAGGCGGCAGGTGTCCGCATTGCCGTGGTTTCCAATAAGCTGGACGAGGCGGTGCAGGTCTTAAATCGCGTGCACTTTGAGGGGTTGTTTGAAGAGGCGAAGGGCGAGCGCCCGGACATTCGCCGGAAACCGGCGCCGGACATGGTGTTTGCCGTTCTCGAGTCTCTGCAGGTCAGACCGGAAGAGGCTGTCTATATCGGTGACACCGAGGTGGACATGCTGACCGCGAAGAACAGCGGCATGGACTGCATTTCCGTGGACTGGGGATTCCGGAGCCGTGAGGCGCTGGAAGCACTCGGCGCCAAGCGGATTGCGGATCGCGCGGAAGAAGTCTTTGATCTGATTGTCGGAAACGAAGACGCATAACAAATAAAAACAAAGAGCCCGGTTTTCACTTGATTTATCAAGTGAAAACCGGGCTCTTTTGCGACTCTTTTGAATCAATCAGCCTCCCTTGTAGTCCGGAACCGGTGTCGGTCTGTCCTTATCAAAGATATCCGAGGCATTGAACAAATCACTGGTGTGATTCTTGACGGTCATATCCTGCCAGAGTCGATAGCCGTCCAGATTTCGTCTGCCCTGGCGCAGGTAATCCTGGCCCTTCTGCACATAGTACTGATTCGAGTCCACGTTGCAGAAGTAGCGGAAGCCGCTCTTATAGAGATACTGGAAGCGCTCGTTGTCATCCTTGTAGGGATGCCAGTCGCCGATATCCGCGCCGAAGGGGAAGATGAGAATGTCGGTGCCGCCGATCAGCTTACCCACATAGTCCTGCCACTTCTGGTTATCGGTCTCGAGCTCGGCAAACGGAATCTTTCCGTAGTTCCGGTGTCCCCAGCTGTGGGAGGCGAGCTCCCAGCCGTCATCCCGGAGGCACTGGGCAACTTCGCGCACCTTCTGTCGATCCGCTTCAATGTTCGGATTCTTGCCCTCGTAGGAGGGATCGGTGCGGTAGCCGAAGACGCCGTTGTAACCGGTCACGGCAATGATGCCCTTTGCGCCGCGGTAGGAGAAGTCCGGGTGCTTCTCAATAAACTCGTCGAGAATCGGAACCAGGTCGTAGGCGCCGACCGAAACGGAACCGTCGTCCATGACCATCTCGTTCATGGGCTTTCCGTTCGGCCCGACTATGATATCCTTCGCAAAGCCATCTCCGTTCATGTACTCGTAATAGTTGACATCATCCTGAGAGAGGACAAAGGCGGTCTTGCCGGGCGGAAGCATGATGTCGCCCCAGACCATCTTCTTGCCGCCGGTCGCCGGATCGTCCTCCTCGTGTGCGACATCGTGAATCCGGACTAAGACATAGCCCTTGTCGTACATCGCCTGCATCATCTTCTCGAACTCGGACTTCGTCGTCATGACATCGTTATAGCCGTTCTGACGGTCATCGCCGTCAAAGGCCTTTTTGTTGTCCATGATGAGCGTATGGAAGAAGACATGGGTGATTTTCTGCGGATCCTGGCGTACCAGGGTTCCCTTGACTTCATTGTACTTCGCAATCGCAGCCTGTCCGGCCTCGGACTGCGCCGTCTTTTCGTCTGCCTGAATTGCGGCAATCGCAGCGTCGTAATCATACTGGGCAGCCTTCTTTTCGGCATCCGCGAGGATGTCCTCGGATTTCACCTCCGCGGTCGTGCTCTCCTCGGTGGACTGCTTGGCGTTCGCATGTGCCGCGGAGGGTTTATCTCCCTTCGGGCGACGCAGGAAGAATGCAAGCGCAACTGCCAGGAGTGCCAGTACGAGCACACCGAGCAAGAGCGGAAGCGGCAGCGCTCTGTTTCTGCGGCGTCTCGAATGAAACCGACGTCCGCCGCCGCCGTAAGAATAATTGGGCATAGCTAAGACTTCCTCCTCATTTCTTCTTTTAACGATTAACATTTCTACTATAGTACAAAGTGCACGCGCTTGCAATGCCTGCTTCGTCCGGTTTACTTCAATGCGCTGTCGTGCTACACTCGAAAAAAAAACGCAGGACGAGAGGACGGAACATGAATCACAAGCTGCATTCGTCGGCGGCGGACCGCCTGTTTGATGCCATTTTGACTTTGCAAAACCGCGAAGAGTGTTATCAGTTTTTTGAGGATATCTGCACAGTGAATGAACTGCTCTCGCTGTCGCAGCGCTATGAAGTGGCCTTTATGCTGCGCCGCGGCAGAACTTATCTTGAAATTGCGGAAGAGACGGGCGCTTCCACGGCGACCATAAGCCGTGTGAACCGCGCGTTGAATGCAGGAACCGGTTTTTGCGATTTGAGTCTGCAGCGCCTGGGACTCATGCCCGGAAAGGAGAAGTGTGACAGTGACAAGTCAGATGAATGAACGACAGCGCGAGGCGATGGAGTGGACAGAGGGCCCGGAGCTGATTCTCGCGGGAGCGGGATCAGGCAAGACGCGCGTGCTGACCCATCGCATTGCCTACCTGATTCGGGAGAAAAAGGTATCGCCGTGGAATATCCTCGCCATCACCTTTACGAACAAAGCGGCTGCCGAGATGCGAAGCCGCGTGGACGCGCTGGTCGAGAGCGGCGCGGAGGCAATCTGGGTTGCGACCTTCCATTCGAGTTGCGTGTGCATTTTGCGGCGCTTCATTGATCGCATCGGTTACGACAATCACTTTACGATTTACGACGCCGATGACCAGAAGGCCGCAATGCGGGAAGTGTTAAAACAACTGCAGATTGATCCGAAACAGCTGCGGGAGAGGGTCGTGCTCTCCGCGATCAGCGCGGCCAAAAACGAGATGGTTGACAGCGTGCGGTACGAGAGCGAGGCGAAGGACTTCCAGACGGCCCGCATTGCGCGCTGCTATCGTGCCTACCAGGATTTACTTCGGAAGAACAACGCGCTGGATTTTGACGACCTCCTGTTCAAAACGGTGCAGCTCTTCGAGGCGGATGCCGATGTGCTCGCCTACTATCAGGAGCGCTTTCGCTATATCATGGTGGATGAGTACCAGGATACAAACAGCGTGCAGTTCCGTTTCATCGAGCTGCTCGCAAAAAAATACCGGAATCTCTGCGTAGTCGGCGACGATGACCAGTCGATTTACAAATTCCGCGGCGCGAACATTCACAATATACTGAATTTTGAGAAGGCTTTCCCGGGGGCCAAGGTCGTGAAACTCGAGCAGAATTACCGCTCGAGCGGAAATATTCTGGAGGCGGCCAACGGCGTGATTCAGAACAATGCGGGGCGGAAAGAAAAGCGGCTCTGGACGGCGGCGGAGAGTGGCGAGAAAGTGCAGTGCAGGCGCTATGCGAGCGCAGCGGAAGAGGCAGAGGAAATCGCGGCCGAAATCAAGGCGCGGGCTGTCGGGGGCGATTACGGGCGCTTTGCCGTTCTGTACCGCACCAATGCGCAGTCCCGCGTGCTGGAGGAGCGCTTTGTGGCGGCGGGCATTCCGTATCGTCTGGTCGGCGGCGTCAACTTCTATCAGCGGCGCGAGATCAAAGACATTCTCGCCTATTTAAAGACCGTTGCCAATGCGGCCGATGATCTCGCGGTGCAGCGCATCCTGAATGTGCCGAAACGCGGCATTGGCGCGGCGACGGTCGCGGCGGTCTCCGCGTTTGCGGCGGAGCGGGATCTGCGCTTTTTCGAGGCGCTCCGCGAGGCGCCGGCCGCCGGCGTGGCGGGGCGTGCCGGAGAGAAAATACAGCGCTTCGTCAATCTGATCGGGGAGTTCCGGAAGGCTGCGGAAAGCTGCTCGATTGCCGATTTGATTCGCCTCGTGCTGGACAAGTCAGGTTACCTGGAGGCGCTCAAAGAGGAGGGAGAAGTGGAGGCGCAGTCGCGCCTTGAGAATATCGACGAGCTGATTTCCAAAGCGGTGGACTTTGCGCGCGATACGAGCGACCTGTCCGACCGCGCGGACGGGGAGCTCCCGCCGGATATGCCGCCGCTTGATCGTTTCCTCGAGGAAGTCGCACTGGTCGCCGACATTGACCGCACGGAAGAGGGCGAGCGCGTGACGCTGATGACCCTACATGCGGCGAAGGGACTCGAATTTGACGAAGTCTATATCAGCGGCATGGAGGAAGGACTGTTTCCCGGCAACCGGAGTATCGGCGATGAGGAGGAAATGGAAGAGGAGCGGCGCCTCTGCTATGTCGGCATTACCCGCGCGAAGAAACGCCTCACCCTGAGCTCGGCAAAGTCGCGCGTTGTGAACGGCGAACTTCACTTTCACCCGGAGTCCTCCTTCCTTGCGGAAATTCCGCGGGAGGTGCTCGCAGAGGAGGGGAGCGCGCAAAGTCGAGACGATCTGCGTGCCGCGAAGGAGCCGCGCCGCACGGAGACACTGTTCACGCAGATGAAACCCGCGGCCTTTGGCAAGGTGTTTCAGGTGGAGCATATGAAAACGCTCCCCTATGAAGTCGGCGACCGTGTCCGGCATGCGCGATTCGGAGAGGGGAGCGTTACGGAAATCAAGGATGGCAAAAAGGATTATGAAGTGACGGTCGACTTCGATGAGCTCGGCGTGCGGAAGATGCTCGCGTGCTTTGCGAAGCTCGAAAAACTTACATCTTAATCCAGCCGAGCAGACTTGCAATCGAGCTGAACAGGATGATTGCGACAAAGAACGGGCAGAGATACTTAATCATAAAGTTGAAGATCAGGCGGCGCTTAAACGGAGCGCCGTCTTTTGTCACTTCCGCCGCGACGGTGTTGACGCCGACCACGCGGACTATCAGGAGGCAGGTGGTCATCGCGGCAATCGGCATCATCACGGAATTGGTCAGGAAGTCAAAGAAGTCGAGCAACTGCATGCCGATGATGCGCACCATGGCGAGCGGGCCGTAGCCGAGGGCGCTGAGACTGCCGAGCACGAGCATCAGGGCAAAGACAACCAGGCTGGAACGCTTCCGACTCCAGTGCAATTCATCCTCAAAAGTGGAGACAGCGCTCTCCGCAAGCGCAATTGCCGAGGTCAGAGCCGCAAAGAGCACCAGCAGAAAGAACATGATGCCTGCCGGCTGGCCGAAGCCCATGCTCGCGAAAATTTTCGGCATTGTGATGAACATGAGTGAGGGACCCGCCTTTAAGACATCCGGATTGCCGCCGGAAAAGGCGAAGACAGCCGGAATAATCATGAGGCCTGCGAGAATTGCAATCGCGGTGTCAAAGAGCTCCACATGGCGCGTCGCCTCTTCGATTGAGACATCGTCCTTCATATAGGAGCCGAAGGTCATCAGAATGCCCATCGCAATCGAGAGCGAGTAGAACATTTGCCCCATTGCGGCGACGACGGTCATCCAGGAGAAGTTCCGGAAATTCGGTACCAGAAAATAGGAGACGCCCTGCAGGGCGCCGGGACGCGTGACCGCGTAGACGGCAATGGCGACGGCGAGCACAATCAGAATCGGCATCATAATGGTCGAGACGCGCTCAATGCCGTTCTGCACCCCCATATAGATGATGAACATCGTGGCCGCGCTGAAGAGGAGAAACCAGAATTCGGTTTTTCCGCCGCTTGTGATGAAGCTGCTGAAGTAATCGTCGCCTGCGAGTGCCGTGACCTCTCCTCGGCAGTAGGCATAGAGATACTTGGAGACCCAGCCGCCGATGACCGAATAATACGGGACAATCAGAATCGGTATGACAGCGTTGATCCAGCCGCCGAAGCGGAACATCCAGTCTTTGCCGTAGTGTGTAAAAGCGCCGACCGGGCTCTTTTTGGTGCGCCGACCGAGAGCGCTCTCGGCGACAATCATGGTATAGCCGAAGCTCAGAACCAGGAGCAGGTAAACCAGTAAAAAGATGCCGCCGCCGTATTTTGCGGCGAGATACGGGAAGCGCCAGATATTCCCCAGTCCGACGGCAGAGCCTGCCGCAGACAGCACGAAGCCGAGGCGGGAGGAGAAACTGCTTCTCTCAACTTTTGACGACATTCAAAAAACCTCCGATGTTGAAATCTGTAAAAAATGCACAACAAGCTTATTTTAGAGAGGCCCGCTCTGCTTGTCAACCAAAAGGCTTTATGCTATAGTGAAGCTGTTAATCATGCATTGTGTCAAATGACATAGAGAACTTGGGAGGAGAGTATGGACAATTTCAGCGCATTGATGAAACTGGATGAGCTTGTGAGTTCCATGAAGAAGAAAGAGGAGAAGAGCAAGACGCGTGATGCGATTGTGATTGCGCTCGCAATTCTCGGTGTTGTCGCGGCGGTCGCAGGTATCGCCTATGCTGTTTATCGCTTTGTCACGCCGGCGGAAGATGAGTTCGATGACGATTTCGACGACGATTTTAACGACGACGAGTTGATTGCCTTCGGTGACGAGGACGAAGAAGACGAGAAGGACGCCAAGGCGGAAGATAAGGAATAAGCAATACAAGCGGAAAATATGGTTTAGAGAGGGCGCGCCGAAAAGACGCGCCCTCTTTTTGAAAGAGAGAGGACAGAAGGCATGAAAAAGGGAGAGGAAGCGCGCGGCATCATTTCGGAGTACCGATTTCCGGATCGCGGCTACATTGTGAGGGAAGACGGGAAGGTATTGGTGAAGCACGCCGTGCCGGGACGGGAAGTAGCATATCGCGTGACCAAGGCGCGAAAGGGGAGTGCGGAGGGCAGAGTGCTTGAGACTCTGCAGCCGGGCGTCTGTGAGACGCGGGAGAGCCGCTGTCCGGCGGTCGGCAGTTGCGGAGGCTGCCTCTACCAGACGCTGCCCTATGAAGAGGAACTGGCGCTAAAGAGTGAGCTGTTAGAGCGCCTTCTCGGGGAGGCAGTGTGGGAGGATTTTCTCTGGGAGGGACTCACGCCGAGCCCGCTCGCGGAGGGCTACCGCATGAAGATGGAGTATTCGTTCGGAGATGCCTATCGGGACGGCCCACTCTGTCTCGGCATGCATAAGCGGGGCAGCCACTACGACATTGTGGAGACAGATCACTGCGAGCTGGTGCACGAGGACTTTAATCTAGCGCTTCGGGAGACACTACGGTTTTTCCGGGAGCACAATACTCCCTACTATCATAAGATGCGCCACGAGGGGTATCTTCGCTATCTGCTTGTGCGGCGCGGCACGCATCGAAAAGAATTGCTGCTTGATCTGGTCACGAGTTCCCAGTTGCCGAAAGAGGAGGAAGAGGAATTGCTCACGGCCTGGCGGCAACGGATGGTCGGTCTTCCCTTTGCGGCAACCCTGAAGGGCGTGCTCCACACCGTGACCGATTCGGTCGCTGATGCGATTAAGGACGAGCGGACGGAAGTGCTGTTCGGTGCAGCGCAGTTTGAGGAGGAACTCTCGGGACTTCGCTTCGTGATTACGCCCTTTTCATTTTTCCAGAACAATGCGGACGGCGCGGAATTGCTCTACGCAAAGGTGGGACAGTATGTCGGCGAGACCGGCGGTAAGGTGGTATTTGATCTCTATTCCGGCACAGGCACCATTGCCCAGCTTGTCGCAAAACACGCGGAGCGGACCGTCGGCGTAGAACTGGTTGAGGAGGCCGTGATTGCCGCGAGGGAAAATGCAGCGCGAAACGGCGTGCGGAATTGCCGTTTTATCGCGGGCGATGTATTAAAAGTGCTGGATGAAATCGAAGAGAAGCCGGATATCATCATTCTAGATCCGCCGCGTGAGGGCGTGAATCCGAAGGCGCTGCGCAAGCTAATCCGCTACGATGTACCGCGCATCATCTATGTCTCTTGTAAGCCCTCGAGCCTGCTCACCGATCTCGAGATTCTGCGAGAGGGAGGCTATCACACGACCCGGGCAGCGGGCGTCGATATGTTCCCGCGGACGCCGGGGGTAGAGGCGGTGTTGCTGCTGGAAAAGAAGTGAGTTGCCATTTATATGGAGGGAAGGGAAATGGAGAAGAGCAGTCAGGAACTCGCCTTAGAGCGCGTCAGAGAGATGGAAGAGATTTTACAGTCTCAGCGCGAGGAACTTGCCGCAATGCAAAACGCGCTGCGAATCTTTGCGGATTCACAGCGCGCCTATCGGAAACTGGTCAAATATTACTATAGCCGCAATTTCACGGCAGACAACAAGCGCTTCGACCGGGGCGAGCTGTCGGCGCTTTCGAGCGCCGAAGTGCTGACCGAAGATGCTGTCTATGACATGATGGGAGAGCGCTACGAGCTGGCACTCGATATGCTGGAGCTCGCGACAAAACTGATTCGCGAGCGTTAAAGCGTCTCTTCGCGAAAGCGAATGCCGTGTTCTGTGTCCATCTCTTCGACAATCGCGAGAGAATGGAGGTCGATTCCTGCCTCACGGATGCGCTTACCGCCGTCCTGAAAGCCTTTTTCAATCACGACACCGGCGCCGACGAGTGTAGCACCCGCCTGTTCAACGAGCTTTGCGAGTCCCAGGATGGCTTTGCCGTTCGCGAGGAAATCATCGACAATCAGAATGCGGTCTCCGGGGGACAAAAACTTTTTGGAGACGATGATGTCGTTGGTATTCTTGTGTGTGAAAGATTCCACCTTTGCCGTATACACATCTCCCGCGATATTCAGTGAGCGTGTCTTTTTCGCAAAGACGACGGGAACCTGAAAATAGCGGGCCGCAATACAGGCGATGGCAATGCCGGAGGCCTCGATGGTCAGAATTTTGTTGACCGTCTGTCCGGCAAACTGGCGGTGAAACTCCTTGCCAATCTCTTCCAGCAGGGAAACATCAATCTGATGGTTCAAAAAAGAATCCACCTTTAAAATATTACCCGCCTCAATCTGACCGTCTTTTACAATGCGCTTCTGTAATAATTTCATCTGCATGAAGCCATCCTCGCTTTCAGGGTTCAATAAATTGGAATCAGTTTAGCACAGCTCTGCCGGATAGGCAAAGAGAAAGCGTAATTCGTTTGACAAAGCGAGATTTGAATCTTATAATCCAGACTAAGATCTATGAGATGTATAGATTTGTAACCGGTTCGCTTTGGCACAGAAAACGGAGGGAATGAAAATGGCAAGCAAAAAGGGACAGCGTGAAGAGAAAGTGGAAGAACTCAAGAAATCCGTGGAAGATCTGAAGGAACCTGTGAAGGCATTTGCGGAGCGCGTCAAGTCCGCGGTCGGCAGCGAGGCAAAGTCCTTTGCGGAGGATGCGAAGGAACTTGGCAAGGAGGCAAAGAAGCAGGGCAGCAAGGTCAAGGAAGGCGTCGAGAAGGCAAGTAAGACGGTCAAGTCCCGCGCCAAGAAGGTCGGTGCGACACTGAGCGGCAAAGAGACAGTCGTGAAGGTGTTTGTGGAGTTTGAGGGCAGACAGCTCGCGGTCGAAGAACTCACGGCGCGCGCTAAGGAAGCTTATCTCGCGGAGAATCCGGCGGCGGAAATCGAGAGCCTTGAGCTCTATGTAAAGCCGGAGGAGAATGCGGCGTACTATGTGGTAAACGGCGACGCATCCCCGTCCTATAGGCTCGCATTGTAATAGAAGAAACAGCGCTATACCCCCGGCAGGATTCACTTCTTGCACGGGGGTATTTTTTTGTGTACTATAGGAATTAGACAATCAATCGGCTGAAAAGCGTTTGGATTCAGAGAGGTATTTTATGTACGATCAGCAGGCAGTATGGGTGGGCAGCAGCGGTGACGAGCATTGCACCCTGCGCTTGAAGCAGGCAAATCGCCACGGCCTGATTGCGGGTGCCACGGGAACCGGTAAGACGGTCACACTCAAAGTGATGGCGGAATCCTTCAGCGATGCCGGCGTGCCGGTGTTTCTCGCAGATGTGAAGGGAGATCTCGCGGGCATGTGTCGGCCCGGTGAGGACAGTGCGGATATGCAGGCGCGCATTGCGCGCTTCGGTTTGCAGGAAGCCGGCTTCCGCTACCGTGCTTATCCAACGGAATTCTGGGATATTTTCGGCAAGCAGGGTTTCCCGCTCCGCACGACGGTCTCGGAGTTCGGACCTCTCCTGTTTGCGCGTCTTCTGGATCTCAATAAGATTCAGAGTGACTTGCTTGAGATTATTTTCCGCATCGCGGACGAAGAGGGGCTTTTGCTCCTCGACATGAAGGATCTGAAGTCCATGGTGCGCTATGTGGAGGAGAATGCCGATGCCTACCGGGAGCAGTACGGCAACATCGGCAAGAGCAGCACCGGTGCCATACTTCGCGCTCTCGTTGCCCTCGAGGGAAAGGGCGGCGCGCAGTTTTTCGGCGAGCCGGCGCTGCAGATTTCGGACTGGATGCGCGTTGATGCCGACGGCAGGGGCTATGTCAACATTCTGGACTCGACTTCTCTGATTCAGGATCCTACCATTTATTCGACCTTCATGCTCTGGATGTTGAACGAATTGTTCACCGAGCTCCCCGAGGCGGGCGATCTCGAAAAGCCGAAGATGGTATTTTTCTTTGATGAGGCGCACCTTTTGTTTGACAATGCACCGAAGACTCTGCTGGATAAAATCGAGCAGGTCGTGAAGCTGATTCGCTCGAAGGGCGTCGGCGTTTATTTCATCACGCAGAATCCGTCGGATATTCCGGGCGGCGTTTTGGCGCAGCTCGGCAACAAAGTTCAGCATGCGCTCCGCGCTTATACACCGGCAGAGCAGAAGGGGGTCAAGGCAGCGGCCGAGTCATTCCGAAAGAATCCGGCTTTTGATACGGCGACGGCGCTCCAGGAATTAAAGACAGCGGAGGCTCTGGTTTCCTTCCTCGACGAGGGTGGCGCACCGGAAGAAGTGCGGATTGCGTCCATTCTGCCGCCGCAGTCCAAGTTCGGCGCGCTGGATGCCATTACCAGACAGGCGGCAATTCTGGCGAGCAGTCTTCGCGATAAATACGCGGAGGAGGTCGACCGGGAGTCGGCGTACGAGCTCCTGTTGCAGCGGGTCGATGAACAGGCTGCCGCGGCGGCAAAGGCGAAGGAAGAAGCGGAAGCCGAGAAGCAGGCAGCCAAGGAAGCGGCCGCGGCGGAAAAGCAGGCGGCAAAGGAAGCGGCGGCAGCCGAAAAGCAGGCAGCCAAAGAAGCAGCCGCAGCGGCAAAACAGGCGGAGAAGGAAGCCGCTGCCGCTGCGCGGGAGGAGAAGAAAAAAGCGGCGCAGCAGAAACGCATCTTCGCCTCTATCGGCGGCTCGGTCACGGGAACCATAGGAAGAGAAGTCGGCAAGCAACTCGGAAAGAGCGCGGGCGGCAGTTTCGGCAAGCAGCTCGGCGGCAATGTGGGGGCAAGCCTCGGGCGCGGCATTCTGAAGACGCTCTTAAAGTTCTGATGGAACCGAAGGCGGTTATCTTTGATCTTGACGGCACCTTGACGGAGTCCGGGGAAGGTATTATGAAAGCCGCGATTGCCGGACTTGCGGCAGTCGGACGAGAGAGCGGCGGAACAGAGAAGTTGCAAAAGTTAATCGGACCGCCGCTCACAGAGGGGTTTTCCGAGGTCTACGGTCTCACAGAGGACGAGTGCAAAGAGGCGGTGCGCGCCTTTCGGGCCTATTATGAGACCAAGGGAATCTTTGAAAATGAACTCTATCCCGGCGCACTGAATCTGCTCCGGACATTGCGGGAGCGGGGAACAGCACTTTACCTTGCGACCTCCAAACCGGAACTGCAGGCGCGGCGTGTCCTCGCGGCTTTTTCGCTCACGGCATATTTCAAGGGAATTGCGGGGGGCGATGATACCAGGGACGGCGGCAACAAAGAAAAGATTCTCTCACGGCTGGTACAGACACAGGCAATACCGGCAGCTGCGGCGGTTATGGTCGGCGACCGCGCCTACGATATTTGTGCCGCTAACGCACTCGGCATTGCGGGTGTCGGCGTGACTTACGGCTACGGCAGCCGGGAAGAATTGGAAAAAGCGGGAGCAACCCATATTGTTTCTTCCATCGATGCTCTGACAGACCTGCTCTTTAGGGGCCTGTGAGAATAAAAAGCGAACAGAAAGGGAGGCTACAGATGATAGAGCTTGGCGCTATGAAACGGGAGAGTATTGCAGATCTTTGCAAGGACAGCCGCATTTCACTGGTGCGTGCAGCTGCAGAGGGCAGAGGGCGGGCGTTTGTTCCGACGCTCGACAGTCCTTCGTTTTGTCTGGTTCTGACGGGTGGCTTTTCTTATCTGGTCGGAATGCCGCCGCGCGGCGAGGCTTCGATTGATCTCTATCATCTGCTTGCGCGGGAGTGCGGCGAGACCAGTATTCTTGCCGAGGACGAGTTGTGGGATAATTGGGTGGAGAAGCGCTTTGCCGGCGCCTTCCGGACGGTGTCCCGCTACCTGCTCCGCGCGCCGGAAGGGATGAAGGCAGAGACGCTGCAACAGCGAACGAAACTCGACGAAACCTACCAGCTGCGCCCCCTCACGATACGACTCTTAGAGCGTCTCAGAGAGTTTTCCTTCAGCGAGAACCTGATGAGCAGCTTTGCTTCACAGGAGGCGTTTGAAACCTACGGGCGCGGCTATGTCGTGTTGAAAGACAATGAGCCGGTCAGTGCCTGCCTGGCCTATGTTCACAGCGAGGAGATTATGGATGTCAAGGCGGCAACCGAGAAGGCTTTCCGCCGCAGAGGACTCGCTTCGGCGGTCGGCGCCTCTCTGTTGTTGTCTTTCCGGGAGAGCGAGAGACTTCCGGATTGGGACACGGACAGCCTGTTTTCCGCAAGCCTCGGTGAGCGCCTCGGTTACCATGCGGAGCGTGAGTATAAGGTCTATCAGATTGCGGTAGAATAAAAGAACTTTACGCACAGGCAAAAGCGTCGTATAATACAGCTATAGCAAACAGCTCCTGAGATGTGCGACAATCTTACCAATTTTGAACCTGCAAACTTCTGACAGGGAGACATAAGATACAAAGCCGGATGTCAGGCCGCAACTCGTTGAGAAAATAGCGGAAGACAAATGGCCTTGTTCGGTCACCCACCTGGCATTGCCAGGCGTCAATAAGTAAGACCGGCATTTTGGGGCTGTTTTTTTTGAAAGAGGCAGCGTGAGCTGCTTTTTTTGTGAACAAGGAAGGGTTATGATTAACGATCGGAATCAAAAGTATATCGCCTGGGGACTCACCGCGTTTGCAGTGGTCGCTGCGGCCCTTTTTTTCTCGTTTGTATTGGAGCATCTGGGACCTCTGGCACTTTTTCTGGGGAAAATCGTTGAAATTCTGATGCCATTCATCTACGGCGCGGTGATGGCATTTCTGATGGCGCCTACCTATCAGGCTCTCTCTGTCTTTGTCACGAAATGCCTGCGACCCGGAGGCCTACAGGGACCCACGGAGGTCAAGATGGGCAAGCGCGTCCTGGTCAAATTCCGCGGGAGCAGCAGCGCCAAACTCTTCACCGAGGCGGAGCGGCTCCGGAAAGAAAAAAATGCGGAGCGCATCGGGAAGATAGTGGCCACCTTTGCCTGTATCATCGTTATTCTCGCGGTGCTGACCGCGCTGATTGCGATGCTGATTCCGCAGCTCATCAGCGGCGTCTCGGACCTTACGAGCAACTTGCCGAAGGGTACCAATTCGGTCAGCGGCTGGATTCAGGTGCTGTTTCACGGCAGAAATCCCGACATGGAACAGATGGTTCTGGAGGGCTACCGCCAGATTTCCGACAGCCTCATGCAGTGGATTTCCGCAGACTTCATGCCGAATCTGAATAAGTATCTGACCCAGATGACCAGCGGGGTGATGCGGCTTTTTGTGTTTCTGAAAAACTTTTTCATCGGACTCATTGTGATGGCCTACGGCCTCAATATGAAGGAAGCGCTCGCGGCACAGAGTAAGCGCTTTCTCTTCGCGCTTCTGCCGCGACGCGTCGCAAATGACACGATTACAGAACTTCGTTATGTAAAGTGGGTGTTCTCGAGCTTTATTGTCGGCAAGATTATTGACTCCGTGATCATCGGCATCATCTGCTATATCTGCATGAGCTTCATGAAAATGCCCTATGCGCTTTTGATTAGCGTCTTTGTCGGCGTGACAAATGTGATTCCGTTTTTCGGACCCTTTGTCGGCGCGATTCCGAGTGCGTTTATTCTGCTCATGGTTTCGCCGATTACGACGTTGCAATTCCTGATTTTTATTCTGGTGCTGCAGCAGTTCGACGGCAATATCCTGGGACCGCGCATCCTCGGGTCTACGACAGGCATGTCGAGTTTCTGGGTTCTCTTCGCCATTCTGTTTTTTGGCGGAATCTGGGGCATTGTCGGCATGGTGGTCGGCATTCCGACCTTTGCGGTGCTCACCAGATTTACGGAGCGGGCGCTCGCGAATGTCTTAAAGAAAAAGAAGCTTCCGGTCGAGGAAGGCTGCTACGACGCGCTGGATTATATCGATACGGAAGACGGCAGTTTGCACTACGGGCGGCGGGATAAAAAGAAATGAGCTTATTTGCAATTCGGACCGAAGTAGGCTATAATGCGACTAAAATTACGGGAGTGAAGGTGAACTTATGACATTATTAGAAGTTTGGAGAACCAAAGCATACGGTGACCAGCTCAGCAAAGAGGAGCAGGAAAAGCTCTGGAAGGATTATTTTCTGGTTGAGAAGGGCATCTACGAGAAGCTGCTCGCCGATGTGAGCAAGGTGGAGCGCGGCACGGTGAAGGAACTCGCCGAGAAGTACGGCACGGATATTCAGACCATGACGGGCTTCCTCGACGGCATCAGCGAGAGCCTGAAGCAGGACATTCCGACCGAGACCATGGATGAGAATACCGAGATTGTGTTGGAAATCGATCCGGAGAAGCTCTATTACAACATGGTGGAGGCAAAGGCCGAGTGGCTTTACGGTCTGGAGGCCTGGGATCACATTCTGAGCGCGGAGAGAAGAAAAGAGCTGTACCGCGAGCAGAAGCAGAGCGGTACGATTCGCAAGGAAGTCAAAGTTGGCAGAAACGATCCCTGTCCCTGCGGTTCCGGCAAGAAGTACAAATACTGCTGCGGCAGAAACGCATAAGTTTGGCTCCGCTCTTCGGACAGAGGAGAGCGGAGCATTTTTCATATTCGGAAGGGATAGGAGGCGCGCGGAATGGCGGCTTACCAGAGTTTTGCAAAACTCTACGATCTTTTTATGGACGGCGTTCCCTATGACGCCTGGTGCGAGCAGACTGTGCGACTCCTCGCGTCCTTCGGTATTACCGACGGGATTGTCGCGGAACTCGGTTGCGGCACAGGAAACTGCACGGAGCGGCTCGCGGCGCGGGGCTTTGATATGATAGGGATTGACAATGCCGAGGAAATGCTGGAAGAGGCGCTTCAAAAAAAGATAGCGAACGGCAGCAACGCGCTTTACCTCTGTCAGGATATGCGGGAATTTGAGCTCTACGGCACTTGCCGCGCCATCATAAGCCGCTGCGATGCGATGAATTATCTCTGCGGCACGGAAGAACTCTCTGAGGTGTTTCGGCTGGTCAACAACTATCTGGATCCGGGCGGCATCTTCCTCTTTGATATGAATACCGTTTACAAATACAAGCAGCTGCTTGCGGACAATACATTTGCGGAAAATCGGGAAGAGGGCAGTTTCATCTGGGAAAACCACTATGACAGTGAGACTGCGGAGAATATCTACGACATGACCTTTTATCTTCGGGAGGAAGGGGGCTATTACCGCCGGGCGGAGGAAACCCATGTTCAGCGCGCCTATACACTGGCAGAAGTCAGAGAAGCGGCAGAGCGGGCGGGTATGGTCTTTGTCGCCGCAATGGACGCGGAGACCGAGGGGACGCTAACGGATGAGAGCGAGCGGATGTTAATTCTGTTGCGAGAACAGGGAAAGGAAGTAAATAATGAGTGATTATATCGTGAGAGCATTTGCGGAAGGCGGCATGGTGCGCGCCTTCGCGGCGACAACCGGAGATCTGGTGGAAGAGGCGAGACGCATTCACAGCACGAGCCCCATTGTCACGGCTGCGCTTGGGCGTCTCATGACGGCCGGACTCATGATGGGGGCAATGATGAAGGACAAGCAGGATCTTCTGACCATCAAGATTGACGGCGACGGTCCCATGCGGGGAATGCTGGTCACGGCGAACAATGCGGGCGAGGTCAAGGGATATCCCTATGAGCCTGCGGTAATTCTGCCGGCCAATCAGCTCGGGAAACTGGATGTCGCGGGTGCGGTCGGCAAAGGTACCATGACCGTCATCTCGGATCTCGGCTTAAAGGAGCCCTATGTGGGGCAGGTCGAATTGGTCTCCGGCGAAATCGCGGAGGACATTGCCTATTACTATGCGTCGAGTGAGCAGGTGCCGTCCGGCGTGGGGCTCGGCGTGCTGATGAATCAGGATAACACGGTCCGCTGTGCCGGCGGCTTTATTGTGCAGCTCATGCCGGGTTGCCCCGAGGAAGTGATTACGGCGCTCGAAGACCGCCTCAAAACGGTAGGATCGGTGACGAGCTTCTTAAAAGAGGGAAAGACACCGGAGGATATTCTCGCCTGGATTTTTGAGGGCAGAGAGCTCAAGCTCACGGATAAGCTTCCGTGTCGCTTCCACTGCGACTGTTCGAGAGAACGGGTCGAGAGAGCGCTGATCAGTCTCGGCAGCAAGGAATTAAAGAGTATGGTGGAAGAAAAAAAGCCCGCAGAACTTCATTGCCAGTTCTGCGGGAAGTCGTATTTGTTTTCGCCGGAAGAACTCACGGCGTTGGAGCGGGAAGCTCACTGACACACGGGTTGTTCTCTGCGCTCATAGAGTGCGGGGTGACGGCGCAGCCAACGCATATAGCCGAGCGTATAGTGTTCCCCCTTGTCGCGGAGCATATAGAGGAGCTTTTTGAGAAGTGCCCGGGTCTCCGGATGTAAGAGGCGCCCCTCTTGTTTGGAGAGATAGTAGCCGAGCGGCACGGCATCGGTGTAGTCCTGCCCACTGTACACTTTGGAGGCGGCAATGCGGTCGCAGACCATCTCGAGCACAAAGCGGAGCGGCATTTTCAGGCTAACCCAGCCGCGCTTTTTGTCGACATCCACCCAGTACTCGTAATGGTGACGGTTGCGTCCTTTGTGGTGCAGCCAGGAGCGGGAATAGCCGAGTTCCTGGCGCTCGGCGGCGTTTGGGGAGCGGACGCCCTGGAAGTAACGGACGCCGGTCATGAATTCGGTCGGGGAATATTTGGAGAGATCGTGTGCCAGTCCCTGGCGTATCAGGCCGACTTTGAAGCAGAGATCCATGACAGTCAATTTGTGTTTTGTGATGGTGCAAAAGTGCTGTATCGCATTTTTGGCGTAAAAAAGAGGTCTCATCGTAAAAACTCCTATAAATTGTCGAAATAATTTGACAGTAGCCTTAACGTATGCTATTGTAGCGATGGTTGCAGAAGTCTGCAAGCCACAGATTATTTTTTCGGAGGAACACCGGTTATGAGCAAGGGCACAGTCAAGTGGTTTAACAACCAGAAGGGTTACGGATTCATTTCGGATGAGGGCGGAAACGATGTTTTCGTGCACTACTCCGGTCTGAAGATGGATGGGTTCAAGACCCTCGAGGAAGGCGCAAAGGTCGAGTACGACATTGTCGATGGCGCTAAGGGACCGCAGGCTACCAACGTCTTGGTGATTGAGTAAACCGGTTCCCCCGTGGGAAACGACTATTCATGAGATCAAACAAAAAGAACCGAAGTTCGCATTTTGCGGCTTCGGTCTTTTTTATTTCCGCAGAGAAAGAGAAGAGAGCAGGGTGTTCAGATATTCGCCGTAGAGTGCCGGGGTAGCGGCAAAATCGGAGAAGGGCAGGTAGAGCGGTGTGCTGCGGGCGGTTCGCTGAAAACAGGGCTGCTTCGGTTTCATGCGCGCGGGAAGCGCCAGAAAGGCATCGTATTTCGGCTGGCGTGCGGTATCGCGGGTAGCTTTTTCCTTTGCGGCGGCGTCCACAAAAGCAGCCAGACTTTTGTGGAGCAGGCTGCCGTCTTCTTTCAGAATATAATAATTCCGATAATCCTTCCAATAGTGAAAGAGTGTGTCGGTGAGAAGCGGCAGTGTGGCGGACAGAGCGTTCCCTGCGGCGTTCAGAGAGACGGTCTCCTTTTCCAGCGAGAGCGGAAAGGGAAGTGCCGTTTCACTGCGCGCGGACAGTCTGGCGACTGTTTTCTCACGCGTGAGAGTCAAGTCTTGAAATGCTCCGCAAAAAAAAGCGGGAATCGCAAGGAGGGATAGCAGAGAAGGCAGTGCGACGACATCGGCCGCATTATGCGCGAGCAGAGCCTGAAGCAGAGTCTCATCATGCGTTCGTTGCCAGAGGGAATAGGTTTCAATCAGCTCGGCACCAGTGAAGGGATCTTCCCGGGTGAGGCCGAGTCGAGCTTCAAGCGCACGCTGGGTGAGGCGCTCTCCGGCAAAGAGTGCGCGGTACGGGGAGACAGCCGCATAAAAATCCAGGCTCTGTTTTTCGGTGAGAGGGCAGGGCAGATGATACTGCGCACTGCACTGTGTGAGAAAAGGCAAATCAAAGCGGGTGCCGTTAAAATGAACCAGTGTCGCAAAGGAGGCGGCAAAGGCGAAGAAACTGCGCAGCAAGGTATACTCTTCGCTGAGCGAATCAGCGAACCATTGGTGCAGGACCGCATCGCCCGCGTCCGAAAAAGAGAGTGCTCCGATCAGATAAATCTGCGCAGAGGCCGGTGATAGGCCGGTGGTCTCAATGTCAAAGAAAAGCAGGGAGGAAGGAGCCGTCCCGGCGGGCAGCGTGGAAAGAATCTGCGCATAGTTGTCGCGCGATATCTTTGTTTCAAAGGAAACCATACAACTTCTCCTCTCTCATTTTGGTACTCTAGTATACGCCTTCCTTGTTAGATTGAAAAGGCTGTGCTAAACTAGACAACAGGGAAAGTTTCGACAGAGCAGGAGGGTTTATGATTTCTTATATCAAGGGAACGCTTGCTGCGGTCGGTGAGAGCGAAGTGATTGTAGAGGCGGGCGCTTTCGGCATTGCCGTAAAGACCTCCCGCGCAGTCATCGAGAGACTGCCGACGAAAGGCGCGGAGCTCCTACTCCATACCTATTTAAAGATGAGCGAGGATGCGGTTTCGCTCTATGGTTTTGACAGAGAGGCGGATCTCCGCCTCTTTCGTGCGCTACTCGGTGTGAGCGGCATAGGGCCCAAGGGGGCGCTCGCCGTGTTGTCGGCGCTGGAGCCTGAGGCGCTGAAGCTTGCCGTGCTGACAGGCGACGCAAAGGCAATCGCAAAGGCCCCGGGCATCGGCGTCCGGACAGCGGAGCGGATTATTCTGGAACTCAAAAACCAGGAGGTTGTGCAGACGCTTTCGGCGGACACAGTGTCCGGCGGAAGTGTTTCCGGCGCTGCTGCGGCGGAAGCAATCGATGCGCTGGTACAGCTCGGCTATGGCATAGGCGAGGCGACGCGCGCGGTACGGGCCGTTCCGGAAGCAGAAAAGAAGGACAGCGAGACACTCTTACGGGAGGCGCTCCGGCAGTTCTGAGCCTGAGAGGAGAATATGGAGCGTAGAATCATAACAACAGAACTTGCAACCGAGGAGACACGATTCGAGCAGTCGCTTCGGCCGCAGCGCTTACAGGAATATATCGGACAGAAGAAATTAAAGTCCATGTTGCAGGTCTATATCGACGCGGCGAGACAGCGGCGAGAGTCTCTGGATCACGTGCTCTTTTACGGGCCGCCGGGACTCGGCAAGACCACGCTCTCCGGTATCATTGCGAATGAGATGGGCGTGCACATGAAAATTACTTCGGGGCCTGCCATCGAGAAGCCGGGTGATATGGCGGCAATCTTAAATCATCTGCAGGAGGGCGATGTGCTCTTTGTCGATGAGATACACCGCTTGAACCGTCAGGTGGAGGAAGTGCTCTATCCCGCGATGGAAGATTTTGCAATCGACATTGTGCTCGGCAAGGAGAGCAATGCCAAGAGCATACGCCTCGCGCTGCCGCACTTTACCTTAGTCGGGGCGACAACAAGAGCGGGTTTGCTCTCCGCACCGCTCCGGGATCGCTTCGGCGTGGTACAGCGCCTTGAATTTTATGAGCAGGACGAACTGCAGGAGATTGTCCTCCGCTCGGCAAAAGTACTCGGTGTCGAGATTGATGCGGCGGGCTCGGCAGAAATTGCGCGGCGCTCCCGCGGAACTCCGCGGCTGGCTAACCGCCTACTGCGGCGCGTCCGGGATTTTGCGGAAGTTAAATACAGCGGTGCCGTTACGGAAGCAGTGGCGCGCGATGCGCTGAATCTTTTGGATGTCGATACCTGCGGCCTCGACGCAGGGGACAGAACCATGTTGAATCTCATCATTGATATGTTTCACGGCGGCCCGGTGGGACTGGATACGCTGGCTGCGGCGCTCGGGGAAGATGCCGGCACGCTGGAGGAAGTCTATGAGCCCTATCTCCTGATGCAGGGCTTTTTGATTCGGACACCGCGCGGCAGAGTCGCGACAGAATACGCATACAGCCATTTGAATCGAAAAAAGGAAGATGAGGAGCAAGCAGATGCGTGACGAACAGAGTAGACAGCGTAGTACGGAAGTCATCATTGACGGCAAGGTAATTCCGCTCGCCGGGGGCGACAGTGCGTATCTTCGCCAGGTTGCGGCTTATATCGACAATAAAATTGCGGAGCTCAGGCAGAACCGCGCCTATGCGCGCCAGAACAGTGAGCGGAGGGCACAGATTCTCTGGCTGAATCTTGCGGATGACTGTCTGCAGGCGAGAGCGGAGAGTGCGGAACTCAAGGAAGAGGCGGCAGCGCACGCCTCCGAAGTCTATGCGCTGAAGCGAGAACTTGTCGAGCAGCGTCTTCGCATGGAGACCTTGCAGAAAGATGCCAAGGATGAGGCGGCAGAGGCCTCTCTTGCGGCAGAGAAGCAGAAGCTCGAAGAGCAGCTTGCCGCCGCTGAAAAAGAGAAGGAGTCGCTGCAGGCGGAAAAGGAACGCCTCACTGCCAACATACACCGTCTCGAAGAGGAACTGGAGGCAGAGAAGAAACGCAGCAAGGAACTGGAAACAGAGCTGGATGAGCTGCTTTCCAAGTAAACGGATAGATTAGGACAGAATGAGGAATAAGATACCAGAACTTTTGGCACCCGCAGGCTCGATTGAAAGCCTGCGGGCGGCGGTCAATGCAGGAGCAGATGCCATTTATGTCGGCGGTGCGAAGTATGGCGCGAGAGCTTATGCGGAGAATCCGGAGGAAGCGGATCTCATCGGGGGGCTGCGCTATGCGCACCGCTTTGGTGTTCGTATCCATATGACGGTCAACACCCTCTTAAAAGAGGCGGAACTTCAGACTTTGCCGGATTATATCGCACCCTATTACGAAGCGGGATTGGATGCTGCAATTGTGCAAGACCTGGGAGCGCTGGCTCTGCTGCACGAGCATTTCCCGCTTCTTTCCCTGCACGCGAGTACCCAGACGACCATTACGGGGCCGCATGCCGCAGAGCTATATCGGCGTCTCGGCGTGAGCCGTGTGATTCCGGCGCGTGAATTGAGTCTCGAAGAACTGGTGCGCATCAAACGGGAGACCGGATTGGAGGTAGAGAGTTTTGTGCACGGCGCACTCTGTTATGCCTACTCCGGACAGTGTTTCATGTCGAGCCTTCTCGGTGAGCGCTCGGGCAATCGGGGGCGTTGCGCCCAGACCTGCCGCCTGCCCTATAGTCTGCAGCGCGAAAATCAGAAATCGTCCGGACAGGGACTGCTCCTCAGCTGTAAAGATCTCTGCAGCCTGGATTTGATTCCGATGCTCGCAGAGAGCGGCATAGACAGTCTAAAAATCGAGGGGCGTATGAAGAGCCCGCGCTATACGGCCGGTGTCGTATCCATCTGGCGGAAGTACCTGGACCTCTATGCGAGTGAAGGGGCAGAGGGATTTCAAGTGGAAGCGGCGGACAGAGCGCATCTCTTGGACCTTTTTGACCGGGGCGGTCAGACAGAGGGGTATTATCGCCAACACAACGGGCGCGAAATGATAGTCCTGCAGGAGAAGAAAGAGAAGCGGAAGCAGAATATTCCGTATGAAGAGGAAATCGAAGAGAAGTATCTAAAAACGGAGCGGGAGTTGCCGCTCTACGGAAAGTTTGTGCAGCGGGACGGCGAGCCGATGTATTTGGAACTCAGCGTCTCCATTCCCGGAGCGGGGCAACTCAGTGCCGAAGTCGCGGGCGAAATTGCCGAGCGGGCGAGAACGGCAGGAAGCACGGCGGAGGCAGTGCGGGAGCGGCTTCAGAAAACCGGGGGCACGGGCTTTCGTTTTGCAAAGCTGGATGTCTCAATCGAAGAGGGCTTTTTCTTTCCGGTGAAACAACTGAATGAGTTGCGCCGAAAGGGAATCGAAGCAATTTCCGCAAAGATTGACGCGGCCTTTCGACGGGATTCTGTGCTTGGCACAGAGACTGTTCGCGCGGCAAAGACAGACAGCGAAGACAGGACTGTCCGCTCTGTAGATACAGAACGAACAGCGCCGGAACTCCATGTGAGCTGTGACAGCTGGGAGCAGATACAGACGGTTTCCGCGATGGAAGAGGTCGCCGCAATTTCCTTCGGCGCAGACAGTATTCCGGCGGAGAGGTGGCAGGCGGCGGTCCGTTGCATACAGAATGCAGGCAAGCGCGTGTATCTGCTCTTGCCGCAGATTTTTCGGACAGAAGCAGAGCGCTTTTTCCGGGAGCAGGCGGAACGGTTGCTCGATTTGCCGCTGGATGCTTTGATTATCCGGAATCTGGAAGAGCCGGGCTTTTTTGAGACACTCTACGGAGAACGGAACAGGCGCTGTCCGGCCTTCTATTTTGATTTTCAAGTCTACGGCATGAACAGGACAGCGCAGCTCTGTCTCAGAGAGTTCGGGGCCGCGCGTCTCACATTGCCGATTGAGGAAACAGCGCGAGAGCTCAAATCTCTCGACACGGCGGGACAGGAGATGGTTGTCACGGGGCGGCTGCCGATGATGGTGTCGGCGAACTGTCTCAAAAAGACAGCAGCGCGCTGTGATCATAAACCCGAGTATATGAAACTCAGGGACCGCCGCATGATGGAAATGCCTGTCAAGACGCATTGTACCTTCTGCTATAATACAATTTACAATGCGGCGCCGCTCAGTCTAAGCGGTGTGGCTGCGGAGCTTACTGGGCTCAAGTTAGGCGCGGTGCGTCTCTTACTCAGCAATGAGACCGCTGCAGAGACAAAGAAGGCGGTGCGCTCGATTTACCGGAGCTTTGTTCTGGGGGAGCAGAGCGTCCCGGAGGCATACGAAAACTTTACGCGCGGGCACTTTAAGCGCGCGGTCGAATGAGACAACGGGACAGGGAGAAAGGGCTTGTGCTGAAAAGCTGTCAGTAGTACACTTACATTTGTTTGGGGATATGCGTCGCGCAGGAGGGATTGCAAATGGTCGAAGCAACGAGCTGTGGCGGCATCGTGATCTTTCACGGAAAGATCCTGCTGCTCTATAAGAATTACAGAAACCGCTATGAGGGTTGGGTACTCCCGAAGGGCACCGTAGAGGCGGGCGAGAGCTTTGAGACAACTGCGCTTCGCGAGGTAAAAGAGGAGACAGGAGTCAGTGCTCACATTGTCGAGTACATCGGCAAGAGCGAATATACGTTTAACGCCCAGGCAGAGCAGGTCGACAAGAGTGTCCACTGGTATCTGATGAGCGCGGAGAGCTATTATTCCAAACCGCAGCGGGAAGAGTTCTTTATGGATTCCGGCTATTACAAGTATCACGAGGCATGGCATCTTCTAAAATTTGCAAATGAAAAGGCAATGCTCGAAAAGGCCTATGCGCGCTATCAGGAACGAAAGCGAAATCGCATCAGCGAGTCTGACTGATGTGCAGCTATTATAATAGGAAGAAAGAGGGGTAACGCCATGATTCAATTGGAACGCAGCTCTGTTATGAATCTGGAAAATGCGATGCGCGGCGCGAGAAATCCGCTGAATTCCTGGGCAAGAAGTGACAGCTACTACGACGAAGCCGGAAATTATATTCTGGGAGAGAACGATCTCGGTCTGGCCATGCGACTCAGAAAGGCCGGGAGCGATCATCGGAAGTATATGCGTCAGATTTTTGTCTCGGTCGATATCACAGCGCCGCTCTACTGGTGGAAGGAATATGACACCTATAAAGTGGCGACGGTGGCAAACTCCACTTCGACCATGCACAAGATTCACAGCAAACCCTTTTCACGGGAGGATTTCTCTCACGACCATATGACAGAAGAAGCGCTCGCTGCTTTGGATCGGATGATTGAAGTTTTGGAGCAGTTGCGTCTTCGCTTTGTCGAGACCAAAGAAAAAGACGCCTGGTATTCGATGATACAACTGCTTCCCGAAAGCTATCAGCAGCTTCGAACTTGCAGCTTTAACTATGAGACACTGGTGCATATTTATTTTTCAAGACGCGATCACAAGCTGGCCGAGTGGCACACGTTTTGCGATTGGATTACTTCGCTCCCCTATGCGAAGGAACTGATACTCGGAGAAGAAGCATGATTTTGATCGCGGCGGTGGACAGCGCCTGGGCCATCGGAAAAGGCGGTAGGCTTCTGGTCAAAATTCCCCGCGACCAGAAACTGTTTTTGGAGGAGACACTTGGCAAGACTGTCATCATGGGGCGGAAAACTTTTTTAGATTTGCCGGGACAGCAGCCGCTTTACGGCAGGCGCAACATTGTGCTGAGCCGGAGTCCGGAGTTTGCACCGAAAGGTGTGACTGTCTGCCACAGCATCGGGGAGGTCTTGCGGGAAGTCCGGGAACTTCCCAGGGATGAGGTCTTTGTGTGCGGAGGTGAGAGCATCTACCGAGATTTTCTGCCGTATGCGGACAGCGCGGAAATCACAAAGATTGACTACCTCTATGACGGTGATCGCTTTTTCCCGAATCTGGATCGGGATTCGGAATGGGAACTGACCCGGGAGAGCGAAGAGGAGACCTATTTTGATTTGCCGTTTTCTTTCTGTCGCTACGAGCGAAAGAGCGGCGGCATGCGGATAGAATAAGTGCGCGAAAACAAGACTTGATTCGGTAACACGGTATTACAGCAATGGAGAATCCTTATGTATAAAATCCTGAAGAAAAAGAAACTTGCAGAGCAAATTTGGCTCATGGATGTCGAAGCACCGCGCGTCGCCGCGAAGTGTCTGCCAGGAGAGTTCCTGATTGTAAAAATCGATCGCTACGGTGAGCGCATTCCGCTGACCATTTGCGACTATGACCGCGAGAAGGGCACCGTGCTGATCGTCTTCCAGGTGGTCGGCGCGAGTAGCTACCGGATGGCGGAGCTGAACGAGGGCGATTTCTTTGAGGATGTCGTGGGGCCGCTCGGATGTCCCTCGGAGCTTACCAAAAAGACGCCGGAAGAACTCCGGAAAATGAACATTCTCTTTGTGGCCGGCGGCGTCGGCACAGCGCCTGTCTATCCGCAGGTCAAATGGCTGAAGGAGCAGGGTGTCACGGCGGATGTCGTGCAGGGCGCAAAGAATAAGGATTTGGTGATACTCGAGGATGAGATGCGTGCGGTCTGCGGAGACCACCTCTATATCACCACCGATGACGGGTCTTACGGGTTCCACGGCCTTGTGACCGCAAAAGTCGAGGAGCTGGTGGAGAAGGAAGGCAAGCACTACGATCTCTGCGTCGCAATCGGTCCCATGATCATGATGAAGTTTGTCGCCTTGCTCACCAAGAAGCTCGGCATCCCGACAGTTGCCAGCATGAATCCCATTATGGTGGACGGCACGGGGATGTGCGGTGCCTGCCGTCTGATTGTCGGTGACGAAGTCAAGTTTGCCTGTGTGGACGGTCCGGAGTTTGACGCACACAAGATTGACTTTGATCAGGCGATGAAGCGTGCCAGAATGTACGCGAGCGAAGAGGGCAGAGAGTATCTGAGAGAAAAAGAAGGCAAGACGCACCACGGCGGCTGCGGAAATTGCGGAGGGCAGCAATAATGGACATGATGAAGAGAGTTCCGATTGCGGAGCAGGCACCGGAAGAGCGCGCCAAAAATTTCAAAGAAGTATGCCTCGGTTATACGGAGGAAGAGGCGAGAGCGGAGGCATCCCGCTGTTTAAATTGTAAGAATCCGCGCTGTGTTGCGGGATGTCCGGTTTCGATTAATATTCCGGCATTTTTACAGCAGGTCATTGCCGGACAGGAGGCAAAGGCTGCGGGTATCATCGCCGAGAGTTCGGCACTTCCTGCGGTTTGCGGCCGCGTGTGTCCGCAGGAAACGCAGTGCGAAGGTGTCTGCATCCGCGGCATCAAGGGTGAGCCGGTTGCAATCGGCAAGTTGGAGCGCTATGTGGCAGACTGGGCGCGTGAGCATAAACTGGAGCCGGAGAACCATTCCGAGAAAAACGGACAGCGCGTCGCTGTGATCGGCGCAGGGCCGGCGGGACTCACCTGTGCGGGCGATCTCGCAAAGCTCGGCTATGAGGTCAAGATTTTTGAGGCGCTTCACGAGCCGGGCGGTGTGCTGGTCTACGGCATTCCGGAATTTCGACTGCCGAAGGACACGGTGGTTGCGCATGAAGTCGAAAATGTCAAAAAACTCGGCGTGGAGATTGAGACCAACACGATTGTCGGAAAGTCGGTCTCGGTAGACGATCTTCTCGACAAAGAGGGATATGATGCGGTATTTATCGGTTCAGGCGCAGGCCTACCGATGTTCATGCATATTCCGGGCGAGACGGCGAGCGGCGTCTTCTCGGCAAATGAGTTTTTGACGCGCAATAACCTCATGAAGGCCTTCCGAGAAGACTATGACACGCCGATTTTTGCGGGCAAGCGTGCGATTGTCGTGGGCGGCGGAAATGTCGCAATGGATGCGGCGCGGACGGCGCTTCGTCTCGGCGCGGAGACGCATATTGTATACCGCCGTTCGGAAGCGGAGCTTCCGGCGCGCGCGGAGGAAGTGCACCACGCAAAAGAAGAGGGCGTCATTTTTGATCTGCTCACCAATCCGGTCGAGATTTTGCAGGATGAAAACGGCTGGGTTCGCGGCGTTCGTGTGATTCATATGGAGCTCGGTGAGCCGGATCAGTCGGGCAGAAGAAGACCGGTCGAGATTCCGGGTTCCGAGGAGGAAATTCCGGCGGATACGGTTATCATGGCACTCGGCACTTCGCCGAATCCCTTGCTTTCCTCGACGACGGAGGGACTTGAGACAAATCGCAAAGGTTGTCTGATTGCCGATGAGAAAAACGGTCAGACCACGCGCGAAGGTGTCTTTGCGGGGGGAGATGCCGTAATCGGTGCGGCCACCGTGATTCTGGCGATGGGAGCCGGCAAGCAGGCAGCGCGCGGCATTGACGAATATCTCCGTTCGAAACGGGCGTGATTGTAATCTGTTCGGATATAGTATATAATAATCGAGGGATATAAGCCCGATTATTTTGTGCATTTGCACGAGCGGAGGACAGAGGAGGAAAGGTACATGAGTAAGCTTGATTTGAGCAAGTATGGCATTACCGGAACAACAGAGATCGTACACAATCCGTCTTATGAATTGTTATTTGAAGAGGAGACCAAGGCGGGTCTGGAAGGCTTCGAAAAGGGGCAGGTGACCGAGCTTGGCGCCGTCAACGTGATGACCGGCATTTACACGGGTCGCTCTCCGAAAGACAAGTTTATCGTCATGGACGAGAACTCCAAGGATACGGTCTGGTGGACCTCCGATGAATACAAGAATGATAACCATCCGGCTACCGAAGAGGCTTGGCACGCGGTCAAAGAGCTCGCAAAAAAGGAGCTCTCCGATAAGCGCCTGTTTGTGGTCGACGCATTCTGCGGTGCGAACCCGGATACCCGCATGGCAGTGCGCTTCATCGTCGAAGTCGCATGGCAGGCACATTTTGTGACCAATATGTTCATTCGTCCGACGGCGGAAGAGCTTGAGAACTTTGAGCCGGACTTCATTGTCTACAATGCGTCGAAGGCAAAAGTTGAGAACTACAAGGAACTCGGCCTCAACTCCGAGACCGCGGTTGTCTTCAACATCACAACCAAGGAGCAGGTCATTCTGAATACCTGGTACGGCGGTGAGATGAAGAAGGGCATGTTCTCGATGATGAACTATTACCTTCCGCTCCGCGGCATTGCATCGATGCACTGCTCGGCAAATACCGATATGAACGGGGAGAACACGGCGGTATTCTTCGGCCTTTCGGGCACCGGCAAGACCACGCTCTCGACCGATCCGAAGCGTCTTCTGATCGGCGATGACGAGCACGGCTGGGATGATTCCGGCGTCTTCAACTTTGAGGGCGGTTGCTATGCCAAGGTCATCAACCTCGATAAGGAGTCCGAGCCGGACATTTACAATGCAATCCGCCGCGACGCACTTCTCGAGAATGTCACGGTCGATGTCGACGGAAAGATTGATTTTACGGACAAGAGTGTCACGGAGAATACCCGAGTTTCCTATCCGATCGATCACATCGAGAAGATTGTGAAGCCGGTTTCCCACGGCCCGGCAGCGGAAAATGTGATTTTCCTCTCGGCGGATGCGTTTGGCGTATTGCCGCCGGTCTCCATTCTGACGCCGGAGCAGACCAAGTATTACTTCCTGTCCGGCTTTACGGCAAAGCTCGCGGGAACCGAGCGCGGCATCACCGAGCCGACCCCGACTTTCTCGGCTTGCTTCGGTCAGGCTTTCCTCGAGTTGCATCCGACCAAGTATGCGGAAGAGCTTGTGAAGCGTATGGAGCAGAGCGGTGCAAAGGCATACCTCGTGAATACCGGCTGGAACGGCAGCGGCAAGAGAATTTCGATTAAGGACACGAGAGGTATTATCGATGCCATCCTGAACGGCGACGTGCTGAAGGCACCGACCAAGAAGATTCCGTTCTTTGATTTTGAAGTGCCGACCGAGCTTCCGGGTGTGAATCTGGCCATCCTTGATCCGCGTGATACCTATGCGGACAGCGAGGAGTGGAACAAGAAGGCAAAGGATCTCGCAGAGCGTTTCATCAAGAACTTTGCGAAGTATGAGGGCAATGCAGCCGGCAAGGCTTTGGTTGCGGCAGGCCCGAAGACCGAGGCATAATGATATAGACGAAAAGGAAACCATGTATTGGCATGGTTTCCTTTTTTTTGCGGATATCGGCAGAACCTCCGGCGCCGATGTTCAGCCGCTGCCAATCGGAACAAGACGCCGATTCCGAGTCATTGCACCGATATAAGATTTACATAATATTATTATGTAAGAATGTGAAAATTTCGCGTTGTACGAATTCGGATGCCGAAGCGCTACATCTTTTAACAAAAAAATAAGAAACGGAAAACATAGATACGAAACATTGCAAAGTGCGTGCGCATCTATATATTTTAAGAGAAGTTTAAGATTGAACTATACAAACGGAGGACAATGAATGAGCAAACAAGGAAACAGGTCAAAGCGCCTGCTTGCGGTGATATTGAGTGCTGCCATGACAGTGCTGAACATCTCGACGGCAGTGCCCGCTTATGCAGCGCCATCCGCAGAGGAATATCGGGAAGACGCAGAGCTGATCAATGACTTGGCTCTCCCGAAGTCTTTGCAGCAGCAGTTGCAGACAAAGGGAGCGAGCCCTTCTGACGCTACCGGGCAGAACAAGGCAGAGGAGGATATCCTCGCAGGCACAGCGCGCTGGGGGACACCTTCCAATGCGGCGCGTGTGTTACACACCCAGCTCGACGGCGTTGAGATTGAAGTCAGTGCACCGGCCGGCGTGTTGCCGGAAGGCGCGACGCTCCGCGCGCGGAAGCTGACCGAAGCAGAAGAGCAGGAGGTGCTCGCGAAAATCAATGAGCACGCAGCGGCGAGCGGCAAGACGGCCACCACGCAGTTCCTCTGCGATCTGACAGTGTTAAACGCAGCGGGAGAGCCGATTCAGCCGGATACCGCGAAGGGTACGCTGGCGGTTTCCTTCCATAATATAGGTATTGTCTCCGCAGAGAGCTCGAAGACGGCGCCGGAAGAAGAGAAGCAGACGGAGTCGGCAGGTGTTTCCGTGCTTCATATTGATGAAGCAGCCGAGAAGGTCGACACGCTCCGCGAGGGGCTCGACGAGAACCTGCCGGTCTTACAGGCGGCGGCGGAGCACTTCTCGCCGTTTGCTGTCGTCAACTATCAGACCGGCAACACACAGCTTGGCGCGTCGTTCAAGCTTCTTGACTACGACGGAGATACAAGTCGCCAGAGCTATAAGCTGAAGGATGTGACGGTTCTCGACGCAGTGGGGAACGGCATCACTTCGATGAATTTCCAGGTCGATGTGGGTCACATCAACGACATGCCGGACAACGGCAGTGTGACCGCAAGCAAGTCCTATAAGAGCTTCACGGATGTCAACCCGACAGGAAGTCATCGCTTTTATCAGTTTATCTTCCCGACGGCACTGACTGCGGCGGAAGCCAAGGATTTCATCGAACAGCAGATGAAGTTCTATCTGCCGAGCGCAGGTGCAAACCAGCAGTTAAAGATTACGCTCGGCAACGGTCAGAACAACTTCCCGACCAATGCGACAATCAAGATTTCCAAGATGACGATTCCGAACCCGATGCCGGGTGATAGCGCCGAGCACTACTATATGTATGTCGAGCCGCAGCCGGCAGGACTGGTTAGCTGGGCGGACAGCTATAATACGGCAAAGCAGAGCTATCTCGACGGTATGCAGGGTTACCTCGTCACCGTCACCTCCCAGCAGGAGGATAAGATTCTCGACCAGATTACAACGCCTTCGACAGGCGCGTGGTCCGGCGGTGCGCGTTTCGAGGGCATCAACGACGCGGCGAGTGTTCCGGTTTGGCATGATAACTCGGTCGCGGGACGCACCGGCACCGTTTTTGCAAATCAGAACGTGAATGCATCTTCTACCTCGACGGCGACTGCGGCAAGACGTTTCCGCTGGCAGGACGGTCCGGAGAGCGGCATTGAGTATTACGAGCAGGGCACCGGCGGTGCGAACCCCTTAGGGAACGGAACGCCGCTCGTGACGCCTTACTCCGGCGGCACTCCGGCATACTCGCACTTCCGTCCGACCGGTGAGCCGAACTCTGCGGTAGGACACGGCGTCGCGGTCAGCGGTTACGAGGGCGTCATGCAGGTGCACAACTCGGGCTACTGGAACGATCTTCATAACCTGAGTGACTATACCGGCGGCGGTCTCGATGTCAAGGGCTTCTACATTGAGTTCAGCGGTTACAATAAGACCGGTGATACCGGTGATGATCCGGTTCCGCTGAATACGACATATACCGTAACCGCAACCCTGAACGGACAGACTTACTACTTTAACAATGCGGACGATGCGGTTGCATGGTCGCAGCAGAACAACAATGCGCCGATTACGCTGACCGGCAATACGACGCTTACGACCAATGTACCGGCAGGCGTGAGCATTGATTTGAACGGTCACACACTCACCGTTCCGGCGGGTAGCACGGTGGTAAATAACGGCACCATCAATGCGACGAACCCGGCAAGTAATCTGGCAGTACAGGGTTCAAACGGAAATCTCAGCAACGGCGGCAGCGGACAGATTACGCGGAACATTACCATCCGCATGAATGACCGCACCGTGACCGCAACGGAGCCGCTCACCTGGAGTCCTTCGGATGCGACTGTCACGGGTGGTTTGATCGGAAACGACCGCGTGAGTGCGCTCACCGTGAATTTCGACAACAGCTCGACCGCAGATGTGCATCCGACTCTGCCGGTTACGGCTGAAAATCCGACGACTCTGGACAACGGCACTGCGGGCAGCGCGGCACTCGGCACCTATACGATTACCTATCTGCCGGGCACTGTGACCAGAAATCCGCACCACTATACGGTAAAGTTTGTCGCAAACGCACCGGCGGGTCAGACCGCAACGGGCACGACGCCGGATCAGACCATCACCGGCAATGCTGCAGCAAACCTCACGAACGGCTTTGCGGTGAACGGCTACAGCTTTAACGGCTGGACCGGTTCGAACGGCCAGACTTATGCGAACGGCGCGACACCGAATCTGCTCTCGACGCAGAATAACGGTGTGGTTACGATGACCGCAAACTGGACGGAGAACAGTTATCCGATTCAGTACACGGACAATGTGAATACGAGTTCCCGCACGGCGCCGGTCACAAATCCGAACACAGTCACGAGCTATAAGGTGACGGATGCCAACATTCCGCTGCAGCCGATGACCTGGAGAGGTTATACCTTTGGCGGCTGGTATGACAACAGCAGCTTTAGCGGTTCCCAGATCACGCAGATTGTAACCAATACGAATCCGGCGGGTCCGAGACACTACTATGCGAAGTGGACGCCGAAGACCTATTCGATTAGCTATGATCTGCACGACGGAACCCCGGTAGGCCATCCGGCGACGAACCCGAATTCCGGCTTCACGACCTATACCGTCGAGACCCCGAATCACACCTTCGGCACCCCGACCCGCCCGGGTTACACCTTCCTCGGCTGGTATACGGATGCAGGCTATACGACACCGGCTCCGGCAACCCTCGACACGACGCAGGGCGATACGAACCCGACGCAGCTGCACGCAAAGTGGAGTGCGCCGCTGCCGTACACAATCACCTATGTGATGAACGACGCGGCACCGGCAGGCCATCCCGCGACCAATGACGCGGCAAATCCGGGCGGCTTCCAGGTCACGGATCCGGTCATCACGCTCCGGCAGCCATCCCGCCCGGGTTACGATTTCCAGGGCTGGTATTCGGACGCAGCACTCACGACGCCGGTCGGAACCATTAACCCGGCGAGCGCAACGAACCACACCGTTTACGCAAAGTGGAGCGCCGCAAAGACCTATACCGTGCAGTGGACGCTGAATGACGGCACCCCGGCAGGTCACCCGGCTGTGAACCCGAATACGATTTCGAGTTACACGGTCGAGAACGCGGATGTCGCAATTGCGCCCGCAACCCGCACCGGTTACAACTTTCTCGGCTGGTTTACGGATGCCGCGCTCACAACCCCGGCACCGGCTACGCTCCACACGATGGACGCCGAGAACAAGCATTACTATGCGAAGTGGAGCGCAGCGGAGATTTATCCGGTCAATTATGTGTTAAATGACATGCCGTCGACGCCGGCGACCAATCCGGCGGTCAATCCGACGCACTATACGGTTGAGACAACGCCGTCTACACTGCAGGTTGTCCCCCCGCTCCGGAACGGTTTTACCTTTGAAGGCTGGTATGACAATACGTCGTTCACCGGCGCACCGATTACACAGTTCTCTGTGATGGATGCAGCACCGAAGACGTATTATGCGAAGTGGAGTAATGCCGTCAGTTATCCGGTCAATTTTGTTCTGAATGACACGACGGCAAATCCGGCGACGAATCCGAATACAGTTTCGAGCTATACGGTTCTGACGCCGGATGTCTCGATTGCCCCGGCGACGAGAACCGGTTATGACTTCCTCGGCTGGTTTGATAACAGCGGCTTTGCGGGTAGTCCGGTTACGATGCTTCACACGGCCGACGCTGCGCCGAAGCAGTACTTTGCGCAGTGGAGTGCGCCGAAGACCTATACCGTGCAGTGGGATCTGAATGACGGCACCCCGGCAGGGCATGCGGCAACGAACCCGAACACGGTGGCGAGCTACACGGTTCTGGACCCCGACACAGCGATTGCCCCGGCGACGAGAACCGGTTATGACTTCCTCGGCTGGTACGATAACCCCGGTTTCACGGGTACACCGGTTACGAACCTTCACACGATGGATGCGACCGATAAGCATTATTATGCAAAGTGGAGCGCGGCAAAGAGCTATACGGTGCAGTGGGATATGAACGACGGCGCACCGGCAGGCACGAGCGGCACAAATCCGAATACGGTGACGAGCTACACGGTTGAGGATCCGGATATTACCATTAACGATCCGTTCCGGGCAGGATTTACCTTCCAAGGCTGGTTTGAGAACCCGACCTTCATGGGAAGCCCGGTCACAAACCTCCACACGATGGATGCGGCCGACAAGCATTACTACGCGCGCTGGAGTAATCCGAACGACTATCAGATTTACTACCATGCAAACGATACGGTTGCACACCCGGCAACGAACCCGAACACAGTGACGAGTTATAATGTCCTGAGCTCCGACTTTACACTCGCCCCGGCGACGAGAACCGGTTACACCTTCGAAGGCTGGTTTAGCGATGCAGCGCTCACGCAGCCGGTCACGGGACTTCGCGTCCAGGACCTTGAGGACAAGAACTTCTATATGAAGTGGAGCCCGGCGATTGTCTATCCGATCACCTATGTGATGAATGACAAGCCGACGAGCCCGGCAAGCGCAGTCACGCCGACCTCCTATACGGTCGAGGATGCAGACTTTGCGCTCGGTATTCCGACCCGTAACGGCGCGACCTTCCAGGGATGGTACGACAATGCCGCGTTCAGCGGTTCGCCGGTTACGACCCTGCACACGATGGACGCAGCGCCGAAGACCTACTACGCAAAGTGGCAGCTCACGAACTACAATGTGAACTACAACTTGAACCCGGGCGGCGGCATCGGCACGCCGACCAACCCGACGAACAATGTTCCGACCTTCACGGTTGAGGATGATGTCCCGCTGGCTCCGCCGGTGCGCCGCGGTTACACCGGCAGCTGGACCTCGAACGGTCAGACCGTCACGAGCATTCCGGCCGGTACGACGGGCAACCAGACGATTACGGCAAGCTGGACGCCGAACCACTATGCGATCAACTATGACCTCGGCGAGACGAGAAACAGCCCGATTCAGGGGCTCGGAAATCTCCCGACCTCGTATACGATTGAGGATCAGACCATCACATTGCCGACGCCGAGCCGCATCGGTTACACCTTTGTCCGCTGGGAGAAGAGCTCCGCACCGGGTGTCGCAGACGACCAGATTACGGCGGAGAGCGACGGCGAGGTGAGCTTCAAGGCAGTCTGGGAGCCGATCCGCTACCACATCACCTACGATACGGCAGGCGGCATCAACAACTCGCAGAATCCGACCACATTCACGATTGAGGATGAGATTAATCCCTACGGTGCCGTGAAGCAGGGCGTCCGCTTCTGGACCTGGCAGGTGGTCGGCGGCAAGTTCCTGAACACGATTCCGGCCGGAACCACGCACGATGTGGCCCTCGTTGCGGTATACCAGAAAGATCAGGATACCGATAACGTCGGCGGTGGCGGCGGAGGCGGCGGTGCCGGTGGCGGCGGCGGAACCAAAAACGGCGGACACCGCGCGACCATCAGCCCGAATAATGTCGCTCCGATTTCGAATCACGGTGATGCAAAGCAGGATACGGCAAATACGAATCCGGCTGACAACACAACGGTCAATACGAGCGACGACCGCACAGAGCCCACACCGCAGAAGAGAGCGGATCAGAGAGAGGGTAACAAGTATGTGTCGGACAACGACGGCGCAAAGAGAACGGTGAATCAGGGCACGGTTCGGAAGAGCGGCAAGCGTCGTCTTCCGAAGACCGGTGAAGCACCGCTCGCGCTGAACTATGCAGGCCTGGCACTTGGCATACTGCTCGCAGGCTTCGCAGTGGTCAGAAAGAAAGAAGAGCAGTAAAGCGAGACAGCGGATCGCGGAAAAGCGGTATCCGCGAGAACAGGGGGAGGCGCTGTGCGGAAGCACAGCGCCTCTTTTATATCTGTAGCTTGTCAGACAGAGAGGTACAAAGTATACTTAGAAGGTTGATTTTAGAACAGATCGGAGAGGAGACGAGCGATGAAGACAAGAATCCACCGCTCCAAATGTATACTGTGTATACTGACTGCACTGCTCAGTGCGGCTATGGTTGTATGGAATGTTTCTGCGGCACTACCTGTCTATGCCGCTCCGGCGATTGAGGACTTTCGGGAAAATGCGGAACTAATCAATGATCTGGTGTTGCCGGCAGCAGTGCAGAAGAAATCACGGAACAGAAATGCGAGCCCCTCCGAAGCGACAGCTGTCAAAGAGCAGCAAGCCCTTTTTGCCGGTGCCGCTGGTTGGGGGACACCGTCGAGTGCGACAAAGATATTGCGCACAGAGCTCGATGGTGTTGCCATTGAGGCCAGTGCTCCGGCCGGTGTATTGCCGGAAGGGGCAATGCTTAGAGCAAGGCGGCTGACCGAAGAGGAAGAGAGAGAAGTACTTACCCGAATAAGTGTACATGCGGATACGGAAGGCAAGGCTGTGACGACACAGTTTCTCTGCGATTTGACGGTATTCAATGCGGCAGGCAAAGTCGTGCAGCCGGATAGCAGCAGGGGAAAGTTGGTAGTTTCCTTTCGTAATGTCGGCATTGTCGCTGCCGACTTGACCGAAATGGGGGCAGACCAAGCGCAAAACACGGATGCGGCGGTCTCGGTGCTCCATATCGATGAAACGAACAACAAGGTTGACACGCTTCGCGAGGGACTGGATGCTAACCTTCCCGTTTTGCAGGTAGCTGCGGAGCATTTCTCGCCATTTGCGGTTGTCAATTACAGGCCTGCGACTACCCCGACGCTCGGCGTAGAATTTAAGATGCTGGATTATGACAATGATAATCGCCTGGATTACCGTCTGAAGGATGTGACTGTTTTGGATACGGCCGGTAACGGCATCAGCTCTATGAGCATACAAGTGGACTCCGGTTATATTGATTCCATTCCGGACTATGCGCCGGGGGCAGACTCGCATGACTACAAGCTGTTTACGGACATCAATGCGAACCACTTGTTTTATCAGATCATCTTTCCGACGCCTCTCACCCCGGCAGAGGCGAAGACCTTTCTCGAGAACAAGCTTCACTTTCACCTTGCGAGTCAGGGAGCCAATCAACAGCTCACAATCAGTCTCGGGAACGGTCCGAGCCGTTTTCCGCAGAATGCGACAATCAAGCTCACGAAAGCCACGATTCCGAATCCCATGCCGGGCGACAGTGCGGAACACTACTATATGTATGTAGAGCCGCAGCCGAAGCGTTTAATCAGTTGGGCGGAGAGCTATAATCTGGCAAAGCAGACCTACCTTGACGGGATGCAGGGCTACCTGGTCACAGTCACTTCGGCGGCAGAGGACAATATTCTGAATCAGGTCACGGCGACCAATATCGGGGCCTGGTCCGGCGGCGCACGTTTTGAGGGCATTAACGACAGTGATTCGGTGCCGAACTGGACCGATAACCTGGCTCCCGGCAGAACAGCCGGTTCTGTTTTTGCCAACCAAAGTCTCAGCGGCTCTACGGGCAGCGGGGCGCATCGGCGTTTTCGCTGGCAGAACGGACCGGAGACGGGCATTGAGTATTACGAGCAAGGAAACGGTGGCTCCACGCCTACCGGCAACGGTCATGCGCTGAACACGCCCTACGGCATTTATTCTCATTTTGAGCCGACAGGCGGTATGACCTATGAGCCGAATTCATCGGGCGGCATGCATGGCGGCCCGTATGTCTCGGGCTATGAGTCCGTCATGCAGGTACACAATGCGGGACACTGGAATGACCTCCACAATGTGAGTGAATACACGGGAGGCGGCCTGGATGTCAAAGGCTTTTATATCGAGTTCAGCGGTTACAAGAGGACGGGCTCCACAAGTGAGCAGGTAGTTCCGTTGCATACAGCATCGACGGTGTATGCCGAGCGAAACGGACAGCGATATTATTTTCAGACTGCGGATGAGGCCGTGACCTGGGCGGGACAAAACGGCAATGCGCCGCTTACTCTGATTGGTGACACAACGCTGACAGGCGATATCCCGGCCAATGTGAGCCTGGATTTAAACGGACACACACTGACCGTTCCCGCCGGTAGCAGTGTGGTAAATCATGGCAGCATAGATGCAAGCAATCCGGCAAGTCAGCTGTATATTCAGGGAAGTTACGGAGGCTTCCGCAATATGGGAAGCGGAAGCGTGACAAGACAGCTCACAGTTCGAATGAACGACCGAACCGTGACAGCGACCGAACCGCTTACCTGGAGCACGGCAGATGCTACCGTCACCGGCCTCTTGGGCAACGACCGCGTGCGTGCGCTTACGGTGAACTTTGACAACAGTTCGACCGCAGATGTGCATCCGACCTTGCCGGTCAGTGCGGAAAATTCGACCGACTTTGACAACGGGAGCGCAGGCAGCACTGCAATCGGGACATATACCGTCACCTACTTGCCGGGTACGGTCACACGAAATCCGCATCAATATACAGTGAAGTTTCTTGCCAACACGCCTGCCGGTCAGACAGTCACAGGAATTATGCCGGATCAGCATATGGTCGGTAACGCATCGGCCGATTTACAAAACCGCTTTGCCGTCAATGGGTATACCTTTAGCGGATGGACAGGTTCGGACGGTCAGACTTATGCGGATGGGGCGACACCGTCATTGCTCTCGCGGGAAAACGGCGCCGTTGTCACAATGACGGCAAATTGGACGAAAAACACCTATACAATACGGTATACAGATAATGTGCATCCAGTCTCCCGGACGGCACCCGGCACAAACCCAAACACCGTGAGCAGCTATGAAGTCACGGATACCGATATCAATCTTGCCCCCATGGTCTGGCAAGGGTATACGTTTGACGGGTGGTATGAAGATCCGGCGTTCACCGTTGCGCCGGTCACAAGGCTTATCACGAACCACGCACCGGCGGGAAATCGTCACTATTATGCCAAGTGGACACAGAAGCGCTATGCGCTCACCTATCACTTAAATGATGCGACACCGGCCGGACACTCGGCGAGCAATCCGAATGCAGGGGTTACGGGGTATACGGTTGAGACGCCGAATTACGCACTCGCAGCGCCGACCCGGGCGGGGTATCCCTTTGAGGGCTGGTTTACCGACGCCGCCCTGACTGTTCCGGCGCCTACAGTGATTGATACAACGCAGGGCGACACGAATCCGACCGACTATTATGCGAAGTGGGGCGCTGCGCTCCCGTATGCGATTGACTATCGTCTGAACGATGATGCACCGGCAGGGCATGCTGCGCGCAATTCCGCGTCGAATCCGAACGGCTTCCGGGTCACGGATCCGGACATCTCTCTGCAGGCACCGGTTCGGACAGGTTATGTCTTTGAAGGCTGGTACAGAGACCCTGGTTTTACGACTTCAATCCGGACCATTCACCCTGTCAGCGCGCAGGACCATACGGTTTATGCAAAATGGAGCAATCCGATACGCTATACGGTACAGTGGGATTTGAATGACGGGACACTGTCCGGACCTCCGGCGGTGAATCCGAATGAAGGGATCACAGGATATACGGTGGAAGATGCGGATTTTGTGATGCAGTCGGCAAGCAGACCGGGTTATGCTTTTGAGGGCTGGTACGACAATGCCGCACTGCTCGGTGCGCCGGTCACAACGCTCCGCACCATGGACGCAGAGAACAAGCATTATTACGCGAAGTGGAGCGCACCGCTGCAATATCCGGTGCGGTATGAGCTGAATGATTCCGCAACGAATCCGGCAATCGTCCCGGCGAGTAATCTGCTGCGCTATAGCATAGAGACCAATGAGGGAGGCGCAATTCAACTGAGTCCGGCTTTCCGTAGGGGCTATGATTTCCTTGGCTGGTACGATAATGCCGCTTTTGCGGGCGGGTCGGTCACAGATTTCCCGGCAACGGACGCAACGCCGAAGACTTACTATGCGAAGTGGCAGATCAAATCATATCGGTTGCAGTATCATCTGAACGGCGGTAGCGGCAGTCATATGCCAATCAATCCGGCAGTCAATCCCGACAGGTATACGATTGAGGGGGAGGTGCCTCTTGTGCCGCCGCAGCGACAGGGGTATACCGGCATTTGGGTTGAGAACGGACAGACCGTCACAAATATTCCGGCGGGGAGCACGGGAGACAGAACGCTGACTGCCGTCTGGACACTGAATCGGTATCCGCTTCACTATGAGCTCGGCGAGACGGTAAACAGTCGTGTGGAGGGACTTCCTGCGTTGCCGCAGTCCTATACTGCGGAAGATGCCGACATCACCTTGCCTACGCCGTATCGCATCGGGTACACATTCTTACGCTGGGAGAAGAGCGGCGCCCCCGGAGTCGCGGACAATCGGATTCAAGCGAGCAGCGCTGGAGAGCTGACCTTCCGTGCGATTTGGGAACCAATACGCTATCGCATCCGTTACGATACGGCGGGCGGCGTGAACAACACGCAAAATCCGACCGAGTTTACCATCGAAGATGAAATTTCTCCTTATGGTTCGGTGAAGCAGGGCATGCGCTTTTGGACTTGGCAGCTTGTCGGCGGAAAATTTATTCACACAATACCGGCGGGAACGACACACGATATCGCTCTGGTGGCGCGCTATCAGAAGGAACAGGAGAGCGACAATATCGGTGGCGGGAACAGTAGCGGCAACGGCGGAAGGCAGAGGCAGGCTTTGCCGAACGGAGCTGTGAACGAAGAAACGCGGGAGCAGAAAACAGGGAGTGCAGGGAGCGAGGACGGCGAGAGGATAGAGCCGGTGCCGCAGAAGAGGGCGGATGCGCGGGCAGAGGTACTGCATGAAAGTGTCTCTCCGGAACATGGGGAGAGAAGCACAAAACTCGTGGCTGCAACAGAATCTTTCGAGCAGCATAGGCACGCCCGACTGCCGAAAACCGGAGAGATGCCGTTCCGAATTCCCATGGCCTTCCCTTTGTTTGTTTTTTTGCTTGCAAGCAATCTGAGTTATGTCTTGCACGCGATTCGTGTTTTTGGAAAAAAGAAGGCGGAATGGTTCTGATTGTTTGGACAAATCGACATATTTCGGCAGGGCTTGGGAAAGAGCTGTGAATTCCTCACAAAGCCGAGAGAGAAAGTGTCGGGAAAGACAGCAAAACGCGGCAGAATGGTAAACGGGATAACAGGGGGGCAAGTTGACTTTTTTTTGCCCCGTTGCTATCATATTTCGCGTATACACGGAGGAAATGCAGATGAGAGTCGTTTTTTCGCTTTTGATGGACAATACGCCCGGCGTTCTGAGCCGCATTGCGGGTCTGTTTACGCGGCGGGGTTATAATATCGAGAGCATTACGGCGGGCGTCACGGCAGATCCGCGCTACACAAGAATGACGGTAGTCTCGAACGGCGACGATGATGTACTGGAGCAGATTGAGAAGCAGATTCGAAAGCTCGAGGATGTCAAGGATATCAAGCGGTTGCCGGAAGATAGAAGTGTTTACCGTGAGCTCATGATGGTCAAAATACGTGCGAATGCAGGACAGCGGGAATCTGTTCATGCGGTTGTGCAGATTTTTCGCGCGAGTATTGTGGATGTAGGCAAGAGCTCTCTCACGATACTGTTGACCGGAGATCAGAGCAAGCTGGACGCACTGCTCAAGCTACTGGAAGAGTATGAGATTCTGGAGCTTGCGAGAACAGGTATCACAGGACTTTCGCGCGGTGCGGAAGATGTGAGATATCTGCCGTAAATTCGGTTATCAGAACTGGGTTCTTTCGCGGACTGAGAGTCGCAGAATTCGGTCTTTTTTGATAATGCTTTTGTTGACACGAAAAAGATGGAGGAAAATAGTATGGCACTGAAGATTTATTATCAGGAAGATTGCGATGTTTCCGTTTTAAAGGGACATAAGGTTGCGATTATCGGTTACGGTAGTCAGGGTCATGCACATGCGCTGAACCTGAAGGATTCCGGCGTTGATGTTTGCGTGGGTCTTTACGAGGGCTCCAAGTCGAGAGAGAAGGCAGAGAAGCAGGGTCTCACGGTGAAGACCAATGCCGAGGCTGCAAAGTGGGCAGATATCATCATGATTCTGATCAACGATGAGCTGCAGGCGGATATGTACAAGAAGGACATCGAGCCGAACCTCAACGAGGGCGACATGCTCATGTTCGCACATGGCTTTAACATTCACTTTGGTCTCATCACACCGCCGAAGTTCGTCGATGTCACGATGATCGCCCCGAAGGCACCGGGTCACACGGTTCGCAGTGAGTTCCTGGATGGCAAGGGCGTTCCGATGCTGATTGCGGTGGAGCAGGATGCAACGGGCAAGGCACTGGAGAAGGCACTCGCATACGGCGCGGCAATCGGCGGCGCGAGAGCGGGTCTGCTGGAGACGACCTATCGCATCGAGACCGAGACCGATCTCTTCGGTGAGCAGGCTGTCCTCTGCGGCGGTGTTTGCGCACTGATGCAGGCAGGTTTCGATACGCTGGTTGAGGCGGGCTATGATCCGAGAAACGCATATTTCGAGTGCATCCATGAGATGAAGCTCATTGTTGACCTCATCTATCAGTCCGGTTTCGAGGGCATGCGCTACTCGATTTCCAACACGGCTGAGTTCGGTGATTATGTTTCCGGTCCGAAGCTCATCACGGATGAGACGAGAAAGGCGATGAAGAAGATCCTTTCGGATATTCAGGACGGAACCTTTGCAAATCAGTTCCTGCTTGATATGAGCCCGGCCGGACGTCAGGCGCACTTCAAGGCAATGCGCAGAAAGGCTTCCGAGCATCTTTCGGAGTCTGTCGGCAAGGAGATCAGAAAGCTCTACAGCTGGAACAACGAGGATTCCAAGCTGATCAATAACTAAAACGGATTTTACAGAAAGGGCGATGGAAGCAGTGTTTCCGTCGCTCTTTTTTTTGAACTGTATACATTTCTGGAAATGAATACATAATAAAGAAGAAATTTACAATTTGTTTACAGTTCGAGCGCGGTCATAGACTTCCCGTCATATTTAGAGTATGCTTTCTTGCGGATATCTTAAGGATACGAGCAGAGACATTTCAGGAGTAAGGACATGAGAGATAGTATGGATTTGATGATCCAGTGCCTGGAAATCTTGAAGGAAGACAGCACCAGGCGGGGCTTGGAGCGCTTTTTGCGCACGGCAGCGCGCGGATTAAAACTTCCGGCACTGGCGATTCACCTGGAACAGGGAGAACGGAGGCGACAGTTGAGCTGTCGGACTGCCGGAACGCGGGCGGTCAGGTTTGTGTTCCGCCTTCCGCTGGAGAGCCGCGGCGTAACGTTTGGGACTCTGGTCGTAGGTTGCGGTTCTCTGTTTCAGAATCTCCGTGTCCGAAAGAGTTGTCGTTCTCTGGCCCTCCTGCTCTCGACAGAGCTCGGTTACCGGAGAAGAGAAGAGAGGTTGCTACGCGCGGCGCAGGCCGATGCGTTCCTAAACATCAAGAACCGGAACGCAATGGAAGCACAACGAAGGGCACTGATGAAACGGAATGTGCCGCGTTCCGTCGGGGTGGTTTATCTCGACTTGAACGGACTAAAACAGACAAATGACCGGTACGGCCATAAGGCGGGCGATCATTTGTTGCAGCGGGCGGTGGATTTCTTTGCCGCTTATTTTCACGTGAACATATTCTCCGACAGAGCGTCACAAGACAACTGTGGTCACAGGTACCTCGAAGAGAAGCAAGCGGGGCAAGCTGCCTAAGACCGGAGAGGTGCCGATTTCAAACCCGCTCCCGCAACTGGCAACGCTGACGCTTGCAGCTTATGCACTGCTTGCGGAAGAGAAGCGCAGACGGGAACAGACAAAGTAACAAAATATCTCGGTCACAAAAAGAGGCACTGTTTCGACAGTGCCTCTTTTTGTGAAGCTTTTGGCTTTAGCATGCTGAGCGTGGTTCGCTTGCAAAGCAAGTGAACCGTTGCGAAGCAAAAACCCACCCGCTATGCGGGTGGAGACAAATCGTTTAACAAAGAAATCACCTTTCCGTACAATAGAGGTGTCCAAGCCACTACTGAGAAAGGAAAGGTGATTTCATGCCAAAGGCTAATAGTGCTGCACATACCAAATGGCTGTGCAAGTACCATATCGTCTTTACACCAAAGTATAGACGAAAAATAATCTACAATCAATACAAGAAGGATTTGGCTCAAATCCTGCATGATCTTTGCGCATACAAAGGCGTAGAGATTATAGAAGGACATTTGATGCCAGACCATGTGCACATGTTAGTGAGCATACCGCCGAAGATTAGTGTGTCGTCTTTCATGGGCTACCTGATAAGGGAAAAGCTCGCTGATGATGTTCGATCGGCATGCGAATCTGAAGTATAAGTTTGGGAACAGGCACTTTTGGGCAGAGGGATACTATGTAAGTACCGTGGGATTGAATGATGCGACGGTAAGAAAGTATATCCAAGACCAAGAGAGAGCCGATATCCTCCAAGACAAGATGAGCGTGAAGGAGTACGAGGATCCGTTCGGGGCGAAGCCTGGAACGGATCAAAGGTAATTGAGCCAATAATTGCCCCTTTAGGGGCAGCCGGGTGATAAAAGCAAGGTGGCTTGAACGGAGCTCCCAGGAAGCTTTTGCTTCCTGGGAGGCACAAAGAGAAAGCCAGCGCCTTTAGACGCTGGCTAGTAACGCGGGCTTATAGCCCGCATCCCGAACCACCCGTTTTACGGGTGAGGGCGATTGTGCTTTTTTGTATACTTGCTTCAAATCATTACTTTCGGTTGAAGAAAACGAAAAGAAAAGTTAAAATAATTTTAAAAATATATACATGAATGCAAGTCGTTTTCAGAGAGCTTTGCGTGTGATACAGGTGGGAGGTTTCCATGTTGAAGGGATGTCGGAAGTTCGGAAGACGGGCCCTGGCCATTTTGACAGCGCTGGTCTTGACCCTCGAGGGAATGCCGTTACAAACGCTGGCAGCCGTTGGGAGAGACAGCTATATTCCCTTGGTTCGGAGTCAGGATGAGGACGAAGATGAGGATTTTACCGAAGACGCAGAGCTACTGGATGACAGACCGCTTGGTGCGCGGATGCAGCTATTTTCCACGGGAGGCTTGCGTGCCTCCGGTTCAAATGCGTCTATGAGTAATGCGCTGTTTGGAAATAGGTTGCTCGCAACCCCCTACAGTGCGTTCCGACAGGCAGCGGGCGGTTATGCCCCGTGGACAGGGGCGGTAGAAGACGGCACCATCACAGCGGGAAATAATTACTTGAAGCTCGATCCCGCAAATGCGGTATTCCATACCCCAGCGGATTTTGTAATCGGCAAATTTAATTCGAGAACCTTCAGCGTGCAGTTCGCATTCCGTCCGAGTGAAATTTCGGACATAGTTCGCAATAACCTTGTCATGGAGCTCTGGATTCCGGCCGGCTTTGATCTGAGCGGGACGCCGAGCTTGACCGGAGTGAGCTTTTCTTCGCGGCGTCTTGCAGACGGAAGCTGGCTGCTGACCGCAAAACCGGATGCGACCACGGCAAGCGTCAGCGGACAGATTACGCTTGTCCAGGATGCAAATCGGCTGATTAAGGAGCTCCCGCTTTCGCAGGGGGAGTTTCCGTTCCGCATGCGCTTAATTAACAACTACGGTTCTACGAATCCGGCACTGCCGCCTACCCTCTATACGGTGGACAGCGGTGATCACGATAAGACCGCAGACCTAACCCTGAATACACCGGCGGCAAATCCGACGATGACGTTCAGTAATCCCTCGGACAGCTATACCTTTATGCCTGGCGAAATCGGCGGTGTTTGGCAGGTTTCGGCTGCGAATCCCACGGGAGCCAAGGTCGGACGTCGCATGATTTCCATCAGCAACTATGAGACATCTGCGGCAGACGCCGCTTTGGCAGCACTGGGCACAGGAAACCTGATCGGAAACGGCTACAACGGCAACAACCCGGTCTGGTTGCGAAAGGGGCTTGAATTTAAGGTCCATAAGACTGAGGGCTATCTCGGCGAGAATGCGAAAATTCATATGACGCTACCCGGCGAGGGCACGCAGTTTGAGCAGGGCGGAGTCGTGGTCTGGATGTACGAGACCGATGATGGCGTCAAGCTGCCTTGGACCAGACTCGGCAACTATCAGGATGCGCCCACCCCGGCTACCCGGGATGTGGTCGTAAATCTGCGCCAGCTCTATCAGACCTTTAGCAGCAATAAGTATGCGGAGGCAGTCAGTGGCTCGGGACTCAGCTACATAGACCTCTTCCGAAAGCCCGGCACCTTCCACCTGAAGTATTATCCGCTGGTGTACTATAACCAGCTCTATCAGGGAGACTGGACCAACACCAGCTATACGGCTGCCGCAGGCTCCTACATTGAGTACGCGGACAACAGTGTGTATGGCGGAACCAGGCAGGACAGCGGTTCTCCGCTGCAGTTCCATTTCATTCAGGGAACAGATCCGGTTAAAATTAAAACCTCGAATGACACCTTGGATCTGACCTACGGCGGAGATTATTACCAGTATCCGCTGAATGCCGTACCGCAGTACAGTGCGATATCGCCGGAGTACATGGATTCCCAGGAAGTGAAGGCCGGATTCCGTTTTGACGACAGCAGCGATGCCTTCAAGATTCAGGATGATCTATCCATTACCTATGATTTCGAGGAAGCGCTCTCACCGATTTGGTTGAATCAGCTCGGTCTTGCGCCGGAATACGGCCTTGGCTACCGCCTCTATGTAAAGGACGCGCAGACCGGGCAGCTTGAAATTCGCACCTTAGTACCGGGTAATCTCTACCCGGGCTATACCCCGGAGACCATCCAATACGGCGGACAGAGCGTCACCGAGACCGTCATCGACGGAAGCGGAATGGAGGATTATACCTTTACCGATGCGAATGTCGCTGGCAATAAGAAGTACATCGCTAGGGTGGAGGTCTTCAAAAAGGAGTATGAGTACAACCACCGTGGTAGCTTTACCTTCTGGAATGTATACAATGCCGGAAACAAAAAGAACTGGTTCACGTTCAAGCTGCGCGCCTATCATCATCGCCTCTCGGACGGCACGGACATTCCGGACAACTATGAGGCCAAGGTGCAGCGAAAAGTAGGCTCCCGACAGATTCTCGCAGAGAACGGCGGACAGCCCTTCGAGCGGGAATTTAAAATCAGAACCCGCCATCTGACGGATGACATTCAGTCAAGAGCCGTGGGCGGCGGCTTGATGGAGGTAAACCGCCATGCCGAGATCAACCGTCTTGGTGCCTATCGCATCATCAAGAATCCGCAGACCATGGACTACAATGTGGATGCAAACGGTGATGCGATTGCCTTCGGACAGCCGAATTACGATCCGGTGGTCGTGGAGATTGCGGGCGATGCCATCACCATCACGGAGTATCTCGAGAAGGCAGATTTGCGTCTCCTCGGTGTCTGGGACAGCGCGGGGAACTACCATGACCTGCAGCAGGCAGGCATCGATCCCGAACTGCCGGCGTTCCTAAAAGACGGTATCTCGATGTACTCGGATACCGCATTGAGTGTCTTTTCGAATGCCAACGACAACGGAAACTTCGGTGGTAAGGTCTATGACTTAAACGCTGTTTGTCAGGCCCTCGGAACGCCCTATGCGACAAAGATTGTCATGGCGGCGGATCAGGTCAATGCCTTTAAGACCAGCATGAACGGCGGCTTTCAGGAGTACCGTTTCTTTTTGCAACGCGTCTATCCGGGGCATTTGAACTATGACGCTGTGGTCGGAACAAACGGTTCGGCCGATCTGCCGAAGCAGCTTGACTTTACGAGCATGATCTATTGCCTCTACAGCGACTATAAGAGCGAGCAGGTGGATCACAACCCGGCACAGGATAGCACCGTTCACGGGCTGAGTCAGTACCACGGTTCCGCAAGAAAGAGCAGCGCCAAGTCGGCGACCCTGGTGGTCGGAGATGCAGCTAAGGGGATTTCGGTCCTGGATCAGGACTACTATGTGAATCCCTGGTCTCAGGCGGAAAAAACACATTTCGGAACCCCCTTCTTGATTCCGGGAAGAGTCACTCATCTTGACCCTTCGCGTTATCGGGTAAATAGCGTTGCACAGGCCTTCCATGTAGCGGGAGAACTTCCCGGCCATCGTGAATATGAACTCACCCGCATTCAAGTCGACAACACGGGGGTGGCTTGGAATCGAAATGATATTCCTGAAATCTCGTACCAAAACGCGAGCATCGACTTTGCGGGTACGAGTCCGCAGCTGCTCTCGCTCGTCAATGCTGTGAGCTTTGACCTTCAGTCGCCAAGTGTATACCAGCCTTTCATTCTCGATGCGACACTTTCGGACGGTACGGTGAAGCACATTGAAGATACGGCATATTACCGCTACATGTCGACCGCAAAGGGCCGCATTCACTATGTGATACCCGGGGTTGATGTGAAAAACGGTCCCTATATCACAGCAATCAGAGTGAGCTTTCCCAATGAGCTGAACTGGGGAAACAATCAGGCGAAGATGGAGTATTTCACAGGGACGAGCGGAAACCATCGGCTGCCGAGTGTCGGTCTCTCTCTGGTGGAGCAGGACATTCCGAAGAAGTATCCGGGTACCACGATTTCGGTCGGCTCGCTCAGCGAGAAGGATACCGACGCAAGCTATGACAAGCTGACGGTCAAGGCAAAGCTGCACTACGAGAACATCTACGGCGAGAACCTGACGACAGATCTCTCGCATTTTGCGACAGAGGGTGCCAGCAACCGCATTGCGGTGCAGCGCGTGGACATCCCCTACTTCTCGAATCAGCTGGGATATGGAAGTACCAACACCTATCAGGGACGTGAACTCACGGTCAGCGGAAATCTGCCCTTCGGCGTATCGGCTGCTACCAGACAACTGGTCGCAAATAAAAGTCTCGGTGTCCGCCCGACCTATTATATAAAGGTCGATAAGAGCTTCACCTATGTTGATAACACGGCTGTGGTGAAGGGCTTGCGCCCGAATCTCTCCGGAGTCGGAATGGGATGGTTTCCGGTCAGTAATCTTGGCGTGAACTTTATCCCTGCGGGTACCGGTGCAGGACAGTCCGGACATGCGGATTACGGCATTCTGGTGCTCTCGACCGACCAGGCGCTGGACAGTGAAATTGCGGTTCCCGGGCAGAATGTGGGCAACGGCTATTCCGGCTGGATTTACAATGTGAGCTTCAAATTACAGGCGGACTATTCCGCGGATCCCGTCACCCTCAGGCCAATTCCGGGCGCTTGGCTTGACACCAAGTTTGACGCAAACCGCGACGGCAACGGTGGAAATTCCAAGGGTGTCGAGGTCGAGACTACGAACGACAACAACCAGCTCGTGCAGGATGCGCCCCGCGGCACGCTCTACGGCAACGCGACCTCCGCAAAGGCGGGAGCGAGTGCCAATGAGGCAGAGATGCTCTACGCCGCGAACTTGGTGCCGCACAAAATCAATCAGGTGACGGCACTCGGTCTGCTTGCCCTCGCACAGGCATCGAAGCCCTTCCAGGAGAGCTCGAACCGCGTGACAAGCAGAGATCTGGACAACAACCCGAACATCTTCAGCGCGAAGGTATTTCTGACCAGTGACGACACAAGTCCTACCAATGACTGGGAGATTTATATCCCGGTGCCGAAGGCGGGAGAGCAGTACAGCTATCAGAGCGGCGGTGTTGCGCAGACCACGGCGGCGGCACAGTATTCAATGGATTACTATGACATTGATACTACGACTCTCACAGGCTTAAACTATACAGTCTCTTATACGACGGATCCTAACCCGGCGGTGAACGGCTATACCAGTGCCAAGGCGGCTGCCTGGAGTTCAGTAAAACCTGCTGATGCGGACATCACGATGGTGAAGTTGAGTGTGAGTACGATGCCGGCCGGCAAAAAGGCCTCGGTAACGCTTCGCTACCAGCTGCACGGGAGAAAGAAAAAAATCCTCAATCAAATGGATGCGCTTGTCGCCTACGGAAATTTCCGCATGGGAACGAGCCCGACGCTCTTTTACGGTGCGAACGGCCAGGCGAGCAATAAGCTAGAGTACCTGCTCTCCGATCTCACGCTGAGCGGCATTGCGTTCCAGGAGAATGACTTTAATTCTCTCTATGACGCCGGAACGGACAGCTTGCAAAGCGGTGTCCGCATGGAGCTCCTGGAAGCCGACGGCGTAACGAAAGTGTTGCGGCATGACAATAATCAACCCTATTTCGGAACGACGAATGCGAACGGTTACTACGTGCTCTATGTGCCGCATGAGGGCAACTGGGTTGTGCGGGCGGACGCTTCTTCGCTGAGCCCCGTGAGAAAGCTTGTGAAGAAGGATCAGGGCACAAACCCGGCAATCAGCTCCCGCTTTGACCGGACGACAAATCTGGCGGCGGTCACGGTAAACGCAAACGTTCCGGCGGGACAGTATACCTTGCTCAATGTGAACGCGGGCTATTATAACCTGCCGATCCTGGATCTCGCGGATCAGATTCTCCATGTCGGGGATGCTGCCTCGACTGTGACGCCGACCCTCACAAACCCGGCTAACCCGGCGGTGAATTATTCCATTTTGACGGGCGCGCCGACGGATCTCGTCGCGGTGAACGGAAGCGGCGCGGTGAGCGGCAGCCTGACACCGCAGAAGACCGGTGTCACGACCCTGCTCCTAACAACGGACGACGGCTACGGCGAGCTCATCCGGAAAGAAGTGAAGTTAACGGTCTGGGCGGATGTGAGGTACGACGGCAACGGAGCGGACAGCGGCAGCATCTCCGCAAACGGGGCGCGCCTCTACCCCTCTGTGACAAACGGGGGAACGGATGCGCACACGGATGAGACGACGGCAAAGAGCTCTGCCGGAACGGCAGGCGTAGACACACAGCTGGTCCGCGCGGGCTACTACTTTGACGGCTGGAACACAAAGCCGGACGGCACCGGCACCGCATATGCGGCGGGTGCTGCGATCAAGACCGGAAAGATTGACGGTGATTTAACGCTCTATGCGGTCTGGAGACCGGTGACCCCGGCGAATGACAGCTTTAACATCGAGAAGCTCTTAAAGGGAGACTACGGCCTGCTGCCGGACAGCCAGAGTGCACCGCTTCTCACGGAGAACTTTAAGTTCACCTTGACCGGCACCTCCTTTACGGCCGCAAATGTCACGGCAGAACCCATGCCGACAGGTTCCGCGAAGGAGAGTTCCCGCGACGAGACCCCGGGTCAGAATCCGGTGGTCAAGTACACGCTTTCGAGTGCGGACCTCTCGCTGATTACCCCGGGTTCCCCGGTGTTGACCGAGAATGCAACGGCGGGGGCTACCTTCCCGAGCGGAAACTTCAGCTTCACGATGCCCGGCACCTATGTTTACACCCTCAAGGAAGAGGCGGGCAGCGCACAGTACTACGGTTATAACTCTCGCGTTTACACGATTACCTATGTGGTGACACAGAGCGGCAGCGGTCTCGGCAATGCGCTTAGTTTTGTTCGGACGATTAGCTACCAGGATCCTGTAAGCGGAGCGGCGGTTAATGTCCAGACAGCAAGCTTTGAAAATACCTATCAGCTGCCGCGCTACACAGTCAGCTTCGATCCGGATCAGGGCAGTTTTACGCCCCCGGCCCAGACGCATCGCTACGGCGATCGCGTGACGGAGCCGCCGGTACAGAACAATGCGGCAGGCGTAGCGACCTCCCCGGCGGGAGATCGCTACGGCTATCACTTTAAGCACTGGAAGGCGGCGGACGGAACCCAGTTCCAGTTTGTGAACAGCTCGGTGCGCGCAAACTTCACCCTGACCGCAGTCTGGGAGATCAATACCTACCCGGTACAGGTGCTCGACTCTGCATCGGCAGACGCGCCGCATGCGAACGAGGTTATCTTTAACAACAGTGGGGCACAGATGGCGCACGGCACGCTGCTGAATGCGCCGACCGCGCCGGAGAATAAAACCGGCTACCACTTTGACCACTGGGAGAACGACGCGGATCACAGTACCTTCACCTTCGGAAACCCGGTCACGGGACCGCTCACCGTGCGTGCGGTCTATGCGCCGAATGCATACACGGTGAAGTACGATAAGAACGCGGCAAGCGCATCTGGAACGACGGTGGATTCCGCGCATGTCTATGATCAGTCGCGAGCCCTCACCGCTAACGGCTATACGAACCCCGGCTACTACTTTGCGGGCTGGAGCCGCACGGCGGGCGGCACGACGGTCGACTTGAACGACGGCGACAACGTGCTGAATCTTACAACACAGAACAACGGAACGGTGACGCTCTATGCAATCTGGCAGCCGGTCGCGCCGGTCAGCGATAGCTTCGACGTGAGTAAGCTCCTCTTCGGAGACTTCGGTGCGCTGCAAGGCGGCGAGACCGCACCCCTGGTGCCGGATACCTTCCGCTTTGTCTTACAGTCCGTCACGACCCCGACAGGCACAACAATGGTGCTTCCGGCAGTGCCGGGCGGCGGTGCCGCTTCGGGCATCACGGTGACCCCGGGGGCGGGAACTATGGGCTATGCGCTTCCGAGCGCGCAGCTGCAGGTTCCGGCAGCGGGCAGCGCAGCGGCGACCGCAGGAGCGGCCGCGGTTGCAAACTTCCCGGCGGGTCTCTTTACCTTTAGCTACCCGGGTACCTATGTCTATACCCTTAAGGAGACCGCGGGCTCCGCACAGTACTACAGCTACGATCCCGCTGTCTACACGATTACCTTTACGGTGACGCAGAGCGCGGGCGCACTCGGCGCGGGAACGGGAAATTCCCTCACGGTGACGAGAAGTATCACGAAGCAGAGCGGCGGTGCGAGCACAGCGGCGACCGAACTGCGGTTTGAGAACCGCTACACCTTGCCGCGTCTCACGGTGCAGTATGACGCAGAGGGCGGCAGCCATACCCCGGCAAACGAGAGCGTGCGCTACGGCGATTATGCAACCGTGCCACCGGTTCAGAACAATGCAGCGGGAACCCCGACCTCCCCGGCGGGAGAGAAGACGGGCTACCACTTCCTCTACTGGACGGATGCGGCGGGAACGCAGTTCCCGTTTGGCTCGACGCCGATTCATGCGAACACAACTTTGCATGCGAAGTGGGAGATTAACCGCTACATCGTAACGGTGCAGGATGCTCCGGACGCGGATACGGGGCACCAAAACAATCAGCTTGCGCAGCATAACAATGTGGCGCACGGCGACACAAGCCTTACGGCACCGGTGCAGCCGGAGAACAAGACGGGATACCATTTCGATCACTGGGAAGATCAGAACAACACGGCTTATACCTTCGGATCTCCGGTGACCGGCGATACGACGATACATGCGGTGTATACGCCGAATACGTATACGGTAGTATTTGAGCCGAACGCAGGCGGGACTACGGTGAACGGCAACATGCCGAACCTCAGCATGACTTATGACACGCCGCAGAACCTGCCGCCGAACGGTTTTGACCGCCCGGGCTATCAGTTCATGGGCTGGGACACGAGTCCGACAGCGACCACACCGGCTTATTATGACGGCGTCTCGGTCAACAACCTGACACCGACCAACGGCGGCACCGTACGTCTCTACGCTATTTGGGCAGCTGTGACACCGTTTGACCACAATCCGGCACTCACAAAGATACTCGGCGGAGAGGCACACCGGACACTGCTGACCGGTGAGACCACGCCGCTGACACCCGAGACCTTCCGCTTTGAGCTGAAGGCTGTCAGCACGACCGCGCCCGGCATGACAACGCTGCCGATGCCGGCCAATGCACACGGCGCGCAGACCTACACCGTGACGCATACGGGGGACGGCACCGAGCAGTTAGGTTCGATTCGTTTCCTGTTTGCGGGTGACTATGTCTATGAGCTCCGCGAACTTGCGGGCACTGCGCTTGCGGGCAGTCCGGCGGCGGCACAGGGCAGTTACACGTACGACACGGCAGTGTACCGGCTGACCTATCACATCACGCAGGCCAGAACCGTGATGAACGGCAGCGTGACGGTTGAAAAGCAGACGGCGGGCGGCACTTTCTCGGCACCGGTTGCATACGGTACCGCAACGGAGCCCAGCTTTACGAACGATTACCTTCTGCCGCGCTACACCGTGAGCTTTAACGCAAACGGCGGCAGCGTGACCCCGGCACCGCAGATCATTGTCTACGGCGACCCGGTGATTGCACCGCCTACGGTCGGCGACTCTCCGGCGGGCAGTCGCACCGGTTATACCTTTACAACCTGGCAGAACCCGGACGGCAGTCCGGCGAACTTTGCGACACCGGTGACCGGAAACCTGATTCTGACAGCCGGCTGGACACTCCGCCACTATACCGTGACAGTGCAGGATGCGCCGGATGCGGATCCGGGCCATCAGAATGCGGTCATTTCTCAGGATACGAATGCGGTTCACGGCAGCACGCCGACCGAGACCGCGCGTCCGGACAACAAGACGAATTATGTCTTTGATCACTGGGCAAAGCCGGACGGCTCTACTTACAACTTTGACGAGCCGCTGACAGGGGATCTCACGATTCACGCAGTCTACCGCCAAAAGCGCTATACGGTGCGCTATGATTCCGGAACGCCGTATTCAATCGGCAGCATGACGGATTCGCACTTTGGCGGCGGAGATACGAATCCGTTGTCACCGAATCAGTATGCGCGCCCGGGTTATACCTTCGGCGGCTGGAGCCGCACACCCGGCAGCAGTACGACAGACTTCACGGACGGGCAGCCGGTCACGAACGTAACGACTTCGGACGGCGCGACAGTCACACTCTACGCGGTCTGGGTGCCGGCAACACCTGCGGTCCTTCACGACCCGCCGGTGCAGAAGATCATTACCGGCGGAACACCGCACAATGCGGGAACCTTTACCTTCCTGCTCCGCGCGGTCAGCACGACAGCACCGGAGGCGGCAGGGGTTCTCCCGATGCCGCTCGCGGCGGGAGGCAACCAGGAGATGCAGCTCGAAATTCAGGGCGCGGGAACCGGAGAGTTCGGAGACATCAGCTTCCGGCTGCCGGGCACCTACGTTTACGAAATCTCCGAGCTGCCGATCGGCAGACGCGGATTCAGCTTCGATTCGGATCCGGTGACCGTCACCTACGTGGTCACGCAGACAGGTTCTGTCCTCAATGCGACCCGGACCATGGAAAAGAGAGGCCAGACAGTGACCGGGGCGGTCTTCACGAACGAGTTCGAGAAACCGAACTACATCGTGAGCTTTGACGGCAACGGCGCTTGGAGACCATTCGAGAGCCAGAAGGTACGCGAAGGCCGGACGGCGAGTGAACCGATCCGAAAGCCGGTGCGAAGCTACGGCAAGTTCATAGGCTGGTACCTGGACGGACAGCCCTACGACTTCAGTCAGCCGGTCTACGACGACATCACGCTCTTTGCGATGTACGACGACTCCGACAGCGACAACACGTCCGGCGGAAGTGGCGGCGGTCGCGGCGGAAGCAGCAGCCGCGGCAACGGCAGAGGCAAGCACATCGCGCCGACACCGAGCGTAAACATTGCGACCACGCCGACACAGAGCGGCGATTCCGATACGACGGACAAGCTGAATAACGCAGATCCGAACAAACGCGCAGCGAATACCGATAAGACGGAAAAGCTTGACAGCAAGAGCGGCGGTCGCAGAAAGAAGCAGACAAGCGGCGACAAGAAGAGAAAGCGTCGCCTTCCGAAGACAGGAGAAGTCGGATTTACGGAAAAGTACAAAGCGTGGGAGTGAGCCCCGAAAAAAGCGCTACATCTTCCGCAGAACGATAGCAGATATCGAAAAAGGCAAGTACTTCAGAAGCGCCGAAGTACTTGCTTTTTTTATGCAAAACTTCTAAAATATGTACGATGACAATCGGCTAAAATTGTATAACGGAGGTTGCAATATGAGTCATATCAATGATTCGACGGCGGCCCGGAGAATCCGCGAGATACTGGATCAGGACAGTTTCGTGGAGCTCGGCGCTTATGTGACGGCGCGGAGTACAGACTTCGGCGCAGCTTCTGAGGAAGCATCGTCGGACGGCGTCGTGACCGGTTACGGAACCATCGACGGCAAACTCGTATACATCTACGCACAGGACCCCGAGATTTTCGGCGGCTCCGTGGGTGAGATGCACGCGAAGAAGATTCGACGGCTGTATGCATTCGCAGTCAAAATGGGAGCACCGGTCATTGGACTCATTGACTGTGCCGGTGTGAGACTTGCCGAGGCGACGGACGCACTGTTTGCGTTCGGTTCCCTCTATCGTGAGCAGGCACTCGCGAGCGGCGTGGTCCCGCAGATTCAGGCGGTATACGGTCTCTGTGGCGGAAGTCTTGCGGTCAGCGCGGCACTCGCTGACTTTACCTTCATGGAAAAGGATGCCAAGCTCTTTTTCCATGCGCCGAATGCAATCTCCGGCAACACCGAGGCAGAACTCGACACAGCATCGGCGGAGTTCCGGAGTGAAGAGAGCGGTACGGCGGATTTTGTCGGCACGCAGGAAGAAATTGCGGCAGGGATTCGTGCGCTGGTCGGTATTCTTCCGTCCAGCAACGATGACGATGATACCTACGGTGACTGCGAGGACAGCCTGAACCGCCTGGTTCCGGAGGTCGTGCAGGCTTCCGGTGCGGGCGTGCTTCGCGCGATTTCGGATGACGGTTTTGTCTGTGAGCCGGGACAGCACTACGGCTGCTCGGTGACCACAGCATTTATTCGTCTGAACGGTTGCACGGTCGGTGCGATTGCGGCGGCATCCGGAGAAGTCTGTTTCCGCGGCATCGAGAAAGCGGCGCGCTTTGCAAAATTCTGTGACGCGTTCAGCATTCCGCTCCTCACGGTCGTGAACAGCGCGGGCTTTGAGAAGACGCTCTGCAATGAGAAGCGTCTGCCGCAGGCGGTTGCGGCATTGATTAACGCCTATGCAGAGGCAACCGTACCGAAAGTGACACTGCTGAACGGCACGGCACACGGTCTGCTGGCAAATGTATTTGCGCCTCGGGCGGTCGCAGACATTGTTTATGCTTGGCCGAATGCGGAGCTGGCGCTGATCGATGCCGGCGCTGCCGTCAAGATTCTCTACGCTTCCGAGCTTGAAAAGGCTGAGAATAAGACCGCTTTCTTCGAAGAGAAGAAGGCACAGTATCTGGAGAAGCAGGGATCGGCGATGAGCGCGGCAAAGCGCGGCTATGTCGATGATATCATTGCACCGGAAACGACGAGAAAGCGCGTTATCGCAGCCTTTGAGATGCTTTTCACGAAGAATGAGGAAATTCCTGCCAAGAAACATGGCACGGTCTGAGCGGGGTGTCGGGATGAAGCAGAGAATAAAACAGTTTCTTCTCACCGTAGCTCTGTGCCTCACGCTGGCAGTTCTGATTCCGTTCTCCGCTTTTGCGAAGATTGACCAGAAAGTACTGGATTCCGCAGAACAGGGCGCTAAGAAGAATATCAGTACCATCATGAGCTTCGATGAGGCTATGCTGCAGAATTACATTGACCAGTTTGAGGCAAACGGCGAAACCAAAATGGCAGACGGCTTGAAAAGCTGGCAGACCATTCGGGAAGATGTCGGTGATGTGACCGCGGTGGATGATGCCGTAGCCAAAGAAGTGGATGACGACAATATTCTGGTCACTGTCAAGGCGCACTGCGGTGATCGTGAGGTCGTTGCGCACCTTGGGTATCAGGTTTCGAGCGGTGATATCACCGAGCTGAATTTCAGCAAGGTTGAGACGCTCGGGGAGAAATTCGAGAGCGCCGGGCTCAATCTGATTATCGGAATGGGTACCGTCTTTGCGGTATTAATTTTCATTGCCTTCCTGATCAGTCGTTTCAAGTACATTCACGATTGGGTGAGCCGGAAAGAGGCCATCGAGAAGGAAGAAAGGGAATATAAAGAGAAGGTGGCTGCGATTCAGCGCATGCCGAAGAGCGCCAAGAATGTCTCTAAGCGAATCAGTGCGGAGCAGGTCAAAGCGGCACAGGTGCCGGAAGGCACAAAAGTGCAGTGCATCTCCGCGCCGGAAGAAACCGCGGTTGAAAGCGAATCCGTTCCGGCTGAGACGGTCGCCGTGCTGGCGGCAGCTGTCGCAGCAAACGAAGAGCCGCAGTTAGATTCACAGATGCTCGCAGTTCTGACAGCGGCAGCACTTGCGGCAGAAGGGGAGGACCCGGGACCTGACGGTCTGGTTGTCAAATCTCTCAGAAGACGCGGCAACAGCAAGAGAAGAAGACATTAAGAGATACAACACAGCAATTACACACATCTCAAGGATAGACTGAGGAGGAAAATACAATGAAGAACTATACCATTACCGTGAACGGACAGGTTTATGTTGTGCAGGTTGAAGAGGGCATCACCGCAGCGGCACAGGGCGCACCGGTTGTGACGATTCCGGCGGCACCGGTATTCCAGCAGGCAGCGGCACCGGCATTCCAGCCGGCGGCACCCGCACCGGTAACACCGGCCCCGGCAGTAGCACCGGCTCCGGCGGCAGCACCGGCTCCGGCAGCAGCACCGGCCGGCGCTGCAGGCAGCATCACAGTCGAATCCCCGATGCCGGGCAAGATTCTGAGTGTCGAGAAAAAGGTCGGCGACAGCGTTGAGGCTGGCCAGACCATCATGATTCTTGAGGCAATGAAGATGGAGAACGAGATTGTTGCTCCGGAGGCAGGTACCATTGCGAGCATTAATGTGAGTGTCAATCAGTCCGTAGAGGCAGGCGAGGTGCTGGCAACTTTGAATTAAGCGGGCAGTGCCGGACGGCACCCCAAAGAGGAGAGAAAATAAGATGGCGTATTTAACCAATACATTCAGCAATCTTATCCATCAGTCCGCATTTTTCTCCATCACATTCGGAAACCTCATCATGATTGCAGTGGCGCTTTTATTCCTCTATCTTGCTATCGCAAGAGGATTTGAGCCATTACTCCTTGTTCCGATTGCGTTCGGTATGCTTCTGGTGAATATTTATCCTGATATTATGCTGGATCCGGCAAAGTCTGCTGACGGTAGCGGCGGACTTCTGCACTATTTCTACCAGCTCGATGAATGGGGAATTCTTCCGCCGCTCATCTTTATGGGTGTCGGCGCGATGACGGACTTTGGCCCGTTGATTGCGAATCCCATGAGCTTTTTGCTCGGCGCAGCGGCGCAGTTCGGTATCTACGCGGCATATCTGCTGGCAGTTCTGCTCGGCTTTAACGGCAAGGCGGCAGCTGCAATTTCGATTATCGGCGGCGCAGACGGCCCCACCTCCATTTTCCTTGCGAACAAGATGGGGCAGAGCGAGTATCTCGGTGCAATCGCAGTGGCAGCGTACTCTTACATGTCGCTGGTTCCGATTATTCAGCCGCCGATTATGCGTCTGCTGACGACAGAAAAGGAGCGCAAAGTCCGTATGGCACAGCTCCGTCCGGTCTCGAAGCTCGAAAAGATTCTTTTCCCGATTGTCGTCACGGTGATTGTGAGCTTGTTGCTCCCGACAACTGCGCCGTTAATCGGCATGCTGATGCTTGGCAATCTGTTCCGTGAGTCCGGCGTCGTGAGACAGCTGACGGATACGGCAAGCAATGCACTGATGTATATCGTAGTCATTTTGCTGGGTACTTCGGTCGGTGCAACGACCAGTGCAGAGGCCTTCCTGAAGGCAGACACACTGAAGATTGTCTTCCTCGGATTGGTCGCATTTGCCTTCGGTACCGCAGCCGGTGTTTTGCTCGGTAAGTTGATGTGCAAGCTGACAGGCGGCAAGGTGAACCCGCTGATCGGTTCGGCCGGTGTTTCGGCGGTGCCGATGTCCGCGCGTGTCTCCCAGAAGGTCGGCGCCGAAGCAGATCCGACCAACTTCCTGCTGATGCATGCCATGGGACCGAACGTAGCGGGTGTCATCGGCACGGCAGTGGCAGCCGGAACCTTCATGGCCATTTTCGGTGTGAAATAAGCGCAGCATGAAACTATCTTTCGCGTGAGACAAGCGCAAGGAGAATATAGATGAATAACGAGAAGAAAAAACCGGTTCAAATTTGTGAGACCGTGCTTCGCGACGCGCACCAGTCTCTCTTTGCAACCAGAATGACGACAGAGGAGATGCTGCCCATCATCGATAAGATGGATGCAATCGGTTATCGCTCGGTTGAATGCTGGGGCGGAGCGACGTTTGACTCCTGTCTTCGCTTCCTCCATGAGGATCCGTGGCAGAGACTACGTCTCTTAAAGCAGGGCTTCAAGAACACTAAGTTGCAGATGCTGTTCCGTGGTCAGAATATCCTGGGCTATAATCATTATGCGGATGATGTGGTCGAGTACTTCGTACAGAAATCCGTCGCAAACGGTATTGATATTCTTCGCATTTTTGACTGCCTGAATGATCTCCGCAATCTGGAGACGGCTGTCAATGCCTGCAAGAAAGAGGGCGCGGAAGCACAGATTGCGCTGTCTTATACCCTTGGAGATGCCTATACACTCGAATACTGGGTGGGACTGGCAAAGCGCATCGAGGAGATGGGGGCGGATTCCATTTGCATCAAGGATATGTCCGGTCTTCTGACGCCGTATGAAGCGTATGACCTTGTCAAAGCCTTGAAGGAGTCTACCAAACTGCCGATTGATATTCATACACATTACACCTCCGGTGTGGCATCCATGACCTTGCTCAAGGCAATTGAGGCGGGAGCCGATATCATTGACACGGCAATTTCGCCGCTTGCGCTCGGAACCAGCCAGCCTGCGACGGAAGTTATGGTACAGACTTTAAAGGGTACGCCCTATGACACCGGACTCAATATCGAGAAGCTCTCTGAGATTGCAAAGTATTTCACCAAGATTCGTGAGAAGTACATCGCAAACGGCCTGCTTAGCCCGAAGCTGCTCGGTGTCAACATCAATACGCTGCGCTATCAGGTGCCGGGTGGTATGCTCAGCAACCTCTTAAAGCAGCTCACCGAAGCACATAAAGAGGATTTACTCCCGGATGTGCTTGAAGAAGTGGCGCGTGTTCGCAAGGATTTCGGCGAGCCGCCGCTGGTTACGCCGTCCTCTCAGATTGTCGGTACGCAGGCGGTCATGAATGTTCTCATGCACCAGCGCTATAAGATGGTCCCGAAGGAGTCCAGAAAGCTTGTGATGGGTGAGTTCGGACAGTCTGTGCGTCCGGTGAATCCGGAGATTCAGAAGCAGATTATCGGTGATGAGAAGCCGATTACCTGTCGTCCGGCAGATTTGATTCCGCCGCAGCTTCCGAAGTTTGAGGAAGAAGTCGGACCGTGGAAGCAGCAGGAGGAGGATGTTCTCTCGTATGCACTGTTCCCGCAGGTCGCGCTTGATTTCTTCAAGTATCGGCAGGCACAGCAGAGCGGTGTGGACATGAACAAGGCAGACACGGCTAACGGCGTTTATCCGGTCTGATCGGAGCTATGAAAACGACTGCCGCACTGGAGTGTTTTCTTCGGGGCGGCAGTTTTCTGTATTTCTCGAGGAATGAGAGAGAGGAATGAAGCGCAGTGAAAGGAAAGAGAGCAAGGCGAATCGCGCAAGCCGGGATTTTGATTTTGAGCCTCTTGACGCCGTTTTTACCCACACAGGCGTCACAGTGTTTTGCGGCACAGAAGAGCGATGCACAATTCGAGCAACAGCTCGCGGCGGAAGGGTTTCCGGAGTCCTACAAAGATAAACTGAGAGAACTTCACGCAAAATACCCGAACTGGGTATTTAAAGCACAGAAGACGGGGCTCAGTTGGCAAGAAGTTGTGCGGGAAGAGAGCAAGATAGGTAGAAACCTGGTACATACAACGAGCAAAGACAGCTGGAAGTCGAGGGACGGTGCGGCTTATAATGCGGCGACCAATAGCTGGAAGGGATTTGATACGAGTGCCTGGGTTGCTGCAAACTCAAATATCATCAGCTATTATATGGATCCCAGAAACTTTCTGGACAGTCGCTATATTTTTCAGTTTCAGACCCAGGGATATGATCCGGACAGCCAGAATGCAGAGGGGGTCCGCATGCTCGCATCCAACACCTTTTTAAGCAGCACCGGTCTGTCGCCTGCGCAGTCGACCGACAGCAGTGTAAGCAAGGCGGCAAGTACGACTGCTCCCGGTTCCGGAAATAACACAGGGACGACAGCTTCCGGCGGTGGCAGCACACAAGTTGCGAGTGCAAAAGGGAAGAGCCCGAGCGCTGTGACTTGGACAGCGCCCGGCACTCCGAGAGACAGCAAGAAAGCCGTGGTCGGGGCCGCACCGCTTTCGGCGGAAGAACAACAGCGCAAAGCAAAGGAGAATGCCACCCAACCGGCTGTCGTGACACGCGGTGATACAGGGAGCGCCAAAAAAGAAAAGGCCATCGGTATTCTTGCGGGGGCGCCGCATGACAAGCTGGTTAATCCGGAAGACACTGCTTCGGCCGACGAAGAATCTGCGGCGGAGCAGTCTGTAACCGCAGCGGCGGAAGATACAGATAGCACAGAGCTTCAAGCCGACGTGGCAGAGACAGACAGCGTAGCGGAAGCAGAAACCGCAGCGGAAGCGGAGTCTGCGGTGACCGGAGAGACAACAGAAGCCGACCTGTCTGCCGAAGAGCAGGGCGCATCGGAAACGGCGGATGCATACGAAGCCGCAGAAGTCACTGCTTCCGGCGAGAGTACAGGAGAAGCACCTGCGGCAGTGGAAGATGTTGCACCTTATCAGCTCTTGGAAGAAGAGAGCGAAAATCAGCAGTTCGGGGGCGATGTACAGGCGGTTATCCGCCGTAGCGCAACCGGTGCTACCGCCAACACAGGTAAGACGGATAACCGCAACAGCGGAACTCTGTCCGGCGATGGCAGCGGATCGAATCCGAGCGGCGTGGATTACATCACAACGATTATGACGGCTGCAAGCAGTTCGGGTGTGAACCCGTATGTCCTGACGGCAATGCTGATTCAGGAACAGGGAAGAACCGGCGGCAGCGGTCTGATCAGCGGAAAGAACCCGAAATTCCCGGGCTTCTATAATTACTTTAATGCGCAGGCCTTCCAGGACGGCGATAAGACGCCGACCGAGCGCGGTCTCTGGTGGGCAAGCCAGGTAGATGCGACCTACGGGAAACCCTGGGATACACCGGAGAAAGCAATCATCGGCGGCGCGAAATATTACGGCGACAATTATCTGAAGAGCGGTCAGGATACGTTCTACCTGAAGAAGTTTAATGTCACGGCAAAAGGACGTTACGAGCACCAGTATATGACCAATGTTCAGGCGGCAGCGGAGGAGGGAAGAAAGCTCGGAGAAGCTTATACGGAAGCACTCAAACAGAAAAAGCATACCTTCCGGATTCCGGTCTATACGGACATGCCGGAGAATGCGGCGGCACTGCCGAATTAATTAAACTCTGATACCCGGAAGCCTCTGTGAAAGCAGAGGCTTCCGGGTTTTTTTGGATGAGTCGTTCACAACAATTCACAAGAAACCGGCAGCAACGCTTTTGGCGCTTAACCCTATTTCACTGCTGTAACACATGTATGGTAATCCTACAAAATATCGAGCGGACAGGCAGGGGGTAGCTTGTATATAATCAGTGGTTTGTGCTAAGATAGTACAGATTATATTTCCCGGTGAGCGGGACGGAAAGAGAGGCAAGCACAGAATGAAGCGAAGAAGCGTGACACGGGGAATCCTTTGTGGCACAACGGCCGCGATGTTCAGCGCAATGTTACAGCTGAGCGCCTTTGCCCTGAGCGCAAACATTCAGTTTTCTGACCCGAGCGCCAAGGTTGGCGAAGAATTTACTGTTTCTATGCACGTGCAGGGTGACAGTGCGATTTCCAATACGGACATTGTTCTCAGCTATGACAGTGAAAAGATGGAGTTTATAAGCGGAGACAGTGCAAGCGGCAGCGGCGGTGAGCTGACGGTCAAGAACAGCGGCGGTGAGGGAAAGTCCGATGTTTACTACAGCCTTCGGTTTAAAGCGTTAAAGGACGGCTCGGCAGCGGTACAGGTGAAAAGCGCCAAGTTGGCGGACAGTAACCAGGAGGCAACCATCGCGCATCAGGGAAGCGCGGCAATCACCATTGCCGCGGCCGATGCTACGGCGGGAAGCAGCGCGGCCGAGACCGCGGCGGCACCGACGGAAGCGACCGGACCTCTCAGCAATCTGAGTTTGAATCCGGGCACTTTGACGCCGGCATTCAGCGCAGGCAATACGGCTTACACCGCAGTGGTCGGGGAAGAAGTCACACGCATTGCGGTCAATGCGGTGCCGGCGACAGAGGGAGCGAAGGTCAATGTGACCGGAAACGAGAACTTAAAGCTCGGCGAAAACAAGATTGAGGTCAATGTGCTTGGCAGCGATAACAGTGCGCTTGGTACCTATACGATTATCGTGACCAAACAGCAGGGTACGACACCGGAAACTGCGCCGATTGAAGACAGTACACATGTGACCATCGGAACGACAAGTTATACCATTGCGGACAGCTTTGATCAGGCTCTGCTTCCGGCAGGCTATGAAAGCGAGAGCTTTATCTACGGAGATCGGACGGTACAGGCAGGTAAGGGATCGGACGAGCATCTGCATCTGATTTATCTGCTCGCAGACGGCGGAAGCGGAAATCTTTATTTTTATGATGACACGAGCAGAACTTGGTCACCTTATGTACAAGTCGGCGCGACAGCCAAGGCAGTGTCGGTTGTTCCGCTGCCGGAGGGCGTTGCGGTTCCGGAGGGACTTCTGGTCAAGCAAGTCACGCTGAACGGGAAAACCGTTGACGGCTACATCGGTCAGAAGGATCAGGGACAGAATTACTGCGTGTTTTACGGTATGAACAGTAAGGGGGAGAAGGGGTTTTACCGCTTCGACCTGCAGGAAAAAACATTACAGCGCTATTTTTCGGGCGACGGCGCGGGACAGAGCACCGCGGAGCAGCTGAGAGCGCAGTACAAGGTTTCGCACCGTAAGATTGTGGGACTCACCTGTGCACTGGTACTTGCAATCGGAGCAGCTATCTACGCGTTTCTTCGCGGTGCGCGTCGAAAGTCGCCGGAACTTGCCGAGCGAGAGCGCCGGAGAGCCGAGCGAAAGGCTGCGCGCGCGGCGGAAGAATTGCTGCAGCGTCAGGAACAGGAAGCCCTGCAGAAGACAACTTCCGAAGAAGTGGAGAGCCATACGGAAGAAGTACTCGCAGGCGCAGCGGAACAGGCAACGGAAGCCGAGGAGCCTTCTCCGCAGCAGCCGGAAGAAATTGTGCTGGCAGATGATCAGGTCGCAGTGGTTCCGCCGGAAGATACAGCTGCCGATTCTGCGGCGGACGATCTCGGCGCTACGCGGGTGTTGCCTCAGCTTGATATGAGCGAACATGTGAGAGAAACGCTGGAAGAAGCGAGAAACACGGCAGATGCCATCACTGCACAGGCACAGGCGGTCAACGGGAAAAAGAATACATCCGGAGATGAAGTGTTTGAGGATATCGATCTCTGATTTTCAGAACGAAGGGCGGGCAGGTTGCGAAGCGCAGCTTGCACCGCTCTTTTTTCTCGGCATGGTTCTGATTGACGGCCCCGGAAGGCTGTTATATAATCAGTGTAACAGTTTGAGCAGAGAGGTGTGGATATGAAATTATGTATTGATTTTAACAGCGATGAAGCTTTTTATATCCAGCTGATCAACCAGATTATTCTTGGCATCGCGATGGAGCAGCTCCACGAAGGAGATTCTCTTCCCTCCGTGCGTCAGATGGCAGATTTGGTCGGCATCAACATGCATACCGTCAACAAAGCGTATACGATTTTGCGCCAAGAGGGCTTCATCAAACTGGATCGGCGGAGAGGTGCCGTCATCTCCATCGATGTGGACAAACTGCGTGTAATTGAGGAGATGAAACGGGAACTTTCCGTATGTCTGGCGCGCGGTATTTGTAACGGTGTGAGTCGCAGTGAGGCTCACCAGCTGGTAGACGGTTTGTACGACGCTTTCAGTAAGTGTGAAGCGGAGGAGTGAGTCATGTTATGTGAGCGTTGCAAGAAGAGAGAGGCGACCATTCTGTACCGGGAATTTGGGATGAACGGAGAAAGAACAGAGCTTCATCTCTGTGAGTCCTGTGCGCGGAAGATGAATATCGGCGGAGATTTTGGCGATTCCGATGATACTTTGTCGCTGGGCGTTATGCTGTCTGCTATTTTCACGGGGCAGAGCGAAGAGCGAAAAACGGACTATGACAGAGTGGTCTGTCCGGATTGTAAGACCCGATATTCCGATTTTGTGAGAGATTCTCGTTTCGGCTGTCCGACCTGTTACGAGGTTTTTGATGTGCTCATGCGGGATAATATTAAGCAGTTACAGGGATCTGACATGCACAAGGGCAAGCATCCCAAATATGGTTTGCGCATACGCCCGACCGCGGAGGCGCAAGATATGGCGGTCAACGAAGGCAGTGAAAAAGATGCTTCCGTCTCTCCGGTTACTTCGCCGGAAGTAGAGCGCCGCATTCAAATCCGCGGATTGCGCGTCAAGCTGAATGCGGCTATCCGGGCAGAAGATTATACAAAAGCCGCGGAAATCCGTGATCAGATTCGGCTGTTGGAAAAGGAGGACACGGATGCTTAAATGGTATGAGCAGGTCCGGATGGAATCCGGAAAGTACTTTGTTTCAAACCGCATCCGACTCGCGCGCAACTGGGCTGAGTATCATTTTCCGCGTCGTCTTCGCAATGAGGAAGCGAATGAGATGGTACAGCGTATGCGCGACGCCTTGCAGGAACTTGCAATGCAGCAGCAGGAGAATGTGAATGACTGCCTTCTGACAGAAATCTCAGAGATACGCCGCATGGCGATGCGGGAGCGCCGCGTTTTGAGCGCAAGTATTTTGGAACGAAAAGCACCGGTTGCACTGTTTTTATCGGAGAGCGAGAGCTTATCTCTGGTTCTGAACGGTGACGACCACATTCGTCTGCAACTCATGAGCCCGAATCTTCACATGAAGGAACTCTATGAGAACATCAACCGGCTGGACGACTATATGAATCGTCAGTTTGAATATGCTTTTGACCCGCATTACGGGTATCTCACCTCTTTTCCGACCAATGTCGGAACCGGAATGCGCGCCAATATTGTGTTGCATTTGCCTATGCTGTCCCAGAGTAAGCAGTTTTCCAAGATTCTTGAGTCAATGGGGCAGATTGGTGTCAACATTCGCGGTGTCTACGGAGACGGAAAAGAAAATCACGGCGATCTTTTTGATCTCAGCAATACGCGGACGCTCGGCGTATCGGAAGAAGAAATTATGGCGCTCGTTCAGAAAACGGCAATGCGCCTAAACAATGAAGAAGAGAAAATCAGAGCCCATTCGATAGAACGACACAGACTTGCACGCGTCGACAGTATGTTCCGCGCCTACGGTTTTCTGAAGTATGCGAGACGCATCACAATCCGGGAAGCTCTGCACAATCTCTCGGCCGTGATGGCAGGTATCACAGACGGCTTGGCAAAAACCGAACAGGATATCAGCATTTACGCGCTGTATCTGGGAGTGCAGCCTTCCAATCTGATTGCGGCGGAGAAGGGGCCGGTTGACCGCGAACAGATTGATGTGCTCCGTGCAAATTATTTGAGAAGAGTATTACCCGAGTTGCTCGAGCGCTGAGATTGCGCAAACAGGCAACAGGAAGGAGTTTTTATGGCAGATTATTTTTCCGAACAGGCGCAGGAAGCGTTGGAGTATGCGCACCGCGCAGCTGAGGAACTGCACAACAGCTACATCGGAACCGAGCATTTGCTTCTCGGCCTGGTTCGCCAGGGCAGCGGCGTTGCGGGACAGGTATTGATTGCAAACGAGGCGACAGAAAAGCGAGTTCTCAAACTGATGGACAAGATGCTCGCCTCTGTGGAGCGCGTCAAACTTGCGGAAGAGCCGAAATATACGCCGATGTCGCGCCGAGTGCTGGAATACAGCAAGGCGGCCGCTGAGCGCTTCCAAGCACCGCAGGTCGGCACCGAGCACATTCTCCTCGCTATTTTGAAAGAGAAGAATTGTGTAGCGAGCAAATTGCTCTATACGATGGGCGTCAACATTCAGAAACTCTATGTAGATTTGATGCATGCCATGGGTGAGAAGCATTCGCCGGAGGACATGCCGCAGCAAACACAGGGCAGCGGTGTTGTGAGCGGCTCCGCACAGCCGACGCCGACCTTGGATCAGTATTCGCGCGACCTCACGGAATTTGCGCGTCAGGGTAAACTGGATCCGGTGATCGGACGAAGTGTTGAGATGCAGCGCGTTATGCAGATTCTGAGCCGCAGAACGAAGAACAACCCCTGCCTGATTGGTGAGCCGGGAGTTGGAAAAACGGCGGTTGTCGAGGGGCTTGCCCAGTTAATCGTAAGCGGTGAAGTGCCGGAAACTCTGGCGGACAAACGCCTCGTGACCCTGGATCTCTCGGGTATGATTGCGGGATCCAAGTACCGCGGCGAGTTCGAAGAGCGAATCAAAAAGGTTCTGCAGGAAGTGATGCAGGCCGGAAATGTATTGCTCTTTATCGATGAGATTCACACCATCATCGGCGCCGGCTCGGCTGAGGGCACCATGGATGCCAGCAACATTCTGAAACCGTCTCTGGCGCGCGGCGAGTTGCAACTGATCGGCGCAACGACCATTGAGGAATACCGGAAACATATTGAAAAGGATGCCGCTCTGGAGCGCAGATTCCAGCCGATTACGGTGGACGAGCCCTCGGAAGACGAGTCCGTTCGGATTTTGGAAGGGTTGCGGCCTCGCTACGAAGCGCACCATAAGGTCAGCATCACGGATACGGCAATCAAGGAAGCGGTACAGCTCTCGGCGCGCTATATTTCCGACCGTTTCCTGCCGGACAAAGCAATCGATCTCATTGACGAAGCGGCGTCCCGTCTTCGCCTTGCGGATTATGCGGAGCCTGCGGAAATCAAAAAGCTCTCGGAAGAAATTACCAAACTCGAGAGTCAGAAGGAGGAAGCGGTCCGCGCAGAGGAATTTGAGCGTGCCGGTCAGTTAAAAAAGAAGCAGGAGAAGAAAGAAGAAAAAATCGCCAAGATTAAGGAAGAATGGATTAAGGCGAGACGGGATAAAAAGCTCGTGGTCGGTGAAAACGAAGTTGCCGATGTAGTATCACTCTGGACCAGAATCCCGGTTAAGAAACTGACCGAGGAGGAGAATGAGCGCTTGAAGAAGTTGGAGTCTGTGCTTCACGAGCGTGTCATTGGGCAGGACGAGGCAGTGAGCGCGGTATCCCGCGCTATCCGGCGCGGAAGAGTCGGCCTCAAAGACCCGCACCGCCCGATCGGTTCTTTCCTTTTCCTCGGACCGACCGGTGTCGGAAAGACCGAACTCTCCAAGGCACTTGCGGAGGCTATGTTCGGCACGGAACAGGCTCTTATTCGGGTTGACATGAGTGAATACATGGAAAAACACTCCGTCTCGAAAATTGTCGGTTCGCCGCCCGGCTATGTCGGCTATGAGGAAGGCGGCCAGCTCTCTGAGAAGGTGAGAAGAAATCCCTACTCGGTGATTCTGTTCGATGAAATCGAAAAAGCACATCCGGATGTCTTCAATATTTTGCTGCAGGTGCTGGATGACGGGCATATCACAGATTCGCAGGGCAGAAAGATTGATTTCAAGAACACGGTTCTGATTATGACGAGCAACGCAGGTGCATCTCGCATTGTTTCGCCGAAGACCTTGGGATTTGCAGCGCGTGAAAACAAAGAAACCGACTATAAGAATATGAAAGACGGCGTAATGGATGAAGTTCGCCGCCTCTTTAAGCCGGAATTTTTGAACCGCATCGATGAGATTGTCGTATTCCATCAGTTGGATCGCGACAATATGAAGCAGATCGTGGATATTTTGCTCGGAAACATTGAAAAGCGCAGCGAGAGTCAGATGGAAATCAAACTGTCGTTTGAAGATGCCGCACGGGAGTTTCTGATCGAAAAGGGCTATGATCCGAAGTACGGCGCACGTCCGCTCAGAAGAGCCATTCAGAATGAGCTCGAAGATAAGCTCGCGGAGGCTATGCTGGATGACAAGGTGAAAGCGGGAGATGAAGTGCTCGTGACCTGCCCGACCGTGCCGGAGGGCGAGGAAGCCGGCCTTGTCTTTACGACGAAACGAAAAACAAGGCGCAAGTCTTCCGCAAAGAAGGAGCAGGTGAACGATTGAAGCGAAGCACAGCTTACTTTTGCACGGAATGCGGTTACGAATCGCCAAAGTGGGCGGGGCAGTGCCCCGCCTGCAAGGCGTGGAACACTTTGGTAGAGGAGCCGACAGCACCGAAAGAAAAGCTGCGCGCCAAATCACAGACCGCACATGCCGTCAACTTAAAGCCGGTGGACCTTCGCGAAATCGATGTGACAGCGGAGTGTCGGATTGACACGGGTTTTTCGGAATTAAATCGCGTACTCGGCGGCGGCACCGTAGAGGGCTCTCTGGTTCTCATCGGCGGTGATCCCGGCATCGGTAAATCGACCATTCTCCTGCAGGTTTGCAGGAACTTTGCGGTACTCGGCAAACGGGTACTCTATATTTCCGGCGAGGAATCGCTCAGGCAAATCAAACTTCGGGCGGAGCGTCTCTGTGCTCTGGAAGGTGATCTCCGTTTTCTCAGCGAGACGAACCTGGATTCCATCCGTGAGGTTCTGCTTCGCGAAAAACCGGATATTGCAATCATTGACTCCATTCAAACCATGTACTGTGACGATATCAGTGCGGCGCCGGGATCGGTGAGCCAGGTCAGGGAATCTACCAACGCTTTGATGCAGCTCGCGAAAGGAAGCGGCATTGCGATTTTTATTGTCGGACACGTGACAAAAGAGGGACAGGTAGCGGGGCCCAGAGTATTGGAGCATATGGTGGATACCGTCTTGTATTTTGAAGGCGAAAAGAGTTCTTCCTACCGGATTCTGCGCGCGGTCAAGAATCGCTTCGGATCGACAAACGAAATCGGCGTCTTCGAGATGACAGAGCGCGGACTGGAAGAGGTAAAAAATCCCTCCGCCTATATGTTGGAGGGAAGGCCGCTCGGTGCGAGCGGCGCTGTTGTCGCTTGCTCGCTGGAGGGAAGCCGCCCCATTTTGCTGGAAGTCCAGGCACTTGTGACAGAGAGCGCATTCGGTATGCCACGCCGTACAGCGGCGGGAATCGATTATAATCGCGTGAATCTCCTGATGGCGGTACTGGAGAAGCGCTGTCGCTTACCGCTGTCGCGCTACGATGCTTATGTGAATATAGCGGGAGGTATGCGGATGAATGAACCGGCTGTGGATTTAGCGGCCGTCATTGCGATGATTTCTTCCTTCCGGGACAAAGCGGTAGAGGCAGATACCGTAATCTTTGGAGAGATCGGGTTATCCGGCGAGGTGAGAGCTGTTCCGCTCGCGGAGTATCGTGTCCGTGAGGCGGCAAAGCTCGGATTTACCCGCTGTATTCTGCCAAAGTCCAATGCAGAAAAGTGTCGCGGTGTCGGAGACATTGCTTGTTGCGGTGTCTCCAGCATTCAGGAAGCCATGCACTTGCTGTTTTAAGCAGATTTTATACGAAAGTGCTTGACGCAGAGAAACAGGCCGGTTATAATTGCTCCTGTGCTTAAGAGCGCGCTCTTAGACACAGAGGAATAGTTCAGTGGTAGAACGTTGGTCTCCAAAACCGAAGACGGGAGTTCGAGCCTCTCTTCCTCTGCGCATGGGCGGCAGACAGTGATGTCTGCCGCTTTTTTGCTGTTCACAAAGCAACATACGCATATTTTGCATCATAATACGCAGCTGTCAGTATGGTTTCGTGATTTTAACAATCCGAGATTGGCGTATTAGGGATAAATGCTGAAAAATATATGAAAATACTTGAAATCAGAAGCATAAAAGAGTAATATTGCCAAGTCTGCGCAAATGGCATTGGAATTAGAATCCAAACACGACGGATATTTTGACGCCATATTTTTGCAACAAATTCTTAAAAAAACGGCGTCTGTCTTGCAAAGCAAAAATACAAATGACATACTACTCCCGCATCCTGCATCTTGTCGAAGTATTGAGGTACGAGAAAGGGACTATGAGAGAAGATATCAAAGTATGGGTTCAAAATCATTTGGAACAGCATCGCCGCGCCCTGGCTTTATCCTGCTTGGTCGGCGTCTTTCTGATTTTGCCCTTTGGCGTGCGCAAATTCTGCGAAACGCCGGAACGTGACATCCGGAAACGGGCGGAAGAGGAGGCGCGCCGCGCAACATCGGCCGCTCAAATAATCACTCCGGACAGCGAGACACCGAGCGCGTCGGCGATTCTGCTCAGCGCAGTTACCACCGGTTGGAAACAGGTCCAGGCCGGATGGGTTTATCTCAATGCAGCGGGTGAGAGAGAGAGAGGAAAGTGGATTCTCGGAGCCGATAACCGCTATTATTATCTGAATGCTGCAGGCATCATGGAATACGGTGAGTTTCTCCGGCTCGGAAGTTCACGGTATCACCTGGAACAGGATGGTGCAATGAGTACAGGGCGCTTTTATCAGGGAGATCGGGAATACTATGCTGCGCCGGACGGCGCGCTATACCGGGATACCTGGGTTCAGGAAGGTGAGAATTGGTGCTATGTCGATGCAGCCGGTCGTATCTTAAAGGATCGCATGACGCCGGATTCTTACTATGTGGATGCAAGCGGCTATCTGGTAGCGGCACCCGGTTCTCGTTTCGAGGGCTTCACCTATGAAAACGACGGCGCACATCAGCTCTATCTGAATCTTGGGACAGCGGATGTGATCCGAAGCTATCTGAAGGCGCGCGGCTGGACCGAGAGTTCCATTGCAGGTCTCCTCGGTAATTTCCAACAGGAAAGCGGCATCAACCCTGCGCTGGAAGAAGCCGGAACGCACTATGGATATGGTCTCGGACAATGGAGCTTTGACCGCCGAGAACGCTTGGAAGCATATTGTCGCGACCGCGGGAAGCCTTATGACGATTTAATCACGCAGCTTGAATTTCTGCTGCAGGAGCCCGGAGAGCACGAATTCGTGTCTCGCTATGCGAAAACCAACTGGAGTTCCCCGGCTGCCGCTGCCATTGAATGGGGTATACGCTGGGAACGCTATAATCTTTCGGATCTTTCTATGAGTCATGTGCGCATTCCGTATGCCGAGGCCTACTATGCGCACTATGTGCACGGCGTATCGTTCTTGGTTTCAAATACAAAGTACGAAGAGCCGAAGGCGCTGATGGCGGTGGCGAGCGCGGCAAATGCCGAGGTGAATGCCGAAGCGGTGAGAACAGAGACGGATGTTCCGGCAAGTGCGGAGGAAACGCAGACACCCGAGGGCGAAACAGCGGCAGAGAGCACCGCAGCGGCAGAACAGAGTTCCGGGGTAAGAGCGACGCCGCGCGGCGGTTCCGGCAGTATTGTCCGAAAGGCAAAAGAAGTCACAGCATTCGAAACGGAAGAGAACCGGGGGCCGGGCGTTGAGACAGCAGCGGAAACGGCCGCGGCTTCGGAAGAGAGTACACAATAGCCTCAGAGTTCACAAGGTGTTCATAATTTTTCGCTTGCATTGAGAAATACTGTGTGCTATTATGCACCCAATCTTAGGAAACGTTCCTAAGATTGCTTGATAGGAGGTTAGAAATGCAAGAGAAACGCATCAAGTTAAACTCGGTTGCGGATATCAAGATGTTTGTCAGAGCTGCTGAAAACTGTCCTTTCGAGATTGATGTCTGTTACAACCATGTTTGTGTTGACGGCAAGTCCTTCCTGGGCCTTATGGGAATGGATTTGAATCAGATATTACGCGTACAATATGACAGTGAAGGCGAGAATACGGAATTTGAAAAGGTTCTCGCAAAATTTGCAGCTCAGACACACGACGCGGCATAAGCAAGGAAAAGAGGAGAAGCGCAGGTTTCTCCTCTTTTTTCGTTGACATGTGTTCTATGTGTAGTATAATAGACGCAAAAGTAAAGGCGGGTGATACAAATGGAAAACAGACAGGGAAGTTTATCGATTCACAGTGACAACCTTTTTCCGATTATTAAAAAGTGGCTCTATTCCGATCATGACATTTTTGTGAGAGAGCTGGTCTCAAACGGCTGTGATGCCGTAACCAAATTAAAGAAGCTCGCACTGATGGGAGAGTACCGGACGCCGGAGAATGAGACCTATCGGATTCAGGTGGAAGTGAGCCCGAAGGAGAAGAGTATCCGTTTCCTTGATAACGGCGTCGGTATGAGTGCCGAAGAAGTGGAGAAGTATATCAATCAGATTGCTTTTTCGGGCGCGCAGGATTTTATCGAGACCTACAAAGACAAGGCGACGGAAGATCAAATCATCGGACATTTCGGTCTCGGATTTTATTCCGCCTTCATGGTCGCCGACCGTGTGGTGATTGAAACCAAGTCTTATCGCGAGAACGAAACAGCGGTGCACTGGGAGTCCGACGGCGGTACCGAGTATCGGATGTCGGACGGCACTCGAAAGGAACACGGGACTGCAGTTACCCTTTATCTTGCGGAGGAAAGTCAGGAGTTTGCTTCCAAAGCGCGTCTTCGGGAAGTACTCGAGAAGTATTGCGGTTTTATGCCCGTTCCGATTTATCTGACCGATGTCGATGCCGCCCCCGAGACCGAGTTGATTGACCCGGCAGACCGGCGGGAGGATGATGTGGTCCTCGAGACCATTGTCGAAGAAGCCAAGACAGAGGAAAAAACGGGAGAAGACGGCAACAAAGAGATTGTCGAAGTCTCTCCGGCGCGGGAACAACTGAAAATTCAGAAGAGACCGCAACCGATCAATGATACCAATCCTCTCTGGAGAAAACACCCGAACGAGGTGAGCAAGGAGGAGTACGAGGCGTTTTACCGCAAGGTGTTCATGGATTACCGAGAGCCTCTCTTCTGGATTCATCTGAATATGGACTATCCGTTCCGGCTCCAGGGTATTTTGTACTTCCCGCACACTGATCTCAAATATGAGGCTGCAGAGGGAAAAATCAAGCTCTACAACAATCAGGTCTTTATCGCGGACAATATCAAAGAGGTTATTCCGGAGTTTCTGTTGCTTTTAAAGGGTGTAATCGACTGCCCGGATTTGCCGCTCAATGTATCGCGCTCCGCTCTTCAGAACGACGGATTTGTGAAGAAGATCAGTGCTTACATCACCAAAAAGGTAGCGGAAAAGCTGACCGGTATGTGTAAGACCGAGCGAGAGAGCTATGAAAAGTATTGGGACGACATTGCACCGTTTGTACAGTACGGCTGTCTGAAGGACGAAAAATTCGAGGAGAAGGTGAAGGATGCAGTGCTCTTCAAGAATCTCGAGAAGAAGTATCTGACTCTGGAGGATTGCCTCAAGGAAAATGAGGCCCGTTTCCCGAACCGCATTTTTTATGTGACGGATGAAAAGCAGCAGAGAAGCTATATCGATCTTTTCAAGAGCCAGAATATCGACGCGATTATTTTGCCGCATGCCATCGACATGCCGTTTATCCAGAGCCTTGAAGCAAAAAATAAAGACTTAAAATTCCTTCGAATCGATGCGGATTTAAACGAGGCACTGTGTGAAAAGGAAGAGGCTTCGGATGAGGTGAGAGAAACCAGAGAAAAAGCGCTCGTTTCCGCGGTACAGAAAGCTATCGGTGAGACAGCCCTGCAAGTGAAACTGGAGAGCTTTAAGAATGCCGAAGTTGCGGCGATGCTCACCCTCTCCGAGGAATCTAGGCGTATGCAGGATATGATGCGGCAGTACGGTATGTCTGACAGCGAAGGCACGTTCGGAACTGCGGGGCGGACACTGGTGCTAAACCGCAAGCATCCGTTGGTACAGTACCTTCAGGAGCAAGTTGTGGTGCGCGACGGCAATAAAGCCGAAACTGCCGGAAATGAGACGCCTAGTGAGAGCGCAGAGGCGGACGAGAATGCGGAGCGTACAACCAAGACCAAGGGACTCACGAAGCAGCTCTGTGAACAGCTCTATGATCTTGCCTGCATTCAGCAGGGAAGCTTAAGCCCGGATCGTATGAATGCGTTTATCGCGCGCAGCAATGCGCTGATGGAGGAACTTACAAAATAAACGTTTGCTTTTTCTTGCGTTTCAGGCGCAAACATGTTACAGTTTACAATGTACACAGGTAAATGACAGAAGTGTGGGCCGAGCGGTCCACACTTTTTATGTCATGCTGAAAAAAGGAGGTCTTCTTTGGGCAAGCGCGAGAGCTATGTGGAGCGTACGGAGAAGTTTCTTGCAGAACTACAACGTGAGAAACAATTTGAGGTGGTGGACGTCGATTATGTGAGGGAGGCGGGCACATGGTATTTGCGTATTCTCTGTGATATGCCGGGCGGTATCGGCATTGAAGACTGCGCAGAAATCAGCCGCGCGGTTTCCGCCTGGCTGGACAGAGAAGATTTTATTCCGGATGAGTATATTCTGGAAGTAAGCTCTCCGGGCCTTTCCAGGAGTCTGAAGAAAGAGAAAGACCTTGTGCGAGAGAAGGGAAAGGACGTGGAGTTGAAGCTCTTCAAGCCGTTGGACGGTCAGAAAGAGTTTTCGGGCGTGCTGCTCGGACATACGGCAGAAACTGTCACACTGCAGTCGGAAGAAGGAGAAAGAACCTTTCAGCGCAGCGAGATTGCCGGCATACGACTTGCGCCCAAATTTTAAAGAGCAAATTCGGAGGACACGACAAAGATCATGAGAAAAACAAGTAAAGAGCCGGTAGAGAGTGGCAATGAGCTGAAAGAGGCGATTGAACTCCTTGAAAAGGAGAAGAATATCAGCAAGGACTCACTGCTGGAGGCGATTCAGAACTCTCTGCTCAGTGCCTGCAAGAATAATTACGGAACTTCCGACAATGTGGAAGTTTATATCGACAGAGACAGCTGCCGCTATCGCGTAATCCAGAAAAAGATCGTAGTAGAGGAGTTGCCTTCCAAGGTGCGGGCGGACGAAAAACCGCTGTATATCTCCCTCGCCGATGCCAAGATGATCGATCCGCATTATGAGGTCGATGATGTGGTCCCGGTCGAAATTAAATCGCGGGAGTTTGGCCGCATCGCGACCGGCATCGCAAAGAATGTGATTCTGCAAAAGATTCGCGAAGAAGAGCGGAAGGTCATCTATAACGATTACTTTGAAAAAGAGCATAATCTGGTGACCGGTATCGTGCAGCGTCTGAATGTCAACGGCAACGGCATTTCCATCAGCCTCGGAAAATGCGATACCGTGTTGCCGGAGTCGGAGCAGGTGAAGGGTGAGGTGTTCCATCCGACCGACTACATCAAACTCTATGTGGTCGAAGTCAAGGACACGCCGAAGGGTCCCCGCATCGCGGTTTCGAGAACGCATCCGGATCTGGTGCGCTGCCTCTTTGAACAGGAGGTCAGTGAGGTCAAGGACGGTACCGTCGAGATTAAGGCAATTGCCCGCGAGGCGGGATCCAGAACCAAGATGGCGGTCTACTCGAACGATGAAAATGTGGACCCAGTCGGCGCCTGCGTCGGCGTGAACTATGCGCGTGTCAGCGCGGTTGTCGATGAATTGCACGGCGAAAAGATAGATATCATCAAGTGGGACAATGATCCGGCACTTCTGATTGAAAATGCGCTGAGCCCGGCAAAGGTTATTCTGGTGCTTGCGGATGAAGAAGATAAAGAGGCGATTGTCATCGTTCCCGATTATCAGCTTTCGCTGGCAATCGGCAAAGAGGGCCAGAATGTGCGCCTCGCAGCGAAGCTGACCGGGTATAAAATCGATATCAAGTCAGAGACACAGGCGAGAGAAGAGGGGCTCTTCGAGGAGTACGGCATTGACTACCAGGCGGGAGATGCCGGAAACAATGCCGAGGAGCAGTCCGGTGAGGAGGAGGCCTGACGCGTGAAGCAGGAGACGATGCGCAGCTGCATCGGCTGCGGCGCGAAAAAGCCTAAGAAGGAGTTGATCCGGATTGTACGGGAACCGGATGGCAGTATTCATCCGGATGCAAGCGGTCGCAGTAACGGCAGGGGAGCTTACCTTTGTCGGGATATCGCCTGCCTGCAGCGTTGCCGGAAAACCAACGGATTGAACCGCGCCTTTCGCGAACAGGTCACAAGCAGTGTATATGCAGCGTTGGAAAAGGAGTTCACAGAGCTGAATGATGGACCATGTGAATCAGACTGAGCTGTTAAAAACAAAGGTGTTGCGATCCCTCGGCATGGCACAGCGCGCGGGCAGGCTCGCGAGCGGTGAGTTCATGACAGAAAAGGAAATACAGTCTTTTCGAGCGACGCTGGTCATCGTCGCGGAGGACGCATCGGAACAGACCAAAAAGAAGTTTCGCAATAAATGCGAATTCTATGAAATCCCCTTTGTTTGTTTTTCAACCATGGGGGAACTCGGAAAAGCCATCGGAAAGGAGCAGCGGGCTTCGCTGGCACTCTTAGACGAGGGATTTACCAAAGCAGTTCTGACAAAGTTGGAACAGATCGGAGGAATGCAACATGAGAATTAACGATCTGTCAAAAGAAATCGGTAAGAGCAACCGGGAGCTGCTGTCGTTCTTGGAAAAGCAGGGGAGGAAAGCAGCCCCCATGTCCAATGTGACGGCGGAAGAAGCGAACCTGATTCGAGATTATTTCAAGCCGAAAAATACGGAGGCATCGAGAGTGGATAAAAGCAAGGCACAGCAGGATGGGGCAGAGAGAGCAGAAATGCAGGGAGAACAGCCCAAGAAGAAAAAGAAGTTTACAGCCGTTTTCCGCCCGGAAAACGCACAGCAGATTCGCGTGAAGAATAGCGGCAACGAGGGCGCTAAGCCGCAGGAGAAGGCAGTGACCGAAAAGGCTGCAGAGAAGACAGCGGAGAAGCCGAAGGAGAATGTTGAGAAAAAGCCCGAGACTGCGGCACCGCAGAAGAAGCCGGCAGATTCCCGTCCGCCGATTAAAACAGCTGTTTCCAGTCGTCTTCCGCAGGGAAGAAGTGCGGAAGAAACCAGACTTGCGATTCAGAGCCGTTTAAATGCGCTGGGCAACAGCGGTCCGCGTAACGGCGGCCAGCAGCGTCAGGGTGGTTACGGCAACCGGAACGGCCAGGGTAACGGCGGCTACGGTAACCGAAGCGGCCAGGGTAACGGCGGTTACGGCAACCGAAACGGCCAGAGCGGCGGTTACGGCAATCGCAACGGCCAGGGCAGCGGTCCCCGTACCGGGCAGGGCGGCTTCAGTGCACGCCCGGGTCAGGGTAACGGCGGCTACGGCAACCGCGGCGGTTCACAGGGCGCTGCGGCATCCGGTGACAGCGCTCTGGTGAAGAAGACAGTTTCCAGCAGACCGAATAAGAATAACTTCAAAGATAAGAATGACAAGCGCCATAAGACAGAAGACGGCTTTAAGTCCGGCGGCAGAAACGGAAGGGCGACGCGTCATCCGTTCATTATGCCGGAGAAGCCGAAGGTCGAGAAGGTAGAGGAGGAAATCAAGGAACTGATTCTTCCGGATACGCTGACCATCGGCGAGCTCGCGAAGATGATGAAACGGCCGGCTTCCGATCTCATCAAAAAGCTCTTTGCGAAGGGTGAAATGTATACGATGAACTCGGAAATCTCGTATGAGAAGGCCGAGGAAATCGCACTTGAATACGATATTCTCTGCACAAGAGAAGAGAAGGTTGATGTCATTGAGGAGCTGCTCCGTGAGGAAAACGAGAATCCCGAGGACATGGTTTCCCGTCCGCCGGTCGTTGTTGTCATGGGTCATGTCGACCACGGTAAAACTTCGCTTCTCGATGCCATCCGCAAGACCTCGGTCACAAGCCGTGAGGCCGGCGGCATTACACAGCACATCGGCGCTTATCAGGTCAAGGCACACGACAGACTGATTACCTTCCTCGACACGCCGGGCCACGAAGCCTTCACGGCAATGCGTATGCGCGGTGCCGAGGCGACGGATATCGCGGTTCTTGTGGTCGCAGCGGACGATGGCGTGATGCCGCAGACTATCGAGGCAATTAACCACGCGAAGGCGGCAAATGTCGAAATCATCGTCGCCATCAACAAGATTGATAAGCCGGATGCTAACATCGACCGCGTCAAGCAGGAGCTCATGCAGTACGAGCTGGTCGCAGAGGATTGGGGCGGCAGCACGATTATCTGCCCGATTTCCGCAAAGACCCACGAAGGCATCGATAACCTTCTCGACATGATTCTTCTCACGGCAGACGTGAAGGAACTGAAGGCAAATCCGAACCGCAACGCAAGGGGCCTGGTGATTGAGGCACAGCTCGACAAGGGCAAGGGACCGGTTGCTACGATTCTGGTGCAGAAGGGTACCCTGCATGTCGGCGACTATGTCGCGGCAGGTGCCTGCTCCGGTAAGGTGCGCGCTATGCTGAATGACAGAGGCATGCGTGTCAAGGAGGCAAAACCCTCTACGCCGGTTGAGATTCAGGGCCTGAATGCTGTGCCGAATGCCGGAGAAATCATGGTTGCCATGGACACGGATAAAGAGGCGAAAGATTTCGCGGCGACCTTTATCTCCGAGGGCAAGAATAAGCTCATCGAGGAGACCAAGGCGAAACTCTCGCTGGACGATGTCTTCGGTCAGATCAAGGCCGGTGAGATGAAGGAACTGCCGATTATTGTGAAGGCAGATGTACAGGGCTCGGTTGAGGCTGTCAAGCAGTCGCTCTCCAAGCTCTCCAACGACGAGGTACAGGTCAAGGTCATTCACAGCGGCGTCGGTACGATTTCCGAGTCGGATGTGGCGCTCGCAAGCGCAAGCAATGCGATTATCATCGGCTTCAATGTGCGCCCGGATGCGACGGCAAAGTCGACTGCCGAGCACGAGCAGGTAGACCTTCGCCTCTACAAGGTCATCTATCAGGCAATCGATGATGTGGAGCGCGCACTGAACGGCATGCTCGCACCGGTCTACGAGGAGAGGGTCATCGGACACGCAGAGGTTCGCGCTATCTTCAAAGCTTCCGGAGTCGGTACGATTGCCGGATCTTATGTTCTCGACGGTAAGATTCAGCGCGGCTGCAAAGCCCGCATCACAAGAGGCAAGGATCAGATCTTTGACGGCGAGCTTGCATCGCTGAAGCGCTTCAAGGATGATGTCAAGGAAGTCGCGGCTGGCTACGAATGCGGTCTTGTCTTCGAGAAGTTCAACGATCTCGCAGAGGGCGATCAGGTCGAGGCGTATGCGATGGTCGAAGTACCGAGGGAAAAAGCATGAAAAAAGGCAGTATCAAAAACACAAGAATCAACGCTGAGGTGAGAAAGGAGATCCAGAATGTCGTGATGAACGGCATTAAGGATCCCCGCATCTCGGCGATGACCACTGTGACCGATGCACGTGTCACAGCGGATTTACGCTATTGTACTGTTTATGTGAGTGTGCTGGGCAGCGAACAGGAGGCGGCGGATACGCTCGCCGGATTAAAGAGTGCCGCAGGTTTTATCCGCAGTGAGCTCGCCCACAGTGTAAATCTCCGCATTACACCGGAACTCAAATTTGTCCTGGACGAATCCATGGCTTACGGCGCACATATCGACAAGGTGCTGGAGGACTTGCATCTCTCTGAGCAGGCGGAGACGGAAGAGGATTAAAACCATGAATGCAATTTTGACGGAAAAGCTCGAACGGGCGAAGAGCATTGTCCTGCTGGGACATGTGCGCCCGGATGGGGACTGCGTGGGTTCTGTTCTTGCGATGTACCTCTATCTGAAAAAGACAGCGCCGTCCAAACAAGTTACAGTTTGTCTGGAAAAGCCGCTTGAGAAATTTAATTATCTCAGCGGCTTTTCTGAGATTGTAACGGATGCGGACGCTGTGTCGGCACCGGATCTTGCCGTCGCGCTGGATGTCTCCGATAAGGGGCGGCTCGGCGGTTTCCAGCGGCTCTTTGACGACGCAAAAGACACTTTGAATATCGATCATCACATCACCAATCCGCATTTTGCCGCAACCACGATTTGCGAACCCGAGGCGAGCTCCACCTGCGAGCTTTTATATACTTTGCTGGATTCCGATCAGGTGGATGAGCCCATTGCGGCGGCGCTGTACACGGGAATCGTGACGGATTCCGGTGTCTTCAAATACGGTTCCACCTCGGCACGCACCATGCGTATAGCGGGGGAACTGATGGAAAAAGGAATTCCGTTCGGCGAAATTATTGACGGTGCATTTTATCGAAAGACCTTCGTGCAAAATCAGATCATGGGTCTTGCCCTGTTGCATGCGGTCGAGAATGCCGATAAAACCGTTATCTATTCGATTGTTACGGAGGCAGAGCAGCGCCGCCTGGGAACGGTACATGCCGACCTCGACGGAATTTCGGAACAACTCCGGCTCACCGCCGGTGTCAAATGTGCGGTCCTCTGCTCCGAGATGGAGCCCGGCAGCTGGAAACTTTCACTCCGTTCGCTGGAACCGGTCGATGTCGCTGCGATTGCCATGCGGTACGGCGGCGGCGGCCATATTCGCGCAGCAGGCTGTACCATTGTCGGAAAACGTGCCGAAGAAATCATGGAGGAAGTGATTCGCGCAGCGGAGGCACAGCTCCATGTTTAACGGCATCCTGAATGTGCGGAAAGAAAAGGGCTTTACCTCGCATGATGTTGTCGCTAAACTCCGCGGTATCCTGCATCAGAAAAAGATAGGACATACCGGGACCCTGGATCCGGCGGCGGAGGGCGTTTTACCCGTCTGCCTCGGCAGTGCGACCAAACTGGTGGAGTTCCTGACCGACCGGACCAAAATATACCGCGCCGTGCTTCTGCTCGGGGTAGAGACCGACAGCCAGGATATGACGGGGACAGTACTCCGCACGCAAGAAGTGTGTTGCAGCGAGGAAGAACTCCGCGCCGCAGCGCAGAGCTTTGTAGGCGGCTACGAACAGATACCGCCGATGTACTCGGCCAAGAAGCAGGGCGGTAAGAAGTTGGTGGATCTTGCGCGTCAGGGGATTACGGTGGAGCGCCCCGCACAACGGGTGGAAATCTCGGATATTCGTCTGGAGGAAATCGCTCTTCCGCACGCGGTGATGACTGTGAATTGCGGGAAGGGAACCTATATCCGCACGCTCTGCCATGACATCGGCGAAAAGTTGGGTTGCGGCGGTGCCATGGAAGCTCTGCTCCGAACAAGGGTAGGTTCTTTCCGACTGGAGGATGCCTATACGCTCTCGGAACTGGAGGTAGCGATGCAGGCCGGTGAAATCGAAGATAAGCTCGTTTCGGTCGAAGACTGTCTTGCTCTATACCCTGCTCGGAAGGCCTTGCCCGAAGCGGACGCAAAACTGAAAAACGGCAATACGGTAGCGGAGACTGTCATCGAAAACGGGGTGGATGAAAACGGCACTCTGGTCCGCCTCTACTTAAGTGACGGAAGTTTTGTCGGACTGTTTCAAAAAAAGGGCAGGCAGTATTGGGCGGAGAAAATGTTTTTGGAGCGAGGTGACGCTTGAAGGACTGGATCAATCAAAAAACATTTCATCTCCCGGAGGACACGGTGGTTGCGGTCGGAAAGTTTGACGGCGAACATCGCGGACACCAGAAAATCATTGCGACTATGCTGACCGTGGCGCGGGAACAAGGGCTGAAAACAGCAATCTTCACCTTCGGAACGCCGCCGGCCGCCGTGGTTTCCGGGCAGCGGCGACCGCAGATTTTAACCAATGAGGAGCGGCGCGAAAGGCTGCATCAAGCCGGTATCGACTATATTGTCGAGTATCCGTTTGATGCGGAGATAGCCGCAATGGACGGTGAGGATTTCGTGCGGGAGATTCTGCTCGGCGCAATGCGCATGCGAGCCATTGTCGGCGGAGAAGACCTGCGGTTTGGAAAAGCCGGCGCCGTGAATGCGGCTAAGTTAAAATCGCTCGGAGAGCGCCTGCATTTTTCGGTGTACATCATCCAAAAGGAAACGGAAGCCGGGGAGGAAATCAGCTCCAGTCTGATACATGAGGCCCTTGCGGCCGGAGATATGGCGAAAGCAAACACCCTGCTCGGCATGCCGTATACAGCGGAGGGCGTTGTGCAGCACGGCAACGGAATCGGCAATCGTATTCTCGGCTTTCCGACCATCAACCTGCTTCTGCCCGCCGGGAAACTGTTGCCGCGCCGGGGGGTCTACCAGACAGAGACGGTGCTGCCGGATGGCAGAACCTTTCGGAGCATCACAAATGTCGGAACCAATCCCAGCGTGGAACAGGACCATCTTTCTCATCGGCTGCGCCTCGAAAGTTTTCTTCTGGATTTTTCGGGTGATCTCTACGGCGTCCGCGTTCGCCTGCGCTTTCTCAGATTTATTCGACCGGAGAAGAAATTCGCATCGCTGACTGCATTAAAACAGCAAATTATGGCGGATTTGAGCTCGATTGATTGACAGTTTATCCTGTTTTATGCTAGTATAACCGCGTAGTTTAGCGCCCAAGGCTATGACTTCGGGGTACTCCGCCGAAGCCGCAGTTTCGGGTCAGACCAAGAAAGAAGGAGAACACTATGATTTCGAAAGAGAAGAAGGCAGAGCTCATCAAGGCATACGGCAGAAAAGAAGGCGACACAGGTTCGCCGGAGGTTCAGATTGCAATTCTGACCGAGCGCATCACGGAGCTCACCGAGCACCTGAAGGCGAACCCGAAGGATCACCATTCGAGAAGAGGTCTTCTCATGATGGTTGGTCAGAGAAGAAGCCTGCTCGGCTATCTGAAGAAGACGGATCTGGATGGTTACCGCGCTCTGATTGAGAAGCTCGGACTCAGAAAGTAATAAACAGGAAACTTTCTTGCTCAGGGTGGAATTTATTCCACCCTGTTGTTGTGTAAGAACAAAGAGAGTCGGAATCGGGAGAAGAACGGGAGAAGAAGAGGAGAAAACATGAGCAAAGAGTTTAAGAGCTATAGCATGGAACTTGCCGGCAGAACACTGACGGCAGAAATCGGAAGAGTGTGCGCACAGGCGAACGGCGCTGTGCTGATGCACTACGGCGATACCGTTGTGCTCTCCACGGCAACCGCTTCGAAACAGCCGCGAGAGGGCATCGACTTCTTTCCGCTTTCCGTCGAATACAATGAGCGTCAGTATGCCGTCGGCAAGATTCCCGGCGGCTTCATGAAGCGTGAGGGCAAGCCCTCCGAAAATGCGATTCTGACAGACCGCGTCATTGACCGCCCGATGCGTCCGCTGTTTCCGAAGGATTACCGGAACGATGTGACGCTCGAGAATCTTGTGATGAGCGTGGATCCGGATTGCTCGCCCGAGCTCACGGCCATGCTCGGCACCGCACTCGCGGTCACCATCTCGGATATTCCGTTTGACGGCCCCTGCGCAATGACCCAGGTCGGTCTGGTTGACGGCAAGTTTGTCATCAATCCGACCAACGCGGAAAAGAAAGTTTCCGATCTTCAGCTTACGGTCGCGAGCACGGCAGAGAAAGTCATCATGATTGAAGCGGGCGCGAAGGAAGTGCCGGAACAGGTCATGATCGATGCGATTTTCGAGGCGGACAAGGTAAATAAGCAGCTCATCGAATTCTTTGCAAAAATTCGCGCAGAAATCGGCAAAGAGAAGCACAGCTACGAATCGGCGGCGATTCCGGAGGAGCTCTTCAGTGCGATTCGCGAGGTCATTCCGCAGGAAGAGATGGAAGTCGCTGTTTTTAACGATGACAAGCAGAGCCGGGATGCCGCGGTCGATAAGTTGACCGAGCGCTGCAAGGCGGCATTTGCCGAGAACGAGGAATGGATCAAGCTCATTCCGGATGCAATGTACCAGTACGAGAAGAAGACCGTGCGCAAGATGATTCTGAAGGATCATAAGCGTCCTGACGGCCGTCAGATTACGGAGATTCGTCCGCTCGCGGCTGAGATTGACCTTTTGCCGCGCGTTCACGGTTCGGCTATGTTCACGAGAGGACAGACCCAGATTCTGGATGTCTGCACCCTGGCACCGCTCTCCGAGGTGCAGAAAATCGATGGCCTGGATGTCGAAGTCAAGAATAAGCGCTACATGCACCAGTACAACTTCCCGTCCTATTCGGTCGGTGAGACGAGAGTTTCCAGAGGCCCGGGCAGAAGAGAAATCGGCCACGGTGCTCTCGCGGAGAGAGCGCTGCTCCCGATGATTCCGAGCGAGGAGGAGTTCCCCTACGCAATCCGTTGCGTCTCCGAGACCATGGAGTCGAACGGTTCCACCTCTCAGGCTTCTGTCTGTGCTTCGAGCCTTGCGCTGATGGCTGCAGGTGTTCCGATTGCGCGCCCGGTGGCCGGCATTTCCTGCGGTCTTGTGACCGGCGACACGGACGATGATTATCTGGTTCTCACAGATATTCAGGGCCTTGAGGACTTCTTCGGCGACATGGACTTTAAGGTTGCCGGAACCGAGAAGGGCATCAATGCCATCCAAATGGACATCAAGATTCACGGCTTGACGCGCCCGATTATCGAAGAGGCGATTGCAAAGACCCGAGAGGCGAGAATGTACATTCTGAACCAGATTATGAATCCGGTCATCTCGGAGGCTCGCCCGGATGTGAGCCAGTACGCGCCGAAGATTGTGCAGATTAAGATTGACCCGAAGAAGATCGGCGATGTGGTCGGCAAGCAGGGCAAGACCATCAACAAAATTATTGATGAGTTCGGCGTCACCATCGACATTGAGGAAGACGGCAGCGTGAATGTCGCGGGTCTTGACAGAGCGCAGATTGACAAGGCGGTGCAGACCATCAAGAATATCGTGACCGAGATTGAAGAGGGACAGATTTTCACCGGAAAGGTCGTGCGTATTCTGGAGTTCGGTGCCTTCGTGAACCTGACGCCGAATAAGGACGGTATGATTCACATCTCGAAGCTCGCTGACCGCCGCGTCAACAAAGTTGAGGATGTCGTGAATATCGGCGACGAAGTGACCGTCAAGGTTATTAAAGTCGACCCCGTGAAGGACAGAATTGATTTGACGCTCCGCCCCTCTGATTTGAAGGCTGAGGCAAAGTAGGAGTAAGAGGATTAAGAAGGACAAGGAAATGGATAGAGAAGCATATCTTCAGGTATATCGCCACTCTCTGGCACATGTGCTCGCAAAAGCGGTCATTGAAATTTTTGGCAGAGAGAATGTGCAGTATGCAATCGGACCGCAGATTGCGGATGGATTTTACTACGACTTTGTATTGCCGAGAAATCTGACCCAGGATGATTTCCCGATGATCGAGAATAAAATGCGCGAGATTTTGAAGCGCAAAGAGGATTGGAGCGTGAAAGAGTATTCCCGCGACGAGGCGAGAAAACTGTTTCACGATCAGAAGTTCAAGACCGAGCTGATTGATGATCTCCCGGAGGATGCGGTTCTCACCGTATATTCGACCGGTGATGACTACCAGGATCTCTGCCGCGGTCCGCATGTTGCGAATTCGCAGGAGCTTCTCGGTGCCGCTTTTCAGATTAAGTCGGTCTCGGGCGCCTATTGGCGCGGCGACGAGAAAAGAGACCGTTTACAGCGGATTTATGTCTATGCTTTCCCGAGCAAGGAAGAGCTGAAGGCACATCTCACGCTGGTTCGAGAGGCCCTGGAGCGCGATCATAAGAAACTCGGCAAAGAGCAGGAACTCTTCATGTTCGATGAGACCGCACCGGGTATGCCGTACTGGTTGCCACGGGGCTGGAAACTCTATCAGGCGCTCTTAAAGTACAGCCGCGAAGTGCAGGCGCGCCACGGTTATACCGAGATTTCCGCGCCGCTCATCAACAACAAGAAGCTCTGGTTAATTTCCGGCCACTGGGCACACTACATCAACAACATGTTCATGGTGCCGGGCGTCTCCGGCTGGCTCGCAGCCGATGCCGAGATTCCGGGTGTGCTTGAAAACGCCTCGGAAGAGAACGGTGAGAAGAAGACCGTCAAGATTCAGGCGGGTTCTGTGCTCTACAACCGTGAAAATCTCGACACGATGGCAGCGAAGCCGATGAACTGCCCGAACGCGATGCTCACCTTCAAGCGGAAGAACCGCTCTTATAAAGAGCTCCCGATTCGTTATTCGGAGTATGACGTGCTTCACCGCAAAGAGAAGTCCGGCCAGATGAACGGTCTGTTCCGCGTCCAGGAATTCCGTCAGGACGATGACCACACCTTCGTTGCGGAAAATCAGATTGAGGCGGAGATTGCGGATATCATCTCGATTGCGGATGAGGTTTATTCGACTTTCGGCGTGACCTACCGCGCCGAGCTCTCCACGCGCCCGGATGACTTCATGGGTGACATCGAAGTCTGGAATCGCGCGGAGGCAGCTCTCAAGAAGATTCTCACCGACAAGTACGGTGAAAGCGGCTTTGAAATCAACGAGGGCGACGGCGCTTTCTACGGACCTAAGATCGACCTGCAGATTAAGGATGCGCTCGGCAGAGAGTGGCAGTGCGGAACGATTCAGCTGGACTTCCAGCTTCCGCATAACTTCGGCCTCAGCTATCAGGCAGCAGACGGTACCACGGCGATGCCTGTCGTCATTCACCGCGCAATTTACGGCTCGCTGGAGCGCTTTATCGGCATTATCATCGAGAACTTCAAGGGTATTTTCCCGTTCTGGCTCTCGCCCTCTCAGGTCGGCATTGTGCCGATTCGAGAGGAACACAATGCATACGCAAAGCGCGTCTTCGATCTCTTACAGAAGAACGGTATTCGCGCCGAGGCGGATTACTCCGACCGGAACATGAAGGAGAAAATTAAGAACTATAAACAGTTCAAGACGCCGTACATTCTGGTTCTGGGTGACCGCGAGGCGGCGGAACAGACGGTTTCGATTAATGTCCGCGGCTCGAACAAGCAGATTCAGAATGTCCCGCTGTCCGTGTTCCTCGACATGTGCGACACGCTGAACGAAGAGAGATCTCTGGAACTTCTCAATGAAGTTCCGGCAGAGTATCAGACCGAACAGTAATAAACCGTATTGACAGCAAATCCCGGAAGCACAAACGCTCCCGGGATTTGCTGTTTTCTGTTGAAGCTTTTGGCTTTAGCCTGCTGAGCATGGTTCGCTTGCAAAGCAAGTGAACCGTTGCGAAGCAAAAACCCACCCGCTATGCGGGTGGAGACAAATCGTTTAACAAAGAAATCACCTTTCCGTACAATAGAGGTGTCCAAGCCACTACTGAGAAAGGAAAGGTGATTTCATGCCAAAGGCTAATAGTGCTGCACATACCAAATGGCTGTGCAAGTACCATATCGTCTTTACACCAAAGTATAGACGAAAAATAATCTACAATCAATACAAGAAGGATTTGGCTCAAATCCTGCATGATCTTTGCGCATACAAAGGCGTAGAGATTATAGAAGGACATTTGATGCCAGACCATGTGCACATGTTAGTGAGCATACCGCCGAAGATTAGTGTGTCGTCTTTCATGGGCTACCTGATAAGGGAAAAGCTCGCTGATGATGTTCGATCGGCATGCGAATCTGAAGTATAAGTTTGGGAACAGGCACTTTTGGGCAGAGGGATACTATGTAAGTACCGTGGGATTGAATGATGCGGCGGTAAGAAAGTGCATCCGAGACCAGGAGAGGTCCGATATTCTCCAAGACAAGATGAGCGTGAAGGAATACGGGGATCCGTTCGGGGCGAAGCCTGGAACGGATCAAAGATAATTGAGCCAATAATTGCCCCTTTAGGGGCAGCCAGGTGATAAAAGCAAGGTGGCTTTAGACGCTGGTTAGTAACGCGGGCTTATAGCCCGCATCCCGAACCACCCGTTTTACGGGTGGAGGCGATTTGTTCTTTACACCCTGCGTTGTTTCGGTATATACTCTCTTAGAAAGTGATTCCGCATAAGGCCCGCAACAAAGCATCCTAAAAAGTTGTCGAGATTGAAAAAAGAGTTGACAGCGTTCGGAAGTATCGCTATACTATCATCGTTGTACTTATCAAGAAAGCAGGCTTGCCTCACCTCGGCACATATCTGTGACCCGGGTTCATAAAGTGAATTCATCTTTCCTTTTGATGACCTTTACTTTAGACATGGCAGGAACTGCTGCCATGTCTTTTTTATTGCAGCAGCAGCTGCAGCATAAATGGAGGTGTTCAGCTATCAGCGAGTCATTGGTTAACGGACAGGTACGTTTCCGTGAGGTTCGTCTCATCGGGACAGACGGAGAGCAGCTTGGAATTATGTCCTCGCAGGATGCTCTGAAAATTGCGGAAGAAGCAGAACTGGATTTGGTCTGCATCTCCCCGATGGCAAAACCGCCTGTCTGCAAAATCATCGATTACGGGAAGTATCGCTATGAGATGATACGACGGGACAAGGAAGCCAAGAAGAAGCAAAAGATTGTTGAATTGAAGGAAGTGCGTTTGTCCCCCAATATCGACACGAATGATCTGGCCACAAAAACCAATGCTGCCAGAAAATTTCTGGAGAAGGGCAACAAAGTAAAGGTAACACTGCGCTTCCGCGGCAGAGAAATGTCGCACATGAACCAGTCGAGATATATCCTGGATGATTTCGCGAAGTCACTCGCTGATATTGCCGTGATTGACAAGCCTTCGAAAGTTGAGGGCAGAACGTTGGTCATGTTTATGAGCGCAAAGAAGAACTAAGGAGGAAAGTATCATGCCGAAGGTAAAGACAAGCAGAGCAGCAGCAAAGCGTTTTAAAGTTTCCGGTAGCGGCAAGCTGATTCGGAACAAGGCGTACAAGTCTCACATCTTGACGAAGAAGTCCACGAAGCGCAAGAGAAATCTGAGAAAAGACATCGTGACCGACAGCACGAACTCGAAGGTCATGAAGAAGATCCTGCCGTATTTATAATCGGACTTGACGTGAAGAAGGAGGAAGCAAGATGGCAAGAGTGAAAGGCGCGATGCACGCGAAGGCAAAGCACAACAGAGTTTTAAAGCTCGCTAAGGGCTATAGAGGCGCACGTTCCAAGCAGTACAGAATTGCAAAGCAGACTGTCATGAGAGCGCTGAGCACAGCGTACGAGGGCAGAAAGCAGAGAAAGAGACAGTTCCGTCAGCTCTGGATTGCAAGAATCAACGCAGCTTGCAGAATGAACAAGATTTCTTACTCGAAGTTTATGTTCGGTCTGAAGAAGGCTGATGTCATTCTGAACCGCAAGGTTCTCTCCGAGCTCGCAATCAACGACGCTGAAGGTTTTGCAAAGCTCGTTGAGACTGCAAAGAAGGCACTCGCATAAACAAGAAAATTACAGGCTTTTGTCGCGACAGGCAAGCGATGAGGGTCTGTTTTTTTGTTGCAACAACAGCAGCTTGACTTCCTTACACTGCATGTGAGCTCTCCCGACATGCCACTTGCCGTGAATCATAAGACAAACAGAAAATCATTCGCTATACTGCAGATACAGAGAGGAGAGAAAACCGCATGAAGGTCGAGATTAAATTACAGCCGGATTTGAAATCCCCCTACGCCGTGATTTACACCGGAGAGCTCACCACGGAAGTTCACCGCGCAGCGGCTGTTCTTGCAGAAGAACGCGCCGATCTGGTGCCTGCAGAAGAAAACGACAAGATCGTCATGCTTCATCCAGAGGAGATTTATCTGGTCCGCGTGGAAAATGAAAAAACAATCATCTATACGGCAAAGAAACAGTATCAAAGCAACAGAAGGCTCTACGAACTGGAGGGAATGCTCGGCAGAAATTTTATGCGGATTTCAAAGAGCGCAATCATGAATTTACAACTGTTGGACTATGCTGCGCCGGGACTTGGCGGCGTTATGGTCTTAGTGCTGAAAAATGGCCTGCGGGATTATGTTTCCAGAAAATATCTCCCGGATTTCAAACGATATCTGGGGCTCTGAGCGAAGAGGAGGTAAGCGCATGAAGAAACATAGAAATTTGCTTTCAGCTGTCATGTGTAGCGTCAGTATTTCCATGAGCATCTTTGTAATCATTGGGGTGATAAAGGATTTTTATAGCGGCGGAAGTTTTGCTCTGCAGCACTACGCCTATTCCAGAATGGCTCTCGGCTGTCTTTCCGTGGGGCTTGGATTCGGAATCCCATCTGTTGTCTATGAAAGAGACAATCTATCGCTGCTCACAAAGACGCTGATTCATATGGGCGTCGGCTGCACGGTGATGATTATTACTTCATGGCTGATCGGATGGATTCCACATGAGCAGGGCATTGGGACAGTGCTCATTATAATTGCGTTTGAAGTGTTGTTTTCAGTTGCAATCTGGTATTTCTTTTATTTACATCAAAAAAAACTGGTGCGGGAAATCAATCAAAAAATAGAAACGCTGCATTGCGGTGAACAGTAAAATTTTTCTCCGACTAGTACTTTTTTCTGAGCCATGACTAACTTCTTGATAGGGGTTGTCATTGGCTCTTTTCTATTTGTATTTCTCTGTCCGGAGGTATAGACTAAAACTGTCTGTAGCTTGTCAGGCTGACAGAAGAAGGAAAGGAGAGATGTGGAAAAATGAAAAAGAGATGGCCTGTATGTTTTTTATCAATGTTGCTTTGCTTCCTGTGCATCTTTTCACAGAGTGCATCAGCGTCAACAGGCGTTTATGTTCCTGATCCTGTGACCAGCTTTGTGGCAAATGTGCGTGACGCGGCCTATGGCGCAGTGGGAGACGGTGTGAGCGATGATACCGCGGCAATACAAAGAGCCATTGATGCAGCTGCAGCAGCAGGCGGAGGCATTGTAGACATCCCGGCAGGCCACTACAGGATCGACACCTTGCATCAGACGGGATACAGCTATGAAAAGGCAGGGCTGGTACTGAAAAGCAATGTCATTGTGCGCATGGCGAACGGCGCTGTACTTCAGGCAATTCCCAACGGAGAAAGATCCTATCAGATGTTCAGTATCACGCATGTCAATAATGTACATATCCTCGGCGGTACGTTAATTGGTGACCGCGACCAGCACATTGGAAATCTGGGACAGACCGGCTATGGTGTTCGTATTACCGATGCGACCAATGTAGTCATCGAGAATCTGCATGCCAGTGAATTTTGGGGAGACGGTGTGTTTTTAGGAGAGGACAGCAGAAATATCACCATCTACAGAGTGATCTGCGACCATAATCGCCGTCAGGGAATGTCGATTGTTGGCGGTCAAAATGTCAAAATACTGGAGTCAGAATTTAAGCACTCCGATGGCACGCCTCCGAAATCCGGAATTGATATAGAGCCTGAAGGGGATCATCCGATTGTAAAAGATATCGAAATACGCAACTGTGTATTTGCTGGAAACAGTACCGGTTTTGTGGTTGGCAATCACTATGCAAACAGTGTCGCGGCAAATCTGACTTTTGCCGACAACACCATACGAGAGAACAGAACTGGCATCAATCTGGTAGGTCTGCAGAGCGGTGAGATCACTGGCAATGTCGTTTATCATGATCAAAGTATCACAGAAAATGATACGCATTGGGGCATTCGGCTTCGCAACGATGGACGTCATCCGACAAGCCATGTGACAGTCAGCGACAATACCATTTACGGCGGAAACATTGTTGACACGACTGGAGAGAGCAGTAATATAATTCAGAATAATATATTCAAGTCTGCTGTCTATATTCGCGGCATTGCTCATGCCGGACAGACACTACTCGCCAAGGTATACGACGGTGATTATGGAGAACTGCATGTCCATAATTCCGTACTGGTTCCGGCATCAGCGATTTCCTCCTATCAGTGGTATGCGGATGGAACAGCCATTGGCGGCGCGACACAGTCCAGTTATATCCCGACAGTAGCAGATACTGGAAAAGAAATTACCGTGCGGGTTCAGTATATAGACAAAGCTGGAAATGCAGAAAATGCCGTCAGTCCCCCCACTCTGCCGGTAAACTATGCAAATCACGCGCCGACGGATATCACGCTCAATCCGCTGTTTATCTACAGCAATGAATATCTGGCGGAAGTAGGGCTCCTTAGCACTACGGATCCAGATATCGGAGATCTGCACACATACACCGTCGATGATCCGCGCTTTGAAATTGTATACGATAATCTGCTGCGTCTAAAAGGCGAAAACTATATTCCGTTTGGCTCGGTGGGAACAATAACCCTCCATGTAACTGCAACGGATGCACTTGGTGCCTCTCTGACGAAAGCTTTTACGATAGAGGTGGCAAGGCCTAAGAACCAGCCTCCGAAAAAGATAACACTGTCCAACAATGTACTGACAGCAGGCCGACCGGGCGAAGTTGTAGGACAGCTTACGACGATTGATCTCAACGTTGGAGACACACATACTTATACTGTGAGCGATGCGCGCTTTGAAGTCAGCGCCGATGGTAAGCTGAAACTAAAAGATAATGTGAGTGTGGATGCTGCCACAGAGTCAAGCATCCACTTGCAGGTAAGAGCGACGGATTCCGGCGGATGGGTCTATACAGAAAGCTTTACTTTGCAAGTGCAGACGAGTTCTGGCAGCAGTGGGCTGGCAACGCCTTCTGTTCCAGTGCCCTCTGTTCCAACGCCTTCCGTTCCAACGCCCAACGGGCGGGCAACGCCATCTACGCCGGACTCTGGCAACAGCGGAAGTTCCAGGCATTCCGGCAGCGGCAGCGCGGGCGCTTCTCGCCGTGGGCACAGAAGTTCTGTTTTCGGAAATGGCAGCAGTTCCTCGCATCCGTATTCTTATATACAGACCAATGGAAGAATCTATCGCCATGGCAACTGGAAGCAAACAGGATCTGGATGGCAGCTGGATGTTAATGGCACACCGGCGAAATCTGCATGGGCATATCTCTCGGAGAACTGGTATCTCTTTGACGACAGTAACAAGATGGTAACCGGCTGGGCAAATGTCGACGGAAACTGGTATTTTATGGACAGTTCTGGCGCTATGCGTTCTGGCTGGATTCAGGACAAAACAGGAGAATGGTATTATTTGAATCCTGTCTCTGATGGCACAAAGGGTGCTATGCGGATTGGATGGCAACAAATTGACAGCAAATGGTATTATTTCCACACCGTTTCGGATGGCACCCAGGGAAGAATGCTGAAGAGTCAGAGATCTCCGGATGGTTATCTTCTGAAAGCGGATGGGAGTTGGGACGAGAGAATTGCAAGAGAATCGTAAAGCTAGATTACAAGATCAAGTAGGACAGTCTGAAATAATTCCTCCGGCGAACTGTAATGAAAAGATTTTCGGGGGAGTTGATTGATCCAATCCTGAATCTCTCGTATTTGCTCGTCCGTGACTCCATCAAAAGAGCGACCCTTTGGCAAGAACCGGCGAATCAATGAGTTCTGCTTTTCGTTCAGCCCGCGTTCGTAGGCGGAGTAAGGATGAGCATAGTATATGGGTATCGCGGGAAGCAACTGTGGCAGTGAAGCAAATTCACTGCCATTGTCACTTGTGATGGAGCGAAAGACTTGGCTGAATCGTTCTCCGTACAGCTCTCGGAGCGTTTTTAAACCTTGCTCGACTGCTTGTGTGCTTCTACCGGATATCTTTATAATGTGTCGAAATCTTGTGATTCGCTCATCCGGTGTCAACAAAACGGATTGTGACTCCTTTCGACCGACCACGGTATCAATCTCCCAATGCCCGAACTCTTTCCGCTGATTGACTACTTGGGGCGAGCTTCAATACTCAGACCATACAGTCGCTTATGCTGCGGATGTCCCTTACGGTGTTGTTTACGTTTGACCTTTAGCGCGAGATCGATATTTCGAGCTTTTAACAATCCACGCTCGATATAGTTATAAAGAGTCTTGCTGCAAACCATCTCGGTAAAACAGCCTTTTTCTCTGACAAGATCGCAAATCGTATCAGGTGCCGGATGCTTTGTCAGTATCTGTTTTACCGCAAAAGACACGAATTTCTTAGCTTTCGCCAGTTTCATGGGGCAATGGCTATTTCGCCTTCGATGTTCGTAGACGCGCTGTCCTGGATCTCCGAAGTACCGCGTGTATAGCTCCGGATTCCGTCCTAGCTGCTGTACAGTACCTCTGGCAAGCTCATTATATAAAGTTGATCTTGCAATCCCGACTTCGCGTACAATGCGACTTTTGGGAAGCTTTAATTGCAGTAGCACTTCAATCTGTGCGCGCTTTTCGCGTGTCAGGTGGCGATATTTTCTATTTGTGGTATACTCGTTCCGGGCCATGGCAAACCTCCCGGTGTGTTGATGTGTGGTAGCTTCATCATGCCACGAGTTCGTCATCGGCTCTTTTTTATTGTCCTTGTTCATCTTACAATCATCACAAAGTGACGAAAAACAAAAAAACAATTGACAGCCTCCCGCCGCTCTGGTAAAATCTATTTGTTCGCAGAGATGGCGGAATTGGCAGACGCGCACGGTTCAGGTCCGTGTGACAGCAATGTCATGAGGGTTCAAGTCCCTTTCTCTGCACGAAATGAGCACCGGGCAATCCGGTGCTTTTTCTGATAGAATGAAACTGTGGAATCGCCGGAGAGGAGGCAGTGATATGACCATACGGGAAGAGCTGGAAGAGGAAGAGAGCCGCTTTTTATCGAAGTATGCAACGCTCAGCCGGGACTCGGTCGGAAGAGAACGCTTAGAGGCCGAAGATGATTTGCGCCCCTGTTTTCAGCGCGATCGCGATCGCATCCTGCACTGTAAGGCGTTTCGCCGTCTGAAACATAAAACGCAGGTGTTTCTCGCTCCCGAGGGCGATCACTATCGCACGCGTCTCACACACACGCTGGAGGTCTCACAGATAGCGCGCACCATCGCGAAGTGCCTGCATCTCAACGAAAACCTCACGGAAGCCATTGCGCTGGGACACGACCTAGGTCATACGCCCTTTGGGCATGCGGGAGAACGCGTTCTGAACGGCCTCTGCCCGGGCGGGTTCAAACACAGCGCACAGAGTGTGCGAACCGTCGAATTCTTAGAAAAACGCGGAAAGGGGCTCAACCTGACGCTGGAAGTGCGCGACGGTATCCGAAACCACGGAACGCACAGTACCCCGCGCACCTATGAGGGGGCCGTTGTGCGACTTGCGGATAAAATTGCCTATATTAACCACGACATCGACGACTCGATTCGCGCCGGTATCTTTCGGGAGGAAGATATTCCCGCGGAATTCACAGACGCGCTCGGTCACAGTGTTAGAGACAGGCTCAACTGTATGATACGGGATGTGATTCACACCAGTCTCAACGCCGATTCCGTCAATATGAGCGCGGAGCGCTTTCAAATTATGATGCAGCTTCGGGCATGGCTCTTTCAGCATGTCTACCGGGGCAGTGCGCCCAAAGCGGAGGAGGGCAAGGCAGAAGCTATGATTGCACGCCTCTATGAATATTTTTTAAAATATCCGGAACAGATGCCGGAAGAGTATCGGTACTTTATGTCCGAACTCGATCAGCCCATCGAGAGAACCGTCTGCGACTATATCGCGGGAATGAGTGACCAGTACGCAGTCCGCATTTTCGGAGAGCTCTTTGTACCGCGTGCCTGGACCGTGTTATAAGCAGTTGCATTGAGAAAGCAGGTTTAAACTTGTATTATTCCAAAGAGGTTATTGAAGAAGTACGCGCACGAAATGACATTGTGGATCTTGTTTCCGAACACCTCGCGCTGAAACGCCGCGGCAAAACCTATGTGGGACTTTGTCCCTTCCACTCGGAAAAAACGCCCTCCTTCTCCGTATCTCCGGATCGCCAGACCTATCACTGTTTTGGTTGCGGAAAGGGAGGCAACGTCATCGGTTTTGTGATGGACTATGAAAATCTTTCCTTTCCGGAAGCTCTGCGCTCCCTCGCCGCGCGTGCCGGTATGCAACTTCCGGAGCGCGAAGCGAGCAAAGAAGAACTGCGGGAGCGCAGCCTAAAAGAACGGCTGCTTGAAATTCATAAAGTTGCGGCAACTCATTTTTATCAGTTGCTGCACACCGAAGAAGGTCTGCAGGCCTACCGGTATCTGAAAGAACGAGGCCTCAGCGATGAAACCATACGGCATTTCGGCCTTGGCTTTTCGAGTAAACGCCCGGGCGAACTCTATCACTACTTAAAGAGTAAAGGTTATACGGATGCGGAACTGCGAGAATCGGGTCTTGTGACCATCGAGGAGCGGGGCGCCCGGGATAAGTTCTGGAATCGCGTGATGTTTCCGATTATGGACAGCAACAGTCGTGTCATCGCCTTTGGCGGGCGCGTCATGGGAGACGGAGAACCGAAATATCTGAATTCACCGGAGACAAAACTGTTTGACAAGAGCAAAAATCTCTACGGGCTCAACTATGCGCGGCGCAAACGCGAAGCGTATATTATTCTCTGTGAAGGTTATATGGATGTGATTGCCCTGCATCAGGCGGGCTTTGCGAGCGCGGTCGCCTCTCTCGGGACAGCTCTCACGGAGCAGCAGATTCTGCATATCAAGAGAACGCTGCCAAACGCGAATGTAACAATTTTAAGCTATGATTCGGACAATGCCGGCATTAAGGCGGCGCGCCGTGCCATTCCTATGATTCGGAATGCCATGTTGCGGCCTCGGGTTCTCTCGATGAAGCCGTATAAGGATCCGGATGAATTTATCAAAGCACTCGGTCGGGAAGCCTACGAAGAGCGCATTCGAGAAGCGCGCAATGCGGTTCTCTGGGAAGTACAGATTCTGGCCACACAACACGACCTCCGGGATCCGGCTGAAAAGACGCGTTTTTATGAAGAAATCGCAGCTCTGCTCGCAAGTTTTTCCGAACCGCTCGAGCGAAATAATTATATCGATGCTGTGGCGAGAGAGCAGATGATTCCGGCTGATGCTCTCCGGCAGCTGGTCAACCGCGTCGGTGCTTCCGGCATGGCAGCAGGCGGTGAGGTGGGGCCGAGATCGGGTTCGGGAACGCAACGCAATGTCCGGAAGGACAGGGAGAATGCCTCACTGAAAAGTCAGAAGCTGTTACTCGCCTTTCTCGCGGAAGAGCCTTCGCTGTATTCCCAGCTTTCGGCATGGATTTCTCCGTCCGATTTTACGGATGCCTTTTATCGCGAACTCGCCGAAAAGGTCTTTGCAATGTTGCAGAGCGGCAAATCCGATATCGGCGCTCTTTTGAACGACTATGTGGAAGACAGTGAAAAGGAAAGCCTCGTGACTTCCGTTTTTCACACAGCACCCGGGGAAGCCCTCTCCGTAGCCGAGAAAGATCAGGCGATTCTCGACTGTATCCGCAGTATACGAAAAGATGCGGCCGACCGTAGGCTTCGAAACAGCAGTACAGCCGAAGAATTGCAGGCTGCCATGCGGGAAAAAGCGGCGCTCCAACACTTAAAACTTACCATCCGGAGGTGACACATGGGAGAAGAGCAATTACATTTATCCGCACGCCTCCGTGCGCTCGCTGACTTGGTCCCCGCAAACTCCGTGCTCGCAGATATCGGAACAGATCACGCCTGGATTCCGGCAGATCTCTTACAGCGCGGTCGCATCCAAAGTGCCATAGCGCTGGATATCGGTACAGGGCCGCTGGCGCGCGCTGCCGCGAATCTCGCTTCTCTGGGACTTTCCGAGGCTGTTTCCCTGCGGCAATCCGATGGCTTTGCCGCCCTGAAGCCCGGTGAAGCAGACTGTGTGCTGATTGCGGGGATGGGCGGGCAACTCATGCAGAACATTCTGACATGCGGTCTTGCGGAAGGCGGACAGCCGGGACCTGCTTTTCGGGAGTCTGTAAAGCGCTATGTATTCTCACCGCATACAGAATGGGAAGCCTTCCGGGCCTATCTCGCGGCACATAATTTTCAGCTTACGGACGAACAGCTGCTCGTTGAAGACGGCAAATACTATGTCATTCTGGTCTGTGAAAACGGAGACGGGGAGGCTGCTTATCGAGAGGCGCTTTCCGCAGGATTTTCCGTTGCGGCTTCGCGCCGTTTCGGTCCCGGACTGCTGCTTAAGCGACATCCGCTGCTTCGCACTTATTTGCAGGAACACCTCCGAAAAGAGCAGTTCATTTTGACACAGCTGCCGGATGCGGCAACCCGCCCTGCCTTGGCAAAAAAGCGAGAGGAACTGTGTGACAGCCTAACCTTGCTCAGAGAAACGCTGGCGCGCTTTGAGGATTGAGAGATGAAACAACAACTAAAATTGAGACTGGACGGAAAAACATTCGAAGTTCCGAAGGGCACTCGTTTTCTGGAGCTTGCAAAACAGTTCTCGTCCGGATATACTTCGCCCATTCTGCTTGTGACGCTAAACGGTATTCTGCATGAGCTCGGAGCAACCGTGGAAGAGGAGGGAGAACTCCGCTTTTTGACCATACGGGATAAGGCGGGATATCAGAGTTACGAGCGCAGTGCGATTTTACTTCTGCTCGCCGCCTATCATAAACTCTATGGTGAAAGAAGCGCAGCTGTCTGGATTGACTATAAAGAGAGCGGTGCCTTGCGCTGTCGTATTGCCGGCAGACAGACGGTGACGGAAACAGAGCTCGCACGTCTCGAAGCGGAAATGCGCGTCCTGGCCGCGGCCGCACATCCCATTGAGAAGCGCAGCGTTCCGACGCGGGAAGCGGTACGGCTCTTTGCGGCGCGGGGCATGCAAGACAAGGCGGAATTACTTCGCTTTCGCATATATTCCTCGGTCAATCTATACCGGCTCGGCGAATATGAAGATTACTTTTACGGTTATATGCTTCCGGACAGCTCATATCTCACCGACTTTTCATTGCGACCGTATGAAGACGGCTTTGTGCTCTGCCTCCCCGCACAGCGACTTCCCGTGCAACTCGCCGCATTTCAGCCTTCACAAAAGATTTTCCGGGCGATGGAAGAGAGCCGCGAGAACCTTTCCCGACAAAAGATTGAGACTGTTGGCGCCCTCAATGCGCGCGCAACTTCCGGAAAAATGAAAGAACTCATTCTCTGCGCGGAAGCCCAGATGGAAAAACGCATCGGAGATCTCGCAGAAAAGATTTGCGGGCGCAATGCCGTGCGGATTGTACTGATTGCAGGTCCCAGCTCTTCCGGCAAAACAACCTTTGCCCGCCGCCTTGCCACCCAGCTACTGGCACTCGGAAAGACACCGCATGCGATTGAAGTCGACAACTATTTTAAAAACCGGAGCGATACACCTCGCGATGAAAAAGGGAATTTCGATTTTGAATCCCTCGGCGCGCTGGATGTCGACTGTTTTAATCGCGATCTGAATGCACTGCTTCGCGGAGAACGCGTCGAATTGCCACGGTTTGATTTTATTTCGGGCGAGCGGCGCTACAGCGGAGACTTTTTACAGTGCGCGCCGTCGGATATTCTGCTGGTCGAAGGGATTCACTGCCTCAATGAGGCGCTGTCTTTTTCGATTCCGGCCGAAAAAAAGCATAAAATCTATGTGAGCTGTCTGACACAGCTGAATCTGGATGCCCATAACCGCATTCCGACCAGCGATGCCCGTATTTTGCGTCGCATTGTACGGGATGCGAGACTTCGCGGCAACAATGCAGCCGAGAGTCTGGCGCGCTGGGCTTCCGTCAGCGCGGGAGAGACACGCTATATCTTTCCTTATCAGGAAAATGCGGATGATGTCTTTAATTCGGCTCTGCCCTATGAGACAGCAGCCCTGAAGCCCTATGCAGAGGCTCTGCTCTTTGACATCCCGGAAGAGCATCCCTCTTTCCTGGAGGCAAAGCGACTCCTGAAATTTTTGAGCTACTTTCTGACTTTTCCGTCCGAAGAAATTCCGGCGACCTCCCTGCTGCGAGAATTTATCGGCGGCAGCGCTTACGGTGCATAGTCTGTATACGAACATCGGAGACTGTGCTATAATGTATGCCGAAAGATGGGCAGGTGATCGCGGCTGCAGAGACGAAAGGCTGCAGGTGAGGAAAGTCCGGGCTTCAAAGGGCAGGATGCCGGATAACGTCCGGTGGAGGAAACTCCCAGGAAAGTGCAACAGAAAAGAACCGCCGGCCAAGGCCGGTAAGGGTGCAAAGGCGGTGTAAGAGACCACCGCCCGGGTGGTAACATCCGGGGCACATGTAAACCCCATCCGAAGCAAGACCGAACAGGACAGATCGGCGGCCCGTCGGTTGTCTCTCGAGACAACACTGTCCGGGTAGGTTGCTCGACTGTGCCGGTGACGGCACAGCTAGATAGATGATCATCCACGACATAACCCGGCTTATCGCCCGTCTTTCTCTCAAACAAAAAAACAGAGCGAATACAGTGGCTGTATTCGCTCTGTTTTTTCGTTCAATCGATTACTTCAGCATATTGCCGAGGAACCAGAGGTGCTTGTCATATCCCGTGACATGATCCTCCATCAGGTTGCTTAAAACAAAGCAATCCTCCTTCTGCGCCTCTTCGCGAATCGTCAGCGCAAGTGCGCGCATGGTCTCGATATACTCTTTTGCGAGTTCGATTGCTTCGCGCGGGCTGTATTCCGCATTGCCAAGCTCCTTCAGACTGGTATTCTCCAGATAGTCCTTGGCAGAGGCGAGCACCGGAAGTCCGAACTGCTTCTGCAGTTCCGCGACCTCGTCATACTTCTCAAAGCTGTCCTCGTAGAGAGACTCCAGATACTCATGCACTGCCTTGAATGTGAGCCCCGTCACATTCCAATGCAGGTTATGAAGCTTGATATTTCCGATCATCAGATTGGAAAGGTAACAATCCAGATTCTTCATGTCATACCTCCTGACATAATGTGAGATAGCTATTGCTAATTAGTATTGTATAACACGAGGCAGAATCTGACAAGTACTTTACAAAAAGGAACCGGGACTCAGCGCGTCTTGTCGGTGTAGCGCTCGTCACAGTAGCGGCAGCGATAAATTTCTCGCTCCGGATCGGAGAGATAGAAGATATGCGGAAGCTCCTGCTCAATCGAAGTAATGCAGCGCGGATTCTTGCAGTGAATCACATTGGTAATCTGTTTCGGCAGCCTAAGAACACGCTTTTCGACAATCTTGCTGTCGCGGATGATGTTGACCGTAATACTGTGGTCAATGTAACCGAGGACATCGAGGTCGATGCGGTCGAGCACATCCCCCTCCACCTTGATGATATCCTTTCTTCCCATTTTCTGGGAGTGTGCATTCTTGATAATCGCAATCTGGGAATCCAGCTTGTTGAGACCGAGCTGATAGTAAATATCGAGGCTCTTGCCCGCCTTGATGTGATCCAGGACAATGCCCTCCGAGAGGCCGCTGATATTTAACATGTCTCTTTTACCTCCAAAAGCTTCATGATAAGCGCCATGCGGACATAGACACCGTATTGTACCTGTTTGAAATACGCTGCGCGGGGATCCTTGTCCACTTCCACCGCAATCTCATTGACACGCGGCAGCGGATGCAGGATGAACATATCCTCCTTTGCGTTTTTCAACTTCTCCTCAGTCAGAATATAGCTGTCCTTCAGGCGGATATAGTCCTCCTCGTTGAAAAAACGCTCTTTCTGCACGCGCGTCATATAGAGTATGTCGAGATCCGGCATGGAGGCCTCCAGACTGTCGACCTCGGTAAACGGAATCCGATTCTTTTCAAGCACATCTTCCCGGATATAGCCCGGAATCCGGAGTTCCGGCGGCGAAATCAGCACAAAGCGAATGCCGGGGTAACGAATCAGGGAACTGATCAGCGAATGAACCGTGCGGCCAAACTTCAGGTCGCCGCAAAGTCCGACCGTCATGTGATCAAGTCTTCCCTTCAGAGACTGTATGGTCATGAGATCTGTCAGAGTCTGTGTCGGATGCTGGTGGCCTCCATCACCCGCGTTGATAATCGGCACACGGGAAAACTCACTGGCAACCATCGGTGCACCTTCCTTGGGATGACGCATGGCAATAATGTCGGCATAGCAGGAAACGACGCGAACCGTGTCGGCAACGCTCTCTCCTTTGCTCGCAGAACTCGCATCGGCAGACTGGAAACCGAGAACCGATCCTCCGAGATTCAGCATCGCTGCCTCAAAGGAAAGACGTGTTCTGGTGCTCGGCTCATAGAAGAGTGTCGCAAGCTTCTTTCCCTCCATTACCTTTGCATAGGCAGCTCGATTTTTTTCAATGCGTCCGGCGAGAGAGAGCAGCTCGGCGGTCTCCTCGACGGAAAAATCCAAGGGCTTCAGCATGTGTCTCATGACTTGACAAGCCTCCTTCCGGAAAAAACGGTATAGTGTCGTTCCCAATCATAAAATACAGACTCTAAAATGTCCACGCTCCGAGAGCAATTCTTGAAGGAAATTGCAGTGGGTGTTATGATACAGGTGAAACTGTGCGGTAGACAGGAAGGAGACCTTTTCATGGAAAAAAGTTCCCTGTATGAGGAGCTCCGGGGAAATCGGTACCCGGGCAGAGGCATAGTCCTCGGAAGAAGCAAAGACGGAAGCAAAGCAATGCTCGCCTATTTCATCATGGGGCGAAGTGAAAATTCGAGAAACCGGATTTTTTCCCGCACCGCGGACGGAATCCGGACAGAAGCCTTTGATCCGGCAAAGCTCTCCGACCCGTCGCTGATTATCTATGCACCGGTGAAAGGTTTTGAAAACCGTCTGATTGTCAGCAACGGTGACCAGACCGATACGATTTATGAGGGATTTCAGAACGGAAAGAGTTTCGCGGAAGCGCTTTCCGTGAGAGAATTTGAACCGGACGCGCCGAACTATACGCCGCGTATTTCCGGTGTACTCTACTTTGCGGACAGAGATTTTTCCTATGAGCTCAGCATCCTGAAAAGCGATCGCATGAATCCGGCGCAGTGCCTCCGCTTTACCTATAGCTATCCGACGCCGCTCCCGGGAGAAGGACATCTGATTCACACGTATATCGGTGACGGCACCCCCTTGCAAAGCTTCTGCGGAGAACCGAAATCCGTTTCCGTCGATGACGAACTCGAGCCGTTTGCCGCAAAGCTTTGGGAAGCCTTGGATCCGGACAACAAGATTTCACTCTATGTCCGCGAGACAGATCTTGCAAGCGGCGCCGTCAAAGATATTCTGATCAATCGACATGAGAAGATGAGCGGAGGTACAAAATGAGTGAACTCTCTCTGAAATACGGCTGCAACCCGCATCAAAAGCCTGCGCGCATTTTTATGCAAGACGGACAGGAACTTCCGGTCAAAGTACTCTCGGGCACTCCCGGTTACATTAATTTTCTGGATGCCCTGAACGGCTGGCAGCTGGTGCGTGAATTAAAAGAGGTGACCGGACTTCCGGCAGCGACTTCGTTTAAGCATGTATCACCGGCGGGAGCCGCCTGCGGGCGTCCCCTCTCGGATACCCTGAAGAAAATTTACTGGGTTGAAGATGACAGGGAACTCAGTCCGCTCGCCTGCGCTTACGCGAGAGCCCGCGGTGCCGATCGCATGTCGAGTTTCGGAGACTTCATTGCCCTCTCGGATGTCTGCGACGCGGATACCGCACGTCTCATCAAACGCGAAGTCTCCGACGGCGTGATTGCCCCCGGCTATACCGAGGAAGCCCTGACCATACTCCGTGAAAAAAAGAAGGGTAAATACAATGTGATTGAAATCGATTCCTCGTATCGTCCCGCAGCAACGGAGGTCAAGCAGGTCTTCGGGGTCTGTTTCGAACAGGGACGAAACGAGTTGCCGCTCACGCGGGAACTGCTTAACAATGTCGTGACCGAAGCAAAAGAGATTCCGGAATCCGCAAAGACCGACTTGCTGATTGCGCTGATTACACTCAAGTACACCCAGAGCAATTCCGTCTGCTACGCACTGGACGGACAGGCAATCGGCATCGGCGCCGGACAGCAGTCGCGCGTTCACTGCACACGGCTGGCGGGGCAGAAGGCCGATAACTGGTATCTCAGACAGTCACCGAAAGTATTAAACCTTCCCTTCCGCTTAGATGTAAAGCGCGCCGATCGCGACAATGCAATCGATGTCTACATCGGTGAGGAGAGTGAGGATTTGCTGCGGGACGGAAGCTGGGAGCGCGTATTTACCGTCAGACCGGAAGCGTTCACGCGGGAAGAGAAGCGTCAGTGGCTCGATACGCTACACGGCGTCTCGCTCGTCTCGGATGCCTTCTTCCCCTTCGGCGATAACATTGAACGAGCGAGGAAGAGCGGTGTCTCTTATATCGCGGAACCGGGCGGATCCATTCGCGATGACCAGGTCATTGAGACCTGCAATCGCTACGGTATCGCCATGGCATTTACGGGCATTCGTCTCTTCCACCACTGAGAAGCAGACTACGGATAAAAAATTCATTTTGAGAGGAGCAGTTTGCTATGACAGTTTTAGTGACCGGAGGCGCCGGTTTTATCGGCAGCCACACCTGTGTGGAACTTTTAAACGCGGGCTATGAGGTCGTCGTCGTCGACAATCTTATCAATTCCAGCAAAGAGGCGCTGAACCGCGTGATGGAAATTACGGGAAAGAAGTTGCGCTTTTATGAGCTGGATCTTCTGGACAAGAAGAAGCTGGATCAGGTTTTTGAAAAAGAAGAGATTCAGGCGGTCATTCACTTTGCCGGTTTAAAAGCTGTCGGCGAGTCCGTCTATAAACCGCTCGAATACTATCACAACAATATCACAGGCACACTGGTGCTCTGTGAGTGCATGCGGAAGCACGGCGTCAAGAATATTGTCTTCTCCTCGAGTGCAACCGTCTATGGCAATCCGGCCTTTGTTCCGATTACGGAAGAGTGCCCGAAGGGAGAGGTCACAAATCCCTACGGCAGAACCAAGGCGATGCTCGAACAGATTTTGACCGACCTCCACACCGCGGATGCGGACTGGAATGTCATGCTGCTCCGCTACTTTAACCCGATCGGCGCACACGAATCCGGACGCATGGGAGAAAACCCGAAGGGTGTGCCGAATAACCTGCTTCCTTACATCACCCAGGTTGCAATCGGAAAGCTGGTCTGCCTCGGTGTCTTCGGCAATGACTATGAGACCAAGGACGGCACCTGTATTCGCGACTATATCCATGTCGTAGATCTCGCAAAGGGTCATGTCAAAGCACTCGAAAAGATGGTCAAAGAGGCACCTGAAGTCAGAATCTATAACCTCGGAACCGGAACCGGCTATTCGGTGCTGGATGTCATCACGGCATTCGAGAAGGCAAACGACCTCAAGATTAACTATGTCTTCAAGGAGCGCCGCGCGGGTGATGTTCCCGCTTGCTATGCGGATCCTTCGAAGGCAGAACGGGAACTCGGCTGGAAAGCGGAAAAGACGCTGGAAGAAATGTGCCGCGATTCCTGGAGATGGCAGAAGAACAACCCGAACGGCTACGAAGACACGGGACTTACCATCCGAAAGAAGGGTGAACTGCGCTGATTAAAAAAGAGCTGTCACCTCACAGTACTTATCTGTGAGATGACAGCTCTTTTATCAACAAACGCTGTAGTAATTTGCCGAGAGCTGCTCGATATACCCTTCGAGTTCCAGTTTTAAGAGACAGCGCATTACCGTACCGATGTCATAGCCGCTCCGCTGCAACAGCCGGTTCAGGAAACAGGCTTCCTCCCGAATGAGCCGGTACAAGTGCTGTTCCTCCGGGCTTAGGGATTCGACCGAGCGAATGCGCGGTGTCAGCATGCAGCGAAGTCTGAGTCCCAGATAGTCGAGAATATCCTGCGGACTCTGCAACAGATTGGCGCCGTTCTGGATAAAGACATGGCAACCGCGACTCAGAGGATCTGTGATGCGACCCGGCAGACAGAAGATTTCCTTCCCCTGTTCGAGCGCCGAACCTACGGTAATGGAGCTGCCGCTCTGCTGTTCGCGCGCCTCCAGCACGCAGAGACAATCGCCGAGCGCAGCAATCAGGCGATTTCGATCCGGAAAATGCCAGGCGCGGGAGGCGGTGCCCGGCGGAAATTCGCTGAGAATTCCGTTTCCGTTTTCGCAAAGCTTTGAAAAGAGCGCATAATTTTCTTTGGGGTAACAAATATTGACACCGCAGCCGAGCACGGCAAAACTCTTTCCGCCCGCCTCGATGGCAGCTTCCTCCGCGCGGCTGTCAATTCCTGCGGCGAGACCGCTCACAATCGAAACGCCCTTTGCCGCGAGTTCCGCGGCGATAAAATCCGCCATGCGAAGACCGTAGGAACTGGCGCTGCGGCTGCCTATCATGGCGACAGTCGGGTTATATTCCGCCGGCAAATCTCCCCGGAGATACAGCCAGAGCGGCGGATCCTCCAGGGTAGAAAAGCGCTCCGGCCAGTCGGTATCCGCTGCCGTCAGAAAGCGTATATGCCTTATATAAAGCGCCTCTTCAATTTCCCGCAAGGCGGCAGAAAGCTGCGCTGCGGTATCGGGAAGCTGTTCCAGTTTGTGCTGTAAGCCGGGTGACAGAGTGTCAAGGAAACTATCCGGAAGATTCAAAAGATCTTCGGGCGCACAGATATCACCCGGAAGCTTTCTGACTTCTGCCCGCGTCAGTCGGAGCTCACAGGACAAATAGAGATAAAGAGCTCGCCGTTCCATCTCAGTGCTGCCTCCTTGTATGCGGATATCGAATCGACTGACGCGCCAATTTAGAGATACTTCCCCAGTATTTTTCTTCCGGCGAGCGATAGGCGAGCGCCTCGGCGAGATGTGCGCGCTGAATTTCGGCAGATCCATCGAAATCGGCTGCTGTTCTCGCAACTTTCAGAAGTTTGTGGAGCGCGCGCGCCGACATTGCTCCCGTGTTGTAGAGCGATTCCAGAAAGGCCGAGTCTTCCGGGCAGAGAGAACAATAGGCTTCGATTTGCGCGGGTGACATCTCGGCGTTAAAGTGAATGCCGCTTCCCTGGAAGCGACGCTCCTGAATATTGCGAACGCGCTCCACGGCTCGCTGCATGACGGGGTTTTCTTTGGGGCGTTTCTTTTGTTGTAGCGCGGCGAAGGGAACAGCCTCCGTCTCCGCACAGAGGTCAATGCGGTCAAGGAGCGGCTTTGAAATGTGACTCAGATACGTTCTGACCTGAGATTCCGTGCAGCGGCAGCGATTCCGGTCCGGCCAGAAGCCGCATTTACAGGGATTCATCGCACAGACCAGCTGAAAATTCGCAGGAAAGGTATAATTTCCGCTGACACGCGCGATGTGTACGAGATGCTCTTCCAAGGGCTGCCGCAACACCTCAAGTGTCGCCGCATGGTATTCCGGAAGCTCATCGAGAAACAGAACACCCTCATGGGCAAGGCTGATTTCTCCCGGACGTGGTTTCTGCCCGCCACCGGACAACGCAAGCCCTGTCACAGTGTGATGCGGCGAGCGGTAAGGGCGCTTTGTCATTAACGGTCTGTCGGGTGGCAGAAGACCGCTGATGCTGTATATTTCGGAAACACTGAGCCGCTCTTCCCGACTCATTGCGGGAAGAATATAGGGCAGACGTGAAGCAATCATACTCTTGCCTGTGCCGGCAGGCCCGATGTATAAAATGTTGTGGCGACCGCCTGCCGCAAGCAAAGTGGCCCGCTTGACAAGCTCCTGTCCCGCGAGATCCGAAAAGTCAGGCGTCTCTTCGAGAGGAAGGCTTTCTTCCGAAAAGACAGCCGGTTCGGGCAAGGGCGTTCGTCCCCGGAGCAAGACCGAGAGTTCTGCGAGCGTCGACACACCGTAGCAATCGATTCCGCCGATGACACTGCCTTCCCGCAAATTCTCAAGCGGCAAAAAACAGCGCTTCAAACCGGCAGCAGCGGCACAGCGCACCATTGAGAGCACACCGCGCACGGGAAGAATTTCACCGCTCAGCGAGAGTTCTCCGGCAAACAATGTATCGGTGAGCAGGTTTTCCGGCAGTTCTCCATAGGCCGCCAGAAGAGAGACGGCAATCGGAAGATCATAGGCACAGCCTTCTTTGCGAAGCTCTGCGGGACTCAGATTCAACGTCACGCGGCGAGGCTCCAGATGAAAGCCGCTGTTCCCGAGTGCCGTGCGAACACGATCGGCTGCCTCCCGGACAGAAGCTGCAAGCGAACCGATGAAAGTAATGGTCGGAAAGCCTTGTTCGACATCTGCCTCACATCGGACAAGAACACCTTTGGTGCCAATCAGGGCTGCGCCGTAAATTTTCTTTAACATTATGTACTCCTATGGGATTGAAAGGGGAAGGGAAACGAATCCGGGAATAGATTTAAGACGAGAAGAGGTACAGATGACATTTTCGGTGAGAAGAGAAGACAATCGAAATTTGAAGACTGGGATGAAGCCGAAGGTGCAACCGTATGGACTTGTAAATGTGCTATAGATATAGAATTATTTTCAGTAATACTATCTATACTTATTTTATCAGTGCTGTCCCAGCGTGGCAAGGTTTGACTTGTTCTTTTGAGAGACGTATAATAAACTGATTATCACATAAAAGGCAAAATGGAAGGAAATGCTGTGACTGAGAAAAATAAGCGAGGTCTGCTTGTCGTTGTATCGGGGTTTTCCGGCGCCGGCAAAGGCACTTTGATTCGGGAATTGTTGCGCCAGTATCCCAATTATCGTCTCTCGGTATCCGCGACCACCAGAGCACCGCGCGCGGGCGAGGAGGACGGAAAAGATTACTTTTTTGTGAGCCGCGAGCGCTTTGAAGAGATGATTGCCGGACATAAACTCATTGAATATGCATCCTATGTCGGAAATTATTACGGCACACCCAGAGATTATGTCGAAGAAATGCTGACAGCCGGCAATGATGTGATTCTGGAAATTGAAATTCAGGGCGCACTGAAAGTCAAAGATATCTTTCCGGAGGCGGTGTTTGTCTTTGTTGCGCCGCCGGATGCCGAGACACTGGAACAGCGTCTCACGGGGCGCGGCACGGAGAGCCGCGAGCAGGTTCTCGCCCGTCTGAAACGGGCAGCCGAGGAGAGCCGCTGGATGCCGGATTATGATTACCTTCTGGTCAACGATGATCTCAGCGAGACCGTAGCGCGTCTGCGCGCACTCCTGGAGAGTCAACACCTCAGCATGCGCCGTCATCGCGCATTCGCAGAGGAAATTCGAGCTGCTTTGAACCGCTTTTACTTAAAGGAGGAAAAATAAATGTTACATCCGTCTTATACAGAAATCATCGATGCCGTCAACAGCGAGGTGGAACCGGGTGAGCAGCCGGTTGTGCAGAGTCGCTATTCGATTGTCATTGCGACCGCAAAGCGCGCGAGACAGCTGATTGCCGGGGAGATTGCAGAGGTTCCGGATTTCAAGAAAAAGCCTCTCTCCGTCGCGATTGAGGAGCTTCACAAGGGTAAGGTAAAGATTGTCTCGGAGGATGAGACCGAAGAGACGACAGAAGAGCAGAAACAGGACGAAGAATGAAGATATGCATGATCTCTCTGGGCTGCGATAAGAATCTCGTGGACTCGGAGATGATGCTCGGTTATCTGAGGCGGGACGATGTCTCGCTGACAGACGAGCAGGCGGAAGCAGATGTTATTATTGTGAATACCTGCGCGTTTATTCTGGACGCCAAAGATGAGAGTATTCAGACCATGCTGACTGCGGCGCGCTATAAAGAAGAGGGACAGCTGAAAGCGCTGATTATGGCAGGCTGTATGGCAGAGCGCTATAAAGATGAAGTGCTGCGTGAAATTCCCGAAATCGATGCGGTTGTCGGCACTTCCGCCTATGATAAAATCAGTGCGGTGCTGGAGCGCGTCCTGGCGGGCGAGAAAGTCACGGAATTTGAGGACTTAAACCGCTTACCCGTCATCGGCACGGAGGCAAGACGCGTCCGGACTTCTCTGGCTGCTTACGGCTATCTGAAGATTGCCGAGGGCTGTGACAAGCATTGTACCTACTGTATTATTCCTTCCCTGCGCGGCGCTTATCGCAGCTATCCGATGGAGGCTCTGGTCAAGGAGGCCGCTCGCATGGCGGAAGAGGGCGTAAAAGAGCTGATTCTTGTCGCACAGGAGACCACGCGCTACGGCATGGATCTCTACGGCGAAAAGCGTTTGCCGGAGCTGCTGCGCCGTTTATGTCTAATTGAAGACCTTCGGTGGATACGAATTCTCTACTGCTATCCGGAGGAAATCACGGACGAACTGATTCAGGTCATGGCGGAAGAGAAGAAGATCTGTCACTACCTGGATTTACCCATTCAGCACGCAAGCAATCCGATTTTAAAGCGCATGGGGCGTAGAACCTCTCGCAGAGATCTCGAAGAAATCATCGGCAAACTGCGTGCCGCCATGCCGGACATTGCGCTCCGCACCACGCTGATCAGCGGGTTCCCGGGGGAAACCGAAGAAGACCAGGACTGTGTCCTTGATTTTGTGGAGCGGATTCATTTTGATCGCCTCGGCGTGTTTCCGTACTCGCAGGAGGAAGACACGCCTGCCGCAGCCTTCCCGGATCAGGTGCCGGAAGAAATCAAGGAAGCGCGTCGAAATGAGATTATGGAACTGCAACAGCGGATTTCCCGCGATAATCTGCAGCACAAGGTCGGCACTGTGCTCGATGTCTTTGTCGAAGGCTATCTCCCGGAGGACGATGTCAATATCGGACGCACTTATATGGATGCCCCCGATGTGGACGGCTATCTCTTTTTCCCGGGAAACGGAATTGAACTGATGTCAGGAAGTATGGTCCCTGTCCTGGTGACCGAAGCATCTGAGTATGACTTAAAAGGAGTGCTCTATGAAGATGACTCTGCCGAATAAACTGACTCTGTTGCGTATCATAATGGTTCCCTTTTTTGTGGCCGCCCTGCTCTACCGGGACGGGACCGATTCGTTAGCCCGCTGGCTTTCGCTCGCCCTGTTTCTGATAGCAAGTTTTACCGACTTTCTGGACGGCTATATCGCAAGAAAGTATCATCTCATCACCAATTTCGGGAAATTCATGGATCCGCTTGCCGACAAGTTACTCGTCTGCTCGGCGCTCATCTGTTTTGTGGCGCTGCAGGACCTCAATCCCTGGATTACGCTGGCGGTCATTGCGCGTGAGTTCATCATCAGCGGCTTTCGTCTCGTGGCAGCGGAGCGTGGTATTGTCATCGCTGCGGGCATCTGGGGCAAATTAAAAACCGTATGTCAGATGATTTTTATTGTGTTGATGCTGATACAGAGTAACAGAGGGATTCTCAGCATTCTCACCGTTGTTTTCATGTGGCTGATGTTGGCACTCACCGTCATTTCTCTTGTGGATTATATATGGAGGAACCGTGAGGTTCTTCAGGAAGGATGAGCATGGAACTCTATGATTCCGGAAGCACTGCGGATTTGAATCGCCTTGCGGATGCCTGCGTGGCGTTACTGCAAAAGAACCGATTGACTGTCACGACGGCAGAGTCTTGTACCGGCGGGATGCTGTCCGCAAAATTGGTGGATATTCCGGGTGTCTCGGAAGTGTTTCAGGAAGGCTACATCACCTATTCAAACAAAGCGAAGCGTCGCCTCTTGAATGTCAGTAAAACAACACTGAAAAAATACGGCGCCGTGAGCACACAGACCGCACGGGAAATGGCCATCGGCGCTGTTTTCGCCGCGAGTGCGGACATCGCGGTTTCGATTACCGGCATTGCCGGGCCGGACGGCGGCGATGATGAGAAGCCGGTCGGCCTTGTGTTCATCGGTTGCTACATGAATGACCGCGTGACCGTGGAAGAGCATCGCTTTCAGGGAGATCGCACCGCAGTGCGAACCCAAGCTGTGCAGAGCGCTCTGCGTCTGCTCCGCGCAACTATCCTCGAAAACACCAAGGCCTGAGCGGTATGCGCATTTCCAGACAGCTTTATGCGGGACAGTATGCCGCTCCGAAACGCGCGGAAATTCTCCGCAAACTGCAACACGGCGGGCCGCTCCCTTTCGTCTATGTTCTGACCAGAGCGGCCGCAAAAGAGGAGCTGATAGATATTTATGCCGTGCGTGACTTTCGAAGTGAGGCGGTACAGCGCGATAATCCGCTGCTCATCGGCATAGCCATCGGAAAGAAAGAGGCCTTTCAAGTTGCACAGACCATTATTACAGAGCTGTACGCGAGAAACGGAACGGTGAATATCGATGCCAGCTTTGATACCAGCGATACTTAAAGGAATACTGTTTCTCCTCCTGTTCTTGATCGGTCTATTGTTGTTTCTTTTGTTGCTTCTGCTTTTTGTTCCGTTCCGTTATCGAGGCAGCGGTGCGCGGGAAGAGAAACAGCTCTCGGGTTGTTTTTCGGTCTCCTGGTTATTTTCTCTGCTTCGCTTCAGTCTCTCGTATGCGGCGGAAAAAAAAGCGGAATTTTTTGTTCTGGGTTTCCGTGTCTATCACAGCGATGAAACAGAAGATACAGCGGACGCGGCGGAAGAGAATGATTTCGACTATCCGGAGTCTATGGCTTCGGAGGATTTCGAACCGGATACAGCAGAAACGGCAGTTGTCGAACAGCAAAAGGCAATTACCGAGCAGGCGGAGATTTCGTCGGAACATTTCGAAGTGACGGAGCCTGTTTCGAACAGAAAGGGAATACCTCCGCAGAGAGAAGACAAGCGGCGCCGAAACGTCCCAGAAGAAGAACAGCGCGCGATGCGATGTCGCGGCCGAAGTCGCCGTCGCTTCCGGAAGCAGCGAGACCAGATTTCGGCAGGCACCCGAAAGTTACAGGATTTTATCCGGTCGGCCGAGACCCGGTTTGACTTCTTTCAGGATGAGAGAACACAGCGTTTCCTGCGATTCCTGAAGCGAAAAGTATTCCGCTTTTTGCGGGAACTTTTACCGCGGCGCATGTCCGGCGCACTTCGTTTCGGCTTTGCAGACCCCGCTCTGACAGGACAAGGGGCCGCACTGGCGGCCATGTTACTGCCACTGTACCGGGATAACCTGGAAATAGAGCCGCTGTTCGACCGCGAAGAGCTCTCGGGAAATCTTGCCTTCCGCGGGCGAATACAGCTTTTTGTATTTTTATTCGGTGCGGCACAACTTTGGTTTCATCCGGATTTCCGCTTTGTCTACCGGCATCTACGCGGAAAGAACAAGAGAAAGAATAGGGAGGACACACATGGCTGACAATCAGTTTGCGGAACAGGCAGAGGCTTTGTTCCGGGGGATGAACGCATTTGTCTCAACGAAGACAGTCGTCGGTGCACCGCAACAGGCGGGAGACGCCATCATCATACCGCTGGTAGATGTCTCTTGCGGCATGGCGACCGGTGCATTCAGCGGCAAGAAGAGCAGTGACGGCAACGGTGCCGGCGGCATGAGCACCAAAATTTCTCCGGCCGCGGTGCTGATTATTCAGAACGGCGCCACCAGATTGATCAATGTGAAAAACCAGGATGCTGTGACACGCGTCATGGATTTGGTGCCGGATGTCATCAACCGCTTTACCGCAAATTCCAAGATTTCTCCGGAGGCAACGGAGCGGGCTACACAAGTTTTTGCGGAAGAAGAGAGCGAAGCGCATTAAAAAACCGCCCGGGTAACCGGGCGGTTTTTTAATCATCACGAAAAATTATGCTCTCTCAACGAAGTTCGAGCGAAGGCAGGAAGTGCAAATATACATCTTCCGCACGCCACCTTCCGTCTTGACCTTAACGGACTTGACGTTTGCCTTCCAGATGCGATTGCTTCTTCTATGAGAATGGCTCACGTTATTTCCGAAGTGAGCGGCCTTTTCGCAAATAGCACACTTTGCCATGGTAACACCTCCTATCTTCTTTGGGTTTTGTGGTCGCAAAGCCCATATCGTTCCTCATTCTAACAGAACAGCATAATGAATGCAAGTAAATTCTTCAGACTTCCTTTTCACGCCCAAATAAGGTATACTTTTCGTGAAACCGATGCGTGCATAGAAGGCAGCGCAGGCAACTGCGCGCAAGGAAGGAAATCATATGGTCAAGGGACGACTGAACAATGAACTGGGACAGATTGAAGTGAGACCTGAAGTGATTGCTGCCTATGCGGGGTCCGTTGCCGTGGAATGCTTCGGCATTGTCGGCATGGCATCTGTCAACATGACAGACGGACTGGTTCGCCTGTTGGGCAGAAATAAGCTCGGACAGGGCATCCAGGTCCTGATCACCCCGGAGAACAAGCTCCGGATTGCATTTCACCTGATTGTCGCCTACGGTGTCAATATCAATGCAGTTTCCGACAATCTGATTGAAAATGTAAAGTACCGGGTGGAGGCATTTACCGGTATGGAAATTGAGAAAATTAAAATCTACGTAGAGGACGTCAGATCCATCGACTGACACGGGAGGAGTTTGAGCTTTGGAAATTCACGAGTTGAATGCCTTTGTGATTCGCAAGTGCTTTTTGGCCGCTGCCAACGAGCTTGCATCCAAAAAAGAATGGATTAATGAACTGAATGTATTTCCGGTTCCGGATGGCGACACAGGCACCAACATGACCATGACGATGATGTCGGCCGCCAAGGAAGTCGCAGCGCTCGAGACGGACGATATGAAAGTGCTGTGCAAGGCAATCGCCTCCGGTTCTCTCCGCGGCGCGCGCGGTAATTCGGGTGTCATTCTCTCGCAGTTGTTTCGCGGATTCACCCGCGAGTTGGCTGCGGCGGAGAAGAGTACCGTAGAGATCCCCCAGCTTGCGGCTGCTTTTGTCCGGGCAACGGAGACCGCGTATAAGGCGGTTATGAAGCCGAAGGAGGGCACCATCCTCACTGTGGCGCGCGCCATGAGTGACAAAGCGGAAGAGTTGCAAAACGGTGCAACGGATATCATCGCCTTTGCGAAAGATATCATTGCCGCCGGTGATGCCGCCCTAGAGCAGACGCCGGAATTACTGCCTGTCTTAAAACAGGCAGGTGTTGTGGACTCCGGCGGTCAGGGGCTCATGACGGTCATGCACGGTGCGTTTCAGGCGCTAAGCGGAGAAATCGGAGAAGTTTTCCTTGAGAATTTCGATGCCGCACAGGCAAGCGAGAGCAGAGAGGCGCATCCGATTGACACCTCTCATCTGGATACCTCCGAGATCCGTTTCGGTTATTGTACGGAGTTCATTGTCAATCTGGAACATCCGCTCTCCGATGACGAGGAACAGGCATTTAAGTCTTTTCTGGAATCCATCGGCGATTCGATTGTCTGCGTCGCCTCGGAAGATATGGTGAAGGTGCACGTCCACACAAACGATCCCGGACTTGCAATTCAAAAGGGACTCAGCATGGGATCTCTTTCCCGCATGAAAATCGACAATATGCGCGAGGAGCACAATGAACGCCTGATTCGCAACGCCTCGCAGCTTGCGGCGGAAGAGAAGCGCAAACAGGCAGCGTCGGCAGAAAAGAAACCCTACGGTTTCCTGAGTGTCTCCGTGGGAGACGGTCTGGACCGAATTTTCAAGGAAATCGGCGTAGATCAGTTAATTTCCGGCGGTCAGACGATGAATCCCAGCACCGAAGACATTCTGAACGCCATCACAGCAATCAACGCGGACACGATTTTCATTCTCCCGAACAACAAAAACATCATTCTCGCGGCGCAGCAGGCGCGCGATTTGACCAAAGGGAAGAATGTCGTGGTGGTACCGACCCGCAATATTCCGGAGGGCATCACCGCAATGGTAAGTTTCCTCCCGGAGAGCAGTCCGGAGGAGAATCTGGCCGCGATGCAGGAGGCCATTCGACATCTCGCGACGGCAGAAGTCACTTATGCGGTGCGCGACACCACGATGGACGATTTTGAAATTCACGCCGGTGATTTCATGGCCATCGGACAAAACGGTATGCTGACCGTTGAAAAGAAGGTCGAAGACGCTGTGCTGAATGCGATTGAAAAGCTCACGGCCGACGGCAAAGAACTTGTCACCCTCTACTACGGCAGTGATGTCTCCGAGCAGAATGCGAAACTCGTCAAAGAGCTCGCGGAAGCGCGTTTTGAAGACTGCGAAGTAGAGTTAAACTACGGCGGCCAGCCTGTCTACTATTATTTCATCTCTGCGGAGTGAGCCATCGCATACAGTCTGTTTTGAAAAGGATTTCCCGATGGGAAGTCCTTTTTTCGCATCAAAGAGAGGAACATCTATGCCGGAACAAAGGACAGGATCAACGCAGCGCGTGTCTGTATTGCGCGGCGTCGGTCCGAAAACCGAGACCCTGCTGCAACGCATGGGCATTGAAACGCTCGCGGATTTATTCGCTCACTATCCGCTGCGTTTTGTCACATATCCGGAACTCACGGAAATCGGCGCGCTCAGCGCGGACGACGCAGGCACGCCGGTGGCCGTCTGTGCGGAGCCGGTCCGGGAACTGGTGCGACGCAGCGGACGCGGCATGCAGCTCTGTACAGGCACATTTAGCGACGGTTCGGGAGAGCTCTCCGCAACCTGGTTTCATATGCCCTATTTGCGCGAAACGCTTCGACCGGGCAGGCGCACCATACTCTTCGGAAAAATTCAACCGAACGGAAATCGCCTGCATTTACAGCAACCGCAACTCTTCACAAGAGAGCAATACGAAAAATTGCTGCATCGCCCCGTTCCCCAGTACGCACTGCCAAAAGGAATCAGCGAGAAAACCTTTGGGGCTTTGATGGAACAGGCTCTTTCTATAACACCGCCGATTTCGGACTGGCTGCCGCCGTCCCTTCGGGAACGTTACGGCCTTCTCCCGGAAGATACGGCAGTGCGGGAAATTCATGCGCCGCGCGACATGGAAAACTTCGCCGCTGCCAGAAAGCGCATCGTATTTGACGGCTTTTTTCGCTTTCTCTATGCCGTGCGTCGTCTGAAGGAGACGCTGCGCAAAGAAAAATCCTTCTATACGTTTGATGCGCGCGCATCTCTGGTCGAATTCCAACGGTATCTGCCCTTTTCCCTGACAGCTGCCCAGCAAAAAGTATGCGATGATTTTTGCCGAGATTTTGCTTCGGGGACTGTGATGAACCGTCTGGTACAGGGAGATGTAGGCTCCGGCAAAACCGCTGTCGCCGCCGCCGCCCTGTTTGCGGTGTGCCGCGCCGGTTATCAGGGGGCGCTCATGGTGCCGACAGAAGTCCTGGCACGTCAGCACTATGAAACGCTTTGCATCCTGTTTGCCAAGGCTGAGCCCTCCCTGCGTCTCGGTCTGCTGACCGGTTCCACGCGCATGCGGGAACGCCGGGTGCTTCTGGAACAGCTGAAGCGCGGAGAAATCGATCTTTTAATCGGAACGCACGCCTTGCTGGAAGAGACTGTCGTTTTTTCGGCACTTGCACTGGTTGTGACGGATGAACAACACCGCTTCGGCGTATTGCAGCGCGAAAAGCTGGCTTCCAAAGGACAGTTGCCGCATGTACTGGTGATGAGCGCAACACCGATTCCGCGAACACTCGCTGTGATTCTCTACGGGGATCTCGACAACTCTGTGATTGACGCGCGTCCCGCCGGGCGCAACCCGATTAAAAACGCCGTCATTGAAAAAAAGGACAGACCGAAGGCACTGCTGCACATCAAACGGGAAATCGCCGCCGGGCACCAGGCCTATATTGTCTGCCCACAGGTTGAACCGAACCCCATGACGGATTTGGAAAATGTAGAAGAGTACAGTGCGGCACTCCGCAAAAGTTTTCACGGTGAAATTACCGTGGGCGCTCTGCACGGGCGCATGAAAGAGGCCGAGAAGCAAGCTGTTATGGAGCGCTTTGCGCGCGGTGAGATCTCCGTACTGGTTGCGACGACTGTGATTGAAGTCGGGGTCGATGTCCCGAATGCAACGGTTATGATGGTTGAAAATGCGGAGCGCTTCGGCCTGGCAACCCTCCATCAACTTAGAGGCCGCGTCGGCAGAGGAAAGGACCAGGCCTACTGTATCTTCGTGCAGGGCAAAAAGAGTAAGGACGGAACCGAGCGGCTCTCACTCTTGCAGCGTAGCAATGACGGATTTGAAATTGCGGCGGAAGATTTGAAACACCGCGGCCCCGGCGAGCTTTTCGGCGCAGTCCAGAGCGGAGAGTTGACATTCGGTCTCGGGGACATTTATAATGATTATTCAGTGCTTCAACTTGCAAAAGAAGCAGTGGATGCGCTAGCACAAGCGGATTTTATTCTGCCGGAAGTTCATACAAAAGTTATATTATAGGGAGCAGATTGAATGAATGAATTATTGGGGAAGGCGGGCGAAGACCCACTGATTGAGGATTTGGATCTCGGAGAGGCGCCCGCCTCCGGAACGCGAATCACGACAGAGACGGAAGTGCAAGAGCCCGATACCCCGGATGCGGTGCTTCCGGAAGACGATGAACCGATTCCTGTCACGGTCAATGAAGACAACGGGGATGCCCTGCAGTGGGAGAGTTCCGACAGTGCGGCAGCGGCGCTTTCACATGCAGCGCGTGTCAAGGCCGATGACGGTGTACCGGAAGAGAAGGAAGCCGTGTGGAGCGGCATGAAACCGGAGACCGAAGCCGATAATTTCTATGTAAACACTGACGTAAACGCAGACACTTCGGCAACCGAAGAACTCCCGGATGAGGATGAGACAGTGAAAGAGAGCGCAGCGGTTCCGGAAAAAGTTGCGTCGTTTTCGCGTGACGAAAATCCGGAGTTGCCGCCTAAGCGCGGTTCTTCCGCCGGAAAGAAAATATTGCTGACCGCAGCGGTACTCCTCGCAGTGACCGCTGCTTCGTATACCATTTACGGCCGGAAATACCACCGTGTCTTCCTGCCGAACACAGTCATCAACGGTGTGGATGTCTCCGGCAAAAGCGCTGTCGACGCAGAGAAGCTGATGAACGCCGGTATTGCGGATTACAGTCTGAAAATCAAAGCGCGAGAGGTCGCCGATGCCGAAATTCACGCGTCGGATGTGGATCTGCATTATGACTTCGGCGATACCCTGAGTAAGCTGATCTCCGAGCAGAGTATTTTTTCGTGGGGGCCGCGTTATTTCTCTCGCCATGAGGAAACACTCGATACGATGGCCAAGCTCGATGAGACACGCTTTCAGGCTGCGGTCGATGCCCTGCCCTGCTTCCAAACCTCGGCGTTTAAAAAGCCGGTCGACGCCCACATCTCGAGCTATCAGAGCGGGCAGCCTTTTACCGTTGTCAAAGAAGAAGAGGGCACGGAGTTAAAGACCGAAGAGGCAACCGAGAAGATTAAGGAGGCAGTCTGCACCCTGCAGCCGGAGATTGATCTCGATCAGGAAAAGCTCTACACGGAACCGGAGATTCGCGCTGACAATGAAGCTCTCGTAAAATCCGCCGCAGCGATGAATCAGTACCTAAAGACGGATATTTCCTATGCCGGCGATTCCGGAATTGTGTTAAACGGCGAACAGCTTCACAACTGGATTTCACCGGACGGCAAGGGCGGCGTCAAGCTGGATGAGAGCAAACTGAACGAGTTCATTAAGAATCTCGCAGCCAAGTACGATACCTATAACAAACCGAAAAGCCTCAAATCCAGCTGGGGGGCAACCGTCACCGTGCGAAGCGGTTCCTATGGCTGGAAGGTGAATCAGGACGCCGAAAAGAGTTGGCTCCGCGAGGCCATCGCGTCGGGAACCAAGACGCAGCGCACGCCCGAGTTCTCCCAGAAGGCCGCTTCTCTCAACGGCTCCGATTTCGGCTCTACCTATGTTGAGGTCAATTTGAGTGCGCAGCACCTTTATTTCTATAAGGACGGAAAACAGCTGATTTCCTCCGACTTTGTTTCCGGCAACGAGGCAAAGGGCACGGTCACGCATCAGGGCGCCTATGCCATCAGTTATAAGCAGCGCAATGCCACGCTCCGCGGACAGGGATATGCCGCTCCCGTTGATTACTGGATGCCGTTCAATAACGGCGAAGGTTTCCACGACGCCCCCTGGCGAAACGCCTTCGGCGGAAGCATCTACCTGACCGGCGGTTCACACGGCTGTGTCAATTTGCCCCCGGCGGTTGCCAAAACGCTTTTTGAGAATGTGACGGCGGGAACGCCTGTGCTGGTCTACACCCTGCCCGGCACAGAGCCGAAAAAGCCTGTCCAAGCGCAGCCGACTCCGGCGGAGAGCAGTTCCGCTGCGGATGCCACGGCAAATCCATCCGACAGTTCTGCGGCCGCTGCCCCGACCACCGCACCGGCGACAAAAGCGACCGAAGCGAAGAAAGGACCGGGCGAGACGGAGAGCGGTTCCCCGAATCCCAGCATCTCGACCGGCGCACCGCAAAAAAAACCGGGCACAGGGTCCGTACAGCCGGCACCGGGTGACGGAGGAAAGCGATGAGAGTAATCGCAGGCAATGCAAGAAGACTGCTCCTCAAAACTCTGCCGGGTGATGAGACTCGTCCCACGACGGATCGCATCAAAGAAACACTCTTTAATATGCTCCAAGCGGAAATTCCGGGCTCACGTTTCCTGGATTTATTCGGCGGCAGCGGCGGAATTGCAATCGAGGCTTTATCTCGCGGTGCAAGCGCTGCTGTCATCGTCGAAAAAAATCCCAAGGCTGCCCGCATCATTCGTGAGAATCTGGAACACACCCATCTTGACGACAGAGCCGAGCTGCTCACGATCGATGCTTCCGCTGCCATTACCAGGCTGGCAGGCCGCGAGAGTGCGGCATTTGATTTGATTTTTTTGGATCCGCCTTACGGACTTGGTCTGGAAGACCGGGCGCTTGCGCAGCTTTTGTCCACAGCTTTATTACAGGCGGACACACTCCTCATCGTCGAGACAGATATTGAGGCGGACCCCACCCGTTTCGAGACTTTGGGGTATTCGGTTCTCAAAGTGAAAGAATACAAGACCAATCAACACATCTTTCTCCAGAGAAGGTATGACGAGACATGACAACTGCGGTCTATCCGGGCAGCTTTGATCCGGTCACAAACGGACACCTTGACATCATCAAACGCGCTTCCGAAATGTTTGATCATTTGATTATTGCGGTCCTGAATAACAAAGCAAAATCACCGTTGTTCACGACAGCAGAACGTGTTACAATGCTATGCGAAATAACGGCAGGTATCAAAAATATTGAAGTCGAGAGTTTTGACGGACTGTCGATTAAGTACTGTCATGAAAAGGGTGCTCAGGTGATGGTGCGCGGACTGCGGGCTGTGACCGATTTTGAGTACGAACTGCAAATTGCGCAGACCAATCGTGTGATTGCACCCGATATTGACACCGTATTTTTGACAACCAATTTAAAGTATTCCTATTTGAGTTCCAGCATCGTCAAGGAGATTGCAGCCTATCAGGGCGATATCAGCGCCTTTGTAGACAGCCGCGTCGCCGCGAAGATTATGGAAAAATACAGTCATAGTCAGAATTGTGGAAGTGGAGCAAAGGCATGAGCAGAATAGAGCAGGTGATTTCTGAGATTGAAGATTACATTGAGGAGTGCAGACCATCGGCCTTTTCCGCCTCAAAGATTATTGTCCAGAAAGAAGAGTTGGAGGAGAAGTTATCCGAACTTCGCATGGCGATTCCGGAAGAGCTGGATCAGAGCAAGAAGATTCTGAGCAATCAGAATGCCATCATGCTGGATGCTCAGGCTCGTTACAACACCATGGTCAATGAGGCTTCCAAGAAAACAGAGCAGCTGGTCAATCAGTCCGAAATTGTCCAGAAGGCGACGGCAACTGCCAATGAGATTTTGCAGAGTGCAAGGGCGCAGGCCCAGAGCATTGTCGATGCCGCACAGGCAGAGGCAAACGGCATACGGCTCAGCTCGATTCAGTATACGGATGAGTTACTGCTGAATGTCCAGAATATCATCGGGAATGCCTCCAGAGAGGCAGATGCGAGAAATCAGGCCTTGCAGCTGGCCTTCCGGCAGAGCTTTGATCAGATTGCAGCCAACCGTCAGCAACTTGCCGCGAGCAACGAAGCTGCGCAGGCGGTAGAACAACAGCAGTAATCAGCGAAAAGAGTTTGCCTCCGTGCAAACTCTTTTTATACATAGGAGGAATACGTTTGCAAATCGATCGACTTCCCCGGCCTTTTCTCGAGGAAATGCGTACCTTGCTCGGCGAAGTCGAGTATGAAGCCTTCCTCGCTTCCATGGATGAAGTGCCGCTCTCGGGACTGCGCGTCAACCGCCTGAAGGTCAGCACCGAAAAGCTGACGGAAACCTTCGGTGCCTTACAGCCGGTTCCCTGGACAAAAAACGGTTTTTACCGCGAGCCCGGCGGGGAATATACCTCGCATCCTTATTATTATGCGGGCCTTTACTATATGCAGGAGCCTTCCGCCATGTCTTCGGCCGCGCTGCTCGGCACGAAACCGGGTGAGCGCATTCTGGATCTCTGTGCGGCACCGGGCGGAAAGAGCACGCAGATTGCGGATGACTTACAGGGGGAGGGTTTCCTCCTCTCCAATGACCTGAGCGCTTCGCGCGCCAGGGCTCTGCTCAAAAATATTGAGCTCATGGGCATCGGAAACTGCTGTATCAGCTGCGAGGACTCCGGAAGATTAAAGAACGAGTACCCGCTTTTTTTTGACCGCATTCTGGTGGATGCTCCCTGTTCCGGCGAAGGTATGTTTCGGAAACATCCGGCTGTTATCAAGGCCTGGTTGGAGCACGGCAAGGACTTTTACTGTCCCGTGCAGTCCAAACTGCTCGACGATGCGGCGGATATGCTCCGTCCGGGCGGAACTTTGCTCTATTCGACTTGCACCTATAACCGCAACGAGAATGAAAATCAGATAGCCGCCTTTCTGGACCGCCACCCGGACTTTTCCGTTGATCCGATTCCTGCGACGCATGGGCTCACAGCTTCTGCCTTTTTGCCGGGAACCGTGCGCCTGTTCCCGCATAAGGCACGGGCCGAGGGGCATTTTGTCGCACGTCTCAAAAAGTCCGAAGAAGCACAGCCAATCGGCACAGCAAATACTGTCTTTTCGGGGAAAAAAGAAACGCAGTTGCTGCGGCAGTTGCAGCCGTCGCTCGACGAGTTTTTTTCCGCCTCCGCCCGGAAGCCGGATCCTTCACGCCTCAAGTTGCAGGGTGACTATATTTTGCAGTTGCCGGAAGCTACTGTCCTGCGGGCGCCGCTCCGCTATTTGCGGACGGGTCTCTTGCTCGGACAGATTTCTCACGGCAGATTTAAACCTTCTCAGGCGCTTGCCATGTACCTGCGCGCCGAAGACTTTGAAAATCCGATTTCCTATTCGGCGGACGATCCCGCCGTGCGCCGCTATCTCCGCGGCGAAACGCTGGAAGCAACGGACAGCGGCAGCGGTTTCCGTTTGTTCTGTGTCGACGGTTATCCTCTCGGTTTTGTCAAGCAGGATAAACAGCGCTACAAAAATCTCTACCTGCCGGGATGGAGGATGCAGCGATGACTTTGATGCGGGCAGATAAACTGCTGGCTTCTGCCGGCGTCGGAACCAGAACAGAGGTAAAAAAGATAATAAAGGCGGGGCGTTTCAAGCGAGATGAGGTTCCGGTGCGAAATCCGGAAGAAAAGCTGGATCCGGAAACTATGAAGCTCTCACTGGATGACACGCCTTTTTGCTTTGCCGCAAACGAGTACTGGATCCTCAACAAACCGGCGGGTGTGCTGAGCGCAACCGAAGACCGGCGACATGAAACAGTCATCTCCTATATGGGCTTACAGCGAAAAGGTCTGGCTCCCTGCGGCCGCCTCGACATTGATACCGAAGGACTGTTACTCGTCACAGACGACGGTGCACTGGTTCATCGTTTACTCGCGCCGTCCAAACGGGTGCCGAAACAGTACGAAGTGCATTACACGGGAACGCTCCCGCCGGATGCAGCCGCGCAAATCGCAGCCGGCATGACGCTCGAAGACGGAACTCGGTTTTTACCCGGGCAACTCGACACAAGCGACAATCCGGCTCTGCTCACCATTTTCGAAGGGAAATTTCACGAGGTCAAGCGCATGTTTGCGGCCCTCGGTTGTCCGGTCGAAAAGCTGCGCCGTCTCTCGATGGGGCCGCTGCGTCTTTCCGATCTCGGCCTAAAGACAGGGGAGTTTCGAAAGCTCAGTCCGGCAGAAGAGAGCAGCCTTCTCGCTTTTGCGTCCGCAGGCAATGCCGCGGTTCCTTTTTCCTTCGAAGCGTATGACGCTGTCATTTTTGATCTCGACGGTACACTTGTGGATTCGATGGGACATTGGAAAGAAATTGACCGCATTTATCTGGCGCGTTTCGGAATCGAAGCCCCGGAAAATTTATCCCAGCTGCTCGGCGGCATGGGCATCGGCGAAGTGGCCGACTATTTTCAGAGACACTTTCATATTCCGGACAGCAAGGAAAAAATGCTGCGCGACTGGGAAGAACTTTCGATGGAGCGCTACGCAAAGGATACGCCTCTGAAACCGGGAGTCCTTCCTTTCTTGCGGGAGCTTCGGCGCAGAAAGTGTAAACTCGCCATTGCAACCAGCAATGCGCGCCCCATGGTTGACGCTGTGCTTAAGGCACACGGAATCGCTTCCTACTTTGATGCGATTGTCGTGGGCACCGATGTGGAAAAAGGAAAACCGAATCCGGAAATCTATCTCCGGGCAGCAGAGCGCCTCGGTGCGGAACCGTCTCGTTGCGCTGTCTTTGAAGACTTACCGGAAGGGATACAGGCGGGACAGCGCGCAGGCATGCGTGTCTATGCCGTCGAAGACAGCTTCTCGGAACCGCTGCGCGCGGAAAAAATGCAACTGGCTTTTGCTATGATTAAAGACTACAGAGAGTTGTGGCAGACAAAGGAGAACACAAGATGAAAATCGTGAAAAAAGGCATGTATGGTTACAGACGTTGGCACCAGTTCCGTCTCATGGCAAGCGGTATTTTGCTCGGCCTTGTGATGTACTTCTTGTTCATGCTGTCCCTTAGAATCAGCAAATTACCGAGTACCATACTCACGGTCTTCATTGTTCTGGCCGTCATTCCGCTTTCGCTCGCCATCGTGATGTCTTTTATCGCATCCCGCGCAAAGACACCTTCCGAGGAACGCCATGCTTACGCACAGCGCATCGAAGACCGCGGCATTTTGCTCTACGACTGCATTTTTATGACCAAAAAAACCGGATTCCCGGTGGATTTTCTGCTGATTACCGACGGCAAGTGCTATGTCCAGAGCTGCGGCAACGCAGCGCAGCAGGCTGAGTTGAAGCAGCATCTCGAGCACTATATGACGGTAGATCACATCGGTTTTAAAATTGTTCTGGGCTATGGCGACAAGGGATTCTTTGAAGCGGTTGACAACCTGCCGCGCTTTTCGCTGGACGCGCTTCCGAAGGAAAGACGGGAAAAGGTTCTGAAGTGCAAGCGCACCTTGCTCGGACTCTCATTCTGAGGAGGATAGGACGCATTGAAGGAATATAAAATCGCAGCTGCCGCAGCAGGACAACGTTTGGATCGTTTCCTTGCAAAAATTCTTCCCAAGGCAGACACTGCTTTTTTACACCGCATGCTCCGCAAGAAAAACATCACCCGCAATGACAAAAAGGCAGAGGGCAGTGAGAGAGTGGAGGCAGGCGATGTAATCCGTCTCTGGTTTTCGGAGGAAACTTTCCGGAAGTTTGCCGGAACGCAGCCGGATTCCCGTAGCTATCCGCGCTGGGACGGTTTTCCCGCCGCGGTCATCCTGGAAAATGAGGTGCTTCTGGCCATCAATAAGCCGGCCGGTATGCTCTCCCAAAAGGCAACGCCTGCGGATGTCTCTCTCAACGAGTACATGCTTTCGTATCTTATCTCCCGGAATGAATTTCAACCGGAAAACCCGAACGGTTTCCGCCCCGGCGTTGTAAACCGTCTGGATCGCAACACCTCGGGGCTCGTGCTCGCCGCAAAAACACGCACTGCGGCCGAAGAGCTTTCCGTGCAGCTCCGGGATAAAAGGCTTCAAAAATACTATCTTGCCTGTGTCAAAGGAGAAGTCAGAGAGGCCGAGCGACTCTCTGCTTTTCTGTATAAGGACAAAGGAAAAAATCAGGTACAGATTCGAAGCCGTAAAACCTGTGCGGAAGACAAGGAAATTCAGACCGCCTACCGCCCGATAGCAGTACAAGACGGCATCAGTCTCCTGGAGGTGCAGCTTTTAACGGGGCGGTCTCATCAGATTCGCGCACAACTGGCCGCCGTCGGTCACCCCATACTCGGGGATCCGAAGTACGGAGATCCGGCGGAAAATGCACGCCTCGCAAAGCGCCTCGGCGTAAAATACCAGCTCCTGCACGCCTTTCAGGTACAATTTCCGGAGGAGACAGGTGTGCTCGGCGCGCTGCATCGGCAAAGCATCCTCGCGCCGCCGCCCGATCCTTTCCGCCGGCTGTTTCCGGAGGCTTTTTAAATGGGAACCTGGAACAGCCGCGGGCTTCGCGGCTCCCTGCTCGAGGAACTCATTAACCACAGCAATGAGGTCTATCGGACACAGGGACTTGCGCTGGTACAAAAAATTCCGACCCCCATCACGCCGGTCGAAATGAGCAAAAATCATCGTTGTATTACCCTCGCCTATTTTGAGAAGCAGAGCACTGTCGACTATATCGGTGTCGTGCAGGGAATTCCGGTTTGCTTCGACGCAAAGGAATGTGCGAGTGATACCTTTCCGCTCGCCAATATTCACGAACATCAACTTGCCTTTATGCGCGCCTTTGAGCAGCAGCGCGGCATTTCCTTTTTGCTGATTTCTTTTACGGTGCGAGAAGAGCACTACTTGCTCCCCTACGAGGAGCTCGGTTGTTATGCGGCGCGCATGGCAGCCGGCGGCCGCAAGAGTTTCACCTACGCGGAAATGAATCGACAGTTTCGCATCCGGGAGACGGCTGCGGTGCCGCTGCACTATCTGGAAGCGTTGGATCAGTATTTACAAATGCGGGAAGACCGCGAGAGGAATGAATTATAATGCAAAAACTCGCTTTGGACGAAGAGATTTTACTGCAGGTCGAACAGCCGGCGCGCTACATCGGCGGCGAAATCAACAGTGTCAAAAAAGACCCCGACAAGGTGAAACTCCGGTTTGCCATGTGCTTTCCGGATGTCTATGAAATCGGCATGAGCCATCTGGGGATACAGATTTTATACAGCATGTTCAACCGCCGCGAGGATGTTTACTGTGAGCGTGTCTTTTCGCCGTGGACCGATTTGGATCGCATCCTGCGCGAAAGAAAGATTCCGCTCTTTACGCTGGAGAGTCAGCGTCCCGTGCGGGAATGCGATTTTCTCGGCATCACACTGCAATACGAGATGTGCTATACCAATATCCTGCAGGTCCTGGAACTCTCTGAGATTCCGCTTCGCGCCGCTGACCGCAGTGACAGCGATCCGATTGTAATCGGCGGCGGCCCCTGCACCTATAATCCGGAGCCGATTGCGCCCTTCTTTGACCTGTTCTACATGGGAGAGGGCGAGGTCATCTATGATCAGCTCCTGGATCTCTATCTCGCGCACAAAGAAGCGGGCGGCGCCCGGAACACTTTCCTCAAAAAAGCGGCTGCCCTGCCCGGTATCTATGTGCCTTCCCTCTATGAACCCCGCTATCGGGAAGACGGAACACTTGACGCCTTTGAACCGCTCTGTCCCGAGGCACCCGCGTCCGTTCGCCGTCTCGTCATGTCCGTGCTGGACCGCGCAGACTTTATCGACACCCCGCTGGTGCCCTTTATCCGCGTGACCCAGGACAGATCCGTCCTTGAGCTCATGCGCGGTTGTATTCGCGGCTGCCGTTTCTGTCAGGCCGGAAATGTATACCGCCCGCAGCGCGAGCACTCGGTCGAGTACCTGAAGCGCTATGCGGAAAAGCTCCTGAAAATCACAGGCAACGAAGAGATTTCTCTTAGCTCTCTGAGTTCCAGCGACTACTCTCGCTTGCAGGAGTTTTTGGAATATCTGATTCAGTACACCAAAGAGCGCAAAATCAACATTTCACTGCCGTCTCTCCGCATTGACGCCTTTTCGCTCGATGTCATGCAGCGCATTCAAGACGTCAAAAAGAGTTCTCTGACCTTTGCGCCGGAAGCCGGCACCCAGCGTCTTCGGGATGTCATCAACAAAGGCATCACGGAGGAGGACATTATGCGCGGTGTCTCCTCGGCCTTTCACGGCGGCTGGACCAAGGTTAAATTTTACTTCATGCTGGGACTTCCGACGGAGACGGAGGAGGACAGAAAGGGAATTCCGGATCTCTGCGAGAGAGTCGCAGACCTCTTCTACGATGAAATCCCGAAGAGTGAGCGCGTCGGCAGGGTACAGATTTCCGCGAGTTCCTCTTTCTTTGTGCCGAAACCGTTTACGCCCTTCCAGTGGGCTCCCATGTGCTCGGCTGAGGAGTATAAAGAGCGCGCCCGTTTTGTGAAAGAGACTTTTAAGCAGGAGAAAAACTGGAAGAGTCTTCGCTACCAGTATCACGATGTCGGCACCACCCTGATGGAGGGTGTTTTTGCGCGCGGCGACCGCCGTGTCGCCGATGTCATTGAGCGCGCATACCGGGACGGCGCCATCTATGATGCCTGGACCGAATACTTTGATGCGGAGCGCTGGGCCAATGCCTTTGCGGCTTGCGGCGTGGATCCGGACTTCTACACGCAGCGCACGCGCAGCACAGATGAACTTCTCCCCTGGGATTTTATCGACTGCGGTGTGAGCAAGGAATTCTTAAAGCGCGAGTGGAAGAGCGCATTGGAGGGAAAGGTAACACCTAATTGCCGCGAGCACTGCTCCGGTTGCGGCGCAACGTCTTATCAGGGAGGAGTCTGCTTTGAAAACAAGAATTAAATTTTCCAAGGAGGGGAATCTCCGCTTTGTCGGACATCTGGATATGATGCGCTATTTTCAGAAGGCAAATCGGCGTGCGGAGCTCCCGGTCGCCTATTCGGAGGGCTTTCATCCTCATCAGATTATGAGTTTTGCGGCTCCCCTCGGCATGGGCCTCGAGGGAAAGGCGGAATACTTTGATCTTCGCATCACGGAAGAGGGCGCAGCCACACTGCACAGTGCAGAGGCTGCCGAGCGTTTGAACCGAGAGATGGCGGAGGGCATCCGGATTCTCTCCTTTTTGCGCCTTCCCGACGACTCGCCGAACTGTATGTCAATCGTCCATGCGGCGGATTACGAAATCTTATTCCGGGCTGTTGCACCGGAGGACAAAATCGCAGGGCAGTTTGTCGACGGCAGTGCCTATCGAAGCCTGACCGGAGACGAAGAGCGTTCCCTTCGCGCAGCAGTCGATGAACTGTTACAGCGCAAAGAAATTCCGGTGCAGAAAACCGGAAAAAAAGGGAATCTCCGCGAACTCGACCTTCGTCCCATGATTCATGCGCTGCGCTGTGAGGACAATCGCCTGCGCTGCACGGTCGCCCAGGGCAGTGAGGCCAATTTAAAGCCGGAACTTCTGCTCTCGGCGCTGTTTTCTCTGGATACAGCGCGCCCGTTTGCCGCAATGCCGCGCCGTGTGGTTCGCACCGAACTCTATGACAGCGCCGGAAAGACACTGGAAAGTTATGGAACAATCTTCTGACAAACTGATTGTGTGCGGCTTTCGCGACGGGATTCTGACCGCCTGGTTTCAGGACGCAAAGCCTGTGGAACTAGCCTTCTCGCGGGAGAATGAAAGCGAGGTCGGCGCCATCTATCTGGCGCGTGTCTCTCATGTACAAAAAAATCTGAACGCTGCGTTCCTGGATCTCGGCAAGGAACAGCCCGCCTATTTAAATCTGGAGAAGGGCCGCCTGCCGCGACTCGCAACCGGTGCACTGCCCGCCAAAATTACCGAGGGCACAGAGCTCCTCGTGGAAATCCGGAAAGACGCACATGCGAAAAAGGGGTACAGTGCCCGGGCGGCTACCTTCCGGAAAAATGACCCCGTATTGGCACGTGCCGCCTTCCTGCAGGCGCCGCGCTGCTTAAAACCGGCTCCGAGACAGTGGGAACAGATTCTCGCTCAGTGCAGACGGGAAAAACGTAGCGTCGAACTGGTCACAGATCTACCGGATATCTACGAAGAACTGAGCGGAAATCCCCCCACTGAGATGCCTGCGTATCAAAAAAATTTGCCGGAGCGCTTTCGCGGCGAACCGGTGAACGCCGTCGCTCTCGACGCATATTGCTCGCTCCGCCTGTATACTGACGAGAAGCTCAAACTGGCCTCTGTCTATAGCCTTGAGACAACTGTGCAGTCCGCTCTGGCCCGCCGCGTGTGGTTGCCGAGCGGCGGCAATATTGTCATAGAGCGCACCGAGGCCCTGACGGTAATCGATGTGAACAGCGGCAAGGATGTACGCGGTAAAGATAAGGAAGCCACATTGCGTCGCACCAACCGGGAGGCCGCGGAAGAGCTGATGCGTCAGCTGAGACTCCGGAACCTGTCCGGCATCATCCTCGTAGACTTTATTGACTTTGCGGACGAAGCCGATGTCACGGCGCTCACGGAAACTCTGACCGCACTCGCCGAAAGGGACTCCGTGGCGACTCGCTTTGTCGATATGACACAGCTCAACCTCGCGGAATTGATTCGTCCGCGCCGCGGTAAGAGTTTACAGGAACAATTCTTTTTGCCAAATTCTTGACAGAATGGATTTTATTCAGTAATATGTACGAGTATGCCGCACAACAAGGTTTAAGTTTTGTCTTTCGGCAGACACCAAAGTTGGCGAGTAATGATTGAAGGAGGTACCAATATGTACGCGATTATTGCGACTGGCGGGAAGCAGTATAAGGTATCGGAAGGTGACATCATTAGAGTTGAAAAGCTCGGCGTTGAAGCAGGTCAGACAGTTACGTTTGATCAGGTGCTTGCAGTCAACAACGGCGAGATGACTGTCGGTGCACCCACGGTGTCCGGCGCAAGCGTCAGTGCGACTGTGCTGAGAGAGGCAAAGGCTAAGAAGGTCGTTGTCTACAAGTACAAGGCAAAGCTCGGCTATCACAAGAAGAACGGCCACAGACAGCTTTACACCCAGGTGAAGATTGACAAGATCAATGCCTGAGGCATGATAGAAGTACACATTTTACGCGACAAGAGCGGAAGGGCAGTGGGAATCCACTCCCTCGGTCACGCAGACTACGGAGACGGAACCATCGACATTGTCTGTGCAGCCGTTTCGGCGCTGGAACTCAATTTTGCGAATTCCGTCGAGGAATTGACGGATGCCAAGTTTGAAGTTCATCTCGGTGAAGAAGACGGCAGTTTTGATTTTAAGCTCTTGGGCGAGCGCAACGGAAAGGCCGAACTTCTTTTGCAGTCTCTCCTCTTGGGATATCAGACTGTTCAGGAAGCGTACGGCAATTCATATTTGATGATCAAAGATCAGGAGGTGTAATGATGTTGTTCAAGATGAACCTTCAGCTGCATGCTCACAAGAAAGGTGTCGGTTCGACCAAGAACGGTCGTGATTCCGAGTCCAAGCGTCTTGGCGCAAAGCGGGCAGACGGTCAGTTTGTTCTGGCCGGTAACATTCTTTACAGACAGAGAGGCACGCACATTCATCCGGGCGTCAATGTCGGCAGAGGCGGTGATGACACCCTGTTTGCTACGGCAGACGGTGTCGTAAAGTTCGAGAGATGGGGCAAGTATCGCAAGAAAGTTTCTGTCTACCCGAAAGCAGAAGCTGCTGAGTAAAACTGAACGAAAGCTGTAGTGTAAGACCGGGCTTCATACTGCTAAGTATGAAGCCCGTTTGCATTCCCACGGAATACAGCTTGTCATGCGCAATGCGCACAGGAGAGAACGATGTTTACAGATAACGCCAAAATATTTATTCAATCCGGCAAGGGCGGCGACGGGCATGTGAGCTTTCGCCGTGAGCTCTATGTGCCGGCCGGCGGCCCTGACGGCGGTGACGGCGGCAGAGGCGGCGATATCATTTTTGAAGTCTATGACGGTCTGAATACCCTGGCGGATTTCCGTCACGTCCGGAAGTATGTCGCGGAAAACGGTGAGCCCGGCGGCAAAAAGCGCTGCCACGGTGCCGACGGAAAGGATCTCGTGATTCGCGTTCCCGAGGGAACTGTGATTCGCGACGATGAGAGCGGAAAGGTAATCGCCGATATGTCCGGTGAAAACCGGAGACTGGTCGTATTGCGCGGCGGCCGGGGAGGCGTCGGCAATATGCACTTCGCCACGGCGACTATGCAGGCGCCGAACTATGCAAAGCCCGGTCAGCCCGGCAAGGGTATGTTTGTGCGCCTGGAACTGAAGGTCATTGCAGATGTGGGACTGGTCGGATTTCCGAATGTCGGTAAATCCACCTTGCTTAGCCGCGTCAGCAATGCGAAACCCGAAATTGCAAACTACCACTTCACAACCCTGCGGCCGCATCTCGGCGTGGTCGATTTTGATGACGGTGAAGGCTTTGTGATGGCCGATCTCCCGGGTCTCATCGAGGGTGCTTCGGAAGGTGTGGGTCTCGGTTACGATTTCCTGCGCCATGTGGAGAGAACCAAGGTTCTGGTTCACGTCGTGGATGCCGCTTCGACGGAAGGCAGAGATCCGGTAGAGGATGTGCACCGCATCCGGCATGAGCTTGAAAAATACGATCCCGCGCTTCTGACGCGCCCGCAAATCATTGCTGCCAATAAAATTGACAGCATCCAGGTCGAAGAAGGAGAGGAAAACCCGATAGACCGCCTGCGCGCGGCTTTTCCGGACCTGCCGCTCTATCCGATTTCCGGTGTCACCGGCGAAGGTATTCGTGCATTGACCTACGGCATTCTGGAAATTCTCCGCAATATGAAGCGCGGAGTCACCGTTTTTGAGCCGGAGATGGAAATTTCGTATCTCTCCGATCGGGATTTGCCCTATACCATCGAGCGAGACGGGGATGTCTTTGTCGTGGAAGGACCGCGCATTGAGAAAATGCTCGGCTACACCAATCTGGAGTCGGAGAAGGGCTTTAACTTTTTCCAGAATTTCCTGAAAGACAGCGGAATTCTCGAGGAACTGGAACACGCCGGTATTCAGGACGGCGATACCGTTCGTATGTACGGACACGAGTTTGATTATTATAAATAAGGGAGGATGCCTTGAACAGCAAACAGCGTTCGTTTTTAAAGGGAATCGCAATGACAACCGAGCCTCTTTTCCAGATCGGAAAGGCCGCACTCACACCGGAGCTCACAAAGGCCGTCAATGAAACGCTTGAGAAGCACGAACTGCTCAAGATTTCCGTGCTTCAGAATTGCCTGGAGGATCCGAAGGAAATGGCAGCGCGCCTCGCAGCTCGCACCAAGAGTGAAGTCGTGCAGGTCATCGGAAAGAAAATCGTGCTGTACCGGCAGGCCAAAGAAGAGAAGCACCGCAAGATTGTGCTGCCGCGCGACTAAACGGCCATGCGACAGATTGCAATTCTCGGCGGAACTTTCGATCCCATTCACAACGGGCACTTGAAACTCGCGGAAGAAGCCTGCTCACATTTTCCGCTGGATGCCTGCTGGTTCATGCCGGCGGCGGCGCCGCCGCATAAGCAGGACAGAAAACTGGCAAGCTACGCACAGCGTCTACGGATGGCAGAACTTGCAACGGCACCCTACGAAGCGTTTTGTGTCTCTGACTTTGAAGCAAAACGGAGAGGCCTCTCTTATACCAGTGACACCCTGGCCTTACTTCGCGAGACCTATCCGGACTGCGCTTTTTCGTTGATTCTCGGCGCGGACTCGTTCTTTCAGTTGGAATTCTGGCATGCACCGGCTGACATCTGTCGCGATGCGCGCCTGCTGGTCGCGGCGCGGGAATATGCGGACCGGCATACGAGTCTGCATGAGCACGCCGAGCACCTCCGTGCGCTCTTTGGCGCGCGGATTGAACTGATTCCGGCGCCGCTCATTGATATTTCATCCATGCACATTCGCGCCCTGCTCGCCGCCGGTAAAAAAAGTGCGGCGCAGTACCTTCCGCCGGCTGTCTATGACTACATCCGGACAGAGGGCCTGTATCGTCGTTAGAAAGGAGGCTCGCCATTAACCGGAAAGAAATGGCCGAAATACGCCGCAAACTGGAGAAAAATCTGAGCAACGACCGTTATCAGCATACGCTTGGCGTCGCTTATACGGCAGCAGCGCTTGCAATGCGCTATCAGGCATCTATCGAAGATGCGGAGCTTGCGGGGCTGTTGCACGACTGTGCCAAGGAGTATGACAAAAAGGAATCGCTCTCGATTGCGGAAAAATCCGGCATCCGCTTTTCGGCAGCGGATATGGCCGCGCCACAGATTTGGCATGCCATCATCGGCCCCGTTGTCGCCGAAAAGAGATACGGCGTCGCGAAACCGGAAATTCTCTCCGCCATTCGCTGGCATACAACCGGACGGCGAGAGATGTCTCTGCTCGAAAAAATTGTTTTTACGGCCGACTATATCGAGCCGAACCGCGACCGCGCCGATAATCTTGCGGAAATGCGTTATCTGGCATTTCAAGACCTTGATTTTTGTGTCTATCGCATCACAGCGGATACCCTCCGCTATCTCGCATCGAAACAGATTCGCGCAGATCAAAAGACAGAAGAGTGCTATCAATGGTTAAAGGAGGTAAAGAAATATGACGACAAATGAGCTCGTTGCCTACGCAGTCACCGCAATGGAAGACAAGAAGGGCACCGAAATTTCGGTGATTGACATCTCCAAGGTCTCGGTGGTCGCCGACTATTTCATGCTCGTCAGCGGCACCAACCAGAAGCAGACGCAGGCAATTGCCGATGAAATCGAGGAAAAGCTTGCAAAGCACGAGGTATTTCCGCGCCAGAAAGAAGGATATTCCGGCGGTACCTGGATTCTTCTCGATTACCAGGACGTCGTGATTCACATCTTCAACGGTGAAGATCGTCGCTTCTATAATCTGGAGCGTATCTGGGCGGACGGCATCACCGTGGATCCGAAGACATTCCACATTTCTGAAGAGTAACGGCACAGAGGTTACATAATTTAATTCTGTAAATGAATAGGGGGAGCTTGCATATGGAACAGTTTTTTCACCTGAAAGAAAACCGCACGACTGTGCGGACAGAAGTGATCGCGGGTATCACGACCTTCATGACCATGGCCTATATCCTCGCCGTAAATCCGAATCTACTGGGAAAAACCGGCATGGACGGCGGTTCTGTTTTCACGGCGACCGCACTTGCCTCGGCCATTGCATCCTTCGCGATGGCTTTGCTCGCGAATCTGCCTTTTGCACTGTCGGCCGGTATGGGACTGAACGCCTACTTTACCTACACGGTCTGCATGGGCATGGGATACAGCTGGGAAGTTGCGCTTGCCGCAGTCTGCGTGGAAGGTCTCATCTTTATCGTCCTCTCGCTGACCAATGTGCGTGAAGCCATCTTCAATGCAATCCCGGGCGAGCTGAAACTTGCGGTCTCGGTCGGCATCGGTCTTTTCATCACATTCATCGGTCTTCAGAATGCTCACATTGTTGTCGACGGCGCGACACTGGTCACTCTGTTTTCCTTCAAGGGTTCGGTCACAAGCGGCACATTTTCCTCGGAGGGTATCACCGTGCTGCTCGCATTGATCGGCATGCTGATTACCGCGCTCCTCGTCATCAAAAACGTGAAGGGCAACATTCTCCTCGGGATTCTGATTACCTGGGGACTCGGAATTCTCTGCCAGCTGTTCGGTCTTTATGTACCGAATCCCGATGCCGGATTTTACAGTCTGATTCCGTCTTCTCTCATTGCAATGCCAGCATCGGTGACGCCGACTCTGTTTAAGATGGATTTCAGTGACCTTTTGTCGCTGAACTTTGTGGTCGTTGTGTTTTCCTTCCTCTTTGTCGATATCTTTGATACGCTCGGCACCCTGATCGGCTGTGCCTCGAAGGCAGATATGCTCGACAAAGACGGCAAACTGCCGCGCATCAAGGGCGCACTGCTCGCAGATGCAATCGGAACCACGGTCGGCGCTGTACTCGGCACTTCGACCATTACTACCTTTGTGGAATCCTCCTCCGGCATCGCAGAGGGCGGGCGCACGGGACTCACCTCGATTGTCGTAGGTTTCCTGTTCCTGCTGAGCCTCTTTTTCTCACCGATTTTCCTCGCGATTCCTTCCTTTGCGACGGCTCCCGCACTGATTATCGTCGGCTTCTTCATGATGCAGCAGGTCAGCAAAATTGACTGGAGCAATATGCTGACCGCCATTCCTTCGTTTATCTGCATCTTTGCAATGCCGTTTGCATACTCGATTTCCGAGGGCATCGCATTCGGCATCATCAGCTACACCGTACTGCACCTCGCAGCGGGTAAAGGCAAAAATGTCACGGTGCTCATGTATGTGTTGAGTTTCATTTTCATCCTGAAATATATTTTCCTGTAAGACAGGAGATACCTGTCACGTAATCGGAGAAAAGGATTGATTACAGCCCCCGCAACACCTGTTTCTATCGGTGTTGCGGGGGCTGTATTTTCATTGATATGAGAGGAGAGGCGTTCGCACTCCTGCCGCTTAGCCTGTTTTCCAGACTGCAAAATTTTCGCTCCGCCAAAAAAAGGATGCCATCCTGCATCATTCAGAATGGCATCCTTTTTGACTTTATGACAGACAGCCGACACTTGTTATCAAAGATTCCGGTAGAGCGCCACAACCTTGCCGAGTACCGTGACATCTTTGACGATAATCGGTTCCATTGCGTCATTCTCCGGTTGCAGGCGATAGTGGCCGTTCTCCTTGTAGAAGCGCTTGACAGTCGCCCCGTCTTCGACAAGTGCCACAACGATTTCACCGTTTCGCGCCGTGGACTGGCGCGCGACAATGACCAGATCCCCGTTCAGAATCCCGACCTTGACCATAGAATTTCCCTGTACCTTCAGCATGAAGGTCTCCTGGTTCGGAAGATTCTCGGCGGGAATGGGGAAGTAGTCGCTGATATTCTGTTCCGCAAAAATGGGGAGTCCTGCCGCAACACTTCCGAGGATCGGTACATTGACGACCTCACGGCGCGACAAATTAAAGGCCTCGTCCACAATTTCAATGGTGCGGGGCTTTGCCGGGTCGCGGCGAATGTAGCCCGCCTCTTCCAGCGCGCCGAGGTGCGCATGTACCGACGAGGTGGAGCGAAGCTTTACAGCACTGCAAATTTCGCGCACGGACGGCGGATAGCCCTTCTGCAAAATACAATCCTTGATAAATTCAAGAATTTCTCTCTGTTTCTCTGATATGGTATCGCGGCTCATAACTTTTCCTCCGGGACTTCCAGCTTTCTCGTTAAAAGTGTAGCACGAAGCGCTCCAAAAAGCAAACGATTGTTCGCGAAATTTTGTTCGCTTTTTTGCTTGCCGAACTTCCGTTCGTGTGGTAAGATGCAAACAGATGTTCAAGAACAAAGTTTCGAGGGAGGACAACCCATGCGACAGACAAACAACAGAATGAATCACTGGGTATCGGAGCCGCAGAGGAGCTATGGTCGCATTGTGCGTCCGCGCAGACAGAACAAGCGCGGCCTGCTCGGCTTCCTGCTTCCTTTTATCCTTCTGCTTGCCTTTTTTGCAGGGCGCGCCTCTGTGGCGCGCGCCGGAGAACTCCCGGATCATAGCGAAGCGTATCGCTACCGCGCGGTTAAAATTCAGGTGGGAGATAAGCTCGACGATTTCGCGATGCGCTATAACCGGGGACTGTATCGCTCCGATGATTCCTATCTGGAGGAGTTGTGCCGCGTCAATCACATTGACCGGAATACCCGCCTGTATCCGGGCTGCTTTCTTACCGTCCTGGAGGCAGTGGAAGAGTAAGTTTACTCTTCCTCGCGCAGCCGCACCTTATTGCGTGCGCTGCGCCGGTGATCTTCCTGAATTGCCGCATAGTGCTTTTTGGTGGTATTGACATCGCTGTGCCCCAGAACATCGGCGACCAGATAAATGTCTCCGGTCTCGCGGTACAGCGTTGTGCCGTAGGTGCTACGCAATTTATGCGGTGTGATATGCTTGAGGGGTGCTGCGTCAAGCGCATATTTTTTGACCAGTTTTTCGACACTCCGCACAGAGAGCCGTTTTTGCTGCAATGACAGGAAAAGCGCCTGCTCCTGAAACTCCTCTGTGAGCAAGGCTTCCCGTTCCTCCATGAAGTTTAGCAACGCCTCCTCAACTTCATCTCCGAAATAGACAATTTGTTCCTTGCCGCCTTTCCGGTGTACCCGGATCCCATCATTTTTAAAATCCACATCATTGAGATTTAAGCCGACACACTCGGAGACACGAATGCCTGTACCAAGCAAAAGTGTGATCAGCGCCAAATCCCTGAGCTTAGTTTTTTCATGGTAGCGACGCTGGCGTTCACTCAGCTTTTCCCCGGATTCAATCTGATCCAGCAACTCCGCAATTTCGTCGACATCCAGACGGATAATTTCTTTTTCGTGCAGCTTTGGCAGAAGTACACGGTCTGCCGGATTGCTCTCAATCATTTCTTTCTGATAGAGATATTTGTAGAAACTGCGCAGAGAAGAGAGTTTCCGCTTGATGCCTGTTTCCTGGTTCAATTTGCCTTCCCCTTGCTCTGTGGGTCTATACTTCAGATATTCCATATATTCCTCGAGATCGGTCGCACGGAGCTTTTCCAGAAGAGAAAGCGGAATTTCCTTGGCTGTGCCATAGCGGGCAGCCAAGGGATTTTCGCGCATCAGATATTGAAAGAATACGCGCAAGTCATAGGCATACGCAATGCGTGTGCGGGATTGTGTTCTGGGTTCAATGCCGCGGAGATACGTTCTGCAGTAGTCCGGAAGCTCTGCAAGCAGTTCCCGAAGATGTAAAATGTTCGCGCGATCCAGTTCCGCAAAATAATTGTTATTTTTTTGTGTTTTGTCAGCCATACGAAAAACCTCCGAAATGCCTCAATTTTTCCGTTCAGCAATAGTATACGACGCAACTATTCGTTAAACAAGCATTTCGCGAATAGTTGTAGTGCGAAGTTTTACTGCTCTCAAGGCCTGTTTTCGTTCCCGCCTTGCTATTTTACGCACGGATTGAACGGTCATCTCAAGTTGCAATGATTTTTCTTCCGAATTCATATCACCGGACTGTCTGCCGCGCAACGCTATCCGTACCGCTTTGATATGCTTTGTTCTGTTATTTCTTTTGTTGTAATGCTGTATCAACTTTATCTTTCCTGTGTATCTGTGTCACAAGGCCATCTTATGACCTAAGGACCTCCAGCTGGCTGGTTTCTCGTTATTTCATTTCAATGCTTGTACATCGACTCATTTGACCTAAGGCTTATCAGGCTGAATTTTCGTCGTTTCCTTATTCTAATGCCGAATTGGCTTGCTTATCCTTTCGTTTCCGGAGGTCCCTGCGCCGCACAGCTGTTCCATGATCTAAGGACCTGTAAGGCTGATAATGGTTAACGTTGTATCGGTTCATCCTGACAACTGTCAGGCTTGCTCAATCGGTTCATCTGCCGTCCGGATGTAATTCTCATTTTATGTAAGTGTTATGGTTACAAAATTTACATTTTCGTTCAAATTTGCTTGTCCGTAACAGATAACTGCTCAATGGGTTCTCTTGAAACCGCCGCTCTTTATAGGTTACATAATATATTTCCGTAAACTTTTAGCTCTTACGAATTTACACATCTCACGACAGATAAAAACAGAGTCCGGATTTTCTCCGGACTCTGCAGATAGGATGTCTGATTTGTGAGCTTACTTTTCCCTTCAGTACCCGAGTTCTTTGATCAGGGCGGGCACTGTGGTCATTTTCTTCATTCTGCCGACATTCTCGCCGGTAAAGAAAAGTCCTGTCTCCAGATTGCCTTTGACCGCCTCAATCAATGCATTCGTAATACAAAACGGCACCTGTGCGGGATTGCATTTCTTGATGCAACGAGAGCAGTGGACCGGAGGAATTCGGCCCGCGAGGCTTAGCTTCTTTAACAGCGGGGTCTGCACAGCGCGTCCCGGCATACCGACCGGACTGTGAATGATAGAGACATCTTCCCGCTTTGCCCCGAGTAACACATCCTTATAGGCCTGAGAGGCATCGCATTCCTCGGTCGCAATAAAACGGGTTGCCATCTGCACGCCGGCTGCCCCCTGTTCCGTGAGTGCCTGTATGTCTTCCCGGTTCCAGACACCGCCTGCACAAAAGACCGGGATGTTGCGCTTTGCCGCATCGACAAAGGGGCGAATATTCTCCAGCACATCTTTCAGAATGGCCGCGAGAGAGGGGGCTTCACCTGCCAGCAATTCATCCTCCTTGAACCCGAGATGTCCTCCGGCCTTGGCTCCCTCGACGACAATGAAATCCGGAAAGCGATTGTACTTCTTCATCCAGGACTGCAGAATCAGCTTTGCCGCCCGCCCGCCCGACACAATGGGTGCAATCAGAGCGCTGCCTTCCGGCACCAATTCCGGCAACTGCAGGGGTAAACCGGCACCCGAGATCACCGCATCAATGCCCGAAGCGACAGCCGTCCGGATGGCCTCGGCAAATTGCTGTGTGGCAACCATCGCATTGATAGCGAGCAGACCGCGTCCGCCCGAGATGTCACGTGCATCCGAGATTTCCTGCCGTAGCGCGCGGAGATTTGCCTCTTCCGGATTCTTATAAAAATCTGGCTCCCGATAGCCGCAGTCTGCTGTGCTGATGCAGCCCATGGCACCGCAAGCTGCCACACTGCCCGCGAGGCGCTCCAGCGATACTCCAACCCCCATGCCACCTTGCAGCAGCGGAATTTCCAGTTCTCTATGGTTAACAGACAAGTGAAGTTCTTCCGACATGGCTGACCTCCTCAATATCAGTATCAGTAGCGTGTTTAAACAACACCAAAATTCCAATTCCATTCCAAAATTCCGGCAATCCTCCGGAACCGACTCTATCCTAAGTCATTTTTAGACTTAGGTCAACTGGTATTTAAAACTAGATGTGATTGATGCGGGCTGTTAAAACAGTCATTCGGCAGTCGCCTGATTATTAATGTATATTAATACTAATAATTCATTTTAAATACATACTCGTTATTTGTGTATATATTCACGCCATATGCACTACTATCCTCTTCTCTCCCTCTCCACTTCCACACTCTCCCGCCATCCGATGACTTTTCCTGTGCACTCTCTTCTTCGAAGATTCTCATCCATGCTTCCTATCGGCCAATTATCATTTCCCTGAATTTATCCCCTCGAAACTCTCTTTTACCTAGCGTTCATGCAAATCTTACTCGACGCTGCCGTAAAACCGTACCTGCCATGCCAAATCTGCTTCTGCATTTCTCCGCTTCTCATCTATGCTTCCCCGTCCGATCACCGTTTTCCTGAACTGCTTCCCACGAAAATTTCTTTTACCTAGCGTTCATGCAACCTCTTTCTTGTACTCCCGCGAATCCACACCCGCTGTATCGAATTCTCTTCTGCCTTTCACCGGGAAAGTGGAAATCTTATTTCACCCACTTGATTGTCTCGGAAATCGGCGAATGCACCTCATTCAAAACAATATCAAAAAATCCCCCTCTACCGAAATTACCAGAAAAGGGGGATTGATGCCATCAGCGGTCTCGCGATTTAGTTGGCCGGTAAACCGGCGCCGGGCCCCACAAGCTCAGTCTCTGCACTACTAGTCGCGCTGTGCTTGTTTTCCTGGACGCCGGATCCCGGGCCGCGCTCGGCCTCACTGTTCTCACTGTCATTGGAATTATTTTTGCCGCCGTTCGGTTGCACGCGGCCGCTGTGGCTCTCCACGGTTTCGGCAGCCGTAGCGGTCGTGCTCTCCGTGCGACGCTTTTTGCGGCTCTCGGTCTCGGCAGCTGTTGTCGTCTCGGCAGCGGTCGTTTCCGTCACGGTGGTCTCCGACATAGCACTTTCCGCCGCACTGCTACTCTGCTTGTTACTCTTCTTTTCTTCGCGCGCAGTCTCGACTTCCGTGTTTTTCTTTGTCTTTTCTTTGACCGGACCGGTATTGCCGACGGCACCCGGTTTGTCTGTCTGAATATCGACCTTTTCGCCTTTGCCTTTCATGCCGGTCCGCTTAACGATATAAGCACTCACCTCTTTCACAGAGGCGCTCGGCTGATAATCTTCCTGCTGATACAGGAACTGGTGCAGGCTCACGACATTGCTCTCAAGCGTAATCGGCACCACACAGTCCTTTTTCTCAACCCAGGCTGTGTCGCGCTCAAACGGAAAACCGGAGCTCTCCGCGATGTGGTACTTCTTGATATCCTTCGCGTAGGCCAGAACATCATCGATTCCCATGCTGGTCTTGGTCTCCGGCAACACGGAAGTCACAAGCTCAATGCGCTTTGCCGCATCGGCCGCGTGAATTTTATCCATCAGAAGTGACACGACCTTGCGCTGGCGCTCGGTGCGGTTGTAGTCGCTGTCCATAAGGCGGAGTCTCGCATAGGCAACAGCCTGTACACCGTCCAGGTGATTCATCCCTGCGTGCGTGAGCTGCACCGATCCGACTCCCGTGGACTTCACCGTCTCCGTGATGAAGGAATTGATATATTTGAATTCCGCGGGTGTAACCTCAAGATCCACGCCGCCCATAATGTTCACGGCATCGACCACAGCCTTCCAGTTGAAGGTCACATAGTCATCCGGCTGAATGTCGAGATTATAATGCATCATCCAGAGGGACTGCTCGGGCCCGCCCTGAAAATAGGCTTCATTGAATTTATGATGCTTACCCTTTTTATCAATCTGTACAAAGGTATCGCGGAAAATGCTGCAGATGCGGATATCCCCTGTCTCTTTATTGAGGCTCACCAGCATGTTGACATCGGAGAGCGCACCTTTTCCGAGATTACCGTTCCGGGAGTCCACGCCAAACACCGCGACTGTATAGAAGCCGGTCTCGTGCGTCTTCTGGCCGAGCAAGAGTGTCTTTGCTCCCCAGACAACCAGAAAAGCACAGAGGAGACCGATCAGGACCAGAAGAGGATTTCTTTTTTTCCGCTTGACGGTCGCGGCTTTACTTTCCTTTGCCTGCCGCCGCGGTCGGCGTGCCGTTTTCCCCGCCATCTCTTCCTCCTCGTCGCGCGCTTCACGCAACCCTTCTCTTTCTGCGAATCTTCCCGCCGGAATCTCTTCCGGCGCTTCTTCGACGTCCTCCTCCGCTACTTCCTGCGCTTCCGCTGACTGCTGTTCCGCCTGTCTGCGGGAAGACGCCTCCTGTCTTCGCATGTTTTCAAGGACGCGTCTTAATCTGCGTTTCTCCTGCTCCTCCGCAGAAAACTGCGGCTTCTCGGAAGCGCTCTCGGCGTCCTCTGTCACAGGCTCCCCAATTTCTCTTCCCGTTTCTCGGTCCGGTCGCTTTGCGGTCTCCCTGTGAACAGGAAGAGACGCGGCGTCCTCCACCGCGTCTTTCTTCTCCATTCTATGTTGGTTTCGAAGTGATTTGAGACGAGCGAGCTCCTTCAGATATTGCTCGCGCTCGTTCTTGTCATCTGTTGCCATTCCGGAATTCCTCTTCCCTCTTTAAGCTGTCAAGAATCAGCTGTACTGCACCTTCCAGGCCGAACTTGCTACTGTTGATGCAGAGATCATAGCTCTTGGAATCGCCCCAGCGCTTGTTGGAGTAATAGTTGTAATAGCTGGAGCGCCGCTTATCGGTCTTTAACATAATCTCACGCGCCTTGTCGCGGCTGATGTTGCCGCCTTGGTAACTCTGTACACGTGTGATTTTATCCTCCTCCGCTGCGGAGATAAATACCGAGAGTACGCCCGGCATGCCGTCCAACGCATAGTCGGCGCAGCGACCTACAATCACACAACTCTCCTGCTGCGCGAGGTTTCGAATGGTATCGAACTGTGCTAGGAAAATCTTCTGATTAATCGGCATATCCACATAGGGCGAGGAGGAATAGCCGAGAGAATAGGTATCCATGACCAGGGAATAGAGAAAGCTGTTCGTCGGCTTCTCGTCGTTTGACTCCAGCAATTCGCGGCAGAGACCACTCTCTTTCGCGGCGCGATCCAAAAGTTCTTTGTCATAGCACTTGACGCCGAGTTTTGCGGCGAGCATCTCTCCGATTTTATGACCACCACTTCCGGTCTCACGTCCCAAGGTGATGATTCTCTTTGTCTCCATAAGGCACCTCCCACAGAAATGCTAAAAATACGGGTTTCTCTGTTCTTCTATTGTAACATTTTGCAGGGAAAAGGTAAATCTATGCTTTTTGTCGAAACTTGTCGAGTAGCGCTTCAAAATAGGTCGGGAGCGGCGCCGTGAACTCAAGATAGCGGCCATCCGCCGGATGACGGAAGCCAAGCACCGCCGCATGCAGACATTGTCCCTCCAGATGATAGGGGTTTTTCCCGCTTCCGTAGACCGTGTCGCCGAGCAACGGATGGCCGAGTGAGGCCAGATGTGCTCGAATCTGATGTGTCCGTCCGGTCTCCAGACGACACTCGAGATAAGTTGCCGCTGCAAAGCGCTCCAGCACCCTGTAGTGGGTGACCGCATGCTTGCCGCCGATCATACCGCTTTTCATGCGCTTCCGGTTCTCCGGGTCACGCCCGAGCGGTGCGTCCACAGTTCCTTCCTCTTCCTGCATCCTGCCCTGTGCCAGTGCGAGATAACGGCGCGTAATGCTGTGCGCCTTCAGCTGTTCGGCAATGCACTGATGCGCCCTGTCATTTTTGCAGGCAATCATCACACCTGTCGTGTCCCTATCGATGCGGTGTACAATTCCCGGCCGAAGAATCCCGTTGATGCCCGACAAGCTGTCTTTACAGTGGTACAGGAGGGCATTGACCAGTGTTCCGCCGGTATGCCCGGCTGCCGGGTGAACCACCATACCCTTGGGCTTGTTGATTACGATGACATCCTTGTCTTCATAAAGAATGTCGAGCGGAATATTTTCCGGAAGCACCTCTGTCGCCTCGGGTTCCGGCAAAGTGACCGAAAGGCGTTCCCCCGCTGTCAATGGATAGCTCGCCTTGCGCGGCTTGCCGTCGACCAGGACGCTCCCCTCCTTAATCAACTTCTGAGCATGTGCACGCGTCAGCTCCGGAAAGAGCAGGGAGATTGCTATGTCCAGTCGCTTATTCGCAAGTTCTTCCTGAATAATAAGCTCCTCCAAACCTGTCTCCTTTTATTTTAAGAATGAAAATTCTTCCTCTTTATAATAAAAACAAAATAACAGAATAAAGACAGCTGCCGCACAGGTTACAAAAATATCCGCGACATTAAATACCGGAAAAGAAATCGGAATAAATGAGAAAAAATCGACGACGGAACCGCGCATGACGCGGTCACATAAATTCCCCAGTGCACCGCCGATTAAAAATGCGAGATTAATAACAAGCGGCATATATCTTTTCTTTTCCGGCAAGCGATAAAGCACATAAACGACAAAAAGACAAATCGCCGCCGTAATACCATAAAAGAAAATCATCTGTCCCTGCAACATGCCAAAGGCCGCACCGTGATTTTCTATCCGAATCAGCTCGACCAGTCCCGGCAAAAAAGATCTCGCGGTTTCAAGCGGCAAGTGTTGCAGAGCAAGGCGCTTGGTCCACTGATCCAGCAGAACACAGAGCCCAACAATCACGGCAAATAGCAATGACATCCTCGCCTTGGAACAAGCGGTTTCGTTTTTTTCTGTCATAGTAAAATCCTCTCTCAAACGAAATATGCGATATCCACATACAGGCGCCCGCTTCGTGTGGAGCGCGGCTCCGCGTCGCAGAGCCGGAACTTTCCCTTGCCGCGAAGACTCATAACATCTCCGGCCCGCAGAACCTCGGCCGGATTGCTGAGCTCAGTACCGTTTCGCAGCACCTTTCCCGTCGAAAATGCTTCTTTGGCCCGGGTACGGGATAAATTCCAGACTGCGGCGACCAGAACATCGGCACGAAGAGAAGCCGCATTGACGCTGCGAACTTCGGTGCGACGCACGGCACTGAGCGCTTCCCGCGGTATTTCCAGCACTTCGATGCGGGTATGCCGCACTTCCGTCAATTCGCGCTCTATGAGCGCTTTGACGGAAGGCAGCGCGACCAGTTGCGCCTTGTTTTCCGTTACCATAAGGTCTCCGAGCATCTCCCGCCGTATGCCGAGTCCCATTAGCGCGCCGAGAAAATCGCGGTGGCCGAGCGGCTCCGCAAACTTCGGTGCACGCGGTGCAAGCTCCAGACAAATCAGCTCGTCCTCCGGCGGTTCTTCGAGATAGGACGGCAAAAAAAAGAGCACCTTTCTCTCAGCGTCACAAAAAACGCCGTCGGAAATCATACGGATTCCGGCGACGTTTGGTAAACATTGCGCTGCGAGACGTTGCTCTTCCACAGTCAGAAAATAGCTGTGCGTCGGCACATTCCGATCCTCGCACTGCCGGGACAAATCCAGCAGGCGATTGCGAAACAACTGCAACTCTCTCTCGTTCATCAGACAGACTTGGAGCGCGGCATCTGCGCCACCTGGCTCTCGACATCTTCGAAATCACCGGAGAGCTCCACATTCTTTGGCACCAGGATATAGATGGACTGCGATACATTGTCGATATGGCCGTTGACGCCGCCGGCAAGTCCGATCGCAAATGAAACGAAACTCTGCTCCTCTTCACAGTTCTCAAGGTTGAGAATGATGGTGCGCCCTTCATCGCGAAGCATCTGAATGGCCTTATGCATCTCATCATCCTCAAAACGCTTGGGCGTCATCAGCGAGATGTTGAGATTTGAGCGTCCTGTGACCGGTGTGATGTTGCCGCTCTGCATCTTTCTGCTCTGCGACTTTGTAGTGCCTGCCTCGTTTCCGCTCTTTTTACTCGATGCGGACGCATAGTTCTCAGCATACGGATAATCATCGTCTTCCGTGTAAAACTGTTTCGTACCGCCAAAGACATTGATTTTTTCGTCATCGTCTTCACCGCCGAAATTATCCGGACCTCCCAGCCCTCCGTCATCCGGATCGGTTCCCAATATGACCCTTTTGAACCAGTCTATCGCACTCATTGTCCGTCCTCCCCTAAATTCCGCGCGCCAAACAGCCCTGTCCCCACCCGAATTATGGTGGCGCCTTCTTCAATCGCGACGCTGTAATCCCCCGTCATCCCCATAGACAAGATATCCATACTGATATTATCCAGTGTATTCCATCTTGTGTCAATCGATATTTCTTTCAATTTTCGAAAGACAGCGCGATTATCTTCTTGATTAATTGTGAAGGGTGCAACTGTCATAAGGCCGCGAATTTTGAGATTTTTATACTGACAAAGCCGATTCAGGAGTCCCCAGAGTTCTTCGGGTAAGAAGCCGAATTTACTCTCCTCTTCCGCGACATTTACCTCGAGCAGACCTTCCACGACGATACGCTGTTTCATGGCCTCAAAATCCACCGCATCGAGAAGTTTCAGAGAATCCAAGGAGTGAATTAATACCGTCTTGGAGAGCACTTGCCGAACCTTGTTGGTCTGCAGATGTCCGATCAGATGCCAACGGATATCTTCCGGCAGCTGCGACTCTTTGCCGAGCATCTCTTTCACTTTATTCTCACCGAAATCGCGCAGTCCGAGCGCATAGGCCTCTTCGATTGCGGAGACCGGCTGGGTCTTGCTCACGGCGATCAGTCTGACGCTCTCGCGCGAACGCCCCGCCCGCGCACAGGCGCTCTGAATATTGCTTTCGATTTCTTCTAAATGCTCACGCAGCATAGGTACCTCCTCAATAAACCATCTCGCCCTCTCGCCCCTCGCTTCCGTTCAGCAGAATGCGGTCATAGGGATTGATACTGCCGCTGATACCGCGGTGTACAATGGCATATTCATCATTCTCTTCGATAATCTCGACCTTGCGGAATACCGCAATGCCGCCGGTCACACTGTAGACGCCCGGCAATTCTCCGGTGTCTCCGACCTGAACCTTCTGGTCTCTGGCGTCATTGATGAGCCAGTCGCCTTTCTTCAGCGACGCATTCTCATCCATACTGACATAGAAATATGTATCATCGCGGTGCACGACCGTGACCGGCACATCGACCGCCTGCTCTTCTCCGTTCTCCATCTGCAGACGATGCACCACATTGCCGTTGTTTGCGCCGCCGCGCGTCAGGTAGAGCAACGGAATCGCATAATACGTCTTCTTGGTGAGCGCGGTCTTCTGGATTTTCAGGCCGTCTTTTCTTCCCTCGACAATGCGGAATTTTACAAAGCGGTCTTCCAGAAACTGAATCATATAGCGCTGAAACGTCAGGACGCCGTAGCGCTGGTTGGCATCTTCATCCTTCCCGGTAATTTCATGGTAGTCTCCGCTCAAGCTGATATTGCTGCCCATGAAACTGACCCGCAGGCTCTTCGTATTTTCGCGGCTCTCCTTTTTGTCGAGCGGAAAGACGACTTTCCACTCCTCGGAGGGCACAATCCGGTAGACAGGATCGCCCGCGTTCACAAAGGTCTTTTTGCTGTCGGCCGCCGCGGAAGTTGTATCCTGATCGAAGAGCGCCGCGGTGATATTGTCCTCCGTCACAGTGCTGTAATTGTCCAGACGAAAGGAAACCACACCCGAGAGCGGGGAGGTGACATCCGTCAATTCGATTCCCTGCTTCTTCATCTCCTCGTCCAGATTGCCGAGCAGGCTTAGCGATGCGTAGGACGAGAGCAGAGACTGAATGCTATTCTCCGCCGTGTAGTTCTGCGCGTACTGGTCGCGGTCATAGCTTTTCCGGTAGGCGGAGAGACGATTTTTAATCTCATGGATATTGTCGGCGCCGAGCGGTGCATTGCCGCCTAAATTGCCTGCGAGCTGCGGCGTCACATCGGTTGCGGAGAGCGCATAAATGCGATTGCCGACGGCGGCGCGCTTCCCCTCCTGCAGATAGTAAATCGGATAGCCGCCGCGCGGCGCTGTCTCAATCTGCTCATCACGCAATATGATGCCGGTATAGTAGTGATTGCTCACAATCTCGCCCGGCTCAACGGTTGTGACGCGCGGACGTTTTCGCATAACAGGGGTACAGATGGTATATAGAAGATAAACGACTGCGGCAATCAACAAAATATATTCCGGGCGAAGTACGGAATTCGCCTTCTGCTCATTGTCCGCTTTTTTTTGATTCGCCAAAACGACCTCCGCTTGCGCTGAAAATGCCTGTACACAAGGACGGACAGCCCGGAAAGGGCTGTCCGTAAATTCTCTTTACGCCTATCGGTCAGAGCGCGATGACAACGTCTTTCTTCGCATTCTCCGGAAGATCGGCCGCATCCATCGAAACACTGAGCACGAAGTTCACATTGTACTTCTCACCGATCTTTTCCAGCGTGTCAACGACCGGGGTGATATCGCCGCCCTCTAAGTTCGCAAGCTTCAAGAAGCTGTCGAGGAACATGGTCTCCAAATCGTGATCCTGCGAAATGATGCCGGAGACAAAACCGGTGAAGCCGTCGCTGCTCATAATCTCGTAGTCATTCACATTGATCAAACGAATTTTATTGCTGAGCTCATACATGTGCTTTGCGCTCTTATCAAGGTAGACGACCGTACCCTTCGCATTCTTGACAGCCTCATTCGCCATCTCAAGAAGTCGCTTGGTCTTTCCTTTTCCCTTGACGCCCACAATAATCTGAACCATGTGTCTACCTCCTTGGTTTCTGTCTGTTATAGTAATTATACGTTAGCACCGAAAAAAGTTCAATGCACTTGTGCGCTTTTTTGCAATAAGAGGCTGGTGTCCTGATAAAGCACGTCGTGATTCGGCGATTTTAGAACGACCGAATAATACTGCTTTCCGGACTCCGACGCCGTGAGCTGCGCGAGGCAGGCTCCTGCCGCCAGTGTGGTTCCGGTCTTTGCCGCGACCACGGAAAAGCCCTCCGGGAGCTTCGCCTTGCCCACCAGGTAGTAATTGGTGTTAAACCACTTCTTCTGCACCGGCTGCCCGGCCGCGTCCACATAGTCGGCTGTGTAGAGCTTCTGACTCGCCAGTTTCTGAAACTCCGGGTACTTCATCGCCTCGTGGAGTATCAGATACAGGTCATAGGGCGTCGTATAGTGATCGGGGTCGGTTAAACCGTGCGAATTGGTGAAATGCGTCCCGGTTGCACCGAGCTCTTTTGCGCGCGCATTCATCTTCTCGACAAAGGCCTCTTCACTGCCGGCCACCTGTTTTGCAATCATATTGGCCGCGTCGGCGCCGGAGCGAACCATGAGACAATAGAGTACCTGCTCTGCCGTTAGCTTGTCTCCCTGCTGAAAACCTCCCATGCTGGCGCCAGGTTCCGAGACGACAATCTCCGGACCGGCCGTCCACACATCGTCCATGTGGATGTCGCTGTCTTCGAGTGCGAGGAGACAGGTCATAATCTTTGTGGTCGAGGCCGGATTCATGCGCGTATAGGCATTGCGCGAGAGCAGTGCTTTTTCATTGGTCCCGTCAATCAGAAGCACACCTTCGGCGCGGATATCGCCGAGTAATTCGGTGCCGCTGTCGGCCTCCGGAACCGCGAGGTCCGCCGCAAACGATTTCAGCGCCGAGGCCTGCGCCGTACTCTGTAAGAGTGCGCTGCCGCGCGTATTCGGCACATAGCGATTCGAGAGCAGGGAACCGAACTCCCGATAGGCGAGCGCCGCACACAGCAGAACGAGCAAAAGGAAGAGGCGGATGAGCGGCAGACCACGCTTTCTGCGTCGCCTGCTACTCCGCCGCCGTCTCGACGCATAGTCAGCGCCGGTAGTAATTTCGGAATTCAAAATCGCCACGCTCCATGGATTTAATCAACAGCTCAGCCGTCGCAAGATTGGTTGCGACCGGAATATTATGAACATCGCAGAGCCTAAGGACATTGCTGACATTGGGCTCGTGCGGCTTCGGCTGCAGTGGGTCGCGAAGAAAAATCACGAGATCTAGGTCATTGTCCTCAATCTGTGCGCCGAGCTGCTGCTCACCGCCCAGGTGTCCGGCGAGATACTTGTGAACCGTGAGGTTGGTGACCTCTTCAACGAGACGTCCCGTTGTCCCGGTTGCAAACAGCGTGTGCTTCGCAAGTATTCCTCGGTAAGCGACACAAAAGTTCTGCATCAACTTCTTTTTTGCATCATGTGCAATCAATCCGATATTCATACTGCTCATTCCTCATTCTTTCTTTGAAAGGTGCTCAGCGGTATTGCCCTCCGAACCCAACTCTACCACGCGGCATATCATCCTCCCGGTAGATATCCCGCCGTTGTAGCCCGACATTCAGTACCAGTCCGATCTGCACATAAAAGGCGAGCAGTGAACTGACACCATAGCTGATAAAAGGAAGCGTAAGCCCCGTATTGGGGAAGATACCCGTTGCCACAGCAATGTTGCTGAACCCCTGAAAGGCAATGAGTGTGCCGACACCGGTGCAGAGAATACGTCCTTCCATGTCGCGCGCTTTACCGGCGAGATAATAGCACTCATAGACCAGAATCGCATAGAGCAATAACACGAGCAGACAACCCACAAAGCCCATTTCTTCTCCGATCACGGCAAAGATGAAGTCGGTCTGTTCCTCGGAGAGGAAATTACCGCTCTTCACGGAAGCGAGCGTGTTGTTGTTCAAGCCCTTGCCGAAGAGCTGCCCAGATCCGATTGCCATGATGGAGTTGTCCTGCTGCCAGTTCGCATCCGCATACTGTGCCGGGTACAGAAAGGCCAGAATGCGGCGCACCTGATACTCCTTCAGGAAAGGCACCATGCCTCGCTTCAGCAAAAAGACGGTGCTGACGGCAAAGGGCACGGCGACCAGCAACGCAAGGCCGATCCAGCGGTAACTGATACCCGCCGCAAACAGCATGGCGGCAATACTGACTGCCACGACGATGGTTGTCGAGAGATCCGGCTCCGAGCTGATGAGTCCGATCGGAATCATCGCAAAGGCCGCAAACAGCAGCAAAAATCGGGGCTGATTGATACTCTCGTAGTTTTTGCCGAGTAGCCAGGAAAAGAACATCGCAACACCGATTTTTGCAAACTCCGACGGTTGCACCTGTCCCAGTGCCGGCAGGACAATCCACCGCTTTGCACCGTTGACGCTCTTACCGAAGAAGCGAACCATAAGGAGCAGGATTGCGCAGAGCACAAAAACCGGCACCGCATAGCGCAACAACTTCTGATATGGAACAAAGCAGAGCAACGCGATGACCGCGATGCCCAAGACCATTCCGGCAGCCTGTCGCCCGACATAGCTCATGTTCTGGTTTGTCGCACTGTTAATCGCCAAAATGCCAATGACATTCAGCGCACAAACTGCAAAAAGCAAGCGGAAGGAAAATACCCGCAAAAAACGTTTTACATCCATTCCGCGCGAGCCTCCTCAAATTCTAACGGAAAAGCCGGAATATTTCCAGTATTTTTATCTAAAATGTCGAAATTTTTCAATCTTTAATCCTCGATATTGACATCACTGACACGTTGCGCACCCGCATTCAGGATCTCGTCCACATTGGTATAGCCAAAGCAGAGGCGGTATACATCCTTTGCGACGGAAGCGGCATTCGCCGAGGTGTAACCGTAGGGAATATTGACCGTGACCGCGAGCTTCGGACTCTCATAGGGGCCGAACGAGATGAAGAACGCGTGGTTGGCTCTCGTCTTCGACTCCTGTGCCGTACCGGTCTTACCGGCGATATTCACCTCGAAGCCCTTGAAAATACGGCTTGCGGAGCCCGACTCGACCACGCCGCGCATACCCTGCTGTACGGCGTCCCAGTTCTCCGGTTTGACTTCCATGGTGCGGATGACATTCGGATCATAGCTTCGGATTGCCTCGCCCTGCCAGTCGGTCACACGGTCGAGTACCGAGAGATCAAAGACTGTGCCGCGGTTTGCGAGCGCCGTGACATAACGCGAGAGCTGCACATTTGCGAACGAGTTGGTACCCTGACCGATGGCCGACCGCTCCGGGCTCTGGTCGGAAATCATGGGGTCGTTCTCGATAATTTCGACGCCGGACTTCTGGTCCAGACCGAACATGGTCGCGTATTTATTGAGACGCGCAATGCCGAGCGCGGGATCGTACTCGCCCTGCGGGTTCGTCGCGAGGCGATGTCCGAGGTCCGCAAAGAAGACGTTACAGGAATTCCGGATACCGGCAACGATGTTCTGGACGCCGTGGCGACCCGGATAAATCCAGCAGCGCAGCGGCGGCGTAATCGCATCGTAAATACCCGTACAGTTGACGGTGTCATTCAGTCCGATGACATTTTCCTCGAGTGCGGCAATCGCGATAATCGGCTTAAAGGTAGAACCCGGCGCCTTTCTGGCCTGTGTCGCATTGTTATAGAGCGGCAGAGATTCATCCTTGACCAGCCGGTTATAGTATTTCGCATCCATCGTATTCGTGAGGCGATTGTTATCATAGCCGGGATACGACACCAGCGCTTTTACCTTGCCCGTCGTCACATCGGTCACGACACAGCCGGCCGTACAGGGATCGAGCGCGAGTTGCGCCGGTGTGATTTTGAGCTCCGAGACCAGACGGACAAAAAAGCTGTAGGCATAGGCCGGACCGCCGGCAGCGAGCTCCGCCTGGGCCGCGGGATCCGGTTCCAGCACACCCTGGTCATAGAGCGCGAGGCAGAGTTCCCTGCCGCCGACCAGATTATTCCGTATCATGTACTGGCAGAGCAGCTTTTCAAAGTCCGGATCGGTCTTCAGCGACTCGAGCGAAGAATTGACGAGCGCCTCATACACCTCTTCCGCTCCCGCGTACTTTTTAATGCCTTTGATTGCGGTGGTATTGACCCAGCCGTCCTTGATGCCATCCTGCAGGAACTCGCGCAGCGAGATGGAATCCGCCTTCCAGCGCGCATAGTAGTCCTTGTTGCTGTCTATCTTATCCTTGGAGATGACACCGCTGTCCGCGGAAGTCAGACTCGTGTACATGAAATAGAGAAAGGCGCGCTGATCGTTCGGAAGCTCCGCCATGTTGAGCGGCGACGGGTTCATGAGTTGCTCCCGCATCGCGGCGAGCGAACTCTCGCTGTACGCGCTGAGGCGCTCCGCAATGTAGCGCTCTGTCTCGCTCGCGGAATCCCCCTTCATGTGATCCAGCGAAAGCACATTGTTGCCGATCAGCTGATAATAGGCGTCTTTGACCGGAATGAGGCGCGCGGTCGAGTCCGTCGTCTCCGTGTTCGGATTGTCCTCATTGACCAGTTTTGCCGCGACAATACCTGCGAGGTGCTGCTCCAGCTGGTGGTAAATGCCGACCTGCAGATCGCGGTCAATCGAGAGGTAGACATCGTTGCCGGCGACGGGCTCCGTCTCGCTCTCGACTTCCATCACATGGCCCACATTGTCGACATACATGGTGCGGGATCCCTTTTTGCCGTGCAAATCCTGCTCCATGTACTCTTCGATGCCCGTGCGGCCTATGGTATCGCTGAGCGTATAGTCCGGATTCTTTTCGCGCAGTTCCTTTAGCTGCTCGTCCGGCATCTTGCCGACATAGCCGATCAGCGAAGAAAACGGCACCTCGTCGTTATAGACGCGCTCGGTCGTCTGCTCACAGTTGACACCGAGCAGTTTCGCCTGGTTCTCGAGGATATCGACTCTCGTCTCATCCTTGACGTGCGTCACCACCGTTGTGCTCTCATAGCTTCGATAGGCCGTGAGACCTATGGTGTAGCGGATATTCACGAGTTCCAGTTTCTCCAGATTGCTGAGCGTGACCGGTTTGCCCTCCTCATCGGTCAGAAGGTTCAGTTTGTAGCTCAGGAAGCGCTTGTTCAAAAGTTCTTCGGCTGAAATTTCGGACGGATACTTGCCCCCGTCCCCCGTCAGTTCGCTCACACGCTTTAAACCGTAAAAGTCACGGAGAAAGCGTTTCCGCGCCTCTTCATTGACACTCGTGTAATAGAACTCATTGTTCTCATTCAGCCCGATTTCGAGACGGCCCGTCACGGTCTCACCGTGCGCATTCAGAATCTGAATCAGACGATAATACATCTGATTCCGCTGCAGAGCCTTCCGGTACTCGCCGCTGTCTTTGATGGTCACATTGTACGAAAGGCGGTTATAGGCGAGCAGCTTGCCGTTCGCATCGAAGATATTGCCGCGCGTCGCGGGAATCGCGACAGTCTTCTCCGTCTTTTGCAGATAGTTTTTCTGATAGGACTCTCCATTGATAATCTGCAAATGATAGAGCCGGAAGATCATGATGCAGAGCAAGCCCATGTAGCCGAAGCCGAGCAGAACAAGGCGCGAGGCCTTGAAGTTCTGCTGCAGCCGCTCAAAACGATCCCGCAAAAATTCCAGAAAATCTCTCAGCACTGATTTCTCCTCAGGTCGTTGCTCTTCTCTGATCCAGGAACTCCAACTTCCGGTTGTACCAGAGGAAGAAGCGGTAGATGATCAGCGTAAACAACAGTGAAATGATAATCTCGGGGAAGATGATGGTCCGAAAGTAAAACGGAAAATCAAGCTTGCCGCGAATTACAAAACGGAAGACATAAATATAAAGATTATACAGAAACTCATTGACGGTACAGAGCAGGAGCGGCAGGGTGATATAGCTCTCATAGTAATACTTCGAGAGCGAGCCGTTTAAAAACCCGATCCAGACAAAGAAAAGCGTGAAAAAGCCGAACGCACCGGAATGGAACAAATCCACCAACAGTCCCGCCGCGAGTCCGTAGAACATACCTGCCCGTTGCCCGTAGATAAAGGCGTAGGCAAAGGTAAAGATCAAAATCAGATTGGGCGTCGCCGAGAGAAAGGGGATGAACGGAAAAATACAACTCTGCAGCGCAAAAGCCGCAATCAGCACAAGGAGGTTTAAAAGTGTGCGTTTCATCCTACCCTCCTCACGGATTTTTCGGCAGACTCTCTACGGTCTGCGCCGGCTCGGTCTGTGCGGCCTGAGTTTCGGGCGGCTGTGTGGCCTGGGTCTCCCGGCGCGGCGCTTCGGTCTCCTGCCGCCTTCTCTCCGTCGAAGCCTCGGTCTCTCGCCGACGGGTCTCGCGTGCTTCGGTCTGTCGTTCGGTCTGTCGCCGGGCGGCCGTCGTCTCGCGCTGCGTAGCTGCGGTGGTCCTGGCGGCTGCCGTCGTGCTGCGCGCCGTAGTCTCTGCGGCGGCTGTGCTCGTCTCGGGTGCCGCGGTACTGCTCTCCGCCACGCTGGTCTCTATGGCACTGCTCTCCGCGGCAGCGCTCTCTGCCGTACTCTCCCCGGCAGTTGTATCCGCCTCCGAAGCGCCGCTCTCCTCCGAAGCTGTCGTCTCCGGCGCAGTCAGACTGTCCGCATCCGGCAAGGTGGTGCGCGGCGTCTCAAAGGAGCCGTCCTCCCGCATCTCCGACTTCAAATCGAGTACGACCAGCACATCCTGAATGGTCTCGAAATCCGCGACCGGTACCAGGGTGCCGCTCCGGGTCAGACGATCCGGGTCTGTCTTCAGGTCGCCGACATAGCCGATCAGAATGCCCGGCAGGAATTTGGAACTCACGGTGCTCGTCACAATCGCATCGCCGTCCTTGATATCCGCCGTATCGGTGATATCGCTGAGTTTCAGCTTGCCCGAGGCATAGAGCTGCAGGCTGCCCGAGACAATGCAAGTGTCGTTTGACTGTATCGCCATGGCGCTGACGCGGCTCACATCGTCAATGATGGAGCGCACCGTCGCGTAGTTGTCGCCGACATCCGTCACAATGCCGATGAGTCCGCCGTCTCCGACCACGTTCATGTCCGGCTTGATGCCGTCGCGCGCGCCCTTGTCAATGCGGAACACATGGAACCAGTTGCCGGTGTCCTTTGCTATGACGCGGGCCCCCGTCATGCGGTACTGCCCGTAGGTCTGATTCAGCTCATAGAGCGCGCGCAGACGGCGCAGCTCATAGCTGTCGCTCTGCAGGCGCGTATTCTCCATCGTGAGCGAAGCGACCTGCTTGCGGAGGGACTCGTTGTCCGAGAGTGCCGTCCGCATCCGTTCCTGGTTCTTGAAATTCGTATAGACCGCGCTGCCCACGCGGTTCACACCGGTCTGCACCGGCATGAGCAGGTAGCCGACCGCTGTCCGGAGCGGACGCAACTGCTCGTTTTTGATTGTCGTAAGTCCTATCATGCCGACGCAGGATACGCTGAGCACAATGAGAACCAGGCGGTTATTCGATATTTTCACAATAGACCCCACTCCTTAAAACTGTAGTAGGCATTATCTCCGATGACAATATGGTCTTCCAGCGGAATGCCGATGAGACGCGCCGCTTCCTGTATTTCGGCAGTGACCTTCTGATCGTCCTTGCTCGGGCGCGGATCACCGCTCGGATGGTTGTGAATCAGAATCATACGAACGGCGCGTGCGCGGAGCGCCGCAATCATGAGCTCCCGCACGGATACCACCGAGGAATCGACCGAGCCGCGACTTAACAAACGGTCACAGATCAGCCGCAATTTGGTGTCGAGAAAGGCGGCATGGAGTTCCTCCTGTTCGAGATGGCGGAGAGCCTCCATGTAGTAACGCGCGCAAATCGAAGGGTCGGCGAACGCGGCAGTCAGATTCTTCGCCGCTTCCCGCCGCCAGATGCGCTTCGAGAGTTCGCCGATTGCGACGAGCTGCAACGCCTTTGCCTCGCCGACGCCGCGAATCCGCATATAGTCCTGCATGCTGTTGTGAAGGAGTCCCAGCAAACCCTCGCGGCGTGGCTCTAAATCAAGCACCAGCGCAGAGAGTTCCGTGACATCCTGTCCGCTGCAGCCGCTGCGGAGCAGCAGTGCCAAAAGCTCCTGGTCATCCAGGCTCGCAATGCCGAGACGACGCGCCTTCTCCGCAGGTCTTTCCTCCGGCAGAATATCTCTCAACTTTCTCATTCGTTTTCCTCCCGAGCTCTCCAGGCACAGCGAGGAAATACTAGTCTATTATAGCACAGTTTATACGAGTCCGGCGTCCGCGAGCTTCTGGAGCGACATCAGGACGCCGATTTTCGCATGCGCATAGGTGAGACCGCCCTGGAAATACGCGGTATACGGCGGACGCATGGGGCCGTCTGCCGAGAGTTCGATCGACGCGCCCGAGACAAAAGTTCCGGCCGCCATAATGACCGGTTCCTCATAGCCCGGCATGTCCCAGGCCTCCGGTTTCACGAAACTGTCGACCGGAGACGCTGCCTGAATGCCGATACAGAAGGCAGAGAGCGCTTCGGGGGACTTTAAGTCGACCGACTGGATGATGTCATGCCGCAGTTCCTCTGCGCGCGGATTGACCGGGAAGCCGAGATTCTGATAAAGCTGCGCCGCAAAAATGGCTCCCTTTTCGGCAGAAGCCGTCACGGTCGGAGCGAGAAAGAGCCCCTGGAAAAACTGTCTGGTGACGCCGAGCGAGGCCCCGAGTTCCTTACCGAGTCCCGGCGCCGTTAAGCGGTAGGCCGCATTTTCAATCAGCTCCCGCTTGCCTGCGATATAGCCGCCGATCGGCGCGAGACCGCCGCCCGGATTCTTGATGAGGGAGCCCACCAGCAAATCCGCGCCGAATTCGCTGGGCTCTCGCCGCTCCACAAACTCGCCGTAGCAGTTGTCGACCATACAGATTACATCCGGTTTCACCGACTTGACAAAACGGATTAACTCCGCAATCTCCGCGACCGAGAGTGTTTTTCTGGCCGCGTAGCCCTTGGAGCGCTGAATCTCGACCAGTCTGGTTTTCTCGTTGATGTTGTCCCGAATCGCATCAAAGTCAAAACTTCCGTCCTCTTTTAAGTCCGCCTGACGATAGCTCACGCCGTACTCTCGGAGACTTCCGCGCTGCGGGCGTATGCCGATGACTTCATCAAGCGTATCGTAGGGCTTACCGACCGGCGAAAGGATTTCATCGCCCGGGCGGAGATTTCCGAAGAGTGCGACCGTCAGCGCATGTGTGCCGCTGACAAGCTGCGCTCTGACCAGGGCGTCCTCCGTCCCGAAGACCGAGGCGTAGACCGCCTCCAGCGCATCCCGCCCGATGTCGTTGTAGCCGTAGCCCGTACTCGGCGAGAGGTGTGCTTCGCCGATGCGGTGCTCGCGGAGTGCGTTCAGCACTTTCATCTGGTTGTATTCCGCAATTGCATCAATTTCCGCAAACCGCGCCTTGCACTGTGCCTCCGCCGCTTCTCCGAGCGCTAACACGCGTTCGGACAGCCCCGCCGCGCGGTACATATCCAGTAAACTCTCGTCCAATCCTGCACTCATCTCGTCTCTTCCCTTCTCTTTTCCACGCGGCGAAGCATCTCCGCTGCGATGGCCTGCTCCGAGGCATAGTCTTCCCGGAGAAACCACTCCGCGTCCCGCTCCCTGCGAAACCAGGTGAGCTGACGCTTGGCAAAATGCCTGGTATCCAGCTTGACGAGCTCTTTGCAACGCAAAAGATCCGCTTTACCGTCCAGATAGTCAAATAACTCATGGTAGCCGATGCCCTGCATCGATGTCGCCGTCCGCGGCACCCCGCGCGCCGCGAGCGAACGCACTTCCTCGACCAGTCCCGCCCGAAACATGGCCTCTACCCGCGCATCGATACGCCGGTAGAGACTCTGTCTCTCCATATTCAGCACAAAGTAAGAGAGCGCATAGGGGGACTGCCGCTCTCTCGCCTCTGCATTGTGGCGGGAAATCCGCTCGCCGCTGCTGAGGAAATATTCGAGGGCGCGGAGCACTCTCTTCTCATTGTTCGGATGAATTTGCGCCGCGGCCTCCGGATCGACTGCCGAAAGTTCCGCGTAAAGCGACGCAATCCCCTCGCGCGCTCTTCGCTCCGTCAGTGCCGCATGTACGGCCTCATCTCGGCTCTCCTCGGAAAAAGGAACCTCATAGAGCACGGTCTGCAGATAAAAGCCGGTGCCGCCGACCAGAATCGGCACCTTGCCGCGCGCCTGTATCTCTTCGATGGCCTGCTTTGCGAGCTTCTGGAAGCGCATTGCGTCGAAATTCTCCTCCGGCTCCAGAATATCGATCAGATGATGCGGCACGCCCTGCATCTCCGCCGCCGTGATTTTTGCGGTTCCGATGTCCATGTGCCGATACACCTGCATGGAGTCGGCGGAGATAATTTCTCCGTCGAGCGCTTTTGCGAGTGCCAGCGAGAGCGCGGTTTTGCCGGCCGCCGTGGGCCCCGTGAGCGCTACCAGCGTCTGTTTTTCACACAATGCGCTTAAACCTCCGTTCCAGCTCTGTCTTCGTGAGTTCTATGATGGTAGGCCTGCCGTGCGGGCAGTTGTAAGGATTCTCGAGCGCAAAGAGCTCGTCGAGCAAGGCCTCCGCCTCCCGCTGTGAGATATGCTGATTGCCCTTAATCGCTGCCTTACAGGACATGGACGCGGTCTTTTCGATGATGAGGAGCGGCACATCGTCGGCGCGCTGCCCCGCGAGCAGGCTCGCAAACATCGTTTTCAGGAGCTCTTCTTTTAAGACCGAGGGCAAAATGTCGGGCACGGCGCGGACCGCATAGCTGGAGCCGCCGAAGTGCTCGATGGAAAAGCCGATTTTTTCAAAGCACTCATGCTGCTCCGTAAGGAGCGCTGCCTCCTCCGCGCTTAGCGTGAGGAGGAGCGGCGGCTCCAGGCGCTGTGCGCTCACAGCCTGCTGCCGGTAGTCCCGCAATAACCTCTCATAGTTCACCTTCTCATGCGCCGCATGCTGGTCGATGAGATACATCGAATTGCCGCGCTCGGCAATCCAGTAAGTATCGAAGACCGCACCGACCAGCCGGAGATGCTGCCGCTCCTCGGGGCGAAACAGCGCATACTGTCCGCCGCGCTCCACAGTCTCAAAGGCCGGCATCTCTTCGGCGACAGCCCTCTCTGTCTTGCCGCCTGTCGCCGGTTCTTCGCGCCCCGCCCGCGTTTCTTCTTCCGCGCCCCGCTGCAAGGGCTGCTCTGTCTGTTCCGGCCGATTTGTACTGCGCTCTGTTTCCGCGCTCTGATTCAACTGCCGCTGCCCGTAGGCCGAGAGAAAGGAGGAAAGAGAGAGTTCTTTCTCCGCTTCTTCCTGCTGTCTCTCCGCCCGAAGGCGCTTCGTCTCAAAAGGCTCCGGCGGCTTTTCCGCCTTTTTCCGGGATACTTCCGGTATGGTATGCCGCTCTTCCGAGAGTGCGGAGAGGCGAATCAACTCCGCGCGTTGCAGTGCCTCCTCGACTGCGGCCCGGAGAAAGAGATACAGCGCCTGACCGTCCGAGAAGCGCACCTCCCGCTTGGTCGGATGCACATTGACATCGACAACCTCGGGCTTTGTTGTAAGAAACAGGACAGCAAAGGGGAAGTTATGCTGCATCATACGGTCACCGTAGCCGTCCTCAATGGCCTTCGAGAGCAGCGGGCTCTTGATATAGCGCCCGTTGATGCAGTAGTGTTCAAGCGCGCGACTGCCCCTCGAAATCTCGGGCCGTCCGATAAAGCCGTGCACCGAGAGTCCCTTTTCCTCCCGCTCGACGGGAAGGAGTTTGGTCGCAATCTCTCTCCCGTAAAGCTGGTAAATAATGTCCTTCACTTCCCGGTTGCCGCTCGTGTGGAAACGGCTCTGGCCGTTTGCGAGAAAGCGAATCGAGACCTCCGGGTGTGAGAGCGCAAGCTCCTCGGCGAGCGCCGCGACATGGGCGGTCTCCGTGACCGCTGCCTTTAAGAAGCCGCGACGAACGGGCGTATTGAAAAAGAGGTCGCGGGCAATCACCGTCGTCCCGGCCGGTGCGCCGATTTCCTCGAGCGCCGTCTGCTGCCCGCCCTCCGCCGTATAGCGGACGCCGGTCAATGCATCCCGCCGCTTCGTGATGAGCTCGATTCGCGCGACCGCCGCGATGCTTGCGAGGGCCTCGCCGCGAAAGCCGAGACTCTGTACATGGTAAATGTCCTCCGCCGTCCGGATTTTGGAAGTCGCGTGGCGAAGAAAGGCGGTCGGCACCTCATCGGCCGCAATACCGCTCCCGTTGTCCGTCACCCGTATCATCGCGATGCCGCCGTCGCGAATTTCAATCGTGATGACACTCGCATCGGCATCGATTGCATTTTCCGCGAGCTCTTTCACAATCGAAGCCGGGCGCTCAATGACTTCGCCCGCCGCGATTTTATTGATGGTTGACTCGTCGAGAAGCTGAATGCTCATAGCGCCTCCTGCAGCTGATAGAGAAACTCAATCGCCGCGCGCGGCGTGAGTTCCGAGAGGTCAGCTTTCTTAAGTCTCTCGAGTATGTCGCGCTCCGCGGGCTGTAAGGGCGCCTCACAGGGCGCATGTTCAGCCGGAGAAGCTACGGTCTCCTGCCCCCGCGCCGCAAGTTCCTTGGCGCGCGCCGCAATGTCCGCCCCGGAGAGCTCCGCCGCAATCTCCCGCGCTCTCGCCGTTACCGTCTCCGGCACACCCGCGAGCTTTGCGACCTGAATACCGTAGCTCTGATCCGCACCGCCTTTTACGATTTTCCGGAGGAAGGCAATCGTGTCGCCCTGCTCTTTTACGGCGATGCAGTAGTTGTGAACCCCCGGAATGCTCCCCTCGAGCTCGGTCAGCTCGTGGTAGTGGGTCGCAAACAGAGTCTTTGCGCCGGCAAGTCGCCCGGTCGCGAGATATTCGACCACCGCCCAGGCAATCGAGAGTCCGTCGAAGGTCGAAGTGCCGCGGCCGATTTCATCGAGAATAATTAAACTCCGCTTCGTCGCATTGCGGAGAATGTTGGCGACCTCGGTCATCTCGACCATGAAGGTAGACTGCCCGGACGCGAGATCATCCGAGGCGCCGACGCGCGTGAAGATGCGGTCGGAGATACCGATCTCCGCCTCGGTTGCCGGGACAAAGGAACCTGTCTGCGCGAGCAGGGCAATCAGGGCCGTCTGGCGCATATAGGTGGACTTTCCGGCCATATTCGGTCCCGTGATTACGGCAATGCGATTTTCCTCGCTGTCGAGCAAGGTATCGTTTTCGACAAAGCGGCCGCTCTCCATCATGCGCTCCACCACCGGATGCCGCCCGCCCACAATGCGGAGCGGACCGTCCGCCGTCAGTTTCGGCCGCACATATTGATAGCGCTCCGCGACATCGGCAAGCGAAAGCAGGGCGTCGAGATAGGCAATGATGCCGGCACTCGTCTGAATGCGCGCGACCTCTGCGGAAAGCTTCTGTCTTACCTCCTGGAATAAATCAAACTCGAGCGTCAGGAGCTTCTCCTCTGCGCCGAGTATGCTCTCCTCGAGTTTTCCGAGCTCCTCGGTCGTATAGCGCTCGGCGTTCGCGAGCGTCTGCCGCCGCTGAAAATAGTCCGGCACCTGGGAGAGCGCCGACTTTGTGACCTCGAAATAATAGCCGAAGACCTTGTTGTATTTGATGCGGAGATTCTTGATCCCGGTCTTATTCCGCTCCCGCTCCTCGAGTTCGGCGAGCCACTGCTTGCCCTCGGTGCTCGCGCGGCGGTAGCGGTCCACATCCTCGTGGTACCCGTCTTTGATAATGTGCCCTTCGCGGAGTGTGAGCGGCGGATCGTCCGCAATGGCGCGCGCAAGGAGCGCGGAGAGATCCCTTAAGTCGTCGAGCGACTGTGAAAAGCTCCGGAGAAGCGGTGCCGAAAAACTCTGTAACAAGTCCTTAATCGGCGGAAGCGCCGCAATGGAACTGCCGAACGCCAGCATGTCCCGCGCATTCGCGCTGCCGAGCGTGATGCGCCCCATGAGCCGCTCCATATCGTAAATCGGCGCGAGATACTCTCTCAGCTCCTCGCGGTCAATGTAGCGGGACAGGAATTCCTGAATCGCATCCTGTCTCACCTCAATTTCCGGTATGCCGAGCAGCGGTTTTTCCAGAAGATTTCTTAAAAAGCGCGCCCCCATCGCCGTCTTCGTGCGGTCCAGCACCCAAAGCAGAGACCCGTGCTTATTCTTGTCGCGAAGGGTCTCTGTGAGTTCCAGATTCCGTCTGGAGGCGGCATCGATGAAGAGATAGGCGTTGCCCCGGTAAGCTTTCAGCTCGGTAATCAGTTCGCAGCGGCTTTTCTGCGTGTCGTAGAGGTAGCGAAGCGCCGCGCCCGCCGCGAGCATGCCGAGCGGATAATCGGAGAGGCCGAGCGCCTCCGTGGTCGCCGCGCGGAAATGTTCGGTGAGCAGCGAGACCGCATTATCCCGGAGAAAGGCGCTGTCCGGCAACTCGCTGATTGCAAGTGCCTCCTCATGCCGGAGGCAGCCATCGAGCGAGAGGTTCTTTCTCTTTAGCAGTTCCGCCGGATGAAACTCCGCCAGAATGTCCCCGAGTTCCTTCCGGCCATCCGCTTCCGTCACGAAAAAACTTCCCGTCGAAATATCCGCAAAGGCAAGGCCGTAGCGACCGTTGTCCTCCAAAACCGCGGCGAGATAGTTATTCTTCTCCTCCTCGAGAGCGCCTGCCGCCGTCACGGTGCCGGGCGTCACGACGCGAATCACTTCGCGCTTTACAAGACCCTTTGCGAGCTTCGGGTCTTCCATCTGCTCGGCGACCGCGACCTTATAGCCCCTCTTCACCAGGCGGTTGATATAAGAGTCGGCGGCATGAAACGGGACGCCGCACATCGGCGCTCTCTCCTCGAGGCCGCACTCTTTTCCCGTCAGCGTGAGTTCAAGCTCCTTTGACGCAAGACGCGCGTCTTCAAAAAACATCTCGTAAAAATCGCCGAGGCGATAGAACAAAAGGCAGTCCGGATAGGCCTTCTTGGTCTCCAGATAATGCGTCATCATCGGCGAAAGCGCCACTTTAGTCTCTCCTCTCTCCCATGTAGTAAAAACCCTTGGACTCCTTAAGCAGAACCAGGACCATCTGCCCGATTAAGCTCTCATCGCCCGGAAAATGAACCATCAGGTTATTTGAGAGCCGCCCGGTCACATAGCCCGCGCGCTGCGGATTCACTTCTTCGACCAGAACCGGTTCCACCTTGCCCTCGTCACGGTCGGCCGCCTTCGAGGCGAACTGCTGCACCAGCGCAATGAGCCGCTGCATGCGGTCCGCGACAACATCTTCCGGCACCTGATCTTCAAACTCTGCGGCCGGTGTTCCGCTCCGCTTGGAATAGATGAAGGTGAACGCCGCCTGGTACCCCGCGCGGGACACGACTTCGAGCGTATCCTGAAAATCTTCCTCGGTCTCGCCGGGAAAGCCGACAATGATGTCCGTCGTGAGGCCGACCTCCGGTAGTTCCCGGTGAATTTTATCGACCAGGGAGAGATAGGACTCCTTGGTATACCGGCGGTTCATGCGCTGCAAAATCTTGCTGCTGCCCGACTGGAGCGGCAGGTGAATGTGACGGCAGATTTTCGGATTTCGCTTGATGACCTGAATCAGCTCATCCGACAAATCCTTCGGGTGCGGCGTCATAAAGCGGACGCGCTCCAGGCCCTCGACCGCGCAGACCCGCTCGAGGAGAGAGGCAAAGGTCTCGCCGTTTGAAAGACCCTTTCCGTAGGAATTGACATTCTGGCCGAGCAGCATCACCTCTTTGACGCCGTCCTCGACGAGTGCCTTCACCTCGCGCACAATGTCCTCTGCCGCGCGGGACTGCTCTCTGCCGCGCACATAGGGGACAATGCAGTAGGTGCAGAAGTTATTGCAGCCGTACATGATGTTTACGCCGGACTTAAACCAGATTTTGCGGCGCGCCGGCATGTGATCCCGGAATCCGTTCCGCTCCTCCGCCGTGTCAATGACACGCTGATTTTCGGCCTCGACCGCGTAGAGCAGCTCCGGAAACTTCCAGATGTTATGCGTGCCGAAGACAAGATCCACAAAGCGATATTTCTTCTGAATCCGGAGCACCTCGTCCTTTTCCTGCATCATGCAGCCGCAAATCCCGATCAGCATATCCGGATTCAGTTTTTTGAAATGCTTCACGATACCGAGATGCCCGTAGAGCTTCTCGTTGGCATTTTCCCGCACCGTGCAGGTATTAAAGAGGAGAATGTCGGCGTCTTCGGTCGGAATCTCCTCACAGCCGATTTCCGCGAGAATGCCGGAGAGCTTCTCCGAGTCGCGCGCATTCATCTGGCACCCCATCGTCGTGATGTGGTAGCGCACGGGACGGCCGATCCGCTTCTTCTTTTCTTCTATCGTATCCTTTAACTGCGCCACAAAGAGCGACTGCTTTTTGCTTTCCTCCATAGACCTGAGACCTTTCTACCACAATCGAAACATAAAATAATTATGTAAACTTATTTGCGCAAACCCGGTATTTTACCACGCCGGGCAGTACTGCGCGATCACCGCTTCGGCGACTTTGAGCCCGTCCATTGCCGCGCTCGTAATGCCGCCGGCATACCCCGCACCCTCGCCGCAGGGATAAAAACCGCGCACATTCGCCTGAAACGCCGCATCCCGGAAAATCCGAACCGGCGAGGAGGTGCGGCTCTCGACACCGGCGAGTATCACATCCGGCGCATCAAACCCTTTGATTTGCCGCCCGAAGCGCGTCATTCCCTCGACAAAGGCCGTCTCGAGCGGCGCATCGAGAATGCCGTTTAAGCGCGAAAACCGGTACTGCCCCGCTAAACAGGGCTGAATACCGCCAAAGCTCTGACTCTCTCTCCCGGAGAGAAAATCGCCGTAGAGCTGCACCGGAATTTTTCCCTGCCCTGCGAGAAACGCGCGTTTTTCCAGTTCTTCCTGGAAGGCAAGGCCTGCTAGCGCGCCCGTGCCGTAGCGCCGAAAGTCCTCGGGCGTGACCGAGACTATGATGGCGGCATTGGCATTCTCCGACCCGCGGTCGGCATAGCTCATGCCGTTTACGACCGTGCCGCCTACTTCGCTCGAGGCATTGACCACATAGCCGCCCGGGCACATGCAAAAGCTGTAGACGCCGCGCCCGACGGAAGTTTTCGCCGCGAGTTTATACGGTGCCGGCGGCAAAAAGTCCGCCTCGCGTTCTCCGTACTGCGAGAGCGAGATATCTCTTTGGCGGTGTTGTACGCGAAAGCCGACCGCAAAAGCCTTGGCTTCCATCGAAAATCCGCGCGACGCGAGCACGCGAAAGGTATCCCGCGCCGAGTGGCCGGTCGCGGCAATCAGCACCTCCGTTTTGAGTTCGTAGCGCGTGCCGTCCGCCGTTTCAACCAGCACTGCCTTGAGCTTGTCCGCTTCGACACAAAAATCCGCGGCGCGCGAAGAAAAGCGGACCTCGCCGCCGAGGCGCAGAATCTCCTCCCGCATCGCTGTCACAATCGAAATCAGGCGGTCGGTGCCGACATGCGGCTTCTGCTCATAGAGAATCGAGCTGTCCGCGCCAAAGCGGCAAAAGAGCTCCAGCACTTTCCGGTTCCGCCCGGCATTGTCCTTGACGAGCGTATTCAATTTTCCGTCGGAAAAGGTGCCGGCCCCGCCCTCGCCGAAGGAGACATTGCAGTCCGGATTTAACGGTGCGCCCGCCCAGAACGCATCGACTGCCTCCTTTCGCGCGGCGGCGGGCAGACCGCGCTCCAGGAGGATGGGCTGATACCCCGCCTCGGCGAGCATGAGTCCCGCAAAGAGGCCGGCCGGTCCCGTGCCGATGATCACAGGGCGCGACATAAGACGGGCCTCGCCCTGCGGCGGCAGCACATAGGGCTGCCGCGTGTCGAGCGTGACATTCGGAAACTTCCGGAAACGCTCCTCTTTCGGGAGGCAAAGCCGCAGCAAATAGACATAATAGAGCTCCGGCTTTTTTCGCGCATCTATGGAGCGCCGCACAATTTCAATCTCGCCGAGCTCCCGCAAAGAAAGGTGTAAGAGTTTCGCGACCTTTTTCCGGAGCATTTCCTCCGTATGCCGCACCGGGAGCGTCACATTGTTGAGCAGAACGGCCATCAGAGCACTTCCCCCGTCATGGTCTCATGTTCGGCGCGGATTGCGTCGTAAAGCTCGCGGAGTGTCCAGCCTGCATTGGTCTCGGTGAGCGCTGCCTTTAGCGGCAGGCGAAGTTTCTGCTTTCTGGTCTGTGCGAGAAAAGCGTCGAGCGTTGCACCGCTGAACCCGCAAAAGAGCACAAAGGGCTCGGCGTGCTCTCTCGAGCGCACTTCGTCGGGGACCGCCTCCGCCGCGCGGTGTGCTTCGGCACTCTGCGGCTTTCCGCTCACCAGCGCGCCGATTCGCTCATCCAGCACCTCGCTCCCGACCTCCCGGTATTTAATCTTTAAAAGCGCACAAATGGCACCGATACCCGGTGCCGCTTTGTCATCCGGGACATAGCAGAGCAGCGTCCCGCCTTTTTGGTTTGAAAAAATGCGATTCATATCCTTACCTCGTCACTGGCGGCGCTCTGCCCGGCCGAGAGGCCGCTCGCAAAGCACCAATGGAGATTATAGCCGCCGCAGGGGCCGGTCACATTCAGAATTTCGCCCGCCGCATACAGTCCCGGAACACGCCGGAACGAGAGGCTCTGCCCCGAAAGTTCCGAGAGGGCAATGCCCCCGGCCGAAACCTGGGCTTTCTCAAGCGAACCGAGCCCCTGCAGCGTAAAGCGGGAAGCCGTGAGCGCTTCAGAGAGTTTTTTTGCGAGCTCCCAATCTCCCCGCTTCACCGCCTGCTGCGGCGTGAGTGCTGCGCGCCGCAGCAATGCACCCCACAAATTTTTCGGCACCAAACCGTTGCCGACCGCCTCTAAATCGGTCGCAAACGGCATCGAAAGCCGTCTTGCAAAGAAGTCTGTATCTGCCGTAAAGTCCGCTAGAAAGTTAATGCAGAGCTCTGTCTTTCTCTTTTCCGCGAGCGCGCGCCCCGCTACCAGAGAGAGCTGAAATACAGCGATGCCCGAGAACCCTTCTTTGGTGAGCTGCAATTCGCCGCTTTCTTTCCCCCGCACGGCATTGTCGACCAGAAGGGTCAGTTCCGCCGGTACCCGCACGCCTTGCGCCGTGCGGAAAAAGGGGTTTTCGCGCTCGGTAGAGCGGAGCGGGCAGAGAGCCGGCCGGGGAGCCTCGAGTTTAAGCCCGAGTTCTTCGGCATAACGGAAGCCGCTCCCGTCGGATCCCGTCTTTGCGAGCGCACTGCCGCCGAGCGCCAGCATCACGCGGTCTGCATACAGCGGCTTTTCTTCCGTCCGAATTCGAAACCCGCCCTTCTTTTCGCGCTGTATGCCGAGAATGCGGATGCCGGTCCGCACTGCCACCTTCTCCCGTTCGAGCGCTGCGCGAAGTGCGTTCAACACGGCCGCCGCCTGCTCGGCGTGCGGATAAATCCAGCCGCCGTGCCGCGAGAGAGGCGGAACACCGAGTTCTTCGAGAAAGCGGATGATGGTCTTTGGCGGATAGCGTTTGATTAGCTCCCGCACAAAGTCGGGACTATCGGTGTCGTAGCGCGCGACATCGAGTTCCAGATTCGTATAATTGCATTTGCCGTTGCCGGTCAGCAATAACTTTTTTCCGATGCGCTCGTTTTGCTCGAGCAACAAAACCTCAGCGCCCGCTCTCGCCGCAGCGAGGGCGGCAGTCATTCCCGCGGGGCCGCCGCCGAGTACCAGAACCTTCATGGCTTTCTCCTATCCGAGTCAGATGAGATGCAGCTTACGCGCGAGGCGGCAGAGGCTCTCGCCTTTCGGGAAGCGCAGCAGTTCTTTCTCACGGATTGCACCTGTCAGTAACAGCAGCGCGCCGTAGACCGCGACCGCGAGAAAAATCGGCACCAGGGTGTAGAGCACGACGCGCCCCGTAAAGCGCTTTAAGAATATCTTGGCGCCGGCCGTCACGAGGCCCATCAGCGCCGCGCAGAATGCGGGCAGGAAGAAACTTCTGCGGATTTCCTGCCGGTAGTGAAGGAGCGAGTGAAGGCTCGCTGCATTCAGAATGCACATGCTGAGCGCAAAGACCATGTCCGCAATCACGACGCCGACGATGCCGAGCTCAAAGATGCGAAGCAGCACCTCAAGGGTCAGCACATGAATCCCGAGCGACAGGGCCGCGTGCATGACAGGCACCTGCATGTGATTGGTGCCCTGCAAAATGGCGTTGCTGACGGTCGAGAGCGAATAGAGCACCACACTCAGACAGCCGAGCTGCATGATGTGCACGGCGAGCTCACTCTTTCCGAAGAGCAGCGGAATCAGCGGATCTGCCATCACGCCGAGGCCGACCGCCGCCGGAATCGCAACCACCATCGAAAAACGAATCGCAAGTGTAATGTTCCGCTTGACTTCTTCTCCCCGCCTTGCGCCGACCGCGCGACTTAAAGCCGGCACGAGCGCCGAACCTAAGGAATTGGCAATCATAATCGGGACATTGAGTAAGAGCTTATATTTGCCGGTATAGACACCGTACTGCTTCGCAATCTCGCTCTGCCGCCCGAGATCGTACATGGCCTGTCCGAAGAGCGCATTGTCAAGGATGCCGCTCACATTGTAAATGGCGGTCGAGAGGATCACCGGAATGACCGTGAGTACGAGAAGGCGTGTGATCTCCTCGTAGCTCTCCTCCCGGTGCTGCACGTCGAGACGCACCCGTCGCGCTCTGTGTCTGCCACTAAGCAGGAACAAAACGACAAAGAGTAACAGCGCGGAGGCCGCGCCGACACCGGTGCCGATGGTGCCGCCGGTCGCGCCGAACGCGCGCGCCATTGACTCCTCATTGCCTTTCGCCACCACCCACTTCATCAAAAGGTAGGCTGCGCCGACACTGAACACGGCATTCAGAATCTGCTCGATAATCTGGGAGAGTGCGGTCGGCACCATGGTCGACTGTCCCTGCCAGTACCCGCGGCACACGCCGAGATAGGACACAATCCAGACGGTCGGTGCGAGCGCGCGGAGCGGGTAGGCCGCCTCCGGAATCCGGAGAAGCGAACCTGCCAGCCAGTCCGCGCCGAAGAAAATCGCCGCACAGCCTATGCCGCCGACCACCGTCGCATAGAGCAGAGAGGCGCGCAGGATGCGCTCGGCGTTCCGGTAGTTTTTTGCGCCGACCCGCGCGGAAATCAGTTTGGAGACCGCGAGCGGCAGGCTGTAGGACGAGAGCAGCAGAATAATCGCATAGATATTAAACGCCGCCGCGTAGTAGCCGTTGCCCTCGTCGCCGATGATTCTGGTCAGCGGCATGCGGTACACGAGCCCGATCAAACTCGAAATCACACCCGAGGCCGCGTAGATGGACCCCTGTGCCAGAAATCCGCCGGATTTTTTCGGTTTTCCCGCTGCCGCGCTGCCCGTTCTTCTCTCTTCCATACTGTCCCTCAGCGCCGGTAGCCGAGTCCGTCGAGAATGTCTCTCTGTCTGGACTCCATGCAAAGGCGCTCCGCTTCCTCCATATGATCGTAACCCATCAGGTGCAACATGCTGTGCGCCAGTAAAAAGGCGAGTTCCCGCGTCTCACTGTGGCCGTACTCCGCCGCCTGCGACTTCACGCGCCCCACATTGATCACAATATCGCCGAGCGGCACTTCGCCGGTGTCCGGATTTTTGTCCTCTTCGCCGATCTCCGGAAACACGCCGGGTGCTTCGAATTCGAGCATCGGGAACGAGAGTACATCGGTCTCGCGGTCAATGTTCCGAAACTCCCGATTCAAGCTGCGGATGGCTGCATCGTCCACAAAACTGAGCGATACCTCCGCCGCAAACGGGCAGTGCTCGGCCGCGAGGCAAGCGGCAATCACCTTCTCCGCAATCTCTTCGTAGGGAAGATCTAAGGTCTCTTCCGTCTCATAGCAAAGCTCGAGGCTCATCTCTTTTCCCTCCGCGCGCGGACATCCCGCTTTTCTCTCTGATAGACCGCGCGGCGTTTCTTTTCGGCGCTCTCCTTTTCCTCGTACTTCTCATAGGCATCGACAATCTGCTGTACGAGCGGATGCCGCACGACATCGCGGCTTGTGAGGCGGCAAAAGCCGATGTCCTCGATGTTCGAGAGCACACGGGACGCCGTGTCGAGACCCGAGACGGCATCCGCCGGCAGATCCTTCTGGGTGAGGTCACCCGTGATAATCGCCTTCGAGCCGAAGCCGATGCGGGTCAGAAACATCTTCATCTGCGCGGGCGTCGTATTTTGCGCCTCATCGAGGATGATGTAGGCGTTATCGAGCGTGCGGCCGCGCATATAGGCGAGCGGCGCGACCTCGATCAGTCCCTTTTCCGCGTTGTGGAGGTAACTCTCGGCGCCCATAATCTGGTAGAGCGCATCGTAGAGCGGCCGGAGATAGGGATCAATCTTACTCTGTAAGTCGCCCGGGAGGAAACCGAGCTTCTCGCCCGCCTCCATCGCGGGACGCGTTAAAATAATGCGCTCGCAGTCGCCGTCGCGGAACGCGCGGATGGCCATGGCCATAGCGAGATAGGTCTTGCCGGTACCCGCAGGACCTATGCCGAAGGTAATCATGCGCCGCGCGATGCTGTCCACATACGCCTTCTGTCCGAGTGTCTTCGGTTTGACTGGGCGCCCGGAAGCGGTGCGGCATATCATCTCGCGGTCAATCTCGAGTATCTTCTCCTCGCCTTCGGCAAAGGACAGGGAGAGCGCATAGTTCACCGTCTGCTCCGAAATGGTCTCACCGCGCCGCGCGAGCGCGACCAGGTTCGTAAACACGGAGATGGCTTTCTGAACCTTGCTCTCTTCGCCCATCACCTTGACGCTGCCGTCGCGCTCAATCATCGTGACCTGCAAGGTGCGCTCAATTTTATGGAGGTTCACATCCATGTGCCCGCAGACATTCTTCTCAAGCTCTGCGGGAATATCAATCGTCTGCTCTGTGCTTCCCATCTTCTCTCCCTCATAAGTGCAAGACGCCCGGTCTCGTTGAGACCGGGCGTCAAATATGCATTAGTTGAATTTACGCTTTCTTGCAGCCTCGGACTTCTTCTTGCGTCTGACGCTGGGCTTCTCGTAATGCTCTCTCTTGCGAATTTCCTGCTGAATGCCTGCCTTCGCACAGTTTCTCTTGAAACGTCTCAGTGCGCTGTCCAGACTTTCATTTTCTTTCACAATCACGTTTGACATGAAACGGCCTAACCTCCCTCCCGGTTGTGAAATTGAAATCCTGTTTAGTATAGCACAATTCCGGAAAGCGTCAAGGGGTATTTCAGGCTTCTCGCCTGCCCTCTTCGCTGCCCGCAACAAAGCCCCGGTTTTGCCGGATAAAACCGGAAAAACCGGGGCTCTTATCATCAAGTCACTGTCAGACCGATCGGAACTTATCTCTTCTCGGACTTGTTCTGCTTCACAAGGTAGTTCGGGTTGCCTGCATCCTTGCCGACATTGAACTGATCCCAGAGGAAGTCGATGCTGACTTCAACAGCCTTCTTCTGGCTTGCTTTGTCGTCGTTCTTCGCGAGAACCGTCGTGGAACCAGTCGTGTAGACACCCTCGGCGTCCGGATCCATTGCGACCGCGAGGAACAGATCCATTCTGTTGTCCGTTGCCGGGCTGCAGAGAATCGTCGCATTCGTGATGACCTTGCGAATCTCTTCATCGGAGAGCTTCTTCAGTGCGGACAGTCTGATGAAGTCCACGCCGCCGACCGTGAAGTAGTCGCCCTCTCCTGCGAGCGAGTTCACGAGCTTGAAGACCGGCTTGCCCTCGTCAATCGTCGGATGATACTGCTCGCCGTCCATGTAGAGCGCGATGCCGAGCATATCCGCTGCCTTGCCGCTGTCCTCGAGACCCTTCACGTTGAACTTCAGGCTGCTGAGCTTCGTCGCGATGCTACCGACATTCAGGACATCCGTGCGGAATGCCTGTGCGTAGCCCGGATACATCTGGTTGATCGTGATGTTGATCTGGTGGCTACCCTTCGTGTTGATCGTGTTGTACGGTCCGACATTCTTTGCGATTGCTTCCGGCTTCTCAAACTCTGCGCTGAACTCGACGCTGTTGTAGCCCTTCTGGCGCTCCTTGTATGCGTCAATGCTGTAGTCGCGTGCAATCTTGTTGTAGTCCGCGGTCGCTCTCGTGAAGAATGTGTCATTGACATAGGCCTTATCGCCGATGCCGTCGACAATGCTCCAGCCGTTCGGCGTCATCTCGTTGCCGTACTGTGCATAGAGGCCGAGGTCTGCGAATGTCATGCCAAAGTCGCCCGTCGTCGCCTTGGTGGTGACATTCAGCGTATCCGTCCAATACGCATAGCCGGTTCCCGCGAGAACCATGGACAATGCAAGGAGACCGCCGATGATCGATTTCTTACCTGCTCTTCTCATACCCACTACCATCCTTTCTTTCCGTTGCCTGTAGTTCTTCCGGCTTCCGATTACAAGCTTAGTTTAGCGGAAAGCGGCTGTCCGGGCATCCGGCGAAGGTTCCGCCTTTTAGGAACTTTGGTGGGGCTTTTTCTACGCCGAAAGTGGTATGGATGCGTCTGTCCGTGCCTCTGTCCGATAGAAGAAGCACTGACTTCCGTCCTGTACCGTGAAGAGGCCGTCCGCCGGAAGTCCCGCTTTGTCCGAGCGACACATGACGGGCTGCCGCCTCTCTTCCCCGAGTAACAGAAGACTCTCGAGACTCGTCACGGAGACCGCGTCGTCCGGCAGCGGAAGCGCCGCTTCCGTAAAGACCAGACGGCTCCCGTACTTCCGAAGGAGGCGACGCAGGAAGAGCGCCTGTACCTCCTCCGCCGTCGGCTTTCTCGCAATCAAAAAGGCTGTGAGCAGAAGAACGAGACCGGACAGCGCAAATATCAGGCCGACAAGCAGACGGAAGAACGGCAGCGCCGCTGTCTTCCGCTCTTTGGTCGTGATACTGCCCTGTTCGGAACAATCCGCATCCGGATTCAGCTGATAAAACGTGTTCTTGCTGTCGACCGGAAGCGAAAACGCGAGTGAAAACGGCTGCTCCGCTGTCTTATCCGCGCACTGCAGCGAAAAGGTCCCCGAAAAGACCAGTTTACAGCTTCGCTCAAAGCTACCGCCGAGCTCTTTTTCGATTTCCGTGAGATTCTCGCTGTAGTCCGCCGGACGGACCTGCACAGTCTTTTGAATCTCCGCTACGCCGTCCTCTCCCGCCGGGATTTCGCCCTCTTCGAGCGGAAACTGCCGAGTAAAGATTGTCTTTTTCCCGCCCTCGGTGCTGTAATAGCCGGACAGCTCCACGCCGATTGTATAGGTTCCGCTGCTCACCGCGCGTGTATCACCGCTTCCCGCGAGCTTTGCGCTCAGCTGAAACTCGATATAGTCGGTGAGGCTCGCCGGATAGACCTCGCTGTTTTCAAGCCACTCTCCCGGATACACCGAATTTTCGAGGAGATGCACTCTCGGTGTTCCGGTCGCGCCGACCGTATAGTTATAGAGTGTTTTTTCTTCCAGGCTGCTCTGACGCCGCAGCGCGTTTAAAAAGAGCAGCACGCCCGCCATCAAAAGTAGCACGCCGAGCAGCGCTGCCGTGCATTTTCGCCGCCCGTCAAATACAGGTCTCTGCCATCCCGCTTTTCTCTCCATGTAGTCCCCCACGATTCCTGCTTCCTGTCTCAAGTTCCTGTCTTTTCTCCCGCAGTCCTCTCTGAATCTCCTCCGGCACTTCCCGGCTGCTGTTTAAGAGCAGCACCGGTATGCCGATCCGCGGCACCACACGAATCACTCTTCCTGCAATCTGATTCGGCGAGACGGGTGCCGCATCGGCCGAGGCATTGTTGTCGCCCTTGGTGATGAACTGCCGGTTTCCGGCCTCATCCTCCCGGATTTCCTGAATCCGGTGGGTGATGCTGATCCGGTCCCGGTGATAGCTGATCACAGTGCCCGCCGAGAGCGTATCCAGCTCTTCCTCCGAGCTTAACTTCCGCACCAGAATCACATCACCCGGATGAATGCCTGGCTCCATACTCCCTGTCAGGATGACGGTCGGATAGACCGGAAACACGCCGATGCAAAACCAGTAAAAGGCGACCGCGCATAAAAGTTCTGCATACCAGCCAAACGATACGCCATGCCGCTCCGTCCGCGCGCCGTATTCCTCCCCGCGGTACTGTTCCCGCAGATAGAGAAGGAAAAAAATCGGAAAGCAAAGGCCGATCGCACTGCTCGCGAGCCAGGGCAAATCCGGCAAAAACGGAAAGACATGCTGAAACACACCGATGGCACCCGCATATAACACCGAAGCGCCCATGCCGCCAAAGAGCACAAGGGCACTGCGAACCGCGCTGTCCGCCAGTGTCGGCAGCACGGTACTCGCCACAAAAATAAAGCGGTCCTCCGCACTCCCGAGACGAAACATCCTTGAATAATTCAGCTCCGTCAGCGCCAAAAAGAGGCTCAGCAGTACCGCTGCCAAAGCGCGGCCGCGGATATGCCGCCTGCTGAGCCCGAGTCCGTAGCTCCGCACCCACTCCTTTGCGAGGAGCGGCGCAAAGAGCCACAGCATATTTTTACCGATACCCGGCAACGAAGTGTCATACGGCGTCGCAGACAGACACTTCAGACAGACCCCTGTCAGAAAGCGAAGTGCCAGAAACACAGCCGCGCCGGACAGCGCATAGAGCCGCATACTCCGCCTAAGCGTTTCGCGCCTCTGTACCGAAACCCGCGGTACACTCGCATACAGCACGCCCCCCGACACGCCGTAATACAAGAGACAGGCAGCTGCGCTGCTCTCCGTCAAGATCCTGACTGCCGGGATCAGGCTCCCCGCGAGCATTGCGAGGAGCAAGAGAAAGGCGGCATTCATGGCGCGCCTTCCGCCGTGCCCTGTGACTTCCGGGCATTTGCCGCGGTCGCGCGATCATCGAACAGCGCGCCGTCCGGTATCACCTCGCCCGCCGCATCATAGAGCAGCAGATTCACCGGAAAATGTACAGCTGCCTTGCCCGTGAGTTTCAGTCTGTCCGTCCAGTACGCGTAGACCGTGAGCGCGCCGAAGCCTATCGTTTCCGCTGACCGACCGCCCTGCGCCTGCTCGAGCATTAGATCGGTCTCAAAGGCATAGGACACCCAGATGCCGTTCTCCGGAAAATCGCAGTCCGCAAGCGGCAGAGCCGTGAGCTGTTCCTCTGTCACGGCGAGCTGCTCCGGCAGCTCAATCGGCTCAACCTCTTTTGCCGCGCGGAGATACAGGCAGGCATAGAGCGTACCGTCTGTCTCTTCCGCACTCTGATAGATTTCCGCCGTCCGCGCCGTCATAAAGCGGGCATCCGGCATATCAAGCGTGTATATGCCCTCCGGCAACGCAAGATAGACGGCCTCCGGCGTCAGCGTGACTTTCTCGCCTTCCTTCGTAAAATCCGGCTCCCCGGTCTTAACCTTCACGCCTTTTTCCGCAATCGGGCAGCGAATGCAGAGCTCTTTCTCGCCGTTTAAAAAACTCTCCGGCACGCCCTCCGGAAACGTGAGCGCCGTGCTCTTGCCGTCGACATCCACGCTCACCTGTACCGGCACTTCCTCTGTCTCTGTCCCGTCCGCCGTGCGGATTTCCGCCGTGACACTTCCGGTCTCCGAAAACGTGCAGTCAAACTCGCCGGTCGAGAGCTTCTCTTCGACCCGCAGATTGCCGTTCCAATAGGCATAGCCTGTCCCGACAACCGCAAGGCAAAGCGTGAGCACTGCGCCGGGCAGCAGTTTTTCCGGTCCTCCCCGTCTTCTCATCTCTCCGGTCCTCCTCTCTCAGGCCTCAGTCCTGCAGGGCGAGCAGGCCGCCACATTTTCCGGCGAAGACCGCCGCTTCGACCCGGCTCTTTAAGTCGAGCTTTCCAAGTATGCTGCTCACATGCTTTTTGACGGTGCCGAGTGTGATGAAGAGCCGCTTTCCGATCTCCGCATTGGAGCAACCCTGGCTCATTAAGCAGAGCACCTCGACTTCGCGCTCGGTCAGACTCTCGAGCTTTTTCTCCTCTTCGGCCGCCAGATTCAGCTTCTCCATCAGCGCGCTCGAATAGAACTTACTGCCGCGCTGCACGGCGCGGAGGCCGAACATAATCTCTTCGATGAACGCATCCTTCAAGATATAGGCGTCCACGCCCATCTCCCGCGCGCGGAAAAAGTCACTCTCCCGGGACGAGGACGTGATACAAATGGTTCTCACCTCGCGGCGGCTCTCCTTGAGCCACTTCAACAAATCAAACCCGCTCTCTTCGCCGAGGCGGAGATCGACAAAAGCGATGCTCACCGCGGATTTGTCAAGACAGGACATGGCCTCGTGCACCGTGCCTGCCTCCAGAATCTCCTCCTCCGGATAATACATGTGTATAATTTGCTCCAACCCCTTGCGCGAAACCGGATGGTCATCCACGACCAGATACATATGCTCTCCCCCTTTTTCCCATGCTCACCGGCAAGGTGAGCCTGATTTCCGTCCCCTCGCCCGGCGCGCTCTTCAGCGCGATCATACCACCTAGCAGTGCCGCAACCTTCTTCATACTCCGGATGCCCTTGCCCCCCGTTCTTGCCGGGCGACCTTCCCGAAAACCACTGCCGTTATCCCGAACCGTCAGCACATAGCCGTCATCTTCGGCGTGTACCTCGACCGAAATTTCCGTCGCGCCGCCGTGGCGCGCCGCATTGTTGACCGCCTCGCAGGCCACGCGGTACAGAACCGTCTTCTGGGCTGCCGAGAGAGTCTCCGCACCGGCATCTACCTCAATCGGAATTTCGACCTCGTACTGCCGCTCTGCCTCCGCCATGTAGCTGTTCAGGCGTCCGGTAAAACTCTGTTCGCCGCTCTCGGCAAAGTTCCGCCCATAGACCGTCTCCCGCAGTTCCCGCATCGTGAGCGCCGCCGTTGTTTCGAGCGTCAGGATACGCGCCAAGGCGTCCTGCCTCTTTGCCTCGTCGCCCTTCACAAAGAGCTCCAACTCCTTCAGGCCGCAATTTAAGCCGAACAGCTTCTGAATGACCGTGTCATGGATTTCGTCGGCAATCCGGTTCTTCTCCTCCGCCGAGATATAGGCCTCCATCTGGCTCTGCATGTCAAGTCCGCGGAAAATGATGCCGCAGAGCCGCACATAAAATTCTCGCTCCCGGCGCGTCAGCTCGGCCATGATCGGCCCTTCCGCCTCGAGATCGTCGGGATTTGCGACTTCCATCATCAGAATGCCGCCGCCCCCGCTGCTCTCAAGCGAAAACACCTCATAGGTCTGTCCGCTGACCCTAAGCGTCGCCGGACAGACTTCCTGCGAGACAACGCGCGACACCAGCTCTTCCCCCTGCTTTTGCGGCATGCCGCGGATGATGACTTCCTGTATGGTCTGTTCCTCGCTCCAGCGGAGCAGCACGGCGCCGTGCGGCGAGACACTCCCCGCGACCAGAGTCGCAAGCTCGCTGAGCACCCGCTCGGCATCGTTCATCGCCATAAGGGAAAACCCCTCGTACATGTCGGCGACGCGCGCCAGTGCGCGCTCGGTGCGCCGGTTTTCCTCGACCAGGCAGAGATTTAACGCCTTCAGCTCTTCGCGCCGCGCGCGGACGGAATTTTCGGAGCTTCGCAGCACATAGAAAGCGCCGAACATGACGAGCACACCGACCAGAATATTGCTCTCAAGACGCACCGGATTGCCGTCGCTCTTGCCCGCGAGTGCGCAGCCGAAACACCAGAGCACGGCGACGAGGGAAATGCGGCTGCCCAGATTGCCGCTCAGACTGATCAGAATGCAGCAAAAACCGTACCAGAGATAAGAGCTCGAGAGACCGCCGCTCATATAAATAAAGATGCCGTAGGCTGCGAGTTCAAGTCCCAGAATCGCGCCGATTGCGCGGCGGCTACGCTCTTCTTTTAAAGTCTCCGCCCGCAGATAGAGCGCATTTCCCATGAGACAGGACAACAACATTCCTATGACGATACCCCAGGCGGACGGGTTGTTAATGCCGCGCGTCTGCATACCGCGGAGGTAAACCGCCGTCGAGAGTAAGAGCGAGGCCAGTCGAAGGCGTATACAGAGCTCCAGATATTCATCCCGTTTTTCTGTCATATCCCCATACAAGTCCCCCGGTTTCCCCTCGGCTTCCATTTTGTCGATTTTCTTAAGTGTAGTTTGTCGCCGTGTTTTGCATTTATGTATACAAAAAAGACAAAAGCGCTTTCTTTCGGCAAAACATTCGGTTTACTCTATTTTCCTCAGTATATCGTAAATCTTAAATTATCACAAATAAATGAAGGCTGCCTCGCGTATCTTACTGTACACTATCGCGCTGTTATGTCGCTTTATTCACCGAAATACAGGCGTTTCCCGCAAATTTACATCTTTGGAACCATTTATCAGGTGTACAAAAGACGGGGCTAAAACCCTGCCTTGCGCACGCAAAAAGGCGCTGTGCTTTCGCACAGCGCCTTTCTTCTTACCTGTTTCTGCCTGCAGGTGCCGGTTTTTTGGGCTCTCGGGCTTTTACCGCTCTTCTTTCTTCTTCGCGACCGCGAAGCCTGCGAGCAGCATGCCGAGCGCAAGACCTGCGTAGTTCAGCGCGAGCGGCGCCTCACCGGTCTTCGGGAGACGGCGCTTTCTGCCCTGCAGTACATTGCCCTGCGCTGCGGACGGCTTCTTGCCGCCGTTCTTATCCGCGAGCTTACTGTCGCCCTGCCGGTCCGCGTTCTTCTGCGGGGTCGGCTCGGACATGGCAGGCTTGTTGTCGGAAGTCGGCTCGGACGGCTTTGCGTTGTTCGCCGGAAGCGGCGCGACATTGTTCGGGCTGATGTTCGCGCGGTGTCCGCCGTTTCTGGTTCCGCCGCCGCCACCGGCACCGCCGCCTCCGCCGCCGCCGCCGACGTTATCGGTATCCTGATCTTTCTGGTATACCGCAACGAGGGCCACATCGTGCGTGGTTCCGGCCGGAATCGTGTTCAGGAACTTGCCGCCGACCACCTGCCAGGTCCAGAAGCGAACACCCTGCTTCACGGCACCGTAGGGGTTAATCTCGTCCTCGATCGTGAACGTGGTCGGGTTTGCGGCGTTGTTGACACCGCCCGCCGTATCGTAGGTGATGTGGTAGCGAATCGGCTCCCAGACTGCCTTGAAGCTCACCTCGCCGTCGCTCTCCGCCGTGATCTGATTGTCTGCGACACCCGGTGCGGAGCTCTTCTCCCAGCGGACAAAGGTGTAACCGACGCGGCTCGGGGTCGGCAGCGTGATCGTCTGATCCTCAATCGTATACGAGGTCGGGAGGTTATTAAGACCCTGAATCGGGCTGTTTCTCGTCTCGCCGAGGTCATAGTTGATTGCATAGTGGTTCGGCGTCCAGCTTGCCGTAATCGTCTGGTTGCCCGCCGTACCGGCCGGAATGCTCGTAACCGTCTGACCGTTCGAAGTCCAGCTGCCGGTGTAACCGCGGCGCACCGGCGGAGCCAGCGGGACATCATCCTCAACCGTGAAGGTCGGAACATTGTTCGTCGGGTTGGTCGGCGTGCCGATGCCGCCGCCCGGGTTCAAGTTGTAGTTCACATTGTAGTTCGTGAGCTGCCACTTTGCGTAGTAGGTCTTCGGCGCCGCGTCCATCGTGTGCAGGGTCGTAACCGGCGAACCGCTGAATGCGGCATTGTCGTACCATCCCTGGAAGGTCGCGCCGTTACGGGTCGGAATACCGAGCGCAAAGTCTGCATCCTCGACCGTATAGGAGGTCGGCGTGACTGCGCTTGCCGGGCTCGTCGGCTTGTCATTCATCACATAGGTGATCGGATAGACAATCGCCGGGCTCCACTTCATGTGGAAGTTCTTGTCCTCGAGATCCTGCACGCGGAGGCCGGTCACCGGGGTCGTGTACGCCGCATCCGCGTACCAGCCCTCGAAGTTATAACCGGTTCTACTCGCCGGAGCGAGCGTAAAGTCGGAACTCAGGATATTGTAACTTGTCACGGTGTTCGGGTTCGTCGCCGGGTGTGCCGCCGTGTCATGCGCGTGATAGTAAATCTGATAGTCGTTCGGGTTACTCCAGCGCGCGTAGTAGTGCTTGTCGGCCGCATCCATCGTGTGGAGGTTTGTGACCGGGCTTCCCATGAAGGTCGGATTATCGAACCAGCCCAGGAAGGTATAACCGGATCTTGTCGGCGCTGCGATTGCGATGTCCGGATCCTCAACCGTGTAGCTCGTCACCGTATTCGGATTTGTGCCGCTCGTGCCTGCCGGGACGCTGTCGTTCATGTCCCACTGCACCGTATAGCTCTTTGCCGCACTCCACTTCGCGTAGTAGTGCTTGTTCTCGGCATCCATTGTGTGGAGGTTCGTGACCGGTGCGCCCGTAAAGCCGGGGTTATCGTACCAGCCGAGGAAGTCATAGCCGGTTCTGGTCGCCGGGGCAATCGCTGTGTCGTGGTCCAGAACTGTGTAGCTCGTCACCGTGTTCGGGTTCGAAGCCGCATGGCCTGCCGGGGTGCCGTCATTCAGATCCCACTGCACGGTATAGGTCTTCGGCGCGCTCCACTTTGCGTAGTAGTCCTTCGCCGCGGCATCCGCCGTGTGAAGGGTCGTGACCGCTGTGCCGGTGAACCCAGGGTTATCGTACCAGCCCTCAAAGTCGTAGCCGGTTCTCGTCGCCGGTGCAATCGCGATATCGGAATCCAGAACCGTGTAGCTCGTCACGGTGTTCGGGTTCGAAGCCGGGTGACCCGCCGGAGCCGCATCGTTCAGGTGAAAGTTCACCGGATAACTGTTTGCATTGCTCCACTTCGCGTAGAAGGTCTTCGGCGCCGCATCCATCGGAGAGAACTGCGTGACCGGCGCACCGGTGAACGCCGCGTTATCGTACCAGCCGAGGAAAGTGTAGCCGTTCCGGAGCGGCTGCGCAACCGTGATCGGCGACGGCAGGGTCTCAACCGTATAGGAAGTGAGGTTTACCGCCGGGTTGGTCGCCGGGGTTGTCGGCGTGTCGTTCAGCACATAGTTAACCGGGTAGCTGATCGGCGTGCTGTCCCACTTTGCGTAGTAGTGCTTATTCTCAGCGTCCATCGTGTGGAGCGTCGCCGGTGCCGGGTTTGTGAGCGCGGCATCCGTAAACCAGCCGAGGAAGTTGTAACCGGTGCGGGTTGCCGGCGCGATTGCGACATCCGCGTCCTCGACCGTGTAACTTGAAATCGTATTCGGGTTAGCAGCCGGGTGACCTGCCGGGGTGCCGTCATTCAGCGTCCACTGCACGGTATAGGTCTTTGCGGCGCTCCACTTTGCGTAAACGGTGTGGTTCGTTGCGCTCGCCGGGTTAATCGTTCCGACCGGCGTCGTGAGTGCTGCGTCCGAATACCAGCCCTGGAAATCGTAACCCGGGCGGGTCGGCTGCCGGAGCATGATGACCGGATCCGTGACCTGGAAGCCACCCGGATTTGCCGCAGCATTGGTCGCGGGGTGGCCTGCCGGTACCGCGTCGTTCATCACATAGGTGATTGTGTACGGCAGCGGCGCACTCCACTTTGCGTGCAACTGCGTCGGGTTCGTATCGCCCTGCGTCGTGTCGAGGGTTGCCGGAGCCGGTGTCGTATAGCCTGCATCCGTATACCAGCCGAGGAAGGTGTAACCCGGGCGGATCGGGGTGCCGAAGGTGTGATTCGGGGTCTCCACGGTATAGGTCGTGAAGCCGGAATCCGGGTTCGTCGCCGGGTGTCCTGCCGGGGTGCTGTCGTGCAGATCATAGCTAATCGAATAGGTCTTCGGCGTCCACTTTGCATAGTAGTCGCGGTTTCTCGCCGGATTCTCGCTCGTTGTGAGCTGGGTCTGCGCTGTGCCCGTGAAAGCAGGGTTATCATACCAGCCGCCAAAGGTGTAGCCCGGCCAGGTCGGCGCCGCAAGGGTGATATTCGGATCTGTGACCTTGTAGTGCGCAGCCGTGTTCGGATTCACTGCAAGGCTCGCCGTGCGGGAACCCGCCGTGACGTTCATGTGGTAGTGGATATCATACTGGTTTTCGGTCCAGTTCGCGGTCATCGTAATCACGCCGTTATTCGTGAGCACAAGATCCGTCGGTGTCGCACCGTCCGCATAAGTTTGGCCGTCCGAACCCGTCCAGCCGTTAAAAGTATAGCCGTTCAGCGCGAACAGGTTCGTGAGATTTACCGGCGTGCTACCGGTAATGGTGCGGTCGGGCATCGTACCCGTCGCGGTCTGACCCGCCGGTGCATTCGCAACAAACTTAACCGTATAGTGGTGCGGGTTTCTCGTCACGGTACCCGGCAAATAGGTAATCGTATAAGTGCCGAGCGGCGCACTGCCCACCGTGCCGTTGTCAAAGGTCGTCGGATTCTCAGCTGTCACCGGCAACGTCGGATGTGCCTGTGCCGTCGAACTGTTGTCAAAATTCACCATCAGTGCACTTACGCGGTCAGTGCCGATGAAACCACCTGTAATCGTCGCATCACTCAGTGCCCAGGTGAGCGGCTCGGTCGCCGTCACCGTGCGGTCATTCATCTTGATTGTGATGTTCCGCGTAATCTGTCCGCCCGTTCCGTTGGTAATCGTGCCGTTGCTTCCCTGCACAGCCAGATTACTTGCCGGATTTGTCGCATTGATCGTGCCGTTGTTCGTGACATTGTGGCCGGATGGCACCGTCAGCGTGTGACCGTTCAGGTCAATCGTGATGCCAGCCGGAACGGTCTGGGTGAGCGTCGTATCGCCGATTAATGTGATCGGCGCATTGCCGTTCTGCTGCGACCAGGCAATCGCGGCATCCGCGTCATTAAAGTAATAGTCATTTCCGCCGAGTGTCGCCTTCACCTTGTGGTCGGTGCTCAGCGAAGGCTGTTCACTGCTCGTGTGACTGCCCGGGTCCTTATTGTAGCCGCTGAACTCGACAAAGTAGCCCTGAACAATGCTGTGGACATTTGGCAGGTCATTCCAGTTTCCGCCGAAATGCACCTGCATCACAGCCTCATACCCGTCTGAACCCTGCGACGCAGAGTCCGGCTGATAAGGTCCCCAGCGAAGATACGAGCCATTCATCGCGGTACCGGTCACGGCATTGAAGTACTCATGTCCCGTCTCTGGTCCATCTTGCCAGCGCCACCTGTTCCAGGTTCCAGTGCCTACGTTGCCAGCATGCATGTAATTGTCGTAGATGCCGCTCGGACGAGTGGCTGCCGAACCGTCGTGCCAGGCAGGAATACTCGCCGCATCATTGATTCCGTCAAAACGTGCGCCGCCCGACCAGGCGCCCACGCCCGTGATCGCATCCAGACCCACATCTTCGTCATGCGATGTGATAGTTGCCAAATAGCCTGTCATGCCGTCGAGTTTATAGCTCTTCGCCTTGTTATAGCTGTCCACCCAGCTGATACTGGGCGCATCTACATACATGTAGTAATGCTCGGCGCTGTCGCCTGCGACTGGATTTGGGATTGTCTTCTTGGTGATCGTGACGTTGCCGCTCGGCAGATTGTTCGCGCCGTTGCCGAGCTTGATCTTTAACTGCTGGCTCGCGCCCGCCGCCGTGAGCGTAAATTTCAGATTGTTCTCGATAAAGGCCTTCGTCTCGGCCGCGGTGAGCGGCGCCGAGAAAATGATCTGGTAGAACTTGTGCGGCGTCAGAATATCTGTGATCGCGTGGTAGGTTTTTCCCGGCGCCGCAGTTCCGGTCGCAGGCAGTGTATTGATACCGCCCTGGTCCACCTCAAAGTTCACAGATGTGACGCCAGTAGCCGCTGAGTCATTAATGGTCACATCGCCGAGCTTATAGCTCGTGCGCGCTGTATTTCCGTCGTAATCGAGAAGCTTGAAGCTGATACCCAGCGTGGGATCAGTCGTCTGGTAGTTCACGACGGCAAACGGCGAGAAATGTTCTGCCTTTGCCTGCAGGATCGGCAGATTCTCGTCTAGGCCCTCGCGAAGCGTGTCGACTTTCTCCTTCTCTTCGTCAATGTGGAGAACCGATACGCCGGACGCATCCTGATTTTCACTGTCTTCTCCCATTTGGGAAGCATCAGCAGAGACAATGCTGACATTCCGGAACGAGACCGCTAATGCGCCCTTCGCATTGTCCGGCTGAATTGCCTCGCCAGCAGCGTTTAAGACTGTCAGGTCGCAGAGAAACTGGGTCGTCGCAGTCTTGCCCGTTGCCTCTGCATGATCTGCAATCTTTGCGAGCGCTTCCTTCTCTTCCTCTTCTGTGAGCTTCCGCGCCCGGAGCGTTGCACCTTCCGGCAGTACGCCGGCCGGCGCGCTGACCGAGATCTCGACGCCGTCGAGCTGCGTGTGTAGCACTTTCGCCGCATTCGAGGGTGTGCCCCAGCGCGCAGAGCCCGCAAGCAGATCGACTTTTTCTTCTGTCTTCGCCGCCGCATCCGAGGAAGTCGCCTTCCCCTCTAGCTTCTGCTGCAGGGGCTTCGGAAGCGCGAGATCATTGATGAGCTCAGCATCTTCCCGATACTCCTCCGCGGATGGCGCTGCGAGAGCAGGCGCCGCTGTGGAAATGTTCAGTGCGACCATCGCAGCACTGAGCACACTGGCCAGCAGGCGCTTTGACCAGTTCCTTCGTTTTCTCATATGCTTTCCTCCTTGTTACACTAGCCTACCATAAGCTTTCCTTAATATCTTAGCTGTGTTTGTGAGTCTTTACAAGATTATATGAAGAACTTTTTAATTTTGTTACTATTCATTCAAGGTTCAAAGTGAATTTTAATGAACATTTTATTAGCGTAGTGGTGAATAACTCCGAGCACCAAAAAGGCGCTGTGCCTTCGCACAGCGCCTTTTTGGTGCATACCGCATACTTCACGATTTTAGCCGAAACCTCAGCGTTCGTTCTCTTTTTGCTCAATGCGGCGACGAATCGCAAGCATCTTCTCGTCGGTATCCGCAATGATATCCGCGCAGGCGCGGAGTTCCTCCGAGATTTCCTCGGCATCCGGAATCTCTTTTTTGTACTTGAGTTCGTGGTCGAGGCTCGCCCAGAAATCCATCGCAATCGTTCGAATTTGGATTTCGACCCGGATAAAACTCTTCTGATCCGAAAAGTAGACCGGCACCTCCGCAATGATGTGATAGGAGCGATAGCCGTTATCCTTCGGATTCCGAATATAATCCTTAATCTGCAAGACATGCACATCGTCCTGCCGCATCATCATACCGGCGAGCGCGTAAATATCGTCCACGAAGGAGCAGATGACACGCACGCCCGCAATGTCATCGAGATTTTCCGTCATAGACTGTAAGGTAAGCGGAAAGCCCTTCCGCTTCAGCTTTTCGATGATGCTATGCGGCTGCTTGATCCGGTACTTGATCATCTCAATCGGATTTCTCTGATTCCGGACCGAGAGTTCGTCATTCAGGACCTCCAGTTTTGTCTTGACCTCCCGAATGGCACAATTGTACATCATCATGGCGTCCTGAAACTGCTGCGCCCAGGCGACCATACTCTCGGGCACCCGGAAAGCACCGGGTCCCCGGAGTACGGCGCGCTCCAGCTCGCTGTTCGGATCGCCGCCGTTTGTCATCATTTTTCCGTCTTGTCTCCTGTGACCGCGGCGACTGCGCCATCCAGCCACGGAACGGTCAGGGTCTCCACCTTGCCCGCATCGACCGCAGCGGCAATGTTCGCGTCTATCGGCGCTTTCGCGAGCACCTTGACCCCGTAGGTCTTTGCGATCTCATCGATATGGCTCTCGCCGAAAATCGAATGTGCTTTGCCGCAGTCCGGGCACTCGTAATAACTCAGATTCTCAACCAGGCCGAGAATCGGCACGTTCATCTGGCGGGCCATATTAACAGCCTTCTCGACAATCATCGACACCAGTTCCTGCGGGCTCGTCACCACGACAATGCCCTCAACCGGCAGCGACTGGAACACCGTGAGCGGCACATCGCCGGTACCCGGCGGCATATCGACAAAGAGATAGTCGACATCGCCCCAGTAGACATCGCTCCAGAACTGCTTCACGACGCTCGCAATCATCGGTCCGCGCCAGATGAGCGGCTCCGTGTCGTCGTCGAGCAACAGGTTCGAGCTCACGATTTTGATGCCGCTCTTTGTCTCGGCCGGCACCATCAGATTCTCGCGGGAGTGAAGGCTCTGACCGTCCACCCCGAAGGCCTTTGGAATCGAAGGTCCGGTGATATCGGCATCCAGAATGCCGACGCGATAGCCCGCCTCGCTGACACGGGAAGCGAGCAGACTGGTCATGAGCGACTTACCCACACCGCCCTTACCGCTCATAATCGCGATGACATGGCAGATATTGCTGTTTTCGTTGCTCGGAACCTGAAAATTCGGTTTCGGCGGCTCCGGCATGCCCTGGGGCGCAGAATTACATGTATCAGACATAAATTTACCTCGCAGGAGAACACAATTCCCCATTCTTTTGTGAAAATCAAAACAAAATCAGTCTACAACATTCCAAAGCATTCCGCAAGCAGTGGCAAGCCTGCCGCTCTTTGTGCTATACTGTCGGCGAAGAAACCGAAGAAAGATTGTGGCGCAATGATTCGTCTGCGCAAATTGTCAGAAAAGGAGAACTTATGCACCAGGCAATTCAGATGAGCGATACGCTCTGGTATCTCGGGTCCAGCGACCGAAGACTTGCGAAATTTGAGAACTGCCACCCGGTTCCGCTCGGCATTTCCTACAATTCCTATCTGGTCATGGATGAGAAGACCGTTCTTCTCGACACGGTAGATCATTCGATTTGCGGCGTATTCCTCGAGAATATCAAGTCCGTCTTAAACGGCCGTCCGCTCGACTATATCATCGTGAACCACATGGAGCCGGATCACTGCGCTACGCTTGCCGAAGTGTTGCTCCGCTATCCGGAGGCGACTGTCGTGGGCAGCGCAAAGACCCACGCGATGATTAAGCAGTTCTTCGGAGACCTCAATCTGCAGGGCAAGGTCATGCAGGTCAAGGAGAACGACACGCTCTCGACCGGTCATCACAACTTCCGCTTCATTCTGGCTCCCATGGTCCACTGGCCGGAAGTCACCGTGACCTACGATGAGACCGAAAAGATTCTCTTCTCGGCCGATGCCTTCGGCACCTTCGGTGCGCTCTCCGGCAATCTCTATGCCGACCAGCTGGATTTCGGCGACTTTGAACTCTCCGAGATGCGCCGCTACTACTCGAACATCGTGGGCAAATACGGCTTGCAGGTACAGGCACTCTTAAACAAGGCCGCGGGGCTTGACATTCAGATGATTTGCCCGCTGCACGGTCCCGTGTGGCGCGCCGCAAACAAGATTCAGTGGCTCATCGAGAAATACTCCCGCTGGGCAACCTACCGCCCCGAGGACAACGAAGTGGTTATCTTCTATGCCTCGATTTACGGCGGCACCGAGAATGCGGCGGAAGTGCTCGCCAATGCGCTCGGCGCCAAGAAGGTCAAGAACATCAAGATGTACGATGTCTCCGTGACCGATGTCTCCTACCTGGTCTCCGAGGCTTTCCGCGCAAGCCACCTGGTCTTTGCCTCCGCGACCTACAACAACGAAATCTTCCCCTACATGGAGAACCTGATTCGCGACCTCGCGGCGCACAATGTGCAGAATCGCTCGATTGCCCTCGTGGAAAACGGTTCCTGGGCGCCGGTCTCCGGCAAGAAGATGAGCGAACTCTTCTCCTCGATGAAGAACATGAACTTCCTGCAGGACACGGTCACCTTAAAGTCCCGCGGTCACGAGGAACAGCGCCTGCAGCTGCTCTCGCTCGCCGACACGATTGCCGAGTCGGTCTTTGCCGCAGAACTGCACTGAGCTTTTCGCGCCGCCGCCTCCCGCTTTGAGTAGGAGCAACCGCAGTAATCCTGGCGGTAGAGCCCGTACTCTCTCGAGAGCTCGGTCGAACGAAGAAATCCGTTTTTCTTTTTAAAATCCGACGGCAGGAAGGCAACGCCCTCCTCCGCACCGATGCGCTCCCCGATTGCATTCAGTCGGGGAGCGCTTTTCATCGGGGAAATTGTGAGACTCGTCGTAAAGTAGTCAAAGCCCCCCGCCTTGGCAGCCTTTGCGCTCTCGCGGAGACGGAGCTCAAAACAGATGCCGCAGCGCTCCCCGCCCTCCGGGTCCGTTTCGTGTCCGCGCACCGCTTCGTGAAAGCGTTCGGGGTTGTATTCCCCTTCGAGGAAGCCGACCGGACGCGGCAAATTCATTTCCCGGAGTAAGCGTTTCTCCTCCTCTGCCCTGCGATGATACTCTTCCGGATCATCGATGTTCGGGTTACAAAAAAAGACAGTCACATCAAAATGCGGCGCCAGACTCTCCAGACAGAAGGAGGAGCAGGGCGCACAACAGACATGAAGAAGAAGCTTCGGGACTTTGCCCGAAGCTTCGTTTTGTTTGACCAAATTGTCCAGCTCACGCTGATAATTTCTCTGATTCATAAAAAGTCTCTGATTCTCTTGGATCTCACCGGGTTTCTGAGTTTCCGAAGCGCCTTTGCCTCAATCTGGCGGATGCGCTCTCTGGTCACCTTGAACTCTCTGCCGACTTCCTCGAGAGTTCTCGGATGGCCGTCCTCGAGGCCGAAGCGGAGCACGATGACCTGGCGCTCTCTCTCCTTGAGGTCGCCGAGCAGCGCCTCGATGTGCTCGCGCAGCATGACCGACTCCACATTGTCCTCGGGCGTCAGCACATTGTTGTCCGCGACAAAATCGCCGAGGTTCGAGTCGTCTTCCTCACCGATCGGCGTCTCGAGCGAAGCAGGCTCGCGCGCAATCTGCATGATCTCCATGACCTTTTCCTCGGTCATGTCGAGCGCCTTTGCGAGTTCCGCGACGCTCGGCTCGTAGCCGAGCTCCAGCGTGAGCTTGCGCTGCATCTTGCTCATCTTATTGATGGTCTCGACCATGTGCACCGGCACGCGTATGGTTCTCGCCTGATCCGCGAGCGCACGCGTCACGGACTGACGAATCCACCAGGTCGCGTATGTCGAGAGCTTGAATCCTTTCTCGGGGTCAAACTTTTCGACGCCCTTGATGAGCCCAAGGTTTCCCTCCTGTACGAGATCCAGGAAACTCATGCCGCGACCTGTGTAGCGCTTTGCGATACTGACCACGAGGCGAAGGTTTGCTTCGATCAGCTTCTTCTTCGCCTTCTCATCGCCGGCCTGCTTTCTGCGCGCGAGTTCCATCTCCTCCTCGGCGGTGAGCAGCGGCACGGTGCCGATTTCTTTTAAGTACATCCGGACCGGATCTTCGGTGCCGACGCCTTCGAGGAGATCCACCGGGTTCAGATTGATTTCCTCTCCCTCAATCTTCTCTCCGTTTTCATCCTCTGCGTCGAGGTCATCGTCGAGATCCAGGTCGAGATCGAGCATCGCATCGCCCTTGCCGCTGGTCTCGAGATCCTCCGGCGGCTCCTCCTCTTGGTGGTGCTGGACTTCGATATTATTGCCCTCGAGATAGCTGTAAATATGCTCAATGCCCTCGGGACTCAGATTATAGTCCTGGAAGTAATCATTGATCTCATCGACATCCAGCTTGGAGTCCTTGTTCTTGGCCTGCTCGACCAGCTGCATGAGTCCGTGCAGGAGCTCCTGCTCCTGAATTTCCCGCTTCTCGGACTCAGCCTTCTTGCTCTTCGCGCTCTTCTTTTCCGTTTTCTTCTTCGCTTCCGCCATTTGGATTCATTCCTCCTGTTCTCGATATCCTGAAGACACGAAATTACACATAGCCGTAAATTCCGCGCACGCTGACTTCGCCGCTTCGCACTGCCGTTAGACTTTGATCGTCCCGGAGCACCAGTAATTCGCCTTCTTCCGTGATGCCGATCGCCGTGCCCGTGTACTCTCCGTCCGGATCCAGCACCCGCACTTCCCGGTTGCGATTGGCAAGTAAGGTCTCATAGCGCTCTTTCAGCGCCGCAAAAGAGCCTGTCGCCTCAAAAAGACGCTCATAGGCCGCAAAGTGCTTCCAGATTGCCGCAATAATCGGCGTCCGCGCGGCCCGCTTGCCTTGTTCGATCGCGAGCGAAGTCGCAACGCTCTGAATTTCCTCCGGAAAGCTCTCGGTATTCACATTGATGCCGATGCCGATCACGACAAATTCGATGCGATCCATGTCCGTGCTCATCTCGGTCAGAATCCCCGCGACTTTTTTCCCCTTTACGACCACATCGTTGGGCCACTTAATGGCCGCCTCGAGTCCCGTTGCCTCGCGTATGCCGTCCGTCACAGCCAGTGCCGTGACCAAAGTAAGCACAGATGCGCGCTCCGGCCTGAGCTTTGGCCGCAGTAAGAGAGACATCCAGATGCCGCTCCCCGGCGGAGAACTCCAGTTGCGCCCCCGCCGCCCTCTGCCGGCGGTCTGTTCCTCCGCGACAAAGAGAGTCGGCCCCCAGTCTCCGGCAGCGGCAGCTCGCTTCACCTCCAGATTCGTCGAGTCGGTCTGCTGCAAAAAGACCCAGCGTTTCAAGAAATTTTGCGCCGCGAATGCCTCGTCGAGTGACGCCTGACTCAGTAAATATTCTGTGTTCTGCAAACGATAGCCTCGATTCTGTCTCGCTTCTATGGTATAGCCCTCGTCACGCAACCTGGCAACCGCTTTCCAGACCGCTGTTCTGGTCACGTGAAAGCGCTCGCAGAGCGCCTGCCCGGAACAGTAATCACCCGCTTCGAGCAGCGCTTTTAAAATATCATCCTTCAGCAAAGGAACCCCCTCAGAGCATCACGACTGCGCTGACCGCGCAGAGACCTAAGAGTATCGCGCCGAGCAGCATCACAACGACGGCACTGCCCTTTTTCCGGTGTGCGCGCCGAAGAGCGGTAAAACGGACCTGACCGTTGACCAGGGTCAGAAGCCCCGCCAGGCCGAAAATCAGAGAGAAAAAGAACGGATACTCTTCCGGTGACAAAAAGGCAAAGACCGCAAGCACGGTGACCGCAATGCCCACAAAGACATGCAGGACATCGAGCCAGAAATGATTCTGACTGATCAGACTTCCCTTCATCTTGTCCCCCTTCTCCGCTGTCTTGCGCGCTCATAGAGCAGAACGGACGCCGCAACAGCCGCATTCAGCGATTCCACCTGCCCGAGCATGGGAATATGGATGCTTTGATCCGCCATAGTTATTGTCTCAGTCGTGAGGCCGGCTGCCTCATTGCCGATCAAAAAGGCAGTCTTCTCCGGGTAATCTATGCTGTCATAGGGCACGGAGGCCTGAAGAGCCGCCGCATAGAGTGAAAAATGATTTGCGGAGAGCTCTCGCAGTGCCGCAAGCCAGTCGTCCGCATAGACCACCGGAATGCGGAAAATGCTGCCCATCGTCGCGCGTATCACCTTGGGATTATAAATGTCCACGGTGCCGCGGTTTGCGAGGATGGCCGAGAGACCGGCTCCCTCACCCGCCCGGAGCATGGTCCCGAGGTTTCCGGGATCCTGCAGGCTTTCGACCGCGAGGAAGCAGCTTGCGCCTTTCGCCAATACTTCGGCAAGACTCTTTCTCTGCATGCGAAGCAGCGCGAGCACGCCCTGCGGCGTCTTTGTGTCCGACATCTTTGCAAAAATATTGTCGGCGACTGTCTCTGCCCCGAGTGCCTCTATCTTTTCCCGAACTTCTCCCTCGGCGCGCGCCGCAAAACTCTCGCTCACATAGAGCTCCTCGATTTCCGCCGCGGGTGCTTCCAGAAACATGCGGACGCCCTCGACCGGAAATAATCCCCGCTCCGCGCGAAGAGACGCTTTCTCAAAGAGTGCGCGCACTTCTTTTACTTTTTTGTTCGCGGGCGATGTAATCATAGCGACTCTGCCTCCTCAAACCAGATACGGCTCACCGCGTCCGAAGGCATGCGGAGATCGCCGCGCGGCGACACTGCCACACTTCCGGTCTTCGGGCCGTCCGGCAGACAGGAGCGCTTGAACTGTTGCGTGAAGAAACGGCGGAGGAAGGTGATCAGCCACTTTTTGACAGTCGCTCCGTCATAGACACCCACAAAGGCACGCAACGCAAGGCGATAAATCTTCCGCGGGCTGCTGCCGTAGCGGAGCATCTGAAACAAAAAGAAATCATGGAGCTCGTAGGGTCCCACGAGATCTTCGGTCTTCTGGCTGATCACACCGTCCTTCGGCGGCAGGAGTTCGGGGCTCACCGGCGTGTCGAGAATATCGAGCAAGACTTCGCGGAGTTTTCCGCCCGCAAGGCTCGCCTCATGCTCGACAAGGACGCGCACCAGGGTCTTCGGCACCGAGACATTGACCGCATACATCGACATGTGGTCGCCGTTATAGGTGGCCCAGCCGAGCGCGAGTTCCGAGAGGTCACCGGTTCCGATGACAAGCGCATTGTCCCGGTTTGCGATGTCCATGAGTACCTGCGTGCGCTCGCGCGCCTGTGAATTCTCATAGGTGATATCGTGCTTCTCGGGATCCTGCTTGATGTCCCGAAAGTGCTGCAACACCGCTTCGCGAATCGAGATTTCCTCGAGCGAAGCGCCGATGGCTTCGGCGAGCGCACAGGCATTCCGGTAGGTTCTGTCCGTCGTGCCGAAGGCCGGCATGGTTATCGCCTCAATACCGCTCCGCGGAAGGCCGAGCGCATCAAAACTCCGGACCGCGACCAGAAGCGCAAGCGTCGAATCAAGTCCGCCCGAAAGGCCGAGCACCGCCCGCTTGCCGTTGATATGGGCGAGGCGCTTCTTTAAACCGAGCGCCTGAATCTGCAGCACTTCCTCGCATCTCTCGCGGCGCGCTGCCGCATCCGCCGGCACAAAAGGTGCCGGATTGACCGTCCGCGTGAGCTCGGTCTCCGTGAGACGAAGGTCAAAATCGACGCCGCAGTACAGATTCGACTCGCTGTCTCTCTGCGGATAGCTGTTCTGCCGTCTTCTTAAGAAGAGCAGCTTTTTCAAATCCAGCTCCGATGCGATGACCGCGTTCGTGAGTAGCGGAGACTCGGCGAGTACCTCTCCCGCCTCCGCAATCAGGTTGTGGGCGCTGAACACAAGGTCCTGCGTCGACTCGCCTTCGCCCGCACTCGCATAGATATAGCCTGCGAGGAGCTTGCTGCTCTGCGCCTTGACAAGCTCCCGCCGCGCCTTCCGTTTTCCGGCGAGCGCATTCGAAGCCGAGCAGTTCACGATGAGCGTAGCCCCTGCCGCGCAGAGATCGATCGAAGGTGCATTCGGCACCCAGAGATCCTCACAAATTTCGACGCCGATTTTGAGTTCCGGCAAGCTCCCGCAGGAAAAGAGCAGTCTCGCGCCGAAAGGCACCTGCTCGCCGAAGAGCGGCACGAGAACCGGAGCCCGGAAGCCCGGCGCAAAGTAACGGCGCTCGTAGAACTCGCCGTAATTCGGAATGTGCAGCTTCGGCACGAGGCCGAGCAGCTGCCCCTTTTGAAAGACCGCGACCGCATTGTAGAGCTGGTTCTCAAAGGCAAAGGGCAAACCGACAAAGCAGAGCACTTCGGTGTCCGCTGTCTGATCCAGCAGATTTTTCAGTTCCCGGCGCACCGCCTCCTGCAACGTATCCTGTAAAAAAAGATCGCCGCAGGTATAGGCGCTCAGCGCGAGTTCCGGAAAGACAAGTAATTTGGTTCCCTGCTCTGCTTCCCCGCGGATTATCTCCGCCATCCGCTCCCGGTTATAAGCGGGGTCCGCGACCCTCACCTCCGGCGTCGCGGCGGCGACGCGGATAAATCCGTCTCTCATGCCTTCTTCTCACTCCCGTCGCCCGGCGTTGCCACCGAAGCGGTCTCCTTTAATGCGGTCACCAGTCCCGCCATATTCTGAATGTCGGACGGAATCACAATCTTGGTGGCTCTGCCGTCCGCGACGCGAGTCAATGCATCGAGACTGCGCAGCTTCAGAACCGCCTCATCGGCACCCGCCTCGCGAATCAGGCGAATACCATCGGCCTCCGCTTCTTTGACGGCGCGGATTGCCTTTGCCTGACCTTCCGCCTCCTGAATCTTTCTCTCCTTCTCTGCCTCCGCGCGGAGAATCGCAGTCTGCTTTTCCGCCTCCGCATTCAGGATAGCCGCTTCCTTATTACCCTGTGCGTTCAGGACCGCGGACTCTTTTTTACCCTGTGCCAGGGTGATGAGCTCACGCTTCTCTCGCTCTGCCTTCATCTGCTTCTCCATGGCCTCGCGAATCGCGTCCGGCGGGAGAATGTTCTTTAACTCGACGCGGTTTACCTTGATACCCCAGGGGTCGGTCGCGACATCCAGCTGCGAGCGCATCTCGGTGTTGATGGTCTCGCGGGAAGTCAGCGTCGTGTCGAGATCCATGGAACCGATGATGTTGCGGAGTGTGGTTGCCGTCAGGTTCTCGATTGCGGAAATCGGGTTCTCGACACCGTACGCATAGAGCTTCGGCTCGGTAATCACGAAGAAGACAACCGAGTCAATGCGCATCGTGACATTGTCCTTCGTGATCACGGGCTGCGGCGGGAAATCCGCGACCTGTTCCTTCAGGTTGACGCGCTTTGCGATGCGATCCACAAACGGAATCATGAGATGCACGCCCGCATCCCAGGTCGCATGGTAGCGGCCCAGACGCTCGATGATGAGAGCCTGTGCCTGCGGCACAATGCTGATACCGTTCGCAAGAATGCCGACGACTATGACAAACAAAATAACTCCCGGAATAAACTGCATGGCTTCCTCCTTTTTGGCGACAATACTCCAATTGTTTTCATTTCAGTATAGCATACTTCGCAAGGTTTGGCTTGCCAAAGCGCTTTTTTCCTGTTATCCTAAATCCCGAGTGAATTGCTAGGAAATACTGGCAAAGAAAAACTGGAAGGAGTTGTCATGAAAATATCCACAAAAGGGCGCTACGCACTTCGCCTGATGATGGAATTTGCGAGACAGCCGGAGCAAGTCACACGTCTGAAGGATGCCGCTGCAAAGCAGGAACTCTCCGAGAAATACCTCGAGCAAATTGTGGCCGTGCTGAGTAAGGCCGGCTTTGTGAAGAGCATACGCGGCGCCCAGGGCGGCTATCTCCTGACCCGCGCGCCGAAGGACTACTCGGTCGGCGATATTCTCCGTCTGACCGAGGGCAATATGGCACCTGTGGTCTGTCTCGGACAGGATTCCGTCGCCTGCGACCTCGCGGAGCGCTGCGTGTCCCGCTCCGTCTTTTCGCGCATTGAATCGGCGGTCAACGAAGTCATTGACCATATCACACTCGCGGACTTACTGCAGGAGGAACAGACGCTCGCCACTACGGCAGCCCCCATCCCCGAGGATGCCCACCGCCGCTGTCAGGGCGGACACTGACAGCGTCCGCAGGCGGCAGGATAAGACGCCAAAAAAGAGGTTGTGCTTTTGCACAGCCTCTTTTCTTATTCGGCCGAACTGCCTTTCCCTCGCTTTTCGCTGCGACAGGACGGATTTGCTGCCGTTATTTTATGCCTCTGCCTTTTCCGCAGCCTTTCCCTCTGCCGCGTCCATATTCGCGAGCAGCTTCTCGACGCTCACATACTTCACGCAGAGCGTAAAGAGTTCCGCCGCGATGCGCAAATCGTTCAGGGGCGGGAAGGAGGGTGCAATGCGGATGTTCGAGTCGTGCGGATCCTTGCCGCCCGGCCAGGTCGCACCGGCGCTCGTCATAATCACACCGGCCTTCGCGCAGCGGGACACAACTTTCTTCGCGCAACCCTCGAGGGTATCGAAAGAGATAAAGTAGCCGCCCTTCGGCTTGGTCCAGGTACCGATGCCGAGGCCGCCGAGTTCTCTGTCCAGAATTTCCTCGACCATCTCAAACTTCGGGCGCAGGATGTCCGCGTGCTTTCTCATGTGCTCGACCATGCCGTGGATGTCCTCAAAGAAACGGACATGGCGCAGCTGGTTCACCTTGTCGTGGCCGATGGTCTGGACTTTCAGCTGCTTCTTGATGTCCTCGAGGTTATTGAGGGACGAGGCGAGCGCCGCAATGCCGGAGCCCGGGAAGCTGACCTTCGAGGTCGAAGCGAACTTGTAGACAAGATCCGGATTGCCCGCGCGCTTGCACTCCGCAAGAATCTCGATAATCGTATCCTGGTCGTGGTCATAGAGATGATGAATCGTATACGCATTGTCCCAGTAAATGCGGAAATCCTTGGCCGCCGGCTTTAAGCGCGCCATGCGGCGCACGGTCTCGTCCGAATAGGAGTTGCCGGTCGGGTTCGAGTACTTCGGGACGCACCAGATGCCCTTGATGGCCTCATCTTCCGCGACCAGCTTTTCGACAATGTTCATGTCCGGACCGGTCGGCAGCATCGGCACCGGGATGTTCTCGATGCCGAAGTACTCGGTGATTGCAAAGTGGCGGTCGTAGCCCGGCACGACGCAGAGGAACTTCACCTTGTCGAGCTTACACCAGGGCGTCGAGCCCATGACGCCATGCGTGTAGGATCTCGAAATGGTATCGTACATGACATTCAAACTCGAGTTTCCGTAGAGGATGATGTGGTCGTAAGGCACTTCCATCATATCGCCCATGAGCTCGAGCGCCTCCGGGATGCCGGTCAGCACGCCGTAGTTGCGGCAGTCCGTGCCGTCTTCGGAGCGGAGCTCGGTGTCCTCGTTCAGCACCGCCATCATCCCCATCGAGAGGTCGAGCTGGGCTGTGCAGGGCTTACCGCGGCTCATGTCGAGTTTTAATGCAAGTGCCTGCATATCCTTATACTTGCCCTTCAACTCCTTCTTCAATTCCAAAAGCTCTTCCCGCGTCATCTCTGCGTATGGTTTCATTAGCTACTCCTTTCAGGACCTGGTGAATGAATTCACAGAATTCTAGCACTGTTTCCGCTGCTTCGCAAGACCGTTCTCAGATTGCATTCTCATAAATATTCAGAATATCCTCATACCCGAGCACCTTGAAGCCGCCGATGCTGCGAGTCTTCTGATAGCTGCACTCCAAAGCAAAGGCTTCGAGTTCTTTCTTCTCCGGCGTATGACCGAGCAGTTCCGTCAGCGTGATCGGCATACCGAGCGACCGAAAGTAGTGCTCCGTCGCCTGAATCCCGGCTTCGATGCGCACTTCCTCCGTGCCCTCTTTGATGCCGTATACCTTCTCCGCAAAGCGGACAAAACGGGACGGATTCGCGTCCTTTACATAGCGCGCCCAGGCCGGGAACACAGCAGTCAGCGTTGCGCCGTGCGTATAGTCGCCGATGGCCGAGAGCGCCATGCCGAGCTGGTGGCAGGCCCAGTCGCCCTCGCGCGCCGTATCCCCCTTGGCACCGACGCCGGTCAGACCGACATGGGACACGGAGCCGCACCACATGAGCTCGCTCATCGCCTCATAGTCCTTCGGATTCTGCACCGCGAGCGGCCCGAAGTGAATGACATCCCGGAACAAGCCCTCCGCAATCTCATCGGTCAGGTGGTTGCCGAGAATCGGCGCAAAGTAGCGCTCTGCCGTGTGCATGAAAATATCCGCGGCACCCGCGCCAATCTGCCACTTCGGCAAGGTCATGGTGAGTTCCGGGTTCAGAATCGCAAACTTCGGGCGGTTCAGGTCGGTATTGATACCGCGCTTGGTGTGCTGCGGCAGGGTGTCGTTTGTGAGCACCGCGGAATTGCTGGTCTCGGAGCCCGCCGCCGAAATCGTGAGAATCACACCGATCGGCAGCGCTGTCTCGACCTTTCGCCCGGTCCAGAACTCCCAGACATCGCTCCCCGGCGCAGCTACGGTGTCGGCGACCGCCTTGGCCGTGTCAATCACCGAGCCGCCGCCGATGGCCAGAATAAAGTCCGCACGGAAGGCTCTCGCCTCCTCGACCATACGGCGCGCGGTCGAGACCAGCGGGTTCGGCACCACGCCGCCGCTCGCCGAAAAGGCAATCCCCGCCGCGCGAAGTATCTCCTCCACGCGGCCGAGTAAACCGCTCTTGGCCGCAGAGCCGCCGCCGTAGACAACGAATACACGACTTCCGCCGTAATGTTTCACGAGTTCCGCCGCTCTCGCCTCTTCGCCGCGGCCGAACACAATTTCCGTCGGCGCATAATATACAAATTTCTGCATAAGAATCCTCCTTTTCCGTGATCTCGTCTCTGATGTTTGACGGTTTTCACATCTCCGCTTCGAAGACCGCAATCCGTTTGTCCTGTCCGGACCGTTTTCTGTCTTGATTCGTCTTATGCCTTGACGAGCTTCACGAAATTCTTCTTGCCGCGCTTTAAGAGCTTGCCCTCGCCGACAAAGAAGTCCGCGTCATAGCTCGCCGCGATATCCTTTACGCTCTCGCCGTCCAGGCTGACACCGCCCTGCTGGACATTGCGTCTCGCCTCGGAGCGGGAGGCCGCAAGCCCTGACTTCACGAGCAGAGTCAAAATGTCCGCCTTGCCCTCGCTAAAGTCCTCATCCGTGAGTTCCGCGGTCGGGACGTGTGCCGAGGCACCGCCGCCCGCAAAGAGTGCCTGTGCGCCCTCGCGTGCCTTCTTCGCTTCCTCTTCGCCGTGCACAAGCGTCGTGAGCTCATAAGCGAGAATATCCTTTGCTTCGTTCAGCTTAGCGCCCTCCCAGCGATCCATCTCGTCAATCTGCAAGAGCGGCAGGAAGGTCAGCATGCGGAGGCACTTTAAGACATCCTGATCGCCGACATTTCTCCAGTACTGGTAGAAGGCAAAGGGCGAAGTCTTGTTCGGATCCAACCAGACCGCTCCGCCGACGGTCTTACCCATCTTCTTGCCCTCGGAGTTTAAGAGGAGGGTGATGGTCATCGCGTGCGCGTCCTCACCGAGCTTGCGGCGGATGAGCTCCGTGCCCGCGAGCATGTTGGACCACTGGTCGTCGCCGCCGAACTGCATGTTGCAGTCGTAGCGCTGGAAGAGCTCATAGAAGTCAAAGGCCTGCATGAGCATGTAGTTAAACTCGAGGAAAGAGAGTCCCTTCTCCATGCGGTTCTTATAGCACTCCGCGCGGAGCATGTTGTTGACCGAGAAGTGGGGGCCGATGTCGCGGATAAACTCAATGTAATTCAAGTTCCGGAGCCAGTCGGCATTGTTCACCATTCTCGCCTTGCCCTCGCCGAACTCGATGAAACGGGACATCTGGCGCTTAAAGCTCTCGCAGTTCTTGTCAATCTGATCGACCGTCATCATGCTGCGCATATCGGTTCTGCCGGAGGGGTCTCCGATCATACCCGTGCCGCCGCCAACCAGGGCAATCGGCTTGTTGCCCGCGTCCTGCAGGCGCTTCATCAGGCAGAGCGCCATAAAGTGCCCCACATGCAGACTGTCCGCGGTCGGGTCGAAGCCGATATAGAAGGTCGCCTTGCCCTCGTTCACGAGGCGGCTCACCTCTTCCTCGTTGGTCACCTGTGCAATCAGCCCGCGGGCCTTGAGCTCATCGTAGCAATTCATCTCTTCTTCTCCTCTTTCCGAAATCTGATTTTTTTCAGTATACCACGGCACTTAAATTCTCTCAAAGCGCATCATGCCGTTTTCAACAATCATTGCCGTGAGGTAGCCGTTTTCCTCGCCGCAACCTGTGTCCAACGCAATCGCGCCCGTGCGCGGCAGCTGAAACCAGGTGCCGTAATTCGGGTGAAAACGGCTCTCGACGCCGCTCCCGTCCAAATAGGTCGGAAACTCGACGCGGTGATGCCCGAAAACCGTGAGCTTGCCCGCGTAGTTGTTCTCTTCGATGCAGCGATTGCCCCAGAGAAAGGTCTCGGGCTCGTTGTTCCAGATGACCTCATCCGCAATGTCCGCGTGCACGGCAATGAAATCCTGGCACTCGTACCAGGTCCGGGTGTGATCCTTTAGCCAGAGCGCTGTCTTGCCGGGCGGAAGTCTTCTCTCCTGCAACGACGCGAGAGTCTCCTTGCCACCGTTCTGCTTCCAAAGGAGACCGTTTGCAATCTGCCCCCTTGTTAAGAGCAGGGCGTCGAGGAGCATCTGCTCGTGCTCACCGCGGATGTAGACAAAGCGTTTTTCCATCTGCTCCGCGAGATTCCGGAGGGCGATGTAGGTCTCCGCCGGGGAAGTTCCGTAGTTCAGGGCATCACCGAGCACCACCAGTTCTTCCGTCGCCGGGTCAAAGTTTAATTCCTCCAGCATACAGCCGAGCGTCTCCGCCTCGCCGTGCAAATCCGATAGTATGACTGTTCGCATGCTTTCTCCTCATAGACAACTTGCCCCGCCAAGCGGCGGGGCAAGTTCATACGTCAAAGTGTCGCGATATCAATCAGCGTGAGCTCCTCTGCCTTCTGCTCGAGTGCAGTTGCGAGAGCCTCCGCCGTGTCGAGCGCCGTCAGCACATTGACGCCGGTCTCGACTGCGTTTCTGCGAATCTCGAAGCCGTCCTTCTCGTGGTCTGCGCCTTCCGGCGGCGTGTCAATCACGAGGTCCATCTCATGGCCGAGGATGAGATCCAGAATATTCGGATGCTCCTGCTCGAGCTTTCTGACTTCGAGCGTCTTGATGCCGGCCTCCTTTAAGACCTTCGCCGTGCCGCGGGTCGAGAAGATGCGGTAGCCGAGCGCCTCAAAACGCTTTGCGATCGGCGCAATCTCCGCCTTGTCCTCATCGCGGACGGTAATAATCATATTCTTGTACTTCGGAAGCTTTACACCTGCGCCCTGGAAAGCCTTGTAGAGCGCTTCGTTAAAGGTCTTCGCAATGCCGAGGCACTCGCCGGTCGACTTCATCTCCGGTCCGAGGCTGATGTCGGCGCCGCGAATCTTCTCAAACGAGAAGACAGGCATCTTGACCGCAATATAATCCGCCTCCTTCTGGAGACCGGGCTCGTAACCGAGCTCGCGGATTGTGTGACCGCAGATCACGCGGGTCGCAAGCGGAATAATCGGGATACCCGTGACCTTGGAGATATACGGGACAGTCCGGGACGAGCGGGGGTTCACCTCGATCACATAGACATCATCGCCCTTCGCGATGAACTGAATGTTAATCATGCCCTTCACGTGCAGCGCGCGCGCGAGCTTCTCGGAGTAGTCGACAATCTTCTCTTTCACGGTCTTAGAAAGCGACTGCGCCGGGTAGACCGAAATCGAGTCGCCGGAGTGAATGCCGGTGCGCTCGATGTGCTGCATAATGCCCGGAATCAGGATATCCTTGCCGTCGCAGACCGCATCGACCTCAACCTCGATACCCTGAATGTACTTGTCGACCAGAATCGGGTGCTCCTGCGCATAGCGGTTGATGACGCCGATGTACTCGTCGATATCGTGGTCCGAAATCGCGATGCGCATACCTGCGCCGCCGAGCACATAGGAGGGGCGCACCAGCACCGGGTAGCCGAGGCGGTGGGCAATCTCCTTTGCCTCCTCCGCCGTAAAGACCGTGCCGCCCGCCGCGCGCGGAATGCCGGTCTGCTGTAAGATCTCGTCGAAGAGCTCTCTGTCCTCCGCCGCGTCGACATCGGCGGCCGCCGTGCCGAGAATCGGAACGCCCATCTTCATGAGTGCTTCGGTCAGCTTGATGGCAGTCTGGCCACCGAACTGCACAACCGCGCCGTCCGGTTTCTCAAAGTTCACAATCGCTTCGACATCCTCCGGGGTCAGCGGCTCAAAGTAGAGCTTATCCGCAATGTCAAAGTCGGTCGAAACCGTCTCCGGGTTGTTGTTGATGATGATGGTCTCGTAGCCTTCCTTCCGGAAGGTAAAGGTGCAGTGCACCGAGCAGAAGTCGAACTCGATGCCCTGGCCGATACGAATCGGGCCCGAGCCGAGCACGAGTACCTTCTTCTTCGGCTTCGTCTCCTCCGCCTCGTTCTCGCCGTCGTAGACGCTGTAGTAGTACGGGGTCTCCGCCGCAAACTCCGCGGCGCAGGTATCGACCATCTTAAAGCCGGGGTGAACGCCGAATTCATCGCGCTTTTCCTTGACCTCGGCCTCGGTCTTGCCGCTGAGCGCCGCAATCACATGATCCGGGAACTCAAAGCGCTTCGCCTCGCGGAGCAGTTCCTCGGTCAGCGGTCTTCTGCGGAGTTCTGCCTCCATGTGGACGAGGCGGTCCAGCTTATGGATAAACCAGCGGTCAATCTTTGTCTCGGCAAAAATTTCGTCGTAGGAGAAGCCGCGGCGCAGCGCCTCGGCGATGACCCAGATGCGGCGATCGTCGACCACGTGAAGCTCTCTCTGGAGCTCGTCATCGTCAAGCGCGGTGTAATCATAGCTCATCAGGCTGTCCACATGCTGCTCGAGCGAGCGAATCGCCTTCATGAGCGCGCCCTCAAAGTTCGTGCAGATGGCCATGACCTCACCGGTCGCCTTCATCTGCGTGCCGAGCGTGTGCTTTGCCGTGATGAATTTATCGAAGGGCAGGCGCGGCATCTTGACCACGCAGTAGTCGAGCATGGGCTCAAACGACGCGTAGGTCTTCTTGGTCACCGCGTTCTTAATCTCATCCAGGGTGTAGCCGAGCGCAATCTTCGCCGCAACCTTTGCGATCGGATAACCGGTCGCCTTCGAAGCGAGCGCAGAGGAACGGCTGACGCGCGGGTTCACCTCAATGACACAGTACTCAAAGCTGTTCGGATTCAGCGCGTACTGCACGTTGCAGCCGCCGGTGATGCCGAGCTCGGTGATAATGTTGAGCGCGGAGCTGCGGAGCATCTGGTACTCCTTGTCGCCGAGGGTCTGGGAGGGCGCAACCACGATCGAGTCGCCCGTGTGCACGCCGACCGGATCCAGGTTCTCCATGTTGCAGACCGTGATCACATTACCCGCGCCGTCGCGCATGACCTCGTACTCAATCTCCTTCCAGCCCGCAATGCAGCGCTCCACGAGCACCTGTCCCACGCGGGAGAGGCGAAGACCGTTCTGCAGAATCTCGACGAGGGCACGGCGGTCTTCCGCGATGCCGCCGCCGCTGCCGCCGAGCGTGTACGCCGGGCGCAGCACGACCGGATAGCCGATCTCCTCTGCAAACGCGATGCCGTCCTCGACATTCTCGACGACCTTAGATGCCGCGACCGGCTCGCCGATCTTCTCCATGGTCTCCTTAAAGAGCTCTCTGTCCTCCGCCTTCTTGATGGTCAGCGCCGTGGTGCCGATCAGGCGTACGTTGTGCTCCGCAAAAAAGCCTCTCTCCTCGAGCTCCATCGCGAGATTGAGGCCCGCCTGACCGCCGAGGGTCGGGAGCACGGAGTCCGGCTTTTCCTTCAGAATTAAGCGCTCCAACACCTCGACGGTCAGCGGCTCGATGTAGACATGGTCCGCAATGTCCTTGTCTGTCATGATGGTCGCCGGGTTCGAGTTTAAGAGCACGACCTCGATGCCCTCTTCGCGGAGCGCACGGCAGGCCTGGGTGCCCGCATAGTCAAACTCCGCCGCCTGTCCGATGATGATGGGGCCGGAGCCGATCACCAGTACTTTTTTGATTTCCGGATTCTTAGGCATGCTGCACCTCCATCATGTCGAGAAAGTGATCAAAGAGATACGAAGTGTCGTGCGGTCCGGGGCAGGCCTCGGGGTGGAACTGCACGGTCAGAATGTTCTTGCCGCAGTAAGCGAGGCCCTCGTTCGTGCCGTCGTTGACGTTCACAAAGCGCGTCTCCGCGACCTTCGGGTCAAGGCTCTTATCATCGACCGCGTAGCCGTGGTTCTGCGCGGAAATATACGCTCTTCCGCTCTCCAGATCCCGCACCGGATGGTTGCCGCCGCGGTGGCCGTACTTCATCTTATAGGTCTTGCCGCCGGTCGCGAGCGCCATGAGCTGATGCCCGAGACAGATTGCAAAAATCGGCACTTCCGAGTCGTAGAGCTTCTTGATTTCCCGAATCAGTCCCACATTTTCCGCGGGATCGCCGGGGCCGTTCGTCAGGAAAATGCCGTCCGGCTTCTCCGCGAGGATATCCTCCGCGCGCGCATCCTGCGGCCAGACCGTGAGTTCCAGACCGCGCTTACTGAGCTCCCGGAGCATGTTGCGCTTAATGCCGCAGTCGATAATCGAGACCTTCTTGCCCTTGCCCGGAATCACATACTTTTCCTTGCAGCTCACACGGGCCACGGCGCCGAGCACCTGATACGCCTTCATCCGCCGCATTGCCTCTTCGCGGTCAAAGTCCGGATTCGTGGTCAAAAAGCCGTTCATGGTGCCGCGCTCCCGGAGTATCTTGGTCAGCGCCCGCGTATCAATGCCCTCGATGCCGGGCACATCCTCCTCCAGCAAAAACTGCTGCAGGGTCTCGCGGCTACGGAAATTCGATGCGAGCTCTGCGAGTTCGCGGACAATAAAGGCATCCGGCCACGCGCGTCCCGACTCCATGTCCTCGCGGCATATGCCGTAATTACCGATCAGCGGATATGTCATCACGACCGCCTGTCCCGCATAACTCGGGTCTGTCAGCACTTCGAGGTAGCCCGTCATCGAAGTGTTGAATACGATTTCGCTCACCACTTCCTTGACTGCGCCTATGCTTCTCCCGGTAAACAGAGTGCCGTCTTCCAGTAAGAGATACGCTTTCATCTGCATTCCTTTCTTTATACTGCGCCTATCACACCATTTTCTTCCGACCTACTATAGCAAAAAAGGAGCCCGCTGTCACTCTGAGAAATAGCTCCCCGAAAAGACTTCGACCGCCGGCCCCGTCATCCGGAAATGTCCGTCGGAAAGTTGCTCTAGCATCAGATCGCCGCCGAGAAGGTGTACCGTGACTTTCTCGTTTGCGCGCCCGAGCCGCATCGCTGCAAAGGCGACCGCAGTCGCGCCGGTACCGCAGGCGAGAGTCTCTCCGCTGCCGCGCTCATAGACCCGCATGTGGAGTTCGGTCGGACTCTCGATATAGAGAAATTCCGAATTCACGCCCTCCGGAAAGCGCGGGTGGTGCTCATAGGCCGGACCGATTTTGTCGAGGTCGAGTCCCCGCAGGGTTTCAAGACTGTCGACCAGATATACGGCGTGCGGATTACCCACATTGACCGGTGTCATACGGGTCGCCTTGCCGTCCACCGTAATGGCTTCTTCGAGTTCGCCGTCCAGCACCGCTTCTCCCATGTCAATGGTCACCAGCGATTCACCGACTTCCGCGTGGCGAATCCCGGCCCCCGTCTCGATGTCAAAGCTTCTGCTCGTGACAAGGCCGTGATCATAGGCATAGCGCGCCACACAGCGCGCGCCGTTACCGCACATTTTTCCCTCGGAGCCGTCCGCGTTGAACATGCGCATGCGGACCGGCGCAATCTCCGAGGGGCAGATTAAGATGAGGCCGTCACCGCCCACGCCAAAGTGACGGTCGGCAATGCGGATTGCAAGTTCTTCGGGCTTCGCAACCTGCTCCGAAAAGCAGTCGATATAGACATAGTCGTTGCCAAGTCCCTGCATTTTTGTGAATTTCATGTGAATATTTCCTCTCATATGGCATTTTTGCGCTGTTTTCAGTACAATGACATTATCTGGTGAGCCTTACCCTATAAGATGCCTGTCGCGGCAGGCAGAAAGGACAGACTATGAAACGACATTTTCTGCTTCTTCCTCTCACACTTCTTTCACTTTCTCTCGCTTCCTGTGGAATGCAGCAGAGTTCCGTTGATGAGGATTCATCCTATCGCGCAAAAAGCAGTGCTTCTGCACAGAAATCCTACGCTGCAGATATTGCCGCTGAAACAAATGCTGCCGCTGAAGCGGGCAATGCCAGTGAATCCTCATCCAGTGACTCTCTCGCGGCACTTGCACAAAGCGCAAAAGAGGGGCAGAAGCTCATCACAACGGAGAGCCTTGACCTGGAGACCCGCGACCTAGACAGCTTTCTCAAGGAGCTGAATGCGGCGACTGCAGACGCTGGCGGCTATTTTGAGAATTCTTCGATCAATGGTTCTTCCTATGATTCCATTGATACCGCCCGCTCGGCGAATTTCACCGCCCGCATTCCTGAGGACAAGCTCTCCGCCTATGTAGAGCGCCTCAAGAAAAATTCCAACGTGCTCTCAGAAAATAGTTATGTTCAGGATGTGACACTCGACTACACCGATACCGAGAGCCGGAAACATGCGCTGACCGCCGAGCGAGATCGTCTCTATGAACTGCTCGCACAGGCAAACTCCACCGACGCCATCATCTCGATTCAGCAGCGCATCGGCGAAATTGACTCCCAGCTTGACTCCTATGAGTCCCAGCTGCGCCGCTATGACAATTCTGTCAGCTATGCGACTGTGAATCTCTCGCTCAGCGAAGTGCGCGAGTACCGCGTCGCCGAAACCGACAGCTTCCTGTCGCGCGTCAAAACCGGCTTTAAGAACAGTCTCTATTTCGGCTTTTCCGTCTGCACCACGCTCCTGGTTCTGCTGCTCGGCCTCTCGCCGATCTGGATTCCGGTGCTCATCCTGATTCTCGTGCTGCTTCACTTCCGGAAAAAGCACCGCGCCAAGGCAGAGGCAGCGCGACAGGCGGCGGCAGACGCGCGCGAGGCGGAACGCCGCGCAAAGCGTGACGCCGAAGCCGCTAAGAGCACTGCCGCAACCGAGTCCGCCGCATCGGGCGACACGCCGGATGCCGACGCAAAGTGAGTGCCTTACAGTAAACCTTTCGCCTTATAAGATTCCGCCGTTCTCCGGAAACCGGGGAGCGCATTCCGAACCGTCGTCTCTGCGACACAGTACGCGAGACGCACATAGCCCGGGCAGGCAAAGCTCTTGCAGGGCACGGTGAGGATGCGCTCCTCTTTTAATGTCGCGGCAAAGGCGGCGTCATCGCCCTCCGGCGCCTGAATCAAAAGATAAAAAGCGCCCTCCGGCTTTACCAGCCGATACCCCATCTTAGGGAGCTCCCGAAGCAGCAGGGCCCGATTATGCTCGTAGACCGAGAAGTCCGCGCGGCAACCGAGCGTCCGCTTCAGCACGCGCTGTATCAGCGAAGGTGCATTGACAAAACCGGAGATTCGATTCGCAATGACCGCTGCGGCATACAGCTCGCGCGCCTCCGGAATGCTGTCCGGCAGGAGCAGCCAGCCGATGCGCTCGCCCGGAAGTGACAGTGTCTTGGAATAGGAATAGACCACCGCCGCGTGCGGCATCAGCGCCGGAATCCACGGGACCATCGCGCCGTCGTAGACGAGCTCGCGGTAGGGCTCATCCGAAATGACGAGAATACAGCTTCCGAATTCCCGCTCCTTTTCCGCAAGCACCCCCTGAATGCCGCGGAGCACTTCCTCCGAATAGACCACTCCGCTCGGATTGTTCGGCGTATTCAGAATGAGCGCGCGCGTCTTTTCACCTATTGCTTTGCGGAGCGCATCGAGATCCGGCAAAAATGTCTCGGGATCGGTCGCGACAAGACGGAGCACACCGCCGTAATTCTGCACATAGTTTTTGTACTCCGAAAAGTAGGGCGCAAAGGTCAGAACTTCATCTCCCGGATTCAGCACCGTCTTAAGGAGAATGTTCAGCGCCGCCGCCGCGCCGGTCGTCATAATCAGCTGATCCGCGCGATAGGCTAAGCCAAAGCGCTCTTGCAGGGAGTCCGCAATCGCCGTGCGGAGATCCGCAAAACCCGCATTGTTCATGTAGCCGTGGACAGAGACGCTCGGCTCCTCCGCGAGCACCTCGCGAATGGCCTGCTCCACTTCCGCCGGTGCCGGCACATTCGGATTGCCGAGACTGAAGTCATAGACCTTATCGCTGCCGTACTCTCCCCTGAGGCGCTCCCCCTCCTCAAACATTGCACGAATCACGGAATTTTGCGAGAGCAGTGCCTGCATCGACTTTGAAATCATTTCCATTGTTGTTTTCCTCCGACAAACCAAAGCACGAACGCTGTCTCCCCGAAGTACACCCAGGTCGCGGGATTCGAGAACCAGGTCGTGAAAAACGATAACATGAGATAAATGGCGAGCTGCGCATAGAGCATACAGAAGACCGGACTGTGCACCGAGCGCAGTTTTTTCTCAAAGCGCGCGGCGATAAAGCCCAGCAGTGCCATAAAGAGGACCACGCCGAGGATACCGAAATCATACCAGGCGTCGTAAATCAAGGTGACGGTCGTGAGCTCGGTCTTGGTCACATAGATCGGGAAATTCACAAGCTCCGGCCGCAGGAATTTGAGTCCGGTCAGCGCAAAGAACGGGAAGAGCATTTTGAGCCCGAAGCTGTGCGACGGAAGCTCGCGAATCAGACAGTTCACATTGTCATAGTTATTCGCAATGTAAATGTAGGGTTGACTCACAAAAATCGGGAAATTCCGCTTCATCTCGAAAATGCCGTTTAAGTAAGAGACGCTGTGCCCCCGCGCCATGCTGAGAATGCCGTAGACGCCGAGCAGACAGACAAGCCCAAGCCCGGCAAGCGGCGCCGGTATGGGCTCCCGCCGGAAGTTAAGCCAGGTAAAGGCCGCCATCAGCACTGCGAGGAGTAGCTGAAAGCGGGACACACAGAGCACCGGAATCAGCAACGATACCGCGACCGCAGCCAGAAGGCCGAGATTTGTAACTGTGCTCCTGTGGTGCACGACATTGACATACAGAAGTGCGAGCGAAGGCACCAGCACGCAGGAAACCGTGAGATAGTGCAGACCGCTCACATGAAAGTAGGAGTAGGCATGCGGCATGTGCCGGACCAGAAAGGGCACAAAGCCGAGGATGCGCACTTCCGCCAGAAAAGCCGCGGCCGAGAGAGCCGTGAGACCGGCGACGGCGACAAAGAGTCGTCCCGCGCGAATTTCGGTGAGGCGCCCCTCCCGCACTCTCCGACTGTCCTGCTCTCTGCCGCCGCTAAAGAGGAAGGCTAGGCGAAACGCGCCGTAGGCGAGGAAAAAGGCTGCAAATGTCTGCAACTCCCAGGGACCCTGCAGGCGCGAAAGTTTCAGACAGGAAATTCCCTCGCCACCGACAAAGAACAGCGAGAGAAGCGCGAGGAGGTTGACTCTCCCGCCGTTTCGCCGCTTTTCCCGCCAAAAGAGAACAAGCGCTGCAAAGAGCAGCGCTGTTCCGGAGAGCAAATAATATTGTGTTCTCGCAAAGAGCACTGCCGCAAGATAGCAGAGAAGGTATACGATCACGGGTTTGCTTCCTCCGTGCTGTTACTGCTGCTCTCGCCGGTGCTTCGCTCGGTCGCGGCTGCGGTCGTCGCCGCCGTACTGCCGCTCTCGCCGCTCTGTCGCTCCGTGCTCCGAGGCTCTGCGCTGCTACTCTCGACCGTAGTCCCCGCCGTCGCACTCTCGCTGCTGCTCTCGCTGCTCTGCTTGGTCTCCGCTTCCGGCAGACTCACCGTCACCGTAACTTCCGGCACGGCGGTCGCTGTGATGCCCTTCGGCAATGTCAGATGGAGCGGTACCAGATGCGCGCCTTCGCCGAGGCTTCCGACCTCGAGATACGCGCCGAGGGACGCTGCATTCATAGTCTGTAAATCCGTCGAGAGCCCCCGCACGGCGACAGCGACCGTCTCCGGTGTCAGCGTGTAGCGGTACTGCGCCTTCGCCCCCCGGAGCGCAATGCCGTTGTTCGCGCTGAGCGGGAAGTTTCGCTCTGTCGTCGCCGTAATTTTGACCGTCACGCTGATATTGGTGTTGCCGGTCGCCGAGATACCGCTCGGCAGATAACTCGAGAGATCCAGCTGGAAAGTCTTATCCTCTTTCGCGCCCTCAATGTTCAGCGCGGAGGCCGGGATACTGAGTTCGGTCGTCTTGTTGAGCAGTGCGCTGTCGGAAGAAGTCACCGGAATCGCGCGCACTGTGCTCTCGATTCCCGTCAGATTGAAGCCGGACGCCGGCTCGCCGGAAGTCTGAAAGCGAAGCGTCAGGCTCTTGCCCCGCAGCATTTCGACTTCGTAATTCACTTCCTTCGGCTCGACGGTCAGCCGCTCGTCGCTCAGAGAAATCGCATTGCCGTTCGCATCGTAATACATCACGGAAGCCTTGCCCGAGAAGCTCTCGGTCGCGTCCGAAGTCGGAATGCTGATGCCGACCGAAGAGATGCGGCCCACTTCGGACTCGGGACCGCTTACCTTGACCGCGTCGGCGCTCAGGGTAATTGACCCGACTTCGTAGCCTTCGCGCGGCTCGCCGTCCTCGTGCGTGTCGAGCGCAAATGTCTTATTCTGCACATTCTCGGTCGCAACGCGCACCACGCCCGGGCGCGCCGTCGGCGTACCGCTGATCAGATCGCGATTGCCCACCACTTCGACCGTGACCGGCACGGCGCCCGTAATATCGTAGAGGTTCTCGAGATCCACGCTCGCATGAAAATCATCCGCCTGAATTTTATAGGCATCCCGTGTCCGGACCTGATAGCTGATTGTGACGGTCTCCGCATTCTGCAGGCTGTAGGTCTTGCCGGCGCGGGTCAGCACGCTGCCGTTCAGTACATTGAGCGGCACTGTCTTGGTCCGTATCACCTCGGGGTTCGAGATATTGACCAGCAACATCCAGACCACATAGCCCACCAGCAAGGAAATCAGCTTAAAGCGCCAATTACTGAGTATTTTCTCTTTCATGCTTCTCTTTTCCCTTCAGGAAATCCCAGCCGTTAAACGTAAAATGCTTCGTCGGCACTTCTGCGTCACTGAGCGACAAGAGCAGCGCGCGCAGTTCTTCCGGCGTCTGCATGACGCGGAGCTGACCGCTCCGCGCGACACTGACACGCCCGGTCTCCTCGGAAACCACAATGGTCACGGCATCGGTAGCCTCGCTGACGCCGATGGCTGCGCGGTGTCTGGTACCGAGATCCTTCGAAATCCGCATACTCTCGGAGAGCGGCAAATAGCAGGTCGCCGAGACAATCGTATTGCCGCGAATCACGACAGCGCCGTCGTGCAGCGGCGTATTGTGCTCAAAGATGTTGATGAGCAACTGGTTCGAGACAATGCCGTCGATGTCGATGCCGGTGCGGACTATATCATTCAGCGAAATCTTCTGCTCAATGACCATCAGCGCGCCGGTCTTCACCTTGCCCATCTCAAACGAGGCCTTGACCAGCTCATTGACCGTGTGCGCGCTAAACAGGCTCTCCTGCTTCGTGTCGCCGAGCAGACTGTTTAAAAAGACCAGGAAGTTCCGGTTGCCCAGCTGCTCGAGCGCCGAGCGGAGCTCCGGCTGAAAAATGATAATCAGCGCCGTCACCGCAATGGTTGCGACCTGCCCCATGAGCCAGAGTATCGTGTTCAGGTGGAACAGAGTGCAGAAGCCCACAAAGGCGACAATCAACAACAGACCGCGCAGCAGAATCCACGCCTTAGTGTCCATGACCCAGGTGAGAAAAGCATAGGTCATCCAGGAAATAATCAGAATCTCGATGATGCCGGTGAGCGTGAGCCGCGGAATAAATTCCATTCCGGCTCCCAGATTGTGAAAGAAGAGCTGCATGGCTTACCTCTTTGTCTCGCCCTCGTCCGCACTCTTCCGCGGCCGCTTGGGCGTATTGATGGTCTGTGTCTTGGGTTCCGGCGCCGCGACCGTAATCTTCGGCACTGCCTTTACATAGTAATAGTAGTCGTCATCCTCAAACTGTGAATATTCCGTCCTGGAGTAATCGACATGGAACACTAGGAAGCGGTAAATCTCCGCGAGCACGCCGGAAAGCAGCAGTCCCGCGAGCAGCGGAATAATCTTGACGCCGACGCTGTACCAGAAGTTGCCAAGGAAAAACACAAAGAGCATCGTGAGAATGCCCGCGAGAATCCCGAGGTCCCAGGCATTGTTCACCGACAGGCGGTGCACACACCAGACGACAAGCAGCGACAGCGAGAACGCGAGCAGGTAGAGCAACATGGTCTTGTCAAGCAGCACCCCGTTCAGCATCTGCAGGTACTTCTGCGCGACATCCACCGACTCGCCGTTGGTGAGCGGCGCCGCATTGTTGTGCACATAATTCAAAATATATGAGAGGACTATGCCGCCGGAGAGCGGAATCAGCGAAAACGCCGAGCCTCCGAGTCCCACCAGAATGGGCAGTACATAGGGGATTTTTAATTCAAACAGTACCGGCGTCAGAATGAGGATGATGCTGTCCCGCGGCGAGAATCCGTAGTAGAGCAGCGCGACGACCAACAGGAAGGCGAGCGTAATCAGCGCGAACTCTGCGGAGACCGCAAAAATATTGAGCAGCACACAAATGCCGAGTAGCACACAGATGCCGCCCCAGGGGAGAAAGGCGGAAATCAGCGAGAGCAATATCACCACAATCGGCGCGCGGAGCCGTCTCTCATACCCCATGCCGTTGTTCAGCAGAACGAGGGCGAGCAACGCCACGGCAAAATGCAATACAGGAATGATGACATTCCCGTGTCGCGCGTAAAACGCGCGAAGCTTTTCGCGAAACAGAATCAGATTAAGCATTCGCGCTCTCCTCCTTCTCGAGTTCCTTGATTCTCTCTTCGGTGTCATAGCGTTTTTTCAGGCGCTTTAGGCAGCGCAGATGCTCTTCGCGCCGCGCCGCCGACTCCTCATAGCGCCGCCGAAACACAAAATAGGTCACGAGCTCGAAAAGCAGAAGACCCACGGCATAAATCACGACGCAGCGCAGCACAAAGCGCAGCACAATCGAGACATTGACCGCGTTCAGAATGCGCTCCAGAAAATAGAGCAAAAAGACACCCAGAATCAGAAGATAGCTCAGCGTATAGCTGAAAAATGACTGCAAAAGATGCATGCTGAGATAATCGCCGCGAAAGTACTCTTTTGCGGGGCGCTCGTACTCTTCCGCGCTCTTTTCGTATTGTGCAATCTTGTGCATCAGACGTATCTTGTCTTCGCGCAGCATAAAAACCTCCGTTCGTTGCATTTCAGTATAGCACAGGGGAACTCTCATTGTCACCGCTTGTATGCCGTGCTAAAATAACCGGAAGTGTTCCGGTTTCGGAACAATTTGGAGAGCCATGACAGGAGGTCTTACATGGGCGAAGTATTTATCAACAAGCACCCGCTGGTGCAGCATAAAATCACGCGACTGCGCGACAAGACAACGGGCACGAACGAGTTCCGCAACCTCGTCGAAGAAATCGGCATGCTGATGGGCTATGAGGCGCTCGCCGATTTGGCAACCGAGGACATCGAGGTCGAGACGCCGCTGGAGCGCACGCTCTCTCCGGTCATTGCGGGCCGGAAGATGGCCGTTGTGCCGATTCTCCGCGCGGGTCTCGGTATGGTGAACGGCATTCAGGCGCTGGTTCCGACCGCCAAGGTGGGCCACATCGGCCTGTACCGCGATCCGGATACCCACGAGCCGGTCGAGTATTACTGTAAGCTCCCGACGCCGATTGAGGAGCGCACCATCGTGGTCACCGACCCCATGCTCGCGACCGGCGGTTCCGCCTGCGACGCCATCCGCATGATTAAGCAGCACGGCGGCAAGAAGATTAAGTTCATGTGCATCATCGCAGCACCGGAGGGATTGGAACGCCTTCGGAAAGAGCACCCCGATATTCAGATTTATGTGGGCCACTTAGACCGTCAGCTGAACGAGCACGCCTACATTCTCCCGGGTCTCGGCGACGCGGGCGACCGCATCTTCGGCACGAAGTAAATTCGGTGCACCAAACGAAAAAAGGCAGGGCGAATTCGCTCTGCCTTTTTGTATTCCCTTCCTTTGATTCGCCCTTTCCTCTTTACCGACTCTTTTGGTCCCGTCACTTTAGTTTTGCTTCGATGGCTTCGAGAAGCAAAAGAGATACACGCCGAAACCGAGCTTGATTGCAGCATCCGCATAGGCGGTACAGACCAGCGGAAGTTCCGGAAAGGCATAGCCGAGCGCGACATTCACGGTGGAAACAAGACTCAGAACAAGCATCGATTTTCCGTGCACATAATAAAAGGGCAGAAAATGAAGCGCGGTGGCCAGAAAGGCGCCGAGCCAGATGCGTCTCCAGTTCTCGTCCGCGAAATACGGTCCGCCGAACAAAGACATCAGCACAAACAGCGAAATGACTGCGTAAAACTCCGCTTTTCTTTGAAACGGACTCGAGGGACCCTCGGAAAAGCGCCGCTGCAAACTTTGATTGGCATTGATCGAAAGAAACGCTGCGATATAGCCCAGGCTGAACACCGTCATATTGATGCGTTGCTTTCCGCCGATCAGTGCGGCCGCAAAAATGACCAGGGACACCGCAATCAACCAAAGGCCGCAGGCTCTCTTATGATTGAATGCGAGTATCTCTCCCCTCGGATGCAAAAATGACATTCCCTCTCTCCTCTCTGTTCCTTAGAAAATTCACAGTGCGCGATCCGTCATTTTCCGCTTCCCGTCTAACTAACAAAACGAAACCGTCTTAGAGAACTTCACTATAGAGATTTACCAAAAAATATTTTCAGTGATAAATCCTGGTGATGATAAGTGAAAAATGGTGTGTGTTTGAAGGATCCTTCAAGGTTACCTCGGTTGAACGCCAAAAACTTTAACTCATAGTCGAAATTCTAAAACACTTTTCAAGAGTTTGTGTGCTAACGTTTACCAGCACCATTTACATAAGGTGAAACCGACTGAACTTATATAAGAAGTCGTTATGATTCTATTACTTTTAAACGTCCAACATTTTTAAAAACATGTGCTGGATATGCTTCTGAAAAGTGCTTTTCCATTGCGTCATACACTTCTTCCCATACTTCAAGAAAAATCGGCGATATAATTTTAGCTGTTTCCTCAGCATCCATATAACGCGTTGTGAACCCCTCTGTCTGCTGGACTCTACCAAGTATAATATGCAATAAATATCTATTTCCATGAACTAGTACCAAACGTTTCCTACCGGTAACATTCGGTTCATTTTTAGAAATACAATCTTCAACAGCTCGCAGGACTAGAACATTATTGTATAACGAAAAACTATCAGTAGAATCATTGAACAGAAGTTTGTAAGGTGTTTTTTCAATATTTTCTGTTAATGCACCTACGTTCCTTTTAGCAAGTGCAGTTATCGAAAGATCATCCAAGGAACACGCTTGTGCCACTATGGCTTCATCCAAAGAAATTTGTCGTTCCGGTGAATCAAGTTTCGCGCCAGATTTATATAAATACTGAATCCCTTCAAGACTCAACTCCAGACGAAGTCGTTCTTGGTTAGGATCTAGCGATGCAAAATCCTTGCCTTCAATCTTATTCTGGGTATTTGATAGTTTTGTGATTTTTATAGCCTGATCTTCATTGGCTTCTCCCAAATCTATTATTTGAATATAAACCCTCGCAGAACTAAGTAACTCAGGCGCTTCTGCATAGATAGCACCTATAGTACCAGCTGTTTGAGCACCATTTACTAATGAAACTCCTTCCAGTGCGAACATACCCACATTACGATCCGCGCCATATAGTGCTTTCTTCGTTATCTTTTTACAGAGCACTTTAATCCCATTGTTATAATAAAAAAACTTTTCAGGTTCATTTCTCAGAACCTCTTTTATTCCTTGATTAACCTCTGTACTTCCCTTGTAAAAACGTATGTTCTTTGCAAAGAGTTTATTTCCATATTGTGCAAACCACTTGCCTATAGCAGCAACTGGTATTGTTCCATAGAATGCTTTATATGGCCCATCAATAGTTCCCCAATTATACAAGGGAAAATCATCGATCACGATATTATCAGCATTCTGCCCTTTAGTGAGATAGTAATATATATCCTGCAACTTGTTTTCTACAAATACAAGCAATTCTGTTTCACCATCATCACCATTGACTCGTTTAATCAAAGTATCTATAGGTCGACGAACATAAGCATTCATTTTTTTGCTACCTGTATGACAAAATATCATTTCAATTTGATAATCAATATCAGAAATGGCCGCAGAAATTTCCGATGTTTTTGCTTCCAACTTTTTATTGCATCCATTTAATTCAAGGTTAATAAGCCTCTCAATCCCAGAAACAAAAGTGTTCACTTCTTCTTGCGATATACCTCCATTACCATCTTTACGCCATTTGCTCTGTACTAGAACTAACTTTTTCTGCACTGAATCATTATAAACAGCATCAATACCCATATCACAGTAACCATCTGTAATGGCCTTAGCAGCAGACTCAAAATCAATGCCACATCGCATTACTATTGCAAATGCTGCAATTGCTCGAGAATTAAGCTTATTCCGCCTATCTTCATCATTTTTAGCATCAGAAACGTCAATCATATCAGAAAATAATTCATCAAGTTTCGACTGAATTCGAATCATCTTGACATTATTAGGCATATAGTAAGCACCTCCATTTAATCCTTATTGATATAAAAGCAACCATGGAAACAGGTTAAAACGCTATAGTATCTATCTGTGTGTAATGGTCTGCTCTTTTTGTAACACCACAGTTTAAAGGTACACTCTTCTCTCTTTTTAAACTGAGTCAGATACCCGTTATACATGCGTGGGCGTACCTGATTGTACCAATCGCAAGCAAGCTCTGAAACGACACAATCCAGTTCTGCTGCATTTTCGAAACGATACTGATAAATCAATTCAGTCTTTAAGATATTGTAATACCGTTCCATCGGTACATTGTCATACGGACAGCACGCACGGCTCATGCTTTGAGAAATCTCAAGCTTTCGGCAATGCTGTACAAAACCTCTGCGGAAGCAAACTGACTTCCTTGATCCAAGTGCAAAATCAATTTTTGTGAGATGGCCTTTGAACCCGACAACGCTTGTTCAAACGTGCGCACGGTCATGGAACTCGTGATAAAAAACTGTTTTCACTGGCAACAACACTTCTGTCGTATAAATCAATAATGGAACAATTATAATGCACGGTTCAATTTGTCAGTGTCATATATGTGAAGTCAGTGCACCAAACACGATTCGGCTGCTTAGGCGAAAAACTTCGCTTTAATAGATTAAAAAAATTTTATGAACTAATCCCCGATGGTATGCGGGTCTCTTTCGGCGACAAATCGAGCGTAGTTATAGTTCAGAATTCATGTACTTGTGAACCATTATTTTGCTCAATGAGATTCCTTACCTTTGCAGAAACGCCCTCATCTTACGGAGTTCCATAAAACCATGAGAATCATGGTAAGGTGCTCGAATCCGGTGACAACAATGAGTTTCTTGAGCGAGATAATCCGCTTTCGTATTTCTTAGGTAGCTGTAATATGCGTTTGGATGAATGTGCGGCTTTTTAATAATCCAACTTAATTCGAACTCCTGCTTATACTTATCAAGTAAACGATATACCACTAATCGATTCCCTTCGTGAAGAATGCCACTGTTTTTTTAAGAAGCTGTTCTCCTTTTCTAATTCGGCTTTTTCACGCCGGAGACGACGAAGTTCTTCCATCATTTCCAACTGGGACTTCTCTTCATCATTGTTTTGGCATTCTTCGCGATACAAACGTACCCAGTTGAAAACAGTGGATCTGGATATGCCGCACTCAGCTACAAGGCTGGCAATCGTGCGCCCGTCCTGTATGTGCGCACAGACAACTTTTCGTCTGGTTTCGTCTGATATTCGAGTCATGTGCTTTTCTCCTCTGCTAACATTATAATCTATCAGGCAGAGGTGTTACAAATTTAATGTACCACTACACAAATTCATTGTACCACTACAATCAAAGTAAGCCCCACCACAAGAACGAAAAACATACGATTATTATCCTCGAAACTATAGAAGCGCATCTACATTATCTAGTAGGAAAGAAAAACGGCATAGTCTACACTGACGTAGATTTTGCCGTTTACTTACTAAGCTAAAATACATTTGGGCGTTCGCCTATTTCTGTCTCGCTCTTTCGTTACGCCTCCGGGAACAGCGTGTCCGCGTAGCGCACGGTATCCATGGCTTCCTTCGCGTAGCAGTCCGCGCCGATATCGTCCGCGTACTCCTTGGTCATGACGGCGCCGCCGACCACGACCTTTGCGTCCGGTTTCCTCTCGCGAATCAGCTTGATTGCATCTTCCATGTTGACAACGGTTGTCGTCATCAGCGCGCTCAAGCCGATCAGCTTCACGTCATGCGCGACTGCGGTCTCGACTATGGTTTCCGCCGGCACATCGCGGCCGAGATCGTAGACTTTGTAGCCGTAGTTCTCCATGAGCACTTTCACGATGTTCTTGCCGATGTCGTGAATATCGCCCTTCACGGTCGCGAGAATCACGCTGCCGCGCTCTTTCCGCGCAGTGCCGCTCATCGCACTCTTGATGACCTCGAAAGCCGCCTTGGCTGCCTCTGCCGACATGAGAAGCTGTGGCAGGAAAAGCGTGCCCTTTTCAAAGCCCTTACCCACCACATCGAGTGCCGGAATCAGCTCCCGGTTCACAATGTCAAGCGGCGCTTCTCCCTCTGCGATGCGGCGCTTTGTCTCTTCGGTCGCCTTTTCGCCGAGGCCGAAGCGAATCGCGTCGATGAGCGGAGAGCCCTGCATGCCCTCCGGGAGTTCCGCACTGCCGATTTTTGCCTTCTCGCCGCCTTCCGCCGTGACAACAACCTTGCCCTTGCCCGCAAACACATTGGCCTTGCCCGCATATTCCGCAATATAGCCCTGGCACTGCCGGTCGAATCCCGAGAGCGCTAAGTAGGAGCGGTAAGCCGCCATCATCGCCTCGTTGTTCGGGTTGATAATCGCGCAGGAGAGGCCGCTCTTCATCGCGAGCGCAAAGAAGAAGCTGTTGATTAACTCGCGCTGCGGCAGGCCGAAGGAAATATTGCTGACGCCGAGAATCGAGTGCCCGTGCAGTTCGTCGCGAACGCGGCGCAGCACCTCGAGCGTCACATTCGCAGAATTGTCGTCGGTCGAAATGGTCATCGCGAGGCCGTCGATGATGATGTCCTCCGGCGGAATGCCGTACGCCGCCGCGCGCGCATAAATCTTCTTTGCGACGCGGATGCGCCCCTCCGCGTCCTCGGGAATGCCGCCTTCGTCGAGCGCGAGGCCGACGACCACGCCGCCGTACTTCGCGACAAGCGGGAGCACGGTCTCAAGACTCTCTTCCTTGCCGTTCACGGAGTTGATCATGGCCTTGCCGTGGTAGAGGCGAAGGCCGCGCTCCAGTGCCTCCAAATTGGTCGTGTCGAGCTGGAGCGGCAGCGCCGTGACGCCCTGCAGTCTGGTCATCACGGTCTCCATCATGTCCGGCTCGTTGAGTTCCGGCAGACCCACATTCACGTCGAGCATATCGGCGCCGGCATCCTCCTGTTCAATGCCCTGCTCGAGAATATATTCAATGTCGCCGTTTCGGAGCGCCTCTTTAAAGCGCTTCTTGCCGGTCGGATTGATGCGCTCACCGATGATAATCGGGCGCTTGCCGAGCACGACGGTCTGCGAGAACGAGGAGACCACCGCGCGGTGCTTCTTCACCGGCTCACAAAACGGCAACTCCCCGGTCTTCTGAATTTCCAGGCGAATGTGTTCCGGCGTGGTGCCGCAGCAGCCGCCGAGCACCTGCACACCGAGCGACGCAATCTTTTTCATCTCGTCCGAGAACTCCTCCGCCGAGAGGTCGTAGTAGGTCTTGCCGTCCTTTGCGTGCGGCAGTCCTGCGTTCGGATTCACGACAATCGGAATCGAGCAGACTTCCGTGAGCGCTTTTACGATCGGATAGAGCTGCACCGGGCCGAGGCCGCAGTTCACACCGAGTGCGTCGATGCGAAGTCCCTCGAGCATTGCCGTGACGCTCTCGACTGTGCCGCCGGTCAGCGTCTTGCCCTTTTCGTCGAAGACAACGGTGACAAAGACCGGCAGATCCGAATTCTCCTTGGCCGCGAGCACGGCTGCCTTTGCCTCCATCGCATCCGACATCGTCTCAATCAGCACGAGGTCGGCGCCCTCTTCCTTGCCCCAGCGCACCACCTCGGCAAAAATTTCGACGCAGGTTTCGAATTCGAGATCGCCCATCGGCTTTAAGAGGCGTCCGGTCGGTCCTAAGTCCAGCGCGACAAAACCGTCGGTGCGGCCGCTGCGCGAAAGTCCCTCCCGGACATGCCGCACACCCGCGCGGACAATCTGCTCGAGCTCCGCCCTGTCCGGATAGTGCAGGCGGTTTGCGCCGAAGGTATTTGTATTGACAATGTCGGCGCCCGCGCGGAAGTAGGATTCCGCGATTTCAATCACATCTTCCGGGCGCTCGAGGTTCCACCGCTCTGGCAGCTCGCCGCCCTTTAAGCCCTTCTCCTGTAGCAGCGACCCTGTGCCGCCGTCGCAGTAAAGCCACTCTTTTCCAAGACAGGCGCGTAAACTTCTCTTCTCCATCTCTCTCATCTCCGAAAACTACAATTGGTCTTACTACAGCTCTCACAGCCCTGCAGGACACAGTGCGAATCCTCGGGCGAGACGCCGATCAGTGCCGTGACCGACTTGGTCGGCATCATCAAAAGGCTCTCGGTCAGCGTAATGCCGGTGTGCTTCTGAATTTCCAGCACGCGGAACAGCTCCGGTTGAATCGCGAGCGGCAAATCGCCGTAGCCCGGTGAGAAGCGCGGGCGGAGGAACTTGCCCTCGGCCGCCGCCTCTTCCTTGAGTTTCCGGTTCAGCGCGTCGCAGTAACTCTCAATCAGCATCGCGCCCGCCGCCTGGTAGATGACCGCGCGGCTCATGCGACCGATTGCCGCGGCGCGCGCCGCGAGCCGGTCCATCGCAAAGCCTATGGTCGCCGCCATGAGATAAGCCTCGTCGCAGCCGCGCATGTTCCTCGAGAGCGCCCGGCTCTCAAGCTCCATGTCGCCGATCAGAAAGCGATTGTCGCCGAGAAACTTGAGCGGAAAACGCCGCGCGACCGACTTAAGCTCTGCCTGACTGACCAGATCTTCCACACACTGCTCGACCACATGTCTCACTTCGCCCTCCGGAACGCCCTTCCGGTAGCCTAAGTAGCGGTATACCTCGCTGTAGTCGAGCTCTAACTCGCGTGCGTCCATCAGTCCAGAATCTCCGAGAGCTGCTCTAAGATTGCCTTTGCGATTTTCGGGCGATTCATCGTGTAGACATGGATATGCCCGACGCCGTTTGCAATCAGGTCGACAATCTGTTCCGCCGCATAGATGACACCTGCCTGCTCCATCGCGCCCTTTCGCTCGCCGAAACGGTCCACAATCGCGCGGAAGCGCTGCGGCACCTCCGTGCCGGACATCGCAACCGAGCGCTTTAACTGCTCTGCCCTGGTGATCGGCATAATGCCGGCGACAATCGGAACAGAGATGCCCTTCTCTCTCGCGCGATAGAGGAAATTATAAAAAATATTGTTGTCAAAGAAAAGCTGGGTCGTCAGGAAGTCAAGTCCCGCGTCGACCTTTTCCTTGAGATAACCAAGGTCATCTTCCTTGTGCGCACACTCCACATGTCCCTCCGGATAGCAGGCTCCGCCGAGGCAGAAGGTGTCGCCCTCTCTCTCCTTGATGTCGCGAATCAGCTCGACCGCATAGCGGTAGTCCTCTGAGCGCGTGCCGTCCTGCGGCAAATCGCCGCGGAGCGCCAGAATATTCTCAATGCCCTTCTCCTTGTACAGGGAAAGCATTTTGGTCACATGCTCCCGCGAGGAGGAGACACAGGTCAGATGTGCGAGCGTCGGAACACCGTAACCGTTCTGAATCTCCGCCGCAATCTCCGCCGTAAAATCGCCCGTGCCGCCGCCCGCGCCGTAGGTCACCGACATGAAATCCGGGTGCAGCGCCGCAATCTTCTTGGCATTCTCTGCGGTCGCCTCGTACTTCTCCGAGGTCTTCGGCGGAAATACTTCGAGCGAAAGTGTAACGGGTTTCTCTTCCAAATAAATGACTGATTTTCATAACAAAATACCCCTCCCTGTAATCGCTTTATTGTAGCACAGGGAAGGGCAATTTTTCTAATGTCTTTATATTATCGCAATCGATTCATTCTTTTAATACAAGCGCTTGCGCGGCTGTTCATAGCGCGAGCGGACAGGGGCATGTGCCCGAAGACTCTCTTTCAGCTCCAGAATGCGCTGGTTTCTGCTGCCGCGGAAGCGAAGGTTCACATCCTTTTCCGCGAGAATAAACTCGCCGTCCACGAGGATATCCGAGAGTCCCAGAATTCGCTCAGTCGCCTCGGTGTGACAGCGCGGATTTTCGCTGTCCAGCAGCTCCTCAAAGGTATAGCCGGAGTAAATCCAGATTGTGGCATGCGGCACTTCCTGTTTGACGCGCTCTAAAAACGGCAAGAGCGCGCGCTGGTTCTGCGCCTCCATCGGCTCACCGCCGAGCAAGGAAAGTCCGTCAATGTAGGAGGGCCGGAGGTGCTCTATGATGTCGTCCTCGACCTCTCTCGTGAAGGGCTCTCCGAAGTTAAAATCCCAGGTTTCCTCATTGAAGCACCCCGGACAGTGGTGCGTGCACCCGCTCACAAAAAGCGAGATGCGCGCGCCTATGCCGTTCGCCGTGTCCGCATAAAAGACCTGTCCGTAGTTCATGCTTCCTCCTCCGTGTCTCAGTCCGCGACGCTCTTGCAGCCCGCCTCCCGCTTTGCGGTCGAGACATGCAGGACGCGGTCGCGAATCTCCTGCGTTCTTCCCTGGTTCCAGAACTGCGTGCCGATGTAGCCGCAGGTTCTCCGCGCGACAAAGAGCTTCTCCTGGTCACGATTGCCGCAGTTCGGGCACTCCCAGACCAACTTGCCGTTTTCATTCTCGCGAATCTTGATTTCGCCGTCGTAGCCGCAGACCTGGCAGTAATCGCTCTTCGTGTTGAGCTCCGCATACATGATGTGATCGTAGATGTAGCGCATAATCGAGAGCACCGCCGGAATGTTGTTCTGCAGATTCGGCACCTCGACATAGCTGATCGCACCGCCCGGCGAGAGCTTCTGGAAATCCGCCTCAAACGAAAGCTTCTGGAACGCATCGACTTTCTCGCTCACATGGACATGATAGCTGTTCGTGATATAGTTCTTGTCCGTAACGCCCGGGATGACGCCGAAGCGCTTCTGCAGGCACTTTGCGAACTTGTAGGTTGTGGACTCCATCGGCGTGCCGTAAATCGAATAGCTGATATTCTCGGCAGCTCTCCACTCCTCGCACTTCTCGTTCAGGCGCTGCATGACCTTGAGTGCGAACGGGCGGCCGGTCTCCTCATCGGTGTGGCTCTTGCCCGTCATCCGCATGCACATCTCGTAGAGACCCGCATAGCCGAGCGAAATGGTCGAATAGTTGTCAAACAGGAGCTTGTCGATGGTCTCGCCCTTCTTTAAGCGTGCGAGTGCGCCGTGCTGCCAGAGGATAGGCGCGACATCGGAAACCGTGCCGAGCAGTCTCTCGTGGCGGCAGCGGAGCGCGCGGTGGCAGAGCTCCAGTCTCTCCTCGAGAATCTCCCAGAACTTGTCCATGTCGCCGTACGAAGAGCAGGCGACATCGACGAGGTTAATCGTCACAACGCCCTGATTAAAGCGGCCGTAGTACTTGTGCTTGCCGTTCTCGCCGAGCCCCTTGAGATCCGGCGTCAGGAAGGAGCGGCAGCCCATGCACGGGAAGACATCGCCGTTCTTGTACTCCTTCATCTTCTTTGCCGAGATGTAATCCGGCACGAGACGCTTCGAGGTGCACTCCGCCGCGAGCTCGGTAAGCTCCCAGTACGGCGCGTCCTCGGTGATATTGTCCTCATCGAGCACATAGATTAACTTCGGGAATGCTGGAGTAATCCAGACGCCCTTCTCGTTCTTCACGCCGCGCATTCTCTGCAGCAGCACTTCGCGGATGATGCTCGCGAGGTCGTCGCGAAGGCGACCCTCCGGCACCTCATCGAGGTACATGAACATCGTGACAAACGGCGCCTGGCCGTTGCAGGTCATCAGCGTGATCAGCTGGTACTGAATAGTCTGGATGCCGCTCCGGATTTCTTCCTGCAGTCTCCGCTCGGTGATGCGGTCCACAATCTCATCGTCCGCAGGCTCGCCGCAGAGCGCTCTCTCCTCGAGGACCGCCTTGCGAATCTTCTGACGGCTCACGTCGACAAAGGGCGCGAGGTGCGATAGCGTGAAGGACTGGCCGCCGTACTGGTTCGAAGCAACCTGCGCGACAATCTGGGTCGTGACATTGCAGGCTGTGAAGAAGCTGTGCGGCTTCTCAATCATGGTCTCGCTGATTACGGTGCCGTTCTGCAGCATGTCCTCCAGATTGATGAGGTCACAGTTGTGCTCGCGCTGCGCATAGTAGTCGGAGTCGTGGAAGTGAATCAGTCCCTCCTCGTGCGCCTTCACAATCTCCTCGGGGAGCAGAATGCGGCGCGTCAGATCCTTCGAGACTTCGCCCGCCATGTAGTCGCGCTGCGTCGAGTTGATGACCGGATTCTTGTTCGAATTCTCCTGCTTCACCTCTTCGTTCGCCTGATCGATCAGGGAGAGGATGCCCTCGTCCGTCGTATTCGCATTGCGCGCCAGGCTTCTCTTGTAGCGATAGCGGATATACTTCTGCGCAACCTCAAACCCGCGCATCTCCATGATGCCGGTCTCGACCATCTCCTGAATGTCCTCGACATTGACGGCGCGCTTAATCTTCACGACCTCCGCCGCAATCTTGTCGGCAATGGCCTGAATCTGATAGGGATTCATCTGGTGAATCGGATCCACCTCGCGATTGGCAGCCTCGATCGCATTGACAATCTTGGTGATATCGAATTCCACTTCCTGTCCGTTGCGCTTGATTACATTGGTTCTGACCTTGGTTTCCATCCCGATTTCCTCTCTAAAAACACGGTCCACACTATATATGGATTTAAAACAAAATAGAAGCCCCATAAATGGGGCTTCTATAGTTTACCTTGCTTTGGCAGAATTTGGAACATGGCAAAGCGCTGAAACGCCCGACCAAAACGCGCGCCTTCGCGCTACGGAAATCGGCAGAGTTCACAAGAATCAAAATGCAATCGGCAAAATACACAAGCTTTTTCGCATCCTTTCGTCGAACTACCACATATAGTTTCTTATTTCGAAACTTTTCCCTTTATTTGTGTTCCTCGCTGTTTGTCTGCACCGCACGCGGCAGCTCAAACCAGAACAGCACGCCGGACGGACAATTCTCGACGCCGCAGGGCATGTTGTGCTGGGTCATAATCGCGCGCACGATCGAGAGCCCGATTCCGCTCCCGCCGTACTTCCGGGTATGTGCCTTGTCGACCTTGTAGAATTTTTCAAAGAGTCTGCCGAGATCCTCCTCGGGAATCCGCTTTCCGCTGTTATAGACCTCGCAGCGCACCCGCTCCCCCCGCGGCAAAAGACGCACGATGACTTCGCCGCCCTCTTCCACATGGTGGAACGCATTGCTCACATAGTTCATCAGCACTTCGTCAATCCGAAACGCATCCGCCCGCACCGAAATGCCTGTATCGGGTGCCTCGAGCGAAACCTTCGCCCCGCTCTCTTCGGCGAGCACCTTGGTCTTCCGGAGCACACTCTCCGCGCTCTCCCGGAGATCAAAGACCTCCATATTGAGATCCAGCTTGTCGGACTCAAGCTGGGAAAGTGTGAGGAGCTGGCGCACGAGTTTGTTCATGCGCCCCGCCTCGTCGAGAATCACGCCGAGATACTGCTCGCGCATCTCTTTTTCTTCGCAGAGCCCGTCCTCGAGCCCCTCCGCATAGCCCTGTATCAGGGCGATCGGGGTTTTCAGCTCATGCGAGACATTCGCGATGAATTCCCGCCGCATCCGGTCAATCTCCTCCTGATGCGCGAGGTCGTCGCGGAGCTTCCGGTTTGCCTCCCTGAGCTCCGAAACGGCTATTTCCAGTTGCTCTGCCATGCTGTTCATGTTGTTGCCGAGCACGCCGATTTCATCTTCGTTCTGACCGCGGTAGCGCACCGAAAAATCCATATGTCCCAGCTTCTCGGAGATCGCCGCAAGCGAGCGTATGGGTCCTGTGATGCGGGAGGTCATGCCCCAGACCAGAAAGACGCCGAACAAGAGGGTCAGGGCGCCCATGTAAAGAAGAAAGCGGTTTGCAAGCCGCACACTCTCCTTCAGATTGGCGACCGGCGTCGTCATGAGGAGCAAGGTCTGGTTGTCGGAGAGATAGGCAAAGCAGTCGATATTCGCGCTCTGGCTGCCGTCGTCGTAGGCCTGCAGTATGGTATAGCTCTCCGTCTTCTTTAAGACGAGCGTCTTTCCGTCCTCATCCTGCCGGAACAGATAGCGCTGTACCCGCTGATAGAGGCGGCTTTTGCCGTTTTCGGTGCTCTGCAGGAGCTTTGAATTCGCCGAGTCGACGAGCGCCACCGTGATGTTATAGCGGCTGCTGTAATAGCGGAGCAGCTCTTCCATCTCCGTAGAGTCCGTTCCCTTCGACGCCGCGATTTCATCGAGTGTATGGTAGGCGTTCTCGAGATCCAGCACCTTCTGCCGCCGGTAAAAACGCTCGAGCCCGAAGCTGTTCACGAGAAACAGCACTGCCATGAGCACCGCGAGCACCGCAAAGATCAGCGCGGTGAAGCGGAGCCGTATCGAGTGTTTCACGCTTCCTCCGGCTCGAACTTATAGCCCATGCCCCAGATGGTCCGAATCAGCGCGCCCTTTTCTCCCATCTTCGCGCGGAGCTTCTTCACATGCGTGTCGATGGTGCGCGCGTCGCCGAAGTAGTCGTAATTCCAGACATGGTTCAGAATCTTTTCCCGCGAGAGCGCAATGCCCTGATTCTCGAGGAAGTAGCGGAGCAGCTCAAATTCCTTGAAGCTGAGCTCCACCTTTTTGCCGTCGACCGTGACCTCGTGGGCGCGCTCGTCGAGGCAGATGCCGGCCGCTTCAAGCTGCTCGTCGCCCGTCCCCGCGGAGGTGCGCTTCAGAATCGCGTCGATTCTCGCGAGCAGTACCTTCGGGCTGAAGGGTTTTGCGATGTACTCATCCGCGCCGAGCGAAAAGCCCTGGAGCTCATCCTGCTCTTCGGCGCGCGCGGTCAGCATGAGCACCGGCACATCCGAGATGTGTCGAAGTTCTTTCAAAGTCTCAAAACCGTCCATCTCCGGCATCATGACATCGAGGAGAATCAGCGCGATGTCCGGTTCCCGCTGGAATACTTCGAGCGCCTCTCTGCCGTTTTCCGCCTCCAGCACCTGAAAGCCCTTCATCCGGAGATAATCACGGACCAGCGCGCGCATGCGCGCCTCATCGTCCGCAATCAGAATTTTTCTGTTCTCGCTGCTCACGCCTTGTTCTCCCGGAAGCAGAGGGACAGCTCTTCCATCTGCTTCTCCTCAACCACATCCGGTGCGTTCATCATGAGATCCGAGGCGTCCTTGACCTTCGGGAAGGCAATGACGTCGCGAATGGTATCCGCCCCTGCCATCAGCATTGCGAGGCGGTCCAGGCCGTAGGCGAGGCCTGCATGCGGCGGTACGCCGTAACGGAAGGCTTCGAGCAGGAAGCCGAAGCGCTCCTCCGCGACCTCTCTCGTGAGACCCAGAACCTCGAACATTTTCTCCTGGATGTCCGAGCGGTGAATACGAACCGAGCCGCCGCCGATTTCATTGCCGTTTAAGACAATGTCATAGGCCTCGGCGCGAACCGCACCCGGATCACTGTCAATCTTATCCCAGTCCTCTTCCATCGGCATCGTGAACGGATGGTGCATCGCCTTGAAGCGCTGCTCCTCCTCCGACCACTCAAGGAGCGGGAATTCCGTAATCCAGACAAAGCGGAACTCGTTCTTATCGAAGAGTTCAAGCTGCCGTCCGAGCTCGAGCCGGAGTGCGCCGAGCACATCGAAGACGACTTTGTTCTTGTCCGCTGCAAAGAGCAGAAGGTCGCCGTTCTCGCCGCCCATTGCCTTGATTAACGCCTGCATCTCCTCTTCCTTCAGGAACTTTGCGAACGAGGACTTTACGCTGCCGTCCTCCTGGATTGCGACATAGGCGAGACCCTTTGCGCCGTAGCCCTTCGCATACTCGACGAGCGCGTCGATCTTTTTCCGCGGCATGTGGCCCTGTCCCTTGACATTCAGGCCGCGAACGCTGCCGCCGGCATCGAGCGCACCCGAGAAGACCGCGAACTCGCAACCCTTCACCGTCTCGGAGACATCGGTGATCTCCATGCCGAAGCGGAGATCCGGCTTATCGGAGCCGTAGCGCCCCATCGCCTCTCTCCAGGTCATGCGCTGAATCGGAAGCTTCACCTCGACGCCGAGCACTTCCTTGAAAATCGTGTGCAGGAGCTTTTCGTTGACCGCGAGCACATCGTCCGCGTTCACAAAAGAGAGCTCCATATCGACCTGCGTGAACTCCGGCTGACGGTCCGCGCGGAGGTCCTCGTCGCGGTAGCAGCGCGCCAGCTGGAAGTAACGGTCATAGCCGGAGCACATGAGGAGCTGCTTTAAGAGCTGGGGCGACTGCGGCAGTGCGTACATGCTGCCCGGGTGGACACGGCTCGGCACGAGATAGTCGCGCGCGCCCTCGGGCGTCGACTTAATGAGCGTCGGGGTCTCGATCTCGAGGAAGCCCTCGCCGGTCATAAAGCGGCGAATCTCCGCCGCAATCTTCGAGCGCAGCATGATTCTCGCCTGCAAATCCGGACGGCGAAGGTCTAAGAAACGGTACTTTAAGCGGAGCTCTTCTCTGGTCTTCGTGTTCTCCTCGATCGGGAAGGGCGGCGTCTCGGACTCCGAGAGAATACGGAGCGTCTTGGCCCGCACCTCGAGTTCACCGGTCGGGAGCTTCGGGTTCGGGTCGGAGCGGCGCTCCAGGCGTCCCTCGACCGCGATGCAGTACTCGCTCTTTAAGCTCTGCGCCTTGTGAAACACCTCTTCGCCGCAGTCATCTTCCTCAAAAATAAGCTGCAGAATCCCGCTGCGGTCGCGGAGATCGGTGAACACGACGCCGCCCTTATTGCGGCTCCGCTGCACCCAGCCCATGACCGTGACTTCGCTGCCGAGGGTTGCGCCGACAACCTCCCCGCAGCGATGTGTTCTCTTTAAACCTCTCATTGACTCCGACATACTGTATCTCCCCTCTTATGCCTCAAAATAATCCCGGAATACGGTATAGCCCTGCTGCGAGAGCTGTTCCCGCTGAAACTTCTTGTTCTTTGCCATCTTCGTGACCAGCACGTCTTTTCCCTCTGCGCGGAGTGCTTCGGCTTCTTGCAGCGCTTCGGTGCGGCGCGCTGCAGAGAGCTTCTTGTCGAGCAAAATCGCAACCTTTTCTTTCTGCGTGGGAATCACATACTGCTGATCCATGAGAATCGCAATGATGCGCTCAAAACCGATTGAGAAGCCGCAGGCCGGGACATCCGTGCCCGTGAACTTGCCGACCATCTTGTCGTAGCGGCCGCCGCCCGCGACCGAACCGCCGAAGCCTTCCATCGAAACCTCGAAGATGGTACCGGTGTAATAGCCCATGCCGCGCACCAGAGTCGGATCGAACTGTACCTTGACCGCGCCGCAGCTCACGCTCTGCACAGCCTCCATGATCTCCGCGAGTCCCTCCGCCGTACCGGGCTCCAGGAAATCGCCGAGCTTTTCGCCGAGAGAACGAACCGCTGCCGCGTCGGTGCCGAGGTCTTTTAACAGACCGAGATACTGATCTGCCGACGCCTCGGACGCGCCGTTCTCAATGAGCTCCGCGCGCACGCCGTCGGTACCGATTTTATCCATCTTGTCGAGCGTGATTAAGACGCCGTCCTCCTGCCCCGCCGGGAAGCCCGCGAAGGCCACCATCGCGCGGAGTATCTTCCGGTCGTTCACGCGGACCAGAAAGTCATTCTCCGGCACGAGTTTCTTCAGGGTCTTCGCAATCGCGAGAATCAGCTCGATTTCCGCGAGATTGCTCTCTTCGCCGAGAATGTCGATATCGCACTGCGTGAACTGCCGGTATCTGCCCTTCTGCGGGCGGTCCGCTCTCCAGACCGAACCGCACTGCAGTGCCTTAAAGGGGCTCGGCAGCTTTGCCGCGTTGTTCGCATAGTAGCGGGTCAGCGGAAGCGTCAGGTCATAGCGGAGGCCGCTGTCACAGAGATCCTCTTCGCCCGCCGCGTCCGCGAGACGAAGCTTCTCGCCGCGCTTCAAAATCTTGAAAATCAGCTTCTCGTTGTCGCCGCCCTGCTTGCTCGTCAGATTTTCTATGTGCTCCACGCAGGGGGTCTCCATCGGCGTAAAGCCGAAACTCCGGTAAGTCTCCTTGATCACACCGATCAGATAATCCCGCAGTGTCATCTCGTCCGGCAGAATATCTTTCATTCCGGTGACCGGCTGCTTTTTTAAACTCATCGCCTTGCCCTCCTTGTTTTCTCTTCGACTGTTATAACCCTATCTCCTTTATCCTAACACATCTCCCGCGAGGGCGCGCTGCTTTTTTGCGAGCAGTTCCGGTAAGCGCTCGACATAGAGCGCCGGATCCTTGACATTTTCAAGGCGGTCATACTGCCCCTCGCCGCGCATCACGCGGGTTGTCGTACCCGCGCCACAGCCCACAATGGTCTCGAGTTCCTCCATAATCAGAATGTTATAGAGTCCCTCTTTGCCGGGACGACACCACCCCACATTTTCGAGATTGCCCGCCATATTTTTCTGCCGGTACAGGTAATAGGGCGAGAGCCCCATCTCCTCGCAGTAGGAGGCGGCGAGTTCCACCATCTGATTGGCATCGCCGTAGCGGACATCCCGGTAGTCTTCGCGCTTCGTGTTGAGACGCGCCGCCCGCTTTAAGGCGAGGCTATGGATGGTCACATCGTCCGGCGACAGCGCGCATATGCCCTCCATGGTGCGCCGCACATCCGCCTCGGTCTCGTTCGGCAGCCCCATGATGAGATCGGTGTTAATGTTATCAAAGCCAAGCTCTCTTGCCAGCGCAAAACTCTCCGTGAACTGCTCGACCGTGTGAAAGCGCCCGATTAAGTCAAGCGTCGCCTGCTTTAAGGTCTGGGGGTTGATGCTGATCCGGTCTACACCGGCCTCCCGAAGCGCGAGCAGTTTCTCGCGGGTAATGCTGTCCGGGCGCCCGGCTTCCACCGTAAACTCCCGGCAGGCCGAGAAGTCAAAGGTCTCGCACACAAAGAGAAGCAGCGAGCGGAGCTCCTCGGCCGTAAGACTGGTCGGCGTGCCGCCGCCCACATAGACCGCGTCGAGACGCCTGCCCGCCATCATCTCCGCCGTTAAACGGAGTTCCTCCCGGAGCGCCGCGAGGTAGGGCGCTGCCTTGTTTTTTCCCGCCGGATAGGAGGGAAAGGAACAGTAGAGGCAGGTGGTCGGGCAGAACGGAATGCCGATATAGAGACTGTAGCCGGTCGTAAAGTCGAGCCCCCGGATTGCGCGCAGCTCATTTTCCGCAGTCCTCACGCAGAGCGCATTTCTCGCATTGCTCAAAAAGAAATCGCGTTTAAATTCGGCGCGAATCTCTTCTGCCGTCTTGCCCCGCTGCAACAGGTTAAGAGCGAGCTTTGCCGGGCGTATGCCGGTCAGGGTGCCCCAGGGGAGTTCTTTTCCCGTGAGCGCCGAAAGAGTCCGGTAGAGCGCCCGCTTTAATTCGTTTTTGGAGGTAAGGCGCTCGGAAAACCACGGACTCTCAAACGAAAGCCGCTCGCCGCGGTCCGTCAGCAAGGTGGCATGATAGGTTCCGAGGCGTCCGGCCTCTTCGTTCCCGGCCTCCGCTTCCGCCGTCATGATACAAGAAATCATGGCGTCTTGTTCCGGCACATGACTGAAGCTCTGTCCCGGAAAAAACGCCATGAAAAGTTCCCGGACGTCCTGTTCGAAGGGGACGTCCCGTAATTGTAAGGATATCATCTGTTTTGCCCTGTCTCAGTAATAGAAAATCGGGTTGCTCTTCCGCTCTTCGCCTATGCTGGTCTGTCCCATGTGACCGGGGAGCACGAGCGTGTCCGCCGGCAACTCGAACAGGCGATCCAGCGAGCGCTTTAAGCTCGCCATATTTCCGCCCGGCAAATCGACGCGCCCGAACGAGCCCTCGAATAAGGTATCGCCCGAGAACAGTAGCTTCTCCGCCGGAAAATAATAGCAGCAGGAGCCCGCCGTGTGTCCCGGCGTAAAGAGCACTTCGATTTCGGTGCCGAGGAAAGAAAGCTTTTCCTTGTCGTGAAACAGGCGGTCCGCCTTGAGCGAGAGTCCCTGCCGAAGCCATCTCGCATCGCCGTTTAATTCCGGATTCCGTAGCGTCTCTGCCTCGGTCTCGGCAGCGCAGAGCGGCACTTGAAAGGCATCCCGGAGCGCCGACGCCGCGAGCACATGGTCAAAGTGCCCGTGGGTCAGCAGAAGCGCCTTGAGCGAAAGGTCCCGCTCCCGGATGACTTTCTCGATCTGCGCGGCATCGTCCGCGGGATCGATCAGCAGAGCCTCCTTGCTGTCTTTATTCCAGATCAGATAGCAATTGGTCTCCACCATGCCCAGTGTCATACAAAGAATCGAAAGTCTGCTCTCTTCCATGGCTCAAACCCTCTCAATGTCAATGATGCCTTCGCACTGCCGTATCTTATCCTGCAGGGAGCGCAGTTCCTCCGCCGAGCCGATGTCAAAGCTCAGGTTCATGGTCGCGATGTCCTGCTTCGAAGTGCGCGTGTTAATCGCCTTGATGTCTATGCCGCGCTCGGTAAAGACGCGGGTGATGTCGACAAAAAGCCCTGTGCGGTTGTGCGCGATGACGCGGATACTCGCGAGGTACTTGGTCGCCTCGCCCTCCGGCACCTGCCACTCGGCCGGAATGAGGCGCGCGCGCTCCGCCTCCGGGAGCGACAGAATGTTGATGCAGTCGGTGCGGTGAATTGTGATGCCTCTGCCGCGCGTCACAAAGCCGACAATCTCATCGCCCGGCACCGGCGCGCAGCAGCGCGAGAAGTGAACGGCCAGGTCGTGGATGCCCTTGACGACAATGCCGTTGCCGGACTTCCGGAGTGTCGCCTCCGTATTCTCCTTGTTGTAGGCCTCGATGTTGGCGAGCACCGTCTCATCGGAGATCTGCTTCGCGAGTACCTTTTTCCGCTCCTCGATCATGCGGTTCACGACCTGGCCTTCCTTCAGGCCGCCGTGTCCCACGGTCGCGAGCACGGCATCCCAGTCGTGCATCGAATAGCGGCGCAGCACCTTCTCCTGGTACTCCGGCCGGTTTAACTCATTCCAGTCCTGTCCGCGGCTCTTCGCATAAGCAGAGAGCAGCTCTTTGCCGCGCACAATGTTCTCTTCCTTGAGCTCGGTCTTGAACCACTGGTTAATCTTATTCCGCGCCTGCGAGCTCTTGGCCTGCTTCAGCCAGTCGCGGCTCGGTCCGCGCGAGTTCTGGGAGGTCAGAATCTCGATGCGGTCGCCGTTTTGAATCTGGTAGTCGAGCGGCACCATGCGCCCGTTGACGCGCGCGCCGACCATGCAGTTGCCGACTGCCGAGTGGATCGAGTAGGCAAAGTCAATCGGCGTCGAGCCGGTCGGCAGTGTCTTCACATCGCCGCCGGGCGTAAACGCATAGACCATGTCGGCAAACGGGTTCAGCTCGTTCTTCACGTCCGAGAGAAACTCCTTGTTGTCCGGCATCTCCCGCTGCCACTCGAGAATCTGGCGGAGCCAGCGCATTTTCTCGGCCTCGCCGCCGGTCAGGGTCGGGTTCTCGCCCTTTGCCTTCTCCTTGTACTTCCAGTGCGCCGCAATACCGTACTCTGCGACCTTATCCATCTCATAGGTGCGAATCTGCACCTCAAACGGCGTCCCGTTGTGGAACAGGACCGTCGTGTGCAGGGACTGGTAGCGGTTCGGCTTCGGGCGCGCAATGTAGTCCTTGAAGCGCTCCGAGAGCGGCGTAAAGTGCACATGGAGCTGACCGAGCGCCGCATAGCAGTCGTTTAAATCCTGCACGAGCACGCGGACCGCAAAGAGATCGTAGATCTCGTCAAAGGTCTTGTGCTGATTCACCATCTTCTTGTAAATCGAGAAGATGTGTTTTCTGCGCCCGATCACCGAACTCGGAATTTTGGAGGAGTTCATGATGCCCTGCACTTCCGCAATGATGGTCTCGAGCAGGCGCTCCGTGCTGTGGCTCTTCTCCTCGATTTTTTCTTCGAGATCCCGGTACGCTTTCGGCTCAAGATAGCGGAGCGCAAGGTCGTCGAGCTCCACCTTAAGGCGGCTGATACCGAGACGGTCGGCGAGCGGCGCATAGATTTCAAGCGTCTCTTTTGCCTTTTCGCGCTGTTTTTCCGGCCGCATATGCTGGAGCGTCCGCATATTGTGGAGGCGGTCCGCGAGTTTAATCAGGATCACGCGGATGTCCTGCGACATCGCGAGAAACATCTTCCGGAGATTCTCCGCCTGAATGTCGAGCTTGTCCGTGGTCCAGGTAATCTGGGTCAGCTTGGTCACGCCGTCCACAAGCACGGCGACATCCTCGCCGAATACGCGGGAAATCTGCTCTCTGGTCAGTATCGTGTCCTCGACGACATCGTGCAGGAGACCCGCGATAATGGTCTCTTTGTCAAGCTCCAAATCCGCTAAGATAATCGCGACGCAGAGCGGGTGAATAATATAGGGCTCGCCGGACTTCCGCTTCTGATCCATATGCGCATTTTTTGCGGTCATATAGGCGCGGTGAATCAGCGAGGTGTCATCCGAGGGATGATAGCGCTCAATGGCGGCAATCAGCTCCTCATACAGTAAATCCGGGTCTGTAAACTCTGCCGGATTTTCCAATTCTCTCAAGTTTCGCTCTTCCATCTTGTCCGGTTCCCCCCTTTCCCGGCGCCGCGCAAAGCCTCGGCGCTGTTTCTGAACTGCTCTTCCGCTTTCGGATATAGTAAGCTTCAATTATAAAGAGTTCAAACATGAAATGCAAGCTGCGGCAAACACAGCCGCGGCCTCGCAATTCGTGAGCAAAAAGCCCGCGAGATCCCCGGTCATACCGCCGAACGAGAACCGGGCGCGGCAGGCGCTGTAGAGCGCTGCGGCGAGCACGGCCGTCAGGATCAAAAAGCCTGTCAGCCATGTCCCTGTCAGAACGAGCAATCCACTCCCGAGAAACAGATAGAGAAGCGAGATGCCCAGCCCCCTCTGCCGCTGCTTCTCGGCCGTAAAGTCGTAGACCGTACCGGCGCCCCGCGCATTCGGGAGCACAAAAATCGAGAGTGCGCTGAGCGCGCGACTTAGAAGAAAACCGCAGAGGACCTGCGGCAGTAGCCGCACCGCCGCCCCGCTCGAAAATACAGTCTCCCAGGAGGCAAACACAGAGAGAAGCAGCAAACCGCCCTGCAGTACGGCGGCCGAACCGGCGTGGACATCCTTCAGAATCGCGAGCTTTTCCGCTTTGCCCTTCCAGGAGCCGAGCGCATCGACCGTGTCCAGAAAGCCGTCAAAGTGAATGCCGCCGGTGAAGAGGAGCGGTGCCGCCGTCATGAGAAAGGCAGAGAGCGGCGCCGAAACCCTGCCGAGTAGCAGGAAGCGCGCGATGCCGTATAAGAGCCCGCCCTCGATGACGCCGAGCAGCGGAAAGAAAAAGAGCACCATCGCCTTGCTCTCCTCGTCCCAGCGCACATTCGGCACCGGAAGCCGCGAGTACATCGCCGCGGCAATGCAAAAGGCGCGGAGATATTTCATGGCCCCTCCTTCCGTTTGAGACAGCGCACCGCTCCTAGTTCCGCGAGATACACCGCATCCGCACGCGCGGTGAGCGCATTCTGCAGCGCGGAAAAGATGCGCACATAGCGCTCGGTATCGGGATCTCCGTATCGCGGCTCTTCCGCGAGCAAGGCGCCGACCGGAATGAGTTGCCCGCACTTTTTTTCGAGCGCAAGCAGACTCTCGTTCAGCGCACAGAGCACGGTTTCCTCGCTTCGCTCCCCCGCCTCCGGCGAAAAAAGCTCGTTCCCGACGAGATTGCCGAGATCTTCCAAGAGAACCACAGCGTCCGCGGGCAGCGTGAGTTCGTGCACCGCGCGCGCTTTTTCGACGGTCACAAAGCCCTTTTCGGCGCGCTGTGCCCGGTGCTTTTCAATCCGCGCCGCCGCCTCCCTGCCGCCGCGCTCCATGGTCGCGAGATAGATGAGCGGACGCTTTGCTTCTTTCGCTGCGGCGGCGGCCGCCTCTTCCGCCGCCTCGGATTTCCCGCTCGCACTGCCGCCTGCGTAGAGCACTAGCATGTTGTTTCCTCGCGGCTTCGCCGGAAGGCGCGGCAGGCAGCCGCAAAGCGCGCCGCCGCCTTTCTTCCCGCTGCGTTCGCGAGGTAAAGGTGCGGGTAGCCCGCAAAGAGCGTCGCACTTCCCCGCACGCAGGGCCAGGACTTACTGCCGTTTGCCTTGGTCGCAACGCAGCTCCCGCCGTTCTCCGTCGCATCCCAGTAGTGGAACTCGTGCCCGCGGAGACTTCCGCCCGGGGCAAGCAACAAAGTCTCCTCTTCCGCCCAGACTTCGATATAGCCGAAGCGCTGCAGCTTCTCTGTCCGGAAGGCGCGGCCGGTGAGCGCCCCCGCCATTTCATACGGTATGCCGTTCATGTCCTCGAGACTTTCAAGCAGGTACATAAAGCCGCCGCACTCGGCGACCGTCGGAAGCCCGCCCCGCACGGCGTCCCGGATATCCTCCCGGAGCGAGACCTGGTTGCTGAGTGCCTCGGCATAGAGCTCCGGGTAGCCGCCCGGTAGCCAGAGTCCCGAGAGTCCGGCGGGCAGCGAGCGGTCCGAAAGCGGGCTGAAAAAGACCGGCTCTGCGCCGCATTCGGTCAGCACGCGCAGATTTTCCGGGTACAGAAACGAGAACGCCGCATCCCGCGCAATGCCGAGGCGAAAGGTCTTTGCCGATGCCCCCGTGCCCGTCCGGAACTCGGTCGGAAGCGTCTTTCGGAGTGCCTCCGCCATCTGCCGCGCAAAGCGACAAATCTCTTCGGTCTCGAGCGGCACCACGAGGCCCAGATGACGGCTTTTCAGTTCATGGCTCCGAAGCGACGGGAGGCAGCCGTACACCCTGACCCCGGCGAGCTCCGCCGGGAGCGCGGTCTCGGAAGCTGTGCCGTCCTTGCCGCCCTCGTTTAAGAGTATACCCGTTAGCCTTGCGCGGTCCTCCGGCGTCAGCGCTTCGATTTTTCGCGCTGCCTCGCCCTCCTGTCCCCGGGCGACCAGCAACAGCACGGGGACATCCAGCGTCCGCGCGACTTCGAGTGCCGAGGCCCTGTCCCCCTGTCCGGCAATGCCGTCCGTGAGCCCCATCGCGGCCTCGATGAGCAGAATATCCGCCTCGCTCCGATAGCGTGAAAAGGTCTCGCGGAGCTCGGATGAATCCAGAAAATACGGGTCCAGGTTAATGCAGGGGCGGCCGGTGATTGCGGTGTGAAACTGCGGGTCAATGTAATCCGGCCCTGTCTTATAGACCTGCACGGTCTTACCTGCCTGCCGCCAGAGCGCCGTGAGCCCCATGGTGACACTGGTCTTGCCCGCGCCGGACGTGAGTGCCGCGACCATCAGTCTTTGCATGTTCCGTCTCCTTCTATCAGAAAGAGCAGTGTCGGATTCTGCCCGAACAAGAGGTGATAGCGCCCCATCTTTTTGGTTTCGGCCGCGCTGAGCTGCAGGCACTGCGTCCGATACCCCACGCTCTCATAGGCCGCGCTGAGCGACGAGAGTTCCGAGACAGTCTCAAGACTCACCGCTGTTGCGACCACGCGCGCGGCGGGATTCTTTGCAAAAACGGTTCCGAAGATTTCTCCGATTTTGCCCGTGCTGCCGCCCACAAAGACGCAGTCCGGCGCCGGGAGATCTCGGAGCGCCTCCGGCGCATGTCCGAAGACCTGCTCTACCTGCGAGAGCGCAAAGCGCTCCATGTTTTTTCCGGTGAGCGAAAAGGCGGCCGCATCGCACTCGACGGCATAGACAATGCCGCGCGGCGCGGCCATCGCAAGTTCTGCGGTCATGCCGCCTGTGCCGCTCCCGATGTCATAACAGATACTGTCCTCTTGTACGCCGAGGAGCGAAATCGCGGCCGCGCGAATCTGCCGCTTGGTGAGCGGTGTCTTCTCCCGGAGAAAACAGTCGTCCGGGATGCCGGGCGCAAGCGGCCGTGCCTTGCAGCTGTCCGGCAGGGCAAGGTACAGGCAGAGCAGGGCGTGCGGCGGCAAGGCCGCAAATTCCGCTTCGAGCGCGCCCTCGCGAAGCTCTGATGCGCTGCAGGAAAACAGGATTTCGTCCGGCAGCGACAAATTTACGCCGAAGTGAAATTCCGCTTCCCCGGCGCCCGCCCTGCAGAGCGCTGCCGCGAGTGTTCTAAGCTCCGAGAGCTGTGCACTGCCCTCTAAGATGACAAACACCCGCCGCGCCCGCAGGAGAACCGGGAGCACAGCGTCCTTTTTCCCGTGCAGGCGAAGATCCGACACTGCCTCCGCCGAAAAGCCGAGGCGCGCAGCCAGACAGCTCTTGGACGAAATACCCGGCAGCACAACCGGCTCCCCAAGGCCTTCGTCCGCCAAGGCGCGCCGCAGCTTTTTGGTGAGCGAGAAAAATCCTGTGTCACCGCTGCAAAGCAGCACAATGTGTTCCGCCCGGCTCTCTGCGACCAGGCGCGCAATCTCCTCCGGCTTGTAGCTCGCAACCATCGGCGGCACCGCGAGACCCAGTTCCCGCAGAAACGCACCGGCGACGGCATTCATCCGGGACGCACCGATCATCAACCCGGCTTCCGCGATACACTGACCGGCCGCAAAGGTGAGCTGTGAAGTCTCGCCCGGACCTATACCGACAATCGTAACCCGCTTTTTCCCCGCTTCGGCTTCCGATTCAGCCTTGCCTTTCGTTTTGGGTTCTGTTTCCTTTTTGGGTTCCGCTTCCGTTTTGGGCTCGGCTTCCCCTTTGCTCTCTTTTCGGATTTCTGTTCGGCTTTCTTCTTGCATGCCCTCTCTCCTCTCCGGTGTCACACACGCCGCATACTGCGCCCGAAGGAGCGCCTTGATTTCGGAAAGGGTGTATCCTTCCCGCTCTGCCGGCCGACGGATTGCGACAAAGCAGATGCCGAGTTCCTCCGCGGCGCGCAGTTTTTCAAGATAGCCCCCCGGTTTCCCGGACTGCTTTGTAACCAGAAACTTTGCGCCGTATTGCTGTAACAAGGCCTGATTCAGCCGGACTGAGCTTCTGCCCTGCATCGCAATGATATGATCGGGCTGAATGCCGGCTTCCGCAGCCTTCCGAAGCGCTTCTTCTCCCGGCAAGATGCGGACCGTAAGCCGCTCGCGCGGCAGCGCCGCATAGGCCTTCAGCTCCTTGCTGCCGGTCGCGAGAAAAACAGCCCCCACCTTTGTCGCCAGCCAATCCGCCGCCTCTTGCTGGCTGTCAAAGAGGTGAAAACAACCGCGCGCGCGAAGCCGCGCCTCTATCTCTTCTGCCTCTTCCGCCTCCGAAGCACTGCCCTCGCCCCGCAAAATGCGATAATAGCGGACGCCCGCCGCCGCTGCCGCGGCACGGATATTCTTAGATACCTCGGTCGCAAACGGATGGGTCGCATCCAGGGCCGCAAAAAAGTCGCCGGTCCGAAGCAGGTTCTCCATTTCGGCCGCATCGAGCCGCCCGTACTCTGCGGGCAGTGCTTCCTCCCGAAGCAGCGCCTCGCCGTAATCCGTCGCGACATGGCTCAGCGCCGGAATGCCCGCATCTCTCAGCCAGAGCGCAAGCTCTCTTCCCTCTGTCGTGCCGCCAAAAAGCAGCACTCTGTTTTCACTGTCCTGTTTCATGTTTCCGTGCTCCTCTCCATCAGGCGTCGCGCGTTTTCGCTCTCCGCGAGTACACCGTCCTCCAAGGTATAGAATAAAATACCGACCTCTGTCTCTCCATGAGTCCGCACGGCGACCGCGCGCTCCATTGCCGCAAGCAGGCTCTCCGAAGTCGCCTCCAGGAAGCCGGACTCTTTCAACAGTCGCACGGCCTCGGTCGTGAGCCCCGCCTGCAAAACCGCGGTCACAAGTTCTTTCGGCGCGCCGACCCGGAAGGCATGAATCGCGAAGAGCTCGAGACGGCAGTCCGCCTCCCGCGAATGCGTATTCATAATGCCGCCCGCCAGTTTCACGAATTTTCCGATATGGCCCGCGAGCAGCACGCCCTTTGCGCCGTACTGTACCGCGGCATCGAGCGTCTCGCCGATAAAATTGCTCATCACGACAGGGTCCGCTGCCCCGACGCCGAAATGCCCCTCCAGAAAGTGAAGCCCGTAGCTCCCCGGCACCGCGAGGAAGTAAGGCCGCGCGGTCAAATGGAATTTTACATCCGTCACGATGGTCTCAATCAGCGCTCTCCGGCTCATCGGCCGGACAATGCCCTCGGTCCCGAGGATTGAGAGCCCGCCCTGTATGCCGAGTTTCGGATTAAAGGTCTTCTTTGCCTTCTCCTCCCCCTCCGGGCAGGAGAGGGTCACCACGATGCGCGCCGTGTCAGGGAGACTTTTGAAACTGCTCTCCCGATAGGCGCTTCGAACGGCCGCCGCAATCATATTCCGCGGCACGCGGTTGATGGCCGCCTCACCGACCGGCTGGTCGAGTCCCGGCTTGGTTACCGTGCCGATTCCCGTCCCGGCGCGGCACGCCACCGGAATTTCCGTTTCCTCCGAGCTCTCGGTTCCCGCGCTTTCTTCCGTGCCGACGCGCGCATAAAAGAGGAGTCCGTCCGTCACATCGGGGTCATCGCCCGCATCCTTTCGGACGGCCGCAACCGCACTTATTACGCCGTCTTCCGTCACCAGCTCCAGCGATTCAATCGGAATCGGCAGCACGGCACCGACCGGCGTCCGGATTGAAACCGCCTCTAACCGCTCTCCGGAAAAAAGCAGTGTCGCCGCCGCCAGTGCCGCCGCCGCAGCTGTCGTGCCCGTCGTGAACCCCGCGCGGAGCCGCTTGCCGTCCTCAAACGCCGCATAGGGGGCGAGCGCTTTTTCAAGTGCCTCGCTCCTCAAAACTCCACCCCCTCCCGGGCGGGGATTCCCTTGTCAAAGGGGTGCTTTCGCTTCACAATCTCCGAAACATAGTCCGCGCGGGACTTAAGTTCCTCCGGTGCATCCCGCCCGGTCAACACGAGCTCGAGGTCCTCCGGCTTACGGTCCAGAAAGTCGAGAAAGCGCTCCCGCGGAATGAGGCCCAGCCGGTAGGCCGCTATGCTCTCATCGAGAATCAGAAGCGCCGGTTTTTCCCGCTCGACCGCCTCTAAAATTTCCGCAAAGTAGCGCTGCACCGCCGCTCTTTCTTTTTCCTTCTCCGCGTCATCGAGCGTCCAGAAAAAGCCGAAGTGCTCCTCCAAGCGGAGGCAGTGCAGTTCCGGCAGCTTTTCGAGTGCAAGCAGTTCCCCCGAGCTCCCGTCCTTTAAAAACTGCGCGAGAAGCACGCGCTTTCCGTGTCCCGCCATGCGGAGCGCAAGTCCCATGGCCGCACTGGTCTTTCCCTTGCCGTCTCCGGTGTAAATATGGATACAAGCTCTCATCTTTTCCTCTCCGCCTTTCCGTCGCCGACGCATCACCCGCTCGGACTTTTCTTTGCAAAAAGCGCTGCCCGAAACGGACAGCGCCTACTCTTACTTTCCCTCGTAACTCACCAGCGAGAAGACCGGATAGCCCTTCAGTTTTTCTCTGCCGTGCAGCCCCTTTAACTCAATCACGAACAGCATTTTCACGACCTCGCCGCCGAGCTTCTCGATCAGGCGGACCATGGCCTCGGTCGTTCCGCCGGTCGCAATCAGATCGTCCACAATCACGACCCTCTGTCCCGGTTTGATTGCGTCCTTGTGGATTTCAATCGTCGCATGTCCGTACTCGAGTTCATACGTCTCCGAGATGGTCTCTGCCGGCAGTTTTCCCTGCTTCCGGATCGGAATAAACGGTTTGTACTCCGCATACGCGAGAGGCACGCCGAAGATAAAGCCGCGGGATTCCGGACCCACAACAAGATCGTAGTCAACGCCCCGCAGCGCTTCGCGAAGGCCGTCGACCGCGAGATGCAAGCCCTCCGCATCCTGCAGAATTGTCGTGATATCCCGGAACATGACACCGGGTTCCGGGAAGTCCGGAATGGTGCGAATATAATCCGCCACTGTCTTCATCGCTTTTCCTCCAAATGCGCAAATTTCAGCCCTTACTATAGCAGTTCAGCGTGCAAATTTCCATGCTTTCAGCACAAGTTGCAAATTCCGCCTGCCCATGTATTCGTTGATTTCCGGATAATACAAGACTGCGATTGAACGGCTTCCCTCCATCTCTGCGAGAAACGCATCGCCGTCGGTAAAGGCAAGCGCCTCCCGCACGGTTCCCGCCTCATCCTGCAGGGAAAGTTTCACGACATTCCGGTTTTTTCCGAGTACTCGCGCCGCGCGGATTCCGACATTCTTCTGCCCGAAACAGGGGCGCGCATTGCCCTGGCCGAACGGCTCCATGCGCGAGAGCTCTGTGACCAGCTCCTCGTTCGCATAGGCAAAGGGGAGCGCAATGTCAATCCACTGCGTCTCTGTGAGCTGCTCGTCGCTCAGCACCGCATTCCGATTGAGCTCCTCCCGAAAGCTCGTCAGTTCGGTCTCCGGAAGCGTGAGCCCCGCCGCCATCGGGTGTCCGCCGAACTTTGTGAGCAGCGGCGCCACTTCCTCGAGCGCGCGGAACATGTGATAGCCCTCTATGCTCCGCCCGGATCCCTTCAAGAATCCGGCCTCCTGACTGTCTGTCAGCACAAAGCTCGGACGGTAATACTTTTCCTTGAGCCGCCCCGCGATGATACCGGCGACCGACTCGTGGCAGTCTTTCAGGTAGACCACCAATACTTTCGGAAGTTCGGGCAGCGCGTCAATCTCCGCCGACGCCGCGCGGATGCCCTCCTCTGTCATCTGCTTCCGCCGGTCGTTCAGCGCTTTCAGACGCTCGGCCGCCGCTTCGGCGCTCTCCTCTCCGGTCTCCAGTAACATCGAGAGTCCGAGTTTTGCGCTCTCAAGCCGCCCGCCCGCGTTTAAGCAGGGTCCGATCACAAAGCCGATGTGGTAGGCGGATAGCGCCTCCGAATCCAACCCACAGCGCGCAATCAGCTTTCGGAGGCCCAAGTTATCGCAACTTCCGATTGCCTTTAAACCCTCGCGCACAATGATGCGGTTCTCTTTTTTTAGCGGCATCACATCGCCGACCGTCGCAATCGCCGCAAAGGGCAGAAAGACGCGCGCCTCCTCCCGTCGCTTCCCGAAGAACAGAAACAGCTCTTCAATCAGTTTCCAGGCAACCACCGCTCCGCAAATCGAGGCAAACGGATACTGCGAGCCCTCGCGCTTCGGGTCCACTACCGTATCGGCCGGCGGCAAGAGTTCTGCCCCGTCTTCGCCGTGCGCGACCTCATGGTGATCGGTCACAATCACGGTCAGCCCGGCATCCGCCGCGGCGGCAACCTCCTGCCGCGCCGCAATGCCGTTGTCACAGGTCACAATCGTATCAATGCCGTCCGCGACCGCGCGCTCCACCAGGCGCAAATTCAGCCCGTAGCCGTCCGCAATGCGGTCCGGAATATCATAGTCCGCAGCGGCGCCGAGCGCCCGCAGACCCTGTACCAGAATGTAGGTCGAGCAGACGCCGTCAATGTCATAATCGCCGATGATGCGAATCGGCGCTCTGCTCTGTATCTTCTCCGCCAGAATGCGGACGCTCTCCGCCATATCCGGCAGCAACACGCCGCGCGGTATGTCATCCAAAGTACCGGACAGGTATTCGCCGATTTCTTCTTCCGCGACGCCCCGGTTAATCAGAATCCGCGCCAACATCGGTGACACGGAAAAGCGGGTCGAAATCGCTCCGAAATCGGCCCGCTTGCTGTAAATCTTCCATCTGGTTTCTCGCATAGTTCTCCTCTATCTAATAGACTAATAGAGCTGCGTAAACGTCTTATAGTGATCCTCGGTGTAAAAGATGAGACCGTCGTTCGAGTAGACCAGACGCTTGGCATTTCGCCTGCCGCCCGTATAGTCGATATCACACTCGTAATAACGGCGCTCGCTCTTATCCGGGAGCTTTCCGTCGTAATTGCCGAAACGGGAACCGCCGACACTCATACCAGGAAACGCCTCGCCGAAATCCCCCTCGCCGAAACGGAAGCCCTGTTCCTCGGCTTCTTTCTTCGAGATGAAATTCTTCGGGAGCTTTCCGTATGTATGGAGGTAAAGCGCGACCTCATCGCGAGAGGTATAGCTTCCGTCCTCGCTGATCCCGTTTCCTGCCTCCGTACCGCGCTCCGACGCCCGCGTCTCGGAAGCACTCTTCTTTGCGGCGCGCGTCTCCTCGGCGGCTGTGCCCGCAAGAGCTTCACTTGTCTCTGCTTCGGACAGCGTTTCGGACGCTGTTGAAGCCGCGCCCTCGCTCTGCCGCTTGTCGGACTTCTTAGACTTCTTGGATTTTTTAGACTTCTTCTGTTTCTTCTTCGACTTCGCGGAACGACTCTCCGCGCTTTCCTTCTGCGTGCTCTCGGCTCCCGCCTTAACTTCCGTGCGCCCGGACTGACTCTCCGTCTGTCTCTCTGCGCTGCTTCCCTGTGCCGCACAGGCGACCAAGAGAAAGAGAACCGGGAGCAGAACCAGCAGGTGTTTGAACACCCGTATCACCCTGGCTCTCATTGTTCGGTCAGATAGCGCACGGCGCTCTCCACGGCATTCGCGCCGTCGGCAACCGCCGTAATCACCTGGCGGAGCTGCTTCTTCCGCACATCGCCCGCCGCGTAGACACCGGGCACATTGGTCTCACAGGTCTCGTCCGCAAGCACATAGCCGCGCTCATCCGTCTTGAGGAAGGGGAAGTTCCTTGACTCGGGGACAATGCCGACCGCGATAAAGAGGCCGTCGATCGCAAGTTCGGTCTCCGCGCCGCTCTTTTTGTTCTTCACGAGGATGGACTTTAATTGTCCCTCGCCGCGGATTTCTTCGACCGTCGAGTCGAGCACCAGCTCGATATTCTCCGCCGCGCGCACCTTGTCCTCGAGTACCTTGGCGCCGCGGAAACTGTCACGCCGGTGAATCAGATAGACCTTCCGACAGAGTCTCGCGAGATAGAGCGCATCGCCGAGCGCCACATCGCCGCCGCCGACCACGGCCGTGACCTTGTTCCGGTAGAAATTGCCGTCGCAAGTCGCACAGTAAGAGACGCCGCTGCCGGTCAGCTCCTTCTCTCCCGGCACACCGAGGAGAGAGTGCTCCGCGCCGCTCGCAATCACGACGGTTTTCGCCGTATAGTCCGCCTCCGCGCCGACCACGGTTCTGGTACCGTCCTCGTTGATGCGGACCTCTTTTACCTCATCGGTCACAAATGCGGTTCCGAGCTTCTCCGCATGCTCCCGGAACTTCTGTCCGAGCTCAAAACCGCCGATGCCCGGCAGTCCCGGATAGTTGTCCACTTCCAGGGTATTGATAATCTGACCGCCGCTGATCATCTGCTTTTCGATCACAATCAAATCCAACTTTGCTCTCTGTCCGTAAACCGCCGCCGCCAGTCCCGCGGGGCCGGACCCGATGATAATCATATCGTAAATCTGACTCATACTGCCTCACTTTCGTATATAAAAAGGGCGTGTGAACTACACGCCCATAGTCTAGCACAGCACTAGGAATTGGCGCAAGTCCCGCCGTTGTGCTACACTGGTCTCATTCGAATCAAGCAAAGGAGTTCCCCGTATGACAGAAATCCCAAACCCGAACACTTCCGTTTCCCGCCGTCCGGCAGCCCTCCTGACCGGCGCTTCCCGCGGCATAGGCAGCGCGATTGCCCTGCAACTTGCACAGTCCGGCTACGACCTCTTTTTGCTCGCTAGGAAAGAGCAGGAAAAGCTCGAGGACTGCGCGGCACTCTGCCGCGCGGCCGGTGCGCGCGTTGTCACCCGGCTCGCGGATGTCAGTGACAGCGCTGCCTGCGCCGAAGTCTTTACGGACTTTGACCGGCACTTTTCCGCACCGAACCTTCTGGTTGCAAACGCCGGCATCTCCCACCTCGGTCTCTTGCAGGACATGACCCCCGATGACTGGGATCATATGATACGCACGGATTTAAGTTCCTGCTTTTATCTCTCGAGGCTCGCGATTCCGCGCATGTTGCATGCCGGCAGCGGCAAGCTGATCTTTCTGTCCTCCGTCTGGGGCAGCCGCGGCGCCTCCTGCGAAGTCGCCTATTCCGCGGCCAAGGGCGGCGTCAACAGCTTTACCCGGGCGCTCGCCAAAGAACTTGCGCCATCTAACATTCAGGTCAACGCGATTGCGCCGGGCGCAATCGACACGGACATGAATGCCTGCCTCGACGCCGAAGAACGCCGTGCCCTCGAAGACGAGATTCCGGCAGGCCGCCTCGGTACAGCCGAAGAAGTCGCTGTTCTGGTCTGTCAGCTGGCAGCGGCGCCCGCCTATTTCACCGGCAACATACTGACCCTCTCGGGCGGCTGGGCACTTTAAGCCGCCTCAGGTCTCAAAGAGATCAAAGAGAGATAGCTGTTGCCCCGCCCGCCTGTCAAGAAACGCATGGCGATAGGCAAACAAGGCCTCCTGATCGGTAACCAGTCGGCAGGCCGCCGTGCTCTTTTGAAAAAACTCGGCAAGTGCCGCTGCGTTCGGCGACAGAAACATGCCCGCCTTTCTCGGCTTGCCGGGCGGCAACAGGGCCTCGTACTTTTCCGGCAGTTCCGGGTCAAGCTCCCGGAGACAGGAAAAGAAATAGGCGGAAGAACCCGCCCGGAGCGTCACGCCGAACCCGTTCTGAATCACACCGTAGACCCGCGCCTCGACGCAGTCGCCGAGCAGAGCTTCGAGATTTTCAAGGCTGTCCGTCAGATAAGGCAGCACGGGTCCGAGTGTCACAACCGTCGGAATCCCGGCGTCGCGGAGCGCCCGCAATAATTCCAGCCGCTCCCCGACCGCGCTCTCCGCCGGTTCGAGGCGCGAAGCAAGTGCCTCGTCCGTCGTGGTCAGCATGACCTCGACCACACAGCGGGTTTTCCGCTGGATGCTCTCCAGAATATCGAGATCCCGGAGCATGCGAAGCGACTTGGTGCGGAGCGAGACGCCGAACTCCATGCGGTCTATGACCTCGAGCGAGCGGCGCATGAGCAAGGTCTCCTCTTCCTCTTTCGGATAGGGTTCGCTCGCCGAGCCCACCATAATCATGCAGCGGCTCTGCTTCCGCCGCAGGGTCGCCTCCAGAAGTTCCGGCGCGTTGACCTTCGCCTCAAGCTCCCCGTCCGATTCCCGAAAGCGGCTCGAAGCTATTTTTGCGTCGCAGGACAGGATACTGCACACACCGCCTCGGTAAATGTTCAGACCATTTTGCGTCGACAATATGGTTTTTGCAACGCGCTCGTGCATCTTCTCTCTCCTCTCCCGGCAGCAAGAGGCGCACCACCCGTCGGCCGCCTAAATGCTCTCTGCGAAAATATTCCATGGTCTCGACAAAATCTTCCTTGCCGTCGGCCGCATTGAAAAAGCGATAGCGCGCGGGCGTCTCGTCGCTGACGCGCACAAAGGCAATATAATGCGGCTCTCTGCCCTCGATATAGCGGAGAATGCCGCGCGGCGCGGCGCTCTCCCGCACAATGCGCACCAGTTCCTCACCGCTCCCGTAAATACGCGCAATCGGAATGTGCTTCTCTTTAAAATAGCGCACCATGGTCGGAAACGGTGTGCCGTGTGTCCCCTCATAGGGGAGAATGCGGCGCATGGCCTCATAGACCGCCTCAACCGCTATGCCGCGTCCCGCGGCATACTCTGCGTTGTAAATCGCAACCCAGCCGCAGCCGTTAAACGAGGTGGGATAACGCCCATACGGAAAATTGCTCAGATAATCCTGATCTTTTAAAAACCCATCTTTCGAAAATGCGCGCGGATCAATCTTCATCGTCTGTGATACCTCTCTCTTATGCCGGAAACGCGGAGCCCTAAAAAGGACTCCGCGTCGTCATCAGCGCTACCTTTTATCTTAGCATATCTTCACATTCGCTACAATCCTAATCTCCGGCTGCGCAAGAAAAAGCAGAAAAAGTGCTCAGTGCAGCAGAATCGCGGCGAGAATCCCCCCGAGCGTCAGCATGAGCGCCCCTATGCTCCTGGTCACAATCTGCGCAAAGGGCAGGAGCGACATGCGATCCGCCGCCGAGAGCACGGCTACATTGCCGGAGCCGCCCATATTTGTCGTGCACATGCCGGCCGCGATCGAGGCCTCGAGCGGATAAAAGCCCATGAGTCTGCTGCCCACAAAACCCGCGGTCAGCGTGATTACGAGCACGCCGAGCACGATGGTCAAAAGATACGGCAGCGTGAGCACTGACGCGAGGCGGTTTAAGTCGAGGAGTACAATGCCTATCCCCGTGAGCGCCGCCGCCGTAAAAGCGCGAATCACAAACTGTCCCCAGACCGCCGCGGCCTCTTCCATCTCTCCCGGCAGGACAGAAAAGCCCTTTGCCGCCATAATACAGAGTATCATGCCCGCATAGGCGGGCAGCGCCGGGATAAAGCCGTGTAAGAGCGCGCCTGCCGTATAAAAGGCGAGCGAGAGCAGAAGTCCCGCGAGCAGACTCCCGAAGTCTGCCTGTGACATACTTTTTTTCTGCACTGCCCCCTCCCCCCGAAGGAGCTGCCCGTCGCCGCTCAGCTTCGGAAAGCGCGCCGAAAGCCGCACCGTAAGCGCGCCGAACAGAATCGAGACAATGTTTCCGAGCACCGTAGCCGGTGCAATCCTGGTCAGAATCTCACCGGCCGGTATGCCGCTCGCCTCCGCATAGATTGCGGAGAGCGGCACCGCGCCCGCGGTCATCCCGCCGGAAGTCATCGGAATCGCGATATAGAGCAGGCTCTCTGTCACCGAAAAACCCTGCAAAAAACCGAGCAGCACCACGACCGCCGTCCCCGCCGCGACACCGGCAAGCGCAGTCGGCAGAATGCGGAGGGAGGCGCGAAACAAAAGCCGCCGGTCAATCTGAAAGAGACTTCCCGTAATAAGCGCCGCTATGTAGAAAATCAGAAAGCCCTCGCTCTCTATAAAGCGGCCGAGTATCTCTGTGCTGTCCTTCGGCAAAAGGCCGCTCACCCCGATTGCCGCGCCGCCGAGCACACAGACCACCGAACCCCCGAAATAGGTTCGCACAAGCGGCACACTCTTTCCGAGTTCGTTCAGACCCTCGCCGAGCACCAGAAGTAAAAATAAGCCGCCCGGCAACCCGGCCGGAATCACGCCGCAACGCAGCGCGAGGAACAGCAGTCCCAGCACGATGAGGTAGAGCGGCAGCGGAAGTCCCGCGACCCGTTTCATTTCTTTTCTCATCCCTCACGCTCTCCTTCCGCTGCCATTCCCTCTGCGGCTGCCCGTATCGCAAAAAATTCCCGAAATGTTTTCTCCTCCCCTTCGATGCCCTGTCTTATTTTTTCCAGTCTCCGTTTTCCGACCCTGCGGTCCAGAATCGCGAAAATGCGGACCAGCATATTTTCGCTCGCGAGACTCTCTTCTATGCTCTGATTGTCAAACATCGAAAAGGCCCTATAGAAACTCTGCTGGTCAAAGACGCCGAGCTGTACCGCGGTGTCATCCATAAACGCCATCTCCTCTTTCATCCGCCTCTCGTAGCGCGCATCCCGCGGAAATAACGCAGCTTTCAGCCAGTTGTTATAATAGCAGCCAGCAATGATTTCCTTACCGTCAAGGCGTATCGCCGCGCGCCCCTCATGATCCGGGCACTGACTGTAACTCGTCGCATAATATTGAATATGCCCGCGGAGAGACGCTGCCAAATATTCGTTCTCCAATTTGCTTCTCATGCCGCTCCAGCTCACCGTATGCCTCCCGCTTCCGAATTTCTCATCCTAACTCATTCTAATGTGAATGCTCTCATCTTAATTTACCCCGCAATTCCCTGTCAAGAAAGCCGCTTCGGTGGCATAATAGAGTCCGACCCAAAATCGGGTTTTATCAAAATCCGCTTTGTATTTTAGGAGGCTCTATGCGTTACCCCCACTTTTTACCCGAAAACGGAAGCATCGGCTTTATTGCCCCTTCCTTCGGTGCTGTCACGGAACCCTACCGCTCCGCCTTTCTGAATGCCCGTGCCAAATTCGAAACCATGGGCTACCGCTGCGTGACCGGCCCGAATGCCTTTGTGCAGGAAGGCGTCGGCATCAGCAATACGCCGGAAGCCTGCGCCGCAGAGGTCAACGACTTTTTTACAAGAAAAGATATCGACATCCTTATGTCACTCGGCGGCGGTGAGCTCATGTGCACCATTCTGGATGCGGTCGACTTTCCCGCCATCGCGGCCGCTTCCCCCAAGTGGTTTATGGGCTTTTCAGACAACACAAACCTCACTTTCCTCCTGCCGACCCTCTGCGATACGGCAGCCATCTACGGCCCGAACGCGCCGGCCTTCGGCATGGAGCCTTGGCACTCGGCGCTTTTCGATGCCTTCGGTTTACTCACCGGTAAGCGCAAGGCATTTGACAACTATCCCCGCTGGCAGTATACCGCCCTCCGCGACGAAGAGCACCCGCTGCTCCCTTACCATTTAGACCGCGAGACCAAACTCCGCTGCTTTTGTCCGGATTCGCACGGCGACCTGAGGGAGACAGAGGCGCCGCTCACGCTCCGCGGGCGCTTACTCGGCGGCTGCCTCGATATCCTAGGCGGGCTCGCGGGAACCTCCTTTGACCGCGTGGAAGAATTTTTAGAGCGCTATCCGGACGAGCCCATACTCTGGTTCTTTGAGTCCTGCGACCTCAATGTCTTCGATATGGAGCGCGTCCTCTGGCGGCTCGCGCACTGCGGCTGGTTCTCCCGCGTCGGCGGCTTTCTGATCGGGCGTCCCCTGCACTTTGACGAGCCGCTCTTCGGGCTCGACCAGTACGCGGCTGTCCTCCACCGCCTCGAAAAATACCGCGTCCCGATTATCATGGATGCGGACTTCGGACATCTCCCGCCGGCACTCCCGCTGGTCAGCGGTGCCCTTGCGACCGTCGCACGAAGCGGAAATACACTCCGCCTCTCCTACGATTTTCACTGAAACGCTGTTATCTATCGCATAAATATCCATGCATTTTACTGAAATTCGGTTGCCTCTGTTTACAGCGCTTTTTTCCTGTGGTACAGTCACGCAAACATGTTCACTTGCATACAAGGAGGAACCAATGGAAGAAAAACGCGAAAGGGCAAACATTGCGGAACTGTTCGGTGAAAATGTATTCGGCGACCGCGTGATGCGGGAGCGCCTGCCGAAGGCCGTCTACCGGCGCGTGCGTGAAATGATGACCGAGGGCTACGAACTGGAGCCCGCGATTGCGGATTCCGTCGCCCAGGCGATGAAGGAATGGGCCGTCGAGAACGGCGCGACCCACTACACCCACTGGTTCCAGCCGCTCTCCGGCGTCGCCGCCGAGAAGCACGACAGCTTCCTCTCCGGCGTGGATTCCGAGGGACGCGCCCTGCTTGAATTCTCCGGCAAAAACCTGGTCCGGAGCGAGGCCGATGCCTCTTCCTTCCCCTCCGGCGGTCTCCGCGCCACCTTTGAGGCGCGCGGCTACACGGTCTGGGATTGCACGAGCCCTGCCTTTCTCCGGAAAGAGGGCGACTGCGTGACGCTCTGTATCCCGACCGCCTTCTGTGCCTACGCGGGCGAGGCGCTCGACCAGAAGACGCCCCTGCTCCGCTCCATGCAGGCCTTAAACCGCGAGGCGCTTCGCATTTTAAAGCTCTTCGGCATAGACGACGCGAAATGGGTCAAGCCCTCGGTCGGCGCCGAGCAGGAATATTTCCTCATTGACCGCGAAAAGTATTTGAAGCGGAAGGATCTGATTTACACCGGCCGCACGCTCTTCGGCAGTATGCCCGCAAAGGGCCAGGAGCTCGACGACCACTACTTCGGCGTGCTCCGGAAGCGCATCGCCGCGTTTATGCGCGATGTGGACATGGAACTCTGGAAGCTCGGCGTCAGCGCAAAGACCGAGCACAACGAAGTCGCGCCCTGCCAGCACGAGCTCGCGCCGATTTTTGAAGAGGCAAATCTCGCGGTCGACCACAACCAGCTGACCATGGAGATCCTCCAGAAGCAGGCCGGTCGCCACGGGCTCGAATGTCTGCTGCACGAGAAGCCCTTTGCCGGTGTCAACGGCTCGGGCAAGCACAACAACTGGTCCGTCTCGACCGACACCGGTTTAAACCTCTTAAACCCCGGCAAGCGCCCGCACGAGAATCAGCTGTTTCTCCTGACGCTCGCCTGTGTGCTCGCGGCCGTGGATACGCACGCCGACCTCCTGCGTCTCTCCGCGGCAAATGTCGGCAATGACCACCGCCTCGGCGCGGACGAGGCGCCGCCCGCCATCATCTCCTGCTTCCTCGGCAGCCAGCTCGAGGATATTGTCGCACAGATTATCGAGACCGGCAGAGCGAGCAGCTCGCTCTCCGGAAAGAGCCTCGAGACCCATGTCGACACGCTCCCGAATCTCTACGCCGATGTGACCGACCGAAACCGCACCTCGCCCTTCGCCTTCACCGGCAACAAGTTCGAGTTCCGCATGGTCGGCTCTGGCGACAGCATCGCGAGCGCCAATATTGTTCTGAATACGATACTCGCCGAGCAGTTCCGCCTCGCGGCCGACCGCCTCGAACAGGCCTCTTCCGTCAAAGAAACTGCTTGGGAACTGATACGCGAACTCTTAACTGCGCATCAGCGCATTGTCTTCAACGGCAACGGCTACTCCGAGGAGTGGGTACAGGAGGCAGCGCGGCGCGGGCTCCCGAACTTAAAATCCTCGATTGACGCGATTCCCGCCTTCACAAGCAAAAAGGCCGTGGAACTCTTCTCTGCCTTCGGCATCTACTCCGAGACCGAGTTAAAGAGCCGCAGCATTGTCGCCTACGAGAACTATGCAAAGCGCATCAACATTGAGGCGCGCGCCATGATCAATATCTCCGGCAAGCAGTTGATTCCCGCGGCGATTCACTATGTGACCCGGCTTGCGACCTCGGTGAATCAGGTGAAGAGCGCCTGCTCCGCGGCCGATGTGAGCGCGCAGGAGGATTTGCTGCTCCGCGCGAGCGAGCTCCTCAGCGATATGAAGCGAAGCCGCGAGAAGTTACAGAGCGATACCGATCTCGCCGCCTCCATTCAGGACCCGGCTGCGCGCGCCGCAGCCTACCACACGCAGATTGTCACGGACATGCGGATTCTTCGCGAAAGCGCCGATGCGCTCGAGACCGTAATTGACAAGGATCTCTGGCCGCTCCCGAGCTACGGCGACATGCTGTTTGAAGTCAGTGAGCCGTAATGATAGATAAAAGCGGGAGGCGCCTGCCAACTTGCAGGTGCCTCCCGCTTTTTGTTCTGTTTCCCGATTCCCGGGCGCAAAGCCGCTTTACTGCAGCGCCTGCTTCAGGACCTCGAGGTTCTTTTTCATCACGCCGAGGTAGGTCTCGCCGTCCGCCATGTTCTTCTCGGTCACGGACTGCATGGAGTCGAGGACCAGAATCTTCTGGTTCTTCTCCTTGGTGTTCTGCTGAATCGTGTTCGCAATCTTCTGATCGGAATTCTCAATCACAAGGATGCTGCCGAGCTTCTTCTCGTCCACCTTGTCCGCGAGGAAGCGAACCGTCTCAAAGCTCGCCTCGGTATCTGCCGAGCAACCGACAAACGCCGCGCTGTAGTCGAGACCATAGTCGTCCACGAGATAGCGGAACGGGAAGCGGTCGCCAAAGAGCAGATACTTATTGGTAGCGTTCTTCACGACATCCGCATACTGCGTGTCGAGCTCGGAAAGCTCCTTATTGTAAGCCTCTGCGTTCTTCTTGTAACTCTCTGCATTTGCCGTGTCGAGCGCGGAGAGATCCTCGGCAATCTTGTTCACATAGAGCTCCGCGTTCTTCAGCGAGAGCCAGACATGCTCGTCGTACTCGGTCTCCTCGTGGTGGTCGTGACCTGCGAGCTCATCGGCGACTTCCTCCCCCGTCAGCGCCGCCGGATAGAAGGTCGGCCAGGAATTCTCGGGATCCTTGATTGCATCGAAGCTCTCGTTGCTAAAGCGGATGTGGAAGTGCTCCGCCGTCGCCGGCTCAATCATGTGGTCATTGAACTCCACATAAATCGGCGCGCCGGAATTCTTATCCTCCGCCTCGAAGCGGTACATCGCAGCCTTGGTGCCCGTGGACCAGTTCTGGATGTAAGTGCCGACATACTTGTACGGGGACTTCACGGTCTTGCCGCTCTCGTCCGTAAAGCTGATTGTATCGCCGTCGATGTTGATCTTCGCGATGTCCGTCTCGTAGCCCTTTGTATAGTAGGCCTTGTACTCCTCGGCAGTCATCTTGCCGGTCTTCTCGGCCTTCTCCTTGAATGCCGCATCGAGCGCACCGCTCTTTGCGAGCGGGTAAGCGGACTGCCAGTCGCCCTTCCAGTCGGCGAGGGTTCTGTCCTTTACCTCGCTGTCCTCGAAGGTAGAGACTTCCTTGCCGTGGTCGTGGTCATGCTCGTCTTCGCTCTCCTGCATGCCCTCCTTCATCTCCTCTTCCTTCGCCTTGTCGCCGAGGGTCTCCATGAGGTTGATGACCTTCATGTTCTTGTTCTTCGCCTCTTTGAGCGCATCGTCAACCCAGCCGTCGGACTCGCCGCCCACATAGATGAAGAGATCCGCCTCGCTGATCTTTGCGATATCCTCCGCGCTCGGCTGGAAACTGTGCAAATCCACGCCGTTCTTTAAGAGCAGCGTGAGCTCCGCGTTCTCCGCCTTGTCGCCGAGCACTGCCTTTGCCCAGTCGTACTCCGGGAAAATGGTCGTGACAACCTTTAATTTCTGACTGCCCGCAACCGTGCTCTCTGTCTTCGCCTCGCTGCTTCCCGCCGTGCTGCTCTCTGCCTTCTTGCTTCCGCCACAGCCGGCCAATAATGCTGCCGAAAGCGCGGAGACCAAAAGAAACTGTCCGAACTTTTTCATATGCCTCCTCTGTTATCCCCTTGGTTGATATTTGCAAGCTATTTCCATTTGCAATATGTTTGCAATTCTAGCCCGAAACGAAGGCAATGTCAAGAAAAACTGTTAGATTTCTATAACCATTTTTGCCCGTATGTTGTGACAAAACGGCAGTCATTCTCACTTGTCACACAGCTTCCACCGGTATACAATGACAGACATTCAAAATTCAGGAGTTACTATGACAGAATCCGTTGCAATTGTTCAATCAGAAATCAAGACCCTTTTTGCGGGAGATGCGAGCGGCCACGACTACTGGCACACACTTCGCGTGTACCGCCTCGCGCGGCGTCTCGCCGAAGCGTATCCCTGCGATGAGACCCTGGTGGCTCTCGCCGCTCTCCTCCACGATGCCGATGACCCGAAACTCTTTTCAGGAAATGACTACCGGAATACCCGCCGCATCCTGAAAAAAGCTGCCATCTCCGAAGAGATGACAGCGAACATCATTTCTATTATTTCCCAGGTCTCCTTCCACGGCACGGACAGCATTGCCCCAGACAGCCTCGAAGGAAAAATCGTACAGGATGCCGACCGCCTGGATGCCCTCGGCGCCATCGGCATTGCGAGAACCTTTGCCTACGGCGGATCCAGAGGCCGGGCCATGTTTGACCCGACCGAAGCGCCTGCCTTAGGACTCGGCAGCGAAGCCTACCACAATCACAAAGGCAGTTCTCTGCATCATTTTTTTGAAAAGCTCTTCACGTTAAAAGACCTCATGAATACCGAGGCCGCAAAAACCATAGCTGAACAACGCGAGTGCTTCCTGTGGGACTTTGTCATCGAGTTCTACGATGAGTGGTTTTGAGCCGCTCTCATCCGCCGCTTATACCGTCGGGATGATAATCTCCACACGGCGGTTCTGCTGCCTGCCCTCCGCGGTCTCGTTGGTCGCGACCGGACGGCTCTCGCCGTAGCCCTGCGTTGTAATTTCCGCAGTCACGCCCTGCGTCTTTAAATACTCCTTGACCGCATTCGCGCGGTTCTCGGAAAGCGTCTGATTATAAACATCGTCCGCGTTGGAATCCGTGTGACCGTCAATTTCAAAGGCCGTAATCTCTGCCTCCGTGAGGAGCTTGGCAAGCTGATTTAAGGTCTCTTGTGCCTCCGGGCGAATGTCGTATTTGTCGACATCGAAGAGCACGCCGGAATCTAGGGTAATCAGGAGACTGTTTGCCTCGAGACTCGGGACAGCGGGAACCGCACCGAGCCGCGGGAGGCGCGGCAATGTGCCGAGCGGCGCCGCATCCACGGTTGTCTTCTGCGTTCCCTTGGTGACGGTTGCCTTACCCTTGCCGTCGTTCTCGATTTTGAGCCCGCTCTCCGCGTCGGAATAGCTGCCCGATCCGTCCTTCTTCTGTGTAATCTGCACCTTACCCGCGCGGTAGCTCATCGCATCATCGTCCGCGGTGACGGTGACCCCGTTCTGCGTGTTTGTGTACAGGCCCTCGCCGTCGTCATCCACCATCAGCGAGATGCCGTAGCGATCATCCTTATAGCTGCCCGCGCCGTCATCATCCACCTGGAGGGAAATGCCGAGCTTACTGTCGAGGTACTGGCCCGCACCGTCCTCGTCGCGCTGAATCGTGATGCCGCGCTCTGCGTCGACATACTGCCCCGCACCGTTGCCGTCGGTCTGCACGGTCAAATTTCCGTCTTTATACTGCCCCTCGCCGTTGCTGCCGAGCTGCATAACCGTGGAACCGCGCTGAATCTGATCGTTCTCGACTCTGACCGGCGTGACCGTAATGCCCGGAACCGAGCTGAGCGCCTTGGTCTTGTCGAGCGTGATTTTTGCGGCCGGATTCTCCGAAATGCCGAGCTCCGGCAGGACGATTGCCGGAATCTCCGGAATCTGACCGGGCGCATACCCCGGCACCGCCATGTCCGAAGCAGCCGCCGCTGTTGTCTCGGCCGCAGTGCCGGCCGCCTGTGTCGAAGCGGCCTCGGACTGCGCAGCCGCAGTGCTCGCCGCACTGCTCTCTGTCTTTTTGCCGGATGCGCAGCCTGTGGCCGCAACGCTGAGTGCCAGAACGGTCGCGCAGAGCATTGTTTTCTTCATCTGTGATCCTCCCTAAGCTTTGATATTCGCCTATCATAGCAGAGCCGCAAACTGCTGTCTATTCACACAAAGACGGCAAATCTGTCGATTTCCTTAGAGTTTTGCGGGCTTTTCTCTGCCACAACCTGTCCGCCCGGGAAGCATCCGCCGCCGGATTACAGCGGGACAACCGCCCGCGCTTCCGTGTCCTCGCTTTCATCATAGGCATCGTAGGGTGCCGCGGGATTAAAATACCGCTTGTCCGAGGTCTTGCAGCAGAGGTCGCGGTGCGCAAACACAAAGTCCAAATCCGCCGAATAACCCGTGTGTCCCGTGATAACGAGAGGCCTTAAGCCCCGCGCACGGAGCTTTGCCTCAAATGCCGCGAGGGCGCGAACCGCGAGGCGATTATCCTCCGCGAGCGAGGCGAGGAAACTGTAACCGCCGTCCGCGCCGAGCCATATCGCATCGCCGGTCAAAAGATAGCGCCCGTCCAACAAGTAGACCATATGCCCCCAGGTGTGTCCCGGCACCAGAAAGCACTCAATTTGAATGTCGCCGATTGTGAAAACCTGTCCGTCCCGAAGCAGAACCTTTTCGTTCGGAATCCGAACGCGGGGCAAGCTGCCGAGCCGGTAGAGCACACGGCGCTTCCGCTCTCCTGTTAAGTACCGGTTTTCAATCTCGCCGAGATACACGGTCGCATTCCGAAAGAGACCGCCGCCGTCCGCCTCGACCGCGCCCGTGTGGTCGGTGTCGAGATGGGTGAGCAGCACATTTGAAATTTGCGCCGGCTTTAGGCCGAGCCAGCCCATCTTTTCTTCGAGTCGCTCGTAATGATAGCCCGCATCGATCATAATCACCGTGTCGCCCTTTCGGTAGAAAAACACATTGGCGATCCACTCCCGCACACAGGCCAGGTGCTCATCGATCCACCCCGTGTTCAAAGGGTTAAAAATCCCCTTACCCCGGTACATCCAACGCATAAACTTGTACTGGAACGCCGTAGACTTCTTTGACATATCATCACTCCTTTACCGCTCTTGCGGAACACATACCGCCGCTCGTTCGTTCGAATTCCAAGGACCTTATCTCATCTCTATACGCAGCGTTTTCTTATCTGCATACGCTTCCAAACGCCGGCGCATATCATTCCGTTATCGTTCCGTTTTCAATAATTCCGTCACGAAAGCCTCATACTCCCCGGTTCACGCCATCCGCTTATAGGAACTTCTTTAGGAGCTTCCATTTTCCCTCGTCAAAAGGGGCATAGCGAAACGGCAAATCCGGAAAGCCGGTGTTTTTTACAACCGCCTTCATATGGCTGAAGGTCTCAAAGCCGTATCTTCCGTGGTACACTCCCATACCGCTGTTTCCCACACCGCCGAAGGGCAGGCAGTGGTTCCCGATCTGCAATAGCACATCGTTCACACAGCCGCCGCCGAAGGAGAGCTTACGTATGAGCCCCTCCGCCTTCCGCTTGTCCCGCGTAAAGATATAGCAGGCGAGCGGCTTTTCCCGCGCCTTGATTTCCCCGATTGCCGTCTCAAGTTCATCATAGGCGATAATCGGCAACAAGGGCCCGAAGATCTCTTCTTGCATACAGGTGTGGTCAAAATCCGCCTCCGGCAAGAGGGTCGGCGCAATCTTTTCCGTGCGCTCGTTCATTGCCCCGCCGATTACCTCTTTCTCCGCAGCAATCAGGCCGACCAGACGCTCATAGTGCCTGCGGTTGATGATTTTCGGATAACTCTCCCGCTGCTCCGCCTTATGGTAGCGCCGCTCGATTTCCGCCGCTAATGCTTGGACCAGCGCAGCCTTGACACGGCGCTGCACCAGAACATAGTCCACCGCAATGCAAGTCTGACCGGCGTTTAAAAATTTCCCCCAGGCAATGCGCCGCGCCGCAAGCTTTATGTCCGCGCTCTCATCGACAATGCAGGGACTCTTGCCGCCGAGCTCCAGGGTAACAGGCGTCAGATGTTCGCTCGCGGCTCGCATGACAATTTTTCCGACACGGGGGCTTCCGGTAAAAAAGATGTAGTCGTAGCGCTGACGGAGCAATTCCTCATGGTCCGTGTCCGGCGCCGTGCAGTATACAAACGAAGCGGGAAATACCGCCCGCAGAAGTTTTCGTATGAGCGCCGAAGTGTGCACGCTCTCTTCCGAGCACTTTACAATTGCGCAGTTTCCCGCGGCAATCGCCGCAATGAGGGGCGCAATGCTCAAATAAAAGGGATAGTTCCAGGGCGCGAGTATCAGCACTGCGCCGTAGGGTTCCCGGTAGATAAAGTTCCTTGCCGGGAAGCTTGCGAGACTGCCCCGCACGCGCTCTGTTCTTGCCCAAATGCGCAGCTTTCGCCGCGCTTCCCGGAGCTCCCCGTAGACCAAGGCGAGCTCCGTCATATAAGCCTCCGCCCGCGATTTCGAGAGATCCAGCCGGAGTGCCGCGAGGATGGCATCCTCCTGTTCGCGAATCCGCGTTTCCAAGCGTCCCAGCATCGCAAGCCGAAACGCAAGGGGTTTTGTTCTGTCCCGGTTAAAAAATGCCCGCTGGGCGGCAATCCGTTTTGCCAAGCTTCCCATGCGCTGACTCCTTTCGTCTTTCGAGCTATTCCGTATCCTTTTTCGGATTTCTTCCCAATCACATACCTGTATCGCTTTCGCTTTGCTTAGAATAAGCGCTGTATAACTATTATACGCCTTTCAACAGGCTATGACAGCGCCGACGATAAAAGCAAAGCGTCTTTTTTATGCCGCGCAGGGCTGAAATCCGATAACAGCCTTCTTTGCCGCAGCCTGTACATCCGGCGCGGTGAAATCCTCCGCGCGCAATACAAAGTCCTGCGCCGCATTTGTCTCATCGCCTTCCTCCGCGCCGTAGACACGCTGTGCATAGGAGAGCAGTGCATTTTCGACCAGGTTTCTGCAGAAACGGCCGTTGCCGAAGCCCTGTTCTTTTGCACACGGCGCCGCAAGTTTCCGGATTGCCTCTTCCGCCTCCGGCGCAAGCGCAAAGCCGTACCGCTCTGCCTCCAGGGCAGTGATTTTCAGCAGCTCCTCAACCCCGTAGTCGTGAAAGCTGAGCTGAAACGGAACGCGGGAACGAAGCCCCGGATTTCTCGAAAAGAACTCCTCCATCTGCTTCGGGTAGCCCGCGAAAATCACAACCGTGTCCTCCCGGTTGTTCTCCATCTCCTGCACAATGGTATTGATTGCCTCATCGCCGTAGCCACCCTCCCAGTGCTCGACCAGGGAGTAGGCCTCATCGATAAAGAGAACCTTCCCCTTGGCGCTCCGGAACACATCCCGGACTCGCTCCGCGGTCTGTCCCACATAGCCTGCCACCAGAGAGGCACGCCCCACCTCGACAAGTTCGGAACTATCCAAAATGCCGATCTGCTTCAGAACGCCGGCGAGGATGCGCGCCACTGTCGTTTTTGCCGTGCCAGGATTCCCACTGAATTCCATGTTGAGCGCCAGGCTGAGTTTACTCTTTCCCTGCGCCTCGAAATCCTTTTTCATTTTGGCAAACGCCGCAATTTTTCTGACCTGTGTCTTTACCTCCTCCAAGCCGATCAGCGTGTCCAGTTCCGCCAAGTAATCCTTTTCGGGGAGGATACTTACCGCCGGGAGATGCCGTATTTCTTCGAGCTTATCCAGAATTTCCGCCACGCTCTTACGCCCCATGTTTCTGATGCGCCGCAGCTCATCCGCGCTGAGCCGCTTCAGCTGCTCTACCGTAAGAATACCGGCCTTTTTGAGACAGGTATAACTGCGCACGCTGAGTTCCAGATCCTCAATGAGAACCGGATTGTAGCAGTAGCCCCGCAGTTCCATCTTGGAAGCAGCCTCTTCCAAACTTTCCTGCTCCTTCCACTCTTCGGGAACCTCCTCCAGATTCCGTCTCTGCTGCCGCCGCTCGATGGCAGAGAGCAGTAAAAAGAGACGGAGCAGCCCCTCAAAGAGATAGGATTCGCTGACACAGGCTTCCGTCTCCGCATGCTCCGAAAGCTCTTCGAGCACCGTTCCCGGAAAAGCGAGCGAAATCGCAGTGCGAAGGCGGAGACTGATTGCATTCGGAAAACTCAGGAAAATGCGACCGCGCGTACACGCGGAATTCTCCCTTCCCTCTGTGCTTCCCGCCACCATGCGAAGCAGACCGCCTTCTTTCATGAGGAGTTTGTAAAACTGCATGGTCAAATCCGCGCGGGAACGCTCTTCCATATACTTCCGATAGAGACTTGCGTTCTCCAAAGACTCCTCTGTATCCAAAGTTATGCTTCCGCCGCTCACGCTTTCGGCGAGCGCATATACCTTGCGCCCCTCCGCAAAGAGGCTTTCGAGCGTCTTCGACGCCGTCGGCGCCTCCTCCGCGCAATCCTCAAAAATCCAGCCGTAATCCGCATCGCGCACCGCCGTATCCGGCGCCGCAAACAGGAAAATTTCCTGCTTTACGCCCCGCTCCGGCCTGAATTCTATCCCGAGAAAGCCCTCCGCCGGGAGCAGCGCCGAAGCCTGCAAAAAACGCCCTGCCGCCTGACCCGCCGCCTGACCCGGGGTACTCTCACCGTCCACGGGCAGCTGCGGCGTAAACACCGAAACCTTTTCCTGACGACCGAACACCTTATCATTCATATTCTTCATAGCTTTGCCTCACTTTCCTGTATGCAAACGTTTCTTGCCTACTTGCTGTCTCTTTGCTGTTGTTTTTGCTTTTGTATTTTTTGTTTCTTGGTCGCAGTCAGTCAGGCTTCGCGTCTTGGCACGCTCTCTGCGATTACAGATCCCGGCGTGCTTCCCCGAGCGCTTGCTCTAAACAGCTGCGGATTCACTTGTCAAGGTGCCACAGGATTTGAGGCAAAACAAAAAACCGACGCCTCAACAGAGTAAAAATGGGTAGACGAATCCTGTGTTAACTCGTCTATTCACTCTGTCGAGACATCGGTCTCAACTTTTATGATTTAAGCTTATTTTACGCGCTACAGCAGGCGTTGTCAAGGGCCATGCAAAAATACATACAGGCAAAGCGTCTCGACAAGTTCATACTTTACCGAGACAGGTAGTTGTCTGCAGCAAAACTCGTACCGGTCTCCTGACCGTTGCCGCTCAGGTACTGCGCTACATTACTCTCTGTGATATCAACAAAGCGTATGTTGTAGCATGCGTCACGATAGTATTTTTCAACTGTCTGACTCATGCTCTTTGCCTGATCCGAGCCCACCCAATCCGCAGCATTTTCATAGTAACCCCAGAAAATATCGGAGTCGTCGTATACCGTCAAATTCCCGTCACTCCCTACACCGAGCACGCGGGTACTGTTCTTCCCACGCGTTCTTCCGATTATAATCCGATGTGAAGAAGGCATCAGACAATCCCAAGTCTCGCTTCCATCCAGGGCATACTGATTTAAATGATCCGTGTAGTAGAAGATTCGGGAAATCGCATCGTCATACCCGCCTGTATCCAACTCCGTCAATAACTCCCAAACACCGTCGCCGTTGATGTCCACAACCGCGAACTGTCCGCCAGGCAGTTTTCTGCCGTTCCAACTCCGGTCGAGAAGTATGTTTCGGTAGGCTTCTACCGCCTTCTCGTTTTGGCTCTTCTCAATCTTCTTACCGTTTTCATCCAACTGATAGCCATCCGGGGTCGTTGTCGAGACCAGCATAACGCCGTCCGCGCCGACATAATAATCCCCGTCCACCCAACGGTTCACCGCCATGCTGCCGTCCTCGAGGAAGTAATAGTACTTTCCGTCCAGATTGCGCCAGCCGTTTGCAATGACACCGTTCTCATCGAGGTAGTAGAAGTTATCACCGAGTTCCAGCCAACCCGTCATCATCTTGCCGTCCTCGGCAAAGTGATACCAGTTGCCGTCAATCTGCCTCCAGCCGACCACCGGCACCCCGGTATCGTCGTTATAGTACCAGCCGTTGTCCTTTTGGTACCAGCTGTTCATATGATACTTTTCCGGGTCGAGCTGAATCACGTAGCTAAGCTCCACCGGCTCACCGGCCTCCCCCTTTTGATTGACCGCATAGCACTGCAGGCGATAGGTTCCGTTTCTGCGGAAGCGAAGCGGCTTTTCGTAATCCTGCTCTTCCGCGCTCTCGCCCACGGGCGCTTCCAAAAGGGTATAGCGTATCGAAACGCCCTTACTCGTTAGTTCGAGCTCCACCGGATCCTCATAACTGCCGGATTCAAGTGATGCTTTGACCGTGGGATTGTAGCGTTCCAGTGCCTCTTGAATGAGCGTCGCATCTTTCGAAGTCTTGCCGGACATCGCCTCACCGGCGGTCTTTAAAAGCGAGACCGCATCCGCGTGCCGCTTGTTCCTCTCATAAATCTCCGCGAGCGCGAGATAGGCCTCCGCCCGCTTCGGCTTCATTCGGATTGCCTTTTCATAGATCGGGATTGCTTCTTCCGTGTCTCCGAGCTGCCACTCCTGTTCGGCCGCCTGCACCGTCCGCGTATAGCGCGTGCTCTCATACCCCGCAAAGACCGCTGCGCCGAGAACCACGCCCGCTGCGAGAACTACAGCGGCAAGCTTTTGCTTTTTCATCTCTCATCCCCCTTTCAATGACGTTTCAACCACACAGTAACTCAGATACTGCGCCAGCGCATAGCCGCGTCTGCCGTTATAAATGACCTCGTAGAAACCGTTTTCCGCCGTGTTCTCCGCGGTCGATGCGGGAACCGCGGGTTCTTTCGCCGCTTTATTCCTCTTCATCATCCGAACCGTTCGACTGAATGCTGTCGGTCCGGAGCCAGTCGCTGTCCGGCCGGGTGAGAAGACGGCTGTTGTTATAAGCCAGGTCAAGCGGCAACACGGTCTGCCCCTGATACGCACCCGACTGCAAATGCTCGACCACAAGCGCCAAATCCACCTGTCCCTCCTCCGAGAGGCAGAGCGGCAACAAAAGTGAGCAGAGATTTCTGGTCGGAAAGTACACCGGAATCGCCGTTTTATAATTCCACTCCACACGCTTTAGGGTGAGATGAATGGCCGCCTCCAGCCGGTTTTTCAAATTATTCAGCACCACGGGCGTATTGTTGATGCGCTCACCGAGCTGTTCGAAATAGCGCTTTCTCTCGCTGTCCTTGGCGTGCTTCGGATAGACCTCTTCCAATTTCACACCGTCGATTTCAAGCATATCAGGCGGGCAATTCTCCTGCAGGAAGCGAAGCGGAAAGCGGCTGATGCGCTCTGCAATGATGTGTGTGTAGTCGCAGAGCAACTGCGTCGAAGTGTCATAGACCATGTTCTGAAACTTGTTCTCAAAATAGTCGGCGCGCTTCGGCAGCGGATAAAAGAGCCTTGCCAAGGTTTTTCCGGACTGCTCTCCCGCCACGACAAAGTCAAGCAAATACCAGTAGGGCTGCGGCGTCATCGTGTTCTTTTTAAAGAGCGCGTAGATATACTCGTACTTTTTGTCAACCAGTCCCGTATTGAACGCCGCATACTCTTCCCCGGCGTGCTCCGGATCCGTGGTATTCCCGAATAAAATCTTGTCCTCGATTGCAAGCCGCTTGAAGGTGTAGGCGAGATAGTTCTTTAAAATCGGGTAATTCTCGGCCTCGGCGGCATTCGCCGCGCCGTAATACCACTTTTCCTCCAGCGCCTTGTCCGCGAGTTCTTTGATTTTTGCATTCGGAATTCTGGCCCAGTTAAAGAGCCAGGAATCTCTGGTCGGGAATTTACCCTCCACGGTTCTGTGCGCTGTCACGGGAACATAAGACGACTGCGGCCTGACTGATGTTCTCGCAGTCTTTCCGGTTCCCTCTCTTCTGTCATCCACCTTGAGCCGCGCATAGGCAACCCAGGCCTTGCCGCTTGGCGTGGGCTCCCGCTTTACAGCAAGCAGTTCCGGAAACTGCTCGAGGAAAGGCAAAATCTTCTGAAAGCCGAGCGGCTTCACATCAATCCCGTTTCCCTTGAGCGCTTCCCCGATTCCGGCTAAGTTGACCCAACCCGCTTCATCCGAAGCAGCACTCTGAACCGCCGCGCAAACCTTCGGGCCGAGCGCCGCTTTCTCTTCCGCAGAGAGTTCCGGTTGCAATGCTTCTTCGCTTCCCGAGGCTGCCTTCGCTGTCCGGGTGCCCGCAGGCGGCACGGACAGTTCAGTGACCGCGTGTACCGCATCCGCACGCACCGTGTGCTGTATAGGCGTAAGTCCTGCGCCTTCCGACGAAAGCGCGGACGCCGCATCTCGAAGCTTCGCATAGACGACCCAGGCCTTGCCGCTCGGTGTGGGCTCCCGCTTTACCGCAAGCAGTTCCGGAAACTGCTCAAGAAACTGAAAAATCTTCTGAAACCCGAACTGCTTGGCATCCGCCCCGTTTTCTTTGAGCAGGGCACCGAGACTCGCGAGGTTCACCCAGCCCCCTTCATTGGAAACCGCACTTCGAAAAGCAGCTTGAATCTTCGGTGCAAGCGCTGCCTTCTCCTCCGCGGAAAGTTCCGGCTGTGCGGGGCCTTCCGGCGAGACAGGACATGGCGGCTGTTCGGAATCTTCCGCTTTCTGGCCCGCTGTCGCTTCTGAGGTATCAAAATCCTTCAGCTGCACATAGGATTTTGCGGGAAGCCCACCGCCCGCAGGTGCTCCGTCCACCAGATTTAAAACTGCCCGGAATTCATTCAAAAAATCCCGAAAGCTCGCAAAACCGAAGTCCGCATAGCGAAGCCCCTCTGCCGCAAAGAGCGGCTCGAGCGTCGCAATGTCCACCATATTGTAGGCCGAAGCCTGCCGCTCCCGAATGATCTTCCGGATTTGCGGCTCCCATCTTCTTTTTTCTTCCGGATGCATACTGTGTTTCCACCTTCCTAACGATAAGTAGCGCGCTCTGCGGTGCGTTTCGCCTCTTTGAGCTTCCGCTTTTCCGCACCAAGACCTGCTTCTTTTCATAAAATATTCATAAATTACCATACTTCCGCAACCGTTTTTCGTCAAGTTGCAAATGCGAAAAGAGCCCGAAACCATGAGGTTTCGAGCTCTGCCGTTCATCAATCAATGTCCAAACACCGTACTAAGATACCGCCATGTTATAGCCGTTTCACCATCATATACTCATTCACAAACGATCCATCCTTCATGCGTATGGCATCCGGCTTTACCCCTGTAATCCGAAATCCCATTTTCTCATATAACCCCCTTGCCCTCTTGTTACCCTCTATAAAGTCAAGTTCAATCTGACGGACATTGCCACGCTCTCCGGCTACTTGAAACATCTCTTCAAACATCCTTGTTCCGATTCCGAGATTCCAGAACTCTTGCAGAAGGGCAATCGCAACGGAAGCCCTGTGACGATCTTTTTCCCCGGTACGAAAAGAAATCTGACAGCTTCCCGCAATCCTGCCGTCTACAAGGCAGATGATCATCAGTCCACTCTTATTATCACAGTTCGCCCGAAGAAAGGCTTTTTCCTGATCAAGCGTAAACCCGGCAAATTCCTCCGGAAACTTCATCAGGAAATCTGTCTCACCCGAGGCCTTTATGATGAATTGAAGCATATTTTCCGCATCATCCACCGAAGGACTCCGAAGAAAAGCATTACGTCCATCTTTCAGCTTGAACTCTTTTTCCTTATAAAACACCTTAAATTTCCCCCTTTATCCTTCCTCTATCCATGAAAAGAACTTATCCAAGGCTGTTTTTTGTCAAGTTGCAAATGCGAATAGACCCGAAACCATGGGGTCTCGAGCTCTAGCTTTCGCAAATCACGGTGCAAACGATTCACAAAGATACCGCCACCAAAGAAGGTATCCTTCCCTTCCGCATCACGGTAAAAGGAGACCCGCTCTGTCCCGCAGAGTTCAAAGCCGAGTGAACGCAGCAGGCACAGCGAAGGCGTATTCCGGAGCGCTGTCCCCGCCTCAACAAACAGAACGCCCTAGTCCCGCAGGAACCTTAACACAGCCCTTAAGCTCTCACTCGCATAGCCCTTTCCGTGGAAATCCGAATGAAAGCAATAGCCTAGTTCATAGCCCTCTCCGCGTTCATTTAGGGAAAAGTAACCAATCACCCTGTTCTTCAGGCAAACCGCCAGAAAGATGTGGGCGCCACTCTCCGCAAGCAAATCTAGCCTGCAACTCGAGTGTGAACCGAGGCATCATCCAGATCGTTCGGCCTGTCATATTGGGCGCACACAGACTTAGCCGCACTGACCCGTATTGACTGAATGTCCTTCCAATCTTCCGCTATGATTCGGCGAAGAGAAAGGCGCTTGGTCTGTATCATGGGTAGATTCTCTCTTAAGCTCAAATTGCAACAGGTTTAACCGACCATACGCTTCCAAACTATGTTTATCAACTTATAGAGAACGAGCAGAAATTTTGAGAAATATTAATATCTACTGTGGATAACTTAACCATTCATCAACTAATTCTCTTGCTTCGTCTTTATCTGCCTTGTACATTTCATCCCGACTATAGTTCAAATAGAATGATGCTAATTTAAGCAGTTCCGTTCTTGAGAAAGTAGTCATCTGATTCTTGTCAAACTTGTCAATATAGTCATATACAACATTGGGTAATATTAAATCCGAATAGCTCTCCTGAGAAAACCACCATCCCTCTCCATTTGTTGCAGTCCATTCATTGGCTATTGCACAGATAAATCTCAGGGAATTCACTATATTTTTCCTTAATAACTTTCGCATATGTATTTCTGCGCTCAGGTAATCTATTCTCCTCCAAAGATAGTAGGCTTGCCCAAACATATTCATTTTTAAAAGTTCTTCGGAATCGCTCCACCCTTCTAGTTTCTAAACATATTTATTCTTGATTATACCCAAATCATCTCGGTTGATGACACTCTTATATATATTTGTATTTCGTCCTTCATCTCGAAACTCCCCTTCTATTGGCACCATTTCATCTATTACAACAGATAATGCTCCAAAACCACAAATATCAAACAGCTCAATTCCCCGCACAATAATATTGCATCGATTTTCATCGCAATCAACTCTATTCAAAACTTCAATAAGAATACTCCCAACTTTCTCAGAATAAACCTCAACAGATTTAGTACTCTTTGAATCTCCCCCAATCTTATTCAGTAGTCTTAACAGAACACTCGCAATAAGATTTAGTCTATGTTCAGGAATTTCATCAACTAGCGGACCGAGTTCATCAAAAAAACAATCAATATCTCCTCTTAAATATATGTCTTCAACTTCCATCCACAAATCAGAATACTCAAGACTATTCATGAATAAATCAATCTCAGCTCTCGTCACCTTAATTACACTGAGGTTAAAGGCAAAATAGATTTCAAATTTCTCATAATGTGCTATTCTCTGTCTTCCTCTGATATAATCGATTGAATAAGCGGCTTCACGTTCGCCATTAAGAGCTGCCTCAAAAGCAGGAAACAACGTGGAAAGGCATCTAATTGTTATTTCAGGATTCACGCTTATATTTTCAAACTCTCCTTTGTAATGTTTCTCCAAATCCGTAGTATTTTTGATTATTCCTTTGGAGCCATATGTCATACCACTACATAGAGTTTCTCTATTATTATGAATCCACTTGTATAACTCTGGTTCCATTACCTCAAGTGTAGTGATTGCCAGCAAGTCTACATAATTAGTCTCTTCTCGTAAGTAACCGTATCTAAAGCGAAATGTATTGACTACCTTATTAATATCTCTCACTGTATCGATATACGGTTCTATGCAGTCATGTCTTATAGCTCGAAAATAGTCTATTTCTTTATTGCAGCACACTAAACCATCGTCAATTTCAGCAAGTTTTCCCAATAAGATCTCATTGATTTGCACCTTCTGTAACGGTGGTATTTCAAATGAAACCTGAATAATTTTCTCTAAGTACTCATTTCCTTCAACATTATGAACCTCTTTCAGTGCACGACAAACAATTTTTCTATCCATAGCAAGGAGGTAGATAATATTCGAAAAATCTGCAACTTGCTTAACCAGCTGAAACACATCTCTAATTTGTATGTTTGTCAGCCGATCGATATCATCAATAATTACTATGATTTTCCTATCTAATTTAATTAGGCAATCTTCCAAATCCATCCTAGCTTTATCAAGATTAACCTCTTGCATCAAGTAATTTCCCTTCGCAATTGCAACGGTTTTGAAAAGTGCGGCAAATCCAGGTCCAAGTACCGGTATAATGGAAAGTGCATCAAAAGCTCCTGCGTAATCACTCAACGCTTTTCCCACTTTTTTCTTAAATTCATCGTCTCCCTTTATCGCTATTTGGTTCTGAAGCGAGTTAAAGAATGTGCTAATTAAATTACTCTGTTCTGAATAGTTCCATGGTGAAAACTTAATTATAATCGGTTTGTTACTCTCCTCCTTGTATACCTCTTCGACTGTGTGGATAGCCATATTAATAACTGATGTTTTTCCACTCCCCCACTCTCCGTATATTCCAATCACAAAACCATCCTTTGCATCACATTCGCAAATTGCTTTTCCCAGGTGGCTGGCAAAGGAAGCTCTTTCGAGCAAATCGTCTTTATCGGACTCAATCGGTCTATCCGCACTATAGTTCATAAACGGCCTCAATTCTTATTTTATCATTTTCTAGCATATTCTTTTATATCACTACCAGCTTATTTATCTAATACTAGTTTTGCGCAATATCTGTGCAATTAATTTCCAAAAGTATGCTGTATTTTATCACTTTAGATTCCGGCACACGCTTGACCATGCTTTTGAAGCAATCCGTCGTAATTTGAATCTCATACCGCTATTTTGTTTTCACACCCCAGACGTTTTAAACAAATATTAAATCCATTATACCACTTTGTAAGAATTGACGCCCCCTTCTCGGGAATATTCTACAAGAATTTCGTATGGTCGGCTTTGAAACTGATGTATTTGCATGGAGCTGTGCTTGCGGAATAGCAGTTATATACGCAAGCGGAGTTCCTTTTCACATTCTCTCTTCTCCCTACAAAAGCATCGACTCAAAATCTCATATCTTTGATTACTGTCCTGATAAGTCATTTTCTTAATCTATCCCGTTGAGTACTACGCCAAAAGTGCCCGACACAAACATGCCGGGCACTTTTGCTTATCATTCGATAGAATACAAACCGCAAAAAAATTCTCATAAATTCCGGTAAAGCATGCTTCCTTGTTTCCGGACATCGTTGATATCTCCGGAAAAGCCTGTACCGGTTCCGTTTTATCTTCACACGGTAATAACTCAAGCGCTTAGCCCACCTTCTTGAATAACCGCGCACTCCAGAACTGCATCCCCAGTTCATCCAGATAAAAATGTAAAATCGCCTTGCTGTTCTTACTCGCGGTACTGAGCACAATAAATTGCACGTCCTTCTTGATTGTTTCTTCCGCGAAGCGAAACAGCGCTTCGCCGATTCCCTGCGAGCGCTTTTCCGGGACAACATACAATTCCTCTGCTTCGAAGTACACTGTTCCCTCTGCCATAATGGACTTCATGTTCTTCGCGGTCTCAATCTTGCCGAGCAGATACGCTTCGATGCCGTCTTCATCCTCCGCGAGGAAAATCCGTTTTCCCACGATGTCCGCTTCCGTATTTGGGCAATAGCCGTAGCAGCTCTGTTCTGCCGCCCACTGCGCGGACAGCTGTAGCAGTTTTTCCAGGATTTCCGGCGTTGGTTCTGCCTCATAGTATTTCATGACTACCCTCTTTGACAACGGTCACGCGTTGGTCAGGCCATAAAAATGCGCGAGCGGTCCCGAGCCTTTGCCGAGGTCAAGCCCGGCCTTCAGTGCGCCGGTGAGATAGGCCTTGGCGCGCTCCACGGACTCTGCCAGTGAAAAGCCCTTCGCGAGATTCGCGGCAATCGTGCTCGACAGGGTGCAACCTGTGCCGTGGGTATTTTCGGTCCAGATGCGCTCTCCGCGAAACCACTGTACAGTTCCCTGTCGGTAGAGAAGGTCGTTTGCCTCATTGACCCTATGTCCGCCTTTCAGCAACACGGCACAGTCATACCGATTTCCGATGCTCTCCGCTGCCCGCAACATATCTTCCTCGGTATGAATGGTCAAACCGGAAAGCAGCTCTGCCTCGGGAATATTGGGTGTCACCAGCAGGGCGAGCGGAAACAGTTCTTCCGTCAACGCCTGCACGGCATCGGTTTTCAGCAGCGGCGCGCCGGAGGTTGCGACCATCACGGGGTCCAGTACCACATTGACCGCCCCGTACTGCCGCAATTTTTCCGCAATCACATGAATCAGTTCGCCGGAGGCCACCATGCCGATTTTGACTGCATCGGGCGTGATGTCCTCAAAGATTGCGTCCAGTTGCTGCCCCAGAAACTCTGGGCTCACCTCCTGAATCGCGCGGACACCGGTTGTATTCTGTGCCGTCAGCGCCGTGATTGCGCTCATCGCATAGACTCCCTGCATGGTCATGGTCTTAAGATCTGCCTGAATTCCCGCGCCGCCGCTGCAATCGCTCCCGGCGATGCTGAGCGCTGTGTGTACTTTCATCTCATGTCCTCCTTCCGCTCGTTTCTTATCAATCCTTTCACTTTTCAAGTTCTGTCATCTCCTGCGACAAGCCGTAGAGCAGGCGACACTCTGCCGTGATATCTGCCGCGGAGAAAATTGCGCTGACCAGGGCGACGCCGTCGACACCGGTGCCCGCGAGTTCGAGCAGATTCGACTTGTTGATTCCGCCGATTGCGACCACTGGAATCGAAACAGCGTCACAGATTGCGCGGAGTGTCTCCTTGGTCACCAAACTTGCATCTGTCTTGGTGGATGTCGCAAACATGGCGCCGACGCCGAGATAGTCCGCGCCGCCCTCTGCCGCTGCGCGCGCTTCTTCGACGGTATGCACCGATACGCCTATCATCATCTCTTGCCCGACCAGACGGCGCACAGCGGCGACATCCATATCGTCCTGCCCCACATGTACGCCGTCGGCGTGGCAGCGGAGGGCAAGTGCGACATTGTCATTGATGAAAAAGGGCACGCGATACCCCTTGCAGAGCGAAAAGATTTCCTCGGCTTCCCGAAGAAACTGCTCCTCATCCAGCTCCTTTTCGCGGAGTTGGACGCAGGTCACACCGCCCCGAAGCGCTGCCGCCACCTGCCCCGCGAGGCTTTGTTTTCCGACCCAGGTTCTGTCCGTCACGGCGTAGAGCCGCATCATCTCCTCAGTACACTTCATAGCGCGCGCCTTTCTCTAAAGTCTCCGGTGTCATGTTGTAAATCGCATCAATGATGCCGTTCCGGTAAGTCGCATTGCCGTCGGTCGCGCTGCGTCTCTCATAGGCGAGCTCCCCGGCGTAGCCCATCGCAGCGACAGCCGCCGCAGTAGCTTCGAGCGCCTGCTCTCTGTTGGCCGCGACAAAAGCCGCTGTCATCGCAGAAAGCTGGCAGCCTGTTCCCGTGATCGAAGCCATCATCGGATGCCCGTTTCGGATGCAGTACGCCCGGCTGCTGTCCGCCACAATATCAATCGCACCGGTAATGGCAATGACAGCGCCGGTTTTCGCTGCAAATGCCTTCGCGAAGGCGACCATCTCCGGGAGATTTTCATCTGTCACTCTGTCGGCGACATCCGCATCCACGCCATTCGTGGTGCCGTTGCCGTACGCCAGGGTTTTGATCTCGGAGATGTTACCGCGAATCACCGTGAATTTCACTTCTTTCAAAAGCCGCTCCGCCGTCTCCGTGCGCAGCTTCGAGGCACCGGCACCTACCGGATCCAGCACAACCGGATGTCCCAGCACATTTGCCCGCTTTCCCGCGAGCAGCATGGATGCTATGGTGCGCCGGTTCAAGGTGCCGATGTTGATGTTGAGACCCGCACAGAGCGCGGTGATTTCCTCGACCTCTTCTTCATCATCCGCCATAATCGGAGAAGCACCGCAGGCAAGCAACATGTTGGCGCAGTCATTGACTGTCACATAGTTCGTGATGTTGTGCACGAGTGGACAAGCCTTTCTCACATTGGCAAATATCGTCTGAAACATACTTTTCCTCCTCATCCATGAATCGCTTCCCGCATATGTCGCAGGAGTCCGGCTGTCTGCAAGCTGTAAATCAGAATCGCGGCCAGAATCGCACCGCCGACCGTAGAAATCAGAAACGGAACCACAAATACATAAAAGGCAAGACCCGCAGCGCTCTTTCCCATCCAAAAGATGGCAACCGGATAGGCGCAGAGACCGCCGAGCACCGCCGTGCCAAACACTTCTCCGAGCAGTGTTCCCGGGATACTTTTCGTCTTTGCATACACGAGCCCGCAAAGCAGGGCGCCAAACATGCCGCCGGGAAATGCCATAAGACTGCCGATCCCAAGCAAATTGCGGATCAGCGCAGCCGCAAATGCCACAGCGAGGCCGTATCCGGGCCCCAGCAACACCGCGCAGAGGATATTCACCGCATGCTGCACCGGTGCGCATTTGCTCCCGAAAGCCGGAAACGAAAACAGACTTCCCAGTACCGCAACCGCACAGAACAGACCGGCCAAGGCCACTTTCCTGATATCAAGCCGCTTCATTTTGATTCTCCCTCTTTCACTGAAATTTGAACAAAAACAGGAGGAAGCCACCAGCGGCATCCTCCTGTCAAAGTCACAGAGCAAAAGAAGTTCCTACGGTGGCATTACCCACATCAGGTATAAGGGTCGAAGGTCATCCTTCCTCTCAGCCTGTCACACAAGCTCCCCTGTATTGAGTTCGTTGCTAGTATACACCCGTTTCCACCCCTGGACAAGCAAAACCGACCGTATTGAATTCATCTTTTCCAAATCTTATATCTCGTCCGCCGGCATCTTCGAACGTACAGGTATGATACTCACTCCATGTAAAGTCGGTTCTGTGCGGCAAAGAATCTCAGTAGTGATCTCCAAGATAGGTCAGATTGCTCTCTTTTCCCTTTCCGCTTAAATACTGATTGACATTACTCTCTGTGATATCAATCAGTTCCATCCGATAGCAGGGCGCAGTATAATCTGTTTCGACCGCCTGCTGCATTTTCTTTCGGATTTCCTCCGTAATATTCCCATCTCGATTATAAAGCCCATACCAAAAAATATATGCATCCGTATACTCTATCACTTTATTATCGAATCCGATAACTCTTGTTATGTCTTTTCCTCGTCTTCTATCAATCAGAAGTCGATGGGTAGATGGCATGAGAATATCCCAACACTCTATTCCATCCAGAGAAAATTGCTGCAGCTGATCTGTAAAATAAAATATTTTCGAAACGTTCGCATCATACCCTTCCACATCTATCTGTGCCAGCAGTTCCCATACGCCGTCGCCGTTGATATCCACGACGGCAAACTGTCCGCCCGAACGTCCCAAACCATTCCAGCTTCCGGTCAAGAAGCACCTTCCTGTAAGCCTCTACCGCTTTCTCGTTCCGGCTTCTCTCAATCTTCTTGCCGCTCGCATCGACCTGATTGCCGTCCGGTGTCGTCGTCGACACCAGCATCACGCCGTCCGCTCCCACATAGCAGGCACCGTCGACCCACTGGTTCACCGCCATACTGCCGTCGCTTAAAAAGTAGTAATACCGCCCCTCAAACTGTCGCCAGCCGTTTGCGATTACGCCGTTGTCATCGAGGTAGTAGTACTTGCCGTCCAGCTGCAGCCAGCTGGTCTTCATTCTGCCGTCGTCCGCGAAGTAGTACCAGTTGTTGTCAATGAGGCGCCAGCCGATCACGGGTTCACCCGCGTCGTTGTTGTAATACCAGCCGCCGTCCTTGCCCTGATACCAGCTGTTCATGTGGTATTTCTCCGGATCCAGCTGAATGGTAAAGTTCAGTTCGGTCGGCTCACCCGCCTCGCCGCTCTGATTCATCGCATAGCACTTAATCCGGTAGATTCCGTTTCGCCGGAACGTACGCGGCTCCGTATAGCTCTGCGGGGCGCTATCTGTACTGTCCGGCGCCTCCGAAAGCTCATACCGAATCTCCTTGCCGCTCTTACCTTTTCCCCCGTCACCGAAACACAACCTTCTTAGTAGCTCAGATACTGCGCCAGCGCATAGCCGCGCTTACCGTTATAAATCACCTCGTAAAAACCGTTGTCGGCTGTTCTCACATAGCTGACCGAAGCGCCGAGCGGAATGTGCGCGAGATCCGCGCCCTTCGTGTCCGGCACGCTGCGAAGCGTAATATACTCTCTGCAGTTCACACAGAACATGGTCCGGTATGTCGGGCCGGGGACAGCGGTTGTCTCTACCGCGCCGACTGGCTTGTCCAGCCGCTCCGACTCATCCGGCTGGTAGTTAATGAGGTACGATGCGAGCGAATACCCTGTGGTTCCGTTGTAGATGACCTTGTAAAAACCGTTGTCCGCGGTCTCCAGCACTGTCACCGGCGCCGCAAACGGAATCTGCTTTACGGCGCGCGCTGCCGTAGTCGGCGATTCGCGCAGCGAGATCGACTGCGCGCAGTGCGAGACATACATGGTGCGCGAGTAGTCCGTAGCTACAGTAGCCGCTGCGGTTACCGCCACCGATGCGGCTGTCGCTGCCGCTGTCACGGGCGGCGCGCCCTCTGTCGCTGCGGTCGTTGCGGGTGCTGTCGCCGCTGTCATAGCTGCCGTCTCGGTCTCCGCAGCGCTTGTTTCCGTCTCACGGCGCGTTTCCGTTTCACGGGTCTCTGTCTGCAGCGCCGCCGCCTCAAAGCGCTTCTCCGGTCTCTGACTCGCAATCAATACGCCGGCCACGATCCCCACAGCCACAACGCCCGCTGCCGCGAGCGCCACAATATGCGTTCTGCCCTTTCCTTCTGCCATTTCGTTTGCTCCCCCCGGTTATTTTGTTTCACTGATGCGGTGTACTTCGCCTTTTACAATCATCTCCAGTGTCATCGGCACCACATCCTTATTCTCGCGCCAAATGCTTTCCATCTGCGTCGGATCCACCGGGTTTCCGCCGTGCCCCGCCTCAATCGTGAGACTCGGGATACCCATCTTCGAGATGGCCCAGTCCTTATATCCGGCTGTGTCGAGCACCTGAAAATTGCCGTCCAGGCGGTAGCCGGTCAGTTCCGCGGTTCGCTTTGCGAGGGCCAGGGTCATGTCGCGAAGCGCCCCCTCCTGCCCGAAGTTCCAGTAAATCACTTCGCCCTGCGTGTGGTAACTGAGAGTCGCGTCAAATTTGACCCGCCGGGTCAGATCGGCGAGCGCCTTCGACTCAATCTCACACTCCGGCGCCGTTCCCTTATAGTGATCCGCCGAGGCGTGCCCGAGGTGATCGTTATACGACTCCCAGAGCGCATCGAAATTCCGGTTCAGATCGACACCGTTTGCATTCGACTTCCACTGCTGCAAATAGCCCGCCGTGAGCTGCTTTCCGTCCTTTGATGCGATATTTCGGACCGTCTCCCGCACAGCTTCCGTGTGAATGCCGTCCATGCCGAGCTGGCTGATGCTGACACCGTCCGGGTTTGCCATCGGAATCAAGTGGATCTCCGTGTCCGCAAGCAAATCTCTGATTGCGGCATCGCGGAAACTGCCGTTCTTCTGCTGCGCGGCCAGCAGTTCCACGGTCTGCCGCATCACAAGCTGCACTGTAATATATTCCCGCGCGTGAATACCGCCGAAGACCAGCAGATGATGTTTTGCCTCCGGATTCCCGATGCGGAGGTCATAGAGCTGATTGCCGTCGACTGTCTTGTCGAGCACATCGACCCGCAGCGCGCTCCCCGCCTGCTTTTGCAACTGACTCAGGTCCCGCTGAAATTCTCCGTAGGTATAGCGACTGCTCTGAAAGCAGAGATAGGTCTCCGCAGCCAGCGCTTCCGTCGGTGCTTCGCTGCTTTCTGCGGTTGATGCTGTCTCCGCGGCACGCTCGTTCGCGGCAGAGGTTGTTTCTGCCGCGCCGCTCTCTGTCACAGCGGCCGCATGACTCGCAACGTGCGTATTTTTCTTCACCTTGGCCGCGACCGTCGTTTGTCCCACTGCCTTGACCTCCTGCGACTTTGCGCCGCACGCCACACTCGCTGCGATACAGCAAAGAAATAAGACCCCCACAAACTTCTTTTTCATGACACATCCCCCTTTCTCTTACCTGCTTATCTGCGCCGCTATGATACCTGACAGTTTGGCGCAGCCCCTTCGCCGACTTCTTCTCATCTTGTTGCCAAAAAATCCGCCTCTCGGAACTTTGCCCCGATAACCTGCGCTGTTAATCCACTCTCCCTTCTTCATTCGGCTTATCAACATTGTCTGCACCTTCTCAATCAGGGTATAACTCACTGTCTCCCGATGGCGGATCATTATGCCCTACAGCCGCAACAGCTGCTTGCTGTCGCTTCACTTCTCGCAATATTCAGCCCAGGTCGTAGGCAACCGTCTTTTCCGCCGAGAGCCACTGACTCTCCGGGTACAGAACCGCGCGGCACCTGCGGTAGGCGCTCGAGAGGGAGAGCACTTCCCTTGCGATATACTCACCTGCCTCTGTGCGCTCTACCGCTATCGCGCGTTCCGGCTCCCTTCCTTCCGCAAATCGGAGCGGCAACAGAATATCACAGACATTTCGCGCGGCATCATAGCCGGGCAGTGCCACGCTCCGGTTCCAGCGAAACTCCCGCAGACTGCGGTTCACAATCTGTCCGAACGCCTGCTTCATCGCCTCCGATACTCCCGGCACCTCTTCGATTTGTTTGCCTAAGTTCGCGAAATACCGGTTTCGCGCCGCATTGTCCGGATGCAGGGTATAGACCTCTTCCGGTGTGCTGTCCCCGCCTGTCAGCATCTCCCGCGTGCAAAAACTCTGTAAAAAATCGAGCGGGAGTCTCTTCGTCTGCTCCGTGAGTATCCGCCAGTAATCGCAGTACAGCGCCGCGCCGTCCGACAAAGCCTGTATCTCCGGAAACTCATACGCGGCTGCGGGCGGGAGTGTTTCAAAGTGACGGGAAACATCCTCAAACGCCTGTGTCCCGACGGCCGCAAAACTCTCCAGATTCCAGCGCGGACCGGTCTTCAAAAGATTATTTTTAAAGAACGCATAAATCGGTCTGAAATCCGCTGTGACAAGCCCGGTATGGCAGATTCCGTACTGCACATCTTGATAGCCGGGCAAGGTTTCCCGGCAATGCCGGAACTTATGCTCGGCGCATATCCGGGAAATGTGGTTCTCCATATATCTGCCGAGGATGGGAGCCGTCACCGAGACAGGTAAAGCAGCCTCTCCGTAGCTCCAGCGCTCCGGGCGCAGGAGCTTCACAAGTCTCTGTAACCTCTCGTGCGACGCCTTGGCGAAAGGGCGTGAATCCCGCAAGGTAGCGGCTTCAGGTGCCTCCGAAGCCCTCCTGTCTTCGGGGATGCGTTCTGCCTCAATTTTTCGCGGCGTTTGTCCGGACGCTCGCTCTTCACGGTGCAGCCGGACCACATGATAGAGACTCTTACCGTTGGCGGATGCCTTCATCCGAACATCAAGCAGAGACGGAAACTGTTTTAAAAACAGGAAACCGTCACCGGTGCCGTACTTCTTATAATCCACGCCGGTTTGCCGCAAGAATTCAAGAAAAGACTTCGCGGCTCTCCACCTGTTTTCCTCGAGGGAAATCTGTTGCGCCCGTTTCAAAATCTCTTTTTTAAGCCGTTCTCTCAGACTATCGTCCAGAGCGAATTTCGGACTTTCCGGCTCGCTCTCACAAGCCGCCGCGCTTTCCGCCCTGCGGGGAACGTTCATCTCAAAGCGGCGAAGTCGCACCACTGCCTCCGCTTTTGTCCCGGACGGATCGGAAGATTGCAACTCAATCTGTTCCGCAAACTGCTGCAGAAACGGATTCAGCTGGATGAAGCCATACTCTTTATAGTTGATGCCTGCCGCAGCCACGGCGTTTCCGACCTGCGTGATATAAATCCATTCGCCCTGCTCCAGCGACAAATTTTGCAAGATGTCCCGAAGCAGCTTGGCTAAAGCCGGCTTCTTTTCATCCGGAACCTTGCCATCCTGCCGCCTCTTTTGACGTCTTAATTGACGGTACTGCCGCAAAATGACATAGCTTCTTTCCGGCTCTCCCGCCTGTGTGGCAGCACTGTCCGTGATGGCAAGGTCTTCCGGAAAGAACTCCAAAAAGGCGCGCAGCGTCTCTGCGCCGTATTCTTGATATCGAATCCCTACCTTCCGCAATTCCTGTTCTAATTTGTCCGTGCCGACCCAACCGTAGTCATGCCTTTGGAGGTTCAGCAGCGCCTCAAAGAGCAAAGGCCGCAGTTTTTCCCGCTCATTCTCTTTCACAGAATTCCCCCTCTTCCGTCCCGCGCCCTTGCAAAATGACTGTTTTTTTCTTACACTTTGGCGCGTTTCTTCATAATTCTTTCATATTTACCTTACTTCCTGTACAGACTTCCGTCAAGTTAGAAAGCGGGAAATGCTTGTATACCTGCTATGATGCGAAAAAGTACAAAAAGGGCAGCCCTCTTGTCGAGCCGCCCTGAGACACCGGAATTAGTTCCGGCGGAGTATGTATAAATCCATGAATTTCAAATCTTCTCCCATGGGGAGCGGCGCAAGCTGAGCCTGCAAATAGCTCTCCTTGTCGCGCACCGAGGCGCTGAAAATATAGTTGTACCCGAGATCAAAGAGATACGCGGGGCAGAGTTCATTGCTCGGGCCGTAAATACCGCGAACCTCTGCCTTCTCACAGCAGGCCAGGATATCCCGGTAGCTGTCATTGACAATCGTGCATCCCGTCATGATGACCATGTCCAGGGTCTTCAGCACATCCGCATAGTCAATGGCACTTTTCCCGAGATGCCAGTGAATTCCCTCCGGATAGACTTTCATGCCCTCTCTCCCGATGCGGTAATTCAAAAGTCCCTTTTCCGGTCGCAAATCAAAGGCATGAAACTCCTTACATTTTCCGAGGAAAAACTGATTGTAGAGTCCGTAGCCTATGATGCCGACTTTCTTGCCCGCAACCTCATAGGGAAACCGGAGTCCCGGCTCCCGCGTAATCCCTTGTTTGAGGAGCCTCTCTTCGGAATTGAACGGCTTACTCATCAAATTCAACAGTGCGACAAGCGGCTCCCGAAGCGTCTCATCTCCCGATTCCAAAAATGTTTTAATTACCAGATCAACCGGTTTCCCGAGCTCTTTTGACAATACCGCCCTATATGCCTCCGGACTCTTCTCCTTACCCATGCGCAAGCACTGCGAGACCCGGCCTCTCGTATCAGCACACATGAACCAGCGGTACTCAAGGATAAACTCATCCAAAACCGGCATCTCTTCCCGCTCGGTTTCGTATAGCTTTCCGAGCTGTTCATAAATCTCTCTCAAATCATTCATCGTATCACTCCCTTCATAAGAACCTTTGCCGCTGACGGCGCCGCACTGTTTTCCGGCCGAAAAATCAAACCGGAATTTCTATACCGATGCTCCGCAACGTTTTGTCAATTAGTTATATAATGCTAATAAGAGTTTAACGCATCGCGTCCTGTCTTTCCACCGGAAAATCAGTGCGCACCGATCAAAGTTGCCGTAAAAAAGACAGCCTCCCACTTTCGTGAGCGGCCGTCTCGAATACAACGTAATCCCTTTTCCGGGTGCTTAGGACTGCACTTTCTTTTCGGGCCACGCCTTCCTGAGCGCGATATAAGAAATCAAAAAGTTCGCAAACCACCCGGCTGGGACCGCAAGCCAGACAAACGCGATGCCAAAGCGCGGTGCAAACAGCAGGGCGACCGAGAGGCGAATCGCGAGATTCACCATGTTTGCAAGGAGGAACGGGCGCATTTTACCGAGTCCGCGAAGCACGCCGTCCGTCGCCATTTTAATTCCCATGAAAAGAAAGAAATAGCCGAGCCATTTCATGTATTCTCCGGACACCCGATATGCGAGTTCCGTTCCGTCCTTTCCGAGAAACAGCGCGGAAATGCGTGTGTGCAAGCTTTCAATGATCAGAAACGCCAGCAAAGCAAAACAAGCATCCAATACCAGCGCGGCACGATACCCTTTCCGAATCCGCTCCGCCTTCTTGGCACCGAGGTTTTGGGATACAAAGGGCGATACCGCATTGCCAATGGACACAAAGATCAACGAGAAGACATTTTCTACCCGCATGGTGGCCGCATATCCTGCGAGCGCCTGGGTTCCGAAGGGATTCACAACCGCCTGTATAATCATCATCCCGACAGAGACGGTGGACTGCTGCAGTACCGAAGGGACCGCGATACGTAACATGGTCCGTAATTCCTGCCGGTCAAAGCGACGAAAACTTCCCTGATAACGCTTCATCCGGCTCAAAAAAAGAAGGAGCGATAACACTGCGGAAATGCCTTGTGCGATTAAGGTCGCAAGCGCTGCGCCGAATACGCCGAGTCCCAGTCCCGCCACCATCCGGTAATCCAACCCTACATTGAAAGCCGAGGAAAAAATCAAAAGTCCCAGCGGAATCTTGGATTCGCCTATAGACGTGAACATGCTCGAGAGAATATTGTACATGAACAAAAACGGAAAACCGACAAAATAGACACGAAGATACAACACCGCCGTGTCCAGGATGTCATCCGGCGTCTGTAAGACGCACAGCATCCGCCGCGAAAAGCAAAAGCCGATGATGCCGAGGCATATGCTGAGCAGCAAAAAGCTGATAAGCGAAGTCGACACGATGGTCTTCATCTTGTCGTATTCTTTGGCCCCGAAATAGCGACTCACCAGCACACCGGCACCGACACCTGCGCCGAGGGCCACACAGATGAAGACATTCGTGAGCGCCGCACAGGCACCGACTGCAGCGAGGGCAGACGATCCCACAAATTGACCGACTATAATGGAATCGGCCATGTTATAGACCTGCTGAAAGAAGCTGCCGAGAATCAGCGGCATCGCAAAAACTGTCAGCGCCTTGAGTGGCGCATCTGTGATCAAATATTCATCTTTTGACATTCAGTCATCCCCGCAGTCTGTGCATCGTCCTTCCTTTAGTCACATTCTACTTAAATTATAACATAAAAAAGAGACCCTCCCCTACCTCTTGCCACCCTGCGAACGTGTAGATCGGAAAGTCTCTTATCTCTGATTGGCTGCGGCGGTAAATCGTATCTTTCCGCGCTGCGCTATGTTTTTTTGATGTATCACACGGCGTATCGCCTGCTTCGCGATTCCGTGCCCTATGAAGACCGCGACGGCGTTTTGATCTGTCTCTTGTACAGAGTCGGGATCTTCGAGGCGCACACTGTAGCGTCCGTCCGCCACGTCAAAGCGAAGCGCGCAAGCCCCTGCAGGAATCAGGCCTTTGGCACGAATGATATTTCCGTAGCGCCCGCGTATCAGCGCTTCCAGAAACAGTAGAAACGGTTCCGGGGCGTCTACATAGGCTTTCCCCATCGAAAACGTATCCGGTAATTGCGTTTCCGCTTGTGGCGTCGAGCTTCTGACCTCCGATTTCGGCTCGCTTACATCGGCCGCGCTGAGTAGGAGTTGCTCCCACCACGCTTCTTCCGCGTTCTTAAGGAGTGCTCTGCCATGTCAGTGCTTCCGAGGAATATTGTGGTCGATATCAGCATCTGCAGAAAAAAAGAATGAGTTTGCACAACAGCTGTTCCGGATGTTTTACGGAGAATATAAAGACATGTCATTTGACAGTCAATTGTATGCTTTTGGTTGCAATCGTGTTTCTGAAAGCCCGATCATGTTCCACAAAAATCATGGTGGGATAAAACTCCTTGATTAGTTTTTCAATTTGCATTCGTGAATAAATGTCAATGTAGTTAAGTGGTTCATCCCATACATACAGATGTGCTTGCTCACAAAGACTTTTTGCTATTAACACCTTTTTCTTTTGCCCTTCTGAAAAATCCTCTATTTTTTTCTCAAACTGTACTCGTGAAAAATCCATTTTTCGTAAAATTGCTTTAAATAGACTTTCATCAATTTTGTTGGTTTCTATGAACAAAGATAAAGAGCCGTTCAGCGTAGAAGTATCTTGCGGCACATAGGACAGTTTGAGCCCGGAACCAACCGAAATCACACCCTGATATTCTATTTGTCGCCCCAGTATCAACTTTAGTAGACTTGTTTTTCCGGAACCATTATTTCCGTCAAGAGCAATGCGCTCTCCCTGTTTTACTTCAAAAGAGATTGGTTGGCAGACTTCTTTACCATCGAAAATCGGTACAACATCAGAAAATGTCACCAAGGTATCCGCAAAATAGAAAAGTGGATTGATTTTCAAAGCTTCAACTGTTTCCGAGTTTTTAAGAAGTCTCGACTTTTCCTCAATTGCCCGCTGCTGCCGTACTTCAATCGACTTTGAGCGCTTCATCATTTTTGCGGACTTGTGACCGATATATCCCCGATCAATCGGACCGTTTCCATATTTTGACACTTCAATCCGCTCTGACCAAACCGAAGTTCTTTGAGCAGCCTTTTGCATCGCATCAATGTTTTTTTTCAATTTTACATTTTGATTGCGTTCAAATTCCTGTTGGCGCTGAAAGTTAGCAAACCAAGTAGAAAAATTTCCGCTTTGCACTTCAATGTTTGATCGGTTAATGGATAAAATATGGTCAACGCATCCATCTAAAAAGCAACGATCATGAGAGGCTAAAATAAATCCCTTTTTCCGTTTCAGGTAGTCCGAAACAATTCCCCTGGCTTTCATATCTAAATGGTTTGTCGGTTCATCAATCAGCAAGAAGTGTCCGCTGTTCAGAAATAGCGCTGCAAGCAGCACCTTGGTCTGCTCGCCATTGGAAAGCGTAACAAAAGGCCTCCAAAGCACATCTTCACGGACTTCCAGATAAGATAATTCTCTCAACAGCTCCCATTCTTCCGCAAACGGGCAAACTTCCGAAAGAATATCCGTGGTTAATCTATTTTTGTCGCTAACAGCATATGGAAAATAATCAAATTGCACAGAGGCGTGTATTTTCCCACGGTATTCATACTTCCCAAGTAGGAGATTTAGAAAAGTTGTTTTTCCTCTGCCGTTTCTTCCAATAAACCCAAGCTTCCAATCTGTATCAATTTGAAAATCTACATTTTCAAAAATAGTATCATAACTGCTTGGATAGGAAAAACTAAGATTCTCGCCCCGAATCATTGACATATTGTATTTCTCCTTTATTCCGTGAGTGAAGACATAAAATAAGAGCTGCAAGAAAGTTAATTCTTGCAGCTCGGCATAACATAACAGTGTCACTCTCATTAAAAGTGATACAACTATAATATATCGAGTGAATAGACTTTTAACTTTCTTGCAATGGGTACAACGGCACAAAACAAGTTACTCATCTCTTCAATTCACCTCCGATATTTACTTTATAGTATGATAAACACACGAATAAGTCAAGTAGAAGAGCAAAGTAAGCAGAAAAATCTTTCTATATCAAAGATTTGAAGCCCTTTTTACTGACTCAATTTGTCTTATAACTGAAAAATGGCCAAATCAGAACAAATTACGACAAACTGTTTTGGGCATGAAAAAACCCCGGAAGCCATATGCTTCCGGGGTTTTTGTACATTTTGAAGTGTCGATTATCTCTTGGAGAACTGCGGTGCACGGCGAGCTGCCTTCAAGCCGTACTCACCTGACCTTGATCCGAAAAGTCCAGCATTCATGCGGGTTTTCGGGCTTTCCTCTCTCAGTAAACCCATAGGTAAACCCACGAAATCGCGAAATTTTGGTGCATTTTAACGCAGCCCTAATGCAGCATTCACAACGCTACTTAAATTCTCAGGTTTATTATACTTGACTTTCGCATAGATGTCCATAGTCGTTTTGCTGTTCTCATGGCCTGCCAGATACTGCACCGTCTTTGGATCAACACCCTTGTAAATCAGGTTGGTGATGTAGGTGTGCCGCAGCATGTGCGGAGTCACCTTGAAGTCCATCGTATACACCAGCTTGGAATTGGAAAACAGGCTCCTCTGGAAAACAATCGTTATTCAGAAGGGCCTGTTTGAGTTATCTGCTTTTGGGGAATTAGGGGGTCTATGGCGAGCGTTTTTGTGCTTTTGGAGGCATTTAACCGTAAAGGGGCTGCTGCACTTGGACGTTTTTCCTTGTGCAACAGCCCCTTCATACATTCATTATAGCTTTTATCATCCATTTTATTTGCCCCAAGCAGCCGCTGCATTCGACCTTACAAGCAGTTCTTCCACAGGCAGACCAATCGGACAAATATCATGACAAGATAACGACTTCCCGCATCCCTCAAAATATTTCTTCTTATATTCAGCAGAAATCTCATTCAAATGAGTGCTTTCCTGTTCTTCATTCAGAATCCGAAATGCGTTGACTGCAGCAACAGCGCCTGCGAAAGTCCCATTTGCAGAGAAGTTAGGACACACTTCAAGGCAGCAGCCACACATCAGACAGCGTGCCGACTGGTATCTCGGTTCATGTGTCCACGAACTCATATAAGCTTCACTTTCCAGCCAAAGGTTCAGTTTTTTCAAATTTTCAAACAGATTTGACCGGTCAACGATCAAATCTCTTACAAGCGGAAATTTGCTTAAAGGTTCCAAGGTAATTGTAGAACCTTTTAACGTATGTAGAAATGTAGAGCATGCCAGCCTCGGACGTTCGTTAATCAGCATGGCGCAAGCCCCACATTTTCGCACCATACAGCTACATTCCCAGCTGATGGGAGTAACTATATTCCCTGAGTTATCTTTCAAAGGGGTTCTACTGTTCAATTCCTTTAGAACAGTAGCAACAGAGCTGTTTCTGCTTCCGTCAAACTCAAATTCCTGCCAATAACTGTCTGCTTTCTGACTCTCCTGCCGCCTGATTCTTATTTTATATACCAAGTGAATCACCGCCTTTCTGGAACAGGTACAAAGGAAATCTGTATCTGCTTTCCATCAAATCTGGCTACCGTTGTTTTAAGGTAATCATCGTCATTGCTCTTCGGATAATCCTCCCGCCAGTGTGCACCACGGCTTTCTTTTCTTGCAAGAGCACTCTTTAGAACTGCCATGCCAAGCAATGGAAGATTTCCTGTCAGCGCTTGTACCGTTTGAATCCCATTTAACAACGTATTCTCATTTCTGACAACGCCCATAGTCTCCTGCATCACTTTGTTTAATTGCTTTATTTCTGAAATTTGGGACGCTGGTGGAAAATCTATCTGTGTCGCACAAGATAGATCTACTACATCTGCCTGTTCGCATGCTGATTTTGCCGCAACACGTCCTCCGTATAACGCTCCTAACAGAGAATTTCCACCAAGACGGTTGGCACCATGATATTGGGCACAGCATTCTCCGGCAGCGTAAAGATTCTGAATCGGCGTTCTGTGCTGCTCATCCACCAGAATGCCTCCCATAAAATAGTGAATTCCCGGTAAAACAGACACCGGTTCCTTTCGTATATCTTTATGCAGATAGGTCATACAATCGTCTGCCAGACCAGATAGCTTATTTGAAATAATCTCGTCCGATATTTCCGTCATGTCAAGAAATACCTCTGATTCATGGCTGACCTTCCATATCTCTCTTGCGGTAATATCTCGTGGCATCAGATTTCCAAGCTCCGGGTATTTTTCCTCCATGAAATACCATTGTTTTCCATCTTTCATGGCAAACAACCTGCCACCTTCCCCTCTGGCCGCCTCGCTGATGAGCATGCGTTTTCCACCACATTTCACAGTTGTCGGATGATACTGGATCATCTCGCCATTTGCCAGAGGAACACCAAGCCGGAACAATTCTGCGGTGACTTCTCCTGTATTGCTCAGCGAACCCGTTGTATTTCCAAACAATCCGTGCATACCACCGGTGGCAACAATAACCGCATCCCCCGGTAATTCCACAGTCTCCTGACTGTATTCATCCCTGATTACGCAGCCACAACAAATATTGTCACACAGACGAAGTGTTAGGAAAGAATGATGGCTGAACCGTTCTACCATACCAGATGCTTCTTTCCTGCGAACAGCGTCTATCATAGCTGTCATGATCTGCTTCCCGGTATCGCTCTGCGCAAAAGCAGTCCTTTTCTTTTTCTGCCCGCCAAAATTCCGCAGATCCACATCATCATAGCCGCTCATGTTAAATTGAACTCCAAGTTTTAACAGCCAGTGCACCAGCTCCGGTGCTGCCTGTGTCATTCCCCAAACTGCATTTGGGTCTGCCAGACCGCAAGCCGCCTTTATTGTATCTGTGAAATGTTCTTCGGGACTGTCGTTTTCATCTTTTGTATTCAAAGCTGCGTTGATACCGCCCTCCGCCATAACAGACTGCGCCCGCTCTGATGGAAAGGAGGAAACCAGTTTTACATTGCATCCATTTTCCGCTGCCTGCAAAGCCGCTGAAAGTCCTGCCAGTCCAGCACCTATAATAATAATTGTCTTACTCATAGATATTGCCACCCAATATAATAGAAAATAACTGCGCCCGCTATAAACAGAAGGAGCACCGAAAGAATCAAATAAATATCACCCCTTCGTTCTTTATAACTGATGATTCCCAGCGATACGAGCAATGGGCGGATATTGATAAAAATATGAACAAAGATTGCCGCCACGAACAAAAGCTGAGTTACCATCTTTACCGTTGTAAAAGGGGACAAAATATATGTCCCATTCTGCACCTTTCCAAACAAGCCAATATGGAAGAACAGCAGGATCAGTATTGCCAGCCCACTGGCTCGTCTCGCCCAGAATATGGCGTTCTGTTTCAGATACATTTTTCCGGATTGCTTCGCTGTCTGTAAACTCTGAACTGTCAGGATGACACCAATCACCGTATGCACAACAAGAATACCAACACCAATCCATGCAAGAAGTTTCCCTGCGCTACTTCCAACTCCGTTCAGCATAAAGCTGCCCATGATTCCATGAATCATAAAAATGAGAAGCATTAAAACAGACAAAATCGTATTCCATTTTCTCATAAATTCCCGCTCACCTCATTTCTTCGCTGTCCATGATCATATAGTCCATCTGTGTTAGCGTTGTAACGTCAATAAAATCATCCGATGCCAGGAATACATCATACTTTCCACTTACCACTCTTGATAGCATCATTGTGTTACTGTACTCTTTCAGATCTACGGAGAAACCGGCCTGTTTCAACCTGTCACAGAGTTTCTTAGCATAACTGACAAGCGGATAATCCGTCTCAGATACATATAACCGAAAACTAATGTCCGTTTTCATGAGATCTGTTTCATTTGTTTCCGAATCGTCCAGTGCCAATTCTTTTAATTTATTCCGGGTGTTCTCGTTGTCGAGACCATCTGACATCATATTAATACCGAGAACATAAGAGCCTTCCAACTGTGCGGAGGCTTGAGCCGCCTTTTTTGACTTCGGTGTTGCTCCTGTGACTGCATCAATCATAGAAGGCGGTGAATGTAAAATGGCACCAAACCCTACAAGAAAAACAATCGTAACAACTAACAGAATCAGTTTTCGTTTCACATTCCCACCTCATTTCCTATTTTTTCAAAATTCTCATTGCGTTTAAAACAGCAATTATGGTAACGCCTACATCACCAAATACAGCTTCCCACATTCCCGCAATACCAAGAGCGCCAAGAATCAGGAACACACTCTTAATCCCAAGAGCAATCACTATATTCTGCATGACAATCTGTTTTGTCGCTTTTGCTACTTCAATCGCATCCACCAGCTTAGACGGTTCATCTGTCATCAGAACTACATCTGCTGCTTCAATGGCCGCATCCGAACCAAGCCCACCCATTGCAATACCAACATCTGCACGGGCAAGGACAGGAGCGTCATTGATACCATCACCAACAAAAGCCAATTTGCTTCCCGGTCTCTTTTTACTATCTAAAAGCTCAACCTTTTCCACTTTTTGGTCAGGAAGCAGCTGTGCATAATATTCATCCAACTGCAATTCTTCTGCAACAGACTTCCCAATTTTTTCATCATCACCGGTAAGCATGACTGTTTTTTCCACGCCGATATGTTTCAGGTCAGAAATTGCTTTTTTACTGTCCGGCTTCACTTCATCTGTTATCAAAATACATCCTGCATATTGACCATCTACAGCCAAATAAACTTTTGTACCTGCGTTTTCACAGGTTGTGTACTCTATACATTCTGTATCCATAAGTTTCGTATTGCCAGCAAAAACTTTCTTTTCCGCTGCCATTACACTGATTCCATATCCTGAAATTTCCTTATAATCAGAAATCACTGACTGATCAATTTCTTTTCCATAAGCAGCAAGAATGGATTTTGCAATAGGATGGTTAGAAAAACTCTCTGCATCTGCCGCATACTCCAGAACCTGTTCTTTTGAAAATCCATTTGCAGGCAAAATATCCGTCACATTGAAAACACCTTTTGTAAGTGTTCCGGTTTTATCGAACACAATAACGCTGACATTATTAAGTGCCTCTAAATAATTGCTTCCTTTTACAAGAACACCTCGTTTAGATGCTGCACCAATGCCGCCGAAGAAAGTCAACGGGATTGAAATAACCAATGCACATGGACAAGATACCACAAGGAAAACAAATCCTCTGCGAATCCACTCTGTCCAGCCTCCGCCAAGAATGATCGGTGGCAGAATCGCCAGAAAAGCTGCTAAGATTACAACCACAGGTGTATAATAACGTGCAAATGTAGTAATAAAATTTTCTGTTGGTGCTTTTCGGCTTGACGCATTTTCCACAAGATCAATAATCTTTGAAGCCGTAGATTCACCAAATGCTTTTGTTGTCTTAATCATTAAGACACCCGTCTGATTCATACAACCGGAAAGTGCTTCGTCTCCTTTATGAACACTTCTCGGAACTGATTCTCCTGTTAAGGCGCTTGTATCCAGCATAGAATCTCCATCCAATACCACACCGTCTAATGGAATTTTTTCACCAGGCTTTACAATAATAATCTCACCAATGGAGACATTTTCTGGAGATATGGTAATCAATTCCCCATTTCTTCTTACTGTAGCAGAATCTGGACGTATATCCATTAAGTCTGATATAGATTTTCTTGAACGCTTAACAGCCAATGACTGAAAAAATTCACCTACCTGATAGAATAGCATAACAGCAACTGCTTCTGGATATTCACCAATGACAAAAGCCCCAATCGTAGAAACACTCATCAAAAAATGTTCATCAAATACACGCCCCTTTGAAATGTTCCTCACAGCCTGCCATACAACATCTCCACCAAGAATAACATAAGAAACAATGAGAAAAGCTAACTCGATAGGCAGTGGCACTTTCGCAAAAACAGTCAATGCCATACCAATGGCATAGATTGCTGCACCAGTCGCTAAACGAACTGTCAACTTCTTATCCTCATTGTTATAGGATTCATTGGCCTCCTGCTTTTTTTCCGGTATATAAGATTCCTGTACAATTTCAGAAACTTCCACATCTGGCTCATGGCTATGAACAATCGTTTCAATCTGACTGGCTATCGTATCTGCGGCTGTCTGAG
>JH590861.1:509256-641766 GCA_000242235.1 Stomatobaculum longum
TGATTGTAAGCGTCTGCTTCATCAGATTTACCACTGAGGATTGCACTCCATCCAACTCTCCGACTTCTTTTTCAATTTTTGCGGAACAATTTGGACAGTCCAACCCTTTTAATAGAAATATGCGTTTCATGATAATCTCCTTATAATTTGTTTAATTGTTCAATTACTCAACTATAATGTTAAAAAATATTATTTCTGCCAAAGATGCTCAAATCCCTTGTCAATAATCTCTTTCACATGATCATCTGCCAGCGAGTAGTAAACTATCTGTGCTTCTTTACGGAATTTTACCAGATTCGCAAGGCGTAATGCCTTTAACTGATGCGAAATTGCAGATTTTGTTACCCCCAGTAGCACTGCAAGATCACATACACACATCTCACTCTGTTCTAGAGCGTGTAAGATTTGTACTCTAGTTCCATCTCCAAATAGCTTAAACAAAGAAGCCAACTGGATATAATCATCTTTTGGCTGCATCTTGGATTTCACATCATTCACAATATCCTCATGAATTACATCGCAATTACAAATATAAGACGTTTTTGGCATATATTCACCTCCAAATAATAATAGTTGAACAATTGCTCAACTATTATTATACTTATTTTTAAATTCATGTCAATAAGCTGATGTTAGTTCCCCATAAATTTTACAATTAAAACCAGCTCTTTATTCTTTTCTTAATCTTTTTTCCCAGTATACCGTTTTGGCTTTCTTGTCACACTTCCATCTGCATGACGTTCCACATTATCTCTGCTTGTTCCGGAATGTAATATCCAAGCTGAATCCTTACAGCTTCATACAGTTTGCTGACGGTAGGGAAACAGTAAGGTATTCCGGTTCTGTCAAGAGAAGATCATTCTGAATTTCTTTTTGAACCAACTCCGAATAATGATTGTGTTCAAACAAAACATCCAAAAGAATGTAGAATGGCCTGTTATTGATCGGTGAATCATAGGTGAACTTAAAATGCCTTTTTTCGATATTGTTCTTTCCAATCCGCTTCTGTTCCTCAACATCCTTAAAAGGAAAAATCTCCGATGCACGATCCAAATACTTATCCAAATCTGTCCCTGGCTCGGCAATAATATCAATATCTGTGGATAACCGACGCGGATGTTCCATCAGCAACATAAGACAGGCACAGCCAATGATAAGTCCTATGATGCAACCCATGATAACTTAGAGGATGACACCCATCAAGATATCCACCAAGTTAGCCACCAAGATTCTACGCCGTCAGCAGTTAGGCATTCCATCCTTTCATCGGCGTTACGGAAAACGATGTGCTCATTTTGAGCACATCGTTTTTCTCCGCAACTGGGAAATCAACGTCCTGCCATTCTCCCTGCATGGCTTTCCTGCCCCCTTCCGGCGGCGTTTTCCGGCTCTCCTTCTCAGGGTCATCGCCTGGTATCCCATGCAGACGGTCATGCGGTTTTCAAGGTGCAACGGGCAAAACGGCAACAAAAAAGCCGTCACAAAACAGACCACCCCTGCCTTCGCTTTTTCTGGAAGGTCATGCTAGTCGGTTATGTAACGGCTGAAAGCCAAGATGTTCAGCCCCGCAGGGCCGGAACAAATATGTAAAAATATGTTATATTCAATTGTTGGGATAGATTACCACAAAAATCGAGCTGTGTCAGCAAAAAGTTTTGAAAGCGTGTCATTTTCGGCAGCTTGCAAGAAAAATTGAGGGAAACTTTTGCAAAAAGAGAGAGGGCTGGACGGTGCCAGCCCTCTTGACAAGCAAATTTATATAGTTTGAAGGCGATTTTTCAATGCTATGATATTTTGATGGATCTGCATAATCACATCCTTAAACGCAGCATCATCTTTTCCAGTCGGGTCTTCCAATCCCCAGTTATCATCAAATGGTCTACCAATAAAAGGGCATTCTACATTGCATCCCATCGAGATTGCAAAATCCGGTTCAGGAATCGCAGAAATCATCTTAGAATACTGCGTCTGCTCCATGTCGATGCCATAAAGCTTCTTCATCAACCGCACGGCATCCTGATTGATTTGCGGCTTGGTTTCCGTTCCGGCAGAATAGCTTTCAAACACGTCGGACGCCAGCGCTTTGCCCAATGCCTCCGCAATCTGGCTGCGGCAGGAGTTATGGACACAGATAAATGCAACTTTTGGTTTGGTCATGCGGGAAACCTGCCTTTCGTTTTGTTTGCGATTTTTACGAGGAAAAGCATCACAGGCACTTCGGTCAATACACCAACCGTTGTGGCAAGTGCGGCAGGAGAAGTCGTTCCGAATAGAGCGACAGATACCGCAACCGCCAATTCAAAGAAGTTGGATGCACCAATCATTCCGGCAGGTGCGGCAATGCGGTGTGGCAGCTTAAGCAGCCAGCAGACACCATAGGCAATGCTGAAAATCAAAAAAGTCTGCAAAACCAACGGTATGGCAATCAACACGATGTGTAGGGGATTTTCCAAAATAACCTGCCCTTGGAAAGCGAAAATCAGTACAAGCGTCAGCAGAAGTCCAATGGTTGTAATGCCGTCAAACTTTTTGACAAAGGCGTTTTCGAAATACTCTGCGCCCTTTTTCTGGGTCACAAAATATCGCGTCAGCATACCACCCGCAAGGGGAATAACGACGAACAGCACCACGGACAATATCAGTGTATCCCACGGCACAAACACATTCGAAACGCCCAGTAGGAACTTCACAATGGGGACGAATGCCACAGGGATAATGAGGTCATTGGTCGCCACCTGCACCACCGTGTATGCCGGATCTCCCTTGGTCAGTGCGCTCCACTCAAAGACCATTGCCGTGCAGGGCACAGCACCCAACAGTACTGCACCGGCAAGATATTCGGTAGCAAGCTCCGGTGTGATGAACGCCTTGAACACCACGAAGAAAAACAGACTTGCCATGCCGTACATGGTAAAAGGCTTGATGAGCCAGTTGACGATCCAAGTGACGAACAGCCCTTGGGGTTCTTGCCCACATTTTTGATGCTTCGGAAGTCTACCTTCATCATCATGGGATAGATCATCACCCAGATGAGGATCGCCATGGGAATCAACACCCGTGCATACTCGAACCGATTCAGAAACTCCGGAATCTGCGGCAGGAACTTGCCGATGCAGATTCCAACCGCCATACAGAGAATGACCCATACAGTCAGATATTTCTGAAAAAATCCAATGGGAGATGTGTTATGTTCGTTCATGCTCTTACCTTCTTCAAAATAGAAATGACTTCATCCTTTTTCAGCACCTTGCCATAGGACACCACCTGACCATCTACCACCAGCGCAGGTGTTGTCATCACTCTATAGGCGGCGATTTTTTCAAAGTCCCGCACATGGTCGATGGTAGCATCCATGCCGAGTTCCCGCAGTGCTTCTTCGGTTTCCACTTCCAGTGCGTTGCACTTGGCACAACCTCCACCGAGAATTTTAATGCCGGATTCCTTCTTTTCAGCTTCTGCCGCCTGGATGGTTTCCGACGTACAGTTGCCTCCGCAGCAGTAAGACTGCTTTTGCTCTTCTTTTTTCTTTCCAAATCCGAAAATTGACATGATAGTCCCTCCAAATTATAAGATAATGCCCTGAAACAGGTTGAATAAATAGCCTACAACGATAATGCCCGCAGCGCAGATGGCGATAAAAACACCCAGCAGCTTTGGCTTGACTGCCTTGCGCAACATAATCATTGACGGCAAAGACAGCGTGGTAACCCCCATCATAAAGGCAAGCACCGTACCAAGCTGTGCGCCTTTTCCAAGCAAAGCCTCAGCAATGGGAATCGTGCCGAAAATATCGGCATACATGGGAATGCCGATGATGGTTGCTAATATTACGCCGAAGGGGTTATGGCTGCCGAGAACCGCCACAACCCAGCTTTCGGGAATCCAGTTGTGAATGACAGCCCCGATGCCTACGCCGATGAGAATATACGGAAAGACCTTCTTGAAGGTTTCCGCCACCTGATCCTTGGCATAAACCAGCCGTTCCTTCTGCGTCAGTGTTGGGGAGGCAATGTCCACGGCAGATGCCCTGCGGATAAATTCCTCCACCTGATTTTCCATGTGCAGCTTTTCAATCAACGTACCGCCAGCCACAGCAATCACAAGCCCCAGCACCACATAGAGAATCGCAACCTTTGCCCCGAAAATACTCATCAGAAGAACAAGACTCCCCAAGTCCACCATAGGCGATGAAATCAGGAACGAGAAGGTCACACCCAGCGGCAGTCCGGCACTGGTAAATCCGATAAACAGTGGAATGGACGAGCAGGAGCAGAACGGTGTTACCGTGCCGAGCAGAGCTGCGATGCAGTTTGCCCATATACCGTGAAACCGCCCCATAATTTTCTTACTGCGTTCCGGCGGAAAATAACTCTGAATGTAGGAGATCAGATAAATCAGCACACAGAGCAGCACGGTGATCTTAATCACATCATAGAGGAAGAACTGGATGCTCCCACCGATTCGGCTTGTCGCGTCCAGTCCCAATGTGCCGAGTAGATTTCCAATCAGCGTATTCAGCCACTTCATGCCGAGGATCTGATTGGTGATAAACTTGCCCATCAGGAGCAGCACCCACCTTCCTTATTAGAGCCGCAGCCATAGCAGGTCAGTCCTTCGATAAATTCTTTGAACTGGGTCAGGGTTTCGCAGTTCAGAGAGTAGTGCTGCCACTTTCCTTCCTTGCGGGCGTTCACCAGTCCACATTCCACCAAAATCTTCATGTGGTGCGAAAGCGTCGGCTGCGTAATTTCAAACCGTTCCAACAGCTTGCAGCCGCACTTTTCTCCATCCGACAGCATCTTCACAATTTCCAGCCGGTTCGCATCCCCCAAAGCCTTGCAGATCAAAGCCACATCTATAGCGTTCATGAAAACACCTCACATTGATATTTATCTATGTGAGTAGTATAGCAAATACATCGATAAGCGTCAATGCATTTGTGCAAATTTCTTCATAGGCTCCTCCTTAGATCAGGCGCAGTGCCGGAACCGACTCGCCGCCAATGGAAACCACCGTCAGGTTTTCGTTCACATAGTCGATGGTGCGTTCCAGCGTAAACAGATTGATGCTGCATTCGTTGCCGTTCTGGTCGATTTCCGAAACTTCCGCAGCTCCCAGCAGATAGCGGGTTCTGTCTGTCTCGATCACATCGCTCTTATCATAATGGAGAAGCAGCTCCCCATCTGCCACCAGATCAGCCTCCATCTCATCGTAAACATCCTCAAAGATGTCTCGACTGCCATCCTCGGTCAGGAGTTCACCGCCAGCCCCCGGCAGGATCACCATCACAATGCGCTCCTTCGGGTGATCTTCACGGATTGCCTCCAGCATCAGCCAGTTATGAAGCATCGCAATGGACTTCTCAAACATGGGATCATCCATCGGATTGGGCTGCGATGCACCGTGCGGGCAGTTCTTGCAATCCATGCTGCACACTGCGTTGTTCTGATTCTTCTTAAAGTTCATCATCATAAAAATCTCCTTCTCATCGTTCCATATCTCGTTGTTTACTTCGCTGCCATTTTTCCAGCAGCCGGATAATCGTGTCCTGCATCTGCTTCGGCGTATAGGATTTCGGGAAATACTTCCGAAGAACCTCGTTTTTAATCGTCACATGGTCAAGCTCATCCTTTTTGATTTCATTCATCACTTCACACATGGCATCCAACGTGCAGCCACCCTCCTGTGAGAGCTTCTTCAGCCGCTGTGCCTGCGACAGGGATGGAGATGCCTGTGCATAGTCCATTGCCTCCAGAAATTTCTTCTGTTCAGACGGTTTCAGGTAAGACAACTCCACCGCCGGATTAAAGGCGATTTTCTTCTCATCCACCATATCCAAAATTTCAGGAATCAGGTTGGTAAGGCGGATATAGCGTTTAACCGTATCCTTACTCATTCCAACAGCTTCACCAATAATCTCCGTAGACAACTTCGGTGCAAATTGCTCCGAAGTCAAATCTTTTCTCTGACCCTGATGTTTCATCGCCTCCAACTTCATCTTGTAGGAAAACGCTCTCTCGCTGGGAAGAATATTCTCCCGCTGCAAGTTGCTGTCCACCATAAAGATGATTGCTGCATCATCGTCCATTTCCTTGACGATGACCGGCACAGTCTCCAAACCTGCCAGCTGCGCCGCATGAAGTCTGCGGTGTCCTGAAAGAATTTCAAATCCGCCTTCCGGGTCAGGTCGAACAATCAGTGGTGATACCACACCGATCTGCTTGATGCTCTCCACAGTCTGTTCCATCAGCTCATCGTCCAGCACCTTAAAGGGATGTCCTTCAAAGGGATGCAGGTCAGAAAGCGGCATCTCCGTCCGCTGCTCCTTAGCCGCAGCGTCGGCAGCTGAGCCACTGCGGTTTTCTGTTATAATACTGGTTTTTGCTTTTGCCATTCAGCTTCTTAACCTCCTTCCAGTGGTGATAGATGTCATTTCTACCTGCGAAAAACGCCTTTTTTGCCTTGCACTTCATAGATCAAGTACCTCCTTAACGACCTGCTGTTTTTCTTTTCCAATGCTCTTTCTGCGGTCCTCTCCGCTGATTCGCACCGGCGTACACATTTCCAGAATCCTGCTGTAAATCCGGGCGTATGCCACATCCTGCGGATTGCGGATTTCCGCAATCTTCAGATTGGTTGTGATAATGACCGGAAGCCCGGACTTGTACCGCTCATCAATAACGGCGTAGACCTGCTCCAACGCATATTCGGTGCTGCGCTCAATCCCCAGATCATCCAGAATTAGCAAAGAATAATTGGAAAACGAAGCGATATACCGGTATCGTTCTTCCGAATACATGGCACCCATCTGGTTCAGGATTTTGGAGAAGTTCGTCATCAAAACCGGAATGCCCTGATCCAGCAGCGCATTTGCTATACATGCCGCCACAAAGGACTTTCCAGTTCCGACATCTCCCCATAACAAAAGGCCAAGGTTTTCAGTCTTGACCTTTTTCCACTGCTCCACATAGCGTTTTGCCATTTGGATATCCTTGTTGTCTTCTGCAACGGCAAAATTCCATTCCAGAAGATGCTTTTCCTGAATCCCCGTTGCTTTCAGCTTCCTGATTTTACGCTGCCGCTCCAGCAGCTCATCCTGGCGTTTCTTTTCCGCCATCGCTTCCTGCTGGCATCTGCAAAGGCAGGGAACAATCTTGTCTCTGCCCCAGAGCTTTACCCTGCACTGCACCGGCGTGTGGCATTTCCGGCAATACAGCAGTCCGTCCTCGCCCTGGTATTCCTGCTCTCCGGGTTCTTTCGGCGTAAAGAGCGAATCCAACGCCGCATTCAAAACTTCAGGCACCATGTCGCTCATAGGCTGTCTCCTTCCTCAAATGTGTAGTCTGCCGGGTTATACTTCGGCTTTTCTCTCTTTGCCCAGCTCCGGATTGTTGCAAGGTGGTTTTTGTGGCTCCTGCCGGTGGAGGCCATATACTCAGAGAGCCGTTCCACCCGCATCTGATAATCTCCTGGGAACTCCTGCCGGAGCTTGCCGTATTCTGTGTCAGAGAGAAGAACATTTCCGTATGAGCCATAGCGATGCTGGATTTCCTTCTTCTCTCTTTTATTGATTGTTTCAGTACTTGTTCTATTAGTACTTAATTGCGCAGGATTTTCCGTAACCGGTGTGTCCGTATCCGGATTTACCGTATACGGCTTTTCCGTACACGGTGATTCCCACGGCTTTTTCCTTGGCATCTCATAAATCACATACTCCGCTCTGCCCATCCGACCGTTACTCTCACGCTGCTGGTTCCTTTCCAGATACCCAAGACGCTCCAGCTCCTTCAAAGCCGTAAGCACTCCATCTACGCCGTCCGGCGTAATCGAAGATAATCCCCGTACCGAATAGTTCCATGTGTCAGGCAAACTGAGCAGCATGGAAAGAAGTCCTTTCCCTTTCAGGCTGAGACCATGATCCCGCAGGTGGTAATTGCACATCGTTGTGTAATTGCTGTTCTTCTCAACCCTGAATACCGGCATGGTGCTCACCATCCTTTTTCGCAGGCTCCGCTTTTTTCTTCGGACATTTGCGCGGACGATCTTCGCTGTCCTCCCGGCGATGGTATTTGCCGGTATCCTGCATCATGCGTTCAAACGCCTGAAGGCGTCCCTCTGTAAAAAGCGTCATTCGATCACACCCCATTTCTTAAACAACTTGAAGAGATGATTCTTTCCCTTGCAGGTCACTCTCGTCTGCTGCACCAGTTTTCCGCTTCTGCCGTAGCAATCCCGGACAATAAAATAGCCCCTTGCAGATTTGTCTGCAAAAGGCATCAGCCAGCCACTCGGACTGCGGTACAGATAGCGATGATCCAGTAAGAGAGCCACTGCCGTCTTCTCCGGGATTCCGATTTCCTTACAGAAATTCCGGATGCAGGTACAATCCTCCGAGTTCACAAAGGTATCGAAGTAGTCTGCCTTGGGCTGTGCCGCATCCAGCTGTTTGCGGATACCCTCAAACTGCTCCCTCTCGGCTACAAGCTCCTGTGCCAGGGTGTAGATGACCTCCGGATGCTGAATCACCTGATCCAAAATGGAATCGCTCATATACACACCATGCTTTCGGATGGACGGGAGAACTTCATCAAACACCCAGTGTTCAAATCGTTCTGCCGATGGCAGCTTGCTGTGAACGATCAGCCGGTAAACATCGCCTTCTGTGATAAAGGCGATTTCAACGACCTGCTCTCCAGCATCCCCATACTGATTCACCTTCTGAACGACCCCCTCGCGTTTCGTTAGGGGGCCTCTGCAATGGCGTTTCACTGCGGCGTAGGGATTTACATACCCCAACGCTTTCGCCACGTCACTTGCACAGAAGAATGTCTTGCCCGCCTCCTGCAACACGCGGATCGAACCAAACTCCTGGTTCTCGAACACCTCCGTCATCTGCCTCGACTGTCCGCCATGACTGCCCACATCGATGTCATGGGTCATCTGATTGAAATCCGTCATACCTGTTACCTCCTACTCAAATTTGTCTCGCCGGATTTCGGGCGAAAAAAAATAGAGCCTCGACCCATTCTCGTTTTCAAAGAATGAGCCAAGGCTCTATGTAACAGGATACCTGATATTATTTTTTTGCAGAATTCGTCAGAACTCGCCAAACGATCCTGACTCTGTTTTTCATTTCATTTCAGCCAGATTTTTACCAAAAATCTGTCAAGGATATGGGGCTAATTTCCCCTCCAAAATGGCCTTCTGTAAACCCATTTTCCCACCCATTAGGCTCAAAAATAGGCCGTAAACCCATGGTAAACCCATCAAAATGGGCTAATTTGAAGTCAAATTTCCTCAAATTTTACCATCGGAATCAGGTGATTTTAGGCATAGAAAAAGCCCGGAAAATGGCGTATTTCCGGGCTTTTTTAGCATTATTAAGCTGTAGATTATCGCTTGCTGAACTGCGGTGCACGGCGAGCTGCCTTCAAGCCGTACTTCTTTCTCTCCTTCATTCTCGGGTCTCTCGTGAGGAAGCCTGCCTTCTTCAGCACCGGACGATAGTCCTGATCTGCCTCAAGCAGTGCTCTCGAGATGCCGTGACGGATAGCGCCTGCCTGTCCGGCCATACCGCCGCCGATGACATTGACGCAGACATCAAACTTCTCGCTGGTCTCAGTCGCAACAAGCGGCTGACGAACCGTCATTCTCAAAACCTCAAGGCCAAGATAGTCCTCAATGTCTCTCTTGTTGATCGTAATCTTACCAGTTCCCGGCACCAGATAGACTCTGGCAACAGAAGTTTTTCTTCTTCCGGTTCCGTAATATCTCTCACTTGCCATTTTCTACACGCTCCTCTCAGCCTTTGATGGTCAGAACTTCCGGCTTCTGTGCCTGGTGGTTGTGATTCTCTCCTGCATAGACATGCAGCTTCTTGTACATCTGCGCGCCGAGCGGTCCCTTCGGGAGCATGCCCTTCACTGCGTTCTCAATCACCTTTTCCGGCTTCTTCGCCTTGAGCTCGCGAAGCGTGGTCTCCTTCATGCCGCCGACATAGAGGGAGTGGGAATAGTAAACCTTCTGATCCAGCTTCTTGCCAGTGACCGCAATCTTATCTGCGTTAATGACAATGACATAGTCGCCGCAGTCAACATGCGGGGTAAAGATCGGCTTGTTCTTGCCTCTCAGCACAGCAGCAACCTCCGAAGCAAGACGTCCGAGGGTGGCTCCATCCGCATCGACCACATACCATTTTCTCTCAACGGTATCCGGATTCGCCATAAAACTCTTCATGATTATCCTCCTAGTAGGACACGGGAGCAAAGATCCGTGTCTCCTGACCTGATTATACGTGAAGTGCCACAGCCTACTTCTCCGGGGCTTGGTAAAAGCTTAGCCTAGGCGTCACAGCTTTATATTATAGGTACCTGTCCTTGTTTTGTCAACGCTGCGAGGCATTTTTTATTGTTCCGTTGCGGGTGCAATTCGGCTTTCTTTGCGCTTATGTCGCACCGCTCTCCGCCTCTGTTGCAAGGTAGGGGAAACTGTTCCTGTTCTCCGGATTCGTATTTTCCCGTATCTCGTAAAAACCGTAGCGCTGCCCTATCACAAGGCGAGTGCTGTCCTCCGAATCACGGAGCAGAATGCAGCGCGCCCCGTCCCGGTGACTCTCGTGGAGCAGCCGGGTCATGAGTCCCGCATAGTCGTCCGGGCGACAGTGTTCTACCGTGAGGCGGCTTACCTCGGTCGAAGCGAGATTCTCCTGCGAGAGTTCGTAGCGCCAGTCTTCATTGTCCGCGACATAGCGGTCCGGAACAGGCAGATAGCGGATTTCCCGCAGGATGAGCCCCGCCGCCGGAGCCACGGGGCCGGTATCGCGGCGCGCGCGGCTTCGCAGCGCTTTCCGGAATGCCGCCGCATCCTTTTTGCCGCTCCCGATTTCGAGGAGTGTTCCGGCCAGAATCCGCACCATGTGGTAGAGAAAACCGCTTCCCGTGATGCGGAACGTAATGAGTCCCGCAAAGCTGCCGCTCTCCTCGCACTCTGCCGTGAGTTCCGCGCGGAATATGCGCCGCACGGTGTGCGACGCCGCCGAACCGCTCGCGCAAAAAGCCACAAAGTCATGCTCGCCGAGGAGAGAAGGCAGCGCCGCGCGCATGGCAGCCAGGTTCAGTGGCACATAGCAGTGTGCCGCGCTGTTTCGAAGCAGCGGGTTCATGATGCGCCCGTTCCAGATGCGGTACTCGTAGGTCTTTTCGCAGTGCTGTTTCCGCGGATGCCAGTTTAAAGCAACTTCATCGGCCGCCTGAATCCGGATGTCCGGCGGCAGGTAGGCATTCAGCGCGGTCGCAAAGCGCTCGGCCGACATCGGGAACTCAGTGTCGAACACAGCGACATTGCCGAGCGCGTGAACGCCCGTATCCGTGCGACTCGCCAAGATAAGTTGTGCAGGGGCTCTTGTGAGTCCCTGCACGGCTTCGGTGAGTTTTTGTTCGACGGTGACAGCCTCCGGCTGCATCTGGGAGCCGAAGTAGGCTGTTCCGTCGTAACTCACGATCAAACGAATTCTTCTCATGGAGCTCCTCAGAACAGAAGGCGGCAGGCAATCACCGCGGCCAGAAAGAGAAACTGAATCGCATAGGCAATCCGGTCCGCGCCGCGATAGTGCAACGGCTTCATCTGGGTTCTGCCCTCGCCGCCGTGGTAGCAGCGCGCCTCCATGGCCATCGCGAGATCGGTCGCGCGGCGAAAAGCCGAGACAAAGAGCGGCACGAGGAGCGGCACCATGGCACGCGCCTTCTGAATGATGTTGCCGCTCTCAAAATCCGCGCCCCGCGCCATCTGCGCTTTCATGATTTTATCGGTCTCTTCCATGAGAATCGGAATGAAGCGGAGCGCTATGCTCATCATCATTGCGATCTCATGTACCGGGACGCGGAACACCTTCAGAAAGCCAAGTCCCTTTTCCATGCCCTGGGTCAGCGCATTCGGCGTCGTGGTCAGAGTCATGATCGTGGAACCGACGACGAGGTAGACAAGCCGTAATGCCATGAACCCGGCGAGCACCAGCCCCTCTTCCGTGATTTTAATGAACTTCCACTGCCAGAGCACCTTGCCGTCCGTTAAAAAAAGGTTAAAGCTGACACTGATTAACAGAATAAAGAGAATGCCCTTTAAGCCCCGCAACATATAGGAGAGCGGCACGCGGGACAGGCCTATGCTGACCGCGAGAAAGGCCGTTGCGAGCGCATAGCTCTGCCAGTTGTCGCAACAAAACAGGGCCACAATGTAAATCAGGGTTCCCGCGAGTTTGGTTCTCGGATCCAGGCGGTGCAGTACGGAGTCGACCGGATAGTACTGGCCGAGCGTCACATCTTTCAGCACGGCGCACCTCCTTTCAGAAGCGGAAGGAGCGCATCCCGCGCTTCGGCGACTGTCGTAATCTCATCGCTGAGCGGCATTCCCGCCTTGCGGAGTTTTTGCACGAGATAGGTGACCTGCGGCGCCGAGAGACCGAGTGCCTCCAGTTCCGCGTAGTGCTTAAAGACTTCCTTCGGTGTCCCGTCAAAGCGCTTTTCCCCGTCGCTCATCACGAGCAGGCGGTCCGCATACTTGGCGACATCCTCCATGCTGTGAGACACGAGAATGACCGTGAGACCCCAGCTGTGATTCAGTTCCTTCACGCGGTCCAGAATCTCATCGCGGCCGCGCGGATCGAGGCCCGCGGTCGGCTCATCCAGCACAAGCACCTTCGGTCTCATCGCGAGTACGCCCGCAATCGCGACGCGGCGCTTCTGGCCACCCGAGAGTTCAAACGGAGACTTCTTGTAAAAGCTCTCCGGAAGCCCGACCATCCCGAGCGCCTCTCTTGCGCGCTGCTCGATTTCGTCCTTCGAGAGTCCCATGTTCTTCGGACCGAAGCATACATCCTGAAACACATCGATCTCAAAGAGCTGATGCTCCGGGTACTGAAACACGAGCCCCACCTTGGTGCGGAGCGCGCGCATGTTGTACCCCTTCTCGTAAATATTCTCGCCGTCGACAAAGAGCTTGCCCTCCGTCGCGCGAATCAGACCGTTCAGATGCTGGATCAGTGTGGATTTCCCGGAGCCGGTGTGTCCGATGAGCCCCACAAACTGACCATCCGGAATATCAAAGCTCACATCGCGGAGTGCCGGCTGCGCAAAGGCAGTCCCTCCTCCGTAGGTATAGCTCAGGTGTTCTGCGCGGATTCCCAAAGCTTAGTTCTCCTTCCAAAGCGGCAGTATAGCTTCCGCGAGTTCCTCCATCGTGAGGACACTGTCCGGTAAACTTACGCCGCGCTGTTTCAACTCATATGCGAGTTCGGTTGCCTGCGGTACATCGAGGCGCAGGCGCTTCAATTCTTCCACCCGGGCAAAGACTTCCCGCGGCGTTCCGTCCATGATAACTTTTCCGTCGTCCATCACAACCAGGCGATCCGCCCCGATTACTTCCTCCATATAGTGGGTAATCAGCACGACCGTGACGCCCTCGCTGCGGTTGAGCTCCGTGACTGTCCGTATCACTTCTTTCCTGCCATTCGGATCCAGCATCGCGGTCGGCTCATCGAGGACTATGCATTTCGGGTGCATCGCCATGACGCCCGCAATCGCGACACGCTGTTTCTGTCCGCCCGAGAGATGATTCGGTGACTTCAGCCGGAAGGCAGTCATGCCGACAGCCTTCAGTGCGGCATCCACCCTCTGCCAGATTTCTTCGGTCGGCACACCGAGATTTTCGGGGCCGAAGCCCACATCGTCCTCGACGAGATTCGCGATAATCTGGTTGTCCGGATTCTGGAAGACCATGCCGACTTCGCGGCGAATGTCGAGAAGTTTTGCATCGTCCGCGGTATTCATACCCGAAATCAGCACCGTGCCGCCGCTCGGCAGGAGGATGCCGTTCAGTGTCTTCGCCAGGGTGGATTTGCCGGAGCCGTTGTGTCCGAGAATCGCGACGAAACTCCCCGCCTCGATTTGAAGGCTCACGCCGTCGATTGCGCGGTCCACTTCCGTGACCTTTGCCTCCTCGTCGCGGGTGACATAGTCAAACTCGAGCTCTTTCGTCTCAATGATTGCCATTGCTCTCCTCCGCCGTGGTCTCACTGCCTGTCGTCTCCGCAGCCGCATCCATGCTCTCTGCTGTCTTTTCCGTTGCGGCATCTGCGCTCTTGCCGCCGCCGGTGCCTTCATCGCCCGGCTGATAATTCACAACGCCGAATTCGCCGACCTTGCCACTCTGCAGATCGGAGGCGCGGATATAGGCAACCACAAACTGCTGATCGGTCAGCACAGTCTTACTGTACTCTTCCGTGTCGCCGCTCGCCTTCGTGTAGTCCTTAAACTTGTCCGGCACTTCGCCCATCTCGAGACCGTTGGTCATATCAACGCCCGAGAGCTCCACTTCGGTCTTGCCGTACCCCTCAGCCTCGGTGTTAAAGGTCAGCGCGTCAACGGTGCAGGACGGGAGGGGAATGCTGTAGGCGTTTGCATTGCTGTACTTAATGCTCGCGACATAGCTGTTGTCCTTGACCAGCACCAGACTGTACTGCATGGCCGCATCCGCCGCCACATCCGACTGAAGCGGCACAAAGTTGCCGTCGCTGTCCTCATACATTAACCGAAAGCCTGCGTCAAGGAGCGCGGAGAGCTTAGTCTCACCGACTTCCACTTCGACACCGCCCACTTTGACCACCGGCACCGGACGCTGCTCGGCGCTCTGCTCAAGCTTGTCATCCCCGAGAATAATCTCGCCCTCCGGCACCACATAGAGATAAATCGTCAGGGCAACCATCACGGCCGCCAGGACATACATTGCCCCCCAAAAAAGCTTTTTCATGGTTTTCCGCCTTTGCCTTTGAACATTCTGTCTTACAACGCAAAAACCCTCAAGTCCACACGGGCTTGAGGGTTATACGTGCGTGAGAGGATTCGAACCCCCGACACCTTGGTCCGTAGCCAAGTGCTCTATCCAGCTGAGCTACACACACTCATTGCTTATTGCAAGTACAGAGTATAAAGCTATCCTCGTGCTTTGTCAACAACTTTTTTGTTTTTTATTTTCGTCTTTGCGCCGCTCAGCGCAGCACTTCCATGATACAGAAATCCCGACTCTCGCCGGCGAGCTGCACCATGAGTTTTTGCATGTGGCGCTCGGACAAATCCCCGCGCACAGTCAGCAAAAAGCGCACTGCCTGCCTGTCCTCCGTATAGGACAGGAGCTCCATCTTCTCCATATTGTAGCCGTAATCGCCGACCATGCTGAGAATCGAAGACATCGCATTCGGGCGGTTCGGGCGCGTCAGCAGGATTTTGACCTTGCGGCTCGGGAACTCGTAGGGGACATTCGCAAAAAGCCCGTCGTACTGCGCGGGATTCCAGTCATAGAGCAGACCGTACTGATACATGCGGCTGGTCTCCATGATTTTCCGCACAATCGCGAGATACTCGCGGCGCACTGCCTCGGGCACATCGTTTCCGAGGCGCTCCAGAATGGCTTCCTCCCGGTCGGCGCGGTAGATTTTCGTCTCTCCCTCGGAAGCCTTTGCCTCCGCGACCTCTTTGGAGCAGGCAAGGCGCTGCAATAAGAGCGCCTTGATCTCCTCATCGAGTGCATCAATTTTGTTTCGAATCTCTGTCAACTCCATTGCTGTTTCGATTTCCTTATCTCTTGATTTACTCTGCGACCAGATCCTTGTTCTCCGGATGACCGTCGAACCAGTGCTGCGCATAGGGGCAGGTCAATACCGCCTTCTTCTTCTCGTCCCGAAGGCGCTTTGCGAGCTGCTCCATGAGCTCACCGCCCACGCCCTGTCCCTGCAGAGACGGATCCACTTCCGTGTGCTCCACATCCACCGTGTCGCTGTTCACCGCCGGAAATTGTACACAGGCGAGCTTCACGCCATTTTCATCATAGCCGACAATTTCATTCACCTCATTCTCGTACCGCAATGCCATAAAAGCCTCCTCTGATTGCTGTGTCAGGTTACCGAGTAACAAAAAAAATATAGCATATCCGCAAGCAGTTTTCAAATCGCGCGCACGCGTAAAACGAAGAAAAAAGAAGCGCAGCCGCAGGGTCGCGACCGCACTTCCTCTTTTGGTTATACTGCCTTACTGCTTGGTATCGCCGAGCTCTCCGCCCTCCACGACAATCGCGTCCGGGTTTGCCGCGTCACCGAAGACCGGCTTCAGCGTCTCGTCATAGTCCTTGTGGAAGAAGTTCTCCTTGCCGAGCGTCACAATCTCCTCGTTCAGGAAGTTGAGGAGCGTCTCATTGCCCTTGGCGACCGCCGCCGCAATCGTGTCGTAATCACCAAGGCTGTCAATGCCGACCTCAAAGCCCGGGTTCGCCTTGGCCCACGCGATGACCTCGGTGTTGTCGGTCGAGAACGCATCGCCTCTGCCGTCAAGCAGCGCATTGTAAGCGTCCGCATAGGCATCATACTTCTGGAGCTTCACCTCCGGGTAATTCTTCTCAAAATAGGTCTCTGCCGTGGTGCCCTTCGCAATGATCAAGGTCTTGCCCTTTAACTCATCGACCGAATGAATGACCGCCTTCTCCGGCGAAACGACGCCGAGCGCGACCTTCATGTACGGCTTTGCAAAGTCAACCTGCTCCGCTCTCTCCTTCGTGACCGTGAAGTTTGCGAGGGTAATGTCCACCTTGCCGGTGTTGACATATTCCGCGCGCGCCGCCGGATCCAGCGAGGTGAACTCCACCTTGACGCCGAGATCCTGCGCAATGCGCTGCGCATAGACCACATCGTAGCCCTGGTTCACGCCGTTTGCGTCCACATAGCCGAACGGCGCCTTATCCGTGAACACGCCGATGCGAATCACACCGGACTTCTTAATCTCATCCACGGTGCGGAAGGTCGTCTTTCCGCTACTCGCGGCCTTCGTCTCCGCCGCGCTGCCGTCTGCCTTCTTGCTACCGCCGCAAGCGGCGAGCACACCGAGTGCAAGTGCCGTCACTGCCGCCAATACAAAAGTCTTCTTCATTTTTATTTCCTCCGTCTGTTCCTGCCTGTGTTTTTCGTCTCTTCCCAAAAAGTTAATCTACTTTCCGTCTCTCGAATTTATTGCCTCACCCGGCGGTGACATCGATCCGTGCGCCCGAGGCGGTTTCCAAGCCGCTCTGTTCTCATTGTATATGCTCTCATGCGCTCTTTTCTTCCTTCCGGCTCTTTGCGATAAACTGAAAATTGTCGAGGAAGGTGCGCGCACGCTCGGTCTTCGGCGCCGTGAAGAACTCCTCCGGTGTGCCGGTCTCGACAATGTGACCGCCGTCCATGAAGACAATGCGATCGGCCACGGCGCGGGCAAAACTCATCTCGTGTGTCACAATGAGCATCGTGAGTCCCTGCTCCGAGAGTTCCATGATGACATCCAGCACTTCGCGGACCATCTCGGGGTCGAGCGCTGCCGTGACCTCGTCAAAGAGCATGAGTTCCGGATGCATCGCGAGAGCGCGCACAATCGCGACGCGCTGCTTCTGTCCGCCCGAGAGCATGCGCGGATAGGCTTTTTCCTTGTCCGCGAGATTCACGCGCGAGAGGAGCTCTCTCGCTTCGGCCTCTGCCTCTTTCCGGCTTCTCTTCTGCACCTTTGTGGGCGCGAGCGTAATGTTATCGAGGATATTCATATGCGGGAACAGGTCATAGCTCTGAAACACCATGCCGAGCTTTTGCCGCACCGCCGGCAGCGCACTGTTTTTGAGTCCGCTGATGGTCGCACCGTCCAGCTTAACTTCGCCGCCCTGAATCTCTTCGAGACCGTTGATGCAGCGGAGAAAGGTCGATTTGCCGCTGCCGGACGGCCCGAGAATCACAACCACCTCTCCCTGTCGCACATCCAGATTCACACCCTTCAAGATCTCCGCGTCGCCGTAACTTTTCTTCAGCCCGCGTATGCTGAGCTGTACTTCCTGCTTGAATTCCTTCATCTGTCTACCTTCCCTTCTCACTCGAAACACTCAGACTGCCCAGCGTTTTTCCAGGTAGCGCGCCAGCATCGAGACGGGCCAGCACACCAGGAAATAGAGGAGAAATATGACACCGTAAATCGGCAGTGCCGCCGTCGGATACTGAAAGCGGTTCGCGTCAATGATTTGCTGTCCCGTTTTCAGAACTTCTACGACGCCGATCAGAACAACCAGCGAGGTGGTCTTAATCATGCGCGTCACAAGATTAATCGCGAGCGGCAAGAGCCGCCGTAAGGTCTGCGGGATAATGACATAGCGGCTGCACTGTCCCGGCGTTAAGCCGAGTGCCGCAGCGCTCTCGTACTGATGTCTCGGGATGCTCTCGAGCGCGCCCCGCACCAGATCTCCCATCTCCGCCGTGCCCCAGAGCACAAAGACAAAAATCGAACTGAACTCTCCGCTTAAGCTTAGTCCGAAAACACGCGCACTTCCGAAAAAGACGAGGAAGAGCAACACGAGCTGCGGCATGATGCGGATAAAATCGAGGTAAACGCGGCTTAAGAGTTTCGTGACCGGATTTTTTCTTGTCATGAAAAGTCCGAAGAGAATGCCGAGCGGCACCGAGAGTGCCACGGCAATGAGACTGATTTTGATGGTGACGCCGAGGCCGCCGAGCAGACGCTGCATATTGTTGCCGGCGAGCAGAATGGAGAGCGGCGATGCGCTCGCTGCATTAATTGCCAAAGCCTGCATAGCGAAGCCTCCTTTCTGCCCAGCTGCCAAAGAGCGAAATCGGCAAGAGTAACACGAGATAGGCGATGACCAGCATGAAAAGCGCCTCCGTGGTCTGGTAGTAAATGCCGATCAGGTCTTTGGTGACATACATGAGATCCGCGAGGGCTATGCCGCTGAAAACCGAAGTCTCTTTGATTAAGAAGATCATATTCGCGACGAGAGACGGCACCGAGACCGCCATTGCCTGCGGCAAGACGACATAGCGCATGGTCGCCGCCTGACTCATGCCGAGCGAGAGCGCCGACTCGGACTGAATCCGCTCGACCGTCTCAAGCCCCGCGCGAAAGGTCTCCGTCATATAGGCGCCGCCGAGAAAGCTCAACCCTATGATGCCGCAGAGCTCCGGGCTCAGGCGTATGCCGATCTTCGGAAGTCCGAAGTAAAGGAAAAACAACTGCACAAGGAGCGGCGTGTTGCGCGACAGCTCCACATAGACCGCGACCAGCTGCCTAAGCCCCAGAATCCGGTAATAGAGCGCAAGGCTCGCAGCAATGCCGATTACAACGGAAATTGCAATGCCGATCACAGCGATTGTGAGGGTTAGCTGTGCCGCCGTCACATACATCGGCAAAAACCGCTCCATAAACGAAAGATCCATCTGCGCTCTCCTCTCTTTTTTATTAAACCCTATTTCCTACTCATTTGGAAGGTTTTTCGTATGATAGCATTGCCCACCGACCCTGTCAAGTATCACACAAATATTTTTCCGATTTTCTTGACACTCAGAAATTTCTAGTGTACTATCTATGTAGTCCGCAAGTGCAGTCTTGCAGAAAGGAGCTTCGATGCAATTCGACGAATCGCAACCGATTTATTTGCAGGTCGTTCTGCAGATTAAAAAAGAGATTGTCACCGGTCAGAAGAAAAACGGCGAGAAACTGAAGTCGGGACGGGAACTCGCGCTCGAGTACCACATCAACCCCAACACGGCGGCGCGCATCTACCAGACTCTCGAGGCCGAAGGAGTCGCTTTCACGAAGCGCGGCCTCGGCACTTTCGTGACAGAAGATGCCGCGGTCAATGTGAGCCTGCGGAAGGAACTCGCGGCGGACTTCATTGCCCGCTTTAAAAAGGATATGTCCGAAATCGGCTTTACCGAGGAAGAAATGCGGACGCTCATTTGAACCAAGGAGGTTATTCCATGCTGGAAGTAAACCATGTCAACAAGAGCTACGGCGGCAAGAAAGCACTGCAGGATTTCAGCTGTGTGCTGGAGCCGGGTGAAATTTACGGTCTGCTCGGCGCAAACGGCAGCGGTAAGACCACGCTGATGAAGCTGATTGCCAATCTGATTCTGCCGGACAGCGGCGAGATACTCCTGAACGGAACGCCGGTCTCCGCCGCAAGCCGGGCACACATCGCCTATATGTCGACCGAGCCCTATTTCTATCCCTATATGAAGATTAAAGATGTCGGCGAATACTACCGCGACTTTTTCGCGGATTTTTCGCAGGAGACCTACCGCGAGATTCTGGATGCCTTTCAGCTGAACCCGAATCTCCGCACCAAGAGCCTCTCCTCGGGCATGATGGCAAAGGTGAAGGTCGCCGTCACCATGTCCCGGAAGGCGGATGTCATCCTGCTCGACGAGCCGTTAAACGGCATTGACTTGATTGCGCGCGACCAGGTCATGGACCTCATCATCTCCCGTGCGGGACACGAGTCGGCACTGCTGCTCTCGAGTCACCTCGTCGAAGAGATGGAACGCTTTATCTCCAAGGCCATTTTCGTAAAAGACGGCAACATGATTGCGGATCTCGATGTCGAAGAACTCCGCGTCAAAGAGGGACTCTCGCTCGCCGAGAAGTACCGCCAGCTGCTCGCCTGAGCCCGTAATGCTTTGCCTTGTAGGCAGGAAAGGAACCGATCTACTATGATGCATCTCATCAAATACGAGTGGAAAAAAACACTCTTTCTGAAACTGTTTCTGCTTGCCGTCGTGCTGATCGGCGAGGCCATCTTTTTATTCTGCGCCTTCACCAGAGACTTTGATTCGCTCGCTATGAACGTGAGCATTCTCATTCTGTCCCTCGGACTGATGCTCTCCCCCATTATCAGCATTCTGCAAAACCTCTCTCTCTTGCATCGCGAGCTGAACTGTAAGGAAGCCTACATGCTCTACCTGACGCCGCACAACAGTTTCACCATTCTCGGCGCGAAGTGGATTCTCAGTCTGGTGGAAACCGTTATCTGGACTGCGCTCGCCGTTGCTTTCGCAACGATAGACACCCTGCTCCTTATTCATGTGACGGTCGGTTTCACCCCTGATGTCATGTCCAGAGTCAACGAACTCGTACAGGTTGCGCTCACGCCGAAGACGCTCCAGATTGTCCTGCAGCTCTGCTTCCTTTTCTTCGCCGGTCTCCTGCAGTTCGAGAGCATCGCGGTGATTGCGATTGTCCTGCAGGCCACCTTCCTCCACTGGAAGCGCGGCTCGGGCTTTGTGATCCTCGTTCTCTATCTCCTGCTCATGTATCTCAGCACGACAATTCTCATGCACCTGCCGCTTTCTTCCTACATGCTGTTCCCCTTTGCGGGTTCCTATCTCAGCATGCGCGCCCTCGGCCAGGTTCTTGTGAGCCTTCTGCTCTCCGCCGCTTACTTTGTGATTTCGTCCCTGCTGCTCGAAAAGAAGCGGAACATCTGAGTCAATGAATCACGATGGCGAGTATATCGCCATCAAAAAAGAGTCGACGACCTCCCCCTTTGTCGTCGATTCTTTTTTGTTGCGTCATTGGCACGAGAAAACAGAAAAACCCCGCAGCGCCGGCTTTACTTTGCGCTGCGGGGATGCAACTTTTATTGGCCTATACCGCTCAATCTTCCAGAAAGCGCACGCTGCCGGTCTCGATGTCATAGACTGCCGGGACTACGACCAGCGTCTGCTCGGGACAGTATTTGAGAAGCCGCGCCGCAAGATCGGCAGCCTCGGCTCTCGCATTCAGCTCGACGGCACGCAGGTAGTCGGTCTCCCGCCCGATACCGGCGCGAATCCGCTGTCCCATGTGCGCGAGTGCGCCCGAGAGTTCTTCGCCGGAGAGTGTCGCCTTCACGCCGCCGCACTGACTGTGCCCGAGCACCACAAAGAGCTTCGCGCCGAGATCCTGCGCCGCGTACTGCGCCGAGGCGAGTATCGAAGTGCCGAGCACATTGCCGGCGGCGCGCGTCACAAAGAGCTCGCCGAGTCCCGCCGAGAAAATAAATTCCGGCACGACGCGCGAATCCGAACAGGTCAGCAAAAATGCGTAGGGGTACTGCCCCTCGCGCGCAAGGCTCTCCCGGCGTGCGCTGTCACGCGGCAACTCCTGAGTTTTTCCCGCCACAAAGCGCGCATTGCCCGCCTTTAATTTTTCCAGCGCTTCCGCCGCCTCCGGGCAGCGCGCAAACGCTTCTCTCAATTTCTGATTCATACCTATATCCTCAAGCCTCCCATGTCTTCTCAAAGCGCTCCGGTGAATGGTAGAGCTCCTTTAGTTTTGCCGTCCCGCTGCCCCAGTCGGGCAGCTGAAAATGCGGTTTGTCCACAATCGACTTCCAGTCGCCGCCCCACTCGAGGCCGAGCGCCTTGCCCATTGCACCGACTTTTTCAAAAAAGCGGTCGCCGTCCTCGTAGGGCGGCTTGCCGTCGTCCCGACAGAAGTCAAACGCCGTGCCCCACTGATGGTGAGACGAATACGAAGAGCCGCGCGCATTCGTCACAATGCTGCCGCCCGCCGTCCTCCCGAGCGCGTAGAGCGCATCCTGTTCTTCCGCAGTGCGGACTTCCTGCGTAATGCGAATCGGCAGTCCGCGCGCGGCACACTGCGCAATCAGCTTTTTCTGGAGACGCTTTAAGCGCGGATGCAAGCGGCTCACATTGTGGCCGCCCGGCGCAGGTCTCTCCTCAAGACACACGCCATCCTGATCCGCCCGGTAGCGCTCGCCGTTCCAGGACACGGCTTCGGAGACCGCCATGCTCCCGTCCGCCTTAAAGTAATAGCTCTTCCCCTTGTAGGAACGCATCTGGTTTCGCGCCATCTCACCGTTGCTTCGAAGAAAATACCACTTGCCCTTGTCCTTGACCCACTCATAGACCGCCATGCTGCCGTCCTCGTGGAAAAAGTACCACTTGCCATTCAGCTGCTGCCAGCCGGTCAGCATGAAGCCGTAGGCATTTTTCGCCTCGCCCGCCTTCCGGTCGCTCTCCTGCTTTAAATAGTACCAGCGATCTTTACTCTTCTGCCAGCCGAGCAACATATTGCCGCCGCTGCCGAAGAGATACCACTTTCCGTCGATCTCTTTCCAGCCCGTGACAAGTTCCCCGTTCTCGCGATACTGCCAGATTGTATTTTTCTTTTCCCAGCTTCCCATACCTCACTCCACGCCGCGCGAGCGGAGCGCCTCAATCACCTCATCGTAATACGGGGTCGGGACGCCGTATGCCGCGCCGAGGCGCTGCACCTCATAGACGAGCCCGTCGACCTCGGACTTTCTCATGTCCGCGACATCCTTCTGAAACGAGGTGGTCATCTCGGGCGCAAGTCCGTCCACCACCTTAAGGCTGTCCGCCTCGCTGTAGCCGTCCATGGCGATGCCCATCTTCTCCGCAATCGCGAGCACTTCGCGCACCAGACCGCGGTAAAAGTTCCGGTATTCGCCCTCGCGCTGCAAATGTGCCGCCGTGATATAGAAATAAGTCCCGACCGCACCGTGCGGCGAGAGGTAGGCAAATTTTTTCATGCAGTCGCGGCGGATGTTGTCACTCAGCACCACCTCGACACCCGCCCGCGTGAGCTCCGCTTTCACTTCCTCGAGGATCGGGCGCGCCTCCTCCGGTTTCCGGACGCCGTAGACCACGCGCATCAAGTTGCCGAGCTGCCGGATTCTGCCCGCTTCCTCGACATTGCCCATCACATAGATACAGCCGTCCGTGACCAGCGGCTTCTCCAATTTTTTCTGTAACTTCTCTCCCGTCCCGAAGACATTGCAGAGCGGGATGATGACTGTGTGCTCCGTGGCAATGCGCTCCAGAAACGGCAGGACACTCTCAATCGAATAAGACTTTAAGGCGAGGAAGATGACATCCGGCGTCTCGTTGTAACTCGCCTCATCAAACGCGGCGACCGGCGAAAATGTCTCCTCGCCGCTGTCCTTTACCAGCGTGAGTCCCTTCTTTTTAAGAGCCTCCAAGGTCTTGCCGTGTGCCAGAAAACTCACCGGAAGTCCTGCACGCTGCAAGTATGCGCCGAGCGTGCCGCCGACCCCGCCTGCACCGATGATCAAATACTTTAACATGTTTTTCCCTCCCCTTCTCTCCGGGATACGCCCCGGTAGTGTTACTTGGATGAAATACTCTCAGTGTAACAAGAGCAGTGTAACAAGCCCGATAATCGGAAGTCCGCCCTGCATGAAAATACTAATCGGGTTACTCTTGAAACTCCCGTAAACCGCAACCATACTCGCCCCGTAAACCTTTGCAGTCTTTGTCGAACTCGTTATAACTGCCTCTCCATACACCTCCTTCCGGTTTCACGCTCAGACAGACGGACTTACCTCTTGCAAGGCATTGAGACGCAGCAAATCCCGGTGAATGTCCTCGAGTGTGTACTTTCGCATCTCTGCCTCCATGGCGCGCTGGATGTCCGAGAACTTGTCGTCCAGAATCGCGTGGATGTTCTTGCCGACCGGACAGTTCGGGTTCGAATTCTCGTGGAAGCGAAACAGCGCCCCGTGCTCCACCGGCTCTATGGCCACATAGACATCGTAGAAGGAGATACCCTTCAGCGCCCTCTCGAGGGTGATGCCGCCCGTGCCGCGCGCAATGCGGACAAGTCCCGCGCGCCGAAGCTGCGACAGAATGTTCCGGATGATGACCGGATTTGTCTGTATGCTGCTCGCCAGAAAGTCGCTGGTCATTTTGTGGGTCGCCTGAAATGCATCCACGCAGGCGAAGATGTGAAGGGCAATGCTGAAACGACTGGATATTTGCATGGCTACTCCTTTGCGTCTGAAATCATATTTTCTTATTTTAACGCAGCTAAGCTGTAAACACAATCTTTACAGAGTATCGTAAGCCTTCGCGGGCGCTTCCTCAAACTTCTTACCGGAACTTACGGTTTTGTAAGAAACACGCTCTGTTTTCTCCTTTTTTTTTGCAATAGATGCTACAATAAATACAGATGAGCAGGGTTCGTTGCACTCTTTTGGTACCGGAAAGCCAGAAGTTTCAGAAAGGAGCAAAGCATGTCAAGAAACCATATTTTATCTCGTGTTTATTTTGTGAGCCTGTTGAGTGTATGCTGCATGTACTTGTGCTGGTGTATTTCTCTCATCCCACTGCAGACCTTGACTCGCCCCGTTCAATTTGTGGAACGCTGGCTCTTTGTTCCGATGCTTATTTCCGGACTAATCACTTTTTTGTTTGACAAAGACAAGTGGTTCACCGGCAAGTTCACCAAGAATTATCATGCCAGTGAACAGTGGAAAGATTTGTATCCGCGCACCTATCGTCTGGAACAAATCACCATCTATCTTATCAGAAATTCCTGGAAGTTTTTCCTGCTACTCTTCCTCGTCTACTGCGTTCTTTACGGAAGCGGAATTCTGAAGTAAGTAAATGAAAGGCGGGTTGGGAATACACGATTCATGTATCCCAACCCGCCTTATTTTTATGCCCATGATTCTAACACTTCATCCGAGAAGCTCTTTTGCCCGCCGCAAAACAGGCAGTTCCCGCTGCGCGAGCAAGCGACCGAGACGGCTGTCCCGCCCTGCCTCATACGCTGCCACGGCCTCTTCGTAGCGAAGTTTTATTTTCTTCAAATTGTGCTTGTTTGTTCAGCAAGTATAATACTGACATCACAAGCAACATAGCAAAAACATAGCATTGAGTTTTACTTTTTGTGAGTCAGAGAAGTTCAACAAAGTATTGCAGTAAAGGCTTTTATAGCATTTATCTCTCATACCGTGCAATACTAAACTGAACAAATGAGTTCCAGTTTATTTGCCCTTAAATTTCTTTGTATTTTACAGATAATCACAACAACTTTATACTATTATATCACTGATTATTTTAGGTATATCACCAGAGGTCCCAAGATGCCCCTAGATTTGATTCTAGATTATAAGACATAAAATTATAGGCTGAATAATTCAAGTAAGTCTGGGGTCACTCTGGAATCTCTGGTGATAATACATAATATATAGCGAAAATCCTACAATGGAAAACGAGGAAAAAAGTTTCAAAAAAGTAGTGTACAAATTTCAAGACCTATGATATGATATATACAGATTAAAAAGACTGGTCAAATTAAATTAATTAGTGCTCAGAGAAGCAAAGTTACCTCAGTTGAGGGTTAACCGGCTTCTCTTTTTTTTTGTTATCTGAAATTAAGCGAAAGGAACAAGGATGATGAACAATACAGCAACAAAGCATGAATTTGCATGCAATGCTGGTAAGGTTACCGAGTACGAAGTAAAGAAACATATTGACACTGTCATGGTGGGCTTTCGTGGATTCTCAAAGGAAGTGTCGATTGTAAAGTGGAACGACAAGAATCCTGTGTTTGATATTAGAGCATGGCGAGTATCTGACAGAGACGGATTGCAATATCCTTTGCGTGGTATCACTTTCTCTAAGGAAGAGTTTATCAAGTTAAGGGAAATCTTGAACAGCATTGATGTGAATTGCATTGATGAATATATTTGAGCAAAGAATATGAGGTATAAATTATGAACGGAGCAAAGATTGAAGAAAGAAACTACTACGCTGAAGGCTACATTACTTTGATTGAAGCAATTATCAAGGAAACCGCTTCAATTATTGAGGACATAAAGAAAGCAATGTGTGAGGTGTGAAAATGGGAAATAAAAAGCTACAAGGTGCAGACGGAATGAATTTTCAACTGCAACTTACAATCAAAGGTTTAGAAAGCATAAATCTTCCAGAGGAAAATCTTATAAATACATCTGGTAATGACATTATGAAAATATCTTGTTGGGGTGGCAAATTATCTGCTTATATAAATTTACCTAACGCAATCAGGCCAAACAATGTGCAGCCATTTCAATTATCTGATTGTATCAAAATCGAATTGGTAAGAAACCAAGTTATTGAGCACATGAGAGCCTATCTGCAAAAGCACTTAAAGGACAAGTATTCTGATGAATTTCTCTCTATGATGAGTGTCACAAAAATGGAATGCAATCTAACGATAAAATGTGTTGGGGATTGTAAGCCAAGGGATGTGATTAGATTATTTGAGAAGTCTTTTGCAAAGGTTACTGTTTATAAGGAAACAGACCCTAACGGAAAAACACACAGGAAACCAGAACGAGGAATCACAACAACCAAGCCCCACGAATGGGTGTTAAAGGTTTATGACAAGACTTTTCAGCAAAGGCAAGCAGGCAATCTTAAAGTTGAATCAAATATGATTCGTGTGGAATTGGTGTTCTTAGACAGAATGCTTGATCGTATGTATTCAAACAAAAAATCATTAGAGGACATTCTCACAAGGAAAGCAATCAAAGCATTGATTGACCAGTACCAAGTAACTTTTGATGAAATATGCAAAAAGAATGTTACCCCTATGCTGAATGCCTGCGTACAAGATGTATTTGAAACTTTGACACAATCTGATTCTGGAAATGAAATCAGTGATACCTTGATTAAGTGCAAGGAATTGATTGTAGATATTGAGATATTACGCAATGCTTTGAAAAAATGGTATGAGTTTAGGAAAGCACCAGATAATTCCAAACGAATGGTATCATACTACCGCAATGGTGGAAAGTTCGATATTCCCTCTGATGTGCTCAAAACATTAAAACTTATGCACAATTCACTGGGATAAAACAGGGCCAAAAGGTCATATAATTTGTTACCCTGTGACCCCAAACTTGAAAAACTGCAAATCTCATAAACTGAGCAAAAGTCATTGTTCATTGGGGTGTAAAAGGTATTTCATAAAGAATTTGAGCAAATTGCAAAAATCAAATCTTGTCCATAATTATATGAGACGGAGACTACAACTGTTAACAGTACATTTACAATAAGGGGGTGTTTACTAATGCAAGTAGAACGCATATCAGCAGACATTACATTGAAACGCAAACCAAAGACAGGAAAGCAAGCCTATAATATGCTGATTGAATCTCTCAAAGCAGAGATACAGGAAAAACAGAAGATTTTATCTAATCTCACACAAGATAATGTGAAACAGAAATTCATAGAGAACTGGAATCCTACAACAAGGAGCGTGAACATCTATGATATGTAGAAAGGAGTGATTTTCTATGCCTTATGCTAAAGGACAAAGCGGTAATCTGAAAGGTAGACCAAAGCAAACCGAAGAGCAGAAATCACAAAAGGAGCAATTTCAAAGGTTGCTTAAATCTTCTACCGTTGAAGCTCTGCAAAGCATAATCCAGATTGCCAGTGACAGATACAACAAGGACCGATTCAATGCTTGTAAGTATATCATTGACAAAGCTTATGGTGCGAATACTGCTTTTCTTTTAGACGGTACAGAAGATACTGCTCCTACTGTAATTAAGATTGTTCCATACGGTAAAGAAAACGAGGACGATGAAGCTTGGGCTTGGGAACAGGAATGGAACAATGCCCCAGATGAAAATGAGGACGAATAATTATGGTTAAGATTACAAACGGAACAGTTACCACGGAGGTAACCAAAGGCGCGTATGATACATTCTACAAGAAACAAAGCTTTGTGATTGTGTCAGACGAACACGAAAATATTGAATGGGAGGAAGAAGAAAATGACTAAAATCAATACAATTGCAAACAACGGACTAACTATCGTTGAGAACTACAATAAACTGCTCGATCAGTTCAGAAAAGCAAAGACCATTGATGATGTGCGTATTCTGGTTGCAAGTGCTAAGGATTTTATTTCTGTGTATAAGCGTGTAGATAAGAACATGGTAAATGAAATCTATGACAAACTCCAGAGCAAATTACAAGATATGGTTGCTGAAAATGCTTTTGTGTATGACCGCATGAATAGCAGGGTTGAGGAAATCCGTAATCGTGGTTATGACTATGTAAATGAAAAGAACGATACACAAGCTGTGCAGAACAAAGCACTTCAGCTTATGTCTCAAATGCCTAAGGTAATGAACAGCAATCATGCAAACCGTATTACTAAGGTTTTGACAGATTCTATCAATTCTGGTGTTATCGGTAGCAAGGCTGTTCTGGAACTGCTTAAATATCCTGCTTATGCTGATATGGTATCTGCAAAGATTAGGGAGCGTGCTTTTGAGGGTAGCAAATCTTCTGCTGAACAGGCTTTTGACAGATTAAAAGAATCTGAACTAAAAGAGGCTGAACAGGGACTTGCTTCTGTGTATCTGCAAGGCTTTCACCTTAGAAACATTGAAAAACAGGTCAATGCGTTTAAGAAGCCTTCCGCATGGAATCCGGACGAACAGACAACATAAAGGATAAGCCCAGAATAACACAGGATAATCCAGATTGAATCATAAGTCATTAGGTAATGGATTTATATGGCTAAAATCAAAAGTCACTCAGAAGCCATCTGAGAATCTCTGGGGGTAAACATAAAACTGAGAATAAAATAAATCGGTTACTAAAGAATAGTCCAGTTGCCCAGATGGAGCAAACACAAAACATGGACAACAATACAATAGTTCAGTTGAATTTGTATTCGCGTCCCCCAATCGAACGGGAGAATACAAAATGACAAAGAAATACTATACAAATAATACGAACATTTTACCAGAGAAGGAGTTTAACTTTATTGTATCAGATGTACGCATTCCTCGTATGGTGCCTTTACAGACTCTTGCAGATGAATCTGGTATTTCGTATAAAGCACTTTGGCAGATGTGCAAACAGAACAAAATCGTGCATATTAAGTCCGGTAATAAGTTTCTTGTGAATGTAGACAAATTCGTTGAATATCTTAATGCCGGCGAATTGGAGGTTGAGAACGATGATAAAATTGAAACGAGAGGTAGAAAGCTTAAAGACACAGCATAATGATTCTATTGAGTGGGAGCAAGCCCAGGGATTTTCAAAGTACCTTATTTCTACTGACGGGCAGGTTTATAGCCTTAAGAGTGACAGGCTTTTACCACAAGGTATTACAAATAGAGGGTATAAACAGGTTGATGTGTGCAATGATGAGGGAATCAAAAAACACATGAGAGTTCACAGGTTAGTTTACATGGCACATATAGGTGCAATTCCAGAGGGTATGCAAATCAATCATAAGGACGAGAACAAAGTAAATAACTGCATTGACAACCTGGAACTTATGACAAACAGGGAAAATTGTAGTTATGGTACTCGTAACGCACGAATCAGTAAATCCATGAAAATATACAGAGAAAAACAGCGAGCAATGGCTACTTGTTGATGTGGTATCAGAATTTATAAAATATGATACTATCTCTAAAGGCTTAAAAATAGGATTCAAAAAGTACACAATAAAACTTTTGATTATTCTCAAAAAAGAGGTGTACTTTTTGATACCTGCCTGATATGATTAAGTTAGAAACGAACTGACGTTCGATAAAGGAAAGAGGTGTTCAGTTGAACGATAAGTTTAAGGCAAGAAGCCATTTGAAAGCACAATTCCCTAACAGATATAAAATAATCTGTAAAGACTGCACTTTTAGAGATAAATCAACAATTACAATGCATGGGAAAGTTATTCCTGTCGGTGTAACAAAAGCATTCTGTGACAAGTACAGAAAACCCCCTCATAGCAATGGGAAACCACATGATGTTCTATTCAATGAAGCTATATGTGAGTATTACGAGGAGGAAAAGCTATGAAGTATGTTGCATATCACAGAACAAGTACAAAAGAGCAGCATTTAGACCGAGGCATTACAGAAATCAAGAAGTACTGTGATGAAAATGGAATCTCTTTATACAAGGATAAAATCTACACAGACCAGCAAACAGGAAAGAACTTCAACAGACCACGATACATTATGCTGAAAGATGAGATTCTTGAAAGCGGTGATGTTCTGATCGTTACTGAACTTGACCGTTTAGGAAGAAACAAAGAAGCTACACTAAAAGAGTTGCAATTCTTCAAGGATAATGGTATTCGCGTTATGGTGTTAGAATTACCCACAACATTGATTGACCTGTCAACTATGGAAAACTCAATGGCTCGTATGATGTTAGAGACTATCAATAATATGATGATTGAGTTGTATGCAAGCATGGCACAGGCCGAGATTGAGAAAAAAGAGAAAAGACAGCGAGAAGGCATTGAACAGAAAAAGCTCGTGGAGAATGGGACGATTATGGCAGACCAAGAGTTATGGAACTTGAAGAATTTGCTACCCACTATCGCTTAGTACAGCAAGGAGAAAAGAAACCATTTGAACTGATGAAAGAATTAGGAATGACGAAGCCTACCTACTATCGTTACAAAAATCAAATCGAGAAAGGGTGTTAAGAATGGCATCACTAAAGAGAGTTCAACATAAAAGTGGTAGAGTTGTTTATCGCATTGTAATCTGTATGGGTTATGATAAAAAAGGAAACAAACTGGTTAAGAATCTTACATATTCCGTTAATCAGTCAGCAACACCCAAACAACAAGAACGAGAAGCGAAAAAGTATGCCATGGATATGGAAGATAAATTAAAATATGGCTATGACTTCAACTCAGAAAAAATGTCATTTGAAGATTTTTCATACAAATGGCTTGAGAGTGTTAAAGATAACATTGCTTATGGTACCTACGCAGGATACAAGCAGGTATTAGAGAGCAGAATCATTCCTTACTTTAAGGGGAGCAAGATTGCTCATATCAAAACATCACACATTGAAGCATTTTACAGAACTCTGGTTGATGACTATTCAACAGGCACCATAAAGAGATTTGCTAATGTGTTGAATCTGATTTTTAAGACAGCCAAGCGTTACAGCATGATTGAAAACAATCCTTGCCAAGACGCACAAAAGCCAAAGAGAAAAGACGAGGATGCGGGATTAAAGTTCTTTACTCCAAAGCAAGCATTGATGTTTATAAAATCTCTGGGTATGTCATACGAGGTAACCTATAAAGGCCATCAGCGTATTGACGATACAGGTAAACCATACTGTGTGAATGAGTACACAGAATCCTATACTGTGCCGACACAATATAAGGTGTTCTTCACTCTCTCATTATTCTGTGGATTCAGAAGAGGAGAAACGCTTGCTTTGCATTGGAATGACATTGATTTTAAGGAGAAGAAAATCTCTATTTCTAAATCGGTGGGTATGACGGAAAATGGATTTGATTATAAAGAACCGAAAACAAAGAAATCTGTCAGAAAGGTATCTATTCCAGATGATGTAATTCCACTTTTGAAGCAGTATCACTTTGAGTACACACAGACACGATTTAGTCAAGGTACTGCGTGGCAAGGCGATTTCAGCAATGGCGGTAATCTGTTCATTCAAGCAGACGGAAAACTTATGGGGCATACAACACCTTATCAGTATTTCACAAAGCATTTACACCGTTATAACGAATGGGTGAAGAATAATCCAGATAAAGCAAAAGCCGAGGGATTAAAGGAATTACCGATTATTCCGCTTCATGGGTTGAGACATTCATGTGCTACCCTACTCAATTATCTGGAAATCAACATCATTGAAATATCAAAGACATTAGGACATTCAACCTGCTCAACAACAATGAACATCTATGCTCACAGCTTTGAGGAACAGCAAGAGGAAGTAGCAACAAAGATAAATGAGTTCTTGCGATTGAACGCATAAATAATTGAGAGCCAGAGGACAAAACCAAAGGCTCTCATTTAGTCATCATTCATCTTTCAATTCCATGTGGTCAAGGGCATATTGTAAAGCCATGCTGATAAGCTCATTACGAGAACGATTAGTTTTAGCTGCCAAATCGTTATATTCCTCTTGTAAAGCTCTATCTATGCGTATCGTCATTGTGACAGATTTGTCTTCTTTGGGTGTGACGATAAATTTCTCCATAATGCAACTCCTCCATTGATTTTAATTGCATTATAGTATTGATAAAGCCTATAAAACTATGACACAATAGTGAGTTGAAATTCTACTGTATTTTTGTGTTACATTCTGCTATAATGCTAATATCAACCAAAACTGGGAGGTATGGCATTATGAAAGATAAAGCAACCAAAAACAAAGTCAAAAGACCGATTTATAAGAGGTGGTGGTTTTGGGTAATCATTGTTGTTATTCTGTCCGCTATCTTCGGAACCAGTGGAGAAAAAGACGGTATCGAGGACAGAGCAAAGGACACAATCAATTCAGCGGAACAACAGACTGAGGAAAAGCAAGAGACGGAAACCAAAAGCGACACTTTGCCAACATTGATTGACGGTGGTTGTAGAGCATTGACAAAGAATTTTGTTGAGGGTGCTATTGGGGAAGAATATTCCATGTTCGCATACAATGTAGAAGAATTTGAGTTAGACGAGAACGAAAACGGTACAATCAAAATCCTATATCTACCATCTAACGCAGGCGAAGAAGGAGCAACAAAGGTAAACTTGACAATTTCCCTTAAAGACGGGGCATACAAAATCGAATATGCAATGCTGTCTGGATTGTATGAAGTGGATCTTACGCAAGTTTCAAAAAAATATACTGAGTTAATTACATCAGACTAACAAAGAAAGCCTTGACCGTTTTATAAGTCAAGGCTTCTCTTATTTTATACTATCGTAATACTAAACTTACGGTGTGATATGGTGTGATAGACCGAGTTAGGGAAAGCAGAAATCCTCAGAAGGTAATACGGGTATCACTTACGGAGAGTTATGGAGAGCTAGGGCGAGTTCCTGTTAATCTTCTTCAGATGAAACTCCTCTTCTTCATCCCGGGTGAGTTTGGTCTCACCGAAGGACTTTACCCAGCCGAGAAAATAATGGTTTAAGTTATGGCGATGCACAAGATTATAGTAATCGCTGACCAGTCCGAGCTTACAGAGTATCTCGACCTCCGCGCCGAGTTCTTCTTTGAGTTCCCGCCGTATCGCCGCTTCCGACGACTCCCCTTCTTCCACACCGCCGCCGGAGGTCTCGATCAGCGTCACCGTTCCGAATTCATCCGCTCGCTCCATGCGCACAAAGTAGTAATTCTCTTCGTCATCCACCACGATGGCTCTCGCAATCTGCCTGTCGTGATCCGTGTAAGTAAAAGGCCACTCCTTGTCCTCAAATTCCAGATAGAGTCCCTCATTTCCGCTCTGTTTCGCCCGTAGTTTCTCAAATTTATCTTCATTCATGTTATCTTCATTCATGATTCTCCTCCGGGCAAGCCTTCTTCAAACTGCAACACTCTTCCGAGCCGTTCTGAAAGCTGAATCTTGTTTGCAACCCGATCAAATATCCGGAATATTCCGAAAATCGCTAAACCTCCAAAGAACATAATCAGATAGTTTACCCCAAGGGAGAGTAGAAAAACCTTCACCCATCCATACTGTTCATTCAGCGACACAAAGCGGTAGATGAAACCCGCCCCAAGTCCCTGGCTAAAGAAAAAGCAGAGGGAATGCCTTCCGAGAAACCGGATAAAACCGCAGCGATGAATCCACTTACTTCCATACTGCCAAAGGAAGAAACAAGTCCAGATGGACAGCATGGCTTCAGTCCAATAAATGAAATGCGGAGGAAACTTGACTCCTTGGATATTCAAGAAATTCAGTCCCATCATACGACTTATGCCAATCCAGAGTGTTGCGAAAAACGCCATTCCTAAAAGATATGCTTTCAGAGTGAGATGAGCTGTCGGTTTTGTGAGATAACCTATCATGAAAAAAGAGAGATAGCAAAGCTGCATTCTGCTAAGTCCAAAAAAGCTGTCCACCTCGCTAAAGGAAGCATATGCCAGTCCAAGCACAAGAAACAACACAAAGGACCATTTGGAGCGGCCTGAAAATTGTACTCTTTTATCCAGCTCTTGCAGTATCCCCGCAACCAGAACAACCACGACATACATCCGCATATACCACATCGACTGGAAAAAGACAGCTAAATCATTTACTTCCAGAGAATAGAACATTAATCCCTGTAAATATTGTGTGGGAGTCACCGCACTTCTTCCACAGATAATGCGATATCCGAATACAACCAGAGTGCTTATCAACACCCATTTCAGCCAGATATTCAAGAGACCGGCAAAAACGGACGAGAGGCCGCTTCGATGCTGTGCACTGCGCCCCGCAAGAAAAACCAAGAGAGGCATCTCGTACAACAAACAGATGGTGCGCATAATTTCCGGCACATAGCTCTGACCGGAAAAATAACAGGTATGCGCAAGAACCACTTCCAACATCACGAGGCCACGATAAAAGTCAAATTTTTCATCTCGTTTTTTTACTTTTAATTCTTTTCGATCAACATTTTTTTTCTATAGCCCCGACTTTCATAGTACTATCAGACATTTTCATCTCCCATTCTTCTATTCTTAACGCGCCTTTTAAAAGACTATCATACTCCCATGCAAAGTCAAATTTCTTTTTTCTCGTTGCTAACCCTTATACTTTCATCCTTATTCTCAGAAATTTCGGCTTGGTAATCTGCAAAAGTAAGTAACAAGCCTATATCTGTTTCTCAATCAGCCACGCTTTTTCGGTCCCGTCAATTCGTAGCTCAGCGCAAGCAAATCGGCGATAGCCGCATCGAGCGCCGGGGCACCGAGGCATACACTGAGCCACTTCTCCTTGTTCATGTGGTAGGCGGGGAAATAGCCCGCCTGCGTGCGGAGTGAGGCAAGCAACACCGGGTCGCACTTCACATTCAGAAGTTCTATCTCCCCTGTTTCCGTCAGTCCGAGTTTCGACGCGGCAACCTTCAAAACCACAGCGTACCACTTCTCGTTGTCCTTTCGCCGGAGCACGGCGTTATCATCCTGCCAAGGATACTCCGGCGCTGTGCCGTATTTTTGCTGCGCGAGGACAAATAATTCTTGCCGGGTCATACCTTCCCTCCCTGTGAAATTATCTCAGTCCATTCTAGCACCAAACACAAGTACAGGCTTTCCACAAGGCAAAATCGAAACATTGGATTGAAGCCAACGAGGTTTGACCTTGTCCCGATGTAGACTCCCGCCCATCACAAGAAAAGACCGCTTTTGCGGTCTTTTCTCTCTTACCGATACCCGGTTTTACTGAAATTCCGATAGACTGCCCACAGTGCTTATTGCGCACTGCGCGGCTTCTCGCGTAGCTCCGAGTCGTGGCCTACCCCTCCGTGCTTGCTATCAAGCTTTCATTACATTGTTCCGCTTGTCAAGCAGCTGTGTACCTCTCCCTGTTTTCCGGAGAAATGCATAAAGCTGTCGGTGCAGCTGCCGCATCTCATCCGGTGCCTTCATCGAATGGCGGTACATGAAAAGCGCACCGAAACGGCTTCGGTACACCAGCCTCAGCGCCATGGCAAGCAAAGGCAGGGGACAGAAGCAAAAGAGCTGCAGCTTGGCCGGAGAGAGGCTGATGCCCCGCCGTTTCAGCGCCCTCATGTTTCGCCGGAGCCGCCTCGCTGTCCTATCCATGAGCGCACTTTCTTCACCGGCGTATGCGGGGCTCTTTGCCTCATAATAGGCATCTGCGAGCGGGACAACCAGTGCGAGGTGGCAGAGCTGCCAGCACCGCATGTCCGCGACCTGTTGACATGGGATGCCCGCCCTTCGAAACAGCCGCTTTAAATGCCGTGCTTCTTCCCTCTGCTCCGGACGTAGCACAGCAAAGGTCGTCGGCTGAACCAGCCTTGGCGTAAGCGCCGCTTCTAAGATACCGTTTTCAAAGCCGCCGCCCGCGCCGGGAAAGGCCGGGAGTATTCTGCCCGTGCCACAGAGTTCTTCCCAGTCCGCATAGTCCTGAAGCGTGTTAACCATGGTCACAATGGTGGGACTCTGATTCACTCTTAATTCGAGCAGCGCCGCTCTCGCCTGCATCTCCCGCACCGCAAGGAAAATAAAGTCGTAGACATCGTCCTCACGCAGCCTTGAAAGCAGGGTAATTTCGGCTCTGCGGCAGTGCCCGTTCTTTCGGTAGCGTAGCCCCTCCCGCTTTAACTCCGCAAGCCGCTCACCCCGCGCATAAACAGCGGTCGGTATGCCCGCCTCGGCAAAGAGCGCGGCGTAGAGTGAGCCGATGACACCCGCGCCGTAGATCAGGACTCTCATGCCTCTTCCGGATAGCAGTAGGTACGGAGAGCTGCATTCCGAATTCCGAAGGAGGCGAATTCCCCGTTATCCATGTCGCGGAAATACGACTCCACCATGCGGGAGATGCCGTTATGTGCGACCAGCAGATAGGTATGGTCGGCATCCGCCCGCACATCGTCCAACAGATTGTAGATGCGCTGCGCGAGCCGTAGCATGGACTCACCTGTCCCGAAGCTATCAATAAAGTTTTCCTTGGCGCGCTGAAAGCCCTCGCCGTCCCGGGCTGTCCCCTCCCAGATGCCGAAGTTCTGCTCCCGGAGGCGCGGCTCGATCGCGAGCGGCAGTTTGAGTATGTCTGCGATTTCCTGCGCGGTATCCCGCGCGCGGCTAAGCGGCGAACAGAGCATACGGTCAATTTGCAATTCGCCCGCGTCCATGCGCGCTTTGATCTCTCTGCCGATGACGCGCGCCTGCTCCCGCCCCCGTTCCGTCAGGGCACTTTCCGTGGCCCCACAGATTTTATTTTCCACATTCCAGACCGTCTCTCCATGCCGCACAAAATATACGTTCCGCATCTCTGACTCCTCTCCGCTCTCAAGCGGCAAGTTCTCTTCTTTCCGACAACAAGTTCTGCATCCGATTGCTACGGATTTTCTTGCATTTTAGCAGAATTTCGCCGACCTTGTCTGCTCTTTCCGCCGCATAAAAGAAAAGCGCCGACGTATCGCTGACACTTTTCCGCGTTTGCTCCCTTCCGTGTCTCACTGTTTTCTGTCACGGTCGGTTTTCTTCCTCTTTCACGACTTCCGCCCGGAATACCATAATCGTGTCCGCATCGGAGCAGCAAAACTCCGCAACTCCTTCCGGCTGTCCCGGCAATTTGCCGCCGTAGCGAAGAATGTCAATATAGGGAAAGGCACAGTGCATCGCCATCGGACAGAGCTCCCCCCGCTCCGTGTCATAGTCAAAGGTCTGTCCGATCCGGTGACCGCGATGGCAGCCCATCTTGCCGCGCCGGTCAATGACCGTCAGTTTAATCTTAGGTCTCTTCTGTCCCATGCTGTCCTCCCTGTCTGTTTTGTCCTAAAAAAGGGCTCTGATTCAGGCCTGATTTCCGGTGAGCTGCAATTCCTCTGCGTGTTCCTTCATGCCTGCAATCGCGATTTCCGCGACCTCTTTGATGTCCATACCGAGCATCTCGCAACCCTTCAGGATAATCTCGCGATTACACTTTGCGGCAAAGCCCTTGCTCTTAAACTTTTTCATAAAACTCTTGATGTCCATGTCAGCGATGCCGTTCGGGCGCATGCGCGCCGCCGCCTGAATAATGCCGCTCAGTTCATCGACCGTGTAGAGACTCTTCTCCATCTTGCTCTTCGGCTCGACCTCGTTCCGGTGCCCGTAGCCGTGGCTTAATATGGCACGCACATCTTCCGCAGGCACGCCCTCTGCGAGCAGTTCCCGCTCAGTGTGCAGAAGATGTTCTTCCGGAAACTTCTCATAGTCGTAATCGTGGAGGTAGCCGACCGCCTCCCAGTGCTCCCTGTCCTCACCGAAGTGCACAGCCATCGCGCCCATGCAAGCCGCCACATTCGCCGCATGCAGCTTTAAATGCGCCTCGGAGACCATTGTGTCATTGATTCGTTTTGCCTCCGCAATCGTCAACTTTTCCATGCTGTAGAATCTCCTCTCTTCCGCTTTTACTCGGCCTCTCGACTTATTCATTCCTTTCAGTTTAGCACAAGAGACGCACAAAAATGCGCCCGAAGTGTTACTTTTTCGGGCGCATCGCGTTTCGCGGTAAAGATGGTTTCTCTCCTTCTTCTCCCTGCACAAGCGTGCAAAGCACTCCCTGCGGCAGGACATAGAGCACTTTCCCCTCCGCAGCGTCTCCGATTTTATCGTAGAGTCGCCCTGCGCTGTAGCTGTCTCCGATTACGGAGTGCGGACTGTTCGCGACATAGCCCACTTTCCCGAGCCCCTCGAGCTCCACGCGGATTGCCTCCTTGTCCGCCTTGTTATCCGGCTCCTTGATGAGTCGAAGCTTTATCTCCGGCTTAAAATACTCGTTTCCGTAGTAGTAATTGGTCCCCGTAACGGTGAAATAGATCGGATTCATTTTGCTGCCTCCTCTGCTTTTCTTATGTTTCCAGTCTACCACCCCGCATGTCCCGAAAAGCGGACACAATCAAAGCAAAAAGCGGACTGCCTTTCAACAGTCCGCCGGTCCGCCTTTTGCTCTCAACTTCGCCGTGATTCAATCTTTGCTTTCCGAGCCGTTTCCTCTGTCATGTGTTTCCGCTGTGCGCTTCCGAAATGTCTCCAAATCCAGGCATTCCGTCGCGACTTCCTGTAAAAAGGCGGTGTCGTGGGAAACTACAAAGAGAATTCTGTCCTCCCGCTGTTGCTGTTTTAAGAGCGCCGCGATGCGCAGCATGTTTTTACGATCCATGCCGCTGGTCGGCTCGTCAAAATAGAAAAAGTTCGCGTCCTTAAGGAGGCAGGTCGCAAGCGCCAGTCTCTGCTTTTGTCCGCCGGAAAGACTCATGGGATGGCGCTCTTTGCATTCCGCGAGACCGAGCGCCTGCAGTAGAGTTTCGATTTCGCGCTGCGCTGCCTCTTCCGCTGCCTTTTCTCGCATCTCCCCCGCTGTTTTCTCTCTCCGGCATCTCCCCTTCCATGCAAGCAGCAATTCTTCCTCGACCGAATCCGTGAACAGTTGGCTGTTGACATCCTGCATGACCAGAGCAGAGCGTGATATGCGCTCACGCCCGGACAACGGCTTTCCCCGAAGCGTAATGCGACTCTTCTTCGGCGCCTCCAGTCCCGTCATTGCGCGGAGCAGCGTGGATTTTCCGCAGCCGTTTTCACCGACGATGCCGTAGATTTTTCCAAAGGAAAAGGAGACCTGACTGAGCTTCAGTTCTTCGCCCCGCCGGAAGGGGCAGCAGAGTGTTTCCACGGTCAGCTGCCCCTCGTTTTTCCACGCTGGAAGCCGAAGCACGGGCTTTTCCCTGCTCCGAAGTCCCATATCCGCAAGCTCGTCCTCGGAAAGGGAAAGAAATTCTTCCCGCGAGAACGCCCTGTCTATCTTCCCCGCCTCCAGGAAAATCAGGCGATCCATGAGTTCCGTCAGGTAGTGGAGCCTGTGCTCCGCGATGAGGAGGGCTATGCCCTTTTCCTTTAACATCGGCAGCATTTTCCGAAGAACCGCAATCGAAGCCTCATCCAGATTGGAAGAAGGTTCATCCATGACAATGAGCTTGCAGCCCGCGAGGTAACAGGAGGCGACCGATAATATCTGTTTTTCGCCGCCGGAGAGCGCAAAGATATTTCGCCCGAGGAGGTGTTCTATGGGGAATATTTTCAGTAAGTCCTCCATGCGCCTATCCATCTCCGCGCGATCTAGCCCCATGTTCTCCATGTAAAAGAGCAGTTCCAGCGTTGTATTCACATTGAAAAAGTGTGTCTTCGGATTCTGAAACACACTCGCGATTTGCAGCGCAATCCGATAAATCGGCAGGGTTTCGATATTCCCCCCATCGAAGCGTATATGTCCCTTTCCCACGCCTTGATGATAGTGAAAGGCGAGGCCGTTGATTGCATGAATCAGAGAGGACTTACCGCTGCCGCTCTCCCCTGTGACCACCAGGCACTCCCCAGCTTTTAAGGAGAGGCTGATGTCTTTTAAGACCGGCTCTCCCTCCCCGTAGGAAAGTGAAAAATTCTCTATCTCAAGCATGGCTTCCTCCTAACGCAATACAATCCAGCCGAGCAACATGAGCCCGCCCATGGAAAGCGCGTACACGACATCCACCGGCTGTAAGCGCGCTGTCGTGTATCTTGTCTTCGGCACCGGATTCTCAATGCACTTACACTCCGCCGCCTTTGCGATATCCTCCGCAATGTTGGAAGAGATGATGAGCAGCGGAACGGTCACATACTCAAGATAGCGCAGCGGATTCCGCGTTCGTATGCCGCGTATCTTCATGGCCATCGCAATGTTACGCCGCTCCGCGGCAAAGGACGGGAAAAAGCGGAACATGACCGCGACCGGGATGGAAATACTCTCAGGAATGTGCAGATAATCCATGGATGCCAGTATGCTCCCCACATCCGAAGTCTTCATGAGGAAACGACCGCTTGCGACGGGAAAGTAGAGTAGGCGTATCATGTAGGGCACGGTCAAAAACATCTTTAAAAGAATCGGGAGCGCATACAGCTTCGGAAAACTCGGAAAGGCGCAGAGCAGCGCAAAGAGGACTGCGTTTTGCACCGCGCTTTTCTGGTCGCCGTTTAAGAGATAAAAGAGCGAGAGTAAGAGAACAATACTCCACTCCGCATAAAGGTGGAGGGGGTGCACAATGGTTAAGCCGAAAAACCCCATAACGAGTAATTTCGTTATGGGATTCGGATTGAAGGGACTTTGCAGACTTTCCCAGGGTTTTAACTGCCGCTCCATCAGACAATGCCCGCCTTTTCGAAGTGCTTTCTTAAGAGCTTGCGCCCGAGAAACGCGCCGACTGTGCCGCCGAGCACAGCGCCTAGGTATACGAACCCCATGTTCCGGACACTGATTAGTTGTTTAAGGGCTTCTGTGTACTCTCTTCCCATTTCCGCCTCGGTGAGCTCTAAATAACGCTCCTTCATCACAAGCATTTGCAGAAGAGAACTGCAGAGAATGGTCGCCATGACCACATATGCAAGCATGTTATAGCGCAGAGAGCGGTACTTTCCAATACGCCGTATGCCCTCCGCAACCAGCATAGTAACAAGCGCTACGCCGGGCACCAGAAGCGTATGTCCGAATAGAAACATAATAATCGGGGTGATCATACCGAAAATCACGAGTGCCCAGGGCTTTTGTACTTTTGCCATAAAGAGCAGAACAATGGGGCCTCCTACCACGCCGAACACCGTCGGATAAAAGAGATAGAGGATCGGTACCACGCCCATCATGCCGACCGCAAACATACAGACAAAATAAATCACACCGAACACGCCTATGGTCACCAAATCCCTGACTTCCAGTCTCGTCTTACTCTGACTCATTTGTACCCTCCTCTTTTTTTGCAAGCCAGCCGAGTCTAAGCTGTTTTGGTCGTTTTTTCGGGAACTTAAGTCGGCGGCTCGCTATGGTTTATGCTATTTAACCATTCGTTAGGAGTATATAACCATGCTTTTTCCGTGTCAATCGGAGCCGCAATTTCTTTTTTCTCCGCTCTTTTTCTGTCCGGAAAAACGGACCGGATTCTTCCCTTGTCCCCTTGCTTCTGCTATATTGAAAACAGAAAAAGCCGCTCTGATATGCGGCTTTCAGCGGGAGGTTTGATTATGGCAGAAAATGCGCGACGCGGGGAACATCAGAAGCAAAAGCTCCTGTATCTCGCAAAACTTTTTACGGAGGAGACCGATGCGCAGCACGCGCTCAGCATGGCGGAAATCATTGAAAGGCTCGCAGACTGCGGCGTCAATGCCGATCGAAAGACCCTGTATCTGGACTTCGTGGAATTACAGGATTTCGGCATGGACATCGAAGCCGTGAAGGCGGGACGAAACACGCTATACCGCCTTTCATCGCGGCGCTTTGAGCTTCCGGAGCTTAAGCTCCTCGTGGACTCGGTACAGTCGGCCAAATTTATCACCGACAAAAAATCCAAGGAGTTGATTGCGAAACTCGAGTCCCTTGTGAGCCGGTATGAGGCAATGCAGTTGCAGCGCCAGGTCATCATCTCGGACCGCATCAAAACCATGAACACGAGTGTCTACTACAATGTGGACGCGATTCACGAGGCAATCAACGCCAGTTGTCAGATTCGCTTCAAGTACTTTCAGTGGAACCTCAAAAAGGAGATGGAACTCCGCAGAAACGGTGCCTGGTATCAGATCAGTCCCTGGGCACTCGTCTGGGACAGCGAGTACTACTATCTCGTCGCCTATGAGGCCGAGAGCGATAAAATCAAGCACTACCGCGTCGACAAGATGAAACGAATCTCTGTGGTTGAAGACAGGCGGCAGGGTCTCGAGCGTTTCCGGCAGTTTAACACGGCGCGCTATTCCAAGAGTCTCTTTGGCATGAACGGCGGCGAAGAGACCGTTGTGACACTCGAGGCGAGCAATGAAAAGGTCGGAATCCTGATAGACCGCTTCGGAAAGGACATCCCGATTATGCCGATTGATGAGGGACACTTTCGCTGCCATGTCACCGTCGCGGTGAGTCTCCTTTTCCTCGGCTGGATTATAGGACTCGGCGGCGATGTGAAGATAGTCGCCCCGCAGGCTGTCGTTGACCGGATGACATCCGAGGTGCAGCGCCTCGCCGCACAATATCCGCAAAAGAAGCCCTGAGACTAGGTCTCAGGGCTTCTTACCGGTTTACGCTGCTTCAAACTTCCGCCTTCAACGATAGAACTTCACTCTCTCTTCAATCTTCTCTTTCGCCTTGGGCTCCCGCTCTTCGACAATGCCGCCGAAGGGCATCTCAGCGAGCAGCTTCCAGCTCTTCGGGAGGTCAAAGAGCTCCCGCACGGTCTCATCAATCACGGGGTTATAGTGCTGCAAATTTGCGCCGATACCGAGTTCGCGGAGCCCACTCCAAATGTTGATCTGCAGCATACCGTTCGCCTGATTTGCCCAGACCGGGAAATTATCCGCATAGAGCGGGAACTTCTCCTGCAGGCTCTTTACAATGTTCTCATCGTAGAAATAGAGCACTGTCCCGGCCGCGGCCTTGAAGCCGTCAATCTTTTCCCGCGGAACCTTACCCTCAAAAGCCTCGTAAATCCGATCCCAGAGTTCATCCTGCTTCTCTCCGAGCGCCACTGCGACGCGCGCACTCTTCATGTTGAAGGCATCCGGAACGAGCTCTGTCGTCTCTTCGATGAGCGCCCGCACTGCGTCCTCCGAAACCGGAAGTTCCTTGTTCAATTGATAATAACTTCTTCTCTTTCTGAGCCCCTCATATACTGCCATGTAAAACCTCTCTTTCTAAGACTATCCCAGCCCTTACCGCGCGGTACCTCGTTATGCCGCAAACAGTTCCGGTTCCGTATTCAGAAGAATGCGAACCAATACCCTGTAATCCAGATATTGCACAGCATCAAGTCCTTCATAAATCTTTTCCGCCAGACGGCTGCGATAATAACCGTCCATCGCATCTTCCAGGGTAATTCCCTTGACTGCGGCAAGATGTGAAATCAAACGCTCTTCGAGTTCTTCCCGGTAGTATTTTTCCAGTGCATCACCGCTCATACCTCCACCTCCTCAAAAGCGCGAAATTTCAGAAGACGCTCCACAGCCGGCCGGGTAATAAACACAATCTGATCATAACCCGGATACACATGTATTTCTCGCAAGGCTCTCTCCTTATCCCAGATATCGCTGTGGCAGATATCGTTGTGGTACATGTCAACAACTCGAAACACCTTATCATTTGCTACTTTTCCTTTGATTACATCAAAATCAATCCAAGTATTTAAATCATCACCGAAGTCTTTGAATACCAGCCCGTCTCGCTCTTCTTTCAGTTCATAGATATATAGACAATCATACCTTTACCTCACGCGCCTTCAGATATTCCTCAATGTCCCGAACAATGTAAGCGGAACTCTGTGTATGCAGGATGTCATAATTCGGAAGCAAATAGCGTTCCGGACAAGCGCTCTTTTTCAGCGCTTGATACACCTCGGCGGGCACTACCTTCCAGCGATCCGCACGCACATGAATCATATATACGACAAACGAAAATTGATCTCGATCCATCCTGCTGCTCCTTTTCTCACTATTTTGCTTGTTTTGATTGTAGCAAAAACGCGACATAAAAACAGCCCCGCGTTTTCACGCAGGGCTGTCCTCTTTCTATAATCGACTCAGCCGCCGTAGCGGTCGTAGTGCTTGCCGCCCCAGTAAACCTGCTGGGCGACTTCCGCCTTCTCGCTGAGTGTCACATCCTTGAAGATGTACTCCTTGAACTTCTCGAAGCCGGTGCGGTCCACAATGTAGCCGATGTGCTCCTTGTGCTCAACCGCATCCGGATCGATGTACTCCTCGATGTAAGCGTAGGTATTTGCCGCGATGCGGAGAATGCTCTCCTCGTCACACCACTTGATGAAGTCCTCGGCGAGACGCGGGTTCCGCTTGCCGGTGCGGCCGAGCAGCACCAGACGGAAGTAATGCTCTTTGCTTCTCGTCCAGGCTCTGGTCGGGCAGTAGGTGATGCAGACACCGCAGCCGATGCACTTCTTCGTGTCGCGGACAATCTTGCCGTTCACGAGCGAGAGCGCGTTGACCGAGCGCTTTTTGCAGTACTTGATGCACTGCTCGCAGGCCACGCAGCGGTTCGGGTCGTACTGCGGCTCGGTCATACCGATGATGCCGAAGTCCGCCAGACGCACCTTTGCGCAGTCGTTCGAGCAGCCGGTGAAGGCCACCTTCACATGACGATCGTTCGGGAAAATCTCGTTTTCCATCTTCTGCGCAAACGCCGTTGTGTCGTAGCAGCCAAAGGGACAGAGTCTCGCGCCGGGGCAGGCAATCACGTTGCGCGTGCCCGATGCCGGATAGCCCTTGCCCTTTTCCGGCTGGTTGATGCGGAGCGAGTCAATGATCAGCTGCACTTCCTGATTGACCTTGTCCATATCCTCGAGGCGAATGCCCGGAATCTCGATACCCTGGCGATTCGTGATGTCGATCTGACCGTTTCCGTACTTCTCCGCAATCTCAACGACACGTCCCAGGGACTTCGCGTCGATGACGCCGCCCGGAATACGGATTCTGGAAGCCGTCTCCCCGCGCACCTTTGAGTAACGGAATGCATTTTTCTTCAGTTTTCCTAAATTGATATCTAAAGCTCCCATTTCTTCTCTCCGTTCTGACTCAGTCAATCATCTCTTTGGCTTCCACATAGTTGAACACCGGTCCGTCTAGGCAAATGTAGGTGTCGCTGACACGGCAGTGTCCGCACTTGCCGAGACCGCAGCACATCTTTCTCTCGTAAGAGACCGTGATATTCTCCTCTTTGAAGCCCTTCTTCAGGAGTTCAATGATCGTAAATTTCATCATCGGCGGCGGGCCGACCACAACGGCCTTTGCCTTTGCCGGATCCGCGAGCGGCAGGTCTGCGATATACTTTGTGACGAGGCCGATGTTGCCCTCGTACCCTTCCGGTGCGCCGTCCACGGTCAGAATCAGATTCAGCTTGTCCTTCCAATCCGCGAGATCATCGCGAAACAGCATGTCCGCGGGGCTACGGAAGCCTGCGATCACATATTTCTGCTTGGCATTCTCAAAGCCGCTCAGCGCCTCAATCACACCGCGCACCGGGGACACACCCGTGCCGCCCGCCACGACCACAGTCTCGCCGTCTTTATAGAGCTCGGTGTCAAAGCCGTTTCCGTAGGGGCCGCGGAGCAGGAGGGTATCGCCCTCATAGTTCTCAAAGACTTCGTTCGTCACGCGACCCACTTTGCGGATGGTAAGATCCACGAAGCCCTCGCCGATACCCGAGACCGAGATCGGCGCCTCGCCGTACTTTGGCATCGAAACCTCAAAAAACTGTCCGGGCTTTACTTCTTCCTCGCCCTTGTATTCCATCCGGAATGTGAACTCTTTCTCCGTGTGCCGGATAACTTCCAAAATCTTGGAAGGATAGGGAATATACGGATTACGCATTCTTGCTGCCCTCCTTTTCCATCTCTTCGACCGCAGCTGCCACCTTGTTTATGATGTTGGAGAAGCTGATGTACTCGCCGCAGATATCGTCGCAGCGACCGCAGCCCACGCACATGTCATAGCCGAAGCGCTTCCGGAAGTCGCGAATCTTGTGAAGGGTCTTGAAGCGCATGCGCTCGCCCTGTGTCTTCCGGTACTGACCGCCGCCCGCCACATTCGTATAACCGTCCACCATGCAGGAGCTGCCGACCCGGCGGCGCTCACCGACCTTGCCGTTGTCCGTGTAGTAGACGTCCTGCATCGTATAGCAGGAACAGGTAGGACAGGCGTAATTGCACCGTCCGCAGCCGATGCAGCGGGTGTTGTACTCATCCCAGAGCGGATGCTTCACGATTTCAATCGGGATAGTCTCCGGTACGGTGACGTGGACTTCGTTCTCGGTCACATGGCGCGGCACCACTTCCTCCTGTCGCTCGCTGCTCGCTGCAAATGCGCTACGCACCGCCTCTTCGAGCACGTTGATGCGGTAGTTCTCGTCAATCTTATCGACCGAGAAAGCGTAGCCGTCCTTTGTGATATTTGCTCCCATGTCCACACAGAAGCAGTTCTCATAGCTGTGGCCGCAACCGATCAGCACATAGTGAAGCTTCTCGCGGCGTCTCTGATAGAACCAGTCCTGCTCGCGCCCGTTGTGCAAGTACATGTCGTCGAGGCGCTTCATCGCCTGTAAATCGCAGCTCCGAAGGAAAAGGAGCACCGGTCTCGTGTCGATATCCGCCTCCTTACACTGCTCTTCCGTGAAGAAGAACAGGGTTTCCGAGAGCGGCGTCAATACCTCTTTTGCGGAGTAATCGGACTTCTCCTCGAGTTCAATCGGGCTTCCCTCTTCCACTTCGTCGTAAATCACTGCGTCAATGTCCGTGAAGCGCCCCGCTCCCTTTTTGCGGACCGGTGCAAAAATGCGGTACTCTTTCCGAAGTTCTTTCAGAGCGTCCTGAAATCCTTCTTCTGTCAGTATGTAACCCATTGAAATTCCTCCTTATGGAAAAATGTTAGTTCTGCAACTCATATGCGTAGAGGGCATTCCCGGAGTTTGTCTTCCCGAGGCAAATGCCGAAACAGCGCCGCAGGGTATCCCGCTCTTCGAGCAGTTCCTCCGGTGTCCCGGAGAGTATCATGCGTCCCTCGTTCATGACGAGAATCCGGTCGCTCACTGTAAAGCTGAGTGCGAGGTCATGGGAGGTCATCAGCACGCCCTTGCCTGCTGCCGCGAGATAGCGCACCAGCTCGACCGTTGCCTTCTGGTGGGCTATATCCATATAGGATGTCACCTCGTCCAGCAGAAAAAAGGCCGGATCCTGGGCAATCAGCATCGCGAGAAACGCGCGCTGCCTTTCGCCGCCGGATAAAGCGGGCACAAGCTTATCGCCGTACGCCGCGAGGTCCGCAATCCGGAGTGCCGCCGCAATCTGCTCTCTGTCGCTCTCCCCGAGCGACCGGAACATCTTTTTCCGGCGAAAACAACCGTGTGCCACCAGCGTCCGCACATCCATGTGCGGGGCTGTGAGTGTCTGCGGAAGGTACCCGATACAGGCCGCGCGCTCTTTCGGCAAAAGTGTTCTGAGCTCCCGCTTGTCGCAGCGTATGCTGCCCCGATACGGCAAGAGTCCCACGAGTGTCTTTAAAAATGTGGACTTGCCGGAGCCGTTTTTTCCGATCACAGTCGTTATCTTGCCCGCGGAAAAGGTCTCCGCCGCAATCGAAATGACAGGCGGCTCGCCCCTCTCTCCCGGCGCGGCATAGCCCGCTGTCAGCTCTCTGATTTCAATCATATGCCACGCTTTCTGTGCATCAGCATCCAGATAAAAAACGGCGCGCCGAGAAGGCTTAAGAGCAGCCCGACCGGTAGCTCATAGGGGTAAAAGAGACGCCGCGCCAGAAAATCGGCCGCGATCAGCAGGGCGCTGCCGTAAAGCCCCGAGAGCGTGAACATCTGCCGCGCCGACATCCGCCCCGCAAAAAAGCGCCGCAGCACATTCGGCACAATCAGACCGAGAAATCCGATCAATCCGCCGATACAGACCGCCGCAGCCGCAAGCACGGTCGCGGTCACCATCGTGAGCAGGCGATGTCTCGCCACGGATAATCCCAGTCCCTGTGCGACCTCGTCGCCGAGCGCAAAAAGATCTATGCCGCCGCCGAGCAGGGCTCCCGCGAGAAGCCCCGGCAGAATAAAAACCGCCGAAAAGAAAAGTCCGTCATACTGTAAGCCCGCAAAGCCGCCGAGCGTAAAAGCCTGCCTGTCCGCAACCGCATGCGGGAAGAACGTCACGAGACCGTTCACCGCCGCGCCCATGAGCGCCGATACCGCAACGCCGGAGAGCACAATCACACTCCGGCTGTAGCCCGCCCTTCTCGCAATCAGCAGTACTAGCAAAATCGAGAGTAGCGCCCCGAGAAAGGCCAGCACAAAGCGGGCTGCCGTCACCGCCGGAAACAGAAGGGCGGCGAGCAGCGCAAACAGTCCCGCGCCCGCGTTGACACCCATGACACTCGGGGAAGCAAGTGTGTTGTGCAGCGCTTCCTGCATGAGATAGCCCGACGCCCCGAGCGCTGTCCCGGAGAACAAGGCTCCGAGGGTGCGCGGCACCCGCACATAGCAGAGAATTCTCCGCACATCCCCCGCCGCGCCGTGCAGGCCGAAGAACACCGAAAACCAGGTGAAAAGCAGAGTCAGCGCAATCCCAAACAGGAGCGCGGACACAAAGGATCCTTTTCTCACTGCTTTGCCGCCGTACCCCCGAGAAGCTCCGCGAGCTTTGCATAGGCTTCGCCCCAGCGCGCATTCGGCTTATACTGGAACAAGTCCTTCGGCAATACAGCCGTGTGGCCGTCCTTAACAGCCTTCAGCTGGTCGTAGGCAGGCTGTCCGCCGATCAGCTCCTGGTAGACTGCCTCTGCCTCCTTCGGCTCTCCCTGAAAAATCACGAATAAATAGTCCGGATTTGCCTCCGTGATACCCTCCATGCTGAGCTGATCCAAAAGACTTTCGGGCGCGGCATTCGTGAGTCCGAGATCCTCAAGCATCGCAACCGTAAAGTGATCGGACTTTAACACCTTGGTCTTTACCGCGGAAGCCCGGATGACGAGGAAGGTCTTTCCCTTGATTTCGCTAGGCAGCGCAGCCTTGACGCTGTCAATCTTCTGCTGCACCGCCGTGACATTCTTCTCGTAGAGATCCGCGCGACCGGTCTCAGCGGTAAAGCTCTGCATCACCGACGCGTAATCGGCAAAGTTATTGATGTCGACCGCCTGACAGCGGACACCGGCCGCCTCCAGTGTCTTCCGCACTTCGCGCTGTGCCGGAATGTCCGGCGCCGTCAGCACGAGTGCCGGGTGCAGTGCGAGAATCGCTTCCGCGCTCGGCGCCGAAAGTTTGCCGACCGAAGTGCACGCCTTCGAGATTCCCTCGAGATCCATCGCATCGTCGGTCGCGCCGACCAGATTTCCGCCTGCGAGCAGCCACATCTCACCGACCGAGCGGGACAGTGCCACCACGCGCGAATCCGCCGAGAGCCCTTCCTCTGCCGCCGCAGCCTGAGAACTGCTCTCCGCTTTCGCGGCTGTCGTCGTCTCTGTCTGCTGTTTCCCGCCGCAGGCGACACAGAACAGAATTCCGAACAATAGACATAGTGCCAAATGCAGCCAATTTTTTTTCTTCTTCATCATCTTCCTTTCTCCGAAACACAAGCCGAGGGGCGGCAAGATTGTTATTTCTATAACAATCTTCTCCGCCCTCTACCATCTTCTCACAATTCAGTTTATACTAAAGGAAAAAGCAAACTGTTTCCTATGCAACAGTTTTTTGTTGGTCTTGTATGAGGTATCACAATGGAATCCGCTGAATTCAGCTTAGAGGCCTTAACCCGTTTTCCGCTCTTTGAGGGACTCACCGCCGGTGAGCTCGAAGCACTGCTCCCCTGTCTGGACGGCTACATCCGCTCCTATCCGCGGAATAGCTTCCTGATTCTCGATGAGGACACGGTCCCCTATGTCGGAATGCTGCTCTCCGGCATGATTTTCATGCTGAAGGAAGATGAGAACGGCCACCAGTCTTTCTTAAATTACATGATGCCGGGCGACCTCTTCGGCGAATCTTTTTCGCTCCGCAAGAAAAAGACGCCGGCCCATGTTTCCTTTCTCGCCGCGCGGAACGCGACCGCTCTCTTTTTGCCGCTCGGAAAAATCATGCGAAGCTGTGAGCATCGCTGTCGCTTTCACCGCATCATGACCGAGAATATGTATGAGCTCCTCGCAAAGAAAAACGGGCAGCTCATGCAGACACTTGACATTCTCTCAAAAGACACGCTCCGGGAGAAAATCCTCTCCTACCTGCACCTCCGTCCGGAAGGACTTCAGACACCACCCGGGCTGCCGCCGACAGCCGCCGTCGCGCAGACCGTAGATCTCCCCCTCAACAAGTCGGAACTCGCGCACTACCTGAATGTGAACCGGAGCTCGCTCTGCCGCGAGCTTGCCGCAATGGAGAGGGAAGGCCTGCTCTCGGTCTCCGGAAACCGCTACACGCTCTTCGCTCCCTGCAGAAAAACACCGTGAGCCTACAAAGCACAGTACAGCATCTGTTCTTCATCTTCTTTCGAACGAAATACCTCGGCCCGTTACGGTTACCGCTCCGCTCTCGCCCACACGGCAAATTTGCACCCATATAGTTTGTCTGTTGTCGCTTCTCACACAGGCGGATTGACCGTAAGCCGCAAAAAAGCCCCGGGACTTGCGTCCCGGGGCTTTTTTGCAAAACCGAACCCGGCTTCTACCCGCCTCGATTTTATTCCGTCCGAACTTCACGCGGCCTTGTCTCGGCGCATACTGTCGCTTCGTACTGTGCGATACCCGGTACTCTGCCTCAGAGACCAGCCTTAAAGAACTTGCGGAATTCTGCGACTTCCGCCGTGGACTGGGTAACTGCGACGGAGTACTTCGCCGAAGCCTTGATGCCCGGATCATAGGTGATGGGCTCCAACTGATAGTGAACACCTTCCTTGGACGCCGAGCAATAGCCGGTCCAGCTGGACGCGATTTTGCCGCCGTTCTCCTTATTGAAGACCTCGGCCTCGCCCCACTCGGTAAGTTGCGCGTTTACCGGCACAATCACAACTTCACCCGGCTTGTAGCCCACAATGTAATTACTGTGCACATTGACCTCCACAACGACTGCGTTGTGCGAATCCTGCATGTGGCAGTAAATCAGCGTGTAGGCATCTCCGTCCGCAACCAGCGAGTTGAAAATCTCCCGCATTTTTGCCTTGTTCTTCCGGTTGTCCTCATCGGACGCTCCCGTCAGCGCCTTCTTTAACAAATCCTTTAAACCCATCTCTCTTTCCCCCTTCTTTTTCCCTGTCCGCCTCAATTTCTTGCAGAAACACTAACTTTTATTATACGACAAAAAAGTCTAAATACAAACAAAAGCTGACCTCTCTTTCCGCTCTGCGGGAGCACACTTCTCATACGCCCGCAAACCTCTGCCTCCGATCAAAAACAGTTTATCGTAACTCCCCTTATCCGACACCCGGCGCCGCGCAGCAGACAGCTTCCCTGAGGCATACCGTGCCAGTGCGTCTACCTGCATTCGCTCTTCGTATACGCGCGGAATGTTCCAGAAACATGCGGTGCAGGCGGGGATACCCGCATTCAGGCTCCGCACAGAAGGCAATGTTCTCGAGCCGTTCGGCACAAGCGGCTACATATCCCCTCCGTGCGGCAGACGGCGCGTTCCGAGACCTGCCGTGCGGTGGACTACCTGCAGCCACACGCCGTGCGGAGAGCAACGTTTCCAAGACACTCAGCGCAAGTGACTGCCCGCATTTACCCTTCGTACAGCAGACAGCGTTCCGAGACCTGCCGTGCAGTGAGGCTACCAGCAGCCACACGTCCCGTACAGAAGGTAAAGATGGAACCGGTAGAAGATTTCCCCTTTCATACTCTCCGCTGTTTTCGGTATAATAAAGTTCATCAGGGAGGTAAGCGTAAACTATGGAGAAATACACAAACCTCAAAGAAATGGTCTACAATGCGGTTCTTCAAGAGATTATCTCCGGCAAGTATCAACCCGGCGATATTCTGAACGAAAAGAAACTCATTGAGAAATACGAAGTCAGCAAATCTCCCGTTCGGGATGCTCTGATTGCTCTCTGCGCGGACGGCGTTGTCCAGAGCATTCCGCGCTACGGCTATGAAGTCATACGCCTGACACATATCGACATCTATGAAATGCTCCAGTACCGGGAATTTCTGGAGAGCGGTGCGTTGCGCGAGAACTACAAGCGCTTCGGCGAAGCCGAAATCGAGCTGCTGAAACTGCTGAACCGGAATTGTCAGCGGGATGATGTGGATCCCATTCAGCACTGGCGCTTCAACATGGACTTCCACGAAAAACTGATGGAGTTTTGCGGCAATACCTTTATCACGATGAATGTAAAGCGCTGCATGTCACGCCTGCTCCGCGCCTATTCCCAGCTCTACTGGAACAGGCGCGCCGACCGCCTCCTCTCCTATGACACGAAACATCACGAATTGATCATCGCCGACCTCGCCAGGAAAGATCCGGAGGCACTCGTGCGGGACATCCGCGACGATCTCCGCGACTTCGGCGGGTATATGGGCCTCTGAGCCGAAGCACTGTCTGTTCTGTTGACTCCCCTCTTTCCTGTCCCTGCGGGAAAGAGGGCCTTTTTATGTTTTCTCCATTTTTCTTATAATTTTTACAGGCTTTTTCGTCAAAATCACTTGATTCTGATAATATCAGTGGTATTATCATTGTGAGAGGAGGCCTGTTATGTTCGTTGAAAATCCGGAATCGTTTAGCAATTACACAGCAATCCTGCAGGAAGAGCTGGTGCCCGCAATGGGCTGCACCGAACCGATTGCAATCGCCTATGCCGCGGCAAAGGCGAAGGAACTGCTGGGGGAGGAGCCGCTCCACATCACGGTGGACTGCTCCGGCAACATCATCAAAAACGTAAAGGGCGTCACCGTGCCGAACTCGGGCGGGCAAAAGGGCATCAAGGTTGCCGCGACCCTCGGCATCACCGGCGGGCAGGCGGACAAGAAGCTCGAAGTCATTTCCGCCGCGGATGACAGCGCACGCGCGCGCTGTCGGGAGCTCGTAAACGCCGGCTTTTGTGAGGTCAATTTTGCGGAAGATGTCCCGAATCTCTACATCGCCGCAAAAGTCCGCGGCAGCGCGCACACGGCGGAAGTCGTGATTGCGGAGCACCACACCAACATTGTCCGCATGGCGCGTGACGGCGTCACGGTCTTTGAGCAGGCAAATGCCGCCGCTTACCCGGAAAATGCCGCCCTTTCAAGCGCCGACCGCAGCAAAATGACCCTACGGGGACTGCTCGACTACGCCGCCCGGGTGGATCTCTCGGAAGTCAGCGAACTTCTCGAGCGACAAATTCGCTATAACCGGGCCATTTCCCAGGAGGGACTCGACAACGGCTGGGGCGCCCGCATCGGCAAAACCATGCTGGAAAGCTGGGGCAGCGATGTGAAGACCCGGGCGATTGCGTGGGCGGCCGCCGGTTCCGACGCCCGCATGAGCGGCTGCGCCCTGCCGGTCGTCATCAATTCCGGCTCCGGCAACCAAGGCATCACCGTGACCCTTCCGGTTCTGGTCTATGCAGAGGAATTTCAAGTCTCAAAACAGAAATTGTACCGCGCGCTGCTCGTCAGCAACCTGGTGTCTATTTACATTAAACACTTTATCGGCCCGCTCTCCGCTTTCTGCGGTGCCGTCAGTGCAGCCTGCGGCGCAGGCGCGGCAATTACTTACATGGCAGGAGGTGATGAAAAACGCATTGCCTGTACGATTACCAACACCCTCGGCAATGTCGGCGGCATTGTCTGCGACGGCGCAAAACCGAGCTGTGCGGCAAAGATTGCTTCTTCGGTGCACGCGGCGATTCTGGCCTACCAGATGAGTATGCGCGACCAGCAGTTCCAGCCCGGCGAGGGCATCGTAGAGGAAGATGTCGAAGAGACCATACGGAATATAGGCTACATCGGTAAAGTCGGCATGAAACCCACCGACCACGAGATTCTGAATGTCATGATTGACAAAGTTGATGTCAATGCTTGCGTCTGAGCTTCAAACATAAGGAGGGAGTTTTTATGGAAAAGAAGGGCTTTCTACACAGTTTGCCGTTCCGGCTGGTTCTTGCACTCATCATAGGTCTTGTCGCCGGACTCGCCATGAACGGAATGGAGGATTCCGCGCTGCTCACCGGCATCCTCAATGTTGTTGTCACCGTCAAATACATTGCCGGTCAGTTCATCAGCTTCTGTGTCCCGCTGATTGTCATCGGTTTCATTGCACCTTCGATCACGCGCATGGGCAATAACGCGTCCCGCATGCTCGGTGTCGCGCTGTTAATTGCCTATGTCTCTTCGATCGGCGCGGCCTTCAGCTCGACGATTGCGGGCTTTTCGATTTTGCCGCATCTCTCGATTAACCCGAACGTGGACGGACTCCGCGAGCTCCCGGATGTCATCTTCCAGCTGCAGATTCCGCCTGTTATGACCGTTATGACCGCTCTCTTCTTCTCGGTCACGGTGGGTCTCGCGGCAGTCTGGAACCATGCGGAGTACACAACCAACCTGCTCGAAGAATTCCAGAAGATTGTGCTCTCGATTGTCACGAAGTTCCTGATCCCGGTGCTCCCGCTCTTAATCGGCACGACCTTCTGCACCCTCGCCTATGAGGGCAGCATCACAAAGCAGCTTCCGATTTTCCTGATTATCATTGTGATTGTGATGATCGGCCACTATCTCTGGCTGACCCTGCTCTACGGCATCGCGAGCGTCTACTCCGGTCGGAACGGCCTGAACATTCTGAAGCACTACGGCCCCGCCTATATGACCGCAGTCGGCACCATGTCTTCGGCCGCGACGCTCTCCGTCGCACTGCAGTGCGCGAGAAAGTCGGAGCCCACGCTCCGCGATGACCTCGTGGATTTCGGCATTCCGCTCTTTGCGAACATCCATCTCTGCGGCTCCGTGATGACAGAGACCTTCTTCGTGATGGCAGTCTCGAAGATGCTCTACGGCGAATTCCCGTCCGTCGGCAAGATGGTGCTCTTCTGTCTGCTGCTCGGTGTCTTCGCAATCGGCGCACCCGGCGTGCCCGGCGGCACCGTCATGGCGTCCCTCGGTCTGATTACCGGCGTGCTCGGCTTTGACGAGACCGGCACGGCGCTCATGCTGACCATCTTCGCACTGCAGGATTCCTTCGGCACCGCCTGCAATGTGACCGGCGACGGCGCTCTGACCCTGATTCTGACCGGCTACGCGGAAAAGCACGGCATCAAAGAGGCAAAACTCGGCGACGTGCTGTGAAAACACGCTTTCCGGATAAAAAAAGCTCCCGTCCTGATAGGACGGGAGCTTTTTTCGTTTCCGACATTCCGCTCGGCATTGCGTTCAAAACTTTGTCACTCTACACCGACCGTAAAGGTCTGCTCAAATAAGACTTCGGTCGTGAAATAGTCCGCCGGTTCTACCTTCAGCGTAAACTCCGCTGTCTCGACCTTGGAAATTTGATTCTTCTCGAGATCGGACTTGCGCCACCTGATACTCGCAAACATTCTCTCGTGCGCGTTGATTCCTTCGATGCAACCGGCATCCGTCATATAGCCGTTGACAGAGGTCTTTTCCATCAAGAAACGCACCGCGCTGTCACCGGGATTTTCAACGTAAAAGTCCATTGAATAGTTGCCGAGCTCATTGTACCCGGCGCCGATCATCGTCACCTTCAGCGTATCATTGTCCACAATCACCCGGTCATTCTCACCGGGCGCCCTCTCAAAGCGAATCCCGCTGTTTTCGCCGTGGGGGTAAATGTGAACCACATCCGGTTGGTCTCTCCTTGCAACGCGATTCGCTATGTCCTCGACCTCAAAGGTCAGCTTCAGATCGCCGAAATCCTGCATCGTATAATTGCGGGTGCCTCTGAGATACAGCACTTCATTGGCTTTCTTGCCCGCCGTGACATCCGTAAACATAACGCCGTTCAGATCTAAATCATCACCTTTTACCGACCTGATCATAAAATTCAGCGTCTTATCCGTCGTCTTATTCTCGTAAGCCACGCGGATTGCGCAGCGATTGTCCGCCTCAAAATCTATGCCGCTGACCGTAATCGAATACATTTCATTGTCCGCCGCGAGGACGGGCTCTATCGCCTCGCTTTTTGCCTTCGCGGTCGTCTGCTCGCCCGCCTGCTTCGGCTTTACCTTGTTCTTACTCTCTGTCTCCCTGTCCGCAGCCTTGTCGCGCTTACTCTCGCTTTTTTCGCTGCGATTTCCCCTCTCGACATCCAGACTCGCGTTCTTTTCGATGTCCCGGCTCTCATCCTCATCGTCCTCGTCCGCCTGCTCGGTCGAGACCCGATTCGCCTTCTTCGCGCTCTTTTTCTGCTCGCAGGCGCTAAGAGAAACTGTCAGTGCCAACCCCAGTGCAAGTGCCAGTGCAATCCGCTTTCTCATCCGTTTGTCTCTCCTTTTGTATTGTCAAAACAAGTACCGGCTGTATGAAAAAATCATAGCATTATGTCACAAGTATTTCAACAATATATTTTACTATACTTCTCAATTTTGCTGTATTTTAATTTGTTTTGTCAATTGCAAAAGAGTGGGAATTCTGCATATTGTTGCTGTATCTGCGAAAGACGAAGTGCTACCTCTCCCCTCTTCCTTCCCGGCAAACAAAATCACCGCCCGCGCTGCCCTATGCCGCGATGGGAGGTGATGCCCTGTCTGCCTTATGCCTTGACCGCCCTGGTCAAAATGAAGGTCGGGATGTTGTACTCGAAAAACGGCCCGGCTTCGTTCGTATCTTCCAATATGTCTTTTAAAAGAAAACCCGCTTTTAGCTGTCCGCCGATCTGTTCTTCCAGCGTATGCGAAAAGACCAGCGCCATATCCTCTGCGAGCAGTTCCTGTCTGAGGGCCTCATCTTTTAACGGATTAAAGGGAAGGCGCCGCTTGAGAGTCGTATCTTCCTCGCCCCAAAAAGCCCAGTAAATTCCGGTGTCGAGTCCTGCCAGAAAGACGCCGCCCGGTTTCAGCACGCGGTATATCTCGGCGAATATCGGCAGCACCTCTTCGACATAGTGATTGGAAACCGGGTTCACTACAAAGTCAAAACTCTCATCCGCAAACGGAAGCCGCTCGGTCATATCTCCCTTGCAGAGCTGAATCGAATACCCTTCCCGCTCGCTCACAAGCCGATCTGCGGTCAGTTGTTCTTCCGAAAAATCCAACAGCGTGCAGGCTGCGCCGAGGGCCGACAAGATCGCCATCTGCTGTCCGCCGCCCGCCGCAAGGCCGAGCACCTGTTTTCCCTTGCAGTCCTCATACCAGGAAAACGGCACCTTCCTGTTCGGTGTGAGCGTCAGCATGGCTTCTCCGCGCGCCGCCGCGCGGAACTCTGCCTCTGTGAGAGGCTTCATCCAGGGCAAATCGTACTTTTCCTTCCAGGCATTGATGCTGGCCTCGTTTTGACCGGTATACTTCATGCTTCCTCCCCTGCCGTCACGGTGAATGTCTTTTCGAAGGTCGGTTCGTCAAAGAAGTACCGCCCCTCCCCGGCCCGCAGTGTGAATTCGAGCTTCTTCACTTCCGTAAGCTGATATTTCTTCAGTTCCTCTTCCTCACAGCTAACGGTCAGGAAGGTCTTTTCCCCGACGTCCAGGTTTTCGTCAAAGCTCTCGTGCATCATGCAGTCGTCGGCGGAGACATTGTCAAACTCGAAGAAATAAGGCTTGTCACCGATGTTTTCGAGGTAGAGGTTTGCACAGTACGCGCCGTCCTCAAATCCTGTCTTCAGCAGGGTCACCCGGAAATTTTCATTTTCTTCGAGCACCCGCTCGTTTTCTCCGGCACGACGCACAAAGCTCGTGCCGCTCCCCTTGCCGTAGGGGTAGATGTGAAACACATCCGGCGTATCGCGGCGCGCGCCGATATCCGCCGCGTCCTCGACATCGAAGGTGAACTTTAAGTCATGAAAGTCCCACATATCATAGTTCGGGTTCTCGCGGAACACCACCTGCTCTTTGACTGTCTTTCCGGCCTTCACTTTCGGGGTGCAGTAGGCCTCGAGGAGCAGGTCGTCGCCGCTCACCGCTGTCATCCGGAATAAGAGTTCCTTATCGTCTGTCTTATTTTCAAGGCTTAGGTTCACTATGTACTGATTGCGCTTTCCCTTCTCGATGCCCTCCACGGTAATCGCATACCACTCCTGATCGACTGCGAGAAAGGACTCGATTTGCGGCGCTGTCGCATGCTTTCCGCTGTCCGCGCCGCTCTTTTTTGCCGTGCTCTGCTTTTGCGCGCAGGCGCCGAGCGTTACCGCAAGCGCCAGAACGAGCGCCGCTGCCAACCGCTTTTTTCCCATGCTGTACCTCCTGTCGGGTCTGCTGCCTTGTTCAGGGCTTCAAACGAATCGTGTCGTCAAAGAGCAGCGCGCTCGAAATGTTCTTTCCGTCCGTCACCTTGAGCGAAAACTCTGCGTCGTGCACCGCCGTAATCTGATTCTCCTCGATCTTCGATTTGCTGAAGCGCAGCGTGTCGAAGCGCCGCTCGCCGGGTTCCAGATACACGGTCATGACATTCGCGATCATTTTGCCGTTCAGCGACGGGTAGTCGATCGCAAAACGCATCTCTTTCTCGCCGTTATTTTCGAGATAAAAGTGCATCAGATAGTTTTTTCTGTCGTTGAATTCGCCGCCAAGGAAGACCACCTTGAAGGTTTCCTCTTCCGCAATCACTTTATCATGCTTTTTCGCCTGCCGCTCAAAGCGGGCGCCGCTGTTCCCGCCGTGGGGGTAGATGTGCACTTCGTCCTGCTGATCGCGGCGGGCAAGCGGGTCCGCCTCGTCCTCCACCTCAAAATCGAGCCGGATGTCGCGGAAGTCCGAGAACGCGTAATACGGCGATTTGCGAAACTCGATGTTCTCTTTGACGGTCTTGCCGGGCGCAAGCTCTGCGCCGAGATAGCTGTCCAGCACCAGCTTGTCGCCGCTTGCGTGCTCGAGCGAAAACTTGAGGGTCTTATCCGCTGTCTTATTCTTCAGGGTCACGAGAACCGCATACGCCCCGTCTTCTTCGGCCTGTATGCCATCCACAGCAATCGAATACATCTCCCGATCCGCCGCGGTGAAGGGCTCTAAGGCTATGGTTTCCGCTGTCTCCGCCCGCTTCTCTGCCTTCTGTCCGCAGGCGCTCACGGAGAGTGCCAGTGCGAGCAGGATTGCCGCGCTCCGGTATCTTTTCATCTGCCTTCCTCCTGTTGCTCTTTCGTGTGCCGCTGCCGCGGCACCGATTCCGGCTGTGCACGCAACTATTCTCAAAAAGCATACCACGCTCTCAACATTTCATACAAGTATTTATATACTTAAGATTTATAATTTGATATTTCTCCTAACAAAAAAGCAGCCGTCCTCCGGCTGCTCTTTTGTTGTTTTCTTGTTTACGGCGTGACGGTATAGGTCTTATCGAGGAGCGGTCCTCCCGCAAGATTGTCGACATCCTGCGCCCGCAGATTGAACTGCAGCTCCTTAATCTCCGCCTCCGGCATCGTGAGATCCTGATACGTGAGTACTCCGAACAGGGACTGCCCCGGTCCCACCTCAAAGTACTGCGTTGTGCTACGCGTCTGTCCGTTCACGCTCCCCTTTTCGCTGTTGATAGAGAGCCGCTTGTTTGTCTTATTCCGGAGATAGAAAAACACATTCTCGTTACCGAATTGGTCCTGCTTGCACTCTGTCACACCCGCTTCAAAAATCTCATTGTCATCGAGCGGCTTGTAGCTATCATTCGGCGCAAAGACATAGCTCACCTCCTTGTTCTCGCCGTAGGGGTAAATGTGGAACACATCGGTCTCCCCCTTCTGATTCTGCGCATTGCTATCCCGAATCGCAAAGCGGAAGGTCAAATCGCCGAAACTCTTAAGGCTATATGTGCTGTTCTTTTGGAAGATCAGATTGACCTGCTTTTCCTGTCCGGGCTCTACGGTCTCGCTGATTCCGCTCGTTGTGAGCACAATGCCGTCGCCCTCCAGGTTCAGAAGCACAAAGACATAGCTCTTGTCCTCACTCTTATTCTGCAAGCTGAGCTGCAGGTATTCCTGATCCTCGCCGACATTTCCGTAGTTGACGACTTTGACGCCGTAGTCTTCCTTGTCCACGGCCTGAAACGGAGTAATGCGGAATTCGGCTTTCACCTGCTTCTCGGTTCCGGCCCCGCTCTCTGCGGTTTCTGTCATCTCAGTTGTCTCTGCGCTCTCTTTGGCCGCTTTCTTGCCGCCGCAAGCCGTCAGGGAAAGTGCCAAAATACATGCCAGTGCAAGTGCCGTGCGTCTCTTCATCCCTCAGTCTCCTCCGTTTTGCGATGCCTGTCACTTTACCGAAAAAGCATAGCACGCGGGGGCTGACTTTACAATACAGCCCCCTTCATCTAATCTTCCGTCCGCCTGTGACAAAGCCTTTGCTTGTCGCCCGATACAAAAAGGCAGCCCCTCGGGACTGCCTTACGGTTTACGGTTCCACGGTATAGGTTTTTTCGAGCGCAGGATGCTCCGACATCACGAAGGTATTTCCCTCGTCCACAAAGAGGTTGAAGCTCAGATTTTGAATCTCCTCGACCTTCGTGTCCTCGACATAGGAATGATCCCAGAAAATCGGGATGAACGCAACTTGTCCCGCCCCCACAACATGGTAGTTATTCATTTCAATCGGGATGCCGTTGACTGCGCCGCCCTGAATATACAGGGTAATCAGCTTATCGGAGCGGTTCTCGAGATAGAGGTTCAGGACGTAATTGCCGTACTTGTCCTTCGTGACACCGGTGTTTGTCGCCTTGAAGTACGCGTTCTCATCGAGGAGCTTATCGCCCTCCTTTTCCTTCCAGGTATAGTGAACCTTGCTGTTTTCTCCGTTCGGGTAGATGTGGAACACCTCATCCTTTTCCGGCGTATAGACCGAGAGCTTCGAATCCTGAACCAAGAAACGGAACTCGAGGTCGCCGAAATCCTGAAGTTTATAGTTCGGGTTTGTCCGGATCGGGAGCTGCACCGGAACCTCCTGCCCCGGCTCCACGACCTTGTTAATCGGGCCGTAGAGGCGGATGCCGTCTCCGGTGAAGGAATCCAAGAGGAAGCGATACGATACCGTCTCGCTTTTGTTCTGCAGCGTGAAGGAAATGAACCCATTGTCGATCTCGTCCGTCATATACCCGTCGACACGGATGCCGTAATCCTGCTTGTCGACGGCCTGAAAGGGCTGGATGGTAAAGGGCTTCTCTGCCTCGCCGCTCGTCTCGCTTGCCGCTACGGTCTCGCTCTTGGTCTCCGCTTTTTTGCCGCCGCCGCAGGCAACGAGCGGAAGCGCAAGGCTCAGCGCAAGGGTCCATGTCACAAATCTTTTCATATTTTCCTCCTGTTGTCCGTGTGTTCTATGGTCGCGTTCTCCGGCTTACTCTTTTCCGAAGACCTGTTCCCTCAGTCTTTTTCCGGTCGGCGTTGTCGCAAGACCGCCTCCCGCGGTCTCCTTCAGATCGGACGACATGCGGTCACCGACCTCTTTCATCGCCGTGATGCACTCATCCGCCGGAATCTTTAGGCCGATGTCGGCGAGTGCCATATCGGCGCAGGCGTAGGCGAGAATCACACCGGCCGCGTTCCGCTTGATGCAGGGTATCTCGACCAGTCCCGCGACCGGGTCGCAGACCAGGCCCAGTTCATTCACAATGACCATGCCGAGTGCATCCGCGCACTGCGCGGGCGTGCCACCCATAAGCTCGACCAGCGCAGCCGCCGCCATACCGGCCGCGGAACCGCACTCCGCCTGACATCCGCCCTGCGCGCCCGCAATGCAGGCGTTGGTCGCAATGACCATGCCGAAGGCCCCCGCTGTGAAGATGGACATCACGACATCGCGCTTCGAAAAATTCCTGTCCTCGTACATCGGCACGAGACAGCCCGGCAAAATGCCGCAACTGCCCGCAGTCGGCGTCGCGACAATGCGTCCCATGGCCGCGTTACAGTTGCTCACCGCAAGCGCGCGCGCCATGGCCTTGGTCATGAGGCTGCCCGTTAAGCCGCCCTTATGCTCGGCGTACTGCTTCATGCGGTAGCCCTCTTCGCCGGTTAAGCCCGAGCGCGAAATTCTGCCGGGCTGCTGTCCCCAGTCCGCCGCCTCGATCATCACATCAAAGTCCTTCTCCATCTCCCGATACAGCTCTTCTTCCGTGATGCCGAGCTGCTGCGCCTGGTCTTTCAGACAGAGCTCGCTGATTTTAAGGCCTGCCTTCTCGGCCACCTCCACGATTTCCCGAATGGAATTGTACTGAATCATTCTGCCCTCCGTCAGCCAAGCGCGCGAATCAGAATGGCGCGCTCCACATTTTTGATGTTATTGAGATCCTCAATCACGCTCTCCGGCGGCATCTGGTCGAGTTCCAGCATCATGAGTGCCTCACCGCCCTTTTCCTTCCGGCTCAGACGGAAGTTGCCGATATTCAGGTCGCCGTACTTCTCGTACATGAGATGGGTGACCGCCGCAATCACGCCCGGGCGATCGAGGTGCAGAATTAAGAGGGTGTTGTTATCGCCGGTGAAATTTACCTCCATGCCGTCGATATTCGTGATCTGAATGTTGCCGCCGCCTATGCTTGCACCCTCGACCATTCCCTGCTTGCCGTTGTCGCACTCGTAGTAGACGCGCGCCGTGTTCGGATGCGTGCCCGGAATATCCTCCGGCACAAATTCATAAGAGAGACCGCGCTCTGCGGCAATGCGCATCGAGTCGCGGAGCTCCTCCGACCAGCTGTAGTAGCCGAGTATCCCCGCGAGAATCGCGCGGTCCGTGCCGTGTCCCTGATAGGTGCGCGCGAAGGATCCCGAGAGCTGAATGCACACGCGGACAATGCGGGCATCGCCGGCGAGTTTATTGACAACGCGCCCGATGCGGCACGCGCCGGCCGTATGCGAGCTCGAAGGCCCTATCATCACGGGCCCGATGATATTGAAAATATTCATGTGTTTTACTCCTTGTGACAGTTGAACTTTGGTGATTCTGCTGCCAGTTACAGTGTACCACAGCGCGTCAAACTTTTCTGCCAAAAGAAGTTTCCGGACAAAAAAACAGCCCCGGTTGCCCGGAGCTGTTCGCGATTTCTATGATTCTCAAGCCTTCTTGACGGAGACAACCATGCCCTCGAAGGGATTGGTCTCGGAAATCGTGCCCGTGTAGGTAACGGTGACCTTGTCGCCTGCCTTGACATCGGAAAGGCCTTCCGGTGCCTTGCCCTGCTCGAAGGTGAACTGATAAGCCGTGCCCTTCTCATCGACAAGCGTGAATGCAAAGTCCTTCACCTCGTCAAGCGTGCCGACCATCGTGGACTCCTTGGCATCAGCTGCCTTGTCATCCTTCTTGGAAGCATCAGCCTTGGTCTCGCCAGCCTTGGTGGTCTCGTCCATCTTGGACTCCCCAGCCTTGGTGGTTTCGCCGGCCTTGGTCTCGACAGAAGACTCCTGCTTTGCTGCAGTGGTCTCTTCCTTCTTGCTACCGCCGCAAGCGGTGAATGCAAGAGCTGCTGCTGCAACAGTTCCTAACACAAGTGCGCGAACTACATTCTTCTTCATGATTTTATCCTCCTTTGTATGCCCGCGGAAAACTCCGCTTGCAATGAAAACAAGTATAGCGTTTTATTTTTGAAAAACAAGCGCTTTTTGCGATTCTTAAAGAAGTTTATCTTTTTTTTAGCGTTTTCCGCGCCGGTGGCGAAAACAATTGTCTGAAAATATCAGGTTATCACTGACTATCGTTTTAATATCGCACGCTTCCCTTGAAATTCCGCTCCAAATCCCGTCTCGCGTCATTTTTCGCGATGGTCGCGCGCTTGTCATACTTCTTTTTGCCCTGTGCGAGGCCGATCTCCACTTTGACGAGTCTGCCCTTCAGGTACACTTCGAGCGGCACGAGCGTGAGTCCTTTCTCCTTGATGGTGCCGATCAGGCGGCGGATTTCACTCTTATGCATGAGCAGCTTCCGCACGCGGAGCGGGTCTTTGTTGAAAATATTTCCCTTCTCATAGGGGTTGATGTGCATCCCGTAAATAAAAATTTCTCCGTTCCGGATATCAACCCAGCTTTCCTTCACGGAGCAGTGCCCCATACGAAGCGCCTTGACCTCCGTGCCGAAAAGCTCGATTCCGGTCTCAAAAGTCTCAAGAATAAAATAGTCGAAGCGGGCTTTTTTATTGTTTGCGATGAGTTTTTTGCTCTCTTTTCCCATGCCTCTCCTCTTCTCCTCCTTTAATCCTCCTCGTCCGCCGGAAGCGCCGGTTCGGGGATAAAATCGACGGTGCGGAGCAGCCTGTCGGCACCGGTCACGCGGACGCGGAGCGGCTCGCCGAGGCGATAGCGCTTCTTCGTGAACTCACCGACCAGCTCGGCCTTCTCCTCGTTAAACTGATAGCGGTCGTCCCGCAGTTCCGAGACCCGTATCATGCCGTCCACGGTGTTTTTGAGTTCCACATAGATGCCGTAGCGCGTCACGCCGCTGATGATGCCGTCGAATACTTCGTTGATGTGCTGCTCCATGTACTCGCACTTCTTGAACTTCACGGCATCCCGCTCGCACTCCTGCGCTCTCCGCTCGGTCTTGCTCGCCTGCTCGGCGACACCGGGCAAAACAGCGCGGTAGTGCTCCGTGCGCTTTGCGTTCATGCCGTTTCGCAGATGCTCCTTGATGATGCGGTGTATCTGGAGGTCCGGATAGCGGCGAATCGGCGAGGTAAAGTGCGTATAGTAACGGGAAGCCAGACCGAAGTGCCCGACGCAGTCCACCGAATAGCTGGCCTGCGTCATGGTGCGGAGCGCCATGCGGCTCACCAGGTCTTCGGTCTCGGTGCCCTCGACGCGGAGCAGGAGCTTTTGAATTTCGCGCGGCGTGACCTCTCCGTTTTTGAGCGGCAGGTTCAGGCCGAAGTTCGCGACAAAGGTCTTTAAGACCTGCAGCTTCTCGGTCGTCGGGGCCTCGTGAATGCGGTATACGAACGGAATGTGCTTTAAACAGTAGGTCTTTGCAACCGTCTCATTGGCCGCGAGCATGAAGTCCTCAATGAGGCGGGTCGCCTCGTTCCGCTCATAGGCGCGGATTTCGAGTGGCTTGCCGGCGGGGTTCAAAATCACCTTGCTCTCCGGGAAATCAAAGTCGATATAGCCTCTCTCGCTGCGGCGCTCCCGGAGTGCGCGCGCGAGGTCATCCATCTCCTCGAGCATCGGCACGAGCTCCGCATAGTGCTCGCAGAGCTCCGGCTCGTGGTTCGTGACAATCTGATTGACCGTCGTATAGGTGAGACGGCGGTCGGAGCGTATCACCGACTCGCAGATATCGTGCCTCACCTGTTCGCCGGTCGGCGTGAACTCCATGAGACAGGAGAGCGCGAAGCGATCCTCGCCCTCGTTCAGCGAACAGATGCCGTTCGAGAGTGCGACCGGCAGCATCGGAATCACGCGGTCCGGAAGATACACGCTGGTGCCGCGGTTTAAAGCCGTGCGGTCCAGTGCCCCGCCCTCTCTCACATATTCGCTGACATCCGCAATGTGTACGCCGAGCAAAAGGTTGCCGTTCTCGAGGCGGTCGAGCGAAATCGCATCGTCCAGATCCTTCGAGTCTTCGCCGTCAATTGTGACCGTACAGAGCGCGCGGAGATCCCGGCGCCCGCTGAGCTCTGTCTCCTCCGTCTTGCCGCGCTTTGCGACATGCGCTGCCTCAATCAGACATTCCTCGGAAAAGCTGTCCGGAATGTCAAAGCTGCGCACAATCGAGGTCAGATCGACCCCCGGCGCCGTCGCCCGGCCCAGCAATTCGGTGATGCGCCCCTCGAGCGCCTCGCCCTTCTCCTTCGGATAGCGCGTGATTTCGACCACGACCTTCTGGCCCGTCTCCGCGCCGAGTGACTCCTTCTTCGGGACAACGACATCCGCCGCAAAGCGCGCGTTGTCCGGAATCACGACGCCGCCGTTGTTTTCGCGCCGGTAATAGCCGACCAGACGGCTCACACCGCGCGCCACGATCTCCACGACGCGCCCCTCGCGGCGCTCGAGCTGCTGCCCGCGCGGAATCAGAATGCGGACGGTGTCGCCCTGCAGCGCGCCCCTCGTCTTGTCGCGGGGGATAAAGACATCGTGTTCCTCGCCGGGAATGCGGACAAAGCCGAAGCCCTTCGCATTTGCCGCGAAGATGCCCTCCTTCTCCTCCTTTTCCGGTTTCCCATACTTGCCGCTCTTCGAGATGCGGATTCTGCCCTCCCGCACGAGGGCACTGAGCGTCTCCTCGAGATCCCGCCGCTTGGACTTCGGCACATCCAGAAACAATGCGATTTCCCGGAGGCGCATGGGCTGATACATCGGGTCTTCCATCAACTTGAGCAGCACCTTTTCTCTCTTCTTCAATAACTCTTCGTGCGTCATACGCTCCCGATTTCTCCTCTTTCTTTGAATCTGTCGCCAAAAAGACCGTGAAAAAAAGCCCCCGCGCGTTCTGCGGGAGCTTCCTCTCTTTTACTTTATCAAGTTCAGTGCAAATGCAAGGGCGAGGAACAGCACCGCCGCAACTGCCGTGAGCTTTTCAAGTGTTCCCTCCACCGAGCGCCCGCGAATCTTACCCCAGTAAGAATCCGCAATGCCACCGATTGCACCAAGTCCCTGATCTTTTCCCTCCTGCATCAGAACGACACCGGAGAGAAACACGCAGACAATGACAAAAACAATGGATAAAATTCTGTTTAAAATGATCATCCCGTTCCTCCAGCCTGTGCCGCAATTCGTCTGAATGCGGACACATTTTTCGATATAATACCACAAATGTTGCGGCGGGACAAGGATTTCTCGGAAAGTATACATTCAGACAAAAATAGGAATTATTATTGACATTTGAGTAAGACATGGTAGACTATAGCTAAGATGATTTTAAGTCATCTACCCTTTATAAGTTAGTTCTAATTCACGTTCACAGTTCATACAAGGAGGAAACCACATGTCCCTTATCGGCAAGGAAATCAGCGATTTCAGCGCACAGGCGTTCCAGAACAACAGCTTTAAGACCGTGAACCGCGAGGATCTCCGCGGCAAGTGGAGCGTCTTCTTCTTCTACCCGGCGGACTTCACCTTTGTGTGCCCGACCGAGCTCGAGGACCTCGAGAACAACTACGCTGCCTTCCAGAAGGCAGGCTGTGAGATCTACTCGGTCTCCTGCGACACCCATTTTGTCCACAAGGCTTGGCACGACCACTCCGAGAAGATCTCGAAGATTACCTATCCCATGCTCGCGGACCCGACCCAGGCACTCGCGCGCGACTTTGAGGTCCTGATTCCGGAGGCAGGCCTTGCGGAGCGCGGCACCTTCATTGTGGATCCGGATCTTAAGATTGTCGCTTACGAAGTCAACGCGGGCAATGTGGGCCGCAACGCGGAGGAGCTGCTCCGCAAAGTGCAGGCTTGCCAGTTTGTCCGCGAGCACGGCGATGAGGTTTGCCCGGCAAAGTGGACCCCCGGCGCGGAGACCCTGAAGCCGAGCCTGGATCTCGTCGGTGCCCTGTAATTCAAAGAGAAAGGAATATTCATGACGTCAGAAGAGAGAACTTCTTTCTATGACGCGGTAGTCATCGGCGGCGGCCCTGCGGGGCTGACCGCCGGTCTCTATCTTGCGAGAGCCTGCTACCGCGTCCTCATTCTGGAACAGGAAAAGTTCGGCGGCCAGATTACGATTACCGCTGAGGTTGTGAACTACCCGGGTGCCGCGCCGATGAGCGGCGAGGCGCTGACTGCCGAGATGCGCCGCCAGGCGGAAAACTTCGGCGCGGAATTTCTGCTCGCCGAAGCGACGGGACTGAAACAAGAAGACGGCTTCTTTGTCGTCAGGACACCGAAGGGTGATTTCCGCGCCCACGGTGTGATTCTCGCGACCGGCGCGCATCCGCGCATGATCGGTTTCCCGGGCGAGGCGGAATATAAGGGCCACGGCATTGCCTACTGCGCGACCTGCGACGGCGAGTTTTTCACCGGCCGCGAGGTCTTTGTGGTCGGCGGCGGCTTTGCCGCGGCAGAGGAAGCGGTGTTCCTCACAAAGTACGCTTCCCATGTGACCATCTTGATTCGCGAGCCCGATTTTACCTGTGCCGCGAAGGTCGCGGAACCCGCGAAACAGCACGAAAAAATTACGATAAAATACGACACCGAAGTCGAGGAGGTCTCGGGCGATGGCATGCTGCGCTGCATTCGCTACCGAAACACAAAGACCGGCGAGGTGACTGAATTCAGCCCCGCGGACGGCGGCAGCTTCGGCGTCTTTGTCTTTGCGGGCTATGCGCCCTCCTCTTCGCTTCTCAAGGGACTCGCGGAGATTGACGCGCAGGGATATGTGCCGACCGACCGGAATCAGAAAACCAGTCTGGACGGCCTCTACGCCGCGGGCGATGTCTGTGAAAAGAACCTGCGCCAGGTTGTGACCGCGACCGGCGACGGCGCGGTTGCGGCGACCGAGCTCGAAAAATACATTGCAAAACGCCAGAAAGAGACAGGCGTCAAAGCGGATATTCAGACCCGCCGCGCGGCTGTCCACACAGCTCAGGACAGCGCACCGGCGACCGTGGCGGTACAGAGCGGCGATACTCCCTTTGACAGCGCAATGATGCAGCAGCTGAACACAGTCTTTTCACGGCTCACCGAGGAGCTCACGCTGAAACTCTACACGGACGAGGGTGCAGTCTCCTCCGAACTACGGCACTATTTGGAGGCGCTCACCGCTCTCAGCGATAAACTCACGCTCTCCGAAGAGAGCGCACCCGATCCGCTCGCCTCTCGCGATACGGATACTGCTCTGCCCTATGTCCGCATTTTCCGCGAGAACGGCAGTTACGCGGGGCTCTGCTTCCACGGCGTGCCGGGCGGCCACGAATTCACTTCGTTCGTGCTCGGACTCTACAATGCCGGGAGCAAGGGGCAGCCGGTCGCCGAAGAAGCCTTGTCCCGCATTGCCGCAATCGACAGGGACATCCGGATTCGGATTCTCGTGAGTCTCTCCTGCACCATGTGCCCGGAGCTCGTGACGAGCGCCCAGCGCCTTGCGACGCTAAACCCGCATATCACGACGGAGGTCTTCGACCTGAACCGCTTCCCGGCACTCCGCGAGCGGTACGAAGTGATGAGCGTGCCCTGCTTCCTCGTAAACGACGAGCCGCCGCAGTTCGGCAAAAAGGATCTCACGCAACTCCTCGATTTACTCGGCGCATAAAGCAGAGTGATAGGACAAAAAACAGCACACAAGAAAACAGCGTCCCGGAATAAACCGGAACGCTGTTTTCTTGTGTGTCTTTCCTGTAAAAGGCTCAGAGCTTTACCTCGACCTTTTTCAGATGCCAGATATCTCTCACATACTCCTCAATCGTGCGATCGGAGCTGAACGGGCCTGCCGCCGCGGTGTTCCGCATGCACATCTTTGCCCAATTCTCCTCGTCCGCGTACGCCTTGTCCACACGCTCATGCGCCTCCGCATAGGCGCGGAAATCCTTCAGAATAAAATAGACATCCGGACGATCGCCGTTCGAGCCGGTGAGCAGAGAATTGTAGATATCGCGGAAGCGCTCCGGATCGTCAGGCGAGTAGAAGCCGTTGATCAGCTGCATGAGCACTCTGCGAATCTCCTGATCCGCGTTGAAGATATGCATCGGGTTGTAGCCGCCGTTCTGCTCGAGCTGAATGACCTCCTCCGCGGACATGCCGAAGATGAAGGCGTTCTCCTCGCCGACTTCCTTTACAATCTCGATGTTTGCACCGTCCATCGTGCCGAGGGTCGGCGCGCCGTTCAGCATGAACTTCATGTTCGAAGTGCCGGATGCCTCCTTACTTGCGGTCGAAATCTGCTCGGAGACATCTGCCGCCGCAAAGATAATCTCTGCGCTCGAGACACAATAGTCCTCAATGAAGACAACCTTGATCTTGCCGTTGATCGATGCGTCGTTGTTGATCACATCCGCCACGGCATTGATTAACTTAATCGTGAGCTTCGCGCGGTGATAACCCGCAGCCGCCTTTGCGCCGAAAATGAAGGTGTGCGGATAGAACGGCATATCCGGGTTGTCCTTAATCTTGTTGTAGAGGTACATGACATGGAGAATGTTCATGAGCTGGCGCTTGTACTCGTGCAGGCGCTTAACCTGAACATCGAAGATGGAGCGCGGATCCACGACAATGCCGTTGTGCTCGAGAATGTAATTCGCGAGGCGCACCTTGTTCTTGTACTTGATGTTCATGTACTCCTGGCGGCTCTTCTTATCGTCCACATAGACGCCGAGCTTCTTCACCTCGGAGAGGTCCGTGATCCACTTGTCGCCGATGCGCTCCGTGATCCAGTCGGCGAGCAGCGGGTTCGCGTGGAGCAGGAAACGGCGCTGCGTGATGCCGTTGGTCTTGTTGTTGAACTTCTCGGGCGAGAGCTCGTAGAAGTCGCGGAGCGTCTGCTTCTCGAGAATTTCGGTGTGAATCTTCGCGACACCGTTGATCGAGAAGGATGCCGCGCAGGCCATGAACGCCATGCGCACCTGGCCGTCGTGGATAATTGCCATGCGGTCTTTTCTCGCCTGATCGCCCGGGAACTTGTGCTCGATTTCAAGCAGGAAGCGGCGGTTGATCTCCTCGACAATCTGGTAGATACGCGGCAGCAGGCGGGAGAAGAGCTCAATGGGCCACTTCTCGAGCGCCTCGGTCATGATTGTGTGGTTCGTGTATGCGCAGGCCTTGCTCGTGATTGCCCACGCCTCTTCCCAGCCGAGTCCCTGCTCGTCCATCAGGATGCGCATGAGCTCCGGCACCGCGACCGTGGGGTGAGTGTCGTTCATCTGGAACACGACATAGTTCGGGAGCTCGCGGATGTTGTCGTGGCTCTGCAGGAACTTCTTGATTGCGGTCTGAAGAGACGCCGAGATGAAGAAGTACTGCTGCTTTAAGCGGAGCTCCTTGCCCGAATAGTGGTTGTCGTTCGGGTAGAGGACCTCGGAGATGGTTCTCGCGAGGTTCTGCTCTTCCACGGCTCTCTGATAATCGCCACGGTCAAAGGAGTCGAGGCGGAAGCTCGTAATCGCCTCCGCGTCCCAGATGCGGAGCGTGTTCACGATATGGTTGCCGTAGCCGACAATCGGGAGATCGTAGGGCACCGCGCGAACCGACTGGTAGTTCTTCTGGTAGAAATGCGGGTTGCCGTTCTCCATACGAGTCGCAACATAACCGCCGAACTTGACCTCGCAGGCATACTCGTCGCGCTTAATCTCAAACGGATAGCCGTTCTTTAACCAGTCATCCGGAATTTCCTTCTGATAGCCGTTCTCAATCTTCTGGCGGAACATGCCGTAGTGATAGCGGATGCCGCAGCCGTAAGCCGGGTAGTTGAGGGTCGAGAGCGAGTCGAGGAAGCAGGCTGCGAGACGACCGAGGCCACCGTTGCCGAGCGCCGGGTCTCTCTCCTCATCCTCAATCTCCGTTAAGTCAAAGCCGAGTTCTTCAACTGCTTCGCGGATTACATCTTCTTCCTTAAGTGCGAGCATCGTGTTGCCGAGCGCTCTGCCGACCAGGAACTCCATTGAGAGATAATAGACCTTCTTTGCGCCCGCTTTGTCATATGCCTTCTGCGTCGCAATCCAGTTGTCGATCACATCTTCCTTGACCGCATAGGCGACTGCCTGATAGACCATCTGCAACGTCGCCTCACTGACATCTTTCCGGTAGAGCGTCTTCAGGTTGTTGATAATCTCCTGCTTCAGCGTCTCCTTATCCAACTTCTTGATAACTCCTGCCAACTCAATCTCCTCCATTTCTCACTGCGCTTTGACACATCTCACCGAGAGTGTAACGAGTTCACCGTTCAAATTCCACTCTTTCGTGAAATCTTCACGATTTTCGTCCGATTCACTATGAATCTCATCGGAAAGAACCGTATTCTTCAACAATTCTTCGTACTTCTCGGCGAGTGCGGCAATCTTTTCGTTGCCGCGAATGTTCAGCACAATGTGATCCGTGACCTCAAATCCGGCATCTTTTCGCATGGTCTGCACCTTCGAGATCAGCTCACGCACAAAGCCCTCTTCGATGAGTGCCTCGGTAAGCGCAATGTCGAGCACCACGGTGATGCCGTTGTCCTGCGCAGAGACATAGCGCTCCGACTGCGCGCTCTCGATTAAGAGATCTTCTCTGCAAAGCGATACTTCCGTGCCGTCCGGCAGGGTAAAGCCGAGGCTGTCGTTTGCATTGAGTTCCGCCATCGCCTTCTGACCGTCGAGCGCCTTTAAATGCTCCTTAATCGCATTCAGGTGCTTGCCGTACTTCGGTCCCACAGTCTTTAACTGCGGCTTGAAGAGGTAATTCACAAAGCGCTCCGCGTCGTCCGTGAACTCGAGCGCCTTCACATTCAGCTCATCGCGGATGATGTCCTGATAGAAGCTGCCGAGTTCCTCCGGCGCCTTCACATAGAGCATCGAGAGCGGCTGGCGGTTCTTTCTGCCGGAAGTCTCGCGCGCCGAGCGGCCGAGCACGACCACTTTCAGCACCTCGTCCATGCTCTTCTCGAGTTCCGCGTTGATGTGCGCCTCGTCCGCAACTGGGTAGTCGCAGAGATGCACGGACTCCGTCGCGGATGTATCGACCGTGCGAACCAAATTCTGGTAAATCTGCTCACTCATAAACGGAATCATCGGCGCTGCCGCCTTCGCGACCGTGACCAGCGCCGTGTAGAGCGTCATGAATGCATTGATCTTATCCTGCTCCATGCCCTTTGCCCAGAAGCGGTTGCGGCAGCGGCGCACATACCAGTTCGACATGTCGTCGACAAACTCCTGGAGCACCGCAGCGGTCTCCGGAATCTTATATGCCGCGAGATTTTTGTCCGCATCCCGCACCATGCTATTCATCTTCGAGAGCAGCCACTTGTCCATGACCGAGAGCTTCTCGTAATCGAGCTTGTACTGCGTCGGATCGAAGCGGTCAATGTCGGCATAGAGCACATAGAACGCGTAGGTGTTCCAGAGTGTGCCGAGGAACTTTCTCTGTCCCTCGCGAACCGCATCCTCCGAGAACTTCTTCGGGAGCCACGGCGCGGCCGCCGTGTAGAAGTACCAGCGAATCGCATCGGCGCCGAAGGTATCGAGTGCCTCCATCGGATCGACCGCATTGCCCTTCGACTTGGACATCTTATTGCCGTTCTCATCGAGCACGAGGCCCATCACGATGACATTTGTGAAAGCGGGCTTGTTAAAGAGCAGCGTCGACTCCGCGTGGAGGGAGTAGAACCAGCCGCGGGTCTGATCGACCGCCTCGGAGATGAAGGAAGCCGGAAGCTGCTGCTCTAGGAGTTCCTTGTTCTCAAAGGGATAGTGAAGCTCCGCGTAGGGGCAGGCGCCCGAGTCAAACCAGACATCGACCACCTCCGGAACGCGCTTCATCTTACCGCTGCACTTCGGGCAGGGAATCGTAAAGCGGTCCACATAGGGGCGATGCAACTCGACGGTCTTTGCGCTCTCGTCGCCGGAGAGCGTTGCCAGCTCTTCGCGGGAACCGACCGCAAGCTTCTCGCCACAGTCCGGGCACTCCCAGATATTGAGCGGCGTGCCCCAGTAGCGGTTTCTCGAGACCGCCCAGTCCTGAATATTCTCAATCCAGTTGCCGAAACGTCCCTCGCCGATGGACTGCGGCACCCAGTTGATTTTCTGATTGTTTCGCACGAGGTCGTCGCGCACCGCGGTCATCTTGATGAACCAGGACTCGCGCGCATAGTAGATGAGCGGCGTGCCGCAGCGCCAGCAGTGCGGGTAGTCGTGCTCGACCTTCGGGGATGCAAAGAGCAGGCCTCTCTCCTCGAGGTCCTTCAGCACTTCCGGATCTGCCGAGACAGCGCCCTCTTCGATCTCCTTCTCGGTCGGCTTGCAGCGCATGCCGGCAAATTTGCCGGTCTCTGCCTTCATCTTTCCCTTGTCGTCCACCATCTGAACAAAGGGCGCGTCATAGCGGCGGCCCACGCGCGCATCGTCCTCACCGAAGGCCGGGGCGATGTGGACAATGCCGGTACCGTCGGTCATCGTGACATACTCGTCCGCGTAGACAAAGAAAGCCTCTTTATGCTGACGCGCCGCCGCTTCCGCCGCACAGCTGTAGAGCGGCTCATAGGGCTTGTGTTCGAGCTCCTTGCCGGTGTAGCGCTCTAAGATTTCATAGCCCTCGCCGAGCACCTTCTCAAGAAGTGCCTCCGCGAGATAGTAGGTGTTGCCGTCCGCTGCCTTGACCTTCGCATAGCTCTCGTGCGGATTCACGCAGAGCGCGATGTTCGAGGGCAAGGTCCAGGGCGTCGTGGTCCAGGCGAGGAAGTAAGCCTCTTCGCCCTTTACCCGGAAGCGGACAATCGCGGTTCTGTCTTTGATTGCCTTATAGCCCTGCGCGACCTCGTGCGAGGAGAGCGGGGTCCCGCAGTGCGGGCAGTAGGGCACAACCTTAAAGCCCTTGTAGAGCAGGTCTTTGTTCCAGATTTCCTTTAAGGCCCACCACTCCGACTCGATGTAGTTATCGTCGCAGGTGATATAGGGGTGCTCCATGTCCGCCCAGAAGCCGACCTTGCCGGAAAAGCGCTCCCAGATTTCCTTATAACGCCACACGGACTCGCGGCACTTTTTGATGAAGGGCTCGACGCCGTACGCCTCGATTTCATCCTTGCCCTCGATGCCGATTTCCTTCTCGACCTCGAGCTCGACCGGCAGACCATGGGTGTCCCAGCCCGCCTTTCGCGGGACATACTGTCTCTTCATCGCGTGGTAGCGCGGAATCATGTCCTTGATGACACGGGTCTCGACGTGGCCGATGTGCGGCTTGCCGTTTGCGGTCGGCGGCCCGTCGTAGAACATATAGGTCTCGCAGCCCTCGCGCTGCTCGACGGACTTCTCAAAAATCTGATTCTCTGCCCAGAACTTCTCGACTTCGCCCTCGCGCGCCACAAAGTTCATGTCTGTTGGGACTTTTCTGTACACTTCTCCATCCTCCTGTCTCAAAAGAAAAAGCGCCCGCCCCTCTCAGGACGAACGCTCTCTGCTTTCGCTGTACCACCTGTATTTCGCTTTTCCCCGTGACGTGGGGCCTACGTCTCTCCCTACCCCGCAGCTTGCACCGCGGCTCCGGAGAGCGGCTCGAAAGTGATTTTCAACACGGGTACTTGGCGCCGGGCTTCCACCGTCCCCGACTCTCTGTCGCTTTTTTCCGTGTCTACTCTCTTTGTCAACGCCTTTGGCTATAGGTTTTTTCCAGTATAATCAGCCTGATTTTCTCTGTCAAGGAAGAAACACGCTTTCCCCTCAGCGGAGGCGCGGCAACGTGACCTCATCCACATAGTTCGTGAAGAAGGACTTCCGCACATCTTCTCTCTCCTTGCTTCTGCCGAGCGCCCACATGAGCTTCGTGACCGTCGCCTCCTGGGTCATATCAAAGACCGGGATGCCGCCGCTCTCCTGCACGCGAAGACCGGTCTCGTAGACATCGAGATTGCTGCCCTCGTAGCGGCATTGGCTGCCGACCAAAATGCTCATGCCCTTGCTGCTCGCGCGGTCAATCTCCTCCAGGATATTATTGTGGAGGAAGGGCACGCCGCCGAGACCGAAGGCTTCGACAAACACGCCCTCACAGCCCTTGTCGTAGAGATAGCGGAAGATATCCGCGTGCATACCCGGGAAAATTTTTAAGACCGCGATGTTCTCCGAGTACTCCGGCGAAAGCTGAAACGCCGCACGGCGGAGCGGCTCCTTTAAGACCTGCATGCCGAACGCATTGAATTCGCCGATCAACGGATAGTTGACCGACTCAAAGGCATTAAACGAGATGGTTCTCACCTTCGAGGTGCGGCAGCCGAGAATGAGCTTCTGGTGAAAGACCGTATAGACGCCGCGGAGCATGCCGCTTAAGCCCGCCGTAATCGCACAGCGGAGGTTATCGATTGCATCGGTCAGGGGCGCGCGGAGCGGCAACTGGCTTCCCGTCAGAATGACCGGCATCTCAATATTCTGGAGCATGAACGAGAGCATCGAGGAGGTGTAGGACATGCTGTCCGTGCCGTGGATGATGACGACACCGTCACAGTCCTCTCTGGCCGCCGCAACGAGATTCGCAATCGCAACCCAGTCCTCCGGCGTAATGTTCGCCGAGTCGAGGGAAGCATAGTCCTTTAGCTCAAAGGTGTGTCCGTCGCCGATCGGACCTATGGTTTTCATAATTTCCTCGAGGTTGATGCCCGGTGCAAGTCCCTTTTCGCTCGGCACCGAAGAAAAGGTACCTCCCGTGTTAATCAACAGCAATTTTTTGCCCATAGCAACCTCCGTTTTCGTCATAATGTCTAATTCTAACAAAAGCGGCACAAAAACTCAATGCGCTTTGCCCCATTCGCCATAGCGCATGGAAAAGCCCGCCGCTTTGTGTTATCATGCTCTAAAGCCTGGTAAATACGCCGACTGTGACGCGGAGTCAGGGCTTACGAAAGGAGCGATTGCGATGATGAAACTCGTATTGGTGCGACACGGCGAAAGTGAGTGGAACAAGAAAAATCTGTTCACCGGCTGGATGGATGTGGACCTCTCGGACAAGGGCCACGAGGAGGCAAAGGCTGCCGGTCAGCTCTTAAAGGCTGAGGGCTATGATTTTGACATCTGCTTTACTTCCTACTTAAAGCGCGCAATCCACACGCTGAACCACATTCTGGACGAGATGGACCGCGACTGGCTCGAAGTCGTGAAGAGCTGGAAGTTAAACGAGCGCCACTACGGTGCCCTCCAGGGTCTCAACAAGGCGGAGACTGCCGAGAAGTACGGCGAGGAGCAGGTCAAGATCTGGCGCCGCTCGTTCTCGACCAAGCCGCCGGTGCTGGATCCGAATGACGACAGAAGTGCAAAGAAGAGCCCGGCTTACCGCGATGTGGATCCGGCGCTGCTCCCCGACTGCGAGAGCTTGGAGACCACGATTGAGAGAGCCGTCCCCTACTTTAACGAAGTGATCCGCCCCGAGATGGAAGCCGGCAAGCGCGTCATCATTGCGGCGCACGGCAACTCTCTCCGCGCACTGGTCAAGTACTTTGACAACATTTCCGAAGAGGATATCATCGGCGTCAACATTCCGACCGGCACGCCGCTCGTCTATGAGTTCGACGATTCCTTCAAACCGATTCGCCACTACTATCTCGGCGACCAAGAAGCACTTAAGAAAAAAATGGAGGCAGTCGCGAACCAGGGCAAGAAACAGGCATAACGCGGCGAACGGAAAAAATGCGAAATCTCACCTTACTGACAGACCTGTATGAGCTCACGATGATGCAGGGCTATTTTGAAAATGAGGATGTCAATCAGACTGTCATCTTCGACATGTTTTACCGCGCGAACCCCGAGGGCAACGGCTACGCGATTTGCGCCGGGCTCGAGCAGGTAATTGACTATATCAAAAACCTGCACTTTACGGAGGATGAGATTGCATATCTCAAAGGGCTCGGTATGTTCAAACCCGCCTTCCTCGACTACCTGCGGGACTTCCGCTTCACCGGCGACATCTACGCGATTCCCGAGGGCACGGTCATTTTCCCGCGCGAACCGCTCGTCAAAGTCATCGCGCCGATTATGCAGGCACAGCTCATTGAGACTGCGCTCCTGAATATCATCAACCACCAGAGCCTCATTGCGACCAAGGCAGCCCGCATTGTGCGCGCGGCGCAGGGCGACGGTGTGATGGAGTTTGGCTGCCGCAGAGCGCAGGGCCCGGATGCCGGTATCTACGGCGCGCGCGCCGCGATGATTGCCGGCTGTGTCGGCACCTCGAATGTACTTTGCGGACAGATTTTCGATGTCCCCGTGAGCGGCACACACGCGCACTCTTGGATTATGAGTTTCCCGGATGAGCTCTCTGCGTTCCGCGCCTATGCGAAACTCTATCCGGATGCCTGCATCCTCTTAATCGACACCTATGACACGCTGGACAGCGGCCTGCCGCATGCGATTCAGGTTTTTAAGGAACTGCGCGAAAAGGGCATACACCCGAAGCGCTACGGCATCCGCATGGATTCGGGCGACTTAGCCTACCTCTCGAAAAAGGTCAAGGCAGCGCTCGACGCCGAGGGCTTCACCGATGCGATTATCTCGGCCTCCAACGATCTCGATGAGAACCTGATCGGCTCTCTGAAGGCGCAGGGCGCGACCATCAACTCCTGGGGTGTCGGCACCAACCTGATTACCTCGAAGGACTGCCCGGCCTTCGGCGGCGTCTACAAGCTCGCGGCCATCTGGAGCGAAGCGGAGCAGCGCTTCCTGCCGAAAATCAAAATTTCGGAAAACGCCGAGAAAATCACCAATCCCGGCGACAAAAAAGTGTACCGCATCTACGACCTGCAGGGCATGATAGTCGCAGACCTCATTGCGCTCGCGGACGAACAGTTCTCTGCGGATGAGCCGCTGCTACTCTTCGACCCGATCGAGACTTGGAAAAAGACGCTGCTTCCCGGCGGTTCCTACCGCATGAAAGAGCTCCTGGTTCCGGTCTTTGAAAAGGGCAGCTGTGTCTACGAGTCCCCGAAGGTCATGGACATCCGGCAGCACTGCAAGGAAGAGCTTGCGACCCTCTGGGAGGAGTCAAAGCGCTTTGAGTACCCGCACCAGACCTATGTGGATCTCTCGCGGAAGCTCTGGAATGTCAAGACCGGTTTGTTGGAACAGTATCAGACAGGAGTATCGGAATAAGCATGATTCAGGATATTGCACCGCATCACTATGATGTAAGCTATCACACAGAGAGAACGCCCGCGCGGCGTTCTTTCCTTGTTTTGGTCTCCCGGGAGGGTGTGCTCTTCCGGGCAACGGACGACGGCTTTACGCTGCCGCGCTTCGCCGATTTCGAGACAGAGAGTCTCCCGTTTCCGTCCCTCTGTCAGAAGGCACGCTATCTCTTTGCAATCGACGATGACTTTTTCTTTCTGCTGCCTGCGAGCGCCCTGCCCGCCGGAAAACTCGGCGAGGGCTATCGCTTCCTCGGTCCCACGGAGCTCCGCGACTTAAAGCCGCAGCACCTTGCCTTTGCGGCCATCACTTCCACCCAGCTGTATCGCTTTTACGACCAGCGGAAGTTCTGCGGGCGCTGCGGCGAAAAGATGACGCATTCCGAGGAGGAGCGCGCCATGTGCTGCAAGCACTGCGGCCTCATCGAGTACCCGAAAATAAGCCCTGCCATCATTGTCGCGGTGCGGGACGGCGATCGCCTGCTCCTGACCCGCTACGCAAAAAACGCCTCCGACTATCGCCGGAAGGCGTTGGTTGCAGGCTTTGTGGAGGTCGGTGAGACCCCGGAACAGGCGGTGGAACGCGAAATCATGGAAGAGACCGGGCTCAAGGTCAAGAACATCCGTCCCTATGCCGTACAGCCCTGGTCCTTCTCCGACTCGCTGATGCTCGCCTATACCGCGGAGCTCGACGGTTCCGACCGCATCCGCCTCGATGAGAACGAACTCTGCGAGGCCTCGTTTGTGCCGCGGGATGAAATCCCCGACAATCCGACGACCGCCAGTGTCGGCAACGAGCTGATTCAACGCTTTAAGCGCGGGGAGCTCTGATCTCTCACTCGACGCGCTCTGGTATGGAGCCGTCCCGGTAGGCGGTGAGGAGCTCGTTCAGATCTTCAATCTGCGCGGCGAGCCGCTTGCCGATGTCGGTGTCCCCGACCATCACGCGGTAGGGCTCAATCTCAAACTGGTTGGCGCGGGATTCAATGTCCAGGTTCTCGCTGATCACGCGCTCCACCGACTCAAAGGGCATGTGGCTCTTGATGCGCATGCCGTGGGAGTTATAAATCAGCGTGTAGCCCGCGATACCCGTGGTTTTATGGTAGGCGCGCGAAAAGCCGCCGTCGATCACAATCAGTTTGCCGCCCGCCTTAATCGGATTTTCACCCGCCGAGGCGTGCACCGGCGTGTGACCGTTGATGATGTGCGAGAGGTCGGACTTTAAGCCGAACTCCCGGAGTATCATGCGGCTCGTCGCCTCGGAATCGAGGAACAGGTAGTACGGGTCCTGCGGCTCTTTCCAGCTCGCCTTGTCGTCGAGGTAGCTGCGTTCAAAGGTCTTTACGACGCGGCCGCACATCGGCGACTTCGGGCCGCCCCAGAGATAAAACATAAAGTCCACATAGCGCGCTTCGCCGGTATTATAGGCGAGGCGCGCCGCTTTTTCGCAGAATTCGAAATAACTCTTGCCCCGCAGGAACTGCCCGAAGAAATTGACCTCCTCCATCTGCCCGTCCTCGGTCAGCGGCACGCAGCCGTGGAACAGGAGGTTATCGTTCATTTTGAGGTAGACGCTGCCGACCGCATAGAGAAATTCGATGTGGCGCCTAAGCTGCGGGCTCTGGCAGAACGAGCGCTTTAAGTCGTCCATGACTTCCCGCTCTTCCGGCGTCATCCGGTAGGGATCGCTCCAATCGACGGTCGGGAATTCCATCGTGTTCATCGCATATTCAACGCCGTCAATCGTGACTGTCCCCTTTTCCGGGTTCACCTTGTCGAGCAGAAGTCTGTCCTGCATCTCGAACTCGGGGTGCCGGAGAATCAGCTCGCCCTCTGCCTTGAACATCATCACATTGATGGCTTTGACCATGGCTTTTGCCGGCGTGCCCTCATAGGTCTTTTCGGCAAAGAGTTGCAGACGGCGAAGAGAAATGCCGTAGCCGCTCTCCAAGATGCGAATGTTGTTGTAACGTACATTGTTCCGGACGACATTCGCGATGCAGGCCTCATTGCCCGCGGCAGCGCCCATCCAGAGCACATCGTGATTGCCCCACTGGATGTCGAGCGAGTGGTAGTCCATGAGCAGCTCTATAATTTTATCGGCATCCGCACCGCGGTCAAAGAGATCGCCGACAATGTGCAGGTGGTCCACCGCGAGCCGCTTAATGAGGGCCGAGAGCGCGATAATGAATTCGTCGCCGTTCTGAATGCCGACGATCGTGTCCAGAATGCGCTCGTGGTAGGCAAGCTGGTTGCCGTCCTCGTCCGGCAGGGCGTGCAACAGCTCATCGATGATATAGCCGAATTCTTTCGGCATCGCCTTTCTGACCTTGGAGCGCGTATACTTCGAGGAGAGCACGCGCGCAATTTCAATCATGTGCCGGAGGGTCTCGCGGTACCACTTCGGCGAAATTCTGCCCTCGCTATGCAGACGCTGCAGCGCCTCCTTCGGATAGTAAATCAGCGTGCGCAGCGCCCGCTTTTCGGTGTCGTTCAGCACATCCGCAAAAATCATCTCGATTTTTTCGCGAATCACACCCGAGCAGTTGTTCATGATATGCAAAAAGGCATCGTACTCGCCGTGAATGTCGCTCATGAAGTGCTCGGTGCCCTTCGGGAGATTCATAATCGCCGCGAGGTTGATAATCTCCGTGCATACGGCCTGGCGTGTCGGGAATTTCTCTGCCAGCAAACTCAAATATTTCCGCTGTTCCTGATTCATGCCGCCTCCTTTTTTGAAAAGCAGAAAAAGCCAAACCGCAGTTTTGTTGCGATTTGGCTTTTTCTTATCAGTGATTCACGCCTGCTGTGCCTCTTCGGCCGCGACACCCGCAAGGGCAATGTCCGTCCGCATATACTTGTTGGCAAACGAAATCTTCTCCGCCGCCGCGTAGGCTCTCTCTCTCGCTTCGCGTATGGTCTTGCCGAGCGCCGTGACATCGAGCACCCGACCGCCGTTCGTGACGACGCGCCCTTCGTCGTCAAAGCGCGTGCCCGCGTGATAGCAGTAGACATCCGGCTCGCTCTTCAGGCTCTCAAGTCCCGAAATCGGCAGCCCCTTCTCGTACTTCACGGGATAGCCCTCGCTCGCAAGTACGACCGTGACGCAGGCCTTATCGCAGAACTTGAGCTGTACCTCGTCAAGTTTCCCCTCGACGCAGGCGAGCATCACTTCGAGGAGGTCATTCTCCATGCGTGGGAGCACGACCTGTGCCTCCGGGTCGCCGAAGCGCACATTGTACTCGAGCACGCGGGGGCCGTCCGGCGTCAGCATGAGTCCGAAGAAGATGACACCTTGGAAGGGTCTCCCCTCCGCCGCCATCGCATCGACCGTGCGCTGATAAATCTTCTCCTCACAAAACCGCGCGATTTCATCCGTGTAGTAGGGGCTCGGCGAGTAATTTCCCATGCCGCCCGTATTGAGACCCTGATCGCCGTCCTTGGCTCTCTTGTGGTCCTGCGCGCTCGCCATGATGCGTATGGTCTTGCCGTCCACAAAGGAGAGCACGGAGACCTCGCGACCCGTCATGAACTCCTCAATGACCACCTTGTCGCCGGAGGCGCCGAACTTCCGCTCGAGCATCATTTCCTTCAGGCCTTCCTCGGCCGCCTCGCGGGTCTCGCAGATCAGAACGCCCTTCCCGAGCGCCGGACCGTCCGCCTTGAGCACCACCGGAATCTTGCAGGTCTCGAGATAGCGCTTTGCCGCCTCGTAGTCCGTAAAGCTCTCGTAAGCTGCCGTCGGAATCTCATACTTTTTCATGAGTTCCTTCGCGAAAGCCTTGGAGCCCTCAAGAATCGCCGCATTTTTCTTCGGCCCGAAGACCTTGAGTCCCGCTTCTTCCAGAAAGTCTGCGAGTCCGCCGATCAGCGGATCGTCCATGCCGATCACAACAAGATCAATCTTCTCCCGCAGGGCAAAGTCCCGGATTTTTTCGAATTCCATCGCGCCGATCGGCACCAATTCCGCGACTTCTGCGATACCGGCATTGCCCGGCGCGCAGTAGAGTTTTGAGAACCGTCCGCTCTCCCGCAGTTTCCGGCAAATCGCATGTTCTCTGCCGCCGCCGCCGACTACCAGTACTCTCATGCCCCGTCCCCTCTCTCACTTGCCTCGCGCGCCATCTCTTCAATGGCACGCGGCAATAAAATCCACTCCGCTTCTTCCATGACGCGCCGCTGCAAGGTCTCCGGCGTGTCGCCCGGCTTCACCTCGACCGCTTTCTGGAGGAGTATCGGCCCCTCGTCGAGTCCCTCGTCCACGAGATGCACGGTCGCGCCGGTCACCTTGACACCGCGCCGCAGCGCCTGTTCATGCACCTTTAAGCCGTAGGCGCCCTTGCCGCAAAAACTCGGAATCAGCGAGGGGTGAATGTTTAAAATCCTGCCGCGGTAGCGGCGTATCATCTCATCCGGAATCTTCACGAGATAGCCCGCGAGCACGATGAGATCCAGCTTTTCGCGCTCCACCGCCTCGAGCAGCGCACGGTGAAAGGCCTCCCGGTCCGGAAAATCCGCCGGGGAAATGCACTCGTTCGCAATCCCCGCCGCCGCCGCGCGCTGCAGTGCGTACGCGGCGGCATTGTTCGAGAGCACATAGACCACCTTCGCATGGCGAATCACACCGCTTTTCTCGGCATCGAGGATTGCCTGCAGATTGGTCCCGCCGCCGCTCACCAGCACGCCGACTCTCAGCATAAGTCAACGCCCTTTTCGCCCGCCTTGCATTCGCCGATCACAAAGCTCTTTTCGCCCGCTGCCCGGAAGGCCTCGATGGTCTTCTCGACATCGGCCGGATCGACCGCGACCACCATGCCGACACCCATATTAAAGGTGTTGTACATGACGTGTTCGCTGACTTCGCCCTTCTCTGCCATAAGACGGAAAATGGCCGGAACCTCATAGGAGTCCTTCCGGATTTCCGCGCGGACACCGTCTTTCAGCATGCGCGGCACATTCTCGTAGAAACCGCCGCCCGTGATATGGCTGCAGGCGTGAATGCGGACGCCAGCCTCCTTCGCGCTCTTTAAAGCCTTCACGTAGATGCGGGTCGGTGCGAGCAGCACCTCGCCGAGGGTTGCGCCGAGTTCCGGATAGAAGCGCGTCAAATTCTCCCTGCTCATCTCAAAGATGTTGCGGACCAGGGAGAAGCCGTTCGAGTGAACACCGCTCGACGCAATGCCAATCAGGACATCGCCCGGCTTCAGTTCTTCGCCCGTAATCAGATCCTTTCTGTCGCAGGCGCCGACCGAGAAGCCCGCGAGGTCATATTCGTCCTCGGGCATAAGTCCCGGGTGCTCCGCGGTCTCACCGCCGACCAGTGCGCAGCCCGCCTGAACGCAGCCCTCCGCGACACCGGAGACAATCGTCGCAATCTTCTCCGGGACATTCTTGCCGCAGGCAATGTAGTCGAGGAAAAAGAGCGGCTCGCCGCCCGCGCAGGCGACATCGTTCACGCACATCGCGACACAGTCAATGCCGATCGTATCGTGGCGATCCAGCAAAAACGCAATTTTTAATTTGGTGCCGACGCCGTCGGTTCCGGACAGAAGCACCGGATCCTCCATGTTCTTGATGCCCGCAAGGGAGAAGGCTCCCGAAAAGCCGCCGATGCCCCCCATCACCTCGGGGCGCAGCGTGCGCTTTACATACTGTTTCATCAGTTCTACGGACGCATAGCCCGCCTCAATGTCAACTCCGGAATTTCTGTAATCCATTGCGGCTCCTCTCACTTGAGAAAACTCTGGTAACCCTCGCGCTGCAGCTTCTCATCCTTACCGACAACCTCGTCGCGCATTTCCTTCTGAAATGCCTGCAGCTTCTCCTCGAGCGCCTTGTCGCCGACCGCGAGAATCTTTGCCGCGAGAATGCCCGCGTTCTTGCCGCCGTTGATCGCAACGGTCGCGCAGGGAATGCCGCTCGGCATCTGCACAATCGAGTAGAGCGAATCCACACCGCCGAGATCCGAGGTCTTCATCGGGATGCCGATGACCGGCAGCGAAAAGAGCGCCGCGCACATGCCCGGCAGATGCGCCGCCTTGCCCGCACCCGCGATGATGACCGAGAGACCGCGCTCTCTGGCACCGTTTGCCCACTCAAAAAAGACATCCGGCTCGCGGTGCGCCGAGATAATGCGCATCTCGTATTCAATCCCCATTTTCTCCAAAAATGCCGCTGCCTGTGCCATCACGGGCATATCCGAATCACTGCCCATCACAATTCCGACTTTTGCCATTGCACCCTCCTTATTGATTCGTTTCACTTGTATTATATCGGCGCTCTTCTTTGAGCTCAATCCCAATTTTTATTTGCTTTCCGGCGCATAGAGCTCGCGAAGCCAGCCCTGTTGTCGCACGGAATATCGCGTGTCCTTTCCGCACACACGCTGATACCGCAAAATCGCCGCAAGGCATTTTTCACGCACCGTTTTGTCCGCCGTTTCACGGATGAGCGGGCGCAGTCTGTCCCGGAGCGCTTTGTCGAGAAAAAGCGATAAATCTTCGGCGTGCGCTGCGGCGACCTCCGGATACCGGTCCGCATACCAGGGTAACTCTCCGGGTAAGATGACCGTCAGACCGAAGGGTCCCTCTGCCCGCGCCGAAAAGCGCTGTCGCACATCCTCTTCCGCGTAATCGAATAAATCGTAGTAAATCGCTTCTCTTATCTCTCCGGGTGCGCTGTCCCGGGCAAACAGCCCGTAGCACTGGAGAAAGAGTTCGAGGCAGCGAACGCCAAGCGCCTTGTCACACTGCGGCGAAAACGCGCGGCTGCAGACGGAAGACAGGACTGCGAGCAGTGCCTCCTCCGTATTGCCGGGCAACATAAGGCAGAGTGCCCTGTCCCTCGCTTCCCCACTCGCCTCTGTGGCTGTCACAAGAGCACGCGCCTCACGACCGAAAAACCCCTGAAAGCGCTCGGTCGCAAAACGCTCCGCCGGTATCTCCGCGAGTCGCTCCCTTGCAAGCCTAAGCCGCTCTGTAAGCAGCATTTCCCGCTCCATCAGCTGCTGAGCCCGAGGAACTGGGCAATTAACCAAGTCACCATCACCAGACCGCAGAGCGAGAGCCCGATCCAGGTGTAAAGCTGATTTTTTTCCTTCTCGCGGAGCGCGGTCACCGCGAGGTAGATGCCGTAGATTGAAACCAGCATGGCGCTCATGACCGCCGCCGAAACCGTGAGCGAGGGTTCCCCCGCTGCCTGTAGCATGCTGAAAAAGGCGAGTGCCGTAAAGAGCACAGCGACAACGCCGCCGCAAAGTGCCGTGAGCCCGGTCTCGGAGTGCGGCTTCTTCAGGTAGCTGATCAGCGAAGAGAGCTGCTGATTCTGTTTGCCTTTCTTTTTCGGGCGCCGCTGCTTGCTACGGCGCACCCGCTCTTCTTCCGGCAAAAATTCCGGGCGCTCCAGAATCGAGTCGTCGCTCTTTGCGACCGGCGTCAGAAATTTATATTCTTTTTTTCGAAAGGGATTAGGCAGACGCACGATTTAACCTCCTAAGAAACAGCCGGAAAATAAAATAGCCTGCGACAACGCCGATCGTATTCAAAAAAATATCGTCGACATCAAAACTGCCGAGCCGGGTCAGAAGCTGCGCTGTCTCAATGAGCCCCGAAAACAACACCCCCGCAATCAGGCTGCGGAAAAAGCTGTGGCGCTTTCCGCTCACAATCGGCAAAAAAAAGCCGAAGGGCACAAAGGCAAAGACATTGCCGAAGGTATTCAGGATAAAAGCGCGGTAGCCGAGTATGTGGCGGTAATGCCAGAAGCGCCAGATTTCCCGGAACAGCACAATGTTGTAGCGCAGATTCGCACTGCTCCTCCCCTGCCTGCCGAGTGCTTCGGCAAAGAAGAGAAAATAGCTGAGCCCCGCAAGATAAATGACAAAAAGCAAGGTTCCGAGCAGGCGATGTTTCCATCGGATTTTATCCATGGACAGGCTCAGTCCTCCTCCGCACCGTATTCACGGTAGTAGGCATCGATTCTCTCCATCAGCGCATCGTCGATGATTACCTTGCCGTTCACTTCACGCCGGTAGAGGTGTTCAATGACCTCCTTCATCGTGACAATCGCTGTCGTCTTGATGCCGTAACGCTCCGAAATCTCGGAGAGCGCGCTCTTTTTACCCTTGCCTCTCTCGCAGCGATCCACGCTGACCACGAGGCCCAGTACCTCTGCGTTGCCCTGTGCCTTGATAATCGGCATGGTCTCCTCAATCGAGGTTCCGGCCGTCGTGACATCCTCGACAATCACGATCTTATCGCTGTCCTTGATCGGCGCACCGAGGAGAATCCCCTTGTCGCCGTGGTCCTTGACTTCCTTCCGGTTTGCGACATAGCCCACTTCCTGCTCATAGAGCTCGCTCATGCCGATCGAAGCCGCGACGCAGAGCGGAATACCCTTGTACGCCGGTCCGAAGAGCAAGGTCGCCTCCTCGCCGAATGCCGCGTGGATGGCGCGCGCATAGTAGGCGCCGAGCTGCTTTAACTGCGTTCCGGTGCGGTAAAAGCCGGTGTTCACAAAGAACGGCGTCTTTCTGCCGCTTTTGGTCACGAAGTCCCCGAACTTTAAGACTTCGCACGAAATCATAAACTCAATAAATTCCTGCTTGTACTGTTCCATCGTCTCCCCCTTGTTCAGCGCACTGCGCCGATGAGTTCTCTGATATCCTCGGTTCCTGTCTGCTCAAGATAAGCGGCAATCCCCGCCGCGACTTCCTCCGAAACGCAAGGATTATAAAAGTTTGCGGTGCCGACCGAAACCGCCGTCGCGCCGGCAAGTATCATCTCGATGGCATCTGCTGCGGTCGAAATGCCGCCCATGCCGATTAACGGCAGCTTGACCGCATGTGCGCAGTCATAGACCATGCGCACCGCAATCGGGTGCACCGCGGGCCCCGAGAGGCCGCCGGTGCGATTTGCGAGCACAAAGCTGCGCCGCATAATGTCGATTTTCATGCCGGTCAAGGTGTTGATGAGCGAGAGCACATCCGCGCCGCCCGCCTCCGCCGCGCGCGCAGTCTCGGTGATATCCGTGACATTCGGCGAGAGCTTGACAATTAACGGCTGCGCCGCTCTCTCCTTCACGCGGCGGGTGATGTGCTCGACCGCCTTTGCCTGCGTGCCGAAGGCAATGCCGCCCTCTTTGACATTCGGGCAGGAGATGTTGAGCTCGAGAAAATCAACCGGCGCCTCGCGGAGCCGCTCCACGACCTCGACATACTCCTCTTCGCTGTGGCCGCAGACATTGACCACGACGCGGGTGTCAAACCGCTTTAAGAAGGGCAAATCCCGCTCGAGGAAAACATCCACGCCCGGATTCTGGAGGCCGATCGCATTCAGCATGCCGCCCGGCGTCTCCGCAAGGCGAGGGGTCGGGTTGCCCGCCCACGGCACGGCCGCGACGCCCTTGGTCACGACCGCACCGAGCTTATTTAAGTCCACAAATTCGCTGTACTCTTCGCCGGCCCCGAAGGTACCGCTCGCCGTCATCACGGGGTTTTTTAAGGTGATTCCGGCGAGGCTCACTTCCGTCGAGATGTTCAAAGCACCACCTCCTCTGCGCGAAACACCGGTCCGTCGGCGCAGACGCGCTTATTTTTGACATTCGAGTGCGCATCGACCTCCGCGCTCTCCGTAATACAGCCGAGGCAGGCGCCGATGCCGCAGGCCATGCGCTCTTCCATAGAGACCCAGAGCGGAATGCCTTCCTCCGCCGCATAGGCCTTCAGCGCGCGGAGCATGGGCAGCGGGCCGCAGCTTAAAATCGCCTTCGGCTTTTCCGGCAGCGCGCGGAGCAGATCCACAACGTTGCCCCGGATGCCGAGACTGCCGTCCTCGGTCGCAATCTTCACCTCATCGGCCGCAACCGCAAAATCCTCGAGCAAAAAGAGCTGGGACTTGCTGCGATAGCCGAGAAGGGCGGTCTTTTTCCCCGGGAGCGCCCAGAGGAGCTCAAGGAGCGGCGGAATGCCGATGCCGCCGCCGACCACTGCGGCATTGTCGAGCGCCGTCGGAAACCCGTTCCCGAGCGGGCCGAGGAGCAGAAGCTCGGTGCCCGCCGTATAGCGCGAGAGCTCTTCGGTGCCGCTTCCCTCCCGCGTCACGCGGTACACGAGGCGCAGGATACCGTTCTCGCTGTCAATGCCGCAGAGACTGATGGGGCGCGGCAGGATGTGCGCGCCGTTATTCAGAAATACATTTACAAACTGTCCCGGGCGTGCCGCAGCCGCAATCTGCGGCGCCAGGAGCCGGAGATCATAGACGCCCGGACATAACGCGCGCTGTCCCAGTACGGACGCGCGCTCTCTCACTTTCGTCATGTTGTGCTTCTCCCGTTCTCTGTCTCAGAAGCGGATGCAACGCTGCAAATCCAGAATCATGTCGACCGTCGCCTGACGCGCTGCGTCGGCGAAGGCTTCCGCGCCGAAGTTCTGATATTTCTCCTGCTTCCACGCCGCAATGATGCCGCGCGAAGAGTTCACAATGCCGCCCTCGCCCTGCGCGTTAAATGCGACCGCGAGATCCTCTGCCTTACCGCCCTGGGCGCCGTAGCCCGGAATCAGGAAGAATGTGTGCGGCATGCGCGCTCTGAGCTCCGCAAGCATCTTCGGGTAAGTCGCGCCGACCACTGCGCCGACATTGGACCACGCGCCCTCCATGAGGGACTCGCCCCAGGCGGAGGTGAGATCCGCGACCCGCGCATAGAGCGGCTCGCCGTCAATCAGCTGGTCCTGCAACTCGCCGCTCGAGGGATTCGAGGTCTTGACGAGCACAAAAATACCCTTGTCACAGCGTCCGCAGACCTCGAGGAAGGGCTTCACGCCGTCGCTGCCGAGGTAGGGGTTCACGGTCGCCATATCCGCGTCAAAGGGGAAGAACTGCTTCTCGCCGATGGTGATGCTGCCGAGGTGTCCCTCCGCATACGCCGCCGAGGTCGAACCGATGTCGCCGCGCTTCACATCGGCAATCACGATGAGCCCGAGCTCCTTCGCAAAGCGGACGGTCTTTTCATAGGCGATGAGGCCGGGAATTCCGAACTGCTCGTACATCGCAATCTGCGGCTTCACGGCCGGAATCAGATCCACCGTCGCCTTGATGATGGCCTCGTTAAAGCGCCAGCAGGCCTCGGCCGCTCCCTCCAAATTTTCGCCCTTCTCGGCAAACGCAGCTTTCTTTACCTCGTCCGGAATATACGCCAGCATGGGATCCAGCCCCACGCAGACCGGTGCCTTGGTCTCTTTGATTTTATTCAGTAAAGTTGTAATCATCGCTTCCTCCTGTCGGCGGCAACAAATATGTTTTTCCCATTATATGTTTTTTTGCCCCACCGTGCAATGCGGGATGCCTCTTTACGGTTTTCTTACAGCTTTTCTCCGCGTCGCACAGGGCACAAATCTATGCTATAATGGAAAAAATTTACGACCTGATATGTAATGCAGAAGATGCAGATGGGAGCCCTATGAAATTAACAGAACAAGATCGATTCAACCATGGGGAGCAGGACCGAATCCTGGCTCTCCTGAAGCGTTGCCATGAAAAGGAAGCCTTTTCGATGTCTTTCCCGCTCCGCGAGCCCGGCACCAAGTACCTTCTCGCCTATGCGGACGAAGACGCCAAGGAGCTCTGCGCCGCAATGGCACTCTGCGGCCTCGGCGACCAGATTTTTGAGGTCTATGCCTTCACGGACCCGGACCACCGCAGACAGGGCTATTTCCACCGCCTCTGGGAAAAGGCAAAAATTACATTCCCGGGCAAGAGCTTAAAGGGCTCCGCTCCGATTGTCCGCTTTGCCGTGGACAGCGCCTGCAAGGATGCTCTGCCGGTGCTGCTCTCGATCGGTGCCCACCTCGCCGAGGAGGAGACCGAGATGGCCTGCAGCCTCGAGGACAAGGAGACCCCGGATCCGCGCTACCGTTTCCGCGAGTCCAAGCCCTCGGCGGAAGGCTTCCGCGCCTATGAGATTTTCCGCCCGAACGAGAAGCGCCCGGCTTTCCGCTGCTTTGTGACGCCGATGAAGGATCATAACGCCTACCTGCACCGCGTCTCGGTGCGAAAGGAATTAGTGGGACAGGGTGTCGGCAGCGAGCTCTTCCCGCAGTTCCTGGGGCTCTTAAAGAAGCTCGGCTACAAAAAAGCGACCATGCAGGTCACGGCTTCCAATACGCCGGCAGTCCGCCTCTATACGGCAAACGGCTTCCGGGAGACCACTTCGCTCCGCTACTATGAGCTGATGCTCTGAGTCTGACGCAATTCATTGAAATCCCCGTCTCGCTCCGCCCGCGATACATCAGGCCGCGCGAGACAGGGATTTTTTTGTTCCTTTGTCTTCTTGTTTTTTTGCTTTTTTCGAATTTCTTATCCCTTGATTCTCTTGCCCCTTACTTCTCTTTCCCCTTGATTCTCTCACTACTTACTTCTCTCACCCCTGGATTCTCTCGCCCCTTGATTCTCTTGCCTCTTGCTTCTCTCGCCCTTGATTCTCTTGCCCCTTACTTCTCTCGCCTCTTACTTCTCTTGTCTCTTACTTCTCTCCCTCTCACTTCTCTCGCCTCGTACTTCTCTCTCGCCCCTTGATTTTCTTGCCTCTTGTTTCTCTCGCCTCTTATTTCTCTTGCCTCTTACTTCTCTCGCTTCTTACTTCTCTTGCCTCTTACTTCTCTCGCTTCTTACTTCCTTGTCTCTTGATTCTCTTTTTCTTCGTATCATAATTTTTCTTTTTGTTGCCACGGCACTTTTTTTTCTTACCGTGCTCTGCTATTCTCATCCTGTCAATCTTGATTAGCAGTATGAAACTGCTTCCCTTTCGTGGTATTGCTGTGAAGAGAAAGGATGTCCCATGAATTTGAACGGCCTCTTGATCGGTTTCGGTGCCTTTTTGATGATAGGCGCCTTTCACCCCATCGTCATAAAGAGCGAATACTATATCGGCAAACAAATCTGGCCGCTCTTTGCCCTGCTCGGCGTCGCGGCACTCGCAGTCTCCCTATTTCTCCGCGGGACGGTTCCGAGCGCTCTCACAGCCGTCTTCGGCGTGAGCTGCCTCTGGAGTATCCTCGAACTCTTTGAGCAAGAGGAGCGCGTCAAAAAGGGCTGGTTCCCGAAAAATCCGAAGAAAAAAGACTGAACCGAAACGCTTCGCTCGGTCGCCTTTCAGACCGGATGATGCGCCTCCTGTGGCAGCATTCGTGTATTTTCGCTCTCCGTGCGGGCACATGTCCTGCCCCCTGTGATGCGGATGGTTACGCAGCTCTTTATCCGAATTCAGTTGACTTTTGTAATCTAAGCTAAAATGCTTTGTTATATCCCCGTTCGGATAAAATGATGCACCTCATATGACAGATTTTGGATATTTCCGCTTGCTCCTGGATGAGGTGCGTATCCGTTTCACCTCATCTCGGATTTTTCGGCCGAGCGGACAAAAAGAGCCGGTAATTCAAGCCCTTGCGGTATAAGGCTTTTCCCTGCTTACCGCTTCCTTGAAACAGTATGGTTGAAGGAAAATGTCAGAAAGCATGCCATCCGGCCTTCTTGTAGCGGGCCTTGTATGACATACGGGCAGAATAAGAAAACTTACGCAAAAAGCTGCGTGCATCTGCACGCAGCTTTTTGCTTCGCCCGCGGAAAGACAGGTTCTTATTGTTCCGCATGGGGCGATGACGGTTCTTCTTTTTAAGCGCTCTTTCCTCAGACGCGGAGCGCAATGTCACAGCTTGTCTTTAACTTCTCCAGAATCTCCTGCGTCAGCTTGTCGAGTTCTTCCGGCGCAAACGCCTTTTCCTCCGGGCGGAAGGTCAGGGTAAACGCGAGGCTCTTCTTCGTCGGCGGTATCGGCGCACCCTCGTAGATATCGAAGAGCTTCACCTCGCGAATCAGCGGGCTGCAGCCCTGAATCAGATTCACGACCTGCTCGCAGCTGATTGCCTTGTCCATGACGAGTGCCAGGTCACGCTGCACCTCCGGGAACTTCGGAAGCGGCGTAAAGTAGACCGGCTCGTGCGGCAGGCTCTCGATGGTGTCGAGATCCAGCTCTGCGAGATAGGCATCCGTGCGGAGATTCAGCTCCCCGGCAATATCGTAAGCGAGCTTGCCGAGGTAACCCACCTTCACCTCGCCAACATAGACCGCTGCGGTCTGATAGGGGTGCGTGAACGGCTCGGTCGACGCCTCGTAGCGGAACTTGACATGCAAACTCTCGGCTGCGAGGTCCAGGGCTCCCTTCAGCGTAAAGAAGCTCTCCTCCTTGCCGAAGAACGCAAATGCTAAGTGCGCTCTCTCCTCCGGGTAATCCGTGAGCGGCAGAGACTTCGGGATGAAGACCTTCGCGAGCTCAAAGAGGCGTCCGGAGAGATTTCCGGCCTTCTGGTTCCGCATCACGGCATTCGCCATGGAGGGCGAGAGTACCGTGCGCATGAGCGAGAGTTCCTCGCTGATCGGATTCAGAATGCGAATTGCGCGAAGTGCCTCGCTCCCTTCGGGATAGCGGAACAGCTTTAAATCCGCCGGGGAGAAGAAGGAATAGTGAATTGCCTCGTACATGCCGCCGCCCGCGAGAGTTTCCTTTAACTTGAGCTCACGGCGCTGTCTCTCGTTAAGACCGCCGCTCGTGACCTCCGCGCTCTTTAAGAAGCTCGGCACGAGGTGCTCGTAGCCGTAGAAGCGAATCACCTCTTCGGCGACATCCTGATAGCTCTCCATGTCCTCGCGATAAGCGGGAATCTTGAGGCGCAGTGCATCGCCCTCGAGTTCCGGCTCCATATCGAGGTTTGCGAGGATGCGGCACACTGCCTCTCCCGGCACCTCGATGCCGAGCACACCGTTCACGCGGGCCAGGCTCACCGTAAGCGGGCGCTTCTCAATGCTGTTGCCCGTATTCTTGCCTGCGCACTCATCCGTGACGGTGCCGGCGCCGAGCTCTTCGGTCAGATGCAGGGCGCGCTTCATCGCGAGCTCCACCGTGTACTCGTCCGTGCCCTTCTCAAAGTGTGCGCTCGCATCGGTGCGCTTTCCGAGCGCGCGGGCGCTGCGGCGGATGTTGTCGCGCGCAAACTTTGCCGCCTCGAAGACGACCGCGGTCGTCGTATCCTTAATCTCCGAATTGAGGCCGCCCATGATGCCTGCAAGGCCGACCGGCTTCTCGCCGTCGCAAATTAAAAGATTGCTCTCGGTGAGCGTCAGCTCCTGCTCATCGAGGGTCACGAGCTTCTCGCCTTCCTTCGCCGTGCGCACCACAATGCGGTCGCCCGCTAAGTCGCGGCGGTCAAAGGCGTGCATCGGCTGACCGAGCTCCAGCATCACATAGTTTGTGATGTCCACCATGTTGGAAATCGCGCTCACGCCGACCAGGCTCAGGCGACGGCGAAGCCACGCGGGCGAGGACGCAATTTTCACATCCTTCACCGCATGCGCCTCATAGCGCGGGCAGTACTGCGGCGCTTCCACCTCGACCTGAAGCGTGTGCGGCTCGGTCTTCTCCTCGCGGTAGGAAACCGGCAGGGGCTTCATCTCCTTGCCGAGGACGGCCGCCACTTCTCGCGCAATGCCGTAGATCCCCTGGCAGTCCGGGCGGTTTGCCGTAATCGCAATGTCGAAGAGCCAGTCGTCGAGACCCACGATGGGCTTCACATCCGCGCCCGGAGCCGCATCGTCCGGCAACACGAGGAGGCCGTTATAGCCCGCGCCCGGATACAGGTCCTCGTTAAGACCCAGCTCCATGCCGGAGCAGAGCATGCCGAAGGAGTCGTAACCGCGGAGCTTGCCCGCCTGAATGGTCGCGGTGCCGACAATCTCCGTTCTCTCCTTGTTGGTCTCACAGACCGTTGCGCCGACCAGGGCAGTCGGGAACTTCTTGCCCGCCTCCACATTGTCCGCGCCGCAGCAGATTTGGAACTTGCCCTCACTGCCGCAGTCTACTTCGCAGAGATGCAAATGCGTGCCCTCGATGGGCTCGCAGCTTGTCACAAGACCCACAACAACGCGCGAAATCCGCGCGCCGACTTCCTCCAAGTTCTCCACTTCAAAACCGCAGGAGAAGAGCTTCTCCTCGAGTTCCTGCGGGGTGCAATCGATATCTACATATTCTCTAAGCCAACTGAACGGCGCTATCATCTCTCTGCCTCCTTACGCATTGATCTGCCGGAGCACGCGGAGATCCGACTCGAACAGATACTTAATGTTACCGATGCCGTACTTCAGCATTGCGACGCGCTCGATGCCGATTCCGAAGGCGAAACCGGAGTATACATCCGAGTCGATGCCGCAGTTCTCGAGCACCTTCTTGTTCACGACGCCCGCGCCGAGAATCTCGATCCAGCCCGTTCCCTTGCAGAGTCGACAGCCTTTGCCGCCGCAGGAGAAGCAGCTCACATCGACCTCGACCGAGGGCTCCGTGAACGGGAAATAGGAGGGACGGAGGCGGGTCTTCACACCCGCGCCGAAGAACTTTTCGACAAACTTGTCGAGCATACCCTGAAGGTCGCAGAGCGTGATGCCCTTATCTACCACGAGGCCCTCCATCTGGGTAAACATCGGGGAGTGCGTCGCGTCGTCGTCCGAGCGGAACACCTTGCCCGGGGAGAGAATCTTAATCGGCGGCTTCTGCTTTTCCATCACGTGAATCTGTCCCGCCGAGGTCTGGGTGCGGAGCAGGAACTTATCGCTCAGATAAAAAGTGTCCTGCATGTCGCGCGCCGGGTGATCCTTAGGTGTGTTGAGCGCGGTGAAGTTGTAGTAGTCGGTCTCGATCTCCGCGCCCTCGTAAATCTCAAAGCCCATGCCCGCAAACGCCTCAATCATCTGATTTCGGACCAGCGTGTCCGGGTGGAGATTGCCGCGCGGAATTTCCGTGCCCGGCAGCGTGACATCAATCTTCTCTGTCTCGTAGCGGTGATTTAACTCTGCCTCTCTCGCCTGCTTTTCGAGTGCGGTCAGCTTTTCAAGCACCCAGTCCTTCAGCGCATTCACTTCCTTGCCGAAATCCGCCTTTTCCGCCGACGGTACGCTCTTCATCTGCTTCATGAGTCCGCTGACCAGGCCGTCCTTCCGGTCCAGAAATTCTTTCCGGAGCGCGTACAGGGTCTCGGAATTCTTTTCCTGCATCTGTTCGGCTCTCTCGGCGAAGCGCTGCTTTAAATCCTCAAATTGCTTCTTGTCCATGCCTCTCTCCTTTTCTTTGACTGCGCGGGAAAATAAAAAAGGATACAGAGAGCAAGCTCTCTGTATCCGGGACGAGTTATTTAACCCGCGGTACCACCCGCATTATCCGCTTGTGCCGCGGACCGCTCATTGTTTCCTTGACGCGGAAAGACGTCGAAACCTACTGGGGCACGCCCGTTCGGCTCCGCTGCTCCGACGCGAAGGTTCGCCCTCCGGTGTCACGGCGGAAATCTCAGCTCTCTCCCGCTCTCTGTGCGCTCTGCCGGTGCTACTGTGCGTCTTCACTGCATTTGATGATTCAATTCCGAACCAGCATAAGCTGAGGGCCGCAAAAAGTCAAGTTCTCTTCCTTACTTCTCAAGGCTTCTCCAGCGGAAGTCCGGAACCACATCCGACCATTTCTGAATGCCGATCACCGATTTCGCAAACTCGGAAGCCTCCAGGGTCTTTGCCTTCTTGTCGATGTCGCGGAACACCGCCCAAATCTTTCTTCTTCTGGTCGCAATAATCGCATCGCCCGCATCCATGCGGCAAGCCCAGAGACCGAAGGCCGCGCCGCTTCTCACCTCAACCGGCGCATCCACCTGACGGCTCAGAATCAGCGCGTCCACATAGGGATTGGAGTCCGCAATGTAGTAAGCATATGCAAAGGCCGCCGCCTGCTGCGTCTCGACATCGCCGCGCGAGGGGCTCTTCGCGCTGAAGCCCTGCTCCGAGAGGATGATGTGGCGCACTTCGCCCGCGCGGTTCCTAAAGTTCGACGCCTTCAGATAATCCGTGAGGACATGCAGGTTCTCAAAGTTGATAATCTTCGAGCTCTCATCCTGTGCGATGAGACCGGTCGTGTGGTCGTCCCAGAACTCCGGCTCTGTCAGCGGATACGGGTACGGATGGTAAGCGAGCTGCCAGTCGATGTTGCCGTTTCGGTTAATCTCGGCATTGATCTTGTCAATGATATGCTTCGCGGAGTACTGTGTCTTCTGATCCGCATTCGGGTCGTTCCAGTTCATATCAACCGAGAAGAAGACATGGGCGCTGGCCTGCTGTGCCTTGATGGCCGTGTAGGCGACACGGAAGGCGCGGACATACTCGGTCACATACTTATCGATGTCCATCTTGCCCATGTAGTTCCAGTTTCTGCCGTTATTAATCTCGTTGCCGATGATCCAGTTCGAGACGCGGCCATAAGCCGGGTTTTCGCCGTTGTAGCGCTGTGCGAGGAAGCTCATCAGCGCGCGCGTGGTCTCATAGCCCTCCTTGGTCGCCGCATTGAAGCCGTAATAGAGGGCGCCGTCCGTCTTCTTGACCCCGGGGTAGATGAGTTCCGGCATCTTGTCGTTCCAGCCGTTTAAGACAATCGCCGTGACCATCATGCTCTTGCCGGAAAAAGCGCTGATGTTCTTGTCGTACTCGGCAATCTGGTTCTTGTCAAAGTGATAGGTCTTGCCCTCATAGGTGTAGTCAATGCCCGTGCCCGCGGTAATCTGCGCAAAATTAAAATTCACGTTCACGTGCTTCACGCCGAGCTCGAACGCATCGCTCAACATGTCGAGCTGTACCAGGAGCCCCTTCTTCGTGAGCGGCTGCTCATAGGGCTTGTCGCTCTTTGCGACCACCTCCGGGTTCGTGATATAGGCGCGGCGGCCGATGTCGTAATAGCGACCGTTCTTCCAGACCGCAATCGCAAACTGGTCGTAGAGTCTGGTGTCCGGCGTACCGTCAAGGAGCGGCGCGGTGAACGAGAAGTTCGCGCCGTACGGCGCACTCGCAACGGGCTTTGCCTCCTTGATGCTGTCGTTATAGGGATCCAGCGCAAAAAAATAGAGTTTTCCGTCCTCGGAGGTACTGTCTCCGCTCACGGTGCCGCTCACAGTCACCTGATCCTTGGTCGCATTCGCATGAATCTCTGCGGTTTCCGCAAATGCCGGCAGCGCAAAGAGTGCGCTGAAGCCGAGCGTAAGCGCGAGCGCCTTGAGACGCCGCGTCCATTTCTGTTCGTTTCTCATCTTGCTGTATTACCTCCTTTGCCTCCTGCTATTATAGCGGAGAGGCTCTGCAAATGATTTGCAAACTTCTTACAATTTCTCTACACTTTCTCCGAACTTCTTAAGCGGTCTCGCAATGCCGAGTTCGAGAAGATAGACTTCGTCCGCCGCTGCCGCGAGCGCACACTGGAGGCGTCCGACCGCGTCGCGGAGGGCTCTCTCCCGGCGGTCAATCGGCACCAGGCCTCCACCGATACTGTCGAGCAGCAGTGCTTCCCGGCGACTTCTCGCCTCCGCTGCGAGCGCTGTCACAGCGCGCTTAAGTTCTGCCGTAAACAGTGCGTTGTCCTCCCGGAGCGCCGCCGCCGTGAGGCAGTCAATCCACTGCTTCGGGACCTCGCGATACGCCGAAATGCGCCCCTCCCGCTGTAGCGAAACGGCAAAGGCGCGCTTACCCTGGTAGCGCGCACCGGCGAGAAAGAGAAATCCTGCCGTATCTTCGCTTTCCGCAAAGACAGGGGTAAAGTCGCGCCGGTAGAGCGCAAAGGTCGCACCGTCTACCACGGTCTTCCCCGCAACCCGAATCGGCGCACAGCTTGCGGCCGCGCGCGCGGCAACCGCGCCGACACCGGTGGTCTTTTCGACAAAGGCCGAGCTCTCAAAGTTTCCGGGGACTGCGCGGAGTTCTTCCGCCGTAAAAAATACAGCGGGCACGGCAAAGTCCTCGGCGAGCGCGAGGACCGCTGTCTCTTCCCGCTTTAAATCAATACTCGCAATCGAAAAAAGCGCATCTTTTGTAATGTTTTGTTTCTTTAGAAACAGCTCTGCCGCGCTACGAAACGCTTCGACCGGCGTTCCCTTCCGGCAACCCACGCCGAGACAATAAATCGGGGGCGTCAGCACGAGACAGTTTTCCGCCTCCGGATCCGGCGCCGCGCTGATTCGTATGCAGAGCTGTCCTTCGGCAGGTGGTTTCGCGACCAGCCCTTCGGGCAGTTTTTCCGTGTCACGCAACGGAAAGTCGGTCAAAAAGGCGACCTCCTCTCCGCGGAGCAATGCCGCGCTCACGCGCTTCGCTTTCTCGCGACTTCCGATCCGAAGTCCGTTTTGTACGGCGAAAACATCGACCGCAAAGCGCCGATTCAGGTCCGTCGCCGTGCTGACAGCGACCGCCGCGCCGAGTTTCCGCCCCAAAAAGCGCGCAAACGCATTGGCCCCGCCCACATGGCCCGAGAGCAGCGGAATCACAAAGCGGCCGTACTCATCGAGGCAGAGCACCGCGGGATCTTGAAACTTGTCCCGCACATAGGGGGCGATTTTTCGGACCGCAATGCCGCTCGCGCCGACAAAAACCAGCAAATCGCAGCGACGAAACGCCTCCTCGACCTCCGCTCCGACATAGCGATACCCGGCTTCCGTGAGCAGCGCCGAAACACGTGCCGCGAGTTCTTTGCCCCGCTCCGTGTACGAAAAGCTTGCAAATTCCCCTGTCTTTTTTCTCTGTAAGCCTTCCATTTTGTATCCTTTTTTTATTTATATATAACAAGAGAGGCAGGGGGACAGCCCCCTGCCTCTCTCAATTCTCTGTCTTACTGCTCATCCTGCGGTGCGGCATCCTCGTAGACAACCTCATCGCCCTGCATGTTCTCGAGTGCCTTCATGCTGAGGGAGATTTTTCTGTCCTCCGCATTGAACTCGACAATCTCTGCCTCGATCTCATCGCCGATCTCAAGGACATCCGACGGCTTGTCGATGTGCTTTCTTGCAATCTGGGAGACATGAAGCAGTGCGTCCACGCCCGGCTCGAGCTCGATGAAAGCGCCGAAATCGGTCATGCGCGCCACACGGCCTCTGACAATCTTGCCCTGTGCGTACTTCTCAGCCGCATCGATCCACGGATTCTGATCCGGGAACTTTAAGCTCAGCGCAATCTTCGTGCCGGAAATCTCCTTGATGAAGACTCTGACGCGATCGCCGGACTTCAGAACCTTCTTCGGGTTCTCGATTCTGCCCCAGCTCATCTCGGAGATGTGCAGGAGACCGTCTGCGCCGCCGAGATCCACGAATGCACCGAAGTTCGTCACGTTCTTGACCGTGCCCTCGACCACATCGCCGACCTTGATGCGCGCAAAGAGCTCTTTCTGCAGCTCCGCCTTTGCAGCCTGCATGAGCTGCTTGCGGTCGCCGATGATTCTTCTTCTGCGCGGATTGAACTCGGTAATCACGAACTCAATCTCCTGATCCGCATATTTATTTAAATCTCTCTCGTAGGAATCCGATACCAGACTTGCCGGAATGAACACGCGCGCCTCGTCGACCAGCACGCTCAGTCCGCCGTTCAGTACCTGGACTACCTTTGCCTTCAGAACCTCGTGGTTGTTGAACGCCTCTTCCAGGCGCTTGTTGCCTCTGTCCGCCGCGAGTCTGCGATACGAGAGGGAAACCTGTCCGTCGCCGTCATTTACCTTCATGACTTTGGCTTCCAGTTCGTCACCAACATGCACGACAGTCCGGAGGTCGAGGCTGTTGTTGTTCGTGTACTCGTTTCTGGTGATGACGCCGTCTGACTTATAGCCGATGTTCAGGATGATCTGATCCTCCTTCACATCCAGTACTGTTCCCGATACAACTTCTCCCGTGTGAATCGTCTTAAAAGACTCATTCAACATCTGTTCAAAACTCTGCTCTGACAATGGCTTGAACCTCCTCAATGATATGTTTGGGGGTGGATGCCCCCGCTGTAATACCAATTCGCTGAAAGGGCGCCAAAAGCTCAGGATCTAATTCGCTCGCGGTCCGGACGTAAAACGTATGCGGACAAACTGCAGAACAGATTTCCACAAGTTTTCTCGTATTGGAACTGTTTTTCCCTCCGATCACGATCATAGCATCGACTTCGGAAGCAATTTTCTTCGCCTCCGCCTGTCTTTCCTGCGTCGCATTGCAAATCGTATTAAAACAAGCTATATCATAACCTAACTCTCTGATTTTATCAACCAGCATTTTAAACTTTGGCAAACGGAACGTAGTCTGCGCGACCACGGAGAGCGGCACGTCCTTCGGAATTTGCAGGGCGAGGAACTCTTCCTCGTCCCGGATTACCGCCGTATCCGCTCTGCCCCACGCACGGATTCCCTCCACTTCCGGGTGCTTCGGATCTCCGACAATCAGGACGCGGCGCCCTTTCCGGTTCTCTGTCTGCACGATTCGGTGGATTTTGTTCACGAACGGACAGGCCGTGTCGACAATGCGGAGCTTCTTCTCCTCGCAGAGGCGGTAGACCTCCGGTCCGACGCCGTGCGAGCGGAGAATAATCGTCCCCGCTTCTTCCGGCAGCGCGCGCACCTTCGCCGCGGCATCCTCGTCCTCAAAGACGACCACACCCTTTTCGGTCAGATCCCGCACCACTTCCTCGTTGTGGATGATAGCGCCGTAGCTGTATACCGTATCCTTGCTCTCCTCGGCCTCGCGGTACACGGTCTCGACCGCCTTTTGGACGCCGAAACAAAAACCCGCGCTCTCGGCGAGTATCACTTCTCTCTTTCTTCGCTCTGTCACTCTGCTTCCTTCTCTCTGACCAGCGCGAGGATGCGCTGCTCGACTTCCGCGATTGTGAGCGCCGAGCTGTCGAGAAGGAGGGCATCCTCCGCCTGTCGAAGCGGTGCAACCGCCCGGTTCTTATCCTGCTCATCCCGCGCCGCGATGTCCCGCTTCACTTCCTCGAAATCCGCCTCTGTGCCCTTCTCCCGGAGCTCCGCCGTGCGGCGCTTGGCGCGCACTTCGACACTCGCGGTCAGAAAGACTTTTGCGAGCGCATTCGGCAGCACCACGGTGCCGATGTCCCGGCCGTCCATGACGACCGGTTCCCGCGCGGCAATCTCCCGCTCGATCACAAGAACCCGCTGCCGAACGGCATCTTCGCGCGCAAACGCGCTCGCCGCCTTGCCGATTTCCTCGCGGCGTATTTCGCCGCTCACATCGCGCCCGTCGACAAAGACATGCTGCACCCCGTCCGCAATGCTGAGATCCAGTCTTAGCTTCGGCGCCGCCGCCGAAATCGCTGCGCTGTCCTCGGGGGAGATTCCCTGTTCGAGCAGCGAGAGTGCCGCCGCCCGGAACAGCGCCCCGGTGTCCACATAAATCCAACCGAGTTTATGACTCACCGCCCGCGCAATCGTGGATTTGCCGGCGCCGGCCGGACCGTCGATTGCGAGTGCTTTTATTTTATCCATCTTTTCCTCCCGCTCATTTCGGCTCTGCCGCGCTTTTTCCTGCGAGCATGCCGGTCGACCAGGCAATCTGCAGGTTGAAGCCGCCGGTCATCGCGTCTAAGTCCAGGAGCTCGCCCGCGAGATACAGTCCCTTCACAGTCTTACTCTCCAGTGTTGCCGGGGAGAGGGAACGCACCGAGACACCGCCCTTCGTCACGACCGCCTCGTTATACCCGCGGAGACCGGTAGCCGTAAAGCGGAGGCTCTTGGTCGCCTGTCGAAGCGCGGCCCGCTCTGCCTTCGTAATATCTCTCGCTTTCTTCTCGCCGGAAATGCCGCTCTGCCGAAGCACTTCCGAAATGAGACTCTGCGGAAAGAGCGAGGGTAGTATGTTCTTGAGGTCCTTATTTTTGTTTGCGTCGAACTCGCGGAGCAGCCTCTGCTCGAGCTGTTCTTCCGTGAGTGCCGGCTTTAGGTCTATCCGAAGTTCCAGCTCCTTTTTTGTTCGGAGCAGAGGCCCGACCAGCGCGCTCGCCGAGAGCAGCAGGGGCCCGCTCATCCCGAAGTGGGTAAAGAGCGCCTCGCCGAAGCCCTCGTAGACTTTCTTCTTTCCGTCCTTCAGCGTGATTGTGACATTCTTTAGCGAGAGTCCCTGCATCGCAGCGCAGCTCTCCTGCTCTTTTAAAATTAAGGGCACGAGAGAAGGGTAGCGCTCCGTGACCGCCATGCCCGCGGCCTCCGCAAAGCGGTAGCCGTCGCCGGTCGAACCGGTCGCCGGATAAGAAATACCGCCGGTCGCGAGTATCACGGCGTCCGCCGAAAGTTCTTCGCCGCTTGTCAGCACAACGCCCGTGACCGCGCGCGTCTCGCCCTCTCCCGCGAAGAGAAGTTCGCGCACTTCCGCATGCAGGCTCACGCGCACCCCCGCCGCCTGCATCTCCCGCTCGAGCGCGCGAATCACATCCGAGGCGTGGTCGCTGACCGGAAATACCCGGTCGCCGCGCTCCACCTTGAGCGGGCAGCCCGCCGACTCAAAGAAGCGCATCGTGTCCTCGTTGGTGAATGCCTGAAACGCACTGTAGAGAAAGCGCGGGTTGCTCACAACCTGCGCCTGCACTTCCCGCATCGGCGCCGCATTCGTCAGATTGCAGCGTCCCTTGCCGGTGATATAGATTTTTTTTCCTAACTTTTCATTCTTTTCGAGCAGCGTGACGCGCGCGCCCGCAGCTCCGGCGGCCGCTGCGGCCATCATGCCCGCTGCGCCGCCGCCAACTACGATAATTTGTCTCATGGATGCACTCAAATCTGCGTCAGCACAAAAATCGTGTAAATTGCGCGAATCGCATTCTCGAAATCGCGCCCCTTGACGCCGATGATGATATTGAACTCCGAAGACCCCTGGTCAATCATCTTCACATTGATGCGCTCATGCGTGAGGGCCGCAAAGACGCGCGCCGCCGTGCCGCGCTGGTCCTTCATGCCTCTGCCGACCACCGCAATCAGCGCGAGATCGTCTTCCAGAATAATCTGGTCCGGGTGCACTGCGCGGTGAATGCCGGTCACAATCTTCTGCTCGTGGTCCAGGAACTCCGACTGGTGCACGACAATGGTCATCGAGTCGATGCCGGAGGGCATGTGCTCGAGGCTGATATCATTGTCCTCAAAGACCTGCAGAACCTTCCGGCAGAACCCGATCTCCGAGTTCATCATGTCCTTGTCGACCGTAATCGAGCAGAAGCCCTTCTTGCCCGCAATGCCGGTGATGGTGTAGCGCGGCTTTCTGCAGGTCGAGCTCACGATCATGGTGCCGCTGTCCTCCGGGCGGTTCGTGTTCCGGATGTTGATCGGAATGCCCTCTTTCCGCACCGGGAAAATCGCGTCCTCGTGCATGACCCCTGCGCCCATGTAGGAGAGTTCGCGGAGCTCCTGGTAGGTGATGGTCTCAATGACCGCGGGATCCTCGACAATGTGGGGATCTGCGCAGAGGAAGCCGGACACATCCGTCCAGTTCTCATAGAGGTCGGCGTGAATCGCGCCCGCAATGACCGAACCCGTGACATCCGAGCCGCCGCGGCTGAAGGTCGCGATGCTGCCGTCCTCCTTGCGCCCGTAAAAGCCCGGGACGACAGCGCAGTCATAGTCCTTCAGTCTCTCGGCGACCGCGCTCTCGGTCTCCTCCGCATTCAGCGTTCCGTCGTTGTGGAATAAAATCATATCCGCCGGATCCACAAAGGGGAAGCCGAGATACGCCGCCATCACATGGCCGTTCAGATACTCGCCGCGGCTCGCCGCATACTCCCGTCCGCACTGCGCGCGGAAGTTTTTCTCGAGCTCGGCAAATTCCGCACTGAGATCCAGATCCAGCGAGAGCCCGTCAATAATCTCCTGATATCGCCCTTTGATTTCCTCAAGCGTCTCCTGAAAGAGCGCCTCATCTTCCGTGCTGTCATAGAGCTGATAGAGGAGGTCGGTCACCTTCGTGTCGCCGCTGTGGCGCTTGCCCGGTGCGCTCGGCACGACATAACGCCGCGCCGCATCGCTTCGGATAATTTCACCGACCTTCTTGAACTGCTCCGCACTGGCGAGGGAACTACCGCCAAATTTTACTACCTTTTTCATGCACTCCTACTCTCCTTACTTGTCTGTTTCTTTTGGGATGGAGAGCTCACCCGCGAAAATACGCTACGCCCGCGGCGAAAATGCCGAGGTCCTGGCGAAGCGGAATATTCTTGTTAATGTGTTCTCCGATTCTCTCCGGATGCGCCATCTTACCGTAGATGCGCCCGTCCTGACTGGTGATGCCCTCAATCGCCGCATACGAGCCGTTCGGCGTCCAGAGCTCGTCGGTCGAGACTCTGCCCTCCAGATCGCAGTACTGCGTCGCGACCTGTCCTGCCCGGAAGAGCGCCTCAATGGTCTCCTGCGGCGCGACAAAACGTCCTTCGCCGTGCGAAATCACGTTTGCATACACGCCGCTGAGTTCCGCCTTCCGAAGCCACGGGGACTTGTCCGACACCACTTTCAGGTTCACGACACGGCTCAAGTGTCTGCCGATCCGGTTCATCGCGAGCGTCGGCGCATCCGGCGCCTGCTCCTTGATGTTCGCATCCGGCAGGAGGCCGAGCTTAATCAGCGCCTGGAAGCCGTTGCAGATGCCGAGTACCAGGCCGTCGCGCTCGTTTAAGAGCTTTAAGAGCTCCTCCTTCACAACCTCGTTCCGGAAGACCTGTGCAAAGAACTTTGCGGAGCCGTCCGGCTCGTCGCCCGCCGAGAAGCCGCCCGGGAACATCACAATCTGGGCGTTCCGGATTTCGTTCCGGTATGCTTCCACGGAAGCCGCGATGTCCTCCGCGTTCTGATTGCGGAAGATGGGCGCGCTCGTAACGGCGCCGACCTCTTCAAACGCACGCGCCGAGTCGTACTCGCAGTTCGTGCCCGGGAAGACCGGGATGAAGACGCGCGGCGTGCCAATCTTGTGACCGCAGACCGCGACAGACGCCGCATGGTAGAGCGGGCGATCCAGAATCTCGCCGCCCTCGGTGACGCGGGTCGGGAACACCTCCTCGAGGGTTCCGGTCCAGGCCTTTTCCGCCTCCGCGAGCGAAATTTCGGTGCCGCGGTAGGAAAGTACAGGCGTTGCCGTCACTTCGCCGAAGAGTTCCGTGCGGCAGGAGAGCTTTCCGAGCGCCTCTGCCGGCACTTCGAGCAGGAGGTTGCACCAGCCCGGCGCAAACAAGGTCTCCTCGCTCACATTGTCCGCGAGCTTCACGCCGAGGCCGTTGCCGAGCCCCATCTTCGTGACAGCCTCCGCTGCGCCGTGGCGCTCCAACACATAGGCGCTCAGCACGCGCTTTGCCTTGATGTCTTCGGTGAGCGCGCGGTACTGTGCCTTCAAATCCGCATAGTCCGGCAGGAGGTCGCCGTCGCGCTTTACCGTGAGGAGCACGAGACGGTTGCCCGCAACCTTCAGTTCCGGTGTGATGATATCCTTCACCGAGGCGACATCGACCGCGAAACTCACCAGCGTCGGCGGCACGTCGATTTCGTTAAAGGTACCGGACATCGAGTCCTTGCCGCCGATCGAAGCGAGGCCGAGCTCCAGCTGCGCCTCGTAGGCACCGAGCAGCGCCGCAAACGGCTGCGACCATCTCTCCGGCTTGTTGTCGTCCATGCGGCGGAAAAATTCCTGGAAGGTCAGATGAATCTTATCGATGTCGCCGCCGACCGCAGCGACCTTCGCGACCGAGTCGCAGACCGCGTAGACTGCGCCGTGGTAGGGGCTCCAGCTCGAGAGATAGGGGTCAAAACCGTAGCTCATGACAGTCGCCGCATCGGTGTGTCCCTTTAAGAGCGGAATCTTTGCAATCATACTCTGGGTCTCGGTCAGCTGGTACTTGCCGCCGTAGGGCATCGTGACGGTGCCCGCGCCGATCGAGGCGTCAAACATCTCGACCAGGCCCTTCTGCGAGCAGGCATTCAAATCGCCGAGCGCATTCAGCCACTTGTCTCTGACCGACTCACCGGCTGCATAGCCGAAGGGATTCTCGCTTCGCTTCGGCAGCTCCACCTCGACCTCTGCGGTCAGGTGCGCGCCGTTCGTGTCGAGGAAGATGCGGGACAAATCGACAATCGCCTTGCCTCTCCAGTTCAGGACGAGACGCGGCTCCGCCGTGACCACGGCGACCGGCGTCGCCTCGAGATTTTCTTCCTCCGCGTACCGCAGGAAGGCATCGACATCCTTCGGGTCGAGCACGCAGGCCATGCGCTCCTGCGACTCGGAAATCGCAATTTCCGTGCCGTCAAGCCCCGCGTACTTGAGCGGCACCTTGTCGAGGTCCATGGTGAGGCCCGGTGCGAGCTCGCCGATCGCGACCGCGACGCCGCCCGCGCCGAAGTCATTGCACTTCTTGATTAAGAGGCTCACCTCCGGGCGGCGGAACATGTGCTGAATCTTCCGCTCGGTCGGCGCGTTGCCCTTCTGGACTTCGGCGCCGCAGCTCTCGATCGAAGCAGTCGTGTGAATCTTAGAGGAACCCGTTGCGCCGCCGATGCCGTCGCGGCCGGTTCTGCCGCCGAGCAGCACAATCACATCGCCCGGGTCGGAACTCATGCGCACCACATTCTTCTTCGGTGCAGCAGCCATAACCGCGCCGAGCTCCATGCGCTTTGCGACATAGTCGGGGTGATAAATTTCTTTCACATAGCCGGTCGCGAGACCGACCTGGTTTCCGTAGGAGGAATAGCCGTGCGCTGCCTCTCTGACAATCTTTCGCTGCGGGAGTTTGCCCGGCAGCGTCTCGCCGAGCGGACGGGTCGGATCCGCCGCGCCGGTGATGCGCATGGCCTGGTAGACATAGGTTCTGCCGGACAACGGGTCGCGGATGGCGCCGCCGAGGCAGGTCGCCGCGCCGCCGAAGGGCTCAATCTCCGTCGGGTGGTTATGCGTCTCGTTCTTAAAGTTGACGAGCCACTCCTCCTCCTTGCCGTCGACCGTAATCGGCACGACAACGGAGCAGGCATTGATTTCATCCGTCTCCTCCTGGTCGGTGAGCTTGCCGTCCTTCTTTAAGCGGCGCATGCCCATCAGCGCGAGATCCATGAGGCAGATGAACTTATCGCTTCTGCCGCCGAGCAAATCCTCGTGGTCGCGGCGATAGCGCTCGTAGGTCTTCGTGAGGCGCTCGCGGAAGTCGCCGTCGAGGAAACTCACCCTTGTGAGCTCGGTCTGGAAGGTCGTGTGGCGGCAGTGGTCGGACCAGTAGGTGTCGAGGACACGAATCTCGGTCACAGTCGGGTTTCTCTTCTCACTCTCGAAATAATGACGAATCTCCAGGAAGTCTTCATACGTCATCGCGAGACCGAAGGAGGCGTAGAGCGCCCGGAAATCATCCTCCGGCATCGCAGTGAAGCCTTCGACGGTCTTCACATCGTCCGGCGCCGGATAGTTCTGCGTGAGCGTCTCCGGCTTTTCCTCCGCGCACTCTCTGGAGTCGACGGGATTAATGCAGAAATGTTTGACAGCTTCGATTTCCCGCGCGCTGAGTTTTCCGGAAAGCACATAGGTTGTCGCCGTCCGGATGACAGGCGCCGCATCCTTGTCAATCAGCTGCACGCACTGCACCGCGGAATCCGCGCGCTGGTCAAACTGTCCCGGCAGATACTCCGCGGAAAAGACGGTGTCGCCCGCTTCCTTCGGAAATGTTTCCTCGTAGAGCTCATCGAGCGGCGGCTCGGAAAAGATGGTGCCGCGCGCCTCCGAAAAGGTCTTGTCGTCCAGATTTTCGATGTCATAGCGAACCAGCACGCGCACACCCGCGATATCGGAAATGCCGAGATAGGTTTTGATGTTCTCAAACAGTTCTACCGCGCGCACGGCATACGCTTTCTTCTTCTCTACATAGATTCTTCTAACGCCCATTTCTGAATTTCCTCCCGGATTACCGATTGCCTCACTCCAGTGCCTGCATACTCATTGCCAGAAGCCGCTGTACCTCATCGAGCGGGATGTCGAGCCGCGACGCCAGTTCTTCGGGACTCGCCTCTCTGCCGAGCTCTGCAGCGAGTTCCGAAGACAGTTCCGTCAGCGCGTTCATACGGTCCGCAAGTGTCTGTTCGCCCGTATCGCTCTGCCGGTTCTCCCGCACGGCTTCTTCCAAAGCTGTATGCACTTTCTGTTTAATCGTATCACGAAGTACAGTGCTTTCCAATATTTTTTCGTCGCAGAGCGCCGCGGTCAGCGCGAGATTTGCGACGCCGATCAGTTCGCCCGCCTCCATAGAGCCGACAAAAGGTTGAATTTCCGCAAGCGCGGTGCCGAGGTAGCCCTCGGTGAGTCGCTTTCTGGCGCGCGCATCGCCCGCCCGAAGCTTTTCGAGGAGCGCCTCTTCCTCCTCGGCCTCCAGTGCCGGAATCTGCTTTAATTCCTCGAGATAGAGCGAGAGCAGGTCTGCGCCTGTCATGCCTTCATTCTCGGTCTCCGCCTGTATCTGTTCTTCTCTCCCGCCGGAGAGCTCTCCTGCCCGTCTCATAGCCGCCTCCTCAGAGTTCACTGATGACCAGTCCCATCGCGCGAAGGCGCGCCACGGTTGCCTGATCCCAGAGCTGTTCCAGGGCCTTGTCCCCCGGAAATACCGTCACACTCACGCCGCTCACAAGGCGCAGCGTCTTTTCCTCATACTGCAAATTCCAATAAAAGCCGCTCACCTCTTCGGGGCGCAGCCGGCTCCCGCTCTCCGCAAGAAAAGCCGTGCTCTCCTGCCGGTTTAAGCGGAGCACCAGGCGAAAGGCCTTAGGTGCTTTCTTGCCGCGGATTGCCTGAAACGCGAGTTCCCGGACTTCGCCCCAGCGGACAAAGTCCTCCGGACCCAGCTCCTGTTCCTCTTCCGCACTGTACCAGTCCTTGTTGCGCCTGCCGTCAATCTCGAGGGAAAACGCTGTCCGGAAAGATGCCTCACAGAGCAGAAAAGCGTCAAAGCGCTCGCTCCGGAACAAGGCCCCGGTAAATGCACGCAACTCCTCTGCCTTATACGCCTTCATAGCGCAGTGCCTCCCGCACGGCAGTGAAGAAATTGCTGCCGCTGTAATTTTTGCTGACCTTTCCCTCAATGCTGTCCCAGAGCCCCGCATTCTCCGCAATCGGGTGGGCGCTGAGGTAACGCTCATAGGCCTCGCGCACCAGATTCTGCAGTCTCTCGTCCTGCAGGCTCTTCCGCCGCTCCGCGGTCGCCTCGGTGTCATAGCTCACCGGGCACTTGAACACATAGTACTTGCCGTCAAGTTCCGTCACGGCGCTCACGGTATTGTCTTCCATCGCGAATGCGACCCGCTCGAGTGCCGGTGCGAGGTCGCCGCGCGCCACCTTCTTGACCGGTGCATCCGCGTTGCAGTATTTCCGCGCGAGTGTCCGGAAATCGCCGCCGGCGAGCGCCTCATCGCGGAGCTTTTCGGCGTCTTCCCGCTTCTCGCACGCGGCACTCTGCAGCCGTATCACCTTTGCCTCGCTCTCGCTGACCTCCGCCCTTCTGTCCTCGCGCATTGTCTTCCGGAGCTTCAGCGCGCGCGCATACTGCTGAAACATAAACTCGACTTCTTCTTCGCTGAGCCCGCCGAAGGACGGCTGGTTCTGCACCGAAGCCGTATAGAAGCGCTCCGCTGCCTCGTGGAGGCGTCTCATCTCCTCCGTGTCGAGCTTTACGTTCCGCTCCTCCGCCATGCCGTTCATCGCGCTGAGCTCATAGAAAAACTCTTTCAGCTCATCGAAGTAAGCCTCCGAGAAGGTCTCCCGTCCGCCGCTCACGCGTTTGTCCCAGATTTCCTTCCCGTAGACTTCCTCCGTCTCCTGTCTCGCGGATGCGATGACCAGCAAAAGCTGCGATTCGGAATAGGGCAGTGCGGTGCTCTCGGCTGCCTTCTCTTCCTTCTTCCCGCAGGCCGCGAGCAGAAGACAGCACAACATGACAAGAAGCAGGGTGAGGACTTGCCCACCCCGCTTCCGCGCCTGCTTCGTTCTCTCTCTCATCAATTTCGTATCCATCCTCCTCAGCGGTATAAGCCGTACTCCGCGACGAGCGCCACTAAAATGCCGACCACCACACCCGCGGCGACCTGCAACGGCGTGTGTCCGACCAGCTCCTTGAGTTTGACCGGCAGTAAATCGGGGTCCTCCTGTTTCCAGAAATCCGTCTCCATCATCTTGTTCAGAAGCTTTGACTGCTTTCCGGTCTCCTGGCGAACGCCGATCGCATCTGTCATCACAATCATCGCGAGGATAAAACTCACGGCAAATTCAAACGAAGCGGCGCCGTAACAATAGCCCGCGCCGAGCGCAAGCGCCGAAACCGTCGCGCTGTGCGAGCTCGGCATGCCGCCGTTGCCGAGGAGACGCTCAAATTTCACCGTCCCCGTCGACCAGAACTCCAGCAGGAATTTGACGAGCTGGGCCGCAAAGAACGCGATGACTGCGCTCATCAGCACCTGATTTTCCCGCAATTGATGAAATATACTCATGTAACCCTTTCTCTGTCCGTTTGCCCGCTCAGTAACCGATGAGCCAGTCGTAGAGCTCCTGGTACTTGAGCGCCGACTGCTGCCAGGAGTAGTCGGCCTGCATCGCGCGGTCCACAATGTGGTTCCAGTCACGCCGTCTCTCGCTGTAAATCCGCTTTGCATAGCGAATGCAGTCGAGCATCTCGTGCGCATTGTAGTTGGCAAAGCAGAAGCCGGTACCGGTATTGGCGAATTCATTGTACGGCTCCACCGTGTCCTTCAGACCGCCGGTCTCGCGGACAATCGGAAGCGTCCCGTAGTGGAGCGCTATCATCTGCGAGAGGCCGCAGGGCTCAAAGAGCGAAGGCATCAGATAGGCATCGGCCCCCGCGTAAATCGCATGTGCCACATCGTCCGAATAGTAAATCTGCGCCGAGAGCTTGTCGTGGTACTTCCAGTCGTAGTGGCGGAACAGGTTCTCGTAGCGCTCCTCTCCCGTGCCGAGAATCACAAACTGGAGGTCTTCCTGACAAAGCTCCTCGATGACGCCCTGAATCAGATCGAACCCCTTCTGGTCTGTGAGTCTGGACACAATGCCGAGCACAAACTTCTTGTCGTCGACCGGCAGTCCGAGGCGCTCCTGGAGCGCTGCCTTATTTTTCTTCTTCTCGTGGCGGAAGTTCTTCACGTCGTAGCGCTCCGCGATCTTCGGATCCGTCGCCGGGTCGAACTCGCGGTAGTCAATGCCGTTTACGATGCCGCGGAGCGAATTGCGCCGCGCCCGCATGAGGCCGTCTAAGCCCTCGCCGTAAAACGGCATCTGAATTTCCTCCGCATAGGTCGGGCTCACGGTCGTGACAGCGTCCGCGTAGACAATGCCGCCCTTCAAAAAGTTGCCGTTTTTATAGGACTCCAGTTTGTCCGGCGTGAAGAAATATTCCGAGAGACCGGTGATACGCTCAATGGTCTCGACATCCCAGATTCCCTGGAATTTCAGATTGTGAATGGTCATCACGGACTTGATGCCCCGGAAAAATTCGCCGCCCGCAAAGCGCTCTTTTAAGTAAACCGGAATGAGGCCGGTTTGCCAGTCGTGGCAGTGAATCAGATCCGGACGGAAATTGAGAAGCGGAAGGGCCGAGAGCACGGCGCGCGAGAAGAAAGCAAACTTCTCGAGGTCGTAGAGCCAGTCGCCGTAGGGGCGCAGTCCGCCGAAATAGCTCTCATTGTCGATGAAATAAAAGGTGATGCCGTCTTCTACCAGCTTTAAGACGCCGACATAGCGGTCCGCGCCGTTAAAGTTCATGTAGAAATGCGTCACATATTCCATCTGATTCCGGTATCTCTCCGGAATACAGAGATATTTGGGCAGCACGACGCGCACATCGTAGTATCTCCTGTCGAAACAGGCCGGCAGGGATCCGGCGACATCGGCGAGTCCTCCGGTCTTAATGAACGGAACCGCTTCCGAAGCAGCAAACAAGATGTTCTTCATCTCATTTCTTCCTTTCTTTTCTCTGCAAGTTGTTTCATTTCCTCTGCTGTCTTCAGGACACCTGCGGTAATCTCGGCGCCCCCGATCAGTCGTCCCAGTTCCAGGTAGAGCGCCTCTCCCGTGATTTCCCGAATTTCCGTCTCCGTCTTGCTGCCGTCCGTCTCCTTCGCAATCAGGTAGTGGTGATCCGCCATGGCTGCGAGCTGCGGGAGATGCGTAATACAGAGCACCTGACGGGTCCGGCTGATTTCCATCAGTTTCTCCGAGACGAGCTGCGCGGTGCGCCCGCTGATGCCCGCATCGATTTCGTCAAAAATCAGGGTCTCCACCCGATCTTTGGCAGCGAGTACAGTCTGCAGGGCGAGCATCACGCGGGACAGCTCGCCGCCGCTCGCAATCTGGCGGAGCGGCTTGATTTCCTCGCCCGGATTGGTCCGGATATAGAATTCCGCGCTCTCCGCGAAATCGGCAAGCTCCGCAAACCGGACTTCAAAGCGCGCGCCCTTGAAATTCAACGCCGCGAGCTCGGTCTCGACTCGCGTCGCAAGGCTTTCCGCCGCCCGATGCCGGAACTCCCGCAGCGCAGCCGCGGCCGCGCAGAGCGTTTGCCGTGCGCTTTCCTTTTGCTGCGTTACGGTCTCGGCACTCCGTAAGAGCGCGGTGATTGCCGCGGCGCGCGCCTCTTTTTGTTCCAGCAGGCGAAGCAGGCCCTCCTCGTCACAGTCGTACTTTGCCTCGAGGTGACGCAGCAAATCGAGCCGCTCGCCGAGACGGTTTAACGTCTCCTCGTCGCTCTCGACCTTTCCCTGCTCCCCGCGCACGGCTTCGGCCGCATCCTGGACGAGGGCGTCGAGCTCGGTCAGCTGCCCCGCAAGCGCCTCGAGCGATGTCGCGTAGCGCACCACGGCGCGCACCGCGCGGAGCGCTTCCGAGACCGCATCGGTCTGAAGCGCGCGCTCGGCCTCGGCGAGCGCTTCTTCAATCTGCGCCGCGTGTTTTGCGCTCGCATACGCTTCGGCGAGTTCTGCCTCCTCGCCCGGGTGTATTCCGCTCTCCGAGAGCTCCCGGATCTCAAATGCGAGTAAATCCGCCTCCCGGAGCAGCGCCGCGCGGTCCGCGCTCTCCCGCTCCTGCCGGAGCAGCTGCCGGTACGCCCGGTAGGCCTCCGCATAGGCTTCCCGAGCTGCCTGCCCCGCAGGCGGCAACAGTTCGTCGAGTAGCCGTCCGTGCATCTCGGTCGAGAAGAGCGTCTGCACCTCGTGCTGCCCGTGAATGTCAATGAGCAGAGCCGCGAGTTCCTTTAACTGCCGCGCTGTGACCGCCTCGCCGTTAATCCGGGATATGCTACGGGTCTTCTGAATCTTCCGGCTCACGATGACGGTTCCGTCCTCCTCCGGCACAATCGAGAGGGCCGCGAGACGCTCTCTCAATTCTTTTTGCCGTACCGAAAAGATGAGTTCCAGATAGGCGGCCTCTTCGCCGTTCCGTATCATATCCCGCCCTGTCTTCGCGCCGAGCAGGGCGGAAATCGAATCTATCAGTATGGATTTTCCGGCACCTGTCTCGCCGGACAGCACTGTGAAGCCCGTATCAAACGAGAGGCTCGCCTCCCGAATCAGTGCAAAGTTCTTCACCCGCAATCCCAGCAGCATGGTTCACCTCAGCCCAGAAGCATTTTTCTGATCTGCTCCATGAGAAGCAGTGTGTCGTCCGTGGAGCGCGTCGCGCAGAATACCGTGTCGTCTCCGGCCACGCAGCCCACAACTTCGTGGAGGTGCATCGCATCCAGCGAGGCCGCGACCGCCATGGCCATACCGGAGACCGTCTTTACAACCAGCAGATTCTGGGCTCTGTCCATGCCCTGATAGCTGTCCCGGAGAATCCGGACATATTTCTCAATCTTCGGATCCTCGTTCTGCATGACGGTGTAGCGCTGCTTGCCGTTATCCGTTGCGACCTTGGTGAGCCGCATCTCGCGGATGTCGCGGGATACCGTGGCCTGCGTCACGCGAAAACCGGCCTTTCTGAGTTCCTCGACCAGCTCCTCCTGCGTCTCAATTTCCTTCTTTCCAATCAACTCGACAATTTTTGAATGTCTCTCCAGCTTCATCTGTCGCCCCCCTTCACAGCGCCGCCATCTTACTGCGCAGCTGCGCCAAAAAGCTCTCTCCCCCGATGCGGACCACCGGTGTGGTCTGCTGACTCTCCGAAATGCGCACGAGGTCTCCCCCGAGCAGTTCTTCGGTCGCGGCGCCGTCAAAATCGGCACTCTGAATGCCCCGCTCCTCTTCCGGAATCCAGACCTCAAGGACATCCTCCGCGCGGAGCACAATGCTCGTGCGATACAGCGAGTGCGGACAAATCGGTGTCAGCACCGTCATACGCGCGGCAGGATCAATGATCGGTCCTCCGGCGCTCAGATTATAGGCCGTCGAACCGGTCGGTGTTGAGATAATAATACCATCTGCCTTATATTCATTCAAGAAAGCCCCGTTTACATAAATCCGGAAATGCACCGGACCGGCGCTCGTTTTTCGCGAGACGACAATCTCATTCAACGCGAGCCACTCGTGGTCGCGCGGGCTCTCGTGCCCGTTCCGGATGACTCTGCCGTTCAGCATCATCCGCTCTTCGATGACATAGTCGTCTGCGATGAGTTTTTCCAAAACCCCGGGAATTTCTTCGTCGCTGCTCGCCACCGTGAGATAACCGAGGTGACCGAGGTTGATGCCGACCAGCGGCACACCGCTCCCGGCGAGCCCCCGCGCCGCGCGAATCAGCGTCCCGTCGCCGCCGAGTGTCAGCACGCAGTCGTAGTCTTCGCCGCGAATCCCCGCGATATCGTGCTCTTCGATGTCGACCAGTTCGGCGCCGAGCGAGAGAAGCTGCTCCCGGATCGACGCGGCCTTCTCCGCTGCGTGCTCCTTGCCGCGGTTCAGGAAAAGTAAAAACCGTCTCATGCTTTTCCTCCCGCCAGAGTCTCATGTGCCGCGCGAACCACAGCGCGCGCGGTCTCCGGCGTCACTGCGGGAGCGCCCTCGCTTTCCTCCGCGGTGCGAAGCCAGATCAGATACTCGATATTGCCTTCCGGCCCGCGTATCGGCGAAAAACTCAAGCCGTGCGGCACAAAGCCCGAAGCCGCCGCATAGCCGAGCACTTTCTCGATGACCTCGACATGGATTTTCGGCTCTCGCACCACGCCGTGCTTGCCGACCTGCTCTCTCCCCGCCTCAAACTGGGGTTTGATGAGCGCGACCACTTCGCCCTCTGCGGAAAGCAGTGCCCGCACCGCCGGCAACACTTTCTCGAGCGAGATAAACGAGACATCAATCGAGGAAAACGCAATTTCCTCCGGCACCTCCTGCCGGGTCGCATAGCGGATGTTGGTCTTCTCGAGACACACGACGCGCGTATCGTTCCGGAGTTTCCAGTCGAGCTGACCGTGCCCCACATCGACCGCGTAGACCTTAAGCGCCCCGTTTTGCAGCATGCAGTCCGTGAAACCGCCGGTCGAGGCGCCGACATCCATGCAGATTTTACCTGTGAGCGAGAGCGGAAACTCTTTCAGTGCCTTTTCGAGTTTTAGGCCGCCGCGGCTCACATAGGGCAGGCGATTGCCGCGCACCTCGATGGTCACTTCCGGCGGAAAATTCTGTCCTGCCTTGTCCTCCCGCTGTCCGTCCACGAATACCACGCCGGCCATGATGAGCGCCTTTGCCTTTTCGCGGCTCTCCGCGAGGCCGCGCGCCGTCATCATAACGTCCAGTCTCTCTTTCATTCCGTTCCTCTCCACTCACCAGTGATACTTGTCCCGCAACACGCGGACAATCGAATCCGAATCAATGCCGAGGTGCTGCCGGAGCACCGACACATCGCCGTGCTCCACATAGGCGTCCGGCAGAGCAATGTGCGTCACCGAGAGTTCTTTCTCCTGCGACGAAGCCCATTCGGCCACCTCGAGGCCGAAGCCGCCGCGGAGCACATTCTCCTCAAGCGTCACAAAGTTTTGATGCGTCTCTGCGAGTTCCGCAAGGAGCTCCCGGTCAATCGGCTTCGCGAAGCGCATGTTGACAAGCGTACAGGGCTGGCCGAGCGCCTTTAACTTTTCTCTGACATGCTCCGCCGTGCTCACCATGCTGCCGAGCGCGAGCAGAGCTGTCTTCTCCTCGCGGAACAGGAGCTCCGCCTTGCCGAAGCGTATCGGTTCCCTGTGCTCTCCGAGACCGCGATAGGCCTGGCCGCGCGGATAGCGTATCGCAATCGGACCGCCGTAGGAAAAGGCAAAGCGGAGTTCTTCTTCGAGCTCCCAGCAATTCTTCGGCGCAAGTATGGTCATGTTCGGAATACAGCCGAGATAGGACAGGTCAAAGACACCCTGATGGGTCTCGCCGTCCGCGCCGACCAGTCCCGCGCGGTCAATCGCAAAGACCACCGGCAGGTTCTGAATACAGACATCGTGGAGCACCTGATCAAAGCCGCGCTGTAAAAAGGACGAATAGACCGCGACGACCGGCTTCATGCCGCCCGCCGCGAGGCCCGCCGCGCTCGTCACGGCATGCTGCTCGGCAATGCCCACGTCAAAATAGCGCTGCGGATAGCGCCGCCCGAACGCCGCGAGCCCCGTGCCCTCCGGCATCGCCGCCGTGACCGCGACAATGCGGGAATCCTCCGCGGCGAGCTGAATCAGGGTCTTCGAAAAGACATCGGTATAGTCCGGATAGTGCTTATTCTTTTTCGGGACGCCGGTCGCGAGCTCAAAGGGGCCGACGCCGTGAAAGAGGTCCGGATGCCGCTCCGCCGGGCGGTAGCCCTTGCCCTTTTCGGTGATGACATGCACGAGAACCGCGCGGTTTAAGCGCCGCGCCTCCTCAAAGACGCGCATCATTTTTTTAATGTCGTGTCCGTCTACCGGTCCGAGATAGGTCACGCCGAGATTTTCAAAGAGCATCCCCGGCACAAAGAGCTGTTTGATGCCGTTTTTGGTGGTCCTGAGACTCTCGACCATGCGCTTTCCGAGCCCCGGAATCGCCGAGAGCGCTTCCGCGACATTCTCTTTCAGGCGGTTATAACCCGCCGAAGTCCGGATGGAATTCAGATAGGCGGACATGCCGCCCACATTCTCGGAGATGGACATGCGGTTGTCATTCAGCACGATGATGAAATTCGACTTCATGCGCCCCGCATTGTTCAGCGCCTCATAGGCCATGCCGCCGGTCAGGGCGCCGTCACCGATGACCGAAATGACCGCATGGTGCTCGCCGCGAAGGTCCCGCGCCGTTGCCATGCCGAGTCCCGCCGAAATCGAGGTGGAAGAATGTCCGGTGTTAAACGCGTCGCACGGGTTTTCGTTTCGCTTCGGAAAACCCGCAATGCCGCCGAACTGCCGAAGCCCCGCAAAATCCTTTTTGCGGCCGCTCAGAATCTTATGCGTGTAGGACTGATGTCCGACATCCCAGATGATTTTATCTTCCGGCGGACAGAAGCTCAAATACATGGCCATCGTGAGCTCCACGACGCCGAGATTGCTCGCGAGATGTCCGCCCGACTCCGCGCAGTGCGAAATCAGAAAGCGCCGGATTTCGGACGCGAGCGCCCCCCATTCCGCTACCGGTATGCGGCGTATGTCCGCCGGTCCGTTGATTTGATCCAATCGACTCATAACTCTCTCCGTCCTCAGAAGCGACGGTCCGTGAGATAAGCAATGAGCGCCGCGAGTGTCTCTGTCTCGCCCGGGAACTCCCGAAGGCGCTGCTCTGCCGCTTCACTCTGTTGTCTGACAGCCTCTCTCGCGGCTTCCAGCCCAAAAAGGGAAACATAGGTCGTCTTCTGATTTTTTTCATCCGAGTGCAGAGGTTTGCCGAGCTCTGCCTCGGTCGCGGTCTCGTCGAGAATATCGTCCTGAATCTGGAACGCGAGACCGACTGCCCTGCCGATCTGCTCGGCACACGAAATCTCTGCCTCGCTCGCCCCGCCGAGGGCCGCGCCCATCATAAAGGCGGCCTCGAGGAGGGCGCCGGTTTTCAGGCGGTAGATGAAGTCGAGCGTCGTCGCATCCAGATGCTCTCCGGTCTTCTCGACATCCACGGACTGCCCGCCGAGCATGCCGCCGACACCGCTCTTCTCGCCGAGTATCGCGAGCGCCCGCGCCGCTCTCTCCGGATGGCGGGACTGCCCCACGGCGCGTCCGGCCACGGTCAGCGCTTCCAACACCAGTCCGTCGCCCGCGAGCGTGCCCATGGCCTCGCCGTAGACATACCAGGTCGTCGGCTTGCCGCGGCGCAATGTGTCATTGTCCATGCAGGGTAAATCGTCGTGTACCAGCGAAAAACTGTGTATCATCTCAAGCGCCGCGAGGAAGGGCGCCGCCTCTTCCTTCCAGCCCGTCTCACCGCGCCGCGCCGCAAAACATCTGCAGGTCTCAAAGAGCAGAATCGGGCGTATGCGCTTGCCGCCGTTCTCGACAGCCTCCCGCATGGCCCGGATGACAGTGCGCTGCAACCCCTCTTCGCGGGGCAGCGCAGCTCGAATCAACATTTCGATTTCTGTTTTGTCATAGGGAAGTGTCGGCATAGCGATCCTCCAGAACTTCCATCTGCTCTTCGACAAAGGTGAGTCGCTCGTTGATTTCACCCGCGAGCTTCATACCTTTTTCGTAGAGCGAAAAGGCCTCCTCGAGGCTGGTATCGCTCGCCTCGAGTTTTTCCAGCAGCGCTTCGAGGCGCTCCATGCTCGCTTCGACCGACAGCTTGCTCTTCTTCTTTGCCGTCACCTGCTTCTTCTCCTGCTCAAGCTTTTCGTCCATGGCTCTCCTCCTGCTGTTCTCTCCTGATTTCTTCGACTCTGACCTCCGCCGCGCCGTCCAGGAAGCGAAGGCTGAGCCGCTCTCCCGTCGAGAGGCTTGCGGCGCTCTGCACGGCTGTGCCGTCCGCATGGGCGGCATAGGCATAGCCGCCTGTCAGACGATTGAGCGGAGAAGCCGCGCGAAGGCGCGCCGCGAGCAGCTGAAACGCCGCCCGCCGCGCCTGTATCTTTTTGTTCAGTCCTGCCTCGAGTCCCTGCCGCAGCGCGAGGGTGCGCTGCTGTCTCGCGCTGAGCAATTCCTCGGGCGCGTTCAGCCGGAGCCGGAAGCCTGCCCCTCTTGCGCGCGCGCGGAGATCCCCTACTTTCTCCCGCAGCCCCCGGGACAGTTGCTGCCGTAGTCCCGCAATCAGGGCCAGCTGCGCCGCCAGATTCGGCACACCGCGCTCCGCCGCTGCCGAAGGCGTCGCCGCGCGGAGATCCGCGACAAAGTCGAGGAGGGTCACATCCGACTCGTGCCCGACCGCGGAAATCAGGGGCGTCTCGCAGGCGTAGGCTGCCCGCGCAACCCGCTCGTCGTTAAAACACCAGAGATCTTCGAGTGAACCGCCGCCGCGTCCCACAATCATGAGATCCACGCCGCGCCGGTCGAGGGTCCGAATCCCCCGCACGATGCTCTCTGCCGCGCCCTCTCCCTGCACCAGCGCCGGATAGAGCACGATTTTGACATAGGGATTCTGTTGGCGGGCCACGGTCTGAATGTCATGAATCGCCGCGCCGCTCGGGCTCGTCACGACGCCGAGCGTCAAAACGAAGCGCGGCAGCGGCTTCTTGTGCGCCGCGTCAAAGAGGCCTTCCGCCTCGAGCGCGCGGAGACGCGCCTGATAGAGCGCATAGAGCTCACCCTGCCCCAGTTTCTCGACGGTTTTCGTGTTCAGCTGGTAGACGCCCGCTTTTTCGTAGACGGTCACAGCTCCCGTACAGACCACCTGCATGCCGTCCGCAAGGCGCATGTCGAGACCGAGTGCATTCTGCCGGTAGATGACGCCGCGGAGTTCCGCGCCGCTGTCCTTCAAGGTAAAGTAAATATGTCCGCTCGCGTGATACTTCACATTGGAGAGCTCGCCCTGCACGCGAAGTCCCGCGAGCAGAAAATCCTCGCGGAACAGATTGCCGACATAGGCATTGAGCTGCGTCACCGTATAAATCGTTGCCATTTAGACCAGTTTCGCGAGGACGCCGTTCACAAAAGAGGGTGCCTCTTCTCCGCCGAATTTCTTTGCGAGCTCCACGGCCTCATTGATGGCGACCTTCTCCGGGATGTTCTCGTCGAAACGGAGCTCGAAGCAGGCGAGGCGAAGTATTGTGAGCTCCACGCGCCCCATCTGCCGGAGACTCCAGCCGGAGGACGCCTGCTGCAGAATACCGTCGATCTCCTCGCGCTTGTCGAGAACGGCTTTGACGCGCTCCCGGCATATTTTCCGCTCTTCCTCACTGAATTCCGGACTCTCGTCCTCTTCGTCCGGAACTTCGCATAAATACGCATCGATCTGCCCGTCCGCCTCCGCAGGCGCGCAAAAATCGGTGCTGAACAGCATCTTAAAGCAATGCTCTCTGAGCGCTCGTCTTGTCATCTCCTATCCTTTCCAAAGCACATACTTAGTCGAAGTATAGCGCAATTCGGCGCGATTCACAAGGCGAGAACCTCGCCGCGCGCTGTCGAGTAAATGAGCTTCTCTGCGACCGTCTTCTCCTCCGTCATCGCGAGTGCCCGCGCATAGAGAGAAAGCTGTGCTGTATATTTCTCGCGGTAATGCGCTTCCTCCGTCGCCTTGTCGGTTTTATAGTCGAGCACCACAAGTTGCCCTGCCTCCTCAAACCAGGCGTCAATCACGCCCTGCACGACCACCGGTTCCTCGCTCTGTCTGGACGGGTCGGCCTCGCGCGCCGGTATCGCCATCACAAAAGAAGTCTCGCGGTGCAAGGTACCGGCGCGCTGCGCGCTCGCGAGCCGCGCCGCGAGCGCACTCTGCAGAAAACGGATGACAGGCGGCAGTGCAATCAGCGTCCCGTCTTCTTCCGGCAGTGCGCCGGTCTCCGCCAGCTCTCTCAGAAAATCCCGAAGCCCCTCCTCTGTCCAGGACCGGGTAAAATCAATCCGCTCAAACAGTTTGTGGTAGGCGGTGCCGCGCCGCGCGGCGACCTCGCTTCCCCCGTCCTGCGGGAGGGAAAAGAGCGGCGCGGAGAGCCCCTCCTCCTGCTCTTCCCTGAGCCGCTTCAGTTCCGAAGCGCTCCACTTGACCTGAAGCCGCACATCTTCCGCGTGGGCATAGGGCTTCATGAGCGGCGCAAAGCGGGCGGCCTCTATCTCTGTCGGCGGAGTCTCTTCGGCTTTTCGGAGTTCTTCCCGGAGCCGGAGTACCTTCTCGCCCGTCTCGAGAATCTCACGCGCCGCGGCCTCACTGCTCACCTTCCGCGGGACAATCCGGCAAAGCGCCTTGTCCCGCGCCATTGCCATGAGAATCCATTCGAGATAACTGTTTGCGCTGCGGAGCTCTGCCGTGCAAAGCGGTTCGCCGCCGTCCGTTTCGGACAGCGGTTCGCTGCTCTCTCCTTCCGGCAGCGGCTCTGTTCCCTCCTTGAAACCGGCGACCAGAATCAGCTTCTCCTTGGCGCGCGTCATCGCGACATAGAGCACGCGGAGTTCCTCCCCGAGCGCCTCCGTCCTGAGGTGCCAGGCAAACGCCGCCTTCTTCGCCGTGCCGCCCTTGGCATGCAAGTCGTAATCGACCGCATCGGCCGCAATGCCGAGTTTCTCGTCGTAGAGAATGCCGCGGCTCAGATCCCGCTGGTTAAAGCGCTTCGAGAGTCCGGCCAAAAAGACAATCGGGAACTCCAGCCCCTTTGACTTATGCACGGTCATAATGCGGACCGCCGCTGCCTCCTCGCCGGGAAGCTGCGCGGACCCGTAGTCGGCGTTGTATTTTTTCAGATTGTCAATATAGCGCACAAAGTCGCTGAGTCCGCGGTACCCGATGCTCTCAAACTCCTCGGCCTTCACAATCAGCATCTGCAGATTCGCAAAGCGGAGCTCACCGCCCGGGCGCGCCGCTTCCTCGTTCCGGTAGCCGCTCTCTGTATACAAAAGTCGCAGAAATTGCGGGAGCTCGAGATAGCTCTCCGCTTCCCGCCAGGCCTCGAGTTTCCGGAAGAGCGCGGCGGCTTTCACCGCGCCCGTGCTCTCCGGCGCTGTCGCGACGGCCGCTTCGAGGCGCTCGTAGAGACTCACGCCCTCCCCCTTTGCCGCGAGAGAGGCAAGCTCCTCTTCGCTGAGACCGCCGATCGGCGCGCGGAGCACAGCTGCGAGCGGAATATCGCGGAAGGGATTATCGATCGCGCGGAGTAAGCTCAACACCGTTCTGACCTCCGTCGCGTCAAAGTAACCGGTCTTCTGCTCTGCGAGCGCCGGAATACCGTGGCTCATCAACACTTCGACAAAGCGCTCCGCCTGCCCGGAAGTCGCGCGGAGTAAAATCGCAATGTCACCGTAAGTAGCCGCTCGGAGGCCGCCTTCGCCGTCCGAAATCCGAAGCCCCTTTGCCGGGTCAAGCAGCTCCCGGATGCGGGTCGCGATGGCCTCAGCCTCGACAACCGCCGCGGTCTCCTCGCCCTCTGCATCCCTCTCGACCAGCATGAGTTCGGTCGCATAGCTGTCCTCGCTGCCCTCAGGTATCGGAAACGCCGCCCCCGGATAGAGCGTCGCATCCGCATCGTAGCGGACGCCGCCGAGTTCTTCGCGCATGAGATACGAAAAAACAGCATTGCAACTCGCGAGCACCGCTTCGCGGCTTCGGAAGTTTTTGCGGAGATCCACCCGCGTGTCAATCCCGGGTTCCGCTGCGCCACCGTCATCCTTCCGGTAATTGCGGTATTTCTCCGCAAAGAGCTCGGGCTTTGCGTGGCGAAAACCGTAGATCGACTGCTTGATATCGCCGACCAGAAAAAGTCTTCCGGTCTCGATGGCGCGGAGCAGTTCTTCCTGCACCCCGTTCGAATCCTGGTATTCATCGACATAAATTTCCCGAAACGCCGCCTGATATTCCCTTGCGATTTCGCTCGGGTGCCGTTTTCCCGCGGCGTCGCTCTCCCAAAAGAGCGCCAGGGTCTCGTGCTCAAGGTCGGAAAAATCCAGGAGGTTCTTTTCCCGCTTCTTTGCCAGAAAGCGCGCCAAAAAGTCGCGCGCCAATCCGATTAATGTGCGCACGGTCTCTGCGTCTTCGACCCTGTCCGCGGCTTCCGCATCTCCCCGCCCGAAGGCTTCGAGCGGTTTTTTGAGCGCCTTTTTCCAAAACTCCCGGAGACTTTTGACACGGGATGCGCAGTCCGGGTCACTGTCCTTTTTGTTCCTCCCGAGTCTGTCGTAAGTCTGAAAGGCTGTGAGCGCAAGGCAGGCGGCCGGATAGTCCTCCGCCGCCCGGAGGCGCTGCAGTTTGCCGAGATCGCTCTGCACCGCGCCCTCATAGCCGTTTAGGCCTCCCTCTTCGCAGAGAAGCTGTGCCTCCTCCGCAAAGCCGCAGAGTTCGGCGCCGAGCTTTCGAAGCTCTTCCGCCATGTAACGCTGATAGGCGCTCTCCGATAGATTGCCGTCCGTCCGCTCTGCTTCCGCTTCGACGCGCAAAAGCCACTCCTCCGGCCAGGGCAGACTCTCCGCAAACCGATAGAGCGCTAGTATCTCCTCGCCGATGCCGAGATCTGCCTTGCCCTGCGAAAAGGCATCCGCAAAGCGGAGAAAGGCCGGATCCGCCTTCTCGTACTGTTCCTCCAAAAGCTCTTCCAGCACATCGTTTTGCAGAATGCGCAGCTCTTCCTCACTTCCGACGCGGAACGCCGGATCGACCGCGAGGCGGTCCGCATGCTCCCGGAGCACGGTCAGACAGAAGCTGTCTATCGTCGTGATTCGCGCGGCATCCAGTTCCGCGAGTTCCCGCTTGGCGCGCGCTGCGATTCCGGACTCTCCGTCTCGAAGCGCCTGCTGCAGGCAGTCCTCAAGCCTGCGCCGGATGCGCTCCCGCATCTCGGCAGCCGCGGCGCGGGTAAAGGTCATGATGAGCAGTTCATCGATATCGACCGGATGCTTCGGGTCCAGGACTCTCGCGACAATGCGCTCGGTCAGAACCGCGGTTTTTCCGCTGCCCGCCGCCGCCGAAATCAGAAGCCTTCGATCGGAGAGCGCAATGGCTCTCTCCTGTTCTTCGGTCCAACGTGTCATCGCCCTGTCTCCTCTCCCGCCGCTCGGTCAATTTCGGCAAAGACTTCCTCTGCCTTCTGCTTTTTGTTCCGCCGCACCTTGTAGCCGGTCAGATTGGCATCAAAGGCGCAGACATCACGGTAGGGACAGTACTCACAACTCGTATGCCCGTCCTCCTCGAGCGGCAACACCCGAACGTTGCCGCCGAGTATCGCCTCACCGGCCTCCCGGAGTTTTTCCTTCGCGTAGGCCTGCAATTTGAAGAAGCGGCCGGCATCCACCGTATTCTCGCCGAGGCGGATTTTTCCCTCACCGGTCCGGACCGGCAGAAAATCCGCCGCGTCTTCGCCGTCGCCCGCGAGCAAGGTGAGCGCTGTCTCGTCGCTGTTCATGAGACCGCTCGGCGTGAGTTCTTTTAACTTTGCCTTCCGTAGCGCCTCCTCTGTCCGGATTTTCTCGAGGTCCACAAACGCATCGCCGACCGGCGCGTAAAAAACGGCCCCCGGCAATATTTCCTTGTCCGGATACTGCCGTTCAAAGAGCTCTGTGATCGCGGAGAGATAAATTAAAAGCTGTAACTGTGAGCCGCTCAGTATCTTATAGGGCTCCCAGCTCGTGGCCCCTGTCTTATAGTCGACCACCTTGACATAGAGTTTTCCCTCGTGTTCCGCCGTGTCAACGCGGTCAATGTTGCCGCGGAGCTGCATGCTGCCGACGGAAAGCGCCGGTGTGCTCTCGGGCGCGTCCTTGCTCGAAAAGCGCAGTTCCTCCGCGAGCGGCCGGTACGAGCCCCGTCTCAGCTGCTCTGCCATCACGAGGATGCTCTGCGTCACAATCCGCGTTAATTTTCCGACAATCCAGCGGTTCTTTGCGCTGTCCTTGTAGAGGCCGCTCGCATCCGCCTCCACCGCCTCTCGCACCGCATCGGCGGCAGCGGCGCGAAGTTCCTCGTCCGAATACGCCGCGGGGCTCTTTTCTGCCTTCGCCGCCGCGCGGAACACAAGCTCAATCGCGCGGTGTGCGAGGCTTCCGAGGTCCTGCTGCGCAATCTGAAACTCCGGCAGCTGTCTGAGGCGCAGCCCGTAGTTCGCAAAGTGGCGGAACGGGCAGCGGAAATACTCTTCAACGCGGGTCACCGAGCCGGTCAGCACCTCGCCGTAGAGCGCAAGCGCAGTCTCCTGGAACAGTTGCCCCTCGGCATAGAGGGCGCAGGCGGCATCCGCGAGCATCCCGGCCTCGCGCTTTCTCTCGGTGTCCGCCGCAAACGCAGAGAGCAGGGAAGCGGCCGAGGCGGCAGCGCTCTTGTCCCCGTTTTCCTCCGCGGCTTTTCGGGCCGCGCGGAGCGCCCGGATCAGCGCCTGCTCGGCCTCGGGCGTCGAATAAAACCGCTCTCCCGTCTCCGGCGCCGCAGCGCGGAGTCTCGGGAACAACTGCTCCAGATGCCGCAGCAAAAAGGAGGGGCGCAGCGCCTTACCGCTCCGGTCCACCGTCGAATAGCTGATGTGAAGCTGTTCGGACGCCTCGGTCAGCAGTCGGTAGAGATAAAACCGCTGCTCATAGAGCTGTGCCTTACTGCCCGGCGCGAGCGTAAGCCCTGCGGCCCGGAGTGCCTCCCGCTCCCGCTCGCTGAGCACACCGCCCTCTTCGCGGCGCTTGGGGAGCACGCTGTCATTTGCCGCGAGCAGAAAGAGCACTTTGACATCGAGGAAACGGGTTCTCGTCAAATCGCCGAGCGTGACGCGGTCCGCATAGGCCGGAATCTGCCCGATGTGAATTTCTCTGAGCCCGCTCTCCAGCACACCCGCCATGTCCGCGCGGGACAGTCGCTCTCCCGCAAGCACCTCCCGCATCTCTCGCAAAATGCGCTGCGTCTCCGGGTAGACTTCCGAAAATTCCCGGGCACGGGGCGCCTCGCCCGCCGCGAGAAACCGCTCGGCGGCGTGCTGCAGCTTTTCGTCGACCGCAAGCTGTTCCATCAGCCCTTCGAGAAGTGCGGCGATTACCGCGACATCTGCCTCCCCCTCCGAAAAAGCCTCCAGAAGCGGCAGGAGCAGGTTCAGCATCTCCTCTTTAAACCGGTTCAGCGCCTCCAGATCGGCGCCTTCCAGTTCCTTCGGGCAGTACGAAAACGGCTCCCGGAGCCGTTTCAAATGCCGGACGCCGGTCAGGGTCACATAGTTTTCGAGCAGCGCTGTCAGTTTCCATTGATCTGTGACCAGCGGATTATGCAGAAAGCGGAAAAAGGTGCGCGGCGAAAAGTTCTCCCGGACACAGAGCAGGGCGGCATTCAGAAGTTCGGGCAGCGGATTGGCGCGCACCGTCAGATTTTCGTCGAGATGAGCGGGAATCCCGGCCGCAAGCAGAGCCTCGGAAAAGAATTCGCCGAGCCCCTGAAAATCTGCGACGACAACCGCAATGTCCCGATAGCGGTATCCCTCATCCTTCACGAGGCGGAGGATATGTCTCGATAGCGCCGCTGCCTCTGCCTCCGGGGACTCCTGTGCCGCGACCGTCAGGGCCTGCACCTTGTCCGGATAGACGGCGCCGTCGTAACGGAGCGCATGCGCATCGAGAAACGCGAGTTCCGGCGCCTTGAGGCGCGCGGCGCCCGGAAAGCTGCGGTCTTCCCCGTGCGGAACGCGCACCCGGTCCGCGATTTCCCCGATGCGGCGGATATACTCGGTCGAGAGATGAAACAGCTCTTCTTCCGGCAGTTGCCGATAGGGATTCAGCGCCGTGTCGAGCGAGACCACAAAGCGCACATCGGCCGCGACGGCAAGCAATTCCTCTAGGACGCGATACTGCACCGGCGTAAAGCCCACAAAGCCGGCGAGCAAAATATGCGCGCCGCGAAGCAACTCCGAACTTGCGATACAACCCGCAAAGCAACCGAGAATTTCTTCCTTCGGCAGCTGTTTGCCCTGTACGAAATCCCGAACGCCCTGATAGAGCAGGGAAAAGTCGCGGAGTTTCATCGAGAGCTGCCGCTTTTTCTCCGTTGCCGCGAGTTCCGCAAAACGCGACGGCGCGGCGCCGTATTGCAGACATTCGGAAATCATGGACTTCACCTGTTCCGCAAAGCCCGCCTTTTTGACCTTGCCCTTCCAGAGTGTCAGCTCCTTTTCCAGAAGACTGCCGACGCGCCGCACGACCATCGCCTTGCCGCTCTCATCCATAATCGGCGGAAGCTGCACATTCCGCTCCTGAAACACCCGATAGGCGAGTCGGTTTAACGATAAAGCCTCCAGATTCCGCGACGCATGGCGCGGGTGCAGGGCGAGCAGTTTCTTCTGTACCAGCATACTGTACTGTTCCGGCACCAGGACAAAAAAGCGCTCTTCCGGAGCCTCGAGGGAAGCCTCGATCATGTCCAGAAAAGCGCGCTCGGTTTTTTCACTGCCGGAAGAACCGAGATAAAAGGAATACGCCACGCAAAACCTCCTCAGTTTGATTGCGACTGCTGTTCCTGCATCAATTGCTCATAAAGTGCCGCCGGAACCTCGGCGCGCACATAGATACCCTCGGGCTCATAGCGCTCCGTAAGGAGCTTGCCCTGACGGCGTATGCTCTGAATGCGGCCTGCCGCGGCATAGGGGAACAGAGCTTCAAAAGCTCGGCGACTCTTCTTTTTCTCCGCCGAAATCAGCTCTTTCAGCGCCGCAATCCCCTCGCCGGTCGCCGCCGAAATCCGGACGGAAGCCGCCGCATGAATGTCCTTCGGCAGCGTCTCCGTGCCGGGAAGATCCGTCTTATTGTAGACCGCAATGATACTGTGATCCTCCAGCGCTTTCAGTTCCCTCAGCGTCTCATAGACCACCGCCATCTGTGTGTCCGCCTCCGGCGAGGACGCATCGACCACATGAAGGATCAGATCCGCATAGCGCGCCTCCTCAAGCGTCGAGTGAAAGGCCTCAATCAGCTGGTGCGGCAACTTCCGGATAAAGCCGACCGTATCCGTGACGAGGACTTCTTCGCCGCCCGGCAGTGAGAGTTTTCTGGTGGTCGGATCCAGGGTCGCAAAGAGTTTATTTTCCGCGAGAATGCCGGCGTCGGTGAGCCGGTTTAACAAAGTTGACTTGCCTGCATTCGTATAGCCGACCAGCGCGACAATGTAGCTGCCGCTTTTCTCCCGCTGCGCTCTCGATACTTCCCGGTGACGCTTCAACTCCCCGAGCTTTTCGCGCAGAAAACTGATGCGCGCGCGGATGGCACGGCGATCGAGCTCCAGTTTCTGCTCACCCGGTCCCCGGGTGCCGACTCCGCCGCCGAGGCGGGAGAGCGAGCTGTGCATGCCGAGAAGATGTGCCTGGGTATAGTGGAGCTGCGCGAGTTCCACCTGCAGCTTGCCCTCGGCCGTGACCGCGTGCTGCGCAAAAATATCGAGGATAATCATCGTGCGGTCCATGACCTTGACGCCGAGCGCCTCGCTTAAGTTCTTCATCTGCGCCGGAGACAGCTCATCGTCGGCCGCCACCGCATCGGCCTCCAAGCTGAGAAGCAGCTCCCGTAGTTCCTCCACCTTGCCCTTTCCGAAATAGGTACCGGAATCCGGCGCTTCACGCGGCTGCAGAAGGCGTCCCACAGGCTCCGCGCCGGCGGTCTTCAGGAGTTCGCCGAGCTCCGTGAGCGATTCCTCGCTCCCGTCCCGCTCGCGCTGCTGAATGCCGATCAGAACAACCCGCTCTTTGGCCTCTTCGGTGACAATCAGTTCAGCCATCATTTCCTCCTACTCTCGTCTTTAAAAACGCAATTTCGTGCTCCAGCATTTCCTTGTCGCCCAGGCCGCTCTCCAGGAGGGCCGTAAAGCGCTGCAGCGCATCGGCATACTCCCCGCGATATTCCTGGCAGACAGCCTCGCGCTCCCGGAATGCCGCCTGTTCTTCCGCATTCGCCGCTGTGAGCTTCTCGCCCGCCTCAAACACGGCAAATGCCTCCTCCGTCTTCTTTGCGCTGACCAGGAGATCGCCGTAGTGCAGCAAAAAGCGACTGTCCTCTTTGGCGCCCGGATACGCTTTTTCGTACGCCGCGCGTATGGTCTCCAATTCTGCGGCGCTCCCCTTACTCCGTGCTGTCTCGCCGAGCAGATAGAGCGCTTCGAGGTGCAGTGCCCGGTCTCCGCCCGCTTTCTCCGCCTCTTCGTAGTAGGCGAGCGCCGTATCCCAACCCTTGTCCGCTTTAACGGCTGCCGCACAGGCAAGATCCAGATACGCCGCCTTGCGGCCGTCCTTTTGGAGCAGCAGCTCGTAATGCGTCAGCGCGTCCTCATACTTGCCCGCGCGATACTCCGCCTCGGCGAGATAGCCGAGAATATCCGCCTCCTCCTTGTCCTGCTGTGCCGTACCGTAATAATCGGTCGCATGGCGGAAGGCGTCGATTGCGGCCTCATAGTTCTGTTTCTGCATCTCCGCAATACCGAGCGAGCGATACTTTCTGACTGCCTGCCCGCGCGCGCCGCAACCGCTGAAAAGCAGCAGCGCGACCGGGAGGGCAATGACCAGTCCCTGTCTCTTCTGCATGACTCTGTTCCTCACTGAATCCCCGTGCTGCCAAAACCGCCGCGATTTTCGCCTTCTAATTTCTCGACTTCCCGGAAGACAAGACGCGGCTGATGCTCCGTGATGCGGAATTGACAGATTCTGTCATTCACATGAATCTCCGTGTCCCGCACCGCGAGTGCCGGAAAAAACCACTGGTCGTCGTCTCCGCCGTAGCTCTCATCGATGACGCCCATCGAATTGACCTGCAAAACACCGAAGTTCTTAAACGTGGAGCTCCGCGGCACCACATGTGCCTCATAACCCGCGGGAAGCTGCATCGCAATTCCGAGCGGAATCAGGCGAAACTCTCCCTTCTTGAGACTCACCTCTTCCGCCACGCGGAGATCCACCCAGTCACTCTTGCCGTCGATATAGCGGAGGCGTTCGATGCGCTCGCTGAAATATTTGATTTTAATCTCCATCTTCGCTGTCCTCTCCGAGCTTTCCCTCTTCCGTCCCGAAGCGGTAGTTTAACTCCCGCTTCACCTCTTCCTGAATCTCTGCCTCCTGATCCGGCGTGACCGAGGGCAAGTCCTGTCTGGAATCCACCCCGAAGCGCCGGAGAAACTCTTCCGTGGTCGCAAAGAGGGCTGGACGCCCCGGAGCGTCCAGCCTTCCGGCTTCATAGATGAGTCCGTACTCAATCAGCTTGTTGACTGCATGATCGGAGGACACACCTCGTATCTTTGCGATTTCCATCTTGGTGACAGGCTGGCGGTAGGCAATGATTGCGAGGGTCTCGAGCACGACCTGGCTCAGGACCTGCCGCCGCGGCTCTTTTGCGACGCGAATCAAGGCGTCGTAAAACTCCCGCTTTGTGCCGAGTTGCCAGGCATTCTCGAGGCGGAGCAGCTGTACCCCGCGATTCGCTTCCGCATACCGCGCCGCGAGCCGTTCGGCCGCAGCCTCAGCTTCCGCTGCCGTACATTCCAGCGCCGCTGCCAGCAGACTGGTCTCAACCGATTTTCCCATGGTAAAGAGCACTGCCTCTACCACCGCCTCCTGTCGCTGCATCTCTGCCTCTGTCATGCGCCTTCCTCCACTCGATAGTATGTTCTATTATACCGCCTCCCTTCTATTCTTGTCCATGCGGCTTTTCTCACTTCGCCCGACAACTGCAATCCGCGCTGCAACTGCATGTGCCCTTACTTTTATCGTTATCGTCTACACTTCTCTTTCCGCGCTGTTTTCCCTGCTGGCCGTCGTTCTCCGGTCTGCCCTCCGGGCGCTTACCGTTCTGTCCTCTGCCGTCCTGCTGACCGCCGTTCTCCGGTCTGCCCTCCGGGCGCTTGCCGTTCTGTCCTCTGCCGCCCTGCTGGCTGCCGTTCTTCGGTTTGCCCTCCGGGCGCTTGCCGTTCCGATCTCTGCCGCCCTGCTGGCTGCCGTTCTCCGATCCGCCCTCCGGGCGCTTGCCGTTCTGTCCTCTGCTGTCCTGCTGACCTTCGTTCTCCGGTCTGCCTTCCGGACGCTTGCCGTTCTGACCTCTGCTACCCTGCCGGTCGCCGTTCTCCGGTCTGCCCTCCGGGCGCTTCTCGTTCTGACTTCTGCCGCTCTGCTGACCGCCGTTCTCCAATCCGCTCTCCGGGCGGTTACCGTCCTGACCTCTGCCGCCCTGCCGGACGCCGTTCTCCGGTCTGCCCTCTGGGCGGTTATCGTTCTGGCCTCTGCCGCCCTGCCGGACGCCGTTCTCCG
>JH590861.1:641866-647240 GCA_000242235.1 Stomatobaculum longum
CCTCTGCCGCCCTGCCGGACGCCGTTCTCCGATCTGCCCTCCGGGCGCTTGCCGTTCTGATTTCTGCCGCCCTGCTGGCCGCTGTTCTCCGATCTACCCTCCGGGCGCTGTCCATCGCCACGCTGCTCTACGCCGCGGTCGTCGCGCACCTCACCGTCTCTGTCCTCTCCGAGTGCATCGTCGTTCTGCTGCCCTCTGCCGCTCGGACGACCGTTTCGCTCACCTCTGCCATTCCGGCGATTGTCCTGCCGGCCGCCGTTCTCCGATCTGTCCTCCGGGCGCTGTCCGTTCGGACGTCCTTCCGGCTTGCTGCCCGGGGCACCGTGGTTTCCGCCATTCTCACTGTTGATATTCGCACTGTCACTCACAGTCACGGTCCGGCTCTCGCTTCCGACGGTCACAGTATAGTTCTCATCCTGTTTCAGATCCGCGGCGCTGAAGAGCAGCGTATTAAATGCCTGCGTCGTAGCGGTATTCTCATATACCACATTGCCCTTCGAATCCGCAATCTTCACCTTAGTCCCAGCCCCCTGCGTCGAATTGAGGGAAACGACCAAGCTCTTTTGCGTCGAACCGCTGTCGTTTAGCGTCTGAAACATGCCGCTGTCCCCCGTCACGAAGACAGTGCCGCCGGTAATCACGCCCTTGCCGTCGTAGTCAAGCGGCGCATTCCCGCCGTCCGAGGGACCGTCGACCACAACCGTGCCGCCGCTGATTGTGAGATCTCCGTTCGAATCAATGCCGTCGCCGCCGGCCTTGACGGTGACCATGCCGCCGCTGATGCGAACAGCTGCGCCCTCGGTTGCCTGCCCCGGTGCCGCGTCGCTGCCGGCCCCGTCGGAGGCATTGATGCCGTCATCCTTTGCGGTCACCGTGATAACACCGCCCTGAATGTCTACGACCAGACCTTCCAGTCCTTCCTCGGACTCCGTGACATTGATATTGCCGTTTCGAACAGTCAGAGTCTCATCCGCGTGGATGCCGTCATCTCCCGCTTTCAAAGTGAGCGTGCCGCCCTCCACGGTGACATTCGCCTCACTGTGAATCGCATCCTCTGCATTTCCCTGTACCGCAAGGGTACCGTTTCCGGAAATCGTGAGGTCTGACTTCGCATAGATGGCAGCCTTGTTGTCCTCCGAGCTGCTTCTCAAATCCGAGACCGCATTCTCCGTGCCATCCTGCAGGACAATTGTGACGCTCGCTCCGCTCTCGAATACCAGCGGCGCATTGGTCGAATTGCTGATTGTGAAGCCGTCAAAGACCAGTTTGATTTCCGCGCCCTCTTCTGCATCCGCCACCAGCTGACCTTCGGCGAAGTTTCCGCGAAGCACATAAGTGCCTGCCTTTTGAATGGTCACTGTGCCGTCTGCAGCAACCGCTCCGTCGCCGGTAACTGTGATGACACTGCCATTCGCGCTGATGACGGTTGCATCGGCCGTGTTCTCCACAGTGCCTTCTCTGTGTTCCGCATTCGCCTCCGTTGCACTCCGCGCCGCAAGGCTTGTAGCCGCGCCCGCATAGCTTCCGCAGGCGCCGAGCGCCATTGCGAGGGAGAGAGTTGCCGCCGTCAGTACAAGGTGTTTCTTTTTCATAAGATTACTCCTTTCCGCCAAATCATGGCACCGAAGGATTTCTTCGGGTGTTTGTTTGTTGATGGTCACACTTTATCAAGCGAAGCTGAAAGGAAGCTGAAAGGAACCGGCATTTCTGTGAAGACTCTGTGAAAAAAAGAAGCTGTCCGCAAATCTGCGGACAGCTTCTTTGAACTGTTTGCCAATCGATTTAATTGTCGCCGAGCGTTGCAAAGCCGTAGGCGTTCACCAGCGCATCCAGCTTCTCGCCGGACTTGCAGAGCGGGCACTCCCGATAGTCATAGGACGCGTAGTCCGGAATATCCTTCTTGCCGAACACCGCCGAAATCGGGATATCGTGATAGGTCTCACAGGCGCTGAAAATCGCCGAGACTCCCGACAGCGTGCCGCCGTAGTACTGAATGCACTCGAGCACCTTATCGAGCGTGCGCCCCGTCGTGATGCTTGACATCAGCACCATAATGTTCTTGCCCGCAATCTCCGGGAGCAGATTATTGCGGAAGATGAGCTGCGAGTTCGAGTTGAATTCCGGGTGTACCACATACATGGTCTTATGCGCATTCGTGGAGAGGAAGCCCTCCTTGGTCAGCTCTTCCGCGAGGTAAGCGCCGATCACATCCGTTCCCTCCATGCAGACGATGGTGTCAATCACCGTGCCGAAGAGATAAGTGCCCGTCAGATAACGCGCAATTTCCTTGGCCTCGCCGCTTCTTGTCTTTAAGGTCGTCACATCAATGTAGTAGTTAATGTGCGCGTGATTCGAGGCAAAATGCCCCTTGCGGATCTTGAGAGGTGCATCACAGCCGGCAGTATAAACCTTTGTATCGTTTGTATTTTGCATAACGCTTCCTCCTTTTGACAAGTTCCTGTAGCATTATTGTAAAAGAATTCCGCGGTGAATGCAACAAAAAAACCCAGAGCTTACGCTCTGAGTTCTGTGTTGAATCCTGCCGGCGACCGGGGTCGAACCGGTACGGTCATCACTGACCACAGGATTTTAAGTCCTGGGCGTCTGCCAATTCCGCCACGCCGGCAAATCGCATCAACGCCTGATGCAGCGACCCGAAACGGACTTGAACCGTCGACCTCCGCCGTGACAGGGCGGCGCTCTAACCAACTGAGCCATCGGGCCAAAACTCCTCGTGTTGGACTCGAACCAACGACACCGCGGTTAACAGCCGCGTGCTCTACCGACTGAGCTAACAAGGAATACTACTGAAGTGGAGCTTCGGGGACTCGAACCCGGGACCGATCGGTTATGAGCCGACTGCTCTAACCAGCTGAGCTAAAGCTCCAAGGTGAGTTCCTAAACTCTAGTGACCCCAACGAGGTTCGAACTCGTGTTACCGCCGTGAAAGGGCGATGTCTTAACCGCTTGACCATGGGGCCATCTTTACACCCTGAAAATCGCACACAGAATTTCTTATCTATTCATCTCTTTTCCCAAACCCTTTGGTTAAACCCTCGACCGATTAGTAAGAGTCAGCTGAACGTGTCACCACGCTTACACCTCTCTCCTATCTACCTTGTCGTCTTCAAGGGGTCTTACCGCTTTCGCATGAGATATCCCATCTTGAGGGGGGCTTCACGCTTAGATGCCTTCAGCGTTTATCCCGTCCCGACTTGGCTACCCGGCCATGGGGTTGCTCCCCAACCGGTACACCAGTGGTCAGTCCATCCCGGTCCTCTCGTACTAAGGACAGCTCCTCTCAGATATCTTACGCCCGCGCCGGATAGGGACCGAACTGTCTCACGACGTTCTGAACCCAGCTCGCGTACCGCTTTAATGGGCGAACAGCCCAACCCTTGGGACCGACTTCAGCCCCAGGATGCGATGAGCCGACATCGAGGTGCCAAACCACTCCGTCGATGTGAACTCTTGGGAGTGATAAGCCTGTTATCCCCAGGGTAGCTTTTATCCGTTGAGCGATGGCAATCCCACTTTATACCACCGGATCACTAAGTCCTACTTTCGTACCTGCTCCACCCGTCGGTGTCGCAGTCAAGCTCCCTTCTGCCTTTGCGCTCTTCGAATGGTTTCCAACCATTCTGAGGGAACCTTTGAGCGCCTCCGATACACTTTCGGAGGCGACCGCCCCAGTCAAACTCCCCACCTGACATTGTCCCCCATCCGGATCACGGATGTAGGTTAGAAATCCAGTGCCACAGGGGTGGTATCCCAACAGCGGCTCCGGAAAGACTGGCGTCCTTCCTTCTTAGCCTCCCACCTATCCTGTACGAGTAACACCGAATCCCGGTATCAAGCTGGAGTAAAGCTCCATGGGGTCTTTCCGTCCTGGCGCAGGTCACCAGCATCTTCACTGGTACTTCAATTTCACCGGGTGCATTGTTGAGACAGCGCTCAAATCATTACGCCTTTCGTGCGGGTCGGAACTTACCCGACAAGGAATTTCGCTACCTTAGGACCGTTATAGTTACGGCCGCCGTTTACTGGGGCTTAAATTCAAAGCTTCGCTTTCGCTAACCTCTCCTCTTAACCTTCCAGCACCGGGCAGGCGTCAGCCCATATACCTCACCTTACGGTTTCGCATAGACCTGTGTTTTTGCTAAACAGTTGCTTGAGCCTTTTCTCTGCGGCTGCATCTCTGCAGCACCCCTTCTCCCGAAGTTACGGGGTCATTTTGCCGAGTTCCTTAACAATGCTTCTCCCGCCGGCCTTAGGATCCTCTCCTCATCCACCTGTGTCGGTTTGCGGTACGGGCTGACATGATACAATAGCGGCTTTTCTCGACAGTCCCTCCACCGGCTTCGCTACTTATATTTCGCTCCCTATCACGCTTTCGGATTGTGCGGCGGATTTGCCTACCACACTCCTAGCTTCGCTTCGCCCGGTCTTTGCTCTCCCGGGTCCGGTTTTGTTCCTGTGTCCCCACAGTTCTGATCATGTCAGGTGCAGGAATATGAACCTGCTGTCCATCGACTACGGATCTCTCCCTCGCCTTAGGTCCCGACTTACCCAGGGCAGATCAGCTTTACCCTGGAATCCTTGGATATTCGGCCATGATGATTCTCACATCATTCTCGCTACTCATTCCGGCATTCTCTCTTCTCAGAACTCCACGCTTCCTTGCGGTAGCGCTTCGGCACTCTGAGATTGCTCCTCTACCAATGTATTACTACATTCCTAAGCTTCGGTATCGTGTTTTAGCCCCGGAAATTTTCGGCGCAGGACCTCTCGACTAGTGAGCTATTACGCACTCTTTGAATGTGTGGCTGCTTCTAAGCCAACATCCTAGCTGTCTTCGAAATCCCACATCCTTTTCCACTTAACACGTATTTTGGGACCTTAGCTGTAGGTCTGGGCTCTTTCCCTTTTGACTGCCCAACTTATCTCGTGCAGTCTGACTCCCGACCATCATCAGGACGGCATTCGCAGTTTGATATCCCTTGGCAGGCTTTGACGCCCCCTCAGGAATTCAGTGCTCTACCTCCGTCTGACTAAGTCGAGGCTAGCCCTAAAGCTATTTCGAGGAGAACCAGCTATCTCCGGGTTCGATTGGAATTTCTCCCCTATCCACACCTCATCACCACCCTTTTCAACGGATGTGTGTTCGGTCCTCCATCCCCTTTTACGGGGACTTCAACCTGGACATGGATAGATCACCCGGTTTCGGGTCTGCCGATGCTGACTGTAAGCCCTATTAAGACTCGGTTTCCCTTCGGCTCCGGACCTGTAGTCCTTAACCTTGCCAGCACCGGCAACTCGCCGGACCGTTCTACAAAAAGTACGCGGTTGTGCGTTCATGTATCGCACTTCCACT
>JH590862.1 GCA_000242235.1 Stomatobaculum longum
TGGAGATGGAGAGATTCGAACTCTTGACCCCCTGCTTGCAAGGCAGGTGCTCTCCCAACTGAGCTACACCCCCATAATAATCCGGCGCCCGCCTATTCTCCCATACCGTTACCAGCATAGTACCTTCGGCCGTCTTCCTCTTAACCGTCGTGTTCGGGATGGGAACGGGTGTTTCAAGAAGACGCATCGACACCGGAAATCCGGTGAACCATTAATCAAAAACCAGACAGCACAAACAACCCTTACTCTTTCCTTAGAAAGGAGGTGATCCAGCCGCACCTTCCGATACGGCTACCTTGTTACGACTTCACCCCAGTTATCCGCCCCGCCTTCGGCAGCTCCCTCCCTAAGGTTGGGTCACTGACTTCGGGCGTTGCTGACTCCCATGGTGTGACGGGCGGTGTGTACAAGACCCGGGAACGTATTCACCGCGACATGCTGATTCGCGATTACTAGCAATTCCAGCTTCGTGCAGTCGAGTTGCAGACTGCAGTCCGAACTGAGACGTTATTTTTGAGCTTTGCTTAAACTCGCGTTCTCGCTTCTCTTTGTTAACGCCATTGTAGCACGTGTGTTGCCCAAATCATAAGGGGCATGATGATTTGACGTCATCCCCACCTTCCTCCCGGTTATCCCGGGCAGTCTCGCCGGAGTGCCCAGCTTTACCTGCTGGCTACCGGCAATAGGGGTTGCGCTCGTTGCGGGACTTAACCCAACATCTCACGACACGAGCTGACGACAACCATGCACCACCTGTCACTCCTGTCCCGAAGGAAAGCACCCATTACGGTGCGGTCAGAAGGATGTCAAGATTTGGTAAGGTTCTTCGCGTTGCTTCGAATTAAACCACATGCTCCACTGCTTGTGCGGGTCCCCGTCAATTCCTTTGAGTTTCATTCTTGCGAACGTACTCCCCAGGTGGAATACTTATTGCGTTTGCGACGGCACCGATGCCCTTCGGGCACCAACACCTAGTATTCATCGTTTACCGCGTGGACTACCAGGGTATCTAATCCTGTTTGCTCCCCACGCCTTCGAGCCTCAACGTCAGTTTTCGTCCAGCAGGCCGCCTTCGCCACCGGTGTTCTTCCTAATATCTACGCATTTCACCGCTACACTAGGAATTCCGCCTGCCCCTCCGATACTCAAGCCTTGCAGTTTCCAAAGCAGTCCCGCGGTTAAGCCGCGGGCTTTCACTTCAGACTTGCAGAGCCGTCTGCGCTCCCTTTACACCCAGTAAATCCGGATAACGCTTGCCCCCTACGTATTACCGCGGCTGCTGGCACGTAGTTAGCCGGGGCTTCTTACTCAGGTACCGTCATTTTCTTCCCTGCTGATAGAGCTTTACATACCGAAATACTTCTTCACTCACGCGGCGTCGCTGCATCAGGGTTTCCCCCATTGTGCAATATTCCCCACTGCTGCCTCCCGTAGGAGTTTGGGCCGTGTCTCAGTCCCAATGTGGCCGGTCATCCTCTCAGATCGGCTATCGATCGTCGCTTTGGTGGGCCGTTACCCCGCCAACTGGCTAATCGAACGCGGGTCCATCTCATACCACCGGAGTTTTTACCCCTGCACCATGCGGTGCTGTGGTCTTATGCGGTATTAACAGTCGTTTCCAGCTGTTATCCCCCTGTATGAGGCAGGTTACCCACGCGTTACTCACCCGTCCGCCACTCGAAATGAAGGCTTCCGCCCGAAGGTTTCCATCTCCATTTCTCGTTCGACTTGCATGTGTTAAGCACGCCGCCAGCGTTCATCCTGAGCCAGGATCGAACTCTCAAATTTAAGTTTGTTCGTTCCGGTCAAAATAACGTTGGTCTTTCTCAGTTATTTTACCCGTTATTACTTGGTTTGGTTCTTTTTTGAAATTCTTTTGGAAGCTCACGGACACATTCGAAAGATGTCCGCGAGCCCTCTGTTTTCACAGAGATTTCAGGGTTGTTTGTACTGTCTGATCTTTGATTTTCAAGGTTCTTGGCTCGCCCTCACGAGCAAGCTTGTGTACTATACCACCCCTGTAACCGAGCGTCAAGCGTTTTTCCAAACTTTTTCATTTTTATTTTTGAAAATCGTAAAATCGCATTTCCCCGTCCGTCTTTTTGAGCGTACGGATATCGCCGCAGCCATAATTCAGCCTGCGCTTTTCTTGCCCGCATCTATTATGTGAACCGATTATTCCGTTCCGATAATTCTGCCCAGCGCACCGATTTGTTCTATCCCGCGATCTCATCGGCGGAAAGAAAGAGAGGCCGGGAGGGCCCCCCTACCCGGCTATCTCCGATCTTCTTCCTTCTCTCTGCACCGAAGTCTTATTTCAGTTTTTCACCCTTCGTATCCCGGTGGCCGCTCCGTAACATGAAAGCCGAGCAGGCTACACCTAAATCTTATTTCCGTTTTCACCTTTCGTATCCCGGTGGCTGCGCCGTAACATAAAAGCCGGGCAGGGCTTCCCCGTCCCGGCTCTCTTTTCTCTTCTTCCTTCTCTCTGCACCGAAGCCTTATTTCAGTTTTTCACCCTTTGTATCCCGGTGGCTGTGCCGTATCTTCTCCGGATTGACCTTCTTCCCGTTAAAGACAAACTCCTCCATGGGCGGCAGCAGCAGTGCTCGCTGCACAAAGTCGCTGTCGCCGAGGCGCATACCGCGCACGCCGCGCGCGTTCTTCTTCATTCGCGGCGCTTCTTCGACGTTAAAACGGAGCGCAAAATCCCCCTCACTGAGAAGCAGTGCATCCTGCCGACCTTTGCCGAGCGCGAGAACTGCCACGAGGCTGTCCGTATCGCCGAGTTTGGTCGCAACCACAGTCTTATTCGCGGTCTCGAATTCCGCGCCGTCAACGAGTTTTACATAGCCCTCGCGGCTCACAAAGAACAGCGTGGTCGCGCGGAGACTCCCCGCAGCCGCGACCAGCAGAATTTCTTCCTTTCGCCCGTCGAAGCGACTCACATTGTCAATCGGCACGCCCTTGTCCTTTAACTTGCCGGCCGGGAGCTCGCGCACCTTGACCTGATGCAGAACTCCCGCACTGGTATAGAGCTGTATCCTGCCGCTCGTCATAATCGGGATAACCGCGCGGTACTCGCTTTCGATCTGCTCCCGATTCTTCTCATAGCTCGCAACATCCAGAAGTTTTGCATAACCGAAGCGATCCAGGAGGAAGATGACCTGCTCATCCTCCGGTGCTTTCTCTTCGACCACAGCCTCCTTGCTGTTCTCGAGTGCGGTGCGGCGCGGCACGGCATACTCTTTTTTGATTGCCTCGAGATCTTTGATGAGAAGCTTGTCAAGCTTCGCACGGCTCGAAAGATACCCCTCGTAGGTCTCAATCTTCTTCAAGGTCTCCGCGTGCTCTTTTTCAAGCGCCAGAATCTCGAGACCGATCAGCTTATAGAGACGCATGTCCAGAATTGCCTGTGCCTGGCGCTCCGTGAAATGAAGCTTCGTCGCGTCGCGGAGAAAACTCGGGTCCTTGAAATAGATGCGGCTCGCATCGCCCGCCGTGAGGCAGGCCTTCGCGTCCTCCAGTTTCTTGGCACCGCGGAGTATCGCAATGATCAAGTCGATGCAATCGCAGGCGGCGATCAGTCCCTCCTGCACCTCCTGCTTTAAGCGCTCCTTTTCGAGCAATGTCGCATACTTCTTCTCGGCGTTCTCATACTGAAACGCGAGGTAGTGCTTTAAAATGCCCTTTAGGTCGAGTGTCTCCGGTCTGCCGTCCGCAATCGCGAGCATGTTGACACCGAAGCTGTCCTCGAGCTTGGTCTTCTTATAGAGCATGTTCTTGACGCGCTCCAGATCTGCGTCGCGGCGAAGTTCCAGGACAATGCGGACGCCCTCCTTGGAACTCTGGTTCGAGATATCGACGACCTCCGAGAGCTTTTTGCTCTCCACAAGTGCCGCCACATCCGTTAGAAATTTATCGATGCCCGCGCCGACCATGGTATAGGGAATCTCGGTGATGACCAGCTTGTCGCGGTCGCTCCGCTTCTGCCCGAGCTCCACCTCAATGCGACCGCGCAGCTTGATTTTGCCGACACCGGTCCTGTAAATCAGCGGGAGCTCGCTCTGATTGGCGACAATGCCGCCGGTCGGAAAATCCGGTCCCTTTAAGAGGCCGAGCAACTTCTCGTATTTAAGCTCCGGATTTTTGATGTAGGCGATGCAGGCGTCGCAGACCTCCCCCAGGTTATGCGGCGGAATCGAGGTCGACATGCCGACCGCTATGCCCTCCGCGCCGTTCACGAGGAGGTTCGGAATGCGCACCGGCAAAACCTCCGGCTCTTTCTCGGTCTCGTCGTAGTTCGAGACAAAGCGGACGGTCTTATCGAGGTCGCGGAGATAGACTTCCTCCGCAAACTTCTGCAGCTTCGCCTCGGTGTAACGCATGGCCGCAGCGCCGTCGCCCTCGATTGAGCCGAAGTTGCCGTGACCGTCGACCAGCGGCATGCCGCGCTTAAAGGGCTGGCTCATCACGACCAGGGTCTCGTAGATTGAGCTGTCACCGTGCGGGTGATATTTACCCATCGTATCACCGACAATACGCGCCGACTTCCGGTGCGGCTTGTCGTGACTTAAGTGCAGTTCGCTCATATCGTAGAGCACGCGCCGCTGCACCGGCTTTAAACCGTCCCGCGCGTCGGGAATCGCGCGGGCGGTGATCACACTCATCGAGTAGTCGAGATAGCTCTTCTGCATCTCTTCCGAGTATTCGGTTCGAAGAATTTTCTCTGCCATGGTATTCCTCTCTCGCCGTTATGCGTCGATTTCCGCTTCGTCCGCGTGGTCGTGGATGAAGTCGCGCCGCGGTCCCACATTGCTGCCCATTAAGAGAGCCGTAACCTCGCTCGCGAGGCGCGCGTCCTCGATCTCGACCCGCTTTAACATGCGCTGTTCCGGGTTCAGCGTGGTCTCCCAGAGCTGCTCCGGGTTCATCTCGCCGAGACCCTTGTAGCGCTGCAGGGTGAAGCTCCCCTCTTTGTGCTTTGCCTTGAATTTTTCGAGCGCCTTGTCGTCGTAAATGTAGACGCCGTCCTTGTCCTTGCCGCGCGTCGGAACTGCCTTATAGAGCGGCGGCATTGCAATGTATACATGACCGTCGTAGATGAGTTCCGGCATGAAGCGGTAGAGGAAGGTTAAGAGCAGGGTGTCGATGTGGCTACCGTCGACATCGGCATCCGTCATCAGAATAATTTTGTCATAGCGGAGCTTCGTGATGTCAAAGTCGTTGCCGTAGCCTTCCGAAAAGCCGCAGCCGAAGCTGTTGATCATGGTCTTGATCTCCGCGTTCGCAAGTACCTTGTCAATCGAAGCCTTTTCGACATTCAGAATTTTACCGCGTATCGGGAGTATCGCCTGATACATGCGGTTTCGCGCGGTCTTTGCGGAGCCGCCTGCGGAATCACCCTCGACAATGAAAATCTCACACTTCGCGGGATCCCGCGACTCACAGTTCGCGAGTTTTCCGTTCGAGTCAAATGAAAAGCGCGGCTTTGCCAGGAGGTTGGTTCTCGCCTTCTCCTCCGCCCGCCGTATCTTTGCCGACTTTTCGGCGCAGGCAATGATGGCGCGAACCGTCTCTAAGTCGCGGTCAAAGTAGCGCGTGAGCTCATCGCCCGCAATCGTGGAGACCGCCTTCGTCGCATCCGCGCTCGCGAGCTTGGTCTTGGTCTGTCCCTCGAAAATCGGATCCGGGTGCTTGATGGCGACAATCGCTGTCATGCCGTTTCGCGTGTCCGCGCCGGTGAAGTTCGCGTCCTTCTCCTTTAAGAAGCCGAGCTCGCGCGCATAGGTGTTGATGAGCTGCGTGAAGCGCGTCTTAAAGCCCTGTAAGTGCGTGCCGCCCTCGGCCGTGTAGATGCTGTTGCAGAAGCCGAGCAGCTTCTCTTCAAAGGCATCCACAAACTGGATGGCGCACTCAAGTTCAATGTCCTCGAAGCGCCCCTTGATGTAAATCGGCTCGTGGACCGCTGTCTGCCCCTCGTTCAGCGCGCGGACATAGGCAATGAGCCCCTCGGGCTCGCGGAACACTTCCTGTTCCGCCTCGCCGGGGAGCTTGTTCTCGTAATAGATGGTGATGCCGGGATTTAAGTAAGCGGTCTCGTGGAGTCTCGACTTTAACCAGTCCGCACGGAAATGCGTCTTCTCAAAGATTTCCGGGTCCGGCAGGAAGTTAATTTCCGTGCCGCTCTCCGCCTGCTTTCCGACAATCGGCAGGAGCCCGTTTTTCAGCGCCGTGGTCGGCTCGCCCCGCGAATAGCTGTCCTCGTAAACCACGCCGCCGCGGCTGATGCGTACCCGCATCTTTTTCGAGAGCGCGTTCACGACCGAGGAGCCCACGCCGTGCAGACCGCCGCTCGTCTTATAGGCGCTGTTATCGAACTTTCCGCCCGCGTGCAGGGTCGTCATGACGACGCGCTCCGCCGAGACACCTTTCCTATGCATCTCGACCGGAATGCCACGGCCGTTGTCCCGGACGGTACAGGAACCGTCTTTCTCGAGGACAATGTGAATCTCGCTGCAGTAGCCCGCGAGGTGTTCATCGATCGCATTGTCCATGATCTCGTAAATCAGGTGGTTCAGCGCCTTCTGCCCGACGCCGCCGATGTACATGCCCGGACGCTTTCTGACCGCTTCGAGACCCTCCAGCACGGTGATGCTGTCCGCATTGTACTGTGTCTTTGCCATCTCTCCTCCTTAGCGCCGCGGAAACGGCGAAAAAAAGAGACCGAAGTCTCCCTTCGGTCCCATGCAGCAAGCGACGGGAATCGAACCCGCGTCCCAAGCTTGGGAAGCTTGTGTTCTACCATTGAACCACGCCTGCATACAAATCAGTATACCGGAATTCAAGAGGATTGTAAACCTTCTTTTTTCTTCCGGCACGCCTCGCAATAGCCGTAGAGCACCGTGCCCTCGCATTGCAATGAAAAGCCGTGACCGCGCATCAAATGCTCTCTGACCTCATCCATGAAGTCACAATCCATGTGGATAATTTTGCCGCAGCCGAGACACTTTAAGTGCAGGTGGTCCGCACAGTGCCGCCCCTCGACTTCGAGCTGATAGACAGCCTTCTCGCCCTTCTCCGCGACATATTTGAGAATCTTCTTTTCCTCGTACAGGCGGTCCAGATTGCGGTATACCGTCGTCGGGCTCACATTCAGGCCAATGCCCTGCAGATGATCCAGAATATCCGAAGCGCTCACGGTTCTGCCCGCCGAGGCCTCCAGATATTTCATGATTTCCTGTCTTGACTTTGTGCTGTATGTTCCGCTCCTCTTCATAGCCGCCCCCTTGCAGGAAGGATAGCACAGAACATTCGTTTTGTAAAGAGACGCCAACGGGCGGCAGCCCGGTTGCAATGCCGGTCCGCCGCCCGTTCATGTCTTACTTCAGGGCTTCTTCCGCGTCAGAAGAGACCTGTGATTTTTCCGTTCTCATCGACATCGATGTGCTCTGCCGCCGGTACCTTCGGGAGACCCGGCATGGTCATGATGTCACCTGTCTTCACGACAATGAAGCCCGCGCCCGCCGAGACCTTGACCTCGCGGACCGTAATCTTGAAGCCGCGCGGCGCACCGGTCAGATTCTTGTTGTCCGAGAAGCTGAACTGTGTCTTTGCCATGCAGACCGGATAGTGCCCAAAGCCGAGTTCCTCGAGGCGCTTCGCCTGCTTCTTTGCCTCGGCCGTGAGCACCACGCCGTCGCCGCGGTACACTTCGCGCACAATCTTGTTGAGTTTCTCCTCGAGGCTGTCGCTGTCCTCGTAGGCAAAGCGGAAGTGGTTGTCCGCCTTGTCCTCGCAGAGACGCATGACCTCGCGTGCGAGCGCCTCGCTGCCTTCGCCGCCCTTCGCCCAGACTTCGGAGAGCACGACATTGACGCCGAGCTTCTTGCACTCGTCCGCGATGCAGTTCAGCTCCTCCTCGGAGTCAAACGGGAAGCGGTTGATTGCAACCACGGTCGGAAGGCCGAAGACCTTCGTCATGTTCTCGACATGCTGCAAAAGGTTCGGAAGACCCTTCTTCAGTGCCTCGACATTCGGCGTATTGAGCTCTGCCTTGTCGACACCGCCGTGGTGCTTCAATGCGCGCACGGTTGCGACCACGACCGCACAATCCGGGCGCAGACCCGTCATGCGGCACTTGATATCAATGAACTTCTCTGCGCCGAGATCGGCACCGAAGCCCGCCTCCGTGACCGCGTAGTCGTTCAGGCGAAGTGCCAGTCTGGTCGCGAGCACGGAGTTGCAGCCGTGCGCAATGTTTGCGAACGGTCCGCCGTGAATGAAGGCCGGCGTGTGCTCTAAGGTCTGCACGAGGTTCGGCTTCAGCGCATCCTTTAAGAGCGCCGTGAGCGCACCCTCCGCGTGCAGGTCGCCCGCGGTCACCGGCTCATTATCCATGTTGTAGCCGATGATCATGCGCGCCAGTCTCTCCTTCAGATCCTTTAAGTCCTTCGCGAGGCAGAAGACCGCCATGATCTCGCTTGCGACCGTGATCTCGAAGCCGTCCTCGCGGACGCGGCCGTCGGTTCTCTTGCCGAGACCGTCGATGATGTTGCGGAGCTGACGGTCGTTCATATCGACCGCGCGCTTCCAGGTGATGCGCTTGTCATCGATGCGGAGCGCGTTGCCCTGGAAAATATGGTTGTCGATCAACGCCGCAAGGAGGTTATTTGCTGCGCCGATTGCATGGAAGTCGCCGGTAAAGTGAAGGTTAATCTCCTCCATCGGCACGACCTGCGCATAGCCGCCGCCCGCAGCGCCGCCCTTCACGCCGAAGACCGGACCGAGCGAGGGCTCGCGGAGTGCGACCGCAACGCTCTTACCGAGACGCTTTAAGCCGTCCGCAAGGCCGACGGAAGTCGTCGTCTTGCCCTCGCCCGCGGGCGTCGGGGTGATGGCCGTGACCAGCACAAGCTTGCCGTCCGGCTTACCCTCGGTGTCCTTTAAGAGCTGATAGCTCACCTTTGCCTTGTCCTTGCCGTACTGCTCCAGATATTTTTCATCGATGCTCTCGGCGCGGGCAATGTCTTCGATTCTGGCTGCCTGCGCCTCCTGCGCAATCTCAATATCTGTTTTCATACGCGTTCTCCTTTCGTCCCGCCCTGCGGGTCCCGTTTATTTTGCTGCAACATTATGGACAAAAAAGCGTATAAATGCAATGGTCTGCGGCTGGTAGATGATGTCCACCAGGAAAGCGCCGACAATCGGCACAATCATAAACGCGCGGTGCGACATGCCGTACTTCTCCGTGACTGCCGTCATGTTGACAATCGCCGAAGGTGTGGCACCGAGTCCGTGCCCGCAGAGTCCCGCGCACATCACGGCCGCATCGTAATTGCTGCCGAGCAGGCGGAACACAATGAAGTAAGCCGCAAAAATCATGAAAATGACCTGGCAGCAGACCACGAGCAACACGCCGCCGATTAATCCCGCGAGCTCCCAGAGCTTTAAGCTCATGAGCGCCATCGAGAGATAGAGCGACAGCATCACTTCGCCGATACCGTCTGTCAGCGCATAATCAAAGCTGAAAAACCGTAGCTTCTCGTTCAGGTTTCGCACAAGCACCGCGACAAACATCGCGCCGACATAGGTCGGGAACGACATGCCGATGGCAGCACCAATCAGCGCGGAAACCTTCGCGCCGACCGCCATGCAGACTAAGAGCACCGTGACGTTTTCCATGATGACACGGGCGCTCCGCGCCTCGCCGCTGCTCTTGTTGACCTCAAAGACATCGCTCCCCTGAAAGCTGTCCGCCTTGTCGGGCGTCAGCTTATGCCGGACAATCAGCTGACTGCCGAGCGGTCCGCCTATCATGACCGCCGTAATGAGACCGAAGGTTGCCGCCGCAGCGCCGACCAGCATCGCCTGATCGTAGCCCATCTCGGTGAACTGCGCCCCGTAAGACGCAGCAGCGCCGTGACCGCCTATCATCGAGATGGCACTGGATAACAGCGCATAGGGCGCGGGCAGGCCGATGGCCGTTCCGACCGCAATGCCGATTGCGTTCTGAATGACCGAAATCACGCCCGAAATCAGCCAGTAGACCACCAGCATGACGCCGCCGCGCTTTAAGAGCGAAAAACTCGCCGAGAGTCCGACTGTCGTGAAGAACGCCAGCATGAACGGACTCTGAAAGTAGGTGTCGAAACTCACCTGGAAACTCCCCGTCACATGGCCGAGGAAGGTTAAAAACATGAAGAGGAAACCGCCCACCACCGGTGCGGGAATGCAATAGTGGTTTAGTATCCGGACGCGGTTTTTCACCGCCGCTCCCAGAAGCAATAAGAGCGCCGCGAGCGCCAAGGTCGTAATCGCATCCGCCTCGATTTGGAGGGTGGAATTCAGGATCTGTATGCTCACAACTCCGCTCCTTTCGTTCGCGCAGTTTTAAATCTCTCTTGTCAGCTCGGAGAGCGCAAAGATTTCGCGCTCCGCCGCAATCGCCTGCTCCTCAAGCGCCGCAACGCGCGCGCTGTACTCGGCGACAAAGTCCTCATCCTCAATCGAGGCGAGATTAATCTTCACATTGAGGCCCGCGCCGATCACAGCGGTTCTCGCCGCCATCGCCGCGACGAGGCCGTCGGTCACGGCATTCGTATTGCCGCGCTCCACCACCGTCTTAGCGAGCGGGAAAATGCGCGCCGCGGTCTCCGCGACATGGCAGGGAACCTTGGCCGCGGACTTTAAGCCGTTCTGCATTGCGGCCTTCCGTGCCGCCTTCTCTTCGTCCGTGTTCTTCGGCAGCGCCATCGCCGCCATGAACTCGTTGAAGGAATCGGAGTCGCGGTCAATCTCCTCGACCAGCTCCTTCTTCAGTGCCTCGGCCGCCGCTGCGACCTCGCGCATCTCTGCCTCAACCTCGACATACTTCTTCTTGCCGACGGTCAGACCCGCGACCATGCCCGTGAGCGCCGCGGAGAGGGATCCGAAAAGTGCCGAGACCGAACCGCCGCCCGGCGCCGGGGCATCGGAAGCCGTGAGATCCACAAACGCGGCGACGCTCATTTCTTTCAGCTTTTCGCTCATGCCTCTTCCTCCTCATCCTCAAGAAGCCAGTTCTCCATGATCTGCTTCTTCGCGTCGAACTTCATCGGTCCGAACATGCAAGCCTGCAGGTAGTACTCCGCGCAGTCAATCAGGGACTGCATCGGCACGACACCGACAATCTCACTCTCGAGGACATTGACGCCGTAGCGGCGCGCCTCCATCTTGACTGCCTCAAATGCGCGGTAGATAGCTGTCTTCTCGTAGTTCACGAGGTTCATCGAAACCTGCGCCACGGTATCTTTGCCGGAGTAGTGATCCTTCAGCTCGACGCCGATGGCCTTGATGAAGTGGTAGCCGCCGCGGATATTCTTGACCGCGTCCGCAATGTGGTTTGCGATTTCCATATTGTCCGTGTCGAGGTTCACATTGTACGCAATGAGCGGCATTCTCGCGCCGATTGCGACGACACCTGCGGTCGGATGAATGTGATCCGGTCCGAAGTCCGGGGTCCAGAGCTCCTTGTCCTGCAGCTTCTCTGCCATGCCCTCGAACTGACCCTTGCGGATCTTTGCGAGGTTTGCTCTGTGCGGTGCGGTTGCGGAATCCTCATATAAGAAGACCGGAATGCCGAACTTCTCGCCGACTGCCTTTCCGACTTCCTTTGCGATTGCATCCGCCTCTGCGACGGTTGTATTGCGGCAGGGGATGAAGGGAACCACGTCGACAGCGCCCATACGCGGATGCTGTCCCTCGTGCTTGGTCATATCGATCAACTGCACAGCGACTTCAAACGAGTCGATGACTGCGTCGCGGAGCGCTTCCGGTTCGCCGACTGCGGTAATCACGCAGCGATTGTGGTTCACATCGGTCTGGCAATCCAGAAGCCGGACATTCTTTCTGTTCTTGAAGCACGCGGCAATTTTTGCCACCTTCTCCATGTCACGTCCTTCGCTGTAATTCGGCACAGTCTCAAGCAGTTTCTTTGCCATTTGTCTCCTCCTTTATCGGTTGGCAGCGACACCCTGCCGCCGCTCTTTTATTATACTCAGCTTTTTTGGTTTGTGCACATCTTTTTATTTAAGATTACAAAATAGACAATTCATCGACATTCTGTCCATTTTTAAGTGTCTCGAGCGGAAATCCATTAGAGAAACTGTATGCAATCCGCAGAAAACTGCCTTGCTTTCTACGCCTTGGCCTACAGCATTGCCTTGTCTCGGACAAACCCGAAAAAAGAGACCGTCCCGATCGGGGCGGTCTCTTCTTTTGTTTCGTGTTCTCTTTGCTTCCGGGCAACTTTTCCGCCCCACTCACCTTCGGCTACCCTGTTCTCTCAGTTTCCGCTCCCCGCCGGGAGCAGTTCCTTAAGTTCCGGCGCTCTCTGAATGAGGCCCTCCTGCTTCATCCAGTCGATGTTCTCCTGCCAGCAGCTCTCTGTCTGCGAGAGGAAGGGCGCACTGTCGCTCTCCATCTTCGGCAGCAGCACGGCCGCACTCTTCTTCTCGACATTCTCACTGAGCGGGAAGTTCTCGGCATTCTGCTTTTCGAGCAGCAGCTTCACAGCCGCGTCCGGGTCTGCCTTGAAATCCGCAAAGCCCTTCTTTGCCGCGCGCACAAATTTCTCCGCGAGCTCCGGCTTATCTTTCAGCACGCTGTCATTCGTAATCAGGCAGAGCTCGTAGTAATTCGGAACGCCGTACTCGGTCGGCGAGAAGTAGTTGAGCGAAAAGCCCTCTTCCTCAAGCTGCGGCACCTCGTGGTTCACGAGACAGCCTATGGTCGCATCCACCTGCCCTGTGGTCATGGAGCTCATGAGATCAAAGCCCACATTCTTTAAGGTGAGGGCGCTCGTATCCGCGCCGACCTTCCGCATGAGCACCGAAATCATGGCCTCGGAGAGCGGCGTCCCCGCATAGCCGACGGTCTTGCCCTCGAGGTCCTTCGGACTCAGAATATTTTTATCCTTCAGCGAGAGCACAATGTTCAGCGGGCTCTGGCAGACCGCACCGAGCGACTTCACCTTGACGCCCTGATCCGCGACCATCTGGATGATGTCCTGCTGATAGTAGAGTCCGAATTCCGCCTTGCCCGCCGAGACGAGCGAAATCGCATCGTTCTCGTTCGAGGGGAACTGCACATGGACATTGAGTCCTTCTTCGGCAAAGTAGCCCTTCTCGATTGCCTCATACAAAAAGGCGTGCACGGCATTCGGATACCAGTCGAGGACAATGTTCACATCCTCCGCTTTCTCCTGTCCCTTGGCCTGTTTCTCGGGCTTGCCGCCGCAGGCTGTGAGCGCCGTCAAAAGCGCAAGTCCGGTCACGGCAGCCGCTATGCGCCGCCAAATCTGTCCGCCAAACCGTTTCTTCATGAATCTCTCCTCCTTGTCTCTTCTCTGTCGCTGTCTTGATGATTTCGAAACCTGAGCGCTCTCGTCTCTATCTGCCGCGCAAGTGCCGTGAGCAGCATTGCCGCGACACTTAAGAGCACAATCGGCGCAAAAACGCCCGCGCCGTCGAGCTGTGTCATCATGCGGCGGGAGAAATAGCCGAGCCCCGCCTGGGCGCCGAGCCACTCGCCGATGGCCGCACCGATGACCGAGAGCGGTATTGCCATACGAATTGCCGTAAAAAAGGAAGGCAGCACAGCCGGGAGCTTTAACTTCCAAAAGAGCTGCCACCGCGTCGCACCGAGCGTCTGCATGAGTTCTGTCATCTCCGGCGGAATCGCGCGAAAACCGTCCGAGAGCGTGACCGCAATCGGGAAAAAGGTCATGAGCACGGCCGCGAGCACCTTGCTCCAGATACCGTAGCCGAGCCAGAGCACAAAGAGCGGCGCGAGCGCCGTGGTCGGAATGGTCTGTGAGGCGACAAGAAGCGGGTAGAGCGCCCGCTCCGCCGTTTTACTCTGATCCATGAGAATCGCGAGAAAAATTCCGAGCAGCAGCGAGAGCAGCAACGAAACGGCGACGACCGCCATAGTCGCCGGAAGGTGTACCAAGAGGAGCGGCTTCCGGAGCTCATAGATGCGGCGCAAGATCTGTGTCGGCGACGGCAAAATATAGGCCGCGTTCATGCGCCGCGCAAGCAGTTCCCAGGCGAGTAAAAACAGAGCCGTCAGCAAAAGGGAAGGCAACTGCCTCCGTATCGTCTTTCTGTTCATGCCGTCATCTCCCGCGCGAGAAGTTGTATCAGTTCCCGCTTTAAGTCGAGCGCCGCCGCCTGTCCGAGACTCTCCACGCTACGCGGATAAGAGAGCGGCACGCGAAATTCTCTAAGCGACCGCACTGGCCGCGATGTGATGACCAGAATGCGCTCCGAGAGAAAGATAGCCTCCTCGACATCGTGTGTCACAAACAGAATGGTCCGCTTCTCCTGCCGCCACCTCTCGAGGAGCCACTCCCGCATCGAGAGCCGGGTCATATAGTCGAGCGCCGAAAAGGGCTCATCTAAGAGAAGAAGTTTTGCGCCGGTCAGCAAGGTCCGCGCGAACGCCGCCCGCTGCCGCATACCGCCGGAGAGCGAGAGCGGGCTCTTGTCCGCCCAGCCTTGAAGCCCCACCGCTTCCAGTACAGCCTCGGCCTTCGCCCGCCGGGTCTCCCGGTCGAGCGACTTCTCGCCGAGTTCCAGCGGCAGCCCGACATTGTCCGCGACAGTCCGCCACGGAAACAAAAGGTCCTGTTGCGGCATGTACCCGCAGTAGCGCCTCTTCTCCGCAATCGGCACACCCTCCGCCAGGATGCTGCCGGACTCGGGCAAGAGAAGCCCGTTCATCAGGCGAAACAGGCTGCTCTTGCCCGCGCCGCTCGGCCCGAGAATCGAGACAAATTCCCCCGCTTCCACCCGAAACGAGAGCCTGTCCAGTAACAAAGGGCCGCTGCTCCCGGCATAGCGAAAACTCACTTCCGAAAATTCCAATGCTGTCATTGTTTCTCCTCAAGCTGTCCATACAAAAAAGGACAGAACTGCCCGATGGCATCTCTGTCCTTTCATGAGATTCCTACGTTGGCATTACCCAAATCAGGTTTTCGGGTTCCGGTCCTCCGGTCTCAGCTGCACACAGCACCCCGTCTCGTTTTCTGTTTTGATTTTAGTCACCCGCACGCAGGCTGTCAAGTCAGTCTCAGTGCACATAGACCGGCATGCCGACCGTAATTCGCTCGTAGAGCTGTTTTGCAAAGGCCGACGGGAGGTTAATGCAGCCGTGGCTGCCGTTCGACTGATAGATGTTGCCGCCGAACTTGCCGCGCCAGCTCGCATCGTGCAGCCCGATGCCGCCGTCAAACGGCATCCAGTAGCTCACAAACGCCGCATAGAGATTCTGGGACCCGCGAAGAATCCGATTCCGCTGCTTGTAAGCGATGCGGAAGTTACCGTAGTGCGTGGCTCTCTCCCGGGTCGGAAGGCCGGTCACGCAGGCGCTCTCCATCACCTTCCTGCCGTTTTCAAAGAGAATCACGCGCTGTTTCTCGATGCTGATGTCGATATAGTTCAGGCCGTGTCCCAGTTGGAACTCGGGATCGGCCGCGAGCACCGGGACAAAGAGATCGTCCTTCGCCATCACAATCTCACCGTTCAGAGACTTCGGCGTCTCCTTCACCGCGCTGCCGCCCTCGCTCTCATCGCCGCTGTTGCCCTCGGCAGTGAGGCTCTCGACCGTCTCGGTCTCGACCGGCGCCGCGCCGACCGCAATCGTATCGCCGTTGACGCTCTCGGTCTGAACCGTCTCTGCGGCGGTTTGGCTCTCCGCAGCCGTCGCCTCCGCGCCCGCCGCAGCCTGGGCGGGCGCCGGATCCGGATCCGGATTCTCGATGAAAATGCCGTCCCGGAGAGAAGCTGTCAGCACCGGACTCGCGGCATCCGCCGCTCTGTCTTCCTCGGATTTCAGCGTCGCGATGTACTCCGGCGCCTGGGTCTGCTGCGCCTCGGCCTCCTTTAGGAGCTGCTCGGCCTTCGCCTTGTCCTTCTCGCGCCGCGCCGCGCGCTTTGCGGCTTTCAGCTTCTTTGCATTGGCCGCAAGCCGCGCCGCCTTTTGCGCCTCGCTCTCCCGCGCCGGGCGGTTGATGCCGAGCTTTGCGCAGAGAATTTGCATCATACGTTCGCTGTCCACGACATAGTTCTCGCCGCCGTGTTCCGCGGAAAGTGCCGCGAGCTGCGGCTCAAACTGTCCCTGCAGTCCGTTCACATAGTCTTCGAGCGCCGCATAGTCAAGGCCTGTCGTGCCGTCCCGGGTCTCGCGGAGCCAGCTGTTCAGCGTCTCGCTGTCCAGCTGTACCGTTGCCTGCCCGATGAAGAAGGTGAAGTCGTGATTGACCAGCGCGTTTCGCGCGGCTGCCTTTTCGGCCAGGGTGGCATTGTCCGCGGTCACCGCGGGCTGCACCGCAAAGGTGTCGGTGAGGTCAAGCTCGCTCTGGTCGCTCTGCAGCGCCTCGACCACGGCATTCAGAATGTCCTCTTTGCTCGCGCTCCAGCCGGTCTCCGCCGACAAAACGGAATAGCCGGCATCCGCCGTATAGTCGGAGAGTTTGGCATCCTGCGCCGGAATCGAGACCTCAAAGAGCCCCTGCTCCTCGAGAAGTTTCTCGACCGCATCGCGGTGCACATCGACAGTTCTCTTGCTCAGAAGCTCATGCCGCTGAAAAATCGCGACCGGCCACGCGAACGAGGAGCCGTCTTTCAGCGCTTCCTTCCAGTTATCCCGGCTCTCGACCCCGAGCACATCCTTCCGGTGCAGAGAATAGCTCAGATCCTTGACGCGTATGCCGAGCGAGCCCTCGGTCGCCGCCGCCGTAATCAGTTCCTGCGCTCTCGTATAGGAAATCAGCGAGGCATCCTTTCCGTCCACTGTCGAATTCGGGTAAGTATGACCCGCAAAAAAAGCGGCCCCGGCCAGATAACAGACGCAAAGTGCTGCCGCGGCGCCACCCAGTATCTTCTTTTGTTTCCGTTCCATCTCTCTGCCCTTGCCTACCCTCCGTCTTCATAAAAATTTTATACTCTATTTTAACATTCGAAGCGTCTTTTGAGAAGCTATGACAACAAAAAACCTTGCACACCGCAGTGCAAAGTGCTATGCTGATACGAAATTTTTTCATGTTGTTGTTTCTTTCAGATTGGAGGCAAGGTATGGCACTCGTCATTCCGGAGCACTACGATCCTGTGCTCTCGGTCCGTGAGACCCAGGAGGCAATCAAATTTATCCGCGACCTGTTCCAGAAAGAGTTCGGTCGACAGATGAACCTGGAGCGCGTCTCCGCACCGCTCTTCGTGACCGAAAAAAGCGGCTTAAACGACAATCTAAACGGCGTGGAGCGCCCGGTCAATTTTGACCTGCTCTCTCTGCCGGGCGAGAACATCGAAGTGGTGCAGTCGCTCGCCAAGTGGAAGCGCCTTGCCTTAAAGCGCTACGGCTTCAAGCCGGGCGAGGGGCTCTACACAAACATGAACGCCATCCGCCGCGATGAAGAACCGGATAACCTCCACTCCTGCTATGTGGACCAGTGGGACTGGGAGCGCGTGATTCGCAAAGAGGACAGAAGCATCGAAGTGCTCGAGGACACCGTGCAGCGCATCTTCACGATTATCAAGCACATGCAGCATGAAGTCTGGTACAAGTACCCGGACGCCTGCTACCGCCTCCCGCGGGAAATCACCTTCATCGACGCAGAAGAACTTCTGAAGCGCTACCCGACGCTCACCCCGAAGGAGCGCGAAAATGCGATTGCGCGTGAGTGTGGCGCTGTCTTTGTGGAGCGCATCGGCGGCGCGCTCTCTAACGGCGAGCCCCACGACCTCCGCGCGCCGGACTACGACGACTGGAACTTAAACGGCGACATTCTCTTCTGGTTTGAGCCCCTGCAGTGTGCACTCGAGCTCTCGAGCATGGGTATCCGCGTCTCGCCGGAGAGCCTTGACGCGCAGTTAAAGCTCACGCACTGCGAGAACCGCCGCGTCCTCCCCTACCACAAGGCGCTCTTAAACGGCGAACTACCCTATACCATCGGCGGCGGCATCGGCCAGAGCCGCCTCTGCATGCTCTTACTCGGCAGAGCGCACATCGGCGAAGTCCAGGCGAGCATCTGGCCCGAGGAGATGATCGATACCTGCGCGGCCCACAACATCACCCTGCTGTAAAGCGCCGAACCCGCAGGCGTTTTCGGACTTGTATCCGCATCTAAGCCCGCGGCATAGACAAAAAATCCGCAGACAACCGAACTGTCTGCGGATTTTTTTGTCTTTCATCTGACGAATTTACGCCGTTTCAATCCCTTTATGCTGTTTCAATTCTTTCTCTACCGAATTGCGTCTTTTCAAAATTGAATCTTTTCGAATTTAACCCTTCCGGTCTTTTTTCGCTTAAAGCGTGAGCAGCTGCTCCGCCCGAACTTCGTATTCACTGAGGGTCTTACTCTTTTTGAGTTCCCGCACCGCTCTCTCGTGTTCCGGAAAGGCAAGTCCAAGATAGTCCCAAACCTCCTTCATGCGGCAGAGCGTCGCATTTTCATAGAGGAAACTCTTTCCGTAGCCGTCGAGAAGCGCCGCATGAAAAGCACGGCGCTGCCGCTTCTCTTCCTCTTCGCACGGCATTTCTTCACCGCGCAGGCGTCTCAGATAGCGCGCCGCAAGCATCGGATCCCGGAGGAGTCCCCGCCCGAGCATGATGTGGGAGACCGAAGGGAAACGCTCCCGTATGCGGTCAATATCCGCTTCGTCGATGAGATCGCCGTTATAGCCGAGCGGCATCGTTGTGCCGTCTGCCGCGAGCGCGAACGCATCGAGATGGACCGTCCCCCGGTAAAACTCCTTCTGCACGCGCGGGTGGACAATGAGCTCGGAGAGCGGGAAGTCGTTGTAGATTTCGAGAATCGCCGGAAACTCCGCCGGATCTTTTACGCCGAGCCGGGTCTTGACGCCGAGCTTCATGTCGGACGGGAGCTTCTCAAAGACGCACTCAAAAAACCGCCGGAGCGCCTCGCGTTCCGACAAAAAGCCGGAGCCCTTCTTCTTCGCCGTGACCGTGCCCGACGGACAGCCGAGGTTCAGATTGAGCTCGGTATAGCCGTAATCCCGCAGAATCCCCGCCGCAAAAAGGAAATCCTCCGCGTTGTTCGTTAAGAGCTGCGGAATCAGGTGTAACCCTGTATTGTTCTCCGGCAGAATGTCGCGCCGGTCCCGCTTCGTGATACCGGCACCCGCGTGTCCCGGCGAGATAAACGGCGAATAAAACCGCGCGACGCCGCCGTAGCACGCGGCGAGCGCATTCCGATAGACATAGCCCGTGATGCCCTCCATCGGCGCAAGCGAAAATATGATTTCTTTCATCCGGATACTCCCTCTTATGATATGCCCCACATTGTAACGGAGTTACGAAAAACGCGCAAGCCGATGGACAGCGCCGGAATCTGTGCTACACTGCCTGTAGAAAAGGAGGAAATCGCAATGCTCGAACAAGTGAATCTGAAACAGAAACTTGCCAAGGAAGACTATCAGGCTGTGATGCCCGCCCTGAAAGCGAGACTCGCCGCGCTGGATGCACCGCTCCGCGCCGCAAATCTCCCGGTCATTCTGATTTTTGAGGGCTGGTCCGCCGCCGGCAAGGGGCAGATGATCGGGCAGCTCATCAAAAATCTCGATCCGCGCTGGTTCACCGTCGTGAACACCCAGCCGCCGACCGAACTCGAACAGCGCTATCCTTACCTCTGCCGCCACTGGCACACCATTCCGGAGGCGGGCAAATTCTCGATCATGGACCGCTCTTGGTATCAGGAGGTCTCGGTCCGCGCGATTGCGGACAAACTCCCCGCGCACACCGTGGAAACCCGGCTCGCCGACATCCGCCGCTTTGAAAAAACACTCACGGACAACGGCTATCTGATTCTCAAATTTTTCCTCCACATCTCAAAGCGGGAGATGAAAGCTCGCCTTGAAACGCTCGCCGAAAACCCGGAGACTGCCTTCCGCGTCGTGAAATCCGACCGGAAGCAGGTAAAGCACTACGACGACTATTATGCTGCCTTTGACCGCATGCTTGCCGAGACCACGACCGCCGAAACGCCCTGGACCCTGGTCTCCGGCACGGACCGCCGCGCCGCGACCGTGCAGGTGTTCCGCACCGTGATCGATGCCATCTCCGAACGACTGAACCGCCCCACCCCGCCACAGACTATTACGCTGCCGAACGAGGACACTGCCGATGCAGCGCTCTGCCTCTCCGACATCGACTTAAGTCAAACGCTCACGCGGGAGGAGTACAAAAAATGCCTGAAAGCAGAGACCGCGCGGCTCGCCAAAAATCAGAATCTTCTCTATACCAGACGCATCCCGATGATTGTCGGTTTTGAGGGCTGGGACGCCGCGGGAAAGGGCGGCTGCATTAAGCGTCTCTCCTCACCGCTCGACGCCCGCGGCTACGCGGCGCTCCCGATTGCGAGCCCGACACCAGAAGAGAAAAAACGTCACTTCCTCTGGCGCTTCTACGAGCGGCTTCCGAAGAGCGGCCACATTGCGATTTTTGACCGCACCTGGTACGGTCGCGTCCTCGTCGAGCGGATTGAGGGCTTCTGCAGCGAGGCGGACTGGAGGCGCGCCTACGGGGAAATCAACGTCTTTGAGGCCTATCTGCAGCAAAGCGGCGCTCTGCTGGTGAAATTCTGGATTCATATCAGCAAGGAGGAACAGTTAAAGCGCTTCCGCGCCAGAGAGCGCACCCCCGAAAAACAGTGGAAAATCACCGCCGAGGACTGGAGAAACCGCGAGAAATGGCCGCGCTACGAGACTGCCGTCAACGACATGTTCCGTTACACCTCGACCGAAAACGCGCCCTGGCATGTGCTTGCCGGAAACGACAAATACTTCGCGCGAATTCAGGCGCTCCGCATTGTGAACGAGACGATAGAGGCGAGACTTAAGGAAAAGGGGTAAAAGACACTGACATATGCCACAAGAAAGTACCATTTTAAAAGGCGGGAGGCTCTGAGTGCGTCTCCCGCTTATCTTTGTGGCCAAGCGACAATGCGAATGTATCGCTTCCTAGGCTCGTAGCCTTTTAGAAGAACTTGAATTCATCGACCTCGGAAGCAATATCAATCTGGAATTCCTCGCGTTGCGGTAGCTGCAATCCGCTTTCATCTGTAATCACAAGGTAATAGATCTCCTTGTTGTCAAAGGACAGTGATTTCAGATTAAAGGTACAGCGGAACGTTCGCTCCTGCGCAGTATCGCTTGTTTTATCCGCGATGATGCGCGCAGTATCGCTTACCACCTTACCGGCGGAATCAGCAAAGTACAGCAAATAATTTGCCTTTTCACGATTGTCTCCCACAGCATCTTTCTGATAGAAGTTAAGAGAGAAAATCATGTTACTGATCTTGCGGTTTGCCGAAAGCAAACTCACCTCGACCGGCTTCGTATCAATCTTGGCGCGGTTTCTCTGATACTCCCTGCTGTCCGTGCGAATATAATGATAGTCAATCAGCGGAACGACCATTTCCTGCAAGCTGATACCGCCATGGACAAAATTCAGCCCGCCGCCGTTCATCTTGATGCGGACATTTTCACGAGGCGCAAACGCCGCGTAATCCGTCCTGCCATCCAGGAACTGAACCGGCATCAGATATTCCGGTTGTGCATCCTTCTCCATGATGGCATAGCGTCTGCCGTAATCTACTTCCTTACCGTTCCAGCTGTTCTTGGACACCTTATCGTCTTCCGTGAGAGGACTATATGTATAGAGGAATCCATGGTCAGCGGTAATCAGAATGCGTGTTCCGCTAAATTCATTGACAATGATTCGTACAAGATTCTTGATTTCCTCGATTGCCTCATCGCAAGCAGGGAACACAGAGCTATCCGAGGTATGGGACGCCTCATCAATCTTGTCATGATAGATATATACGACCTCCATGCCCTTTATGAGCGCCTGTCGGTCTGCACGTTTCAGTCCGATGATATTGCGGTATTGCAGTGCCACACTGGCCGGATTCGCCGCTCTCAGCAACTTGCCGCGGTTCGTGCTCTCCGTAGACTGACCGTCTGCCAGCACCGCAAGGCCGCCATTCGGTCTTGCCTGCACAGACAGCTTTTTATGCGGCAAAAGTGCCGCCATGCCATAAGGCGTAATCGTCGGGAAGATTCCGCACATACTGTCAAGCGTTACCTTACTCTGCGTCTCACGGCGGAGCTGTTCAGACAGGGATGCTGCCACCTCATAGCGCAGGGCATCCGAGATAATCACAAACACACGAGTATCGCAGTGCTGAATGTTGCTCAGATAAAACGCCGTATGTCGATTCACTTCTTCAATGTATCCGTGCTTCTTCAGCTCTTCGGCCGCAATATCTGACCAGTTGCTGCCGAGACCGTTCAGATACCATCCGGAATACAGCGCCTCGACCTTCTCCACCACATGCTTAAAGAGGTCATCCAGCAGATCGTTAGATACTTTCAAACTGCGCTGAAAACACAGATGGAACGCACGGTAATAGCTATCCATCCGATAATAATCGGTGGTATATTCCTTCCAGATGTCCTTCGCTTTTGCGGTATGGAAGCCCGCCGAATGTTCCAAGAAGAACGCCTGCATCTTCGCGATTTGCAGGAGTCCCTCGTAATAGCTGGACATGAAAGCATACCAGACCATTGTTCGGCGTTTTTCCACTGTCTGCGCAATCACATCCACCTGAATGATTTGGTCTTTGATTTCCGTCATCATCTTGGTGAGAATCACTTCATTGATGCACGGGAAGCACTCTGTATCTCGCAGATCCTCAACACTCAACTTGCTGAAACGCTGATAGAGCCGAGCCTCCGTTTCCACGATGCGTGCGACTTTATACAGGTCATGCAAATCGTCAGAATGTAGCCAATCGGAAACAAAGTCATAGCAAAAAGACTGATGTGGCGTGGAGATAAAGCTATCCAAGCCGTTCAGATACTCTCGGCGCAAGGTACGCGTAGCCGCAGTCAGAAGGATATGCGTTGCAAGCTGAGCAAGGTTCTGTTCTTCAGTGTTCTTATACCCGGTGGCCTGTGCGATCAACGCCCAAAAAGCCGCCTGTGCTCCATAGTTCACAATTCCCCGATAGATGGCGTTATTTTCAACATCCAGTCCAACTTTCAGGACGGCGCGAATGATACTGTTCGGACTAATATCCTTTACGCCACAGATGACTGCCATCACTGCCAGATGCATCTGTGCTGACATGCTTATGCTACCAGCCATAGCTGCAACCTTTGTGCGGCGATCCTTGGAATTAAAGAACTTGTGATACTGCTTGACCTGCTTGCGGAACATCTGCGAGGCGGGGAGTCCCATCTCATCCACCCAAATCGTATTCAAATCCGCTCGGAACGGCTCTCCGCTGTACAGCTCGATATTAAGAAGCCAGTTATCCTCCGGATGCTCAAAAGAAACCGGACAATAGACCAGGTAATTACTCGCTGTATCATCCATGAGCAACAACTTTTTGATTGCAAAACAGTTAGAACCGTTAAGCTTTACGAGCTTTGCATCATTTAGCGAGATCTCGTCAATCTGATTTTCAAACTCCCTGTCTTCGTCATACCAGAAGATGACACGACGCTTATAAAACTCCGGCAGAGGAGCCGTAAAACGTCGGTTCAAATCCTGTATTATCTTTTCGGCATCCATGCTGCTCCTCCTACTTCCTGATAACCCAATTTGACTTTCGTTTCGTTCCGTTTTGCATTAAAATACCTTTTTCCTGCAAAGAAATGAAAATCCGGGAGACCGTTCTTTTTGATACTCCAATCTGTTCCGCATAATATGCCTGCGTTGCAGATGGATTCTGTTCTATCGCATCCAGCAGGTTTTTCACTTGCTCCTGCTCTTTTGTTGCCAGAACATTAACGCCGCCATTAGTGCCATTGGCGTTAATGTTGGCGTTATTCGTGGCGTTATTTGCTGCATTCTGGTTTCGATAGATATTGATGCGCAAATCCACATCTCCGCCAATAAACTCTGGTGCTCGTAACCCAGCAGCTTTTACCTTGCCGATGATTCTCGGAATGCCGCTGCCCCAATGCTCAATCAGATTCATATAGGAAAAGGCATATGCCAGCGCTTCATTTCGGATTTTAGAATATCCTTCTTTCATACGCTCTATGGTCTGACCCATCGGTAGCTTTCCGGGAGAAGTGATTTTCAACCGGTCATCATATATCGCAACCTGTATCGTGCCGTGATCTAGATAGCTGCGATGCACCATGGCATTGATAATCAGCTCACGGATGGCATCCGGCGGAATTTCGTAGACATCCTGTCGATAAACGCCCTCAAATGTTGCACCCAAATGAATGTTCCGAAGAACAAACTGGTACGCTTCCTCAATCTACTTCCACAGCGGACCGTCATACTCACGCCGGTCAACAAAAACCTCTTTTGTCGTGCCCTTGAATACGCCACACTGCGTTGCAACATGAAGTTCTCCACATCCGGTCAAAATAGCGAATGCATTAGCGGGATAGTCTTTTCCGTCCCGTTCAATCAAAATGCCCCAGGAGCGCAGCTGCTGTCTGCAGACATCTTTGATAGACTCTTTTTGCTCGTCACTATGCGCATTCTTTATAGCCTGTGCCTTCATGGCTTTGCAAAGTTCTTCAATCTCCTCATCCGTAATCGATAACCCGGTACACAACCCCTGATCGAAGTGACGGTTACTGCCCTCGAACAATAGCTCCTTCATCATGTACTCGTCAGCCAGGCGGGTAGTACCTGCTACCCTGACATATACGCCGTTTTCTCTACCAAGAGCTTTGATGTAATAGGGGCGCTGTCTGCCCTCGGAAACTTCTAGGACGATTACAGTCTTCCCATCAATCGTCTGCGCTGTAACATCCGGAATGATAGCCGGTTCACAGCTGTCGGAGACTGCATTGGCGATGGCATCTATTTTCTTGAAAACATCTTCCTTACCGAATCCAACTACTTCTCTGGTTTTATCAGCAACTCCGAAGATGATTTTTCCGCCGGTTCCGTTTGCAAAGGCAACCACAGACTTCATATATTTGATGCTTTTCTCCGACAGGTCTTCTTTGAACTCTACGTTCTTAGATTCGCCTGCAAAAATTTCTGCTATGGTCATCCTGATACCCCGCTCTCCATTTCCTTTTGCACATCCTTTTGGATGATGTATGTCTCAATGAATAAGGGAGCCGATGAACTGAATCAACGCTGCCACTGCAACCCCAAATTCAGCAGTACCCTTTAACGCCTTCAAAGTTGATACCGCCACCTTCAGCATTCCTTTTTTAGGCTTTTCCATAACCGCTTCGGTCTCAATAACTTCGATGCACTCAGATACTGTCTGCCTATCTTCTTCGCAAAGATCTTGTGCTGTTGATTGGATATCTGCAATCAACTGCTTCAATTCATTAACATCCATACCCACATGATTTGTCGCTGTAACTGTTGCATTATCAGTCGCAATAATTGCCTGCCCCTTGTCCACGGTTACGTTGTAAACAACCCTATCATCCAGTCCCATATCAATTCCTACCTTTGTCAAATATCGCTCTATGTGACGAATCATGATCATAACGAAGCGCTGATTGAATCCTTTGATCTTGTCTTGGTACTTGTCAGAAGAAGAATATCCCATAGCCACTCCGCAGTAGATTGGGTTGTTTGTCTCAATCAGATAATTCAACACAGCATAAACATTGCGAACTTCTTCCTCGTCCGTATCCCCAGTGCCGAATAGTTTCCGTCCGTACGCACTTTGAACATCCTGAATTGTTTCTTCCAAATTCCAGTTACAAACTCCGCAATCCTTGATATAGTCTATGATGATTGGTACATTATTTATAAACCTGAGGAATTTTCCCAATACTTCCGGATAATCTTGATAATCTGCTTGAAGGAGTCGATTGCAGATACTGTTAAAATCATACTGCAACTTTTTAAGCTCTTTTTTATTCAACTTCATAGTTTTTCACTCCACAAAAAGGACAGTACGCACCTGTCATCTTTAGCAATGACTTGATTTTTGCTGTGCGTTTACAGCAAGGAAAAGTACATATTTCCAAGGCCTCTATTCCAGAACGAATAGGATCTTCTGTCTCATGATGAGGCTTTTTCTCCACCTTGAACTTGATCATGCTGTTCATTCTGTTATGGCGTTCCAAATTCTTGAAGGCATCATAAATGATGTCGTTGGCATAATTCGTTGCCATCTTAATTGCAAGTTCCAGAACATCATCTGTTATATAGCTGTCGCTGATCAACCCACAGCTTGGACAAAAAACATGTAACACACCATCATCCTGCAAATCATCCGGAGTTCCCTTAAAAAAGTTCCCGCAATGTTCACACTTTAAAAGAACATATCCTTCATCATCTGTAGGAACGGAAATGCTCATACAAACCTCATCATTCACAAATAAAACCCTTTCTGCTTACTTAATCTTCGCCAGCACGTCCGCAAACTTGGCATAGTTCACCTTCACTCCGTCGTCCAGATCAATCGGAATCATCTGATCGGCGAGGTGGTGGATTTTCTCCTCATAGGTTCGGATTTCTTCTGCCTGGGCTTCCAGCTTGATAAGCTGTTTAGTCAGCTTCACGCGGTCGCCGGTGGAAGCACCGTTGATGCGCTGCTGCAAATCGGCAATCGCCGTGCGGTAGCGGCTCTGCTGCTCATGCACATAGTCGGTGCGGATACGCGCAATGGTATCCGGCTGATAGCGGTGCATATAGGACAGCGCCTTGAAACCTCCCTTCTTGCCGCTGTCAAACAACCAGTAGATCGGGCGCTTCTGGTAAGTCTTCAGGTGGTCAGCATAGAAGTCACTAATGAAGTAATTGCGGATGACCTCTCTTGCGGAGCCTTTGCCTCCGAGAGCATTTGCAATAAACTTCAGGTTCTCCTCCAGCGGATTAGCACCATAGACCGTCTCCACCCACTTGATGAAGCAACCGGTGATGTCATCATCAAAATAATCGTCGTCGCAGATAGGGATAATGTTGTCCTTGTCCGGCATAAAGGTCTGATACTTGCTGCCGTCCCAAGCGCCACCGGCATAGGCAAGGCCGTCTACATCCAGCGAATACCGCCCGAACATGCAGCCGACAGCGTAGGAAATGAGGGAAACAACCTCGTCCCGCATGGTGCGGACATAGTTTGACCCCTTCATGCTCTCCGGCACAGCGTCCTTGGTGTCGAACACGCGGTGCACCGTCACATCCTTCTCCGCCACATCTGGCGTCAGCTCTTCCTGCAAACCATAGATGTCAATGAAGATGCGGTTCAGTTTTTCCTCGTTAGCTTTCAGCTGGAGGAAACGCGACTCGCAGTCAGCTTTCCATGCAGCATAAGCATCAGCAAGCTTTCCACGGCTCAGCATCGGATGCCGCTGGAAATCCCAGCTGATCTCGTAAGCATTCCAATCTTGCATTCCTTGGAGTATATTTTCTTTTACTATATCACTAATCACACCTTGTTCTGAAACAATTAATGGAAATGAGCCTAATTCAGAGGCTGAAAAATGTATGGAAGAAACAATCTTTTGAAAGACATCTCTTGCTACCACTGAGTTTAAACACCCCAACACATAGTTCTGATTTTTTCCTAATGAAAAGATTGCCGGACCTTCCACATTAATCAAAGTACCTTCTGGCATGTACCGCATAGAAAAAGGCTGGTTATAGGTTGTATGTGTCCATGTTAAGCCTTCGCAAAAATAAAACTCCTCAGCAACAATTCTTCCACCCGCGGCATTTTTATTCAGTTCTCGTATTTCAGCCCCATTATGCTGCCAATTTACTACATTTTCTATATTTCCATACCACTTTCTATATCCTCCACCTTTAACAATGGGGAACCACTTTTCATCACCAAAAGTATCTACCTTTGTATGAGACGTACAAAGCTTAGTGGATTCGATTTCATGCCATAATCTTAGGAATCGACTATTATCATTTGTTTGCATTCCTATCCTAGGATTTCCTATCTTAGACAATGGTTTGGCTTCTGTAATTATGGATCTATAGTCATCATTCAATTTATACATTACTTTTTCTCCGTCAAATGACGGAAAATAATCAGTACTGGAATAGAAGCATTTTGTGCCTCTAAATTTATCCTTACTCACAATACTCGAAACATCAAAATATCTTCCAACATACCCTTTTATCTTATACCTAACAATAGAATAAGTAGCTGTTCCAAAACCAGATTCAAAGGCATCGCTCCCCAATTCAATAAGTGAGGTGAACTCTGTATTTCCAATAACCTCACGTCTTAAGCCTTGAAAACTAGGATTGTATAGAAGAGATACAGGCGTTACAAGTCCAATGTATCCGCATTTTTTTGTGAATTTTAAACATCTCACAATAAATGCTCCAAAAAGGTCATACTTTGCTGTTGGATAGATATTCGCCAAATATTCTCTTAATTTAATAGCAAGTCCCTTGGCCGAAGCATACGGCGGATTTGTACACGTGATGCTATACTTCTGCGCCAGCATCTCCGCCACCTGAATCAGTGGCTTGATGATATTCAGTGCACTTTCCCGATGTATGCTGATATCTTCCTTAACTTCCGCAAGCCTTGCATAGAGAGCAGAGAAATCCACCTTTGTGACATTCAGAATAGAACCGTATTCCTTGGCATCGCGCAGCTCATCCATAAGGATGCTCATGCTTTTTTTGAGGTTTGCATCGCCGTTTACAAAGTACTCAAGGGTAAAGCTATCTACGTCGTTGCTCTCTACGATGGCGTACACATGGGGCTGTACCTTGCGAGAGAAGAAACGTCGGTCGTACTGCCTAGCCTTCATCATGACGGCAAAGTAAGAAAGCTGCGCCGCACGCTCATCGATGTCCAAACCGTAGAGGTTATGTTCCACGATCATAGATGCCGCCTCACGGGCGGAGTAGCCGTAGGCCTCGTAAATCTGCACCAAAACGTCGAACATCACGACCAAAATATGACCGCTGCCCACGCAGGGATCGATGACACGGATGTCCTCCGGCTTCAGCTGTACATACTCTGCGCGAATCTCCGCTAATTGCTTCTGCACCTCCGGCTCCTGCTCTGCTTCCTCCAAATAGTATTTCCAGCTCGCCTTCATTTTATCATTTGGATGCCCCTCTACCCAAAGGCGGCCTAGAGAGTTCTCCACCATATAATGGACGATCCAGTCCGGCGTGAAGAGCTGCGTTGCGGCAGGGATATTCTCCTTGCTGATCTTGATATTCTTCTTCAGGTCGGCGAACACCTTGTCCTTCAGCTCGGTGTTGTAATACTGATAAAGCCAGCCGATGATCTGCACCTGATCCGTCCAGTCCTCTTCAGGAATGAGCGCAATCATCTGCTCGATGGTGCTGCCTTCGCGGAGCAAATTGTCCGGAAACAGCAGCTCGGTGTAGTCCGCAATCTTCTGGAACATGCCGGGCAGAATAACAGAGAGCGCGTTGCATTGAGTAATCAGTAGATATTTATACAGTTCGTCGGTCTTATTCTCTTCCTTCAGAGCATAGACCTTCTCCATGTCCAGTCCATCAAACTCCAGATGAATTGCTTCGGTGATGATCTGAGGCTTGAAGTTGTTCTGCTCATCCGAAAATACGCGCACATGGGTAGGGAGATAGCCGTTGACCTCCATGTAGCGCAGGGCGCAAAAACGGTTAAACCAGGTATAGGCGGCTTCCTCCATAGCCTGCTGATAGCCGTCCTTCTTGATTTTGGTAATCAATGCCTGCCGCTGCTGCTTCTCCGTAGCGGTCAGAAGATGTCCATTAATCGTATCGGCGCTTGCATCTCCGCAAGCTTCTTCGGAAACGCCATATTGCAGCGCTTTCTGGCTCACACGGCTGATCAGCTCACGGCGTGCCCATACGGCATATTTTTTGATTGCATTCTTATCCATCGTGCTTGCTCCTTGCTTTTATTTCAGTTCAATTCCATCGCAGTTCTTCATAAGTGTCTTGAGTTGACCGCGCACCATCTCCACATAGGCATCCACATCGGCTTCTGTTTCCAAACGCTTCGTCGGGAAGACGATCTGACGGTTATATGTCTTGATGATTTTCTTGGCATACGGCTTCGGCGTTTCCGCAACGCCACCGGTATGGGGAGGAGTTACCGGCTTCGGCGCCGGTTTGGTAAGTGCCTCAATACGGCTGCAAGTGGTGTTCTGCTGCTGCAGCATCGGTGGAATCAAGCCGTCTAAAAGTGCCAAACTTTCCAATTCGTTGATGCGCTGCTGTTTCTCAGTATAGAAGGTATCTGCCGCAGCGCTGATATCTCTTGCGGCAACATTATCGCCCGCAGCTGTGTGGATTGCCTCTAAGCACTGGCGGACAATTTCCAACAGCTCCTCACGCTTTGTGGCGAGAAGACGGTTATGGCCCTCGCGGACAGTTGCCATCAGAGTGTTCAGCTCCGGGATGCACTTATAATTAAACTTGGTCTGCACCATAACGAGCAGGCGGATACGGTTGAGTGCCCTGTTAGCTTCTTCCTCGTGGGAGAGGTAGTCCAATTCGTTCTGCAAATCAGTAAGCATCTTGCTTGCTGCATCGAATACCTGTACCTGGCTCTTAAAAAATGCTTCAACATTCTGCATAGCATCCTTGTTATCGTAAAGGGCATTTTCCTTCTTGATGACAGCAGACACGAGCGCAACATTGTCCTTGCGCTGAGAAAGCACATCTTTCATGAGGCCGACGGCATCCTGCACAAGAGCCTTATCGGGATACTTCTTGCCCTCATAGCCCTTCAGCAGGTCTTCGTAATGAGTCTTCTGCTCGGTGAATTTATTGATGATAAAGTCAATCATGCCGTCCTCATCGTCCGGCACATTCATGACATCAAAGTAATCACGAAGGAACTCCTTCGCTTCTTTCAAATTTGCTACTGTCACGCTCTGGCGTTGGGAAACCATTGTCTTGCCGATTTCACTCTTTTTGCGCAGCATATCCGGAAGTTTCGAGTCGCGTGGCTGAATGGTGTTGCCGGCATACTTGACCGTAACCTTCTGGTCGTAGATCAGCATGGCAATCACAGCAGCGACATCAATTTCGCGCCAGCCGTAGGGAATCGCCTGATAACGGGACTGGATATCTGCCATGGATGTCGGCAGTATCTTCTTCGCCTGCATCTCCAGATATTCTTCTACCCTTGCCGCGGCAGACTGATTATGGCGCATTCCGTCCAAACGCTGCTGTCCGCCTCCGGTAAGAATCCGAACGATATCCTCATCACTTTCGGCATTCTGTGTAATCAGATCCAGTTCGCTGTACACATGAGCAACGAGATACTCAAGAGCCTGCTCAATCTTGCTCTTAGCATCGCCGCCCTTAAATGTCAGGCGCTCACCGTCCACGAAGAATTCTGCGCTTTCGATTGCCTTGCGGAGTGCATCCATTGCCGTCAGGTCATAGGCATTAGCCTCGTCCTGCTGGTCGCGGATGATGTCCTGAACAGATTTTGGCAGTTGGGCTACATTGCGTTGCTTGACATACTTACGAATCTTCATGGCATTTTCCAGAGACTCGTAGTATGGGGTATCGCCGAGAACAACAATGGCCTGACCAGAAGATTCCGTCATCAGACGCATATCGCTCTTTTCAATGGCATCCGTCGCCACTGTCAGGAAACGCAGCTTCATGCCTCCGGTCACAGCACCGACCGTCACTCCGTCAACCATCTGGTCAAAGGAGAAATCGTACTTACCGTAGCGGAATTTCTTAGAAGTGTAGATATCACCATATACGATTTGCGCAATACGCTCCACAATAGCAGCAGTATCGACAGGCGTATTTTTGATTTCACGCTGAACATCCTGTTCCTCGTCGGTCAGGAAATTATAAGTGTCTCCGGTGCGACCGATATAGTTCTGGCTGAGCAGTCGATCAAGTGACTTTCTGACGAACTCGCGTAGCGTGATTTTATCCGTGCGGATATCGTCTGCCATCAGGATCACGATATTGTCCAGATTAGACTTGATGTCATCCACATAGCGGATAAGGTACAGGAGCTTAAGCACACCCACGTCGTAGGCTTCAATGCCTGCGCCGCTTTCTGCTGCTTTCTGGCAGCGCTCGATTACGCGACGAATAGAACCATCAAGGAAGCTGTGCACCGTGTCATAGAAATGGAAGAACGGAACCAGCGTATACTCATCGTGGTTCTGAACCTTCTGCGCTGCTTCCTGGAAACCTGAGAGCATAGAACGCTCACCACCGGAGAAGTGTTTTCCAACACTGCCGTGTTTACGGATTTCTCCGAACACCTTCTGCATGATGATGAACTGATATGGCACAAAAGGATAGTCCTCTGCAAATTCCTGTGAACCACTGAATCCCTTAATATCCAGAATGGAATCCGTAAAGCTGAAGAGGTTTCTCAGTACGGAATCATTTTCGTTGTACAGTGCTTCCAGCTTCGGAGTAACCTCCGGCTTCTTCTTCAGGATACGCTTCTGGATGACTTCATCCACGGAAGACGAGGTAAGAGACAGACGGGTCTTGAAACGTGCCTGGATACGGGAGAACTCATCCGCGCGAACCTTGATGATTTCGTCGATGGCCTCCTGTCCGGTGCAAATCACCCACACGGAGCTTCCGCACTCGCTGCCGATCTTCTCGGTCAGAGACTGGAGATTAAGGAGCATATCTGTATCCGTGCCTACATACTGGCCGGCTTCGTCTACCATAAACAGAAGGCGAAAGTTTTTCGGCTTGCTGGCGATATATGCCTTGATATCATCCACTAACTGCGCGATGGAGAAATCAACAGCAGACTTGTCGCTGAACCAGTTCTGTGCATCTGCCTCAGACATACCGAGAACTTCCATCAGTGTCGGTACGATGAACTTGCCGTTGAAAGCAAATGCCTTGCGTTGCTCAACCCACGGCTTGCCTTTCTTCTCTTCAAATATGCGGCGGAACTCCTCAGTCTTGCCGCTTTGGTCTATATATTTTTCAAGCATTGCAACTTTCAAATTCTCGCCGTAGAATCCCAGATGGTTATAGAACATCTTGGCGAAAACACGCAGCACTGCCGTCTTGTCTTTGTTGATGGAACCCTCAATATCAATATTGAACAGGATCGTCTCTGTCTCATATCGGGTTGCATTATCGATAAGCATGAAGGTGGCGGGGTCATCCGCAAATTTCTCGCGGAAACGCTCGACTGTCTTCACACTGTCAATTTCTTTGTTTTCAAGCAGGTAGCTGAGCATCTTCAGGAAGTGAGATTTACCGCTTCCAAAGAAGCCGGAAATCCAGACACCCATATCCGAAGTGGGCGTAGTGAAAGAATCTCCATAGTAATTGAAAAATGAGATGAAGTGCTTCTTCAGCTCTTTCGTGATGACATATTCACGGACTTCCTGACTGATAACACCGGTCTCGTCCTGGTCAACCTTGATGACGCCATTTACCTTGCGGTTAATGTCATCATAAAACATATCGCGAATAATCACGTTCGTTCCCTCCTCTTCAGACAACATTGAATGCCCGGTAGTATGGGTTCGGCTGCAACTTATCAAACAGGCGCAGATAGTTTCCGTCAAACACACCCGGATACATTACCAAAATCGGAATCTCCGAGAAAAATGGCTGCATAGCTTCCAGCATTTTATGAACCCTCATAAATGGGAACACATCGCCAACTCCTGTCAGGAGCATGATATCATCGATTTTAGGCTGATACTTTTCGCGCATCTTGTCGATGAATTCATTTTCACCGATAGCAGAGTGAAGCTGTTCCAGAAGATATTCGCTTCCCTCGCTTTCTTCCATGTCCGGTATGCTGTCCAAAATATCAAGATCTTTACAAATCTCAATAAACAGCTTATAGAGGTTGCACTCGATGAGATTGCAGTCAAGACTTTGATCTGTAATGATTTGATTTAAGAAGTGAGTAACTGTCATTTCATCCTGCGGGTCATAGCAAAAGATTCGGATATTCACTTCATTTGATAATCCCTTGCCTTCAAGAAAATCTCTATCTTGTACAAGCTGTCTGAGCTTATCGAGGCGCCCATTCAAATTGTTCATATTCCTTGTCCTCCTAACTCAGACAATTGAATGCAATCAGTGCGGCATTGTCGTCGTTTGCCCGAATACGTTCTTCTAAAAGTGAACCTATCAAAACCGGATTCAGATGGTCTGCGCGGGTACTGTCCAGATACTCATTCTCCACCAATATACGAACGAGAACCTGCTTTATTTTCTGAACCGTTGCATCGCTCCAGGAAGCTACATTGTCATCCTGCTCAGTGAGGCGCATGAAAAATGTGTTTAAGTCTACCTTACCAAAAGAGGTGTCCAATATTCGGTACTTCTCTCCGATAACGGTTATCATAAAATCCCACACAAGACGGTTTTTCTTCATCATAGCGTAGAGACAAATCTGCTTCGCAGCATCTGCCGGCAGTTTTGCAATGGCCTCCATAAGGCAATCATCATTCATGGAATGCAGACGCTTAAGACACACTCCAGCCAGATTCTTTATTGATTTTTCTGTTGGGTACTGAAAGAGATTATCCTTTATGATAGCTTCCGTTGCTTCCTCGTCAGTAAGGCCAGCCGCAACAAGTTTTGCCATAGTGCGCATCTCATAAAAAAGGAACTGCTCTCTTGTCAGTGCGCCGTTGTATGGCGATGATAGTTTCATACTGTTTCCCTCATCACTTCACTCTTGTCTCAGGCAAAATCTCCATAATGTCATCAGCTGTGCAGTTCAAACAGCGGCATATCTTTATGATAACTTCCATGGATACTGTGTCATTCCGCGAAAGCTTGGCCAAAGTGTTTGCACTGATTCCAACCGCTTTTGCAAATTCTGTTTTACGCATTTCTTTATCAATTAACAATTTGAATAATCTGTTATAGCTCACATCCATGATGCATTCCTACTTGTCTTTCACACATAACTTCTCAATTCGCACATACATAGCAAATTATATCAAACAAGTGCTCACAAGTGAACATAAATATTGCTATTTGCAAATATATCTCTCAAGATAGCACATCTTTTTTTCAAACAATGTTCTTAGAAAAAAAGAAAAGGCAGCGACCTCACGGCCGCTGCCTTTTCTCCATATTACGAATTCTGCTTCTGCTTAATCATAGCGCGCTTACGGAGGGTCGGATCCAGAATCTTCTTTCGGATACGGAGGTTCTCCGGCGTGACCTCGAGGAGCTCATCGGTGTCGATGAACTCGAGGCACTGCTCAAGGCTCATGACCTTCGGCGTGACGAGCTTCAGTGCGTCGTCCGAGCCGGATGCACGGGTGTTGGTGAGTTTCTTCGTCTTGCAGACATTGACCTCGACATCCTCGGACTTACCGCTCTGGCCGATGACCATACCGGCATAGACCTTGACACCGGCGCCGATGAAGAGCTGTCCTCTCTCCTGCGCCTGGAAGAGGCCGTAGGCAACCGCCTCGCCGCTCTCGTAGGCGATGATAGAACCGGTCTTCCGGTAGAACATATCACCCTTATAAGGACCGTAGCCCTCGAACTCGGTGTTCAGGATGCCGTTGCCCTTCGTGTCGGTCAGGAACTCGCCGCGATATCCGATCAGGCCGCGCGACGGGATATTGAACTCAAGGCGCGTAAAGTTGCCGTGAATCGGCGTCATGCCGATCAGTTCGCCCTTTCTCGAGGTCAGCTTCTGGATGACCGCACCGGTAAACTCGTCCGGCACATCGACAAAGGCAATCTCCATCGGCTCCTGTCTCTTGTCGCGCTCGTCATAGTGATAGATGACCTCTGCCTTCGAGACCGCGAACTCAAAGCCCTCGCGGCGCATGTTCTCGATTAAGACCGAGAGGTGCAGCTCACCGCGGCCGCTCACCTTGAAGCAGTCCGGCGTGAGTTCTTCGACGCGGAGCGAGACATCGGTATTCAGCTCGCGGAACAGACGGTCGCGCAGATGGCGGGACGTGATGTACTGGCCCTCCTGACCGGCGAGCGGGCTGTCGTTGACCATGAAATTCATCGAGATGGTCGGCTCGGAAATCTTCTGGAACGGAATGGACTCCGGGGACTCGGGGCTCGTGATGGTGTCGCCGATATGTAAGTCGGAGATGCCGGAAACCGCGACAATCGAACCGAACTCCGCTTCCTTCACCTCGACGCGGTTTAAGCCTTCGTACTCATAGAGCTTGCCGATTTTCACGCGGCGCAGCTTATCCGGCTCGTGGTGGTTCACAATCGCAACTTCCTGGTTCACGCGAATCGAACCGTTGTCCACCTTGCCCACGCCGATGCGGCCCACATACTCGTTGTAGTCAATCGTGCTGATCAGAATCTGGGTCGGCGCTTCCGGATCGCCCTCCGGCGCCGGAATGTGGTTGATGATGGCCTCAAACAGCGGCTTCATATCCGCATTGTCGCTGTCCATCGAGGTTCTTGCCCAGCCGCCGCGCGCCGACGCAAAGATGAACGGGCACTCCAGCTGCTGATCCGTCGCGTCGAGATCCATGAGGAGCTCCAGCACTTCGTCCACAACCTCGTCCGGACGCGCCTCCGGGCGGTCACACTTGTTCACACAGACGACGACATCGAGCGAGAGCTCCAGCGCCTTCTTTAACACAAAGCGGGTCTGCGGCATGGTGCCCTCGAACGCATCGACCACGAGGACCACGCCGTTCACCATCTTTAAGACGCGCTCCACCTCGCCGCCGAAATCGGCGTGTCCCGGGGTGTCGATGATGTTGATCTTGACGCCGTCATAGTTTACCGCTGTATTCTTGGAGAGAATCGTGATGCCGCGCTCTCTCTCAATATCGTTGGAATCCATGACGCGATCCACAACCTCCTGATTGGCGCGGAACACGCCGCTCTGCCGCAACAGCTGGTCCACGAGCGTCGTCTTGCCGTGGTCAACGTGGGCGATGATTGCGACGTTTCTCACATCCGTTCTCGTACTTCTCATTGAAAAATTCCTCTCTCTTTCTGCCTGAGCAAATCAAAACGCAATATAGTATTTTACTATGCTTTGCGAGGTATGGCAAGCGCGTAAGGGAAAAGGGCGCGGAAATGAATCCATGTCACATCATTGCGTTTTTTGTCACGAATACTATATATGTTTTGTGACTTGAAGTGACATGCGGCGTTCTTACTTACCTGTTTTATGAATCGTCCGGCGGAGCGGCAACTGCGGTATCCGTTTTGTGATGCGGAGTTTAAAATCGCACAGTGCATCCCCGTGCCCCAGGGTCCCGGTTCTCTCCCAGGAGAGCTTTCGGTGCATGTTCCCGTAGCAGATATCATCCGTGTCGCAAAAGCCCTTCACGAGCTCCGGACAGCCGTAGCGCACACAGCTGTCTTGGTAGGGGCATTTCACCATATCAAAGTGCATCCCGGTCTTTGATAAAAATCGGTTTTCGGTTAAGAAGCCTGCTTCCGGGACACAGTGTTTCAGCGCTGTGTCAAAGAAGAGCTTCGGAACCAGTCTGTATAAGCCCGGAATTTTCAATACCGTTCGAATCACGGGTGCCGCGCGCTCGGCGAGCCTTCGGTAGTAATCCGTCACAAACGCTGCGGCCTCCTCACGCCCCATCCCTGCATCCAGCAAGGCATGAAACAAGGCGATAGACGGATAAATGCGCTCCCGCTTCTGCCAGGAATATGCCCGGGGCTCGTCCTTATTTTCTTCGAGGAGCGCAGCATAGCGCCTCTCCGCATTCGTAAGGATTTCCCGCGCCTTTTCTTCGCCGTATTTCTCTTTTATTTGCGGAACCATATTGCGCAGATACTTGGGCTGCTTTGTCATATCGATTCCTTCTTTCGCTTGTTTTCTATCCTGTTTTTACCGAAACTCCTTCATCTGTTTCGATATTTTCTCATCTGCCAACAGACTTTCCACCAAATGTCAAACGCCCCCTTTTCCCTCCTCGCAATTTTGTCAATACCTCATAATCGCGTCTTTCATACAATTTATTCCATTTCTACCGTCACAGGGTTTAATGGGTATTCTATTCTTATGTCGCCACATGAAAATGTATGAATGTAATTTTATTACTGCCACTTTCTGAGATCTTTTTTCTCCATTGCAACCAGCAATACTTCATCCTGTCGTAGCGGCTCTTCGGGATTCCCGAACCTCCACTTTTTCCCCTCTGCTTTTAGGGCAACCACGTTCATCATGTGATTTTTTCGAAGTTGAAGTTCTATCAACGTTTTGCCAATCCACTCTTCTCGCACTTTTAGTTCCACCACATACAGGTTGTCATCAATTTCCCAGAAATCCTTAAATGAGGATGAAAGCAAAATCCTTGCAGATCGCATACCTCCCTCTCCCTCCGGATCAAGAATCTTATCCACACCGATTTTACGAAGAATCGAAGCCGTTCTGTCGGTCGATGCTTTTGCAACGATGAGAGGAACCCCCTGCTCCTTTGCAACCGCAACCGACATAATGGCTGCGGCGATATTTGTTCCCGTACATGAAACGACAATGTCCATATTCTTCAACCCAAGCGCCACAACTTCTTCTTCGTTCTCCATGTTTGCCTGTACAACAGACGTGCATTTCCCCGAAAAATCATTCACTACCTTTTCATCACTGTCCACGGCCAGAACATCCGCCCCCATAAGATATAAATTTTCAGCCAGACTTCTCCCGTATTTTCCGAGTCCCAGTACCGCTATCGATTTTTTCATCATTTTAATTCCCTTTACCCCACATAAAACATTCCCTTGGAATGCCTGATTGCATTGCCTGCTTTTACATCTCCCACAAAGAAACATGCCATCGAAATCGGTCCGATTCTACCGAGATACATCGATACAATGACCACAATTCTTCCGAGCGCGCCAAGCTTCGGTGTAAGCGCTCTTGACAATCCAACCGTACCAAGTGCACTTGTAATCTCGTAGCAGGCATCCGTCAATCCGATATTCTCAACTGCCATCAAAAGCACGGTCATCGTGAGTAAGACCGAAGCGCTTACCGCTACAATGGCCGCGGCTTTTCTCATCATCTCTGCCGATACGCTTCTATGAAAAATCACTGTCTCTTTTCTTCCGTTAATATAGGAATATGCATTCATGAAAACCAGAAAAGCAGTAACCGTCTTAACGCCGCCTGCGGTTCCTATCGGAGAGCCTCCGATAAACATTAAAATGTATCCTATCAAACAAGAAATCTCTGTCAGTTTTTCCTGCGGTACCGACGCAAATCCCGCAGTTCTGAAACTTACAGATTGAAACAAGCTGTTGCAGAATTTGTCCCACAAATTCATATCTCCGATGGTTCCCGGATTGTTAAATTCTGCCGCCATGATTCCGACAGCACCGGTAATAATCAGTATTGCGGTGACAAGAAGTACCAATTTCGTATGCTCCGGAAACCGTCTCACCGTTGTGACCGGTCCCAAACGATGACGGAAGCCCTGCTTGATGCCATCGACTACATCAAACCACACAACGAAGCCGATTCCACCCAGAATAATGAGTAGCATGGTGGTAAACATGAGGAAAGGCGAATCCCTGAACTCCATCATACTGTTTGGGCCTGTGACATCCATCCCCGCATTACAAAATGCAGAAACAGACTGAAAACAAGCTGCCCACAAACCTTTCAAAATACCGTACCTCGGTATAAACCTGCTTGCATAGAATAAGGCGCCCATACCTTCAAGCAAAAAAGTCCCTTTAAATATTCGCAACAGGAATGCCAAGTGTCCCCTATTTCGCTCAATATTCAGCGCACCACCCAGCAGTTTCCGATCTCCGAGCGTAAATTTCTTTTTCCCCATCAACATAAACAACGCCCCGACCGCAACGACACCGAGTCCTCCGATTTGTATCAGCAACAGAATGACCATCTGCCCGAAAAGGCTCCAGTGCGCATATGTGTCCACAACCACAAGCCCGGTCACACACACAGATGTCGTTGCCGTAAACAGCGCTGTCAAAATCCCTGTACTCTCTCCCTCCGCTGTCGCAAACGGAAGCATCAACAGAAGCGTTCCCAAGATAATGGCTAACAGAAAACTCAAGGGAATCAAGCGTTCAGGTGCGATTCTCATTTGCCTGCGTTTTATCAATTTTTTTATCATAGACTCTCTCTTTTTAACATTCATCTTATGAAACAACTACTGACAACCCATCCTTATTATACGCACACCTTCCTTCCCTGTCACTGTCTTCACTCCACAGCAGCCTTTCCACATTTCCCTTCGCTTTCCCGGATATAAAAGAGAGAGGCTCCCGCCTCTCTCTTTTCGCCGCACTCAGCGCACAGCCTTCACAAGCCGCAACATCTCTTGTTCCGTCAGTGGATGGGCCTCTGCTTCGACGGAATACGAATAGCCGTCTCTCGTCCATGTCGCGAGAAACCGGCGCCCGTTTTCACCGCGAAGCGTGACATTTATGCCGTCAACGCGCTTTTCTACGGAAGTTCTGTTCCGAGCTCCAGTTTTTCTGTATCCAGTACCTCGGCGCTGCCGTCCGCTTTCCTCTGGACGGTCCGCAGGCAAAAACTTCTGTCGGCATTCGGGACTGCTCTGTTGCCGCAGAGAAGCGTATAGCTGTTCTCCGGCTCGCCCGCGCCGCCGATGTACGCAATCGGTTCGTAGACGCTGCCCACCTTGCCGGTGAGCGCTGCCTCAAACACCTCCTGTACCGCGGGATTTACCTGCGGGGCACTGTCGCCGCTGTTATACTTCCACGCCGCCGTCATTCCGGCCGCTGCAGCGGGCAGCAACTCTCTGGTCCCGCGGAGTTCCGCCTTGCCGTCCAAATCCTCATAGACATTCACCAAGAGATATGAAGGCTCGGCATCCGGCACCACCGCCGTGCCCTTGCAGAGATAAGCGTAATTCGTCCCTGCGATCGGCTGCGAGCCAAGCACGGCAAGCACCTCGTACTTGTAGCCTGTCATCCCCTCCACAGCCGCAGTAAAGGCCTTCATCGCGTCGGCATTATCCTCCGGCAAAAGGCTCCCCTGGTTGGCGCTCCAGCCGCCCGTCAGGATATCATCCCTTTCTCTCGTCTCTGTTTCCGCACTGCTCTCCGCAGCCGCGGCCGTGCTCGCCTGTGCCTTTCCCTGTCCGCAAGCTGCGAGCATCACACTCAACATAACCGCCGCCGTCATCAGTCTCTTCTTCATCTCTGTCGCATCCTTTCTTGCTTTTCCCGCAGGACTTTTCCTGTTCTCACCCTATCAGACGGTTTCCGTCTCTCCAAGGTCACAGTTTCTCAGTTTTTTTTATTTTGCCCAGTCTTTTTTTCTTTTTCCGGAACAAGCCGCGAAAACAAAACGGATGTCACCTCCCGCGAAAAGGGCGGTGACATCCGTTCGTGCAGTAAAAAACCGATTTCTTGGTTCCTGTCTCAGCTTTTCTTTTTCTTTCGCGGTGTGACCTTCGGCGCTTTCTTTTTCGGCGCTGCGGTGCTCTCCTTCTCTTTCTTCGGTTGCACCTTGCCGCTGCCCTTCTTATCCTCCGCCGTGCTCTCATCCGTCTTCTTCGTGTCGCCCGGTTTCAGACCCGGAATGCCGATTTCATCGTCCGGCGTGAGCGTGCGGGACGGCGGGAAGATGACAGCGGATGTGTGAATGTTACAGCGTCTCTGCGGTGTCAGGCGGGAGTCATCCGTCTCGACCTCCGAATCCGGCACCACCATCACGACGCGGCTCGTAGTCGGGCAGTACGGCGTCGGCAGGAGCCCCGTGACAGCGCAGACCGACATGGTCGTGTGCTTGTCGCACATCTCGGTCGGAATCGTGCCGCGCGCAAAGAATTCGGTGTAGACCGCATCGCCGCGCGGGTCGTTGCTGCAGACCCCCTTGACCGGGAGTTTGCCGGACTTCCGGCAGATGTCGGCGGTCACAATGCTGTCCGGCATCACAAAGCCCGGATCCGGCTTGCCCTGATGCACCTGCTCCATAATCTTCCGCCAGATGTCCTTGTGGAAGGAGTTGCCGCCGTTGCCGTCCGTGAGCGGCTGGTTGTCGTCGCAACCGCCCCAGATGCCCGCCGTATAGTAGGGCGTGAAGCCCACAAACCAGACGTCCACGTTGTTGCTCGTGGTGCCGGACTTGCCGGCGCTGCTCATGTTCGAGGGCTTGGCGCGCGTGCTCGTCGTATTGACATTGATGCCGCTGCTCGCAAATTTGCGGTTCGGCAGCATGGACTGCTGCAGCGCATCCGTCAGCAGAAAAGCGGTCGAATCCTTGATCACGCGGTGCTGCTCCGGGTTATTCTCGAGGAGCACTTTGCCGTTGTGATCCAGAATTTTGGTGTAGAACACCGGCTTCGTGTAGACACCCTGGTTTGCGATTGCCGCAAAGGCCGCCGTGAGCTCCAGGTTGTTGACGCCCTTGGTGAGGCCGCCGAGCGCCATGGCCGGGTTATAGTCCGAGTCCGTGAGGCTCGTGATGCCGAACTTCTTGCTGTACTCCGCGCCGAGCTGCGGACTCACGGTTTCCATGAGGCAGCGCACCGCAACAATGTTCATCGAGTACATAATGCCATCGCGGATGCTGGACCAGCCGAGATAGTTGTCGTCGCCGTACCAGTTCCGGAACTGCTTGCCGTTTGCCTCATAGGGGCCGTCGTAGTAGACGGAGCCGAGCGTCTGCCCGCAGGCATCGATGGCCGGCGCAAACGCGGACAAGACCTTGAAGGTCGAACCCGGCTGCCGGTAGGAATCCGTCGCGCGGTTTAAGGAGAGCGAGACGGTCTTCTCGCCGCGGCCGCCCGAGAGCGCCTTTACCTGTCCCGTGCTCTGCTCCATCAGCACAAACGAATCCTGCGGCTCGAGGATGATGTGCAGGCTCTCGCCGACAATCTGATCCTCGGCGGGATTCACGACGCTCGCCCGGAAAGCCTCGGCATCTGCCTTCGCCTCGGCATCCGTCCGGTACAGACCGTCAAAGTCTTTCCCCTTGTTGGCGAGCACGTTGCGCTCGCTGTAATTCTGCACCTCGCCGTTTGCGCGCTTCACCGAGAGGCGGTATTCGAGCGCGTACTTGGTGACCGCATAGTTCGCGGGGTTATTGATCTCGCCGTCCACAATCGCCTGTAGCGCAGGGTCCTGGGTCGTGTAAATCGAGAGACCGCCGCTGTAGAGGAGGTTATGCGCCTGCGTGTCGGTATAGCCGAACTTGTCCTTCAGATCCTGCTGCACCTGGCTCACAAGTTCGTCGGTAAAGTAGCTGTAGGTGTGGGTCGCCTTCTCCTTGGAAACCAGGTCGGCGTTCTCAATGCGGTCGTAGACATTGTCCGCGAGTGCCGCCTCCTGCTCCTCCTTGGTGATGTAACCCTGCCGCAGCATATAGCGGAGTATCACCTTCCGCTTCTCCTCGTTTGCCTGCCGTCCCGTAATGGGGTTTAAGCGCGAGGGGTTCTGGGTGATGCCGGCGAGCACGGTGCACTCCGAGAGCGTCAAATCCTTGACCTCTTTGTTGAAGTAGCGCCGCGAAGCCACTTTTACGCCGAGTGCATTGCTACCGAGGTTGATGGTATTCAGGTAGTTCGTCAGAATAACTTCCTTGCTCATGATGCGCTCGAGCTTCATCGCAAGGTACTGCTCCTGAATTTTTCGGGTCAGTTTCTCGCCGAAGCTCTTTTCCCGGCCGCCGTTGAAGAGATTGTTTTTGATGAGCTGCTGGGTGATGGTCGAGCCGCCGCCCGAACTCGAAGTCCCGCGAATCACACCGACAACCGCGCGCATAATGGAGCGCGTGTCGACGCCGTTGTGCTGCCAGAACCTCTCGTCCTCGATCGCGACAAAGGCGTTAATCAGGTTCTTCGGCAATTCCTCATAAGTCGCCTCTTCGCGGTTCGAGCCCGCCATGACCAAAGTCTCCACCTGATTTCCTGTCGCATCGTAGACCGAAGTCGCAAAGCCCATCGGGGCAATGCTGTCCGGCTTGAGCTCCGGCGCCGAGTCCACAATGCCGCGGATCGCGCCGAGCACAAAGGACACCGCGAGCGCGGCAACCAAGAGCAACAGCATGAGCACCACGCGGACTGCCGTGAGAGAGATCAGATTTTTCAGTTTGCTCCGGTGCGCGTCCCTGTCCTGCAACGCGCGCTCCACGGAATTTCTTCCAAAATCCACTGCGCACTCCTTTGAAAAAATTTTGAGAGTTCACCCTAGTATATCATGAGTCACCCCTGAACTCCAGTAATCCCCCGCCGGCTTCCCGCAGGGCCTTTGCCGCTCTCCTTGCATTTTGGCTGTCCGCAATGCTATGCTAGGATTTCAGCAAAATATTCCTGTCACAGCGTCCTAAGACAGAACGAGGAGGTCCTTCATGCCCGAGTGCCGGTATACCCTACTAAGGAGCGGCAGAGCCGAACTGGAAGAAAAGAAATCGCGCTTCCTGGCGCAGAGTTTCTTTGTGCGGAGCGAGGCAGAGGTCGCGGAAATCCTGACTGCCGTCCGGAAAGAACACTACGACGCCCGGCATGTCTGCTCTGCCTATGTGCTCTTTGGCAATCCGCCGCTTGAAAAGTCCTCCGACGACGGCGAACCCGCAAAGACCGCGGGGCTCCCGATGTTAGACCTGCTCCGCGCGGCTTCGCTCTGCAATACACTCGTCACGGTGACCCGCTACTTCGGCGGCATCAAGCTCGGCACCGGCGGCCTGGTCCGCGCCTATACGGCGGCGGCCAAAGGCGCTCTTGAACAGGCGGTCATCGCGGAATTGTTGCCTGCCGTGCGACTCTCTCTGACCGTCGACTACGGTCTCTACGGAAAAGTGTCCCGCCTCGCCGAGGACTGTGCGGGCACTGTGCTCTCCCTCGACTTTCTCGCAGAAGTATCCCTCTGCCTCCTCTTTCGGGCAGAGGACAGCGCGCGCTTTCTCGCCGCGCTGACCGAGCTCTCGGGCGGCAGCCTGACACCCGACAGCGCTGAAACCCTGACCTGTGTCGAGCGGGACGGAAAGCTCACGCCCATACAGCTTAGCGCCTGCTGAAAACACGCCCCCGCAAGCAAAGACCCGAACCCTCCGAAGGGTTCGGGTCTTTTGTTCTGTTTGTTCCTTTTCTCTGTTTGTTCTTTACACAGCGTTTTACTGCGTTTTCTCGCTCTCCGCCTGTCTCGCGAGTTCTGTGCCCGGGAAGCGCGATATGACTTCCGCAAAAAAGGTATTCGCGTTTTCCGTGTCTCCGAGCGCCTTGTAGGCCATAGCCTTCCGGAAGAGCGCCGGCTCGTAATTCTGATTGATCGCGAGCGACTTGTCGTAGAGATCGATGGCCGCCCGGTAATTGCCCGCCTGGAACTGCACTTCGGCGCGGCTGTAGAGGCTTAGGTACCCCTCGCTGTTCATTTTTCCGGCGACCGACTGATAAATCTGCTGCACCGAGACGCCGCTGCCGTCGTCGATGTCGGTGAGCTGAGACACATCGAGGGTCGCGTAGAGCTCGGCCGCATGCGCATAGTCGTTATTCCGGAAGTCGTTCAGAATGCCCGCGAGCTTCTGGTACTGCGAGAGCTTGCTGTTTTCGCCCTCGGTCAGCATGTCGACCTGACTCTGCAGCGCGCTCTTCTCCTCCTCCGCGCTGCTGTGGTTCACCTCGACATCGCGGAGCGCGCTGTTTGCGGAGGCGAGCTTCCGGTCCATCTCCCGGAGCTCGGCGTTATGACTCGAATTCAGCTCGGCCCGCTTGGTCGGCATATAGAGAAAAATCACTGCCGCCGCACCGATTAACAGGCCGATGGCAATGTTCAGACCAGTCTGCCAGCCCGTGCTCTCGCGGTATGTCGAGGGAATCAGAACCTCGTCGTCCGACATTTCCCGGTGCGAATAGGTTCTGGAGCCGTTATCGATTTCCTCTCTGGGCTTATCCTGCTTTTTCTGGATGCGCCGCTTCTCCTGCTCGGCGGCATCCGCATAGCGCACCGCCGTCTGGTTCATGCGGTCGGTTTTCCGCACCAGTTTGAGATAATGATCCGCCCGCTTATAATCGCCCGCCTCGATATAGAGGAGCGAGAGCAGGAGCCCCGCCCGCACATAGTTCGGATGCTGGGCGACGATACCGGCGAGCTGATGAATCGCCGTGTCGTAATTGCCGTTTTTCGCTGCCTCAAGTGCCACATTGTAGCGCTCAATCATCTTCGAGAATGAAGCGAGCTGCCCGCCGCGCCGTCTGACATCGTCGAGATAAAAGACCGCGCGGTTGTTTTCGGTTCGGAGGTCAATGCTGATGACCCACTGCACGAGCGCATCGCCGACCTCTCCCATCTCATAGAAAATGAGTCCCAGGAGATTTCTGGCATCCGTCAGATCTTTGTTGAGCTCCAGGGCGCGCTTTAAGTACGGCACCGCCCCGGATAAATCCCTCTGTCTCGCGAGCTGCAGGCCGCGATTGTAGCAGCTGTTGGCCGCCCGAACGCTGCGCTCCAGTACATTCATGCTTCTGTCTCTCCGCTCCGCTTTAAGAGCTCCATCAAAATATCCTTCATATCCGTGAGATCGCTCCGCACAATCGCATCTTCCACCGCCGAAATCTCAAGGCTCGAGCGGTAGTTCCGGATCTCCTCGTCAAAATTAATCATTTGCTTTCCTCCGCCAAAATTTCACCTGCCAGATAGAGCGAGCCCGCAATGAATAAAATCGCATCCTCCGCCTGCTCCCCTCTCGCCTGCCGGAGGGCTTCCCCGACACTCCCGTATGTCTTCACCGCAACGGCCCCTTTGTTGCGGTAGATGTCCGCGAGTGTGTGCACCTCCGTTCCGCGCGAAGTGTGAAGCGGTGCGAGGTAAATGCAGGCCGGATGCAGGACTTTCACAAAGGTCTCCGCAATCGCAGCGAGTTCCTTATCCTGCACGGACGAAGTCAACAGGAGCGGCTTCTTGCCGCGCTTTGCCGCAAGCGCTGCCCCGGCCTCCGCCATCCGCAGCACGCCGTCCGCATTGTGCGCGCCGTCCAGAAACACATCGGGATGTATTTCCTGCATGCGGGCCGTCCAGACTGTCGCGCGGACGGCCTCCGGAAAGGAGACGGCCGCCGTACGTCGCCGTGCGTCCCCTGTCTCGCCTTCCGAAAAGACCTGAAATGCCTTCGCGGCGAGCGCCGCATTTTCCCGCTGATACGGAGCCGGCAGAAAAGCAAAGCGCGTGTCCGTCCGGTCAGGCGCGACCGGATAGGCGGGTGCCTGCATCTCCCGCGCCTTCGCCGCAATGATGTCCGCGACCGAAGGCACGGCGTCCAGATAGACCACCGGGACCTTTTTCTTGATGATGCCCGCCTTTTCCGCCGCAATTTTCTCTACCGTGTCGCCGAGATACTGCATGTGATCCAGGCTTATGCTGGTCAGCACGGTGAGGCAGGGCGCGCAGCTGTTGGTCGCGTCGAGCCTTCCGCCGAGTCCGGTCTCAAGTACAACAACTTCACAACCCGCCTCCCGGAAGAGCAGCATGGCCATGTAGTAGAGATACTCAAAGTAGGCGGGAAAGTTCCGGCCGGCCCGTACCTCTGCCTCCCCTTGGCGCTTCACCGTCTCCGCGGCTGCCCGAAAGACTTCCGAAGAGACCATCTTCCCGTCGATTAAGATGCGCTCCCGTATATCCACGAGATGCGGCGAGACAAAGGTGCCGACACGGTACCCCGCGCGGCGCAGTGCCTCCGTCAGATAGGCGCAGACAGAACCCTTGCCGTTGGTCCCCGCGACATGAATGACCCGGAACGCGCGGTCCGGCGCGCCGAGCGCATCTAAAAATGCCCTGACTTCCGGTACGGAAGTCTTCTTCTCGCCCCACATGGGCAAATCATCGGGGCAACGCCTCTCTTCCGCCATCGTTTTCCCTCGTTATGCGCCGAGCATCTTTCTCTGCTCGCGCACCTTTTCCAGCATTTCCTCGTACTTTTTCCGCTTCTTCTGCTCGGCAGCGACCTTGTCGGCCGGTGCCTTCGCGAGGAACTTTTCGTTCCGGAGCATACCGTCCGCACGGGCAATCTCGCTCTCAAGCCGCGCCTCTTCCCTGGCGAGGCGCTCCTTCTCCTTCTCGACATCGACGAGATCCGCAAACGGAATGTAAATCATAGCGCCCGGGATGACGGCCGAGACCGCATCCTCCCGAATGCCGGTCTTGTCCTTCTGCAGCTTCACCTCCGAAGCGCGGCCGAGCACGCGGAAGAAATCCTCCGCGCGGCGGAAGCTGTCGAGCACAGCCTCGTCCTCGGAGACCACAAAGACCTCCGCCTGCTGTCCCGGCGCGACATTCATCGACGTGCGGATGCGGCGGATTTCACGGACCGCGTCTTTGACACGCTCCACTTCGGCTGCATCCTCCGGGAACACGAAACGCGTTTCTTCGACCGGCCAGGGCGAAACCATAATGCTGTCCTCTTCGTTTAAGCTCAGGAACACTTCCTCGGTGATGAAAGGCATAAACGGATGCAACAGCTTCAGCGCGCGGCTTAAGACCTCGCGGAGCGTCCAGAGCGCCGCCTCGCGGGTCGGATCCTCCTTGTTCCAGAGGCGCGGCTTCACCATCTCGATGTACCAGTCGCAGAACTCCTCCCAGATAAAGTCATAGACCTTCTGGAGGGCAATGCCGAGCTCGAACTTCTCGAGGTTCTCGGTAACTTCTTTGGTGAGACGGTTCAGCTGATGCAGCACCCAGCGATCCTGCGGAAGAAGCGCCGATGCCGCGGGCTCCGCCGGCATGGTCTCGCCGAGATTCATCTCGATAAAGCGCGCCGCGTTCCAGATCTTATTCGCAAAGTTTCGCGCGGCTTCCACTCTCTCCCAGTAGAAGCGCATGTCGTTGCCCGGCGCATTGCCCGTCATCAGGGTGAGGCGCAGTGCATCCGCGCCGTAGCGGTCAATGACTTCGAGCGGATCGATGCCGTTGCCGAGCGACTTGGACATCTTTCTGCCCTCCGCGTCGCGCACCAGACCGTGAATCAACACCGTGTGGAACGGCAGCTTGCCGGTCTGTTCGATGCCGGAGAAGACCATGCGGATGACCCAGAAGAAGATGATGTCATAGCCGGTCACGAGCACATCGGTCGGGTAGAAGTAGCGATACTCCGGCGTATCCTTCGGCCAGCCGAGGGTCGAGAACGGCCAGAGTGCCGAACTGAACCAGGTGTCGAGCGTATCCTCTTCCTGCCGGAAGCTGTGGCCGCCGCAGTGCGGGCAGGTATGCGGCATCTCGCGCGCCACGATCACTTCGCCGCACTTGTCGCAGTAATAAGCCGGAATCCGGTGCCCCCACCAGAGCTGGCGGGAAATGCACCAGTCGTGAATGCCCTCGAGCCAGTTTAAGTAAGTCTTGCCGTAGCTCTCCGGCACAAACTTGAGCTCACCGCTCTTCAGCGCCGCAATCGCCGGCTTTGCCATCTCCTCCATCTTCACAAACCACTGAGGCTTGATCATCGGCTCAATGACAGTCTTGCAGCGGTCATGCACGCCGACCGCGTGGCTGTGCGGCACGACCTTCACGAGGAGCCCCGCTGCCTCGAGGTCCTTGACCATCGCTTTCCGCGCCTCGTAGCGGTCCATCCCGTCATAGGGCGAACCCGGGCAGCGAATCGTCGCATCGTCGTTTAAAATCGTGATTTCCGACAGGTTGTGGCGCTTGCCGACCTCAAAGTCGTTCGGGTCGTGCGCCGGCGTGATCTTCACGCAGCCGGTTCCGAATTCGGGATCCACATAGCTGTCCGCGATGACCGGAATCTCGCGGTCCGTAAGCGGAAGCTTTAACATCTTGCCGACCAGCGCCGTGTAGCGCGCATCGTCCGGGTTCACCGCGACGGCGGTATCGCCGAGCAGGGTCTCCGGTCTCGTGGTCGCAATTTCGACAAAGGCGCCGTCTTCGCCGACAATCGGATACTTGATGTGCCAGAAGAAGCCGTCCTTGTCGACGTGCTCGACTTCCGCGTCGGAAATCGTGGTCTGACAGACCGGGCACCAGTTGATGATGCGGCTGCCGCGGTAGATGTAGCCCTTCTCATAGAGGCGCAGGAAGACCTCCTTCACGGCCTCCGAGCAGCCCTCGTCCATCGTAAAGCGCTCTCTGTCCCAGTCCGCGGAGGAGCCGAGTTTCTTTAACTGGTTGATGATGCGGTTGCCGTATTCATCCTTCCACGCCCAGCACTCCTCGAGGAACTTCTCTCTGCCAAGCTCCTCCTTGTCTCTGCCCTCTTTTTTGAGCTTTTCGATGACCTTGACTTCGGTCGCGATTGCCGCGTGATCCGTGCCCGGCTGCCAGAGGGCGGAATAGCCCTGCATTCTCCGGAAGCGAATCAGGATGTCCTGCATCGTATTGTCGAGCGCATGGCCCATGTGCAGCTGTCCCGTGATATTCGGCGGCGGCATGACAATGCAGAACGCCTTCTTCTTTTCATCCACCTCGGCGTGGAAATAGCCGCGATCCATCCATCTCTGATACAGCTTATCCTCAATCTCCGAGGGCGTATAAGTCTTCGGCAGTATTTTCATATTCAGTCCTCTCTGCGTTTGTCTCATCCGGGCCGGTCTTCAGACCATGCTCCGGTATTCTTCCCGCCACTGCGCAATGATTTTTTCTTCGCGCGCACGGCGCTTTGTCTCATTCTGTTCGGCAAAAATGTCTGCGACTTCTTTTGCCTCTCTGCCCGTTGCGCCGCGCGATGTCACTTCGCGCAGCTGTTCCTCCCAACGCGCTTTCTCGCTGTCCCGCATCTCCGGCAGTTCCCGCCGGAAACGCGCCTTCAGTGTCTCGTCCGTCTCGGTCTCCGCGAGGAAATACATGCGCTTGATGGTATTTCTGTCCCGCCCGAGCGCATAGGCCTCCTGAAAACAGTCGAACGCGCGCTCCGAGAGAAAGAGATTCGCGAGCGCCGCACCCTCGCGGTCCAGAAGGCGACTCTTCGTGGCGCGGTCCAGCTTGTCGTCCGCGAGCGCTCTCTCATAGGCGCCGACCGCTTTCCCGTATTTCCGGAGCGAGAAAAAGAGGTCGCCCCGCTTTAACTCGGCTCTCTCCCGGGGAAGCGCGAGATATTCCTTCGCGTCCTGCAAAAACATGCTCTGCTGTCTCGGGCTCGCATAACCGCTCCGCGCGAGAAAGCGCGCGAGTATCTCTTCGCTCCGCGCATTCTCCCCTCGGTAGCTCCGGAGTTCCCGCGCGAGCGCGGGCTGCAGCGCGCCCCGCTCCACAAAGGCAAAAAACGCCTCTCCGACAAAGCCCTCGAGAAACAGCGGCGGATACTTGAGAATCAGATAGGAGAGTTCTTCCGCGGTCTCCGCGTGAATGCCCAGATTCTCGAGATAAAGCCGCTCTCTCGGATTGTTCTTGCCAACCAGTATTACTCCCACAGTTCCACCTCCTGCGCAAGCACTTCGCCGCTCGGCGGATAAATCTCTCCGAACCCGGCGTCGCGAAGCTTCAGCGAAACGGTGCGCTCATCCCCGAAACGGAATGCGCAATCGACATAACAGCTCTTCTCCTCCCGCGCCGGCAAAAAGCCGAGCGGCACGCTGAGGGTCTGCGCCGCGCCGCGCGGGCCGGCGCTGACTGTGAGCAACAGTTCTTTTCTGTCTTCGGGGAGCAGCCGAAAGCTGCCGCCCGCCGTGAGCAGTGATTCACCCGCCTCGATGAGCACCAGCTCTCGCTCTTCGCCGTACTGTTTCACCGGAAGCGAAATCTGCGCGGCCGCCCGGCCCGCACAGATCAGACGCGGCGCTATGCCGCTGTTCTCCGAAAGACGGCAGGCCTCGACCGCGCCGCGCGCAAACAGCTCCTTCTCCTGGTACAGCTTCCGCTGTCCCTTGCAGATGGCGCGCTGAAAGCCCTCCGACCAGCTCATGCGGTTAAAGCCCTCGCCGGTCAGAATCACACTTGCGAAATGGCGATTCCGGAGAAGCCGCTCAGCACTGACCGTCAGCACCTGGTCGGCCATGCGCTCTCCCTGCGGCGTCGAGAGCATGCGAAGCGTAAAGGCATCGCGAAGCTTTCGCTGTTCCGCATAGAGACAGCTTCTTCCCTTTTCTTTCTTTTCACGCGCCATATAAAAACAGAGCGACTTCTCCGCGAGGTCAAAGAGTCCCACCTCGCCCGCGGCGAGCAGGGCCGGTTCCGCCGAGATAAAGGCGAGAAAGCTCTCCTCTCGACTTACGAGGCGCGTTCTCTCCGCCGGAAAGCCGAACTGCGGCAACAGCGCCGCGAGCTCCCGCACAAACGCGAGCCGGTAATCCGGCAACACAATGACCGTGCGGAGTTCTTCCGCTTTTTCATCTCCGAGCACCTGCTTCCGCGCGAGCTTTAAAAACCGCGCCAGCAGTTCCACAGCGCGGTATTCGGTATCCTCCGCCACCAGAAGCCCGTCCCGCTCGCTCTCGGCGAGCAGCCCCTGTACCATGCTGCCCCGTCCCGCGAGCGCCTTTTCATAGGCCTCCGCATCGATATACCAGCGGTCTTCCCGCTTGTCGCGGCAGAGCTCCGTGCGAAGCAAGAGCTTTTGTTCCCGCCCGTCGGAAACAAACAGGAGGTTCGCATCCGTGTTCGATAGATCAATTCCCAGATACTGCATCGACCTCGGCTCCTCTCTGCGTCATCAGAGACGCCATACTGTCCGCACCGAAGGAGAAGAGCTCGCTTCTCGCCTCGCGCGCAGCGGCATAGGCAGAGAGCTCTGCCTTAAGTTCCTCTTCCGCGCCGCCGAGCAACTCGCCGAAGCGGTTCAGCCGGGCATAGGCGCTGCCGCGCGAAATGCGCTCCGTGCTCTCGCGGAGCACCGTGCGCCGCACAACCTCGCCGCTCTCGGCGTCGAGAACGCGGTACTCCTCGGTCTCGCCCGAAAAGAGCACACTGCTCCTGAGGTAAATTCTGCCGAAGAGCTCCGTGCAGTCCGCGCGGCGAAAAGCCGTCTCACCGGGCAACACGCGGCTCTCCACAATGTAGCGTTTGCCTTCCTCTCCCCGGAACGAAAAGAGGGATCTCTCGAGCAGCGCATCCGGCAACCGTACCTTTCCGGCGAGCTGTTTGCTCTCCGGCAGGAAAATATCCTGCTCGGCGAGCATCTGTAAAAAGCGTTCGGCCAGCGTTTTTTCCCGCGCGCCGAGCGCATCGAGCGACACATAATAGTGTAGCAGCGCACAGGCATAAAGACGCGGTACTTTGGTCATCTGTTCCGCGTAGTCCTCCATGGCTCGCGCCTGATCGGACGTGAGCGGGATGTCCGAGAGCAGATATTCGCCCGCGCAAACCGTGAAATACGCTTCCGCGAGTTCCCGCTCCACGGCGCCCCGCTGTTCGCAGCAGGCAAAGACCCAGCGGATCTCGCTGCGGTCGCCGAGGAAAAGCTGGCCCGCGAGCACGCGCGTCGGCAAATCCGCGGGCTCTGCGCCCTGCTCTGTCACGGCGTGCAGGAGAGAGCGCATCTCGCCGATGCCGCCGTTATAGTGCGCCGCGAGATATCCGAGGATCGCCCGGTCAGCTTTTCCGGCGCGGAATACCGCGAGTGCCAGTTTGCGGAACAACTCATCCGACGGCGCCTTGTCCGCCTGCACGAGGTAAGAGACCAGTCTTGCCAGGGCATCCGGCTCGAGTTCCCGCGGCAGATATTCCTGCAGAAGCTCATAGGCCTCCTGCCATTTTTCCCGCTGCACCAGCAGCGAAAAAATCTCGGCCCGCTCTTTCTCGGTAAAATCCGCCTTGTCACTGCGCTGCAGATAGCCCTCGCAGCGCGACTTATTCGCGAGCAGCGCCGCGCGTATCCGGCCCTTGCAGCTCTCGGCGAGCGGCATATGTTCGAGGCCGAAGCGCAGCGTGCGCACGCCCTCGTCGTCCAGGTTTTCGTTTGCCTCGCTCGCGCGCTGCAGGAGTTCGTCGAGCTTCCGCAGCAACACGGCGGGCTGTTCCGGCTGAAGTGCCTCGCACTGCGCGAGATACTGCGGCAAATCAAAGAGCACTTTCCGCTCCAGCCCTTTCGGCGCGCGGCGATTGCCCGCGCTGTCCTCGGTGAGGAGCAGCGCCTGCGGCGAATAAATTGGCAAATAGGCCTCACCCGCCAGAAAGTCCGCCGTTTCCTCTTCTTCGAGTTCCGGATAGACCGCGACGAGGCGGCGATCCTCCGCCCGCGGCGCTGCGACATACTGTGTCTGCAGGATGCGCGGCAGCACGGCGGCGAGTTTTTCATCTATCATGCCGTTCCAGAGCAACGCCTCATAAATCGGCGCGAGGCTCCGGCTCACCTCACCGGCGAGCAGCTTCCGAAGTCCGAAGTCCTCAATCTCGCGGCGATATTCCCGCCAGATTTCCGGCTCTTCGAGTCGGCGCTCACAGACTTTGCGGTAGAGCTTTACCAGGCTCTCCTCGCCGAGCGTATTGTCAAATAAAAAGTATAAGAGCAGCTCGTGCGGCAAGGGTTCCGCCGCATCCTCTGGCATACTCGCAAGCAACGCCTCATAGAGTCCCGGAATCCGAAGATCCTGGCGCACTGCCTCGCAGTACCAGCCATAGGCTGTGCGGTCCGTCGCCCTGCGCCGCAGCGCACTGCGCACAAAGACTTCGAGTAACTCCCGCTGCGGCAGTTTTTCATAGACCGCGCGCAACACACGGAGTGTCTCGCCGGGCTGCTGCGCCGTCGTCTCGGTTGCAAGGGCTACAACCCGCCGCGCGACTGTCTTTGTCATTGCCTGTTCCCGGAGGAGAAAGCGAAGAGCCGCGAGCGAAACCGGCGTGAGGTCCGTGAGCGCCTCCCGCCGCTCCCGAAACGCGCGCGCGAGGAGCGCATAGAGATACACACTCCGGCTGCCCTGCCGGTAACAGTGCTTTAAGAGCTTTTCCCACTTTGCGGCGCGCGCCGTCGGGTATTCGGGCACGAGGAGTAGAAGCACCGGCAGCAATTCTGCCTTGCCTTCCCGCACAATCTCGCGCTCAACGCGCTCGGCAGTCCGATTCTTCCGGTGCTCATCGCCGGAGAGGAGACTCTTTAAGCTGTCCGCAAGGTACATTTTCAGACGCTCCGTTCCCGCGACACGGATGCCGGAGAATGTTCCGTCGAGCGCATCGAGATACTGCTGCGCGCGCGCCGTATTGCCGCGTGCGGCGAGTAGCTCCGCTGTATAGAGCGCCGATCGCTGTGCGTCGATTTCCTTCTCGTGCTCCGCTTCCCGGAGCGCTGCCTCCGCCTCGCCGAGCTGCTCCCTTCTTCCGGTCAGCAAAAACAGCGCGTGGGCGTGGCGGTAGTGCAACATGTGACGCCCCTCGCGCAATTCCGTCGCCTGGTTCTGCGGCGCAAACCCGCGGCGTTCCGCAGCGCCCGCTTTCAGAGAAATCGGCACTACTTGTTCGGTCTCCCCGCTCCGGAACAGAAGCGCGCCGAAATTCTTGCCCTCATGCAGCGCTGACCGGTCTATGTCAAAGCGATAGCTGTACGGCGCACCGCACAGCTTCTCCGGCGCAATCCGGCGCTGCGGTGTCAAGAGAAAGGCCGCCTGCGCTTCGACCGTCACCGGCAAGAGCAGCGTATCCCGGCTCTCCAAAAAGACATGGCCGCTCCGCGCCGCTCTCGGTAGCGTCGTGACTTTCGCAGTCGCGCGGAAGCTGTCGCCCTGTCTCGCGCCGAGTGCCTCCAGGAAAGCGTCCATGCCGCATGCCGCATCGCGGCTCTTTGCGAAGGCGCGATAGAGCGCGCTCCGCTCCGGATCTCGCAGGAAGGGCGCGCGCCAAAATTCCCGGTACGCAAAAATGCGAAGCGCCGCCTCCCGGTCTGTCTTCGCAACTTTTGCAAAATCCTCTGTGGTTTTCAGGCGCTCCAAGAGTTCCGAGCCCTGCTGGTCCGTCACAGTGAAACAATACGGTACTGTCTTCTCACCGCCGTCCGTCACCAGAAGCAACCGACCGGTGAGTTCATCTCCCACTTCCAAGTAACGCGCGTCCACCGTGAGTCGTATCCGGTTTTTGACGCCGCCGAAACTGTCTGTCAGCACCCGAACGCGAATATCATCCGAGTACGCAAGTCCCTTCAGCTGTATCCCATTGTCGCTGTCCGCATGAAACTCTGCGCTGAGCATCTCCCCGCGCCGCACAGAGAGACGTAAGTTCTCCGGACGCACGGAAAGCACAGGCACTTCTGAGTTCAGTACGCCCCGCGCAAGTCGGTTGATTCTTTCTCTCATCGCCTTCCTCTGTGCCTCCATTTATCGCAAGATATTTTAGCACACTTCCCCTTGCTTGCAAAGCTTGCTATACTTGCCGGGATTGGAGGTACACATGCTGTCCGAACCCATGACACTATATAAGCTCATGATACTCTATCTGTTAAAGCGGGTGAATGTCGCGCTGAGCGAAAATATGATCTCGGAATTCTTTCTGTCGCGCGAATACACCGGCTATTTTACCCTGAAGCAGGCACTCTCGGAACTCGGTGAATCCGGCCTGATTCAGCTGCACCGCACCCGGAACGCGAGCCGCTATTCGGTCACCGAAGAGGGTGTGCAGACGCTCTCCTTCTTCGGCAAGCGCCTCTCGCCCGAAATTCTCGCCGACATCGACCGCTTTCTCCGGGAAAATCGCTTCCAAATCCGGAACGAACTCAGCGTACACGCCGACTACTACCCCGCCGGGCAGACGGGCTACCGCGTGCACTGCGAGGTGACCGAGGGCAAGAACTCCCTCTTTTCGGTCGAGCTCACCGCGCCGGAGGAGGCGCAGGCCATCGAGATGTGCCGCCGCTTTTCCCTCTGTTCCGGGGAAGTGTACCGCCTGCTGCTCAAAGAATTACTGCAGGCGGACTGACGCCTGCTTTGCCATCTCCGCAACGAGACGCAGCAGTTCCTCTCTCCCCTGTTTCGTGACCGAGGAAAAGAGAATCAGCGGCGTCTCTTTCGGTGCGCCCAAAGTCTCGCGAAGCAGCTTCTTCTGCTTTTCGAGCTGGCTCCGCTTTAACTTGTCCGCCTTGGTGCCGACCAGCACGGCCGGCAGGCCCTGATCTATGATCCAGTTGTACATCAGGACATCGTTCTCCGAAGGCGCGTGGCGGAGGTCGAGGAGCAGGAAGACCGCACGGAGCTGCTTGTCCTCATGTAAATAGCGCTCTATCATCTTGCCCCAGCTCGCCTTGACCGCCTCGCTCGCGCTCGCATAGCCGTAGCCCGGCAAATCGACAAAGTAGACTGCGCCGTTCACGCGGTAAAAGTTGATGGTCTGGGTCTTGCCGGGCTGGGCCGAAGTGCGCGCGAGCGCCTTGCGGTTCACAAGCGCATTTAAAAGGCTTGACTTTCCCACATTCGACTTCCCGGCAAACGCAAATTCCGGGAGAACGCTCTCCGGCAGCGCGCTCGTCACACCGAGCACAAACTGCAACACCGCATCCTTAATCTGACTGTTGCCGTCTTCGCCGATTAAGGGGCGGTACACCGCCGGCGGAACTTCAATTCCTTTCTTCTTCACCCTCTCCTTCTTCACGCTCGGCCGCTTTTTCCCAAAGGCACCTGCCACTGAGGGGCGTACTGTTGTCGCTTTCTTCTCCATCTGTCTCTTCTCCCCGTCCTGTCAGCGCAAGCGCTGCAAGTTCCCGAAACTCTCTGATATAGTACAACTTTAATCCTGCCGTAACTTCCTTCGGCAGCGCTGTAATCTCCGCGCGATTTTCGTACGGCAGTGCGAGCGCCGTGAAGCGCTCCCGTCTCGCCGCAAGTAACTTCTCTTTCAGACCGCCGACCGGCAGAATATGGCCGCGCAGCGTGATTTCGCCTGTCACCGCGAGATCGGCGCGCACCGTCTCGTGCCGGAAGGCCGAGAGCAGCGCAAGCGCCATCGCGGCGCCGGCACTCGGCCCGTCCTTCGGAATTGCCCCGGCCGGAATGTGCAGGTGAAAGTCGTGCTCGCGGAAGTAGCCGCTCGGCGTGCCGCGCTCTACCGCAAGCTGCCTTGCGACCACGAGCGCCAATTCCGCAGACTCCCGCATCACGGCGCCCATCTGCCCGGTCGGCCGAAAGAGCCCTCTGCCGACATTGACCTCGACCTCAACCGAGAGTGCCACGCCGCCCGCCGCGGTGTACGCGAGCCCGTGGGCCACGCCGACTTCGTCCCGCCGGTGACTCCGTTTTGCCGGAAAGCGCGCCTTACCGAGGTAGTCCTCGAGATTTCCCGCCGTAATCGCGAAGCGCTCCCGCTTCTTTAAGAGAAGCTGCCTCACGCACTTTTCCGTGAGCGCGCGGAGCTCCCGCTCAACGCCGCGCACCCCCGCCTCCCGCGTGTAGCAGCGAATCAGCGTCCTGACAGCGCCGTCCGTCAGTGAAAACTGCTCTGCCGTGAGACCCGCGTTCCGGCGCGCCCGCGGCAGGAGATAGCGCCGCGCAATGTGAAATTTCTCGGCCTCCGTGTAGCTGCTGAGGTAAATCAGATTCATGCGATCCATGAGCGGCGCCGGTATGCCCTCGGTTGTATTCGCCGTCGCGAGGAAAAAGACCTGTGAGAGGTCCATCGGCAGTTCCACATAGTGATCGCGGTAGCTCCGGTTCTGCGAGCTGTCGAGCACCTCAAGAAGTGCCGCAGCGGCCGCCTGGCCCCGGTAGTCTTTCGAAAGTTTGTCGATCTCATCCAGCAGAATCAACGGGTTCTTGCTGCCCGCGCGCCGGAGAGCCTCCGCAATCCGCCCCGGCATCGCACCGACATAAGTTCTGCGGTGGCCGCGGAGTTCGGCTTCGTCCTGAATGCCGCCGAGGCTGATGCGCACATAACGCCGTCCAAGTGCGCGCGCGATGCTCTCGGCAATCGACGTTTTGCCCGTTCCGGGCGGTCCCACAAGGCAGAGTACATCCTGCGAAGCCGTCGGGTTCAATTTCCGCACGGCGAGGCAGTTCAGTATCTTCTCTTTGACAGTTTCAAGACCGTAATGATCCCGTTCGAGCACGCGCTTTGCCGCGGCGAGATTCGCCGTATCCTCCGTGACGCGGTCAAACGGCAGCGCCAGCACCGTGTCGAGGTAATTCTGCTGCAAGGCAAATTCCTGTGTTCCCTGCGGCAGATGCCGGAGCCGCAAAGTCTCCCGGCGAAGCGCCTGCTTCACCTCGTCCCCGGCGGGCAGCGCGTCAATCTTTTCCGCATAGGCTTTTACATCGTCCGCGGTGCCTGCATCCTCCCCGAGTTCCTCTTCGATGATGCGAAGCTGCTCCCGCAACATGAATTCGCGCTGGCTCCGGTCGAGACGCACGCGAAGCTTCTGCTCATACTCATGGCGCATCCGCACGACATCAATTTCGCGCGAGAGTTCACCGGTCAGAACCTCGTAAAACTCATCGCCCGTATTGCACTCGAGCAGGCGCTGCCCCGTGCCCCAGGCCCAGGGGAGCTGCGAAGAGCTGTCCCTGAGAAGCTGCATGAGTCCGGTCTGCGAGATGAGCCGCGGAAGGTACTTCTCCGCAAAGGCCTTGTCCTCCCGCGCGTAGAGCTGCAGATAACCCTTCAGCGCGCGGAGCATGGCTTCTTTCTCCTTGCTGTCCTTCTCGATTTCCCGAAGCGGCGCGTTATATAATTCCGCCTCGTAGATATCGCCCTCCAGAACCAGCTGTTCCACGCTGCAACGCCGTATACCGAACAGCATTGCGCGCCGCGTATCCCGCGAGGTCCGCGTGAGCGAGCGAATCTGGCACAGCGTGCCGTAGCGGTATGTGCCGCTCACCCCCGGATCCAACGCCTCCGGATTTTTTTGTGCCACCAGAAAAATCAGGCCGTCCCGCACCATGGCTTCCTCGACAGCTGCGACGGTCCGGCTGCGGCTCAGGTCAAAACGAGCCACGCCGCCCGGCAGGACAACCTGCGCGCGCATCGCAACCACAGGATATCTTCTCCTTGTCCTCATGACCTCCTCCTATCTTCGTGCCGCAAATGACTCAAAAGGCGGGCATATGCCCGCCTTCCTGTCACAAGTCTCGTGTTCACACACTATTCTGTTTCTGTACTCTTTTCTTTGGATATGCGCGCCGTCAGGCAATCTCGCCCGGCCGCGAGGGTTTCTCGCGATCCCGCTGAATGCTCGACTCGCGGTGCACAATCTGCGGTCCGGCCTCATGCCGTACCATCTCCTCCGTGACCGTGCAAATGCCGACGGACTCATCGGAGGGCACTTCGTACATCAAATCCATCATCACATCTTCGACAATCGCGCGAAGACCTCTGGCGCCGGTCTTTCGCTCCAGCGCGAGGTGAGCGATTTCGCGCACCGCCCCCTCCGTGAACTCGAGTTTCACATTGTCGAGCTCAAAGAGCTTCCGGTACTGCTTGATCAGAGCATTCTTCGGCGCAGTCAGAATCTGCACCAGTGCATTCTCATCGAGCAAATCCAGCGCGACCGTAATCGGCACGCGACCGATGAACTCCGGAATCAGACCGTACTTCACAAGATCCTGCGGCATGACCTGGTGGAAGAGTTCATCCACCTCCCGCGCATTCTTCGCGACCACCTGGGAGTTGAAGCCCAGACCGCCGCTGCCGAGACGAGAGTCGACAATCTTCTCGAGACCGTCGAATGCGCCGCCGCAAATGAAGAGAATATTGGTTGTATCGATCTGAATGAGCTCCTGGTGGGGGTGCTTCCGTCCGCCCTGTGGCGGCACCGAGGCAATCGTGCCCTCCAGAATCTTTAAGAGCGCCTGCTGCACACCTTCGCCCGAGACATCCCGGGTGATAGATACATTTTCGCTCTTTTTGGTGATTTTGTCAATTTCATCGATGTAAACAATGCCGTATTCGGCACGTTTCACATCATCTCCCGCCGCCTGAATCAGCTTCAGCAGGATATTCTCGACGTCCTCGCCGACATAGCCCGCCTCCGTGAGCGTCGTCGCATCCGCAATCGCAAACGGCACGTTCAGAATCTTGGCCAGCGTCTGCGCGAGATAGGTCTTGCCCGAACCCGTCGGACCGAGCATTAAGATATTACTCTTCTGAATCTCGACGTCGGAGTCCGTATTGGACATGATACGCTTGTAGTGGTTGTAGACCGCGACCGAGAGTACCTTCTTGGCCGTCTCCTGGCCGATGACATACTCATCGAGAAAGGTCTTGATTTCCTTCGGGCGCAGGAGGTTGATGCCTTTTAAGCCGCTCGCCGCCGCGTCGTCCTCCGGAAATTCCTCCTGCAGGATCTCGTTGCAGAGCGCCACGCACTCATCGCAAATGTAGACGCCGTTCGGTCCCGACAGGAGTTTTCTCACATGGTCTTCCGTCTTGCCACAGAAAGAGCAACGCACATGTTCCCCGTTCTTATTGGGCATGTTTCTTTTCTTCTCCTTTTACTCAGTGATGCGCAATGACTTCGTCGATGAGGCCGTACTCCTTGGCCTCCGCCGCCGTCATGTAGTTGTCACGCTCGGTGTCGCGCGCAATCACCTCGAGATCCTTCCCGGTATTCGCCGCGAGAATCTCGTTCAACTTATTGCGTGTCTTCAAAATCTGCTCGGCGACAATGCGGATCTCCGTCTCCTGCCCCTGAGCACCGCCGGAGGGCTGGTGAATCATAATCTCCGCGTTCGGGAGCGCATAGCGCTTGCCCTTGGTGCCGCCGGAGAGCAGGAACGCGCCCATGCTCGCCGCCATACCGATGCAGATCGTCGAGACATCGCACTTCACATACTGCATGGTGTCGTAAATGGCCATGCCCGCCGTCACGCTGCCGCCCGGGCTGTTGATGTAGAGGTTGATGTCCTTGTCCGGATCCTCGGACTCGAGGAACAGGAGCTGCGCGACCACGAGGCCCGCGCTCACATCATTGACCTCCTCATCGAGGAAGATGATTCTGTCCTTTAAGAGGCGGGAAAAGATATCGTAGCTCCGCTCGCCCCGGCTGGACTCCTCCACCACATATGGCACTAAACTCATCTGATTTCTCCTGACTTTCACTGGAGCTTTGCCTCCGCGACGAGGAAGTCGACTGCCTCCTGGATCTTTAAATCCATCGCCAGCTCTTCTCTCTGCTCCGCGCTGACATACTCCTTCATCTTCTCCGGTGCAATCTTGTAAGCCTCGGCCATCTTCGCGATCTCGGCGTCGATTGCCTCCTCGCTGACCGCGATATTCTCGGCCTTGACGACCTCCTCGAGCACCAGTCTGGTCTTTAAGTTTCTCTCGGCCTGCGGGCGGAACTGCTCTTTCAGCTTCTCGACCGTCATGCCGGTGTACTGCAGGTACTGCTCGAGCGGCAGACCCTGGGACTGCATGCGGCGCGCATAGTCATCGAGCATCTGCTCGCACTGCATCTCGACCATCGGTGCCGGAAGCGCGAGCTCTGCGTTCTCGACGACCTTCTCGACGACATTGTTCTCGTTCTGTGCCGCCGCGCTCTTTGCCTTTGCCTCTTCGAGCTGCTTCTTCAGATCCGCCTTGTACTCGTCGAGCGTCTCGAACTGCGAAATCTCGCTCGCGAACTCATCGTTCAGCTCCGGGAGATCCTTTCTCTGAATCTCGAGCAGCTTGCAGGCAAAGACCGCTTCCTTGCCCGCGAGTTCCTTCGCGTGATACTCGGTCGGGAAGGTCACATTGACATCGAAGCTGTCGCCGGTCTTGTGGCCCACAATCTGCTCCTCAAAGCCGTCGATGAAGCTGCCGCTGCCGAGAACCAGCGGATAGTTCTCACCCTTGCCGCCGTCAAAGTGCACGCCGTCAATGCTGCCGTCAAAATCAATCTTGACATTGTCGCCCATCTCCGCCGCACGGTCATCGACCGTCACAAGGCGGGCGTTCTTCTCAAGCTCCTTCTGCAGTGCCTCGTTGAGGTCCTCGTCGGTCACCGTCGCATCCGCCTTCTGCACCTCAACGCCCTTATACTGGCCGAGCTTGACTTCCGGCTTCGTCGCAACCGTCGCCGTATAGACGAGATCCTTGTCCGTGCCGATCTCTGTCACATTGATCTCCGGGCGGGACACAATCGTGAGGCCGCTCTCCTTAGCTGCCTCCGGATAGGTATCGTTGATGCAGCTGTTCACAGCGCTCTCAAAGAACACGCCCTGGCCATAGAACTTCTCAATGACTGCCTGCGGCACATGACCCTTCCGGAAACCCTGCACCTGATACTTGCCCTTCTCGCGGTTGTATGCTGCAGTGACTGCTTTCTGAAACTCTGCCTGCGGCACAGTCACCGTAATCACCGCCATGTTGTTTTCTTTCTGCTCTACCTGAAATCCCATCTGGACGTCCTCCTGGATAATCTGTTCTCTGAATTAGCATATTACTTGCAAAAGAGACATATTCAGTAGAACAGTATAGCACAGAGGCACGCTTGTCACAATGCTTTTCCGGCGTTGCGGGAGAGCATCTTCTCCGCGAGATAAAAGGCGCGCGCCGTGCGCTTCGCGTTGTCGTCGAAATGACCGCCCGGATTCCACTCGAGCACCAGGGTGCCCGGCTGCATGCGCTCCGACAGTTGTTCATGGTACTGCCGCATTAAGTTGCCGCAGCTCGCCATCATTTCGTTCCGGGCCTTTTCCTCCCTGTCGCCGAGACTTAAGGAGAGTACCTTGACGCGCGGGGTTCTGCCCCTCTGGTACTTCATGAACCCCTGAAACCAGAGCGAGGGTGAGGCCGCAGCGACCGCGGCGAACGCATCCGTCCGGTAGGACGCCCAGAGCGAGAAGAAACCGGCGAGCGAATAGCCGCCGAGCAGCACGGGGCAGTCCTCCGGCAAATCGTAGCGCGCGCGAAGCGCCGGAATCAGTGAAAGCAGCTTCTCGAGGAAAGCGGGCGCACCGTCTCCGAAGAGACTGTTGCCCGAGGGCTGGGGCGCTTCCCAGGGGGCAAGCTCACGCATCCAGTCATTGACCCGGACCGCGACCAGCAGGCCGCGATCGGCGAGCTTTTCCTTTTCTTCAAATGCGGCGAGAAACTTTGCCTCTTCTTCCATGCCCTCTAAATCGTGCTCATCTGCCGGCTGCAGGAGCAGATAGGCCGCCCCCGCGCTGCCGCAGGCAAAACACTCGCGCTGTAACAGCGAAAACTCTTCCCGTATGTTTGCCATCCCGCTTCACGCCTCTCCGGCTTCCCGGAGAATGCGCGCCCCCGCCTGGCAGGCGTCACAGAGGCAGTTCGGCTCTCCGTTTGCCTTTGCCGCTTCCGCTGCCGTTTTGGTTGCCGCCGCCGCTTCCTTGCCGAAAACTGCCTCGCCGTCCGGCGAGGACGCAAAAGCAATCAGATCGTCAATGCTGCAGACATCCTCCTTGAGCTCTCCGACCAGTGCTTCGCGCGCCGCCGCTTCGTCTGCCGTTCCGACTGCCTCTAAATAGCGCTTTCCCGCCGCAACGACTTCCGCGCAGGCGCTCGGCGCCTGAATCAGCTTTTCCACATCTTCTCTTACAATCTGCTCTGCCATGACTCTTTCCTTTCTCAAAACGGATCCATCTGTCCGAACTATCGTTCTATTGATATTGTACCCGTAAGCATACAAAATTACAAGACACCGCGGCAACGCGTCCATACAGACAGCGCCGGTCTTATTGTTTTTTGTTCTCCCACGAAAGAGAATCTCTGTCCTCGGTGTACGGCAAACATCTGTCCTCTCCGCTATCTTCTCTTTTCTTTTCCTATCTTCTATCAAACAAAGCACAGAGCGGCCGAACGCTCTGCGCTGTCGGCCCTGCGTCTCCGAAAAAGGCGGAAGAGCAAACACCGACTCAGGATATTGCGGAGGGCACCTCGTGCCTCCGGTATAAACGCCCTCACCGCTCCCGCGATAGGAAGCTGCGCCCTTCACGCTTCGGTCGAGCGGAAAGTCTGCTCATTCGCGCTATGGCTGCTTTGTCCCCTGCGGTGCGGGCAAATCCCCGCCGCAAAGAAAGCGCAAGGCGCACGGAACCGAACTACCGAAGCGTAACTCTCTCTGGAAAAACAGGCGGAAACCCTGTAAGCTGAAAGAAAAAGAACCGGTGTCCCCGTCACGCTGTGCCGGAAGACGGCAGGAAAGGATTAAACTCCATGGAACACATTGAAATCGAGCGGAAGTTTTTGCCGCCCGCTTTGCCGGACGGCCTCGAGCACTATCCGCACAAAGAATTTTTGCAGGGCTATCTCTCAACTTCGCCGACGGTGCGCGTGCGCCGCGAGGGCGAGGCGTATGTGCTCACCTATAAGGGCAGCGGCCTCCTGAAACGGGAGGAATATAATCTGCCGCTCACGGCGGAGAGTTTTGCCCACCTTCTCGAAAAATGCGACGGCCTCCGCATCCGGAAAACCCGCTACTTGATTCCGCTTCCGGGCACTGCTTACACCGCCGAATTTGACCGCTTTCAGGGAGAGCTCGCGGGACTTTTGCTCGTCGAGGTCGAATTTCCGGATGAGGCGAGTGCGCGCGCGTTCACGCCGCCCGCCTGGTTCGGCAGAGAGGTGACCGGCGACCCGCGCTATCAGAATTCGTCGCTCAGCCGTTTCGGGCTTCCCGGGGAGGAGAAAGCATGACACAGAAACGAAAACGGGAACTGATTCTCATCGCTGCTCTCTGCCTTGCAGCGTTACTCTTACTTCTTTGGCAGTGGCTCGGCAGCGGTAAACACGGCATGCGCGTCCTGGTCTCGCAAAACGGCACGGTGGTCGGCGACTATCCGCTCTCCAAAAACCGCGAGGATGTATTTCAAACCTCGGACGGCGGCACAAATACCCTCGTGATTCATGACGGCGAGGCCTGGATCAGCGAGGCCAACTGCCCCGATAAAGTCTGCGTGCACACCGGACGCATCTCCCGCCCCGGCGAGATCATCGCCTGCCTGCCGCACCGCCTGGTCGTGCAGATTTCGGAGCGGTAAATTTCTTTCCCACTGTGACAAGAACGGGAAGCGCTTTCCCCCACGTAGGGCAAAGCGCTTCCCGTTTCTCATTCTTCTCAGTATCAAATGTCAATCGTTTCACGCCCCTGCCCGAGCTGCCTGTGCGTGCCCCACAGCTGTGCCAATAGCACGCCCATCACCGTCAGCAATATCTCCCAGGGATACAGGAGGTATCCCTTCCAAAAACAAACGAGCAGGATGCCGTCCGCAAGCAAAAACGCATACCAGAGCTTCCGATTCAATCTCGCATATTTCACATGTAATGTGAGCAACATGCCGAGAATCAGAAAGCGCAAAAAGCTGTAACGCAAATACGGCCAAGCATTATACCGGTGCCTTCTCCACTGCTGAAAAACACCCATGAAACCACAATCCGCAGCGATAAACAAATGCAGAATCCAGATACTCGCGTTGGCCGGAATCTTGACTGTTTGTTTCATATCCCACCTCCAAGTATTTTGACGATTCCGTCTGAATTTTCAATGCCCTCTGCTTATTATACTGATAGTTTAGCACTTTTTTCTGTGGAATACGCACAACATTTGTCTGGTGATTACCGCCTTTCCTCTAATCGCTCCGGCTGATTCCGGCGCGCAGACTTCTCCCCGCTCCGAAAAAGAAGCGCCCTGTCCGCTCGGGACAGGGCGCTTCTTTGATATGTATGCGATACCGGCTTTTCTTGTTGCCGCAGCGCTTTAGTTGATGACGCCGACCGGGCACTTTCTCGCGCAGGCACCACAGTTCACGCACTTGTCGTAGTCAATCTGGGCCACATTTCCGTTCATGTGAATGGCGTCGAACTTACACTCCTTCACGCAGAGCGTGCAGCCGATGCAGCCCGCCTGGCAGACATCCTTGACTGCCTTGCCCTTCTCCTGCGACATACATCTCACGTGGTACTTTGCCTTGTAGGTCGTCATCTCGATGATGTGACGCGGGCAAGCCTTGACGCAGAGACCGCAGGCCACGCACTTGTCCTTGTCGACCACGGCAATGCCGTCGACCACATGGATGGCGTCGAACTCACAGACCTTCACGCAGGAGCCGCCGCCGAGGCAGCCGAAGTCACAGCCGAGATCACCGCCGCCCGGCATGACCGACATCTGGTTACAGTCGGTCGGACCCACGTTCTTGGCGCGCTTGATTGCCTTGTCGCAGGTACCGGAACAGCGAACCATTGCGACCTTCTTGACAGCCTCGCCAGCCTGGACACCCATGATGTCCGCGATTTTCTGCGCGACCGGCTTGCCGCCGACCGGACACTGGGTGACCGGCGCAGAGCCGCTCGCAATCGCGTGCGCACAGCCGTCGCAGCCCGGGAAGCCGCAGGCACCGCAGTTGTTGCCGGGCAGTGCCTCGCGGACCGCGAGCTCTTTCTCATCTACTTCTACTTTGAACTTCTCACTTGCAACGCCGAGACCCATGCCGCAAATCAGGCCGACGATACCGACAATCGCAAACGAGACAATGACAATGGTAAAATTCATTTCTCTCCCTCCGCTCAGCTGATCATGCCCGAGAAACCGGTGAATGCGATTGCCATGAGACCTGCGCTGATCAGGACGATCGGCAGACCGCGGAAGTACTTCGGAATATCGTTGCCCTCGCATCTCTCGCGGATACCTGCGAGGATGACAATCGAGATTGCGTAACCGACTGCGGTGCCGACGCCCCAGGCGAGGCCTTCCACAAAGTTATACTCCTTCTGCACGTTGTCGAGTGCCACGCCGAGCACGGCGCAGTTCGTCGTGATCAGCGGAAGGTAAATACCGAGGGACGCGTGCAGAGAAGGCATGCTCTTCTTCATGAACATCTCGATAAACTGCACGAGAGACGCAATCAGAAGGATGAAGACAATCGTCTGCAGATAGTCAATCTTGAGCGGGCGCAACACGAGCATGTAGACCAGCGAGGAAAGAATGGTCGCGAGGAAAATCGTGAAGATAACCGCGCCGCCCATGCCTGCCGCCGTGTCCTTTTTCTTCGAGACACCGACGAAGGAGCAGAGTCCGAGGAATCTGGAGAGCACGACATTGTTGACCAATGCACCGCTGACCAGGAGCAATGCTACTTTTGACATCACTTCGCCTCCTCTTTCTTCTCCGTTGCCGGGTTCTTTGCCTCAACCGCTGTGGTTGCAACTGTTGCCTGCGCCGCAGCTGCCGCTGCCGCCGGCTTTGCGACCGGCTTCACAACCTTGGTCTTTGCTTCTTCGAGCGAAATCGGCCTGCTCTTCTTGCCGCGCTTGTCGTCCTGGTAGTACTGCATACCCGCGACAAGGAACGCCATCACGAAGAAAGCGCCCGGGGGCAGGACGAAAATCGAAATGTGGTACGCATCCGGAATCAGCTTGATGCCGAAAATCGAGCCTGCGCCGATGATCTCACGGAAGGAGCCGAGCAGCAGGAGAGCCAGCGTAAAGCCGAGGCCCATGCCGAGACCGTCAAAGAGCGCCGGAATCGGCTTTGCGCCGAGCGCATACGCCTCCGCGCGACCCAGGATGATGCAGTTCACGACGATCAGCGGAATGTAAATGCCGAGTGCCGTGTAAATCGAGGGCGCGAAGCCCTGAATGAGAAGCTGCACTATCGTCACGAGAGACGCGACGACGACAATCTCCGCGGGGAGACGCACCCGTCCCGGAATCACGCCCGAGAGCGCGGAAATAATTAAGTTCGAAAACATCAAAACTACCAGAGACGAAAGTCCCATACCGATTGCATTGACCGCCGAGGTCGTAACTGCAAAGGTGGGGCAAAGTCCCAGCGCCATGATGAAGACCGGGTTCTCGGTGATGAGACCGTTCCTCAGGCGTTCCAAACAAACTTTCACGGAATCTTTTCCCCCTCTCACTGATTTAAGCCGTTGTTCACGAAGTAAAGCGCTGCGTTGACGGAATTGGTCACGGCGCGGGATGTAATCGTCGCACCGGAGATTGCGTTGATCTTGTCGTTGTCGAGCTCACCGTCGCCGGCCTTGGTGACCGTAAACTTCTCACCCTTCTTGCCGTTGAACTGTTTGTACCAGTCGGTGTCGCGCGCATTCATGCCGAGACCTGCCGACTCCGCGATGGTGAGGAACGCAATGCCGTTTACCGTCTTGTTGTCGGACTGGATGCCGACCGAAATCGAGACCAGACCGCCGTAGCCGTCTTTCGAACCTGCGTTGATGATGTGACCGACGACATTGCCGCTCGTATCGACCGCATCGACCACCTTGTCAATCATGACATTGCCGAAGCCCTGCTCCGCGAGAGAGGCCGCATCCGCCGCGATCAGCTTGTCGCTGTCCGGATTCTCCTTAAAGTCCGCGGCATCCGGAAATACCTTCTTGTAAGCCGCGATGGTCGCCGCATTCTGTGCTGCCTGAATCGGCTCGTAGGTCACCGTGTAGACGATGCCGAGCAGAAGACCTGCAATCACCGTGATCAGCATGAGGCGCAGTGCATCGCTCACAAACGAAGTCTCTTTTGTCTTGCTCATGCCTTTTTTGCCTCCCTTCTGCCGAATGCCTTCGGAATCGTAGCGCCCTCAATGAGCGGCGAAAGCATGTTGCCGATGATGATGGAGTAAGAAACGCCCTCGGCACCCGTACCGAAGATACGGAAGAGGCCGGTCAGAATGCCGATGATGACGGCATAAATCATCTGGCCCTTCTTGGTGAGCGGCGTCGACGCATAGTCGGTCGCCATGAAGAACGCACCGAAGATCAGACCGCCGCCGAGCACCTGCGCGAGAACGTAGTTCAGGCTGTGCTCGCCGAAGATGAACACAAAGATTGCGGTCGTCACAATGTAGATGACCGGAATCTCAAAGCTGATAACCTTTCTCCAGAGCAGATAGGCCGCGCCGAGGAGCAGGGCAATCGCGGAAACTTCACCGATGGTGCCAGGAATATGTCCCACGAAGAGCTGGAACAGATTCACATCCGCCGTCGCCGGGGTGCCGGCCTTCAGGGCGGTCTTCATGACAGCGAGCGGCGTTGCGCCCGTCGTCGCATCGAAGTTAATCGACTTCGAGGTGAAGTTGTTCATGTACTTCGCGAGCGAAATCAGCAGGAAACATCTGCCGGCGAGTGCCGGGTTCATGAAGTTCTGGCCGAGGCCGCCGAACATCTGCTTTGCGATGATGATGGCAAAGACTGCGCCGAGCGCCGGAATCCAGAGCGGAATCTCCGGCGGCATGTTGAGCGCGAGAATCAGTCCCGTGACAACCGCCGAGCAATCCGTAATCGTCACTTCTTTTTTCATGCCGCGCTGCCAGAGGTACTCGGAGAGCACCGCCGCCAGAACGGTCACCAGAATCACGAAGAGCGAATGGATGCCGAACTGTACCACGCCGTAGACCGCGGTCGGAATCATCGCGATACAGACATCCAGCATAATCTCCCGCGTCGAAGCGCGGTCTCTCACATGCGGAGAGGCGGAAACATTTAATACATTCATCGCTTACTTTGTCTCCTTTCCGCTCGCTGCCTTCTCTGCGGCAGCCTTCTGACGCCGCTCTTCGCCGATGCGGCGCTTCATCTGCTTGAACGCCTGAGTCAGCGGGCGTCTCGCGGGACAGATGTAGGAACAGCTGCCGCACTCGATGCACTCCATGCCGTAGAGCTTCTCATAGCCTGCGCTGTCGCCGTTCATGCAGCTCTTCATCATGAGCACCGGAACCAGGAACTCGGGACATACCTCGCCGCAGCGTCCGCAGCGGATGCACGGGCTCTCCGGATTCTTCTCGACCTCATCCTCGAGGAAGCAGGTCAGCGAAGAGGAATTCTTTGTGACCGGGACATCGGTCGTGTACATCGCCTGTCCCATCATCGGACCGCCCGAGAGAATCTTCTTCGGGTCCGCCTTGAAACCGCCGGCCGCCTCGATGATGTCGTTGTAGTTCATGCCGGTTCTGACCTTGAAGTTCTGCGGCTCCTTGATTGCGTCGCCCGTAATCGTGATGACACGCTCCAGAATCGGCGTCCGCTTACAGACCGCATCGTAGATTGCCATGACCGTGTTCACATTGTCCACGACACAACCCGCATCCGCCGGAAGCATCGAGGAGTTGATCTCTCTGCCGGTCACCGCGTAAATCAGCGAGCGCTCGCCACCCTGCGGGTACTTGGTCCGGAGTGCCTCCACCGAAATCTTCGGCTCGTCTTTGACGAGCGCGCGGAGCTTCTCGATGGCCTTCGGCTTGTTGTTCTCGACGCCGATCACCGCCTTCGCGTTCTCGAAGAGCTGTAACATGACCTTGAGACCGCCGATCAGCCGCTCCGGCTCCTCGATCATCATGCGATAGTCGCAGGTCAGATAGGGCTCGCACTCTGCGCCGTTCACAATGATGTAGTCGATCTTCGACTCGTCCTTCGGCGTGAGCTTTACATTGGTCGGAAAGCCCGCACCGCCGAGACCCACAATGCCGGCTTCCCGCACAATGTCCCGGATTTCCTGCTTGCTGAGCTTTGTCGCATCCCTGTCTTCGCCGAGACCCTCGACCGCCGTATACTGACCGTCGTTCTCGATCACGATTGAGATGCTCTTCGCGCCGCCTGCCGTGACGCGGGGCTCAATCTTCTTTACTTTCCCCGACACGGAGCTGACCACGACCGCCGAGATAAAACCGCCTGCCTCGGCGATTTTCTGTCCCACCAGCACCTCATCGCCGACCTTGACAATCGCCTTGGCCGGTGCGCCGATGTGCTGCGAGAGGGGATATACCATCTCGCCGGAAGTCGGTTTCAGCACTGTGACAGCTCTGTCCATCGAGAGCTCCTTGCCCTCAAACGGATGGACGCCACCTCGAAAAGTTGCCAATCCCATCTGACTACCCTCTTTCTTTCAGATTCTGTTACTCTCTGCGTTAATATTATAACATGCCGATAACGGCACAATTAGGAAAAACCACGCAAAGCGTGGTTTTTTTTCCATACAAGCGTCGCATTTTTTACATGCGCTCCGGTACTTCCATGCCGAGCACACCGAGACAATATGTAATGACAATCTCGGCGGTCTGAATCAGCGCGAGGTAAGCGCGCTTCTTCTCCTCGTCCGGCTCCTGCAGAATGCGAACCGCGTGGTAGAAGGAATTGAAGTGATTCGAGAGCTCGTAGAGATACTGGCAGATGCGGTGCGGCGCGAGTTCCTTCCAGGCCGCGCGCAGCACTTCCGGATAACGCGCCAAATCGAGGAAGAGTGCCTTTTCGCTCTCGCTCTCCGCCGGTCGTAAATCCGCCGCCGTGATGGCTGCGCCGCCCTGATTCGCATACTTTTTAAGGATGGACTTAATCCGGACCGCCGTGTAGAGAATGTAGGGACCGGTGTTGCCCTCAAACGACGCAAAGCGCTCGAGGTCAAAGACATAGTCCTTCGAGGCCTGGTTCGAGAGATCCGCATATTTCAGCGCGGCGAGCGCGACCGTCTTCGAGGTCTTCTCTGCCTCCTCGGGCGAAATCTCCGGATTCTCCGCAATGCGGGTCGAGACTGCCTCCCGAATCTCCCGGATCAGGGTCTCAAGACGCATCACACCGCCCTCACGGGTCTTAAAGGGCTTTCCGTCCTTGCCGTTCATCGTGCCGAAGCCGATGTAGATGAGTTCGTGTTCCGGCGGGACGATGCCGGCCTTCCGCGCGACGCGGAAAAACTGCGTGTAGTGGAGCTCCTGGCGCTTGTCCGCAATGTAGATATAGCAGTCCGGCGAGAGGGTCGCCTCGCGGTCAATGAGGGTCGCGAGGTCGCTCGTCGCATAGAGCGCTGCGCCGTCCGACTTCCGGACAATGCAGGGCGGCAGTTCCTTCTTGTCGCCGGGCTCCGCGATGTCCACGACAAGTGCGCCCTCGGAGCTTCTCGCAATGCCACGCTTCTCAAGGTCTTCGAGGAGCGCCGGGATAAAGGGCTGCGCGTCGGACTCACCCTTCCAGAGCTCGAACGAGACCGCAAGCGCATCGTAGTTCTTCTTTAAATCCGCCTTCGAGATGCGGAGAATGTGCTTCCAGAGCGCCGTAAAACCCGGATCGCCGCTCTGGAGTTTCACAGTCGCAAGGTGGGCCGCCTCGGCAAAGGCCTCGTCCTCCTTGGAGCGCTTGCTCGCGGTCGGGTAAATCTCCTCGAGCTCGGAAATCGTAAACGGCGCTTCTTCCGGATAGTCACCCGTATGGCTCTCGTCAAAGTACGGGAGTTCCGGCTTCCGGCGGCGCAACTCCTCGATGATAAGTCCCATCTGGAGGCCCCAGTCGCCGAGGTGCACATCGCCTATCATCTCGTTTCCGAAAAATGCGCCCATGCGCTTCAAGGCCTCGCCGATGATGGCCGAGCGCAGGTGTCCCACATGGAGCGGCTTTGCGACATTTGCGCCGCCGTAGTCGACGACAATCTTTCTGTTCTCATCGCGCACGGCGCCGCACTGCGGCTGCTCCCGGAGGGCGCGCACCGCCGTCGCGAGCGCATCCGGGCTCACGCGGAGGTTAATGAAGCCCGGCGGCACGGCGCCGACTTCCGAGAAAAGGCTCTCTTTCTTCAGTTCCGCGGCGACTGCCTCGGCGACCTCGAGCGGCCGCTTGCCGGCCTTCTTTGCGACTGCCATGGCGCCGTTGCACTGGTACTCGCAGAGATCCGGGCGGTTCGAGAGTTGCACAGAAGCCTGCGCCTCCGGATACCCGGCTGCCACAAAGGCGCGCGCCACGCTCTCGTTCATTTCTTCCAGGATTGTTTTCACTGCCATATCTTTCCCCCAATGTGAAGAAGAGCAGCCCGGCAACGGGCTGCCCTTCGCAAGTCTGTCTTTTAGTTCTGCGCTCTGCCGAGATACTCGCCCGTGCGGGTGTCGATCTTGACGCGATCGCCGATGCCGACAAAGAGCGGCACGGAAATCTGTGCGCCGGTCTCGACCGTCGCCGGCTTCTGTGCACCGGTTGCCGTGTTGCCCGCGAAGCCCGGCTCGGTCTCCGTGACCTCCAGCTCCACAAAGAGCGGCGGCTCGACCGAGAACACATTGCCGTTGTAGGAGACAACCTTGACCATCTCGTTTTCCTTGACGAACTTCAGCGCATCGCCGATCAGGTCCTTGTTCAGCGAAATCTGATCGTAGGTCTCGGTGTTCATGAAGTTGTACATGTCGTCGTCCGCATAGAGATACTGCATCTCAACGCGGTCAATGCGTGCAGCGGGGAATTTCTCCGTCGGACGGAAGGTGCGCTCAGTCACAGCTCCTGTCATCACGTTTTTAATCTTGGTGCGCACGAACGCTGCGCCCTTGCCCGGCTTCACATGCTGGAATTCAATGATCTGATAGACCGCGTTGTCAATCTCGAGCGTGATGCCGTTCCTGAAATCACCTGCAGAAATCATAAGTTAACCCTCCATCCATTCGTTCCCAAATAGTCTACTGTATTCTACGATAGGCAAAAACTTTTCGCAAGCCTTTTTCCGCTTTTCCCTAGGCCGGAAGCGCCCCTTTGGCAAGCGTCAAGAGCTCTTCCTCCTGTTCCGCCGTGCACCGCTTGCCCGTCCAGAGCGAAAAGGCGTGCGCGCCCTGGGAAATCAGCATCGCGAGGCCGCCTGCGACCGGCTTTCCCGCCGCGCGGGCAAGCCGCAGAAATTTTGTCTCCTCCGGCGTATAGACAATGTCCGCGGCCGCCGAGAGCTTCTCGAAAAACCGCGGGTCTTCCACAATAGTCTCCTCCGTGTTCGGCCACATGCCGACACTCGTGCACTGAATGCAGAGATAGTCGTTGCCCGGAAGCTCACGCCAGTGCTCGAGTGCCGCCGTCCGCACGGTAAGGAACGGGTTAATGTCCCGCACAGCCTTTGCGAGCGCCTCCGCGCGCGCGGTGTTCCGATTCAGAATCACCAGTTCGGCAGCCCCGCCCGTCGCAGCGAGCACCGCCGCGCTCCGCGCCGCGCCGCCCGCACCGAGCAGCAGGATATGCGCGCCTTCCATCCGCAGATTTCTTCGCGCAAGCATGGTCGCCATGCCGGCAATGTCGGTGTTGTGTCCGACATAGCCCTCCTCCGTCCGGACCAGCGTGTTCACGGCGCCGATCAGTCTCGCCTCTTCGCTGAGACCGCAGAGATGCGGTATCACAGCTTCCTTATAGGGAACGGTCACATTGAACCCTGCAATACCAAGCGCGTGCGCACCGCAGATTGCCGCGCCGAGTTCTTCCGGATTTTTGACTTCAAAGGGCAGATACGCGACATTTTCCCCGCAAACCGTCGCGAGCGTATTCTGAAGCAGCGGGGACAGGCTGTGCCCGATCGGATGCGCGAGCAGTCCGAGAACTTTGGTCTTTGCGTCAATCATTTCTCGGCTCCCTTCTTTCTCCGGTAAAGTGCGAGCACAGGGCGCTCGAGGAGACGCTTCAGACGAATCTGTATCTCTTCGCGCGACTCCATCGGCTGTACGAGAAGACTGTGCATCCCCGCGCGGTTGGCTCCCCAGATGTCCGTGAAGAGCTGGTCGCCGATTGCGATGGTCTCGGCGGGCGCGGTCCCCATGCGCGCCATGGCCTTCCGGTACCCGTAACGTCTGGGTTTTAGGGCGCGCTCCACATACGGGAGGTTCACAGCCGTCGCAAACGGCAGAATGCGCGCGGCCTTGTTGTTCGAGACCAGGCACATCCGGAAGCCCGCGGTCTTCAGGCGCTGAATCAGTGCACGGCAGCGCGCATCAACCGGCGCATCCGGCGGCACCAGGGTATTGTCAATGTCAAAGACAATGCCGCGTATGCCGCGCGCCGTCAGGCTCTCAAAGGGGAAGTCGTAGACAGAGCGCACCTCTTCCTCGGGGAAAAAGACACTCATGCCTGCTCCTTCTGCGAGATGAGCTTGTTGATCTCCGCCATAAAGGTGTTGACATCCTCAAACTCCCGGTAGACCGAGGCAAAGCGCACATAGGCGACCGGATCCACCTTCTTTAACTGCTCCATGACCATCTCGCCGATGACCGTCGAGGGGATTTCTCTCTCCTCGCGATTAAAGAGCGCGGTCTCGACAGCGTCGGTCATCGCCGTGATCTGCGCCGAGCTGATGGGGCGCTTGTGACAGGAACTCACAATGCCGCGCTCAATCTTCGCGCGGTCATAGGCTTCCCGCGAGTTATCCTTCTTGATAATCATGAGCGGCATGGTCTCCGGCTTCTCATAGGTCGTAAAGCGCTTGCCGCAGCGCTCACACTGCCGGCGCCGCCGTATGGTCGCATTTTCGTCCGCGGGGCGGGAATCAATGACGCGCGTATCGGGCGCATTGCAAAACGGGCATTTCATGTTTATTTTTCCTCCGTGAGACCCTGGTCTCGGTAATATCGCAGTGCGCCGTCATGCAGCGGTAACGGCAACTCTCCCAGATAAAATGCTTTGTCGGTGACATTCGCAAACCCCCGGCGCTTTTTTGCAAGTTCGGGCAGTGCGGCATACAGCTGCTCTGTCAGCTGATAGACAAGCGCCTCATCCATATCCGCACGCACGCAGAGCAGACATTTGACGCCGAAGCTCGGAATATCTTCGTCCTGGCCGGGATAACTGCCCTTCGGAATTACGGTCGCAAAATATTGCGGTTCGGCGGCCAGAATTTTTTGAATTTCCGCCGCGTCATAGCGGAGCAAGGTGCTCTTTTTGGCGGTCGCGAGCTTTTCCAGTCCCGGCGCCGGAACGCCGGAGAGCGCGTGTACCGCTTTTGCCCGCCCCGAGAGCACAAGATCGGCTCCCGAGCCGATGCCGCCGTTCATGGTATAGCCCTCTTCCGGTACCTGCAGCGCCTTCAGCGCGGCGCGCGCGGCGTACTCTGTCGCGGATCCCTCGGGCCCCACGATAACCGGCAGACCTTTTAAATCCGAAACCCGCATAAGGCCGCTCTCCTCCAAAGCCATCCACTGGCTCACGCTCGGAAAAACCGCCCCGATGACACGGAGCGTTTCGCCGCCCGGTTCGTTTTTTGCCGCCGCCGCGACATCCGCCGTAATCAGTGCGAGATCCACATCGCCCGCCAACAGCCTCTTCATATTTTCCGGCGAACCGGTCGAAGCTTTCAGATTAAAGCGGAGCGTCTCGCTGCGCTTCTGCAGAGCGTCCGCGATATCCGCGCCGCTCGCATACAGGCTACCACCGGTGTCCCCGGTTCCCATCGTGAGCCAGGTGAATTTCTTCGCTTTTTTCGCGCGCCCGCGCTGCACCGCACAGGCGGAAAAGGCGCATAAAAAAGCAAGGCAAAGCGCTATCACCGCGCGCTTTTTCCTCGCGGCAGACATTTCTTTCATTCCGCGGCTCCTCTCTGTTTTCGGAATCAATATCAATTCGGAAACGCTGAAAAAAGCAAGCAGAATACGGTCGGTGGGTTCAGCGTTTTTTGATTATATCATCTGTATTTCTATGCTTCAAGTTTGCAACAAAAAAACACCTCCCGTCGAAACGGGAGGTGCCGCAGAGTTTCATTTTTTTGATTTACTTGCCGAAGAAGCTTCCCATCAGCGAGAGGCAAATCGGGTTGTAAATATCGTCGATGATGACGGCGAAGGAGGGATAGAGCACCCACGCGACATCGTGGTAACCGTACTGATCCATAACGGCCTTCTCGTTTGCGACGGCGTTCGGACCGGAACCGCAACCCCAGCCGCAGTTACCTGCCGCCATGACCGCTGCACCGTAGTCCTTGCCGAAGAGGTTGAAGGAGATGAAGATCGCAAAGATTGCCATCATGATAGCCTGTGCGACAAGGATGATGCCCATCTGACCCGCAACCGGTGCGAGCTTCGTGATGTCGATCGTCATCAGCACGAGTGCGAGGTAGAGCTCGAGGAACATGTGCTCAATCGCCTCGGTCTCCGGCACTCTCGTGTCGACGCCGAGCGCCTCCATCACGTTTCTGCCAATGGCACCCGCGAAGAGGCAGCCGATGAACTTCGGCATCTCAATCATCGGGATCGAGTCGAGCAGCATGTAAATCGGCATACCGAGTGCCGCGAGCAGCAGGCAGGTCGCGAATGCGTAAATCATGCGCGTGTTGTCGAGGGTCGGCTTCTCGCCGGTTCTCTGTGCCTCCGGCTTGTCGTTCGGGTCGGACTTGAGGCCCTTGCTCGTAATCAGGTAAGCCGCAACCGGGCCGCCGATCAGGGAGCCCATGATGTTGCCGAGCGTACCGGCCGCAACACCGACCGTCGTCGCATCCGCCGCGCCCATCTTCTCGAAAATCGGGCCGAACGCGGAAGCCGTGCCGACACCGCCAGACATCGAAGCCGAGGAGCACTGGAGTGCGAGCAACGGATTCATGCCGATTGCATGTGCGAGTGCAACGCCGAGGATGTTCTGCAACGTAATCAGCAGGCAAGCCGCGAACGCAATCATGATGCAGAGCTTGCCGCCCGCATTCTTCAGCATCTTCGCGCTGAAGCCGTAGCCCACGCAAAGGAAGAAGAGGTTCTGGCAAAGGTCCTTCATGATCTTTGCGTCGAAGGTGAATTCCATAATGCCCGCGCCCTTGATGCCGGAAATCACCAGCGAGAAGATGAGGCCCGAGACAACCGGTGCCGGAATTGCATACTTCTGCAGTGCCTTGGACTTCGACACGAGGAAGCGTCCGAAGAAGATGACCAGCGCTGCGAATCCGAGTGTCGTCAGATACTCGAATTGGAAGCCGGCAAGCTTACCCGCCTCTGCTGCGGCGTACTTGCCAAAGTAACCCATGAGTGTTTCCATAATTTTCCCCTTTCACGTTTGGAAACTGTAGCGGTATAATTATAAAATTTCCATAAATTTTTGCAAGCTTTTTTTTACCGAAAACAAAAAGAGCGGATTTCCCTTCCCGAAAATCCGCTCTTTGCACGATACATCATCCGAATGATTCTGTTTTTTTATTGGAATTCGCGGTATTGATAGAGAATACCGGGTCTGCCGCCGGTCTGATAGTCAATGGTGCTCGTGAGCTCACCGCGCTCCACAAGGAAACTCACATAGCGGCGCACCGTGATGCGGGAAAGGCCTATCTGCGTCGCAATCGCCTCGCTCGTAAAGCGCTGTCCGAGGTGATTCCGAAGATATTCGCGCACCAGAGAAAGCGTCTGGCGGTTCATCCCCTTCGGCAGCGGCTCGGAATCCTGCAGTCGCTCGGCGGCACCGCGGGAGAGCATGCGGTCAATCTCTTCCTGCCGCATTCCCGTTCCGGCGTCCTGCAACACTTCTCTTCTTCTGCGGAAGCGCTCCAGACCCTCGCGGAAACGATCGTACTCAAAGGGCTTTACAAGGTAATCGCTGATGCCGCGGGACAGAAGCTCCTGCACAATCTCCACGCTGTTTGCCGAAGTCACCATAATGACCTCCGGGCGCATACCGGTCTCGTGGAGCTTATCCAGGAACTCATCTCCGTTCATGCCGGGCGTGTAGTAGTCCAGCACGACGAGGTCAATTTCCTCGGTCTGAAAGAGTTCCAGTGCTTCCTCTCCATTTTTACATACAGCGACGACCGTAAAGTCTGCGGTCCTCTCGACATAACTCCGGTCAATGGATGCTACCATCGGGTCATCTTCTACAATCAATACTCGATACATCACTCTACTCCTTTCCGGCGCTCTGCGCTCTGTAAAGCGGTCAGGGTTATTGTAAAACAGCTGCCCTCACCGGGCTCTGTCTCGACGGAGACTTCACCGCCGTACTTATCCGCCACCTGTTTGACCAGGTAGAGACCCGTGCCGTGGTTCTTTCCCTTCGTGCTGACACCCCTTATAAAGATACGATCCAGCATGGCGGGGTCTATGCCCCTGCCGCTGTCCTCGCAACTTATCACATTGACCCCCGGCTTGGCAAAGACGCCGAGGTGAATCTCTCCGTTCTTTTCGTCGCTCTCCTTGAGTTCTTCGATGGCATTTTCCAGCAAATTCCCTATGACGGTCACATATTCGCCGGGTTCCATCAGAAGGTCCCGCTCCATCAGACTGCTGCCGGGCTCGAGACTCAAACGTATGCCGCTCTCGGCCGCATGCATCATTTTGCCGATGACCAGCGCACAGACCTCCGACACGCGAAGTGCATTTGCCGTATCCCGGACAGACTGACTGGAGACAAGATTAGAGTTTATGATAAATTCCTTTGCCTTGTCAATTTCTCCCGTTTGCAAATAGCCCAGAATGATGTGCAGCTTGTTCAGAAACTCGTGATTAAAGGCGCGCAGCGTATCCATCATATTGCGCGCACCGGAGAGTTCGTCGGAGAGACGAAGCGCCTCCGTTCTGTCCTGCAGAATGAGTAGCACCCCGCCGGGCTGCTCGCCGTGCTCGGTCACAGGCACCTCATTGATCAGCAGGGTCTGGTCTCCGTTCACGTACATCTGGTTCATGACGGCGGTACCGTCCTCGAGAATCTGCTCAAAGTGCGTGTCCGGAAACACTTCCTTTAAGGATTTTCCGACCAGCGCGCAGCTCTGTCCGGCGAGCAAGAGCTCCGCCGGCTTGTTGGCAAACAGAATCTTTCCGTTCTGCCCGACCGAGACAATGCCCTCCGCGAGAGAATTGATGACCTCATCCTGTTTCACATAGAGACTCAGAAGTTCCACCGGCTCGTGCCCGAGGAGCATGGTCCGCTGGAAACGGAAAAAGGCACCGGTCAGCAGAATGCTGAGCAACAGCATTGCGAGAAACATCGCGACATAGACCAGCATAATCTGCTGACTCTGTCCCGTGATTTTTGAAACAGCAACCGAAACCATGACGAAACCTTCCGTCACGCCCTCTGCATTCCGAATCGCATGAAAGGCGCAGTGCAACGGGCCGTCCGTACCCTGGACGGTCGTGATGTACGGCGCTGCTCCCGTGAGGATGCGCGTCTCATCTCCGTCCACATACATATCGCCCGCCATATGACGACTAGTCTGATAGAAGCGCAAGCCGTTGCGATCTGCAATCAGAATGGAGTCGATGCCCGAGACGAACTCGGTAATCGCCTCAAGCTGCTCGGTCACCCCCGGATCCGGATACCCCGCTTCGAGCATGTCGTGAACCCCCCGAAGCTCGGCGACATAGGTTGCCGCATCGGTAATCTTACGATCCAACGCCTTCCGCTCTCTGGCGATATCCATCGCAAGGGTAAACCCCAAACTGCAGAGAAGAATCACCGTGACCAAGACTGTCATGGTCAGATAGAGCCGGTGTTCCATGTCTCTTCTGCTACCCTTTTCCCTCATTCTGTCCCACCTTCGCACTGTTTTGGCTGCTCGTTTCTACGAATTCAGCTGGCAAGTCCCGAAGCCGGACGCAAGGCTTACAGGGTGCTAGTTTGTCACAAAACACCAAGAACTGTCAAGTATAACTTCAAAATTTTCTATCTTATTTGCTATTTTCCGACACTTTCGGCGCCTGTTTCCGTATTTTGTTCGTATGGTTCCTTTTTAACACATTTAGCGCTCATTGGAAAGTATTTGCTGCCGTTTTCATCTCCCGCACATAGCGCGCAATTTCCTCGTCGGCCTCGCACCCTTTTTCCGCCATGATGCGGACAATCGCGGAGCCAACAATCACGCCGTCCGCAACCGCCGCCATGCGCTTGGCCTGTGCCGGCGTCGAAATACCGAAGCCGATGGCGGCCGGAAGCGACGGGTTTGCCTGCCGCACCGATGCGAACATGCCCGAAAGATCTGTGTTAATCTCCTGCCGCACGCCGGTCACGCCGAGCGAAGAGACCACATAGAGAAAACCCTCGGCCGCAGCCGCAATTTCCCGAATGCGCGCCATCGAAGTCGGCGCAATCATAGAGATAAAGTCGATGCCGACTGCCCGGAATGCAGGCGCAAACTCCTCCTTCTCCTCAAACGGCACATCGGGGAGGATGATACCGTCAATACCGACTTCCGCCGCGCGCGCCGCGAAGCGCGCAATGCCGTAGGAAAAGACGACATTCGCATAGGTCATGAAGACGAGCGGCGTCGTGAGCTCTTCGCGGAGCTCCGCCACCATCCGAAAGACCGCATCGGTCGTGACGCCGCCCGAGAGCGCGCGGAGATTGGCTGCCTGAATCACAGGACCCTCCGCCGTCGGATCGGAGAACGGGATGCCGAGCTCCACGAGGTCCGCGCCGGCCGCGACTGCCGCCCGCACATTCCGCTTGGTGCTCTCGAGGTCCGGATCCCCGCAGGTGATAAAGGGAATAAACGCTTTGCCGTTTTGAAACGCCTGTCTGATGTTACTCATGGAGATTCTCCCCTCTGTAGCGCGCGATTGCCGCGACATCCTTGTCACCGCGCCCGGAGAGCGTGACGACAATCACCTTGTCCCTGTCCATGGTCGGCGCGAGTTTTCTCGCATATGCCACCGCATGGGCACTTTCAATCGCCGGGATAATGCCCTCGGTCCGCGCAAGATATTCAAATGCATCGACTGCCTCGTCGTCCGTGACCGGCACATATTCCGCGCGGTGCAGATCGTGGAGATAGGCGTGTTCCGGCCCGACTCCCGGATAGTCGAGTCCCGCCGAAATCGAGTAGACCGGCGCAATCTGGCCGTACTTGTCTTGGCAGAAATAGGACTTCATCCCGTGGAAAATGCCGAGCGAGCCCACATTGACGGTCGCCGCCGTCTCCATCGTGTGAATGCCTCTGCCCGCCGCCTCGCAACCGATGAGGCGCACGGACTTGTCGCCGATAAAATGGTAGAAGGAGCCGATTGCATTGCTGCCGCCGCCCACGCAGGCAATCACGGCGTCCGGGAGACGCCCCTCTTTCCGCTGCATCTCTTCCTTAATCTCCTTCGAGATAATTGCCTGAAAGTCGCGCACCATGGTCGGGAACGGATGCGGCCCCATACAGGAGCCGATGCAGTAGTGCGTGTCCTCAATCCGCGCGGTCCACTCGCGCATCGCCTCGGAGACCGCGTCCTTCAAGGTTCTGGTTCCGGTCTTCACTGCCACAACCTCGGCGCCGAGCAGGCGCATGCGGTACACATTGAGCGCCTGGCGCACCGTATCCTCTTCGCCCATGTAGACGACACATTCCATGTTTAAGAGCGCCGCAACCGTCGCGGTCGCGACACCGTGCTGACCCGCGCCGGTCTCCGCAATCAGGCGCTTTTTGCCCATGTACTTGGCGAGCAGTGCCTGGCCGAGCGCGTTGTTGATCTTGTGGGCGCCGGTGTGATTCAGGTCCTCGCGCTTTAAGTAAATTTTTGCGCCGCCGAGGTCCTCGGTCATGTGCTTCGCATAGTAGAGACGGCTCGGCCGCCCCGCATACTCGTTCAGGAGCTCCGTGAGTTCCGCGTTGAACTTCGGATCGTCTTTGTAGCGCTTGTAAGCTTCTTCGAGCTCAATCACCGCATTCATCAGGGTTTCCGGGATATACTGTCCGCCGTGGACGCCGAAGCGCCCGTCTCTCTCTGTCTCCTGTGCCATGGTTTTACCTCTCTGTCTCCGAATCCGCTCTGCGGACAGCTTCCGCAAAAGCTCGCATCTTCTCCGGGTCTTTCTGCCCGTCTGTCTCGAGTGCCGAACTCACATCGACCCCGCGCGGCGAAAGTGTTCTGATTGCTTCGCCGACATTCTCTGTGTCCAAGCCGCCCGCCAGCATATAGGGGCGGGAAAAGTCTCTGAGCCACTCCCAGGCAAAAGTTTTGCCGCTCCCCTTGCCGCTGTCAAAAAGCAGGAGATCTGCCCGGCTCTCCTCAGCCCGCACCAACACTTCGTTCCCCGTGACCTGAAACGCCCGCCATACGGGTTTCCCGGTCAGGGCGCGCACCCGTTCCAAACTCTCCTCGCTCTCGTTTCCGTGTAACTGAATACAATCCAGCGGCACCTGTGCCGCAATCTCCGCGATTTCCTCCGGACTCTGATCCACAAAAACGCCGACCGCCCGTATCCGGGAATCGAGCGCGCCCCGGAGCTCTCTCGCTGTCTCCGGACTCACGGCGCGTCTTGCGCCCGCCGCGAACACAAAGCCGATGTAGTCCGGCAGGCAGGCATTTGCCGCGAGGATATCCGCTTCCCGCCGCATCCCGCAGAATTTCAGTTCTGTCGCCATCTCAGGCCTCCTCATAGCCCTTCCGGAGTGCCTGAAGCAGTTCCGCCTTATTCTCCGCACGCATCAGCGCCTCACCGACCAGAATGCCGTCCGCGCCGACTGTCCGAAGTGCCCGCGTGTCGGCCGGTGTCCGCACGCCGCTCTCCGCGATAAAAATGCAGTTGTCCGGCGCCGCCGCGCGGAGGCGAAGGCTGTTTTCCATATTGACCGAAAAGGACTTTAAGTCGCGATTGTTAACGCCGATCAGGCGCGCCCCGACTTCCGCCGCCCTTCCCACTTCTTCCTCATCGTGCGCTTCGACGAGCGCCGAGAGCCCTAACTCCTCCGCGATGCCGAGGTACTCTTCGAGTTCCGACCGTCCGAGCAAAGCGCAAATGAGGAGCACCGCCGAGGCGCCGAGTTCCCGCGCCTCGTAGATGAGATAGGGGTCCACCGTAAAATCCTTCCGGATACAGGGAAGGGAGACCGTTGCCGCAATCTCGCGGAGATAGCGGTCATCCCCGAGAAACCACTTCGGCTCGGTCAGCACCGAGATACAGGATGCCCCGGCTGCCTCATAGGCCTTTGCGATTTCAAGATAGGGAAAGTGCTCGGCAATCACGCCCTTCGAAGGAGAGGCCTTCTTGACCTCCGCAATCACCGAGAGTCCCGGTTCCCGGAGCGCCGTTTCAAAGGGAAACCCGCTAAGCGCTTCTCTTTCTCTAAGCTGCCGCTTCAATTCCGCGAGCGGCAGCTTTCTCTTCTTCTCTTCGACGCGCTCCCGCGCATGTGCCGCGAGTGCGTCCAGAACGGTGCCCGTCACTTTGCCGCCTCATTCGAGAGACGGATATATTTTTCATAGGTCTCAAGCACCTTGCCCTCGTCAATCAGACGCCCGGCAAGCTGTACGCCCTCTTTGAGGCTCTCGGCTTTGCCGCCGATGTAGAGCGCCGCGCCCGCATTTAAGAGCACTGCCGTGCGGCGCGTGCCTCGCTCCTCGCCGGAGAGAATTTCCCGCGCAATCCGCACATTCTCCGCCGGGTTTCCGCCGACCAGCTCTTCTTTTTTGCCGCGCTGCAGCCCGAAGTCCTCGGGCTTAATGATAGCTGAGTGAAAGCTGCCGTCACGGAGCTCACAGACAGTGCTCGGCGCGCTCGCCGAAATCTCGTCCATCTTGTCCTGACCGTAGACCACAAGTGCTCTCTCGACACCGAGGCGCTTCAGGACATTTGCGAGCGGCCACACAAGGTACTCGTCGTAGACGCCGAGTACAAAATACTGCGGAGACGCCGGATTCGTGAGCGGTCCCAGAATATTAAAGACCGTGCGGAAACCGAGTTCGCGGCGGATTGCGCCGACATACTTCATCGAAGCATGGTAGTGCTGCGCAAAGAGGAAGCAGATATTGATCTCATCGAGCAGCTTCTTGCAGAGTTCCGGGTCCTGGTTGATGTTGATGCCGGAGGCCTCGAGGAAGTCCGCGGAGCCGCAGTCGGAGGACGCCGCGCGGTTGCCGTGCTTTGCGACCTTGATGCCGGCCGCGGCCGCGACCAGCGCGGAAATCGAAGAGATATTAAAGGTCTTGGCGCCGTCACCGCCTGTGCCGACAATTTCCAGGGTCGGCTTGTCGTACTCCACCTTCATGGCGTGGGCGCGCATCGCCGCCGCGCAGCCCGAAATCTCATCCGTCGTCTCCGCCTTTGCGCTCTTTGTGGACATGGCCGCTAAAAAGGCCGCGTTCTGCACCTGCGAGCTCTCGCCGCTCATGACCTCGTTCATCACCGCATAGGCTTCGTCGTAGCTCAGATCTTCTTTGTTGACAATTTTGATAATCGCTTCCTTAATCATCGTCTGGATTCTCCTTTTGCTGTTTTGCTTATGCGAGGATTTTTGCCGCCCGCAGGAAATTTTTGACCATCGCCGTGCCTGTCGGCGTGAGAATGGATTCCGGGTGAAACTGCACGCCGTAGACCGGGTAATTCTTGTGTTCAATCGCCATAATCTCGCCGTCTGCCGTCCGCGCCGTCACGCGGAGCACGGACGGTAGCGTCTCCTCGACGGCGGCGAGACTGTGATAGCGCGCCACCTCGACCTGCTCCGGCAGTCCCCGGAACAAGACGCTGTTGGTGTCCAGCACGGTTCTCGACTGCTTGCCGTGCATCAGCTGCTTCGCATAGCCGACTTTGCCGCCGTAGGCGAGACACATGGCCTGTTCACCGAGGCACACGCCGAGCAGCGGAATTTTTTTGCCGAGTTTCCGTATCACTTCGACCGTGACGCCGGCGTCCTCCGGACGGCCGGGACCCGGCGAGAGAATAATCGCGTCCGGCTGTTTCGCTGCGATTTCTTCGACGGTCAGCGCATCGTTCCGGATGACTTCCATCTCCCCGGTGAGGCTCCCGATTAACTGGTACAGGTTATAGGAAAAGCTGTCATAGTTGTCAATCAAAAGTATCATCTGCCGCCTCCTCAATGGCTCTCAGCACGGCCGCCGCCTTGTTGCGGCACTCCGCATATTCCTTCTCCGGCACCGAATCCGCGACCAGACCCGCGCCGCTCCTCACATAGACCTTGTCCTTCATCCGATAGGCGAGGCGTATGCCGATGCAGGTATCCAGGTTTCCGTTGAAATCGATATAGCCGATTGCGCCGCCGTAAATGCCGCGCTTTTCCTTCTCCATCTCCGCAATCAGCTCCATCGCGCGGTACTTCGGCGCACCGGAGAGCGTCCCCGCCGGGAGCACCGCATCAATGGCATCGAGCGCATCGCAGTCCTCACGGATTTCACCGCGGACCGCCGAACCGATGTGCATGACATGCGAGAAGCGGAGCACTTCCCGAAGTCTCTCAACCGCAACCGTCCCGAAGCGGCTGATTTTTCCGAGGTCGTTTCTGCCGAGGTCCACGAGCATATTGTGCTCGGAGAGTTCCTTTTCATCCGCGAGCAGCTCTCGCTCGAGTGCCGCATCCTCTGCCGCGTTCTTGCCGCGCGGTCTCGTGCCGGCAAGCGGGAAGGTGTGCAGTTCGCCGTCCTCGAGTTTGACCAGCGTCTCCGGCGAAGCGCCCGCAACCTCGAGAGTCGGGCTCGACAGGAAGAAGAGATAGGGCGAAGGGTTCAGGGTCCGGAGCGCCCGGTAGGTATTGAGGAGCGACCCCGAAAAGTCCGCTTCGAGGCGGTTACTCAGCACCAGCTGGAAAATATCACCCTCGTGGATATGATGTCTCGTCTTCTCGACCAGCGCCGCATATTCCTCCGCCGTGAACTGCGGGCGGAAGTCCGAGATGACATGTCCACCCGTCTTCTCGACCGGCGGTTCGCTTTGCAAAAGCTTCCGCATCTCCCGCAAGGTCTCGAGCACCGCCGCATAGTTCTCTTCCAGCTTGTCGAGCGCCACATTGACAATCAGGATGATTTTCTGCCGGTGGTGGTCAAAGGCGATGATCTTCGTAAAGAGCATGAGATCCACATCCCGAAAGCCCTCGCGGTCCCCGTTCGCGAGCCGCAAGGTCGGCTCCGCGTATTTCACATAATCGTAAGCAAAGTAACCGACCAGGCCTCCGGTAAAAGGCGGGAGTTCCGGAATGCGCGGCGCGCGGTACCGATCGAGCAGTGCCCGGATTTCATTCTTCGGGTGCGTCGTGCGGTGCTTTTCTTCTCCGATTTCGATCTCGCCGTCGAGGCAGCGGATCGTGAGTCCCGGATCGTAGCCGAGAAAGCTGTAACGCCCCCAGCGCTCCTTATCCTCCGCCGACTCAAAGAGAAAACAGTGGGAACCCTGTCCGCGCAGTATCCGCAGCACCTCGACCGGGGTTCTCAAATCGGCGTAGAGCTCCGTCGCAAGTGCCGCCATCGTGTACTGTCCGCTGTCCCGGTAGTCTTTCAGCGTCTCCAGACTCGGAAATGTTTTCATGCTTTGCCTCCTTCTTGGTCCGCGCTGTCCGCCGGCACAAAAAAATCCCCGGCAGACATGCGTCAACATGCTGCCAGGGACGAAATCATAAACTCCGCGGTGCCACCCTGTTTTATGGTAAAACCATACCCTTGTCGGGATACCAACATATCCCCGGCAACTGACGTATGCCCTCACGTCGCAGAATACTTGCCCCACGGCTTTCCCTGCGCCCTCAGCGGTCCATTTGACGACTTGTTTTTCATCTGCATCTCAGCATCGCAGACTCTCTGTAGAAGCATCATCGCCGTTATCTCCGCATCAACGGTTTGCAATTTGATTTCCCGCTATTTTAGTCGAATGATGCGCGGCTGTCAAGCCGGATTTTCCGTGATAATCCGGTTCAACTCCCGTTTGACCTTAAATGTGTTCAGCCCGTGCACGCGGCAGGCCTCGGCGAGTGTCTCCGCACCGGCCGCTGCGCAACCGAAACAATGCATGCCGAGACTCGACAAAAAGTCCTGCGTCTCCGGATACATATTCGCAATTTCTCCGATCAGATCTTCGCTGCCGACCGGTCCCTCTTCGTACTCGAAATCTTCCATATCTCTGTTTCCTCTCCGCCGCAGGCGTGCCGCGGCTTTTTTCAAAGTATACCCGTAAGGTCATCAAAAGTAAACGCGCAATTCATCTTTCGCTTGACGACTTTCTCTGTATTAGTGCATAATAACGTTGCATTAGAAGTCGCTAATAGCAAAGCACAACAAAGGGGGATTTTTCTCATGAGAAAACAGCTTTATCGCGTCCTTCCGGCACTCGTGGCGGCAGCGCTCCTCGCGGCCTGCGGCGGCAAGACGGGTGAGACAACGGCGGCAAGCGCGGACAGCAGCGCAGCTTCGAGCGCAGCGGCAGGCACCGAGGCAGCGGCCGAGGTTCCGGCACTTTCGTCCGACGAATATGTCTTCGTCAAAATGAATGTGCCCTACGCGGACTACTACTACGGCGAGCTGAAGGATGTTCAGCCGGAGGCTTACGCGAAGGATGCCAAGGCGCAGCTCGACAAGGCGGATGCCGTCGAAGCGGCAGGCTTCCGGAAAGAAGGCGAGTACGACGCGGTCACCTCTCCGACCGTCGGCAAGTACAAGAAATATAAGGGTGCCTTTGCCGAGGAGCAGGGCGAGACCTCTGTCTACAACGGTGTCGCGGACGTCAATGTCGCAATCGCAAAGCCCCTTTACGAGGATGCCAAGAAGGCCATCGAAGAGAAGAAAGAGGCAAAGAACCCAATTCTGACTCTTGTCGGCAATGTGACCGGCGAGGAGAGCGCACAGCCCGCCGAGTACAAGGTTCTGAATTCCGACGGCACGCTCTCGAAGACCTTCGGCAAGGTCACAAAGGCGGCGGATGTCAAGGCTTCGATCACAACCACCTCGAACTACGGCAACTACGAGCTCGACTTAAAGGGTGTCGATGTCGATCCGGACACGCTGCAGGGCGCTGTGCTCGAGACCTCGGACGGCGCAAAATACGGCTTAAAGCACCTCGATAACCTCTGGTTAAAGCCGGAAGAAATTGCCTTCTCCGCGGCAGCCTTCGAGGACAAGGCGCACAAGGCGGCCAAGCAGTATGAGCGTTTCGCCGACATCGGCGGCAAGACCATCAAGAAGGTCACTTATCTCGTGAAGGACGGCGACGATGTCGAGGTCGACACGGATCTCTTCGTGAAGAACCTCGCTCCGGCCGACTACAAGGTCACCGGCGATGAGAAAGTCACCTACACAGCCGACGGCAGCAAGATTAACTACACGCTCAGCACCGGTTCCGACGAGTACAAGCTCTCCCGCGTGATTTACCGCCGTGCGGATTCCGATGTCAAGGTTGACACCGCAACCGCAGGCGTCCTCACGCTTCCGAAGGAGGCAAAGCCGGGCACCTATCAGTTTGTCTTCTCGAATGACAAGCTCTCGGATGTCTCGTTCAGCTGCACGGTGGATTCGGGACTCACGGCAGATGACTTCAGCTTTGCGGACAACAAGCTCACCCTCAAGGAGAACGCACAGGGCCTCACCGTCGCGGACTACCTGAATACCACTTCCGCGGCAAAGGTCGGCGAGACCGAATATAAGGGCGGCAGAGCGAGAAAGTTCGGCACGACCGCATTCAACGAGGACGGCAGTGTGAAGCTCGACGCGACGACCGCAGGCGACAACGGCGATGTCAAGATCTTTGACGGCGCTTCCTCCTACCCGGTCACGCTCTCCGCAGACGGCTATCCGGAGCTCAGCTTTACCGTGGAGGCAAAATGAGTTTAGTGCTTTGCCTGGCTGTCACCGGCCTCTGCTTCTCCCTTTTGGAGAAGCAGATCCGGCGGCGGCCGGTTTTTTTCTATCTGTTTTTTGTGTTGCTCTCGCTTCTCAGCATCTTTTTGCCGAAACAGCTGACCGTACCGCCGCTCGCCTACCTGGTCAACCGCCTGTTGCGGCGCGGCGTACTCGCCGGCAGCATGTTCCTCTGGGTCATGTATGCAATCGTTCTGCCGCAAAAGAGCCGTCTGCAGCGCGTCATGATGACGCTCCGCGCGCAGATTGCGATCGGCGCCTCGATTCTGACCCTCGCGCACAATATTGCCTACGGACAGCGCTACTTTGTGCTGCTCTTTACGAATGCGGGGAAGCTGAAGAGCTATGAGCTGATTGCGTCCTGCTTCTCGCTCGCCATGATACTCCTTCTTCTGCCGCTCACCGTCACCTCCTTCCAAGTCGTGCGGCGTAAGATGAACGCGAAGCGCTGGAAACAGCTGCAGCGGTTCTCCTATCTCTTTTACGGACTGCTTTACCTGCACATCTGCTTCATCTACACCGGCGGTCTTCGCAAGGGAAAGAGCGAGTATCTCGTGCAGTTTGCGCTCTACACACTGCTCTACGGGATTTATCTCATGCTCCGGCTCACAAAGGCCTTTCTCAAAAAACCGCTGCCGACCGCACCGGACTACGCGGCAAAACGCGCAGCGAGACGGCGCAAAGTGATCTGCCTGCACGGCGCTATCAGCCTTCTGATGCTCCTCGTGCTTCTCTTTGCCTTCCGCACGGTGCAGGCCGGTAAGCAAGGCAGCGCGGACACGGCGCAGGTGCAAAGCACTTCCGCCGCAGAAAGCGCGAACAGCGCTTCCTCCGCTTCCGAGTCGGCAAGCAAAGCCGAAGACACAGGCGCGGCGCCTGCATGCGGCAGCGGCATTGCCGCCGCTGTCCCGGACGGCGAATACGAGGGCAAGGGCGTCGGCTATAACGGCAACATCAAGGTCAAGGTGAGCGTTGCCTGCGGCAAGATTACAGCCATCGAAATCCTGAAGACAGACGACGACGAAGAGTACTTCTACGACGCCAAGAAACAGGTCGTCAACGCCATTTTGGAACAGCAGACCACAGAGGTGGACGCCGCGAGCGGCGCGACTTCGAGCTCCGACGGCATCATGAAGGCCGTCAAGAATGCGCTGCAACCGTAACGAACTTTCATGTTCGGAACGCAAAAAGAGGACAGGAACTCGTTCCTGTCCTCTTTTCTTACATTCCGTTCTTTCGCGCCGTTTTTCGTTCTCGCTTATTCGGATGTGCGGTTGCAGACGCGAATCTTGAATCCGGTCTCATAGCGCGCGAGCGGCAGCGCATATTTCTGGCCGTCGAGTTCCGCCGTGCAGGTGTCCTTGCCCTCATCGAGCACCAGCTCCGCAAAGGCGCGGTAGGTGCCGGGGTCCTTCGGCGCTTCGCTGAGTTCCGCACCGCGCTCTCCGTTCTCCTCCGTGAAGTAGCGAATCCGATACGGCACGGCGACTTCTCTGCCGTTCACATAGGTGTGGAAGTGCGGCGTCAGGTCAACCGGCTCGCCGATGGCCGGGAAGTCCTCCTTGTAGGCATGGCTCAGCACCGGTGCGTAGTCATACTCCTCCCACTCGCGGTACAAAGCCGATAAGAATTCACGCCGCTGCACGGCTCTCTCTTCTTCCGTCACGGCGCGCACGCCCTCGGGCTTGCCGGACAGATAGTTTAAAAGCTCCATCGCCGCAAAGCGCATGCCCTTCTCGTTGACCGGCGCATAGACAATAAAGCGCTTGTTCGTGACCGTGGTGCCGGTCACATCGTAGACGCCGTTCACGAGCACAATGACCGCCTTATAGAACGAGGTCACGCCGTTGTTTGCCATGTACATCGCGGCGCGCGTGCCTGCGTCGGTCTGCACCAGCTTGTCCTCATCGCTGCGGCTCACATGGTAATAGGTGTTGCTCGGCTCCTTGCCGATGTGTGTGCCCTCGGAGACCGCCTGCACCGTATAGTAGTTAAAGTACAGGTCCGCCTCCTTGTAGAGCGGCAGCGCGCGGAAATATTCGACAAACCGTCTCGCATCTTCCTCAAATTTGTCCAGCTCCTCCGCACGGTAGCCCTCTCCCGTGAAGACGATGGTCTGGTTGTTGTAATAGGGCTGTGCGCCCGGATATTTAAGCGTATTATGGTCGGCAATGCAACTCGTGTGCAGCGAAATCTCAAATTCCCGGCTCTTCCGGCTCACCAAACGGCCGCTGCCCTTTTCCGTCGCCGTGACGGTCACAGTATAGCGGCCCGGCAGCACCGGCGGCTCCTCGCTCTCGTAGAGATGCGTGATTTCCGCCGCATAGGGCATGGTGCCGCGGTAAGCATAGTGAAGGTCCGAGGGCGGCGCGTCGTGAAGCGTCGCCTTCACCTCGATCGGCTTGCCGTCGCAGACTTTGTTCTCGACCGTGAGGTCAATGAGATCCGGCGGCTCGATTTCAAAGCTCGTCTCCAGCACAGCGTCACCGTAGACCGCATCGTGAGAAAGCTCTGCGCGCAGGCGGTATGTGCCCGCGGTTTTCGGCTGCGCCGGGAGCGGCTTGCCGTCCGCGTCAAAGAAGCTTAAGGTCAGGCGGTCGCCGAGCTCAGCGCCGGTCTCCTTCTTCTCGCATTTCCGGACAATGACATACTGCTTCAAATCGAGCGGCTCCGCGCTCTCCCGCAGGGTGTCCGCGTACTGCTGCCAGAAAAGTTTCGTCACATTCGCATGGGCCGCAAACTGGTCGCGGAGCGCCTCCTTGCAGACCTCGCAGAACGGGAACTGGCGCCCGAGATAGCGCATCTTGCAGTTCTGGTGCGGCTTATACCAGCCGTCACCGCCGTTGTCGTATTCGTAGACGCCGATACCGTTTTTACCGATGAAGCGGCTCCAACGCACCTTCTTCGGATCCGATTCCGCCGACATATTGACATACTCGCCGGCATAGCTGTTGCCCGCAAAGTACTCGTCCGAGAGAATGCCGATGGTGTGACCGAGCTCATGAAGGAGCATCTCGAGCGACTCATCGTTCCGGGAGACAATGCTGATTTCGCCGCCCGAGCCGCCGTAGACCTCGGAGTTCACCATCACAATCGCGTAGTCCGTATCGGGCAGATACTTCCGGTAGAGGTCACGGATCTTTCCCTTGTCCTCCTCGCCGATTTCCACGAGGCGCTGCATGCCGAAGGTCCAGAAGGATGCGTGGAAATAGCTGTCCCGTGTGTCGGCATCGGCCTCGGCCTGGGTCCGCGCGCGGTCCGCGCGCACGCCGCTCTCGTTCGAGCAGACACCGATTGCGTAGATCTTCACGGCATCCGCGTACTCGTCCCAGGGCGAAGTCGCCATCATGTACTTTGCCATGCGCTTGGCTTCGGCGAAGAAGAGTTCCTGCTCTTTCTCCGTAAATCCATCTCCAAAAAAGGTAAGGAGCAGCGCGTCCTTGTCTTCCAGCTCTTCCCGTCCGTAGACCAGACGCGGCGTCTCATTCAGAATTGCCTTTTCAGCCTGATTCATAATTGCCTCCTGTCGGTGGATGAGATTCGAATGAAAAAGTGCAGGGTGTTCCCCTGCACTTTTCTCTGTCTTGCAAAAGTGCTTTCCCCTCAAAGCGCTTTTCGCTTACATCTTCGTGAACTTGCCTCTCAGATACTCGAGATAGTACTTCGTGTTGACATCCTCGCCGGTCGCCTTGATGATGGTCTCTCTCGTCGTATAGGTCTGGCCGTAGCTGTGGATGTGCTCCGCAAGCCAGCTGTTGATGTCGGAGATATCGCCCTTTGCGAGCTTCTTCCATGCATCCGGATGCGCCTTCAGAATGCTGTTGCGGTACTGGCAGGAGTAGACAAGTCCCAGCGCATACCCCTGGAAGTAGCCGATGAAGCCCGTGCTCCAGTGGACATCCTGCAGAATGCCCTCGGAAGCGTTCTTCGGGGTCACGCCGAGGTACTCCTTGTAGCGCGTGTTCCACGCCTCTTCCATGTCGTCAATCGTGAGCTTGCCCGTAAAGTAATCTCTCTCCATCTCATAGCGGAGAATCAGGTGTAACGGCACCGTGAGCTCGTCCGCCTGCATTCTGGACCAGCCCGGGTTCGGCTTGTTCAGGGCTCTGACAACCGTCTCGACCGGGATTTCGCGGAACTTCGGCACTTCCTTCTGGATTTCCGGATAGAAAGCGGTCCAGAACTCGAGCGAGCGGCCTACCTGATCCTCGTAGAACTTGGACTGGGACTCGTGCATGCTGCCGTCGATGCCGCCCCAGAGGCCCGCATCCACGACTTCCTGCGAGGAGCCGTAGTTGTACATACCGTGGCCGGTCTCATGCGCAGCGCCGAGCAGCGTGTAGAACAGGTTTCTCGAATAATTGGTCGAAGGACGGGAATCTCTCGGGCCCGCGCAGACGCAGCTCGGATGCTCCTCTTCGTAGAGAATTCCCTGGTTCCAGTTGAAACCGTAGTAATCCATGAGCTTTCTGACAATCTTCTCCTTCGTCGCTCTGTCGACATCGCAGTCGATGACGGAGGTGTCAATGCTGTCTCTGTAGCTCTCGGTCTTTTTCAGGAGCTCCACAATCTCCGGCTTCACCTCGCCGAAAATCTTGTCGATCTCATCGAGTCTCCAGTCTGGATCCCAGCAGTTCACGAGAACCTGGAACACGGACTCGTTCGGGTTAATCGCCTCTGCGACGCGCTTCTGCACCTCAAGCTGCTTCTGGAGGTACGGCTTGAAGCTCTGGAAGTCGTTGTTCTTCTTGCATTCGTGCCAAGCCTTTCTGCCGTCGTTGTTGATGCGGCCCAGCTCCTCGCCGAGCTCCAGCGGAATCAGGGTTGCGTTCTTGTAGCGGTCACTCAGGAAGCGCACCATGCCGCGGTCAATGTCGCTCTTATACTGACTTTTATCGAAATCAGCGAAGTCTGCGACCAGCTGCTTCACTTCGTTGTTCTCGACCAGCTGCTGGCTGAGCTCGCTTAAGTACATTTCCACATTGGTGGTCTGGTCAAAACCGGCCTCGGGGCCTGCGTGCCACTGATCGCAGAACATGATGTTGTTTGCGGTCTCCAGCATGCGGAGTCTCACCATGATTTCACGGATTCTCTTGATATTCGCATCGTAATTCATTGCTTTTTCCTCCTGTTGTGACTGTTGTATTCAGGATCAGCGTCTTCCGCTGAGGCTTACCGAAGTGAATCAAACCTGTTTCACTGCTTCTCCCGGAAGCCCATGCCGATTGCAAGCTTCTTCGAGAGCAGGAAAATAATGCAGCCGACCGCGACTGTCACGCCGCCGATTGCGAGAAAATAGCCACTCTCATGGCCTTCCCGGTAGAAGTTCGAGACCAGGGTCGAGAGCGAGGCACCGGTCGAGAGCCCCATTGCCCAGACCGTCATCATCTGTGTCGAAAAGGCAGCCGGGGCGACAATCGACGCCGCCGAGTTGCCCGCCGGATAGGAAATCGCCTCGCCGATAATCACGAGCGCGTAGAAGGCAACGAGCCAGAACGGGCTCGCCTTGACGCCTGGCGCGTACATCTGAAACGGAATCACCATAATCAGCGTGCCGACGCCGTAGAGCGCGGTGCCGATGCCCATCTTGGCCGGCGTCGAGGGCTGCTTGTTGCCGAGCTTGCCCCAGAGACCCGTGACCATCGAACCGAAGAGCACGGCAAAGACCGCCTGCAGGGTCCAGTAGATGGCCGGTGTCACCTTGTGTCCGAAGAAGACCAAGTTCACGCTCGTCTCCGCGTAAATCGAGAGAATCGAGGTCGCCTGATACCAGACCAGCATAGCAATGCTGCTGGAGATAAACATCGGAATCAGATAAAAGATATGCTTTCTCTCCTCCGGCTGTGTCTTCGGACTCGTCAGAATGTAGACCAGATAACCGAACGGGATGAAGAGCGAGACCGTGCTCACCATGTTCGAGAAACTCTTGACCGTAAGGATACCCTGCGTAAAGAGCAGAACCAGCGCTACGGTCACAACGGCAATGATGCCGAGCATCGCTGCGATTGTCGTCTTCCGCGCCTTCGGCGGCAGCGGGTCGTCGGGTTCCGCGCCGATCGGCCCGAACATCATCCGCTCCAGAATCAGGTAGAGGATAGAGCCGAGCGTCGACATCACCGCGCAGAGCGCAAAGGCCGCGTGGTAACCGCTGATCAGGGCAATGGTGCCCGTGACGCTAGGAATCATCGCACCAATGTTAGAGATTACATAGGTAATCGCGAACGCACCGTCGCGGCGCTTATCGCCCTTCGCATACATTTTGCCGGTCAGGGAGTCGAGCGCTCTGCCGGAGATCATGCTGCCAAAGAGCAGGAGCCCCATCGAGAGCGCGTAACCCGGAATTCCGAGTCCCGGAATCGAGAGGACAATGTAGGCAATCGGCAGAACCAGAGCGTTCAGACGCAGCGCGCCGCGAATGCCGAAGACACGGTCCGCCATGTAGCTGCCGACTGCGCTGAACAGAATGACCAGCGCGTTAAAGAGTGACATAAGCTGTGCGGCATCGGTTTTTCCGAGCCCAAGGCCCCCCGGAACCGCGGCGTAAAGGTAGTAGACGAGCACTGCCATCATGCCGTAGTTTGCAAACGAGTTGGTCATGTAGCGGAAACTCAGAACGCCGATGCCCCTCGGATGTCCGAGAAAGCTTCGCTCCGCCTGGATTTTGACCACCGCCTCTTGTCTCTGCGATTCTTCCATAAATCTCCTCCTGAAAAGCCTTGATTTTGCACAAAATGAATGCTGCAAGCATCTTTTTCGTCTATTATATTAGCATAACGACCAAGTGAATTCCACCCCCGCCCCTCTCAGCAGTCATTTCTTTTCGATATAGCAGCGGCGCACCTTGTCATGCAGGGTGCGCCGTCTCCCTTATTCACTCGCCGTTTCCGCGCTGAGTCCCATGCCTCTTGCGAGCCGCCGCTGAAGAGCAGCACAAGCAAGCCGCCGAAGGCCAGAACACCGAGTATCAGGAAGGTAATCGCCTTCTTCTTCTGTTCCGGGGGCAGCGGATCGTCCGGCTCCATGCCGATCGGGCCGAAGGCACGCTTTTCAAGCGCCAGGTAAACCGTGCTTCCGAGAGCACCGACAATGCCAAGGATGAAGAAGGTCTTTTGATAGCCGACCACCAAGGCAATGGAGCCGATGACCACCGGGAACATAGCGCCGATATTCGAGAGCACGTACTGAATCGAGAACGCACCGTCGCGCCGCTTATCGCCCTGCGCGTAGAGTTTACCGAGCAGCGAGTACATGGAGCTGCCGGCGACCATGCTGTTCATGTAGCCGATGCAGCAGTAGAGCACCACGCCGACGATGCCGCGCCTCGGGATCGCGAGTGAAAAATAGAAGAAAGGTCCGGCGATGGTACAAAAACGATAGGCCCTTCGATTTCCGAAGACGCGGTCCGCCATGAAAGAACCGACACTCGAGAAGATGGATGCGAGAGCCGCATCCAGGGTGATAATCTGCGATGCCTGCACCTTCGTCAGTCCGACACCTGCCGGTGCCGCCGCATAGAGGTAATAAATAAAGATGGATGTCATACCCGTAGCCGGTAATCTGTCCCATCATAAACTTGAAGTTCATGACGCCGACGCCAAAGGGATGGCCGATGAAACAGGTTTCGTTTTGCAGCTTCTTAATTTGTTCCTGCCGCTCTCTCTCCTTTTCATCGAGTACTGCTGTTGCAACTGCTTCCATAACAAGAACCTCTCGAAATGAAAAAGTTACTTCAACAGGCAAAAAAGAAACAGACCTCCTTTCCCATCCGATTTTCATCGGCGAAACCGCCGTTGTAACTGTGTCTGATGTCTCGCTGTGATTGGGAAATATTACCTATTTCTAATTGTACTGTATCGCTCTATTATTTAATTTCAAGGATATTTATCCCTCTCCCTCGCCATTATTTATATTAATTTTAACAAATATAAAAATAAAATAGCCCTCTGTCGTATTTTATTGACAGAGGGTTATTTGTCTTATGCTGCTTCCGCGCCTTCGCTTAAGCCCATGCCCTTCGCAAGACGCTTCGAGAAGAGAACCAGAACCAGACCGACCAGCAATGTGCTGCCGCCGATGCCGAGGAAATAGAGGCTCTCCGAGCCCTCATGGTAGAAGTTGGATGCCAGGGTCGAGAGATTTGCTCCCGCCGTGCCGGAGAAGCCCCAGACTGTCATCATCTGCGTCGAAAACGCAACCGGCGCGAGCGCCGAAGCCGCCGCGTTCCCCGAGGGATACGAAATCGCCTCACCGATGATCACAATCAGGTAAAAGCCAATCAGCCAGAACGGGCTCACCTTGACGCCCGGCGCATAGAGCTGGAACGGCAATATCATGAGCAGGGTGCCGAGGCCGTAGCACATGGTGCCGAAGCCCATCTTCCAGGCCGCCGAAGGCTGGTGTCTGCCCATCTTGCTCCAGATACCGGCGCAGAGCGTGCCGATGCCGATGGCAAAGAAAGCCTGAATGGTCATGTAGATGCTCGGCGCCACGCGGTGTCCGAAAAACACCAAGTTGACGCTGGTCTCCGCATAAATCGAGAGTATCGTGGTCGCCTGGTACCAGACCATCATCGCGAACGCACTCGAGATATACATCGGAATCAGGAAGGGCAGACGCTTCCGCTCTTTCTCCGTAATCTTCTTGCTGCGCAGAATGTAGATGAAATAGATGACCGGCAGAATCAGCGTGAAGACGCTGATGATGTTTGCAAAGCTTGTGATGGTCAACACATTGTAGCGGAACAGCAGATAGAGCACACTGCCGAACGCAAGGAAGAACGCGATGAGGAGCGCGACTGCCTTTTTCCGCTCGGCCGGCGGCAGCGGGTCGTCCGGCTCCATGCCGAGTGGTCCGAAGGCGCGCTTTTCGAGAATCAGATAGACAATGCTGCCGAGAGCGCCGATCACGCCGAGGATGAAGAAGGTCACCTGATAGCCCGCGACCAGCGCAATACCGCCGATCACAACCGGGCACATGGATCCGATGTTCGAGAGCACATAAATGACCGAGAACGCGCCGTCGCGCCGCTTGTCGCCCTGTTCATAGAGCTTGCCGAGCAGGGAATACAGCGAGCTGCCTGCGATTGCACTGTTCACATAGCCGATCACACAGTAGAGAATTAGGCCGAGCATGCCGACATTCGGAATCGCAAAGGAAAAATAGTACATGGGCGCCGTAATCGCACAGAAGCGATAGGCTCGCCTGTTGCCGAAGACGCGGTCCGCCATGTAGGAGCCGATTGTGCCGAAAATAGAGCCGAGCGCAATGTCGAGGGTGATGAACTGCGAGGCCTCAAGCTGCGTGAGCCCGAGTCCCTGCGGGGCGGCCGCATAGAGATAATAAATGAAAATCGCGCTGAAGCCGTAGCTCGTGACGCTTCCCATCATGTACTTGAAACTCACAATGCCGACGCCAAAGGGGTGACCGATAAAGCAGGTCTCGTTCTGCAGTTTGCTGATTTCCTCCTGCCGAGCCCTCTCCTTCTCTGCCGTTGCAAGCGCTTCCATACCGAAAACCTCCTGTTCAAAGTTGAATCAATGCCGAACAAAACGCCTGTGAAAAACGAACCTCCTCTCCTCCTTGATGCGCGCCCGGTTTTATGCATAATCCGTGCTGTTTTGCATAAGCGTATCATATCTTTCAGCATTTACAAGTACAACCCCGGCTTTATTTACAGATTTTTGTGTACTATTCCCGAAATATAAAAAAAGAATGTCCGCGCACCAGCATTTCGCCGGAGTGCGGACATTCTTACTCTTATATCTTACTTTGCGGACGGGCTCAGCCCTTCTTGTCGATGCCCATGCCGTGTGCCAGAGGCTTCTGCAGTACCAGGATAATCACAGCTGCCGCGACAACTGCGACACCGATGGCCAGGAAATACATGGACTCACTGCCCTCTTTGTAGAAGTTCGCAGCAAGCGCCGAGAGGCTTGCGCCGGTCGACTGTCCCATGGACCAGATGGTGAGCATCTGCGTTGCGAAGGCCGCCGGTGCGACGATGGTCGCCGCAGAGGTTCCCGCGGACCAGCAGATTGCCTCGCCGACGGTGTAGACCGCGTAGAAGCTGATGAGCCAGAGCGGACTAGCCTTTTCGCCCGGTGCGTAAATCTGGAAGGGCAGGACCATAATCAAAATCGAAATGCCGTAGCAAAGCGTGCCGATGCCCATCTTGCCCGGGGTGGTGGGCTGCTTCTTGCCGAGCTTTGCCCAGAGACCCGTAATCAGAGATCCGAAGAGGATAGAGAAAATCGACTGCAGGGTCACGAAGGAAGCCGGGGTGATCTCCTTGCCGAAGAAGTTCATGTTCACCGAAGTCTCCGCATAGATGCTGAGCACGGTGTTACCCTGGTAAGAGACCAGGTTCGTGAAGCAGTAGGCAATGAAAATCGGAATAATGAAAAGCACGCGGCGCTTCTCTTCCGGCTTGGTCTTCGGACTGGAAATCACATAGACCAGGTAAATCGCCGGCAGGAAGACTGCGACCGAGCTCACCGTATTTGCAAACTGCTTGATGGTGATGATGCGGTTGCTGAAGAGATATGCAAGGATTGCCGCGATGATTGCAACAATGCCCGCAAGCACGAAAACTGCCTTCTTTCTGGTTGCCTCCGGGAAGGGATCCGCCGGCTCCTCGGCGATGGTGCCGAACACGCGGCGCTCCGTCGAGAGGAATATCGTGGAACCGACCACCGATGCCGCCGCGCAGAGCGCGAATGCAGCGTGGTAGCTAAAGAGCAGCGCAATGGTTCCGGTCACGGCCGGAATTGCGGAGCCGATGTTTGCAATGATGTAGATGTACGCGAAGGCGCTGTCTCGTCTCGCATCGCCCTGCTGATAGAGCTTTGCGGTCAGCGTGTTCATGGACTGGCCTGCAATCATGCTGTTGCAGAGCAGAAGGCCGGTCGCAACTGCGTAGCCGATGACGCCGGAGCCCGGAATCGCAAGGATCAGGTAGGGAATCGGCGCAATTATATTCATGAGGCGAAGCGCCTTCCGGACACCGAAGACACGGTCTGCCATATAGGAACCGACCACGCCGCAGATGACCACGAGCGCAAAGTAGAGCGACAAGAGCTGTGCCGCCTCGGTCTTATCGAATCCCAGGCCAACCGGCGCTTCTTTGTAGAGATAGTAAATCAGGATTGCCGTAAAACCGTAGTAGGAAAAGGAGTTACACAAATACCGTAGACATATCGTGAGCAAGCCTTTCGGATGCCCCAGAAAACTGCGATCTTTGAAAATCGCCTCATTGTCAAGCATAGGTCTGCCTGCCATGGTTCTTCTCCTTTCTGTTGGCTCTGCGCCGCGCAGAGCATTGAGGGGTGAAACTCCTGAAAAACAAAGGCTGCCGGACCCAAAGAACGGGCCCAACAGCGCAACTTACATTTTAAATGTGCTGAAGTTTATTTCCGGTTTGTTCGGTTGTTTAAGCCGCCTGCTTCGAGAAACCCATCTCCTTTGCGAGCTTCTTGGAAAGAAGGACGATGACGAGACCGACCACGAGGGTGCTTCCGCCGATGAGCAGGAAGTAGATGGTCTCGCTGCCTTCCTTGTAGAAGTTCGAAGCGAGGTTCGAAAGGCTTGCGCCTGCCGTCATGGACATACTCCAAGTCTGCATCATCTGGGTTGCGAACGCTGCCGGTGCGAGTGCGGAAGCGGATGCGCTACCCGCCGGATAGGAGATACCCTCACCGATGATAACGACCATGTAGAATGCAACGAGCCAGAACGGGCTGACCTTCACGCCCGGTGCATAAAGCTGGAACGGAAGGATCATAATCAAGGTGCCGACACCGTAGAGCATGGTACCGAAGCCCATCTTCCACGGGGTGGACGGCTGCTTGTCACCGAGCTTACTCCAGAGGCCGGTGATGAAGGAACCGAAGACGATTGCCATGATAGCCTGGAGCGTCATGTAGATGGTCGGGGAAACCTCGTGGCCGAAGAAGTTGAGGTCAACGCTGGTCTCCGCATAGATTGCGAGAATCGTGGTAGCCTGGTACCAAACCATCATTGCGAAGGAGCTTGCGATGAACATCGGGATGATGTAAAGGAGCTTGTGCGCCTCTTCTCTCGTGGTCTTCTTGCTCTTGTACATGAAGACGAAGTAACCTGCCGGCAGGAACAGGGTGATGGTGCTGACCGTGTTCGAGAAGTTCGCAATGGTCGCGACGCCGCTCAAGAAGATAGCCGCAAGGAAGCCGCAAAATGCAAGCGTTCCGACAATGAGGTACATGATAGCTTTCTTTCTCTGTGCCGGCGGAAGCGGATCGTCCGGTTCCATACCGATCGGGCCGAAAGCTCTCTTCTCAAAGAGAAGATAAACGAGAGAGCCGAGTGCACCGAGGATACCGAGCACGAAGAAGGTGAAGTGGTAACCCGCAACCTTTGCGAGCGTACCTGCAACGACCGGAGACATAGCACCGATGTTCGAAAGCACGTAGGTGATTGCGAACGCACCGTCACGTCTCTTATCGCCCTTTGCGTAGAGCTTACCCATCAGGGTGTAGAGCGAGCTTCCGCAAATCATTGCGTTGACGTTACCGAGCGCGTACTGCATGATAACACCCGTCATGCCGAGGCCCGGAATCGCAAGCAGGAAGTACAGGAACGGTCCGGTAAAGTTAACAAAGCGATATGCTTTTCTGTTACCGAAGACGCGGTCCGACATGTAGGAACCGATGACACTGAAGATAGAACCCAGCGCCGAGTTCAGGGTGATCATCTGAGACGCCTGAACCTTGGTGAGGCCGAGGCCTTCCGGCGATGTTGCGTAGAAATAGTAAATCAGAATTGCGCTCATGCCGTAGCTCGTGAGCGAGGTCATGAAGAACTTAAAGCTCACAATTCCGATACCGAACGGATGCCCGATGAAGCAATGCTCACTCTGAATCTTATCAATCTGAGCCTGCTCCTCCTTTCTCTTTGCATCCAGTTCTGTGTTTACAGCTGCTTCCATAAAATCCTCCTGTCTGAATTAAAACGGTAATTCTGATAGAAAAACAAAAGTAACTGCAAGTATTACTTGCTCCCCCTCCTAGTTACTCCCTGTCATTTTACGGACAGAGTCGAGCTCGCACCTCGCTGTCCCACAGGGTTATCTGCATTGTTCCTCCTCTCTCGAAATATCATATCGCAGGCAGAGAGCGCCGTAGCGCCCTCCGTACTGCGGATACTGTTGTGTTTATTGCTCCTCTCCGTGACCGGTGCCGATGCCCATACCCTTGGCGAGCTTCTTGCTAAAAATCACGACAATCGCACCGCAGAGCGTCACCGCCGCGCCGATGGCGAGGAAGTAGAGGCTCTCGGAACCCTCGCGGTAAAAGTTTACCACGAGCGAGCTCAGGCTTGCGCCGGTCGACTGTCCCATGGCCCATACCGTCATCATCTGCGTGGAGAACGCCGCCGGCGCCACATGTGAGGCCGCCGACTCACCGGCCGGGGTCACAATCGCCTCACCGATGGTCATAATCGCAAAGAAAACGACCAACCACATGGGGCTCACCTTGACATCCGGCGGGAACAGCTTAATACGGAATAATCATGAAGAGAATCGAAATGCCGTAGAGCGCCGTGCCGATGCCCATCTTGGCGGGTGTGGACGGCTGCTTCTTACCGAGCTTTCCCCAGATTCCGGTCAGAACCGCGCCGAAGATTACGGCGAAGAACGCATTGAGTGTCCAGTACGCCGCCGGGGTGATTTCAAACCCGAAGAGGTTGCGGTTTACGTTGGTTTCCGCATAGATTGCAAGCACCGTGGTCGCCTGATAGTTCACAAGTAACGTAAAACTAACCGCAATAAACATCGGAATGATGTAAACCAGACGAGCCCGCTCCTCTTTCGTAGTCTTTGGACTCAACATAATATACAACAGATATGCCACGGGCGCAACCACACCTACACTGCTCACCGCATTCGCAAACTGGGTGATGGTGATGATGCGGTTTGTGAACAAAAAGCTAAGCAGAGCTGCGACCACCGCGACGCCCGCAATCAGCTTCAGGACTGCCGTGCGGCGCTCTGCTGGCGGCAGCGGATCGTCCGGCTCGGTGCCGATGATGCCAAAGGACTTCTTCTCACTGACAATGAAGAAGATCGAACCGATCAGCGAGAATACCGCGCAGGCAAAGAAAGCGGTGTGGTAGCCTGCAACCAGCGCAATGGTTCCGGTGATACCCGGGACGCAGGCGCCGATGTTGGAAATAACATAGGTAATTGCAAACGCACTGTCCTTTCTCGTGTCGCCCTTTTTATAGAGCTTCGCGGTCAGCGCGTCCATGCTGCGGCCGCCGAGCATGCTCGAGAAGAGCATCATGCCCTGTGCGCCCGCATAGCCCACAATGCCGAGGCCCGGAATTGCGAGCAACAGATAGGCAATCGGCATCACAATGCAGGTGAGCCGGATGGCCATACGCGGTCCGAAGACGCGGTCTGCCATATAGGAGCCGATGACACCGCAGATAATGACCAGTGCATAGTAAAGCGAGAGGAGCTGGGAAGCCTCTGTCTTCGTGAGACCGAGACCCGCCGGAAGTGCCGCGTACAGATAGTAAATCAGAATCGAGGTGAGACCGTAATACGAAAATGAATTGCACATGAACTTGAGACCGATTGTGAGCACGCCGACCGGGTGTCCCACGAATCTCTTGTCCGCCTGAATCTTTTCAATTTCGCGTTGTTTCTCTTCTGCTGTCAGTACCTTGCTGTCCTGCATTTTTCAAGTTCCCCCCTGCGTCCTTTTCTCAGACCTGATGTTCCTTGCACCAGGTTGCCAGCGTATCGGCAATCTCCTTCATGCTGCCCTCGCCGAACGGGTTCCGGAAACCGGCCTGCTGCAGGAGATCGGAGTAAGTCTCGCTACCGCCCTTCTTCACAAGTTCCACATAGCGCTTCCACGCTTCCTTCGGGTCCTTTAAGTGGAGCGCAAAGAACTGGAGCGCCGCGGTTCTCGCGAGGCAGTAGTCGATGAAGTAGAACGGGAACTCATAGATGTGCTTCTGCTTCTGCCAAGCGCCGCCGTCCGCATAGAACGGCAGGCCGTCGTTGTCGATCCACGGGCGGTACTTCTTGTCGAGGTCAAGCCAGATCTGATTCCGCTCCGCGGGCGTGAGCTCCGGCTTCTGGTAGACAATATGCTGGAACTCATCCACCTGGCAGCCGTAGCAGGTTGCGAGCATCGCATCCTCCGCGTGCTGTAACTGGTACTTCGCCGTGTCCTTGCCGAAGAACAGGTGATGGAAGGGCGAGGTCAGGAACTCCATCGAAGTCGAGTGAATCTCGCAAGTTTCCATGGCCGGCTCAACGAGCTCCAAGATGAGGCCCATCTTGTTGCCGACATAGGCCTGGAACGCATGACCCATCTCATGGGTGATGGTCTCGATGTCAAAGGCACTGCCGTTCCAGTTCGCGAATACGAAGGGACCGTAGTCGGTCACATTGTACATGTACGCGCCGAGGAGCTTGCCCGGTCTCGTGAGGACATCGAAGCTCTCGTTTTCAAACATCCAGTCGATAAACTCGGCGGTCTCCGGGCTCAACTCGTCGTACATCTTCTTGCACATGTTGAGCATATAGTCTGTGTTGCCCGCCGGCTCGGGGTTGCCGTCCTTGAAGCAGATGTCGAGATCGTAGAGCTTCGGATTCTCGATGCCGACGCGCTTCATGCGGAGCTCCATGAGCTGCTTTGCGACCGGAACAATATCGCGAGCCACCTGCTCTCTGTAGTTCTCGATGTCCTTCATGTCATAGCCGATGCGGCCCATGCGGAGATAGGAAAGCTCGGAGTAGTCGCGAAAGCCCATGCGGCGCGCCTGCTCGTTGCGGTTCTGAATCATGCGGCTGAAGATATCGTCGAGTTCTTCGTGGTGCGCGTCAAACCACTTGCCGTCGGTCTCGCGCGCCGCGCGGCGGGTTGCCGCGTCCTTGCCGTCCATCATGTAGACAGCGAGCTGCGGAAGCGTGACCTGCTTGCCCTGGAAGTCGACCATGTAGCTCGCATAGAGCTTGTCGTACTCACCGACAAGGGCGTTGTCCTCGCGCTGAAGATCGATGACACTCTCGTCTGCGGCATTCAGCGCGACCTGCATCTTCTCCAGAATAATCTTGCCGAACTTATCGGCGAGAACCTGCTTCTTCGGGTGCTCGAGGAGCGCCTTGTAGAGCTGATTCATCGTGTTGTAATACTCGGGCGAAACGCTGTCAAAGTAGGCCTTCTCGCCCGCATAAAACTCGTCTTTGACATTCATGGTATTGCGGATATAAACCGTTCTGTCCGGGAGATTATACTCTCTGCCGAGGCGCTGGTGTACCTCCCAGATATCCAGAATCTCCTCTTCGGTCTCCGCCTTTTCGGTTCTCTCGACGAGCTCCCTGTAGTCCTTTTGAATGCGCGCGACATCCGGACGGCGATATTCAAGTTCGCTGAATTTCATGCCACTTCTCCTTCCATAAACTATCTGAAGATCCCCATATTGCTGATGACATTCTTACGTCCTCCGGCCTTTTGCTAATTTTTATACAACGGCACACAAAATAAGGCTGTAAGATTTAGGCACATTATAACATTCTTCCCCCCAAAAGCCTAGCCATACTTGCCCGATATGCCGATAGCGGATATGGCGATTTGCGCTATCTGCTATCGGCGCGCGGAATATCCGTTCTAAGTTGGCGCGCACTGCCGTTATAACAGTGCAATCCGCGCACCGTCCTCAGCCGAAATTCATATTTTGGGGGCAGCTGTCGCAGGCATAAAAAAAGAGAACCCGAAGGTTCTCTCTTTTGATATTTGATCCGACAACTGTCAGAAAATCGGGACCACCGCACCCTGATACTTGTTCTCGATGAACTGCTTGATCTCCGCCGTCGTGAGTGCCTTGACCAGCGCCTTGGTCTTGTCGCTGTTCTCATCGCCCTCTCTGACCGCAATGATGTTCGCATAGGTCTTGGCTGCGACCGAGTCAGCGGACTCCGCTGCGAGCGCATCCGAAACCTTTAAGCCCGCTGCGATGGCAAAGTTGCCGTTGATGACACCGAAGTCCACATCCGGCAGGGAGCGCGGAACCTGTGCCGCCTCGACCTCGACAATCTCAATCTTGTGCGGGTTCTCGACGATATCCTGCTTCGTCGCGTTGATGTCGGTGTTGTTCTTCAGCTTGATGAGGCCCTGATCTGCGAGGAGCAGGAGCGCTCTTGCCTCGTTCGTCACATCGTTCGGGACCGCAATCTTCGCACCGTCCTGAATGTTCTTCAGATCCTTCGACTTGCCGGCATAGATGCCGAACGGCTCATAGTGAATCGCCGCCGCGCTGACCAGCTTCGTGCCTCTCTCCTTGTTAAAGTTCTCAAGGTAGGGCAGATGCTGGAAATAGTTTGCGTCGAGGCTCTTCGACTCGAGCGCGAGGTTCGGCTGCACATAGTCGGTGTACTCGACCACCTTGAGCTCATAGCCCTCTGCCTTCAGCGCGTCCTTTGCCGCCGCGAGAATCTCGGCATGCGGAGACGGCGAAGCGCCGACCGTGATGACCTTGTCGCCGGAAGCCGCTGCCGCGCTACTGCCCGCCTCACTGCTGCCCGCTGCGCTGCTGCCTGCCACGCTGCTGTCTCCCGCCGCGCTGCTCTCCGCCTTCTTCTGGCTGCCGCAAGCCGTGAGCAGAGACAGTCCGAGCAGTGCCGCCGCGAAAAATACCTTCTTCTTCATAATAAGTTACCTCCCTGAATTTTTGTTCTGTTTGATCACCCGCAATCTGCGGGAAAGCAAGTTGTTCCGTCAGCGCGCGCGCTTATCCGCGTGCCGCGCCATCCACAAAAAACTCTCCTGAATCAGCTGGACGATAATGACCAGCACCACGACGGTCACGAGCATCACATCGGTCTGATAGCGATAGTAGCCGTAGTTGATGGCGAGCGTGCCGAGACCTCCGCCGCCGACGAAACCGGCCATTGTCGAGTAGCCGAGTATCGTCGTGATGGAAATCGCCGCGCCCATGAGAAGCGACGGTTTCGCCTCGGGCAACATGACCTTCCGGACAATCTGGAAATTGCTCGCGCCCATCGACTTTGCCGCCTCGACCACCCCCGCGCCGACTTCTTTTAAGGAGCTCTCGACCATGCGGGCAATGTAGGGCGCCGCCGCGAGAACGAGTGGCACGACGACCGCCTTCGGGCCGAGCGTGGTTCGCACGATGAAGCGCGTGAGCGGCAGAGCCGCGAGCAGCATGATGATGAACGGCACCGAGCGCATCAGGTTGATGATGATCCCGAGTACGGTATTGATGATGCCGTTCGGCTGAATTCCGTCCTTATCCGTGACAATCAGGAGTATGCCGAGCGGAATGCCAATCAGATACGAGAGCAGCGAGGAGAGCGCGACCATAAAGACGGTCTCCTGTAAGCCCGTGAGTAACATCGTTAGAATCTGCGAATCAAAACTCACTGTTCTTCACCTCCTCCAGATTGACACCGTGCTCCCGGAGATAGTGAATGACTTTCATCGCATCCGCCTCATGCTCGGGAAGCTGCAGAACCATCTGACCCGCGGCTTGTCCGCCGATCTCCTTAGTCGCCGCGAAGAGAATGTTCACCGGCAACTGACAACTGAGAATCATGTTCGCAATCACAGGCTCAAAGGCCGAGCGCCCGTCGAAGGTCACGCGTATCTTTTTCGAAGCACCGAACTGTTCCTGCCGCACATCGCCGCCCAGAATGAGCTCGCGCCCGATCTTCGACTGCGGCGCGGAAAAGATGCGCTGTACCTCTCCCTCCTCCGCAATACGGCTCTGATCGATGATGGCGACGCGGTCGCAGATAGACTCGATCACCGACATCTGGTGCGTGATGATAACCACCGTAATTCCGAGATTCCGGTTGATGTCGCGAAGCAGGCCAAGGATAGACTCCGTCGTGTTCGGGTCCAGGGCCGAAGTCGCCTCGTCGCAGAGCAGAAGCTTCGGCTCGGACGCTATGGCTCTCGCAATCGCGACGCGTTGCTTCTGTCCGCCCGAGAGCTGCGAGGGATACGCTTTCTCCCGGTTGGCAAGCCCGACGAGCGTCAAAAGCTGTCTGGCTCTCGCCTCCGCCTCCGTCCGCCGGACGCCAATCAACTCGAGCGGAAAACAGATGTTTCGAAGCACCGTTCTCTGCTCCAGCAGATTAAACTGCTGGAAAATCATGCCCATCGAGCGGCGCACTTCGCGCCGTTCTCTCTCCTTCATCTCCGAGAGGCTCTGCCCCTCGAAAAACACATCGCCCGAGGTCGGGCGCTCCAGATAATTGATGCAGCGGACCAGGGTCGACTTGCCGGCGCCCGAGAGTCCGATGATACCGTAAATCTCACCGCGGCGTATGCTCAGGTTGACATCGTCGAGCGCATGGACTGTGCCGCCCGCTGTCTTGAATTCCTTTACAAGGTGGCTGATCCGTATAATTTCGTCTGACATCTCCGCCTCCTCTCTTCAACTGATATGTGGCATTGTAAGGAAATACGCGCGCCCTGTCAACGCGGACGCGCGTATTTCCTCATACTATATCTCTATCCGATTCTATTACTTTTTTTGATAGCTCATTCAGGCGCAGAGATCCACAATGACCTGCGCGAAAATCTTCGCAGAAGTCAGAAGCTCCTCGAGATTTGCCTGCTCATCCGGCGCGTGCATCCGCGTGTCGCTGCCCGGGTAAAACGCGCCGAAAGCAACGCCGTTCTTCAAGTCGTGGACATAGGTGCCGCCGCCCATTGCGACTGTGCCGCCCTGCAGTCCCGTGTAGGCCTCAAAGACGCGGTTTAATTCCCGCACGAAGGGGGAATCCGCCGAAACCGCATGCGGCGCGCGGAGCCGTCTGCCGTCAAAGACGAGGCCGTAGCGCCCGAAGGCTTCCTCGCAGGTCTTCACGAGCTTCTGTCCGTCCATCGTGACCGGATAGCGGCAGTCAAAGAGACCGTGCAGAGAGGTCTCGTCAATCGAAAGCTTGGAGAAAGCCAGCGTCAGCGGGCCGCTCTCCTTATCCTCAAATGCAATGCCGAGCGACTTGCCGTCGGTCTCGCCGTAGGGCATGAGCGCCACAAGTCCGTGAATGGCCTCCGTGAGCTTGTTCTTGGCAAGCGGCAGCTGGGAGAGGAAGAGAAGAAGCCCGGTCAGAGCGTTCTTGCCGGCTTCCGGCGCGGCCGCGTGGGCGTTTCTGCCGCTGACCTCGACTTTCTGCAGTGTCACATGTCCCTGCTCCTCGGCCGCCGAACCCTCTTTCGCGCCGAGCGCCGAAATTTCGATTTTTAAGCCGGTCTGTTTTCGCACCGTATCCGCGGTCATATCGAGCACCATGCGCGGCACACCCGCGAGCACGGCAGTTGCGCGCGGCGGCACCGCGTTTTCAATGCTGCCGCCGGTCAGCGAAATGAGGCGCGCACCGCTCTCCTCCGCCGGAAAGTCGAGAGAAAACTCGCCCGCAAGCCGTCCCTTCTCCATGTTGACTACCGGGTACTCCGCGTCCGGCGAGAAGGTGCAGGGTGCTTCCTTCTCGGTCGCATAGTAGTGGGCAATGCAACCGGAACCGCTCTCCTCATCGGTGCCGAGAATCAGGCGCACGCTTTTCTTTAACGGAATGCCGAGCTCCTTGACCGCGCGCAGCGCATAAATCGCAGCGACCGCCGGTCCTTTGTCGTCCGCAACGCCGCGACCGTAGAGAACACCGTCCTTTTCAATCGGATTGAAGGCCTCGGTCACGGTCCAGTCGCCCTGTCCCGGCACCACATCGAGATGCGCGAGAATGTCAAGCTCGCGCTCGCCCTCGCCGAGATCCGCCGCGAGCACATAGTTCTCGTAGTTCTTTGTCGCAAGGCCGTAGCCCCGAAGCATCTCCTCCGCCGCGCAGAGCGCGCGGTAAGGTCCGTCGCCGAACGGCTTGCCCGGCTCTGCCTCTCCCTTACTCGAATCAATACGGCAGAGGGTCTTCACATCCTCCAAATACGCCTCTCTGTGCGCATCCACCCACGCCGAAATCTGTTCCTTGTGATTCATACCAGCCGCCTCCTTCTCTTTGCTTTTCTCTTACTTCTTTAGGATTTGCCGAACTCGAGAAGCTTGAGCCCCGGATTCCGCTCTTCCACCATTCTGACACTCCAGGGGTGTGCAAAGAGCAACAGGGGTTCACCCTTCAGGTTCTGAATCAGTTTCATGTCACTGGTGCCCTGAATCTTGTCGACATCCACAGTTTCCGGCTCGTCAATCCAGCGGATGTACTCGTAGGGCAGGGTATCCAGCCTCACCTCTACATTATACTCCGCCTTCAGGCGATAGGTAAGCACCTCAAACTGCAGCACGCCGACCGCACCGACGATGATCTCCTCCATGCCGGTATTGCGCTCCTGGAAAATCTGAATCGCACCCTCCTGCGCAATCTGCTCGATGCCCTTCGTGAACTGCTTGCGCTTCATCGTGTCAATCTGGCGAACGCGCGCAAAGTGCTCCGGCGCGAAGGTCGGAATGCCCTCGAACGCAATCGGTTCCCGCGCATTTTCGAGCGTGTCGCCGATGGCAAAAATACCGGGATCGAAGACACCGATGATATCGCCCGCATAGGCGGTCTCGACAATCTTCCGCTCGTCCGCCATCATCTGCGTCGACTGGTTCAGGCGTATTTTCCGCTTGCCCTGCACATGCGTGACCTCCATGCCGGCCTGATATTCGCCCGAGCAAATACGCATAAAAGCAATGCGGTCGCGATGCGCCTTGTTCATATTCGCCTGAATCTTGAAGACAAACGCCGAGAAGAACGGATCTTTCATCGGGTTCACCTCACCGCTCTTGGTCTTCCGCGGAAGCGGCGGCGTGGTCATTTTGAGGAAGTGCTCAAGGAAAGTTTCGACACCGAAGTTCGTGAGCGCCGAGCCGAAGAAGACCGGCGTCAAATCGCCGCGAGACACACGCGCCATATCGAGTTCGTCGCTCGCACCGTCGAGAAGTTCGGTCTCTTCCGTGAGCTGTGCGAGATAATCCTCACCGATTACAGACCCGAGCGCCGGATCCGAGAAATCGATTTCCTTCGTTGCAATTTCCTGCATGCCGGCATGTGCCGCCTGGAAGGTCGTGATTTTCTTTGTGTTCCGATCAAAAACACCCTTAAAGTTCTTGCCGGAACCGATGGGCCAGTTCACCGGGCAGGTGCGTATGCCGAGCAACTCTTCGATCTCATCGGTCAGCGCGAAGGGATCCCTCGCTTCGCGGTCCATCTTGTTGATAAAGGTGAAAATCGGAATGTGGCGCAACGTACAGACCTTGAAGAGCTTCCGGGTCTGCGCCTCCACGCCCTTCGAGGCATCAATCACCATGACCGCCGAATCCGCTGCCATCAGGGTGCGGTAGGTATCCTCCGAGAAGTCCTCGTGTCCCGGCGTGTCCAGAATGTTGATGCAAAAGCCCTCATAGTTAAATTGCAACACCGAGCTCGTGACCGAGATACCTCTTTCTTTCTCAATGTCCATCCAGTCACTGACCGCATGCTTGCCTGTCTTTCTTCCCTTGACCGATCCCGCCAGATTAATGGCGCCGCCGTAGAGCAATAATTTCTCGGTCAGTGTCGTCTTTCCCGCGTCCGGATGGCTGATAATTGCGAACGTCCGCCGCTTCTGAATCTCCTCAAATTCGCCTGCCACTTGCGCCTCCTGTCGTTGTTTTTCCCGCCGAACTATGTTATAAAACCCTAGAATATACTGTTTTTGCGCGGGAAATTATACCATATTTCGGCGCGGAAAGGAAGAAAGCATGATACTCGCCATTGATATGGGCAACTCCAATATCGTCATCGGCGGCATAGACGAGGCCAGTACGCACTTTATGGAGCGCATCACGACCGACACGCGGAAAACAGACCTCGAGTATGCGGTGAGCTTAAAGAGCATCCTGGACCTCCATCACATCGCGGCCGAGGAGCTCGAGGGCGCCATTTTGTCGAGCGTGGTTCCCCCGCTGAACGCCGTGATCACCGAGGCGGTTCGCAAGGTCACCGGCCTCTCCTGCAAACTCGTGGGCGCCGGCATGAAAACGGGTATGAACATCCGCATGGACGACCCGAAGCACATCGGCTCCGATCTGATTGTCGACTCGGTCGCCGCGAAGGCGAACTACCCGCTGCCGATTATCGTAATCGATATGGGAACCGCGACCTCGATTACCGCGCTGGACCAAAACGGCGACTATGTGGGCGGCATCATACACCCGGGGCTACGCGTCTCGCTGAATACCCTGAGCGGCAGTACCGCCCAGCTCCCCTCGATCGATCTCGAGTCCCCCGGCCGGGCGCTCGCAAAAAATACAATCGAGGCCATGCAGAGCGGCATTCTCTACGGCACCGCAGGCATGCTGGACGGCATCATCGCCCGCATGGAAGCGGAGCTCGGCAGCAAGGCGACCATTGTCGCGACCGGCGGCCTCGCGCGCTTCGTGACGCCGCTCTGCGCCCACCGGATTGAGATTGACGATCTCCTGCTTTTAAAGGGTCTTTTGATTCTGTACCGGAAAAACAGCTGATCGCTCCTGTATCCCGGTGCTTTCCGCGAAACAAAAAAGAGAGCCAAAGCTCTCTTTTTTTATGCTCACTTCCGGCTCTTTAAGAAGTCCGGGATATTAATCGACACATTCTTATTCTGGCGCGGCTCAAAGCTGTAAGCTCCCTGCTGCGGCTGCGCTGCCTGCTGGTACTGCGGCTGTGCCTGCTGCTGGTACTGCGGCTGTGCCTGCTGCTGATACTGCGGCTGTGCTTGCTGCTGGAACAGCGGATTCATCGTACCGTTGTAACCTGCCGTCTGCTGCGGCTGCACTTCCGGCTGTGCCGCTGCCGGCTGCTGTGCGACATGAATCTGGGCGCTCTGCTTTGCGGTGCCCGCCGTCTGCTGCTGGGTCGCGTTTCTGCGGTAACCGCCCGTGGTCGCCGTGCGCTGCTGTGCGTTCTGGCTCGCCGTCTGGTCGAGACCGGTTGCGATGACGGTAATCGAGCACTCATCCTGCGCGTTCTCATCGTACATCGCGCCAAAGATGATGTTGGCGTCATCGCCCGCCATCTCCTGCACATAGCTCGCCGCTTCATTTGCCTCGATGAGGCTGATGTCACCCGAGATATTGATGATGATATTGCTTGCGCCGTCAATCGTGGTCTCAAGCAGCGGGGACGCGCAGGCAATCTTGACTGCCTCGAGCGCCTTGTCGTCGCCGTGCGCCTTGCCGATACCGATGTGAGCGATGCCCTTGTCGGTCATGACCGTCTGCACATCCGCAAAGTCGAGGTTGATGAGACCCGGCATATTGATGAGATCCGTGATGCCCTGCACTGCCTGCTCGAGCACTTCGTCCGCCTTGCCGAAAGCCTCCGGCATCGAGGTGCGGCGATCCACAATCTCAAGGAGTTTGTCGTTCGGAATCACAATCAGCGTGTCAACCGCCTCTTTGAGGTGCTCAATGCCTGCGAGCGCATTGTTCATGCGCTGTCTGCCCTCAAAGTTAAACGGCTTCGTCACGACGCCGACGGTCAGAATACCGAGTTCCTTCGCGATGCGCGCAATGACCGGTGCCGCACCGGTGCCGGTGCCGCCGCCCATGCCGCAGGTCACGAAGACCATGTCCGCATTTTTCAGCGCCTCGGTTAAATCCTCTGTGCTCTCCTCTGCCGCCTTTTCGCCGACCTCCGGCTTTGCGCCGGCACCGAGACCGCGCGTCAGCTTCTCGCCGATCTGCATGACGGTCGAGGCCTTGCAGAACTGGAGAGCCTGCTTATCGGTGTTGATACCGATAAACTCTACCCCTTCGATGTTCTCGTCGATCATGCGGTTCACTGCATTGTTGCCTGCGCCGCCAACGCCGACTACGATGATCTTTGCAGTATTATCGTCTTCGTTCAGTTTGATCTCTAACAAGGTACCTGCCTCCTGTAACTGCTTATTCACAGATTGTCTCATACTGGATAATATGGTCTATCATACTTATTTTTCCCGAAAAGTGCAAGCAACTTTGCGGATTTTACGGATTCTGCGCCTGCAGCGCATAGGTTCCGTTTGACGCGCGCTTCCGGATATCCAGGATTCCGGAAGCATTGCCCGCTTTCTTCAGAATACCCGCGAGATCTTTGCACCTCTCCTCGGCTTCTTTTTCACCGCCGAAGAGCACAGTGATGCCGCCGCAGCGAAACGTCGCCTGATAGGCCGCGTCAAAGACAATCTGCTCCGTGCGGATATCGTTCTTCCGGAGATTCAGCAAGAGCTGCCGGACTATGGTCCTTCCCTTGGGATCGGCCTCGAGCAGCGTCCCGCCGACCGCAATGTCGCCCGTCTGCAGTCCCGTAATCTCCGGATACCCGGAAATCGGTTTCTGCGCACTCTCCACGACGCGAAGCTCGTCGTCAAAATAAAAGGCCGCACTCATATAGCGCACATAGCCGAGCACCGGCTTTTCGTGCAGTATGAGTTCCACCGAAAAGGGTGAGGTAAAGCGTATGTCGTAGCCGGTCAGAAAAGCGAGCTGTTTCTTTTTGCCGCGCCACAGCCGGAACAGAAGCTCGGCGCTGCGCTCGCCCTCCGCCTGCGGCAGCAGTGCCTTTCGCGCCGCCTCCTCACTGTATATCCGGTTGCCCTGCACCGTGACGGTTTTGACGCGAATACAGACAAACGCCGCTGCGAGCGAGACCGCCAGCAGCAGCGCAAAAACAATTCCCAGTTTTTGGAGCCGCTTCATGTCAGTTGCTCCGGGCGCATGCCCCTGGAAACCGCAAGAACCAGCCCGATTTCTCCCATGAAACTCACGAGAGAGGTACCGCCGCTGCTGATAAAGGGCAGCGTGACACCGGTATTCGGCATCAGGCCCGTGACCACGGCGACATGCATCACAATATGCAGCAGGATATGAACCGCCACACCGCCGCAGAGCAGAGCGCCGTAGCGGTCCGGCGCGTGACACGCAATCCGGAGGATGCAAAAGAGTAGCATCGCGTAGAGCAGAATCAGTACGCTCATACCAACCATGCCGAGCTCCTCGCCGATGACCGGAAAGATAAAGTCGGTCGAGGGCTCCGGCAGACCGTTCTGCTTGACCACCCCTCTGCCGAAACCGGCGCCGAACCAGCCGCCCGCACTGATGGCATACTTGCCGAGTCTCACCTGGAAGCCGCTGCCGTTCGCATTGGCATCGGGGTTCAGCCAAGACTCAATGCGCGCAATCTGATAGGGATGCAAAAACGGAAACTTCTTGTAATAGTGCACGGCGAAGAAAAAGAGCGCCGCTCCCGCAATCGCAAGCCCCAGATGCATCCGGTTGTCTTTCACGCCGAGCAGTGTAATCAGAAAGACCATGGCGCCGAGCAGAAGGCCGGTGCTGAGATTCTGAAAGGCAATCAGTCCCGCCGGGATGCCGCCGAAAACCGCCATCATCCAGAAAACGCGTTTGGGCGTCTTCGAAAAGCTGTAGTAATAGTTGACCAGATAGACCGCAAAGAACAGCACCAGGGCTGTCTTCATGAGCTCCGAGGGCTGAAAGCTCACGGGGCCGAGCCTGATCCAGCGGGTTCTGCCGTGCGAGCTCCGCCCGAACACAAGCGTTGCGACCAGCAGGACAGTGCTGAGTGTATAGAGCTGGCACCAACTCAGGCAGAGCAGTCTGTGATAATCGAGGCGGGACAGAAGCAGCATCGCGCACAGCCCGACCAGCGCAAAAACCGCCTGCTTCTTCACACCTGAGAGCGGCTCATCGCCCGCAAAGGACGTGGTTGAGTAGACCATCGCGAGACCGAACAGCACCAATATGACCGTGACCCAGAAGACATAGCCGTTCATATGCCGGCGATTCCGCTTCCACTGCTCTTTGCCGACGCAGGGAACAGCCTCAAAAATCCGACTCCACCGACTGCGCGCACCTTTCGTTTGTCGCGGATAGAGCGGCTCTACTTTGCCGCCTGCCGTTCGCCCTGTCCTTCTGACGCGCGGCTCTCTCTGCTGCGCGCCACTTGTCTCTTTTCTCCTTGGCGTTCTCGCCGTCATAGTGCGCGCACGCACTCCTTAAAGACTTTGCCGCGCACCTCGTAGTTCGGAAACATACCCCAACTTGCACAGGCGGGAGAGAGCAGCACATAGTCGCCCGCGTTGGCGTAAGAAGCGCAGACCTTGACCGCCTCCTGCATGTCCTCCGCGAACATGATGTTGGTAAAGCCGTGGCGCTTTGCGCAGTCCGAAATCGCATCACGGGTCTGTCCGAGTAACACGAGATAGCGCACCTTGCCGCCGAAGGCATCAATCCACTCGTCGTAAGAGGAACCTTTGTCATAGCCGCCGCCGATTAAGAGGGTCGGCCCCGGCATTGCCTTGATGGCCTGAATCGCCGCATCCGGGTTGGTTCCCTTCGAGTCATTGTAGTATTTGACGCCGTAGCGCTCCGCGACAAACTCAATGCGGTGCTCCACCGCTCGGAACTTGCGAACCGCATCCAGAATCGCATCCATCGGCGCCTTCATGCAGACAGCCATTGCAATCGCCGTCATGACATTTTCAAAGTTGTGACGGCCGAGCAGCTGCAGTTCGTCCGTCCGAATCAGCTCTGTCTTCTCTCCCTTTTCCTTGCGGCAGATGACACCGTCCTCGAGGTCATAGCCGTCGTCGAGCAGCTGGGTGCTCGAGAAGAAGACCACCTTCGGCTTCAAATCCTTCCGCTCACCGAAGGCGCGGAGCACCTCGTCGTCGTAGTTCAGCACGAGGAAATCATCGACCGTCTGGTTCGAGCTGATGTCCTCCTTGATCCGGATATAGTTCTCCATCGTATGATGGCGGTTCAGATGATCCGGCGTGATGTTTGTGATTGCGGCGACATGCGGGTGGAAGCGGATGATGGTCTCGAGCTGGAAACTCGACGCCTCGAGCACCGTGATTGACTTCTCCGTGGTCTTCAGCGCGACTTCCGTATAGGGGAGGCCGATGTTGCCGACCGTAAAGCTGTTACCGAACGCGCGCTGCATGATGGCGCCGGTCAGCGCCGTGGTCGTGGTCTTGCCGTTCGTGCCGGTAATGGCCAGAAGCTGTCCCTTCGCAACCTGGAACCCGAGCTCAATCTCCGACCAGAGCTGAATCTTCTTGTCGGTCAGTTTCCTCACAAAAGGCGTCTCGAGGTCAATGCCGGGGCTCATCACGCAAATCTGAATACCGGTGAGCAGTGTCTCGTCCAGTTCGCCGAGGCAGATTGTGAGGCGCGCATTCTCCGGGAAGTTTTCCCGGATTTTCTCCTCCGAGAGCGCTTCATTGCCGTCATAGAGCAGCACTTCGCCGCCCGTCTCCAGGATCAGCTTTGTTGCCGCGATACCGCTCTTGCCGGCACCTGCAACCATAACCTTTTCATTCATGAGAGTCTCCCCTTTCATTCCCCGAGTCCTATCCAGGCCGCGAGTGACAAAATGACTGTGCATATCGTAAAGACCGTGACAACGCGCGTCTCGGACCAGCCACCCAATTCAAAATGATGGTGCAGCGGAGCCATCCGGAACAGCCGCTTTCCCTTGGTCGCCTTGAAATAGCCGACTTGCAGCATGACCGAAATCACTTCCAGCATGTAGATGATGCCGACCAGCATCAGGAAGAGCGGCATGCGGAGCACCAGCGCAACGGCCGCCGCATAGCCGCCGAGCGCGAGGGCACCGGTATCGCCCATGAAGACTTTGGCCGGATAGCAGTTGAACAGCAAAAAGCCGAGCAGCGCACCGATGACCGCCCCGCTGACCGGCGCGGCGCCGGGTGCAAAGCGGCAGGCGACCGCCGCAAAAAAGAGCGCCACGACCGCCGTCACGGACGAGCAGAGCCCGTCGAGTCCGTCGGTAAAATTGACGCCGTTGTCCGTGCCGAGCACAACCAGAAAAACAAAGGGCACAAAGAGTCCGCCGAGCGGCAACAGAATGCCGGTCTCAAAACTTCCGCTGAACGGCAGCAGAATATCGCCGTAGTTTCCCGTTCGGAACAGCCGATATGCGAGAACTCCGGTCGCGATGAGCTGCAGCGAAAATTTCTGCCAGGCTTTCAGCCCCTCCGACTGCTTCCGGTGAATCTTCAAAAAGTCATCGAGAAAGCCGATAAACCCGAATGCGAGCGTAAACCCCATGACCGGCAGGGTCTCCGGCGCCTTTTTGAGAAACGGCAGACAGCCGAGCGCAATCGCAAGGACAATCATGATGCCGCCCATGGTCGGCGTTCCGCTTTTTTTCAAATGTGACTGCGGGCCGTCATCCCGGACCTGCTGCCCAAACTTCATGCGGTGCAGGATGGGAATCATGATCGGGCAGAGCGCCGCGCAGGCGAAAAAAGCAATAAAAAGCGCCAATATGGTGTCAGTCAGCATGCATCGCGCCTCCTGTTGTCTGTATAGTTGTGAGCCTCTTTACAGTATACCCTTGCCAAAAGTCTTGCGCAAGCCTAGTGCCGCGGCTTACCGCCCCGCGCGGGCTTACTTCTTCTTCGACGAAGAGCCGCTCTTTGAACTCTTGCCGCTCTTGGTGGCGTTCTTTGCGGAATTTCCACTCTTCGTGCTCTTCGAAGTCTTATTGCTCTTTGACGAAGAGCCGCTCTTCGTGCTCTTCGTGCTCTTCGAAGTTTTACCGCTCTTCGACGAAGAGCCGCTCTTTGCGGCCGCCGTGCTGCTCTTTTGCGCCGCCGCCGTGCTCGCCGCGGCCGCCGCACTGTCCGAAGCCGCTGTGCTGTCCGCCGCTGCCGCACTGTCCGAAGCCGCCGTGCTCGCCATGGCCGCGGTACTCTCCGCAGTCGCCGTGCTCTCCGCGGTATTGGCGCTCTCGCCGCCTTCCTCTCGGCCGGAGGCAATCCCGGCATTGATACCCTCCAACAGCGGCGTCGCCGTTGTACCCGGTGCATCGCCCGGAACCACATTGAGGGAGGGCAGAATGTCCGCCATGATATTCTGAAACAGCACCGAGGCAAAGGTGCTGTGCGCCTGGTCTTTCACATGCGGCTGATCGACCACGACATAGCAGAGTACCTGCGGGTTGTTTGCCGGCGCATAACCGCAGAATGAGAGCAGGTAATTCTTCTTGTTTCGCGGCAACTTCTCCGAAGTACCGGTCTTTCCGGCAATCTCATACCCCGGCACCTCCGCCGCCGCACCCGTGCCCTCGGTCACAACGCCGCGCAAAGCCTTGCGAAGAAAGAGCGCGGTCTCCTGGGAACAGGTCTCCCGCACGATTTCGCCGCTGTAGTCGCGAATCACGGTGCCCTGCGAGTTTAATATCTGCTTTACCACATGCGGCCGGTAGTACGAGCCGCCGTTGATGACCGAAGAAAAGGCTGCCGCGAGCTGCACCATATTACAGCCGAAGCCCTGACCGAAGCTGTCGGTCGCGAGTTCGACCGGGCCGAGTCTGCGGTTTGCCGCATCGTCCGGCGGGTTCAGAATGTGCACCTGCGTCGAGGTATCCGGCTCGCCCGGCAAATCAATGCCGCTGCTCACGCCGAAACCGTAGAGGTTCTGCGTTTTCTCAAATGCCTCCCGCCCGAGCGCCTGTGCAATGCGCACCAGCGCCACGTTGCAGGACTGCTCGAGGGCGCCGGTTACATTGAGTCTGCCGTGGCCGGTCCGCTTGCTGCAGTGAATCAGGGTGCCCTGTACATCCACCTCGCCCGTGCAGGTATATTCCTCCTGCCCGGTGATCTTTCCGTTTTCGAGCGCACCCGCGATCGTAAAAACCTTTGCCGTGGATCCGGGCTCGTAGACCGTGCTCACGCAGAAATTGTTCCAGAGTTTCTGCGTCGCCTCCTCGCTGGTCATCTGCTTCAGTTCATTGGCGCTGTAATACTTCTGCAGGTTTCCGGGGTCGTTTAGGTCGAACGAGTGATTGGTCGCCATCGCGAGAATCTCCCCGCTGTTCGGATCCATCACAATGACGCCGATATTTTCCGCACCCGTGGTATTCATGAAGTCCTTGATGTGCCGCTCGACACTCTGCTGCACCTTGACATCAATCGTGCTCACGACGGAGTTGCCGTCCTGCGGCTCCCGGGTCACATCCTGCGCCTCCCGGTCGGCGTCCATATAGCTGTACCGCTGGCCGTCCGTGCCGGAGAGCACCTCGTTATAGGACTGCTCTATGCCCGTCGTGCCGACCCGCTGATCGTCGTAACTCCGGTAGAAGCCGAGCACATTGCACGCGAGCTCGCCGTACGGATACTCGCGCTGGTAGTATTCCTGCAGATTGACGGCGCCGAAGCGCCCGCGGTAGCGCTCCCGCTGTTCCTGGCTAAAGCCCTCGTAGGTCTTGTCCTCCGCCCGCTTCTTCGCCTCATAGCGGTCGGGATTGTTCACGTGCTCCTGAAAATCCAGGAAGCGCTGCTTGTCGGGTGCTGTCAGCGGCTCTCCGACTTTCAGATTCTGGCTCGTCGAATTCTCTTCAATCTGCTTTCGAAGCTCATTCTCATCCATGCCGAGAAAGTCCGCGAGCGCATGCACGGTACAGTCGTAATAGAGATCGCGGCTGTCTTCCTTGAGCAGCGACTTGGGCGACACAATCAGCTGGTAGCGCTTTTCGGTCGCCGTCAGATAGGTGCCGTTCCGGTCCATAATCTCGCCGCGGCGATAGGGAATCACTTCCGGCTGCCGCAGTTCCTTACTCCGCGTGAATGTGCGCGCAACCGCGGCGTTGTTCTTCTGCACGCCGTACACCTGATACACGAGGCCGCCCAGTGCAAGCACCGTGAGCCCCATGAGCAGCCCGAGCTTGCCCCGCAACTGTCCCTTGACGTCATAGTTCGTTGTCTTATTTACCAGACTTGGTCTCTTTGGGAATTTCTTCATACTGCCTCACATAGCCCTGTTCCGCCCGATCGTAGTATATGACCTGGCCGGGTTCCGGCTGTACCAAGCCGTAACGGTTGATTGCCAGATCCCGAATGTGCTCCAGATCCTGCTTCCGGTTCAGTTCCACCTGCAGTGCGTCGTTTACTTCTTTCTGCTCATCGAGCTTCCGCTGCATCTCGCTCCGCGCGAGCTCGGCCTGCCGCACACGCCGCTCGCTCCGCACATAGAAGCCAAGCAGCATGACGGCACAGGCAATGCAGACTGTCAGCGCGACCATGCGCCGGAACACATCGCCGAGCGAGCGTTTCGGCTCCGGCGCGCGGCGCGGCTGCTTTTCGGGCGGCCTTTTGGCTATCCTCCGGTTGCGCGGTTTTTCCTCCGGTTCCAGCTTCGGTGCGGCGCTACCGTAGGTATAGGGCTGTCTGCTCACAGTATGCCTCCTCTCTCAAACACCCGGAGTTTCGCACTCCGGGATCTCGGATTCGCTGCCACTTCCTCTGCGGTCGGCACAATCGGTTTTCCGGTCACGACCCTGCCGCGACTCTTCTTCCCACAGACGCAAATCGGAAAATCCGGCGGGCAGGTACAGGGCGAGGCATTTCGCCGAAAACCCTCTTTGACAATTCTGTCCTCCAGCGAGTGGAAGGTGATAATCGACAGACGCCCGCCCGGCTGTAAGCGCAATATCATCTCGTCAATCGCCTGCTCCAAAACTGTGAGCTCACCGTTCAGCGCAATGCGGAGCGCCTGAAAGGTGCGCATGGCCGGATGCCCCCCCGTCTTCTGCAGGCGCATCGGAATCACGCGTTTCACGAGAGCCGCGAGTTCTCCGGTTGTCTCAATCGGCTTCTTTGCGCGCGTCTCGACGATACGGCGTGCAATCTGATTCGAGAAGCGATCCTCGCCGTAGACGCGGATGATGCGGGCAAGCTCGGCCTCGCTCTCCTCGTTCACAAGGTCTGCTGCCGTCCGTGCGCTGCGCCTGTCCATCCGCATGTCGAGCGGCGCATCCTCCATATAGCTGAATCCTCGCTCCGCGTTGTCCAGCTGGTACGAAGAGACTCCGAGATCCAGATAAATGCCGTCCGCGCGCGGTATGCCGAGGTTGTCGAGCACCGTCGGCAGATTCACATAGTTGTCGCGGACAACGGTCACCTTGTCTCCGAACGGTTTCAGCCGCTCTCCGGCCGCCTGGATTGCATCCGCATCCTGGTCTATGCCGATCAGCCGTCCGCCTTCCCCGAGTTTTGCGGCGACCAGCGACGCGTGGCCGCCGCCGCCGAGCGTCCCGTCCACATAGATACCGTCCGGCCGGATGTTCAGGCTGTCAATGGTCTCCCGCGGGAGCACTGAAATGTGATGAAAGTCCATATGCTGTCCTCCGCTGCCCACAGCTCTGCCATATCTTGTCACAATCGATACTCATTTGGATGCATCATACCAAAATAAGCGGCATTTTTCCAGCTTACGGGCGCATTCCGTCAGTTTTTTCGCCCGCGCGCCGCAAGCCGCCGCCCGGCCAGAATGCAAAGCAGGGCGACCAGAACACAGATGCCCGCGAGCGCCTGCGAAACCGCAATTCCCGTGCCCGGCACCAGCAGCGAGTCCGTGCGAAGTCCCTCAATCCAGACTCTGCCGAGACCGTAGCCGCCGAGATACAGGAAGAAAATCTCCCCGGTAAAACGCTTCTTCGGGCGGTACCAAAGTAAGAACAGCAAGAGGCAGAGGTTCCAGACGGACTCGTAGAGAAAGGTCGGATGTACCTGAATATAGTCGACGCCGTTCACCCGGACAAGGTGTTGCAACAGCGCGGAATCGATCATAATCGGATTCACGATGTCCCGCCGAAGTTGCATCGCAAAGAGACTGTCCGTATAGCGCCCGAAGGCCTCGGCATTGAAAAAATTGCCCCAGCGCCCCAGAATCTGTCCGACCAGGACGCCGAGAATTAAGGAGTCCGCGAGATTCAGGAAATTCTGCTTCTTCCGTTTGCAGTAAAACATAAGACTCAGAATGCCGCCGATTACACCGCCGTAAATCGCGAGCCCGCCGGCCCGGAGGTTCAGAATCTCGAGCAGGTTCCCGCGGTAATTGTCCCACTGGAAAAAGACATAGTAGAGGCGGGCACCGATTACGCCGAAGACTATGCCGAGCAGCGAAAAGTCGTATATCGTGTCCTCGCCGATACCGCGCCGCTCGGCATCCCGCGCGGCGAGTGTAATGCCGAGCAGCATGCCGATGCCGATGATGATGCCGTAAAAGGCAATCGAAAATCCGAAAATCGTGATGTGGTTTTGCAGATATTCAATCGTGATGCCGAGATGCACGAAGCGCAAATCATATCCCATAAGTTCTGTCTCCCTTCCGCAATTTCAGACCCGAGCATAGCAAAAAGCACAGGCATTTTCCATGCAAATCTTTCGCTGCGCGCTGTCCCTGTCCCCGGTACTTGAGAGCACCGCGGCTCTCTGCTACAATGAAGCCCAAACAGGCTCTGCATTCGCAGCGCCTTCACTCGCAAATCACCAAAGGAGATTTCTGTCTATGAAACTCGGTATTGTCGGACTTCCGAATGTCGGAAAAAGTACGCTTTTTAACTCCCTGACCAAGGCCGGCGCCCAGGCCGCCAACTATCCGTTCTGCACCATCGACCCGAATGTCGGCGTGGTCGCGGTGCCGGATGCGCGCATCAAAACCCTCGGCGAGATGCACCATTCGAAAAAAGTGACGCCCGCCGTCATTGAGTTTGTCGACATCGCGGGACTGGTGCGCGGCGCAAGCAAGGGCGAGGGACTCGGCAACCAGTTCCTCGCAAACATCCGCGAGTGCGACGCGATTGTCCATGTGGTGCGCTGCTTTGAAGATGAAAATGTGATTCATGTGGACGGCTCGGTGGATCCGGTTCGTGACATCGAGACCATCAACCTCGAACTCATCTTCGCTGACCTCGAAGTTCTGGAACGCCGCATTGCGAAGACGCAGAAGTCCGCGAACAACGACAAGAGCTTAAAGAAGGAGCTCGAGATTCTGAAAGAACTGAAAGTTCTGCTCGAGGACGGCAAGCCCGCCTCCGCCTTTGAGACGGATGATGCCGATGTCGCGGCTTTTGTCGCTTCTCTCTGCCTTCTGACTGCAAAGCCCGTCATCTACGCGGCCAACGTAAAAGAAGACGATCTCGCGGACGACGGCGCTTCCAATCCGCACGTCACCGCTGTCCGTGCCTACGCGGCCGCACATCAGAGCAAGGTCTTCTGCGTCTCCGCACAGATTGAAGAGGAAATCGCCGCGCTCGACGAGAGCGAAAAGGCAGACTATCTCGAGGCGCTCGGCATCTCTGTCTCCGGCCTCGACAAGCTGATTGCCGCGAGCTACGAGCTCCTCGGCCTGATCAGCTTCCTGACAACCGGCGAGGACGAGACCCGCGCCTGGACCATCAAAAAGGGCTCGAAGGCCCCGCAGGCCGCCGGCAAAATCCACACCGACTTTGAGCGCGGCTTTATTCGCGCCGAGGTCATCGGCTATGACGACTTTGTGCGCTGCGGCTCTTCGGCGGCGGCAAAAGAAAAAGGGCTCATGCGCCTCGAGGGCAAGGACTATGTCGTGCAGGACGGCGACGTAATTCTGTTCCGCTTCAACGTCTGATTCCCTCTCCCCCTCTACCTCTGTTCCGCACAAAAGAGTCACAGGACAAAAATTGGCAGAAAACCCCGCAGCGCCGTCAGAAGCAAGCGCTGCGGGGTTTTTTCTTTCGGACAAGATAACGAATCAAATACGATGCCGCCTCAGGGCAGCCAGTCTGTCCCTGTGTTGCCGTGATACCAGCCGTCATTCCAGCCGCCGTGCCAGTTGTCGTTCGGATTCGGCGGCAGGTCCCAGGTGTCGTCCCAAGACGTCTCTGTCGGTGCCGTCTTGGTCGGTGCGGCCGTCGTCGGCGCCGCGGTCGGGGCAGTCGTCTCTGTCTCCCGCCCGGTTGTGCTTTCCCGCGTCGGTGCAACCGTACTTTCCCGCGTCGATTCCTGTGTCGCCGGCGCCGAGGACGAACTCTCCTCCGGCTTGGTCGGATTCTCGGTCGGTCTTTCGGGCAATGTGTCGCTCGCCGAGGTCTCCTGTCTGCCGCCGCGATGACGGGTGCCGCCCGGCTTGGTGATATAGCGGACGCTGCGCTTCTTGGTCTCCGTCTCCGTGCTGCTCTCGGCCTCGCTGCCGCTCTCTTCCGTCGTCTCAGCCGCTGCGCTCTCGGTCGGATCCGGTCTCGCTCTGACCGTCTGTGTCTCTGTCGCCGTGGCAGTGCGCGTCTCTTTGCTGCTCTCACGCTGCATGGTCGAGCTCTGACTCTCGGCGCGCCGTCCGGTCTCTGTCTCCGTCACAGTCTCGCTCTGTGCTGCCGTCGTCCGCACAGTGCTCGCCTGCGCGGTCTCTGCTTGCGTCGTTGTCTGCGCCTCTGTCGTGAACTCCTGAGACACATCCTGGGTCATCTCTGTCTTATCGCTCTCCGTAATCCGAATCTGCGTCGGATAGAGGAGGCGCAGCTGACACTGCAGCTCCAGCCCGTCGCGCGCGCCCGCCGCCTCCGTCGCCTGAAACTGTGTCGTATAGCGGTACAAAACTTCCACGCCGTCACTGCCTGGATCTGTGTCGCCGAGTTTTTTGAGACCGCTCAGCTGCTCCCGCGCAAGCGAGAGTTCCTCCGGCATCCTGCCGAGAAAAGCGCTGTTTTGCGGCGTCAGATACAAATTCGCCGTATACTTACCGTCCTCCCGCTCCTCCACGCTGCGGTACAGAAGACAGGCGAGTCCTGTCCGAAATACCTGCGACATTGCGTCATACTGATAGCGCACACCCGAAACGGCAAGGGCGGTCTGCCCACTCTGAAAGCTGACTGCCTCGCCGTCACCGCGCAGGTTCGGCTGCTGCAGCAGCACTGCGCTGCCGTTTGCACTGAGCGGATAGGAGAGCCGCAGATAGCTCCCCTTTCCGAGTAGCGCCGCCGGGATACTGTCCCGGATGCTGAGTTCCACGCGTTTTCCGTTCCGGCTGCGCTTGACATCGACCGCAAAGTTCTGCAAGGTCTCGCCGCTCTGATTGACAAGCTCTGCGGTATAGCGCTCTTCCCTAGACTGCTGATAGCCGTGACTCATGTCCGTCGCTCTCAGCACCATGCGTGTTCCTCCCGCTCCTCCTATATATTGTTTTCCGAATCCCCAAAAACCCAGAACCAGCACCGCCGCCGCAATCCAGACGCGCGCCTGCCTGAGTGCTCGTATTATTTTCATCCTCTCACCACATCTCTACTCCGGTTTGCCTACTTATACTATGACAGAGAACGAAGAAAAATGCCAGCATTTTAGAAGAATTTCTTAATTTTTCCGATTTATTTCTTATTTCCACACAAAAACGCGCCCTTTTTGGGGCGCGTTCCTGTCCTGTCGGCATTCAGTCCTCGTTCTCGCCGTCCTCTTCACCTTCCATGAGCTCCTTGAACTCCTCTTCGTCCAGAATCTCGTCGAAGGCATCGCTCACGATCTCATATTCCTCATCGCTCTCGATGTTGGTGAGATCCGGCTGACCGTCCTCGGTCTCCGCATAACGGTATAAAAATACATTTCCGTCTTCATCTTCGCCGCTTTCCGGCATCAGTGCGATGTACTCCTTGCCGCCCGCTTCAAAAATCGTGAGCACCACGCACTCCAGCAGCTCGCCGTCATCCAAGGTCAGTGTGACCGTCGTGTCACCGCCGTCAAACAGACCCTCGTGCTTTACTTCATCATAATCGCTCATCTGCTTTTCCTCACTCTCAGAAAGGTTTGAATATCTCTGTTCTGCTACTATAGCGGACAGTTGCCCGCTCTGTCAATGCGACTCGTACTCCCGCACAAAACGGCTCTCCTCCGCCTTTCGGTGAAAACGGGTCTTACAGGTCAGAATCCGCAGTTCATCCCTGGCGCGCGTCATCGCGACATAGAACATGCGCCGCTCCTCTTCCAGTTCCTCCCGGCTGTTCGCCTTGCGGTGCGGCACGATGCCCTCGTTCACATCGAGGAGAAACACAGTCGGAAATTCGAGTCCCTTGGAGGCATGGTAGGTCATGAGTTGCACTTCGTCGCCCGCTTCCGTCCGCTTGCTCCGCGCCTTACAAGCCGCTGAAAATGCTGTCCCGTCGGCCTGCCAGGCGCTGACCGTCGGAAAACCCTCTGCGGAGGCCTCGATTTCCTCCAGAATATCAAAGAGCTCCTCGGCCTCGATCTCCCGCTCCTCCGCATACTGCTTTAAAAAGTTGTCGTAGCCGATCTCCGTGCGGATGTAGACGATGGCCTCGGACGGGCGCATGCGCCCGAGACGCCGGAGCTCTCCGGCAAACTTTCCGAGCCGCTCGTCCATCCAGTGCTCGCCGCTTTTTTCGTAGTGGCGCCTTAGGCCTGCGAGACTCTCGCCCTCCATGCGCACGGCCTCGCGGCGGATGTAGCGGTTCGGCCGGTTCATGATGCGGAGCAGGTCACCCGGTTCCGCCCGGTCTCTGGCAAGGCGCAGATAGGCGAGAAGGTCCCGCGCAATCCAGTGCTCGTTCAGATCCGGCAACATCTCCCGCATGCGAAACGGGATGTTCTCCTGGTAGAGACGCCGCGCGAGAAGGCGCGGTTGCAGGTTCGTCCGGTAGAGGACCGCGATGCTGTCGTAGCGCGCGCCGCCGCGCACCAGTTCCCGGATCTCTCTGATCAGATAGTCCGCCTCCGCGTGCGGCGTCGGACAGACAACGGTGTTCACCGGCTTGCCTGACGGGCGCGCTGCCGTGATTTCCTTCGGGAAGCGGGTCTTATTCCGCTGAATCAATCGCCCCGCCGTCTTCACAATCTCCGGTGTCGAGCGGTAATTGATATTCAGAACGACCCTGGACGCCTTCGGATAATCCCTCTCAAAATGGAGCATAATCTCCGGCGCCGCACCGCGAAAGCGGTAAATCGACTGATCGTCATCTCCGACAATCATCAGATTCTCCCGCTTTCCGGCGAGCATGCGAACCACTTCGTACTGCAGACGGTTGATGTCCTGAAACTCATCCACCAAAATCCAGGCGTAGCGCTCGGAGAGAGCCTCACGGATGTCCGCCCGCTCTTTGAGGAGCTCATAGCACATCCGGAGCATATCCTCGTAGTCGATTTTCCGGAGTTCCGCGAGCCCGCGCTCATAGGCGCGGTACACTTCCCGAAACTGTTCCGCCGGACAGCTCACCGAATAGTAGTGCGAAAGTTCGGCTCTCTCTTCCTTGACGAGCGCTATTTCCGAGAGCACATTCTGCACCAGACTGCGGAAATCACCGCTCTCCGTCTTTTTCTGCCGGAGCACGGCAGAGACCAGGGCACGCTGCTCCTCCTCGCCGATAACCTGATCCGCCTGATAGCCGTAGGCGGTTCGCAGAATGCGGAAAAAGAAGGCGTGAAAGGTCCCGAACGAGACGCCCGTCCGCTCCCTGCCGCACAGTTTCCGGTAACGCTCCTCCATCTCCCGCGCCGCGGCGCGCGAAAAGGTCAACACCAGGACGGACTGCGGCGCCACGCCGCGCTCTTCGGTCAGAAAACGGACGCGCTGCGTGAGCACAAAGGTCTTCCCCGATCCCGGCCCCGCAATGACAAGAAGCGGTCCCTCCCCGTGGGTGACCGCTTCTCGCTGCGCAGGATTTAAATTGTCATGCTTCGCTGCTGCCAAGTTTTTTCTGTCCCTCTCTGAGCCGCGCAAGCGACTCCTCTTTGCCGAGTACATCCATAATTTCGGTTGCGCCCGCCGGTGTCATGAGCTTGCCGGAGAGTGCAATGCGGAGCGGCCACATGACGAGGCCGGTCTTATAGCCCTTCTCCTCGCCGTAAGCCTTTAAGAGCGCAAAGAGCGTGTCGTTATTCCAGTCCGAAAGTGCCTCGAGGCGCGGCAATACCTCCGCGAGAATCTCGCGCGAGCTGTCCGCGGTCGACTTTGACTTTTTATTCACAAAGAGCTCGGTCTCATAAGCCGGAACGGCATTGAAGAAGTCCACCATCTCCCGGATGTCGAGGAAGGTCTCGACGCGCGTTCTGACCATCTCCGCGATTTTCTTTAAGTCCAGAGGCTTCGTCACATACTCCTTCAGATACTTCTCACCGCGCCGGTAGAACTCTTCGGGCGCCATTGCCTTAAAGTATTCGCCGTTCATCCAGCGGAGCTTGGTCATATCAAAGACCGCCGGCGACTTCGAGATGCGGCGGTAATCGAAGACCTTTGCGAGCTCTTCGAGGCTGAAAATCTCCCGATCGCCCTCGGGCGACCAGCCGAGCAGCGCGACAAAATTCACGACCGCCTCGCTCACGAAGCCCTGCTCGATCAAATCCTCGAAGGAGGCGTGGCCGCTCCGCTTCGAGAGCTTCTGGTGCTGCTCGTTTGTAATGGTCGGGCAGTGCACATAGACCGGCACCTCCCAGCCGAAGGCCTCGTAGAGGCGGTTGTACTTCGGCGAGGACGAGAGATATTCCTGCCCGCGCACCACATGCGTGATTTCCATCAGGTGGTCATCGACGACATTCGCAAAATTATAGGTCGGGAAACCGTCGGACTTGATTAAGACCATGTCGTCGAGTTCCGCATTGTCCACCGTAATATCGCCGTAAATTTCATCGTGGAAGGTCGTGGTGCCGGTCCGCGGGTTGTTCTGTCGAATCACAAAGGGTTCACCCGCCGCAAGCCGCCGCTCCACCTCTTCTTTCGGCAGCGAGAGGCAGTGCTTGTCATACTGCATGATGACTTCGCCGTTCACGGTCTTTTTCAGAGAGTCCAGACGCGCCTGGTCACAGAAGCAGTAGTAGGCCTCGCCCTTCTCGACGAGCTGCTTCGCGTATTGCATATAAATGCCCGCACGCATGCGCTCACTCTGCACATAGGGGCCGTAGCCCTTATCCTTGTCCGGTCCCTCATCGTGCAAAAGACCGGTTTCCTCGAGCGTGCGGTAAATAATCTCGGTCGCACCCTCGACAAATCTGCCCTGGTCGGTGTCCTCGATGCGGAGAATGAAGGTACCGTCCGCGTGCTTGGCAATGAGATACGCATAGAGTGCTGTCCGCAAGTTTCCGACATGCATGCGCCCGGTGGGACTCGGCGCATATCTGGTTCTGATTTTCATGTTGAACTCTCCCTTCGCTCTGCTCGGCGCAGCTTTTCACTTATTTTAGCACGCTGTGTTTCCCCCCGCAATCGGTCTTACACCCGCTTCGCCGAGCGCCCGCAGTAAGCCCTCGCAGCCCGCCGTAATCTGATCGGCGCAAGTGACAAAATCGCCGGTATACCAGGGATCCGCAATCTCCGCCTTTTCTTCCGCTTTCTCTGCAAAGGGGAGCAGCAATCTGAGTTTTCCCTCCGGATCTTTGCGGAGGATGCGCTCGGCATCTCGCAGATTTCTCTCTTCCATACAAATCAGATAATCGTAATTCGCATAGTCCGCTCTCTTTAACAGAACCGCCCGCTTCTCTCCGCAGGGAATGCCGCGCCGCTTTAATTCCGCCTTTGCGGCCGGATACATCGGATTTCCGATGTCACAGATAATTTCCTCGCTGCTTGTCGCGGCCGAAGCACACAGAACCTGCTCCTCGACACCGGCTTTTTTCACGAGATCCCGCATAATAAATTCAGCCATGGGGCTGCGACATATATTTCCCAGACAGATAAATAAAATCCTCTTCATAACACACTCCAAACTGCAGGCAGACCTTGTTCCGCGCCAAAAAATCGAGTATGATTCTATCATAGGAGCACTGTAAGAATTGTTAAGTTTCCACCGCATTTTTTTGAAAGGAGTCCTGAATATGAAGAAAAAATTAATCCTCGCTTTGACGCTCTCCCTCTCCCTCTTCGCAGTCGCCTGCGGCGGCAAAAAAGACCCCGGCACCGCGGAGAGCAGTGCAGTCTCTTCGGCAGCCGAAAGTTCCGTATCGGCAAATTCCGCAGCCGGGAGCGAAAGCGGCGCTGCAGCCGCGTCCGACGCCGCAGACGGCAGTCAGGCGGTCACTGTGGCGCCGGATGCGGCCATGGCGACCGCCTTCCGCGCGCTCAAGAAAGATATGAGCTACGCCGAGGTCGAAAAGCTCTTCGGCCGCGCCGGAACCGCCGGTGCCGCAAAGGGCAGCTACAACTGGACGAGCGAAGACGGCGCCGGAATTGTCACCGTCGCATTTGAGAGCGACCATCTGACCAATTACTCCCAGGTCGGCGTCATTGTCGACAAGAGTGCGAAGGCGACCATGGACGCTTACAACCGGCTGAAACCCGAGATGAGCTATGACGAGGCCAAGGAGCTGCTCGGCGGCGACGGCGTCCCGGTCAGCACGAGTTACATTGCCGGTCAGGTCATTTCGTCTTACACCTGGACCGACCCGGACGGTCTCTCCTTTGCGCTGACCTTCTCGAACGACAAGCTCTCCGCAATGAACACCAACCGCTCACAGTAAAGATAACGCGAGCGGGATCTGAATTTCCGAGACCTGCCCCTTTGCAATGAGAAGTGCGATTTCAACGCGCGGCGGCTTTGGCCGGTAGCCGGATACCCGAAACACAGTCTGCTCATCGGGCGGTCCGAAGACCACTCCGGACTGTGCCTCTTTCAATAACTTGCTCACGCCGTCGTAACTGCTGAACCGGGGGCTCGCGGCTGTTGCAACAATCGCAATTCCGACCTCCATTGCCGCGCGGAGCAGATTCTCCCACCAGGCTGTCTTCGACTGGCAGAGGGTCGAAAAACGCTCGGCCCCGTCAATCCAGAGCGCGAGTTCCTTTTCCTGTCTGAAATACTCCCGCATGCGCAGGGTCTTCCCACTGTTTTCGTAGGAAGCCCTGCGCTGTTTGATTTCTTCCTCGAGACGGTCGCCGAGTGCTGCGAGACTCGCGGCATCGTCCGCGTAGTGCGCATCGCCCTCTTTTGCGAGCGGATAGAGATCGCCGCCGCAATCGATCACATAGCTCTGTCCCGCATAGGCCGCATGGAGCAACAGCAACAGATTGGTCTTTCCGCACTGCGCCCTTCCGAGAATCAGGTTGAGATTGCCGTAGAGGCAGAGGGTGCGCGGTGAAACCTCCGCTGTGTCAAGTCCCGCCGCATACGAAAACGGCTGCCGGACGGCCGCATAGCGCTCCCAAAGCAGATTCGGCGTCAGCACTTCCGGCATCACGGCGAGCGGCGTCGGCCGCCAGCCTCTCGTCTCGCGCGCGCAGGCTTCGCAGCGCGCCCGGATTGCCGTGTCATAGTCCTTTTTCTCCGCCGCGCTCGCCCGGTAACATTGCAGGAAATGGATACCGTCTCGCTGTACCAGCGCCCGGCCTTTGATTTCGGGGAGTTTCAACGGACTCCGACCGACCGCCTCGGCCGCCTCGGAGGGATCCAGCAGGAAAAGCGCAATCTTATCCTTGATATGATTTAAGAGCGAATAGCGCAACGCGCCGGGTCTGGTCGCCGTGAGCGCCATATAAATACCGACCGCCGCGCCGTCCCGCGCGAGCTGCATAAAAAAGGGTTCCAGTTCCGGCTCAAGCTCCTTGACCGCGTCGAAGTGATCCAGAAAGATGACAATCGCTGTCTCCTGTCCCGTCGCCTCGCTAAGTTTTCGCCGCTTTACCTCGGCCGTCAAAAGTGCCATGAGCTTTTTTCGCTTTTCCGTCTCATCAAAGTTCAGATAATCCGCGACATGCGGCAAGCCCCGCACGAGCGACAGGGCGCCCGCGCCGAAATCCAGAAGATAGAAGTAAACGCTCGACGGCGGGTAGCGCTCCGCGAGCGCAATGGCAGCAGTCTGCAAGACCGTGCTCTTTCCCATTCCGCCCGCGCCGAAGACTGCGAAATTGCCGTCCCGCCGGAAGTCGTGCGTGCAGATCTCTGTGCGCTGCTCTTCCGGAATGTCCGCACAGCCGAGCGGAAACGCGAGACTTTCCGTCTCATCCGCTGCGCCGCTCTCCGCCGCCGGCAGTTCCAGCATGGTCGGGAGCGGCGGCAGCCATAACTTTTCCGGCAGCTTCAGCGTTCCGGCAGCGGCAACTCGACAAATCTCCCGAAGCACCGCGCCGAGTTCGCTCAGCTCTTCGCGCTCCGCTGTCTCGCCGCGCCCTGCGCGGCACAGAAGTTCCCGCTGTCCGCGCGCCGTCCGCCGGTAAATCCGCCGGTCGGCAGCCTCGCCTGCGCGCCGGTAGGCAGCACCGCTGTAAGCCGACTGGAAGAGTTCGTAGAGCTCATTGTTGCCGACCTGGAGATAAGCCCGGCCGGGCTTGGTGAGTTGCGCGGCGTCCCCGGTCTTTAGCATCTCCTTGCTGTCCGCCTCGGTCTGCACCTTGAGCGCTATCTTGCAACGCGCATTGCTCCAGATCTGCTCGTTGACCACACCCGAGGGCTTCTGCGTCGCAAGGATCAGATGAACGCCGAGGCTTCGCCCGACGCGGGCGGTCGAGATCAGTTCCGCCATAAACTCCGGCTGCTCAGCCTTTAATTCGGCGAACTCATCGGCAATCAGAAAGAGATGCGGCAGCGGTACCCCGGTTCGCCCCGCGCGGCAAGCCTCTCCGTAGTCGTCAATGTGATTGACGCCGAGTTCCCGGAAGAGCCGCTGTCTTCTCGCGAGTTCGCTCTTCACCGCGACCAGCGCGCGGTAGCTGTCGCTCCCGTCCAGATTTGTGATGGTGCCGAGCAGGTGCGGAAGCTCCGCAAAGAGATTTGCCATGCCGCCGCCCTTGTAGTCGATCAAGAGAAAGCCCACTTCCTCCGGCGAGAACTGCAGGGCGAGAGAGAGAATCAGGCTCTGTAAGAGCTCCGACTTGCCGGAGCCCGTGGTACCGGCGACCAGCGCATGCGGACCGTGCGCGCTCTCATGGAGATCTAGGCAGACTGTCTCCGCTGCCGTGCGCACCCCGAGCGGCGCCGCGAGCCCGTCAGCCGCCCGGTTTTTCTTCCAGCGCGCCGCAATCCGCAGGTCCTCCGGACTCTGTGCGCTAAAGAGCTCGAGGAAACCGAGTTTATCCGGCAGTTCCTCGCTCGTATCCCGGCGATGAAACAGCCCCGCGAGACGGCGCGCCGCACGCTCGATAGCCGCGGCATCCGGAAGCTCGAGTCGCAAGCGCTCCGTCGCGATCAGACCGTTTCTGAGACAGAGCAAGCCTTCTCCGCCGCCCTCGACCGAGACTATGGTCTTTACACTCTCCGGCAGCTGTTCCCGCCGCTCGGCACAGTAAATCAGCGAAATGCCGAGTTCCGGCGAAGCTTCGCCTAAATAGGACAGGAGACTGTGCCCCGCGAGCAGGCTCGCATCCTCTGCGACCAGCAGATACTGCGGCAAAAAATATCCGCTTTTCTTTTCCTCCCCCGCCTTTCGTTTTCTCTCCTTGATTTGCTGCAAAAGACCGCCGAGCACGGTCTCGGCCTCCTGCGTGTAGGACAGAATGCCGCTACACCGAAAATCCTTTCCCTCGAACTGCGGACACCAGGAAAAGGCGCTCCGCAGCGCGCTGTCCGCCGCTTTGCAGAGCAGAATAATCGAGAGATCCCGGTAACTCTGAAAAAAGCAGAGCCGGAACAGATAATTCGATAGCACTGCGCGGCACAGTTCCGGCGCGCCGAGGATACCGAGCTGGGACTCCCTGAGATTCACAAATACCGGCATATCCGGTAAAGTTTCAAATTCCCGCTTTAGGGCGAGCGCCTCGAGGCAGAGCGGATCCCGCTCCCGCCTGGTCTCCTGTTCCGAAAACCGTATGGCATAGGGCGCCGCCTGCCGCTGCCGCCCGAGCACGAGGCACATGAAATCCGCATCCCGGGGACTGCGCTCATAAATTCGCGGCGCATAGCGCTCTGCCATCAAAAGCAGTTCCCGGGTCTCCGGCGCCGTCAGCCGGGCGGCCTGTATACTCTGTTCCCGAAGCGAAAAGAAACGCTTCTGCATGCGAAGCAAATAGGCCGCATAGCCCTCCGCTCTCTCCGCCATGCGCGCTTTGGCGGCCTTTTTCCCCTGCAATAGCGCGATGACGGCAAAGCAGACCGTGAGCAACACGGTGCCGCCGCTCAGCGCAAACATCGAGGCGCGCCCCAGCGCAAAGGCCGTGCCACCCATCACAAGCACTGTGCCGAGCGGCATCAGGAGGCGACGAAGCTGCTCGCCCCGCTGTACTTCCGGGAGGTTCTCGGGACGCAAAAGCTCAATGCTCTTTTGCATCGGCGGCGGCAGGCGCCGCGGCGATCGGTCATAGAGCGGAAACTCGGGCGGGAGCTTCGGCTCGGCGAGGCAAGGCGGGAGCGAGCACAAAACGCCCTTGCCGCAGAGAAGTAAAGTATCGCCCCGGTAGCAGAGCAGCACAGTTCCGAAAAAGAGCTTGTCCCCCATCTCGAGCCGCACGCTCCCCGCCTCCAGCTTTCTGCCGTTCCGGTAGACCTCGCCGCGGTAAAGCGAAAATTCTCCTTCCGGGGAGAGCACGGCAAAGAGTTCTTTCTCCGGAAAGATCAGTCGGCAGGGCGCACTGTCCCCGAAGAAAACTTTCTCCCGCGGCAAATAGTAAGACTGCTCGTCGGACAACACGGTGAGAAGAGACGCCCCTTCCTGTTGCAGCGGCGCCGGTGTCTCCAGAATCAACTCATTCCGCAGGTACAGATAGCGTTTCATTCGTCTCCTCCTGTTCCGGCTGCATCTTTTTCCGGAGTGTCTCGATTTCCGCTTCGATGCGCCGTTCCTCTGCCTCTTTCTCCTGCCCGCTCTTTGTGCGGTCCCCGGCGAGCATGCTCTCTTCTTTTAACAACGCATAGAGCTGCATCTCCGAGTCGCCGCGCCGTTTTGCCGCATCGAGCGCCTCGGGAAAGCGGTTCTGTCCGATGTAAATCCAGAACCGCAGTGTCTCCTCATCGCTCTTTGGGTGCAGCCCCGCCAGAATATGCTCGCGCTGCTCGGGAGTAAGCCCCTCCGTAAAGATGCTCGCGCGCGCCAGCATATATCTGCCTTCCGCCGAGAGTTCTCCGGGCTTCACCCCGCGGAGCGCCTCTCCGACCGCGAGATAGTCCTCTCGGAGATAGGCCTCTGCCGCCGCAATCAATCGCTCCGCCTTCCGGAATCGAATGCGATACCAGTAAAAGAAACTGCCCGCGAGTGCCAGCAGGGAGATGCTCAGCAACGGAAGTGCAATGCGACTCAGAAGAAGACGCTGCCGCGAGACTTGCACCGTTTTCTCCCGGCGTCTTTTTTTCCGGCTCTCCCACTGCGCCGAAAAATAAGCCGAGAGTTCCTTCGAATCGGTCTGCCGCGCGAGTCCCGAGAGCTGCTTTTCCGCCCGGAACAGCCGCTCGCCGCCAGCCAAAAAGTCCTCATAGGTATGGCGTTTCGAGAGCAGCGAGGCCGCCAGCGCCCGGTAAGCGCGAACGAAGTCTTCTTTCGTATCCTCTTCGGCCACCGCATCCCGCACCAGAATGCGCGGGCACAAATTCCGGTCAAAGACCAGATTGTCCGGAGACAGTGCAAAGTAATAGTGCGCACGAGCGGCTTCGAGCGCAGCACAGTTGGCGAGCAGGCGGAATTTCTCCTCTGTCTCCAGTGCCGCAGCCGCCGCAAAGTCCTGCCAGTCCTCGTCCGTCACAAAGCAAAAGAAAAATCCGTTTTCCGCCTCCTCTATCTCGCAGGGACAAAAGAGAGGATTGCTCACGGCGAGCAATCCTCTCTTTTCTCTCTCCGCGCGAGACTCTGCATTCCGGATAAAAATGCGTCTTGTCGCGTCCATCTCTCCTCCTCAGATCAGTTCGAGTGCATCTCCGCTCGCAATGCGGGCTGTTGCAAAGGACTGCGCGGTGCAGAGGACTTCACGGCAGAGGCGCGAGCGCACATAGCAGCAGTCCGCCGCCTGTCGGCTGAAAATCCCCTTGGCCGCAAGACGCTCAAGCGTCTCCTGTATCATGAGACCGTCATCCAGAATCAGCGTCTCCTCCCGCGTCTCCTCCCGCACCGTAATCATAATCTCCATCGTGATTTTCAACCCTTTCGCCGCGCATAAAAGCTCATGCCGCAACCGGAAAGCAGTGAGAGAAGCGCTACCGTTACCTGCCAGGGTTGTAACCGTCCCGCTGTCTTTCCTGTGCGCTCCGGCGGTTTCGGCACTGTGTTCACTGTCACTGTCGGAACATCTCCCGGCTTTTCTTCCCGCAGTGCAAGCGGTGCCGCCATCTTCTCATAACTCTCCTTATTCGGCAGACTGCCGTTTCGTGTATGCGGCAGCTTCTTCGAAAAACTTCCGAACAGGCGCTCGTTTTCCGTCGCGCCCGCGCCGAGTTTTTCCTGCAGGCCGCCGACCGCCGCCTTGACGCGCGACTCGCTGTCCTGTTCCGCCGTCGTAAACGCGCGATACAGCGCTTCGCTGTACTGCATGGCGCGCTGCTTGGCCTCGCGCTGTTCCCGATCTGCCTCGCGTATGCTGTTCTGTAGCTGCTCCCGCTCCTGCCGCACTGCCTCGCGCTGCGCACTACGGCGCGCTCTGCTGTCGGCCTCTGTCTGCTCGGCCGAGAAGATTGCGTTCGAAAATGTTTCGCTCTCCCGCCGTATTTCCGTGAGTGTCGTCTCCCGCCGCTGTCGCATGGCCGCAACCATATCGTTTGCGACAATTTGTTTCATCGTCTCCTCGGGGAAGGCTGTCTCCTGTGTGAGTTCACCCTCCAGCGCATGGAGCGCGTCGCGCGTCGCATCCGAAGCGCTCGCAAGCCGATTCCGCTCCTCGCGCCAGAAGCTCACATCCTCTCGAGACAGCGCCTCCGAGGGACTCGCCAGAAAAACAGCATTTGACGCAGAGGCCGTCCGCGAAAGGAAGTTCGTCGTATGCATCACACCGGCATTGGAATTGCTCGCGAGCTTTTCCGTGAGCTGACCGCGACTCTCTTCGATCCGAGCGCGGTAGAGCGAAAGCTGCTCCTGTAATTTCTGCTCCCCCGCCTCGCCGATGGCCTCCAGCGCGACACCCTCTTCCGCAAGTTCTTCCATGCGCTTTTCGAGCTGTTCCCGCTCATCCAGCAGACGCGTCAGGAGGCGCGCCTCCTGCTCGCTCTCGGCGAGCAGCGCATCGTATGCGCGACGGGTGAGTTCGGCTTTTTGAAACGGCGCCGTTTCTTCCGGGCGCTCCGGCAGCTCTGCGTGTTGTATCCACTGCTCGCTTCCGAGCCCCTTGACATGCTTAAGCTCCTCCGCCTGATTTCGGAGCGCCGTCTGCACGGCATCCTGTGCCCCGTGAAATTCACCGAGCACCGCGTGAAAGTAGAGGTAGACGATATTCTGATTCATCCGCTCGCCGAAACTGTCGAGACGCCGCTGCAACTCTGCCCGCTCGCTCTGCGGCAGCTCCGCGGAGAGGCGATACCGCACCGTCGCCTGCTCCGGATGGCGGGAGATGCTGTCAACCTTCTCGGAGAAGTCTCCGGGAATCACGAGATACGCCGCATAATAACCGCTCCGCACACCGCTCTCCGCCTCCGGCATGCTCACAGAGACAAAGTCGGTATCCGGAAACTCCATCGCATCGGCCGCATAGTAAAGATGCTTTTCGCCGCGTCGTATGCCGTTATCCAGATTGACCACCGCAATCCGCCGGCTGTACTGTGCCGCACGGACAGGCGTCGGCGCTGCCCGGCTCTGTAACCCCGTATAGCCGCTGCCCATCGCAAATCCCGACAGAAAAAAAGCCACCATGGCCGCATACAGGCTTTTTTGCATAGGCTCACCTCCCTCGAAAAAGAGAGAGGGCGGCTGCCCTCTCTCCCGCCTCACAGTCTGTCAGGATGAAAATTTCCGTGCCATTTCGCTGTCCAGTCTCTCGGTCGCCTCTGCCACGCCGTCACACTGTCTGGCAATGCTCTCGATGAGTTCGCCCATCTCGTTAAACGAAGGACGCAGCGACTCAAACTGTGCGGCGAACTGTCGGCTCGCCTCGCCTTCCCACTCATCCTGCAACGTCGTGATGAGATTGCTCATGGTCTGAATAACCTGTTCAAAGTTTCCTTTGGCTGTGCGAAACTCGGTTGCTCTGCCGTGCATGGTTTCCGGTGTGACGCGAATCTGACCTGCCATTTGTTAACTCCTCTCATTGGTGCGGTTAGTGGTTACAGCACAATACTACCAACTTTACAAACATAAGTCAAGTCACTTCGTATATTTAATTTACTATATCCCTCGCTATATCAGTGCTTTTTAGCGGTTTTTATATTCATTTTGTAAGTTCTCTCTCGCAAATTCTTCTTTTTTCACGGCGCTCTGTCTATGGTGCCCGGCTCTATGTAGCTGCCGGAGGCCAAAGAAGAAGCAGAGGAGTGCAAATCCGGCGAGGGCGAACCCGGGGAACCTGTTTTCTGCCTCTCCCCTTGCGGCTATCCGCACATAGCTGACCGTGCGCGGCGCAGCAAAAAGCCCCGCCGCTTCGCTCCTCTTTTGCAGCTCTGCCTGCCGGGATGATGCCGTCTCCGGCAAAAAGCAGAGTCCCTGCAACAGAGATTCCCGCTCTGCTGCCTTTGCGGCCTGTCTCGCTTCCCGCTGTTTGTCCGAAGCCTCGGTAAAGAGCGGGAGGTCCGGACAGCGATCGGTATACGCCTGCGCTGCCTCATAGTCCCGCTCCCGCAGATGCTGCGGATCCAGCTGCAATGCTTCCGGCTGCTCACCCATCCTTTGTTCTCCTCTCCGAATTTTGTGCGACCTCCGCGATGCTATAGTTATACTTTATTTTATTTTGTTATCATTTTCAAGTTATATATGTACTTTTAGTTCATGGTTTTTGCGCAACAAAAAAGCGGCTCCGGCCGCTTTTTTGCAAATGAATAGAGCGCTCGGGGGAGAGCGCTCTATTTCTCTTGGGGGTTGTGCTTCTCATTTGTTGCATGATACAACGATTGTCTTTCTTACTGGCATGTCCTCCTTTCTCTCGGATTTACATTGCGAGACCCGACAAATTTTCGGGCATCACAAATTGTAGGCTTCCTTCCGACATCGGCGCAACTTCGCCTTCATCAAAACAGATGACCAGACGGCCTTCGCTGTTCACATAGAAATTCTGGTCCTTCTTGATTTCCTTAAAATCGTCCTCCGGAATATCCGAACTCAGGAAGAAAACTTTTCCGGAATCTCCGGTCATTTCCGCCTGCATCTGCCGCTTGACTTCCTCACTCAGCGTCTTCACATAATCGCTGCCCGGCGCGAACAGGTCACTGAGTTGCATCAGCTTCCCGTCGCTCTTTCGAATTGTAAAATACCGGTTTGCCTCCGCGCTGTCGGCATTCTGCCGGACTTGCGTCAAACAGACCGAATACCACGCGTCGCTGTCGGTCACAACTTGGGTCGAGATCTCCAGATTCGAGTACCCTTCACGCCCCATTTCCTCCCGGAACGCGGCAACCTGCTCCTCCGTGATGCGCTGTATTTCCGCATTCACTTCCTCGGCACTCTTTTCCGCGCGGACAGCCTGTGTGCCGCTCTGGCTCTCCGGCTGGATTTCTCCGACCTGCACGGTCGCGGTGTGCCCGCCCTCTGCGAGCGTATAGTCGCGCACCGTCACCAGACGGAAGTAGGCACCGGCAATCGGCAGACTCTGCAGGGCGTAGGCGGTCGTGCGGTTTAAGTTCGGCAGCACCGCGCTAATCAGCGCGAGGCTCGCCGCAACGCCGAGTATCGAGCGAAACCGGTGGCGCCTGATCGGCCGCACCTTGCTCTCATCCGCGGAGATTTCCCTCTGTTCCGGCAGTTGTAACGGCTGCTCCGCAGCCTCCTCTATCCAGTCCTCCGAGATATTGGCAACCGCCTCCATGATGTCCTGACTCCTCAAAGAAATTCCTCCTCTCTCAAGACAAGTGCCAGATTTTTGCGAATCCGATATAGACTCACCTTCACGGCACTCTCGCTCATACCCTGTCGAAGCGCGATTTCCTGAATCGAATCGGTATAGAAGTAGCGCCGCACGAAGAGAATCCGTTGCGTCTTTGGGAGCTTTTCCAGAAAGCGGTCAATGCAGGCCGCGAGGCGGTTTTTGTCCGCCGCCTCCTCGGTGCTTTCGCCGGTCGGGAGTACGTCCTCATCGAGCTCATCCAATGCAAGCTGATACTGCTCGCTGCAACGTTTCTCTGCATGCTGTTTCCGAAACAGGCTGAGTGCCAGATTTTTGACAATCCGGCTCAGATACGCGCGGAAATACTTCGGCTTTTCCGGCGGGATGCTGTTCCACGCCCGAAGCCAGGTGTCATTCAGACACTCTTCCACGTCTTCTCGCGAGGAGAGCACCGCACCCGCCACCTTGGAAAGATAGCGCCCGTACGCAGCTTCCGTCTCCTGTATTGCCCTCTGATCCCGCTGCTCATAGAGCGCGAGTAATTCCTGTTCCGTCATGCAAACTTCCCCCGTTTTGCTTCTCTATAAGATAAGACGCAAGCGTCCCCCGATTGGTTACTTCATTTTAGCATTTTTTTGAGATTTTTTTTGCGTATCACTTTCTCACCCTGCCGCTTTCCGAACCTGCCCTTGCTGTCTGTGACGCTTTCTGTCGGCCAAACGCAAGACAGCTGCCCGCACATGCGGACAGCTGTCTCGTCTGTAAAACTCGTATGGACTCTTACTTGAGGTTCATAACCTCTTTGACCTTCTCGATGATGTGGAGGCCGATGTCTCTCGACGCGTCGACCGTCTGCGCTCCGATGTGGGGGCTGATGACAAAGTTGTCGCAGGAGAAGAGCGGACTCTGGAACTCGTCGTTGCCGCTGAGACCGCTGCCTGCGAGCTCGTTCTCCATAACGTCGGCAGCGTAACCGCCGATTCTGCCCGCGCAGAGTGCCTCGTACATATCCTGCTCGTTGACGATGCCGCCGCGGCTCATGTTGAGCACGACTGCGCCGTCCTTCATCTCTGCGATCGACTTCTTATTGAAGAGATCCTTGGTCTCCGGGGTCAGCGGAATGTGCAGGGAGATGAAGTCCGACACCTTGATCAGCTCGTCGATGCCCATGCCCTTTGCGCCCTCGCGCTCAAAGTCCTCGGGCTTCAGGAACGGATCGTAAGCGACAATCGTCATGCCGAAAGCCTTTGCGAGCTCGGCGACACGGCGGCCGATGCGGCCGAAGCCCATCACGCCGAGGGTCTTGCCGCGCAGCTCTCTGCCGACATACTTGTACTTATCCCAGATGTGGTTGACCTTGACGTCCTGGTTTGCCGGAATCGTGTGACGGGAGATGTCGAGCATCTTGGAGATTGTAAGCTCCGCAACCGCATTTGCGTTGAGACCCGGTGCGTTGAAGACCTGAATGCCCTTCTCCTTCGCATACTCGAGATCAACATGGTTCAGACCGACTGCGCAGACGCCGATTGCCTTCAGGTTCTTTGCGGCATCCAGAACATCGCGGTCAATCTTCGGATCGACGCGCATGATGAGCACATCCGCATCCGCAATCTCGCGAATCATCTCTTCCTTGGAGAGCGGCTTCCCGTCGGAAGTCTTAACATCCATGAACTTCTTCAGCTCCTCGGCAATGCCGGGATACACAGCGTCTGTAATCAGGCACTTCATCGCTACTTTCCTCCTATTTGTACAAAAACAGTTTCTTAGAAAAAAGCGACCGGAATTTGCGTTCCGGTCGCCTCAGTCTTGTTTGGTTTAACTTACAGTGCGCGACCCTGCTTAATCATAGCGTCCGCAACCTTCTCGAATCCGACAAGGTTAGCACCTGCAACGAGGTCGTAGCCGAGGCCGTAGCGCTCAGCTGCAGCTGCGGAACCATCGTGGATGCCCTTCATGATCTTGTGCAGCCACTTGTCAACTTCCTCTCCGTCCCAGAAGAGTCTCTCGGAGTTCTGAGACATCTCAAGTGCGGAGACAGAGACACCGCCTGCGTTGACTGCCTTGGACGGAGCAACGATCATGTTCTTCTGCTCAAGGAGATACTTCAGAGCCTCGTTCGTGGTCGGCATGTTAGCAACTTCGATGTAGTACTTAATGCCGTTAGCGACAATCTTCTTAGCCTCGTCGAGGTCAACGTCGTTCTGCGTTGCGCACGGCATCACGATATCGACATCCTTCTGACCCCACGGCTTCTGGCCTGCGAAGAACTGAACACCGAACTTGTCAGCGTAATCCTGGACCTTGTTGCGGCCGGAAGCTCTCATCTCAAGCATGAAGTCAATCTTCTCCTTGGTCGTAACGCCGTCCGGATCGTAGACATAGCCGTCCGGGCCGGACAGGGTGACAGCCTTAGCGCCGAGCTCAGCGAGCTTGGTTGCAACGCCCCATGCGACGTTACCGAAGCCTGCCAGAGCAACTCTCTTGCCCTTAATCTCATCCTTCTCGTGCTTCAGAACCTCCTCGAGGTAGTAGACAGCACCGAAGCCGGTAGCTTCCGGACGGAATGCGGAGCCGCCGAACAGCGGGTCCTTGCCCGACAGAGCGCCGTTTGCATAGGAGGAGGTCAGTCTTCTCCAAGCGCCGAACATGTAGCCGATCTCACGGCCGCCGACACCGAGGTCGCCTGCCGGGCAGTCGACATCCGGTCCGATGAAGCGGAACAGGCCTTCCATGAAGGAACGGCAGAATCTCTGAATCTCGGCATCACTCTTGCCGTTCGGATCGAAGTCGGAACCACCCTTAGCGCCGCCGATCGGAAGCGTGGTGAGCGAATCCTTAAAGGTCTGCTCGAAGCCGAGGAACTTAATGATGGAAAGGTTTACGTTCGGAGCGAAACGAAGACCGCCCTTGTAGGGTCCGATCACGCTCGAGAACTGGACGCGGTAGCCGCGGTTCACGTGCATGTTGCCCTTATCATCCTCCCACGGAACGCGGAACATGATGACACGCTCCGGCTCGACCATTCTCTCGAGAATAGCGTTCTTCTCATACTCCGGATGAGCATCGACCAGCGGGCTCAGCGAAGAGAAAACCTCCTCGACCGTCTGGCAGAATTCCGGCTCGTGCGAATTCTTCGCCTTAACCTCAGCAATGACTCTCTCAATGTACGGATTCAACTTGCTCATGTCACTTTCCTCCTATAGAAAATAAGATGATACAAACAATTATGTGGCAGGTTTTCCATATATTACCCACTCACGATGAAACCATTGTAACACTTTTCCTGAATCTTGGCTATCAGTCTTCCCGAATTGGTTATTGTAGATAGCGATAGGCGGCCTATACCGGGTTATATGCCGACCGGCTTGCAAAAAACGTACAGCTTACAGATGGAAGAAGCTCGTCAGGAAACCTGCGAAGCCCGTGATAATCAGACCGTTTACGAAGTCGATGAAGAGCGAACCGACCAGCGGCACAATCATGAACGCGACCGGTGCCGGACCGTAGATGTTCGTGATTGCCTGCATGTTTGCCATTGCGTTCGGGGTTGCACCCATACCGAAACCGCAGAAACCGGACGAAATGGTAGCAGCATCGTAGTCTCTGCCCATGACATTGAAGACCACGATCGATGCGTAGAACCACATGACGACAGTCTCAATCAGCAGAATGACAATCATCGGAACCGCGAGGTCCACGAGCTGCCAGAGCTTCAGGTTGCACATTGCGAGTGCAAGGAAGAGAGACAGGCAGACATTGCCGAGCGCATTCATCTCGCCCATCGGCATCTTGACGCCGCGCGCCTCCTGAATGTTGCGGATGATGGCACCGACGATCATCGCGCCGATGTAAGCCGGCATCGTCAGGACCTTGCCGATGAAGAAGGAGACCACAGTTCCCGCGCCGACCGCGACGACAATGTAGAGCGCTGCGTTCAGGACATTGTCCTCATCGAGCGCTGCGGTGTCCGCGGAGACATCGACCGTTGTGGTCGGATGTGCTTCCTTCGCGCCGTCGGCATTCAGGCCCTTCGACTTTAAGCCGAACTTCTTAATCTTACCGTACGCGATCGGGCCACCCATCATGCAGCCCGAAATCAGGCCGTAGGTTGCGGCTGCGACTGCGACCGTCGTCGCATTTGCGACGCCGAGATTCTCGAGGAAGGGACCCCAGGAACCTGCAGTTCCGTGGCCGCCGACCAGCGGGATCGAACCCATCGCGAGACCGATGCGCGGGTCAAGGCCGAAGGCCTTTGCGCCGATCGCGCCGACCAGATCCTGAATCACGCACATCGCCGCGGAAATACCGAGGAACAAAATGACGCCGATACCGCCCTTTTTCAGCATACCGAAGGCCGCCATATATCCGACCGAGCAGAAGAATGCGGTCATGAAGACCTTCTGCAGGGTGACATCCATGTCGAACTCCATGATGCCGGTGCCGCGGAGCACCGCGTGCACGATAGCGAAGACAAGTCCGCCGACGACCGGTGCCGGAATACAGTAGCGACGGAGAAACTCAATCCGCGCGACCAATTCGCGGCCGATGAGCAGCATGATGACTGCGATTGCAAGCGCCTGATACATATCAAGCTTTACTGTTTGCATAGAAACCTCCTTTTCCCCCTGTCGGCACGGTGCGGGTTCTTACCCGGTCCTTCCGCCCATGCCGATAACCGATATCTATATTATAAAATAGAGCTTCAAGAAGTTTCAAGAAGTTTCACAAATTCCGTTCAAATTCAACTATCCTGTTCGGCGAGCTGCATAAGGCTTTCGATGAATTTCTTAATAGATGGCTTTCCGCCATAGTCTTTTTTACCACGAATCAGATCCATCTCCGCGCGCACTTCCTCAAAGCGGAAGAGCGTGCTGCCGTAACGCGTAAAGCTCTCGTTCAAAAAATCCTCGAGTCCGAGGTGCGCGAGGTTCGTAAGACCGACCGCAATCGCACGGCGCATGCGCTGTTCCATGCTCTTCGGATTGTCCGAGAGCTCGGAGCAGAGCTCCCGAATACTCTCCTGTTGCAGCGACTTCTGCTCCCGCTTCACAAAGAGGCAGAGATTCAGGATGTCCGCGCTTCCCTTCTCGCCCGCCATGCCGACACTTGCGAGTATGTTGTTGATTTTCCGCCGGCTCTCCTCATCCGTGTCCTGCGGCACTGCCTGCTGACCCGAAAACAGCACGCGGCGCAGCGCCTCTATGGTTCTCTCGTTTTCGAGCTGCCGCACGACGGTGCCGATGACCGCGCGAAGCTCCACAATATTGATCGGCTTATTCAAAAAGAAATCAATCCCCGCGTCATAGGCCTTTGCGATCATGTCCTTCTGCGTGACCTGGGAGAGCATGATGCATTTGGCGCGGCAGCCCTTCTCGCGGAGACGGCGCACGAGTTCGGCGCCGTCTTGCCCGGGCATCAGGAAGTCAATCAGAATCAAATCCGGCTGCAGCGCCGCAATCTGCAGCGCATCGCCGCCGTCATCCTCGGAGCTGCCGACCACTTCTCCGAGTCCCTGGTCCTCAATAAAATCGCGGAGGGTATCGATCACGCCGACGTCATCCTCCGCGATATAAATTCTAAGTTCTCTCTCCATGAACAGCCCTCTCCTCTTCCGTATATGCGATTGCTTCTGCCGGAATTTTCACGGAGAAGCAGGTGTTACCGGGCTCCGAGCGCACCGCTATGGTGCCGCCGAAATGTTCCTCCACCATGTTTTTGACACCGGCGAGTCCCACGCCGCGGTAGATGTTGCCGGTCCGCTCGTCGAACTTGGTGGAATAGCCGAGGCGGAAAATCTTGTCCAGTTTGCGCGGCAAGATTCCCGGACCGTTGTCCGAGACCGCGAAGAGATAACAGCCGTCCGCCTGCCGCTCCGACACCGTAATCGTGCCGCGCCTGCTGTCGCCCTCGATGGCCTCAATCGCATTGCCGACCAGATTTTTGAACACCGTCATCAGCGCATAGTGTTCCCGTGTCAGGAAATCGTCTCGGCAATCGTAAATCAGCCGGATATCGAGCTGCTTCTCGCGGATCACCCCGTTCGAGGTCGCATCCAGAATTTCCATGAGCTCACGAAAGCAGATGTGGTCCTCGTCGTACTCATTTTCCGCGGTCTCCTCAAGCCCTCTGATGATGCGGAGATAGTCCTTCTTGATTTCGTGGACATCGCGGGCGATGTCCAGCGCGCGGCGCTGCATCTCCTCGGGCAGTGCTTGGGCGCGGAGCTCCTCCGAGAGGTGATAGGCATTGCCCATGACCCGCTCGATTTCCTCGGAATTTTTCCGCATCAGATAGAGTTCGCTCTTTAACCCCGTGATCATCAGGAAGAGTCGCTGATAGCGGCTCTCCTGCTCATGCCTGACTTGTAGTTCCCGGTACTGCCGATCCATGACCAGCGCGAGAAGTACGAGCCCCGCGCGGAGCAGCGCAATCGGAAACAGCACAAACAGAGCCCGCTCCGCATTGACCGCCGTGCCGAGCAACAGTGCGCGGAGCAAAAGTTCGGCGACATTCGCGAGCAGATCGCAGAAAAACACCGCTGTGACGACCCGCGGCAAGGTCGTGATGCGCTTATTCGGAATCTGCAGGCGGAATAAAATCCCGTAGCAGACATAGAACAGCGCACCCGGAAGTTGCTGGCAAATGCGGCTGCCCGTGTAGCCGTGACTCCCGACGGCTACCAGTACGCGGAACAAAAAGACAATGAGCGCCGTAAACCCACAGACCGAGAGACTGTGTATCTGTGCTCCCATGGTCATCAGGAGGACCGGCAAGAGCACGACCGCAATCGAGATGCGGAAATCACTGCTGATCACATTAAAATAAAATTGAGAGAGCAGCGCGACCGTCGCGCCGATCAGAGCACTGCGGCGCACCGGATGAAATTCCAGCGGTCGTCTGAAAAGCCCCCTGTCCATCTGCCTCGTCTGTCCGACCACCCGGTTCTCCCGTTTTTCCCGCACGCGCTACACCTCTCTTTCCCGCATAGTATAGCATTTTATGTTATACTGGTCACACCAAAGCGAACTGCTTTGTCTATTTTTCGGGAGGCCTTCTATGACTTTACCTGCGATCCTTCTTGCGCTGCGCCCGCTCCTCGCAGTGCTCGTGGTTCTGTTTTTGATTCCATGGATTTTCCGGCGCCCGCTCGGCGAATTTACCGGTTTTCTCCGCGATTTGCGCTCCCTGCTCCGCGCGGCCGAGGAGAGCAAAAAACTGGGTCCCACCGAGCGCTCGGTGCCGGACATGACCAAGCTTTTTTTGCCGACCATCAACCGCGATTTCCCGGCGTTCAACTGGCCGGAAGAACGGATTGCGATTGAAAAGCGCCTAGTCTCGGTGCTCGCGGCCAGACAGGCACTCGATTTAAGCAAGCTCGTCTCGCCCTCCGAGAGTCTTCGGGAGCGTGTGCGCCTCGCCATCGAGGATGACCGTATGAACGGGCTGACACGCAGCTTTTCCGACATTGTGATTCATAAGACCGCGATTGCGGACTATAAGAATCTGCCGACTCTGACCGAAATCCGCATTGTCAGCTCCGTCGGCTTTCTCGCTTCCCTGGCGGGCGAGTCCGTCAAAAAAAGCGAAGGCAAGGCGCGCGCCGCTGCACTCGCTGCCCCGCACCGGGTGGAGACCAGCGTCACCTCTGTCCTCGTCCACGCCCAGAGCGTCAATGTGAAAAGCGGCTATCAGAAAATTGTCGGCATCTCCTGCCCGCACTGCGGCGCTCCGCTGCAGCGCGCCGACGCCCGCATCTGCCCCTTCTGTAAGAGCGCTCTCGTGCAGACCGACAGTATGGTCTGGTCGCTCGAGGAAATCGAATTTCAGACGCTCATCTGAGCTTGACACAGCCGGGCCGCACACGCACACCGAAGCATCTCCTGTTTGCAAACTTCCGCGGCATTCGCGCCGATGTCCCAATAGCCAGCCGGGCTTCATAAGCAAAGGATTCGCAGCGGTTCTGGGTAGCCGGAGATTAAAAATCCCCCGCGGTGACCGTTTTCACGGTTACCGCGGGGGCTTTCTTCTGTTCTTTTTTGATAGCACAGCGCTTTTCTGTCTGCTTTTCGACGCAAACGCCGCTTCCGCTTCCGGTTTACTGTCTCTGAATCATCGCGAGGACTTCCTCGGCAGTCTTGCCGCTCTCCTCAATGGCCTTCATGATGACCTGCTGTGCTTCGCTCTTCTCTTCCCTCTTCAGCTCCTTAATCTCGGCCTTCTTTGCCTTGACTGCCTCCTGAAGCTCCGTGAGTTCCGCATTTGCCTTCTGCAGTCTCTCGGTGACACTGAGTGTCGGCTTGTTCTTTGCGCCCTTTGTGCGTGCCATTTTGTTTCCTCCTCTAGACCTTTTTCTCTTATTTATTCTCGAGTTTTGCCTGTGTTTTTTCATCAAAACGCACCCGATCCACAACTGCTCTCTGGTGCGTTCCCTCGCCGATCAGCCCGCACTCATCGTGCGCCTCGACATGGAAGGTGAGAATTTTGCCGTTTGCGCTGATTTCCAAAAGCTCTGCGTCAAAGGTCACCTTCATGCCCTTCGGCGTCGCAGCGACATGGCTCACGTCCACCTTGACACCGACCGTCGTCTTGCCCTCGCCGAGCAGTTCCTCGACCGAAGCAGCCGACGTGTATTCCATATTCGCAATCATCATCGGCGTCGCGAGCACATGGACCGTGCCGCTACCGACATGAATGGCAAGATCCTTTTCCTCAACCGTGATTTCCTGATGTCCTTTGATTCCCGGGTTCAGCATTCTATCTCCTTTTTTCTATTCCAAACGCCCTGTTTTATACAAGCAATTCCTTATAAAGAGTTATAGCAAACTCTCTTTTTCTGTGCAAGTATTGTTTTGCAAAAAGTGATATTTATTCGAGCAATAAAATTCCCCTGCCCTGCAAAACAGCGATATTTTGAATGTCATTGTCAGCGCAGTAAAGCGCGCGAAGCTTTGAGAGCGCCGTGAGCGGGGAAATATCCTCGATGCGGTTTCCGACGATATCCAGCACTTCGACATTCGGAATTGCGTTTACAAACGTAAGATCGGTGAGTCCGCAGTGATTCAGGCGGAGTTCACGGAGCGCCGTGCAGTGCGAGAGAACCGAAAGCGCCGCAGAGTCTTTGGTCTCGCTCCCGTAACCGCCGATTTGGATGCCTCCCTGAAAACCGATGATGCTGAGGCGCGTAAGCGCCGTATTCTCGCCGTCGGGCGCCGGATCAATTCGGAGTGCGTCTGTGCTCATAGCGCTCACAATATTGTTTCCGATTACCGTGATGTCCGTGACCTGCGGAAACGCCCCCAGCGGCAGCGGTCCGTCTTCGCCAACGACGGTCAGTTTCCGAAGGGCGGGCAGGGCCGATAGGCTCTCGATATGCACCGGCTTTTCGTCGTCTTTATCGAAATTCAGATACAGCTCTTCCAGCTGATCGAGGCCTGCGAGCGCCGTAAAATCCGCGCTGTCGCCGAAGCGGTTCATGAAGAGCGTCAGTTTTTTTATGCTCTTGCAGGGCGCAAACTGCGCGAAATCCTCTTCGCTGGCTTCGAGCTCTTCGAGTGCGGTCAGACCGCTCAGGTCAGGCAGTGTTCCCTTCACCGACCAATCGGCGTTGGCGACGCGGAGTTTTCGAAGTTTCGTCAAGGCGCTGAGCGCGTTCAAATCCGTGAGTTCCGTGCTATCGCCGATGTCCAGCGAACGGAGACCTGTGAGTGCGCGAAGCGGCTCCAGACTGCGCAGTTCCCTGCCGTTCGAAATACGGAGTTCTTGCAAATTGCCGAGCGGCTCCAGCACATTGAGACTCTTCATCTCATAGGCATTTTCGAGCGTCAGACTCTCAAGCTGCGTGAGACTTGAGAGAAACCGGAAATCCTTGATGCCGTCTCCCTGCGCCGAGGCTCCGAGCTCCATTTTCTTCACCCCGCTCAGCTCGAGCAGGTCTTCGTTTCCGTCGGTGGAGAGCGCTGTTCCGAGCGTTTCAAGCTGTCCGAGCGCCTTTAGCCCCGACAGCGAGATCTTCTCCCCGCGGTAGCCGACATACAAGGTCTTCAGCGCGGGAAACTGTCTGACCAGGGTGTCGACATCGTCCGCATCGTAGAGCATGACGCCGCCGAGTTCCTCAATGGCCGCGGGATCTGCGACCAATTTTGCGAGCCCCGCGGGACCGGTGGAAAAATTACTGTTATTCTGCAGGTAGAGTACCTTCAGCTTTTTTAAATTGCCGAGCGTATTGGCGTACTGCTCCGATGAAAACGAAAGGGTGATATCGTCCGTCAACACCCGGAGTTCCTCGAGGTTTGAAAAAACCTGCAGTGCGGTTCCGTCGATTTCAATATTATCGTCGTGCACCAGCGGGACCCTTGTTTCGCTCGCATCGTCGAGCGTCACCTTCGCCCACAGGATGTCACTGTTCGATCTGTTAAACGCAAGCGCCCGGACGCGCTGATAGTCCTCCTCGGTAAGCGCGGCGGCGTCCTTCCCAAATACCTCCGACAGCACTGTGCCGAGCACCGGATCAGTCAAAGTTGTCGCATACTTTGCCGCTGCCTTGGTCTCTTTCTTTCGGAACAGTCGGTCGAGAAGCGGCAGAAAAATCATGAATACACAGAGGAGCACCGTGAGCGCTGCGCAGAAGAACAGCAGCGCGCCCGGCTTTTCCTTCGGTTTCGGCGCTCCCCCGAGATTCACATTGATCTGCACTGCCTTGTCTTTTTCTTCGACATAGAGCGCCGTCCCGCAAGACGGACAACTGACCTTGCCGCTCTGTTTCACCAGGATGCTGTTCCCGCAGTTCGGGCAGCGAATTTTTGTCGGATTCATTCTCTTCTCCTTGTAATCATTCCGATACCACCAGATCCCTGCCGCGCAGAACCGCGATGTTTTGAATCGCATTGTCCGCAGAGAGAAACAGGCGAAGCTTCGGAAGGTCGGTGAGCGGCGAGACATCTTCGATCCGGTTGCCGCTCATATCCAGAATCTCCAAATTCGAAAGACCGCTCGTAAACGCGAGATCCGTGAGCCCGCAGTGGTTCAGCCGGAGTTCCCGGAGAGCCTTGCAGTGCGAGAGCTGCATAAGCGCCGCCGTGTCCCGTACCGTACTGTTATAGCCGCCGATCTGTACCCCGCCCTCATATCCGAAAATCCGTAGGCTCTCAAGCGCGGTATTGTCGCTGTCAAGTTCCGAGGTAAGCCGGAGCGCCGCAGTCCCAGTACTGTTCATGATGACCGTGATAGCGGTCGCATGCGGAAACGCCCGGAGAGACAGCGGCCCCGTTCTGCCGGTGACGGTCACGGTTTTTAGATTCGGCAGGACAGCGAGACTGTCGATATTCGTAAGCTCACTCGTCACGATGCCGCAATCAATCCGGAGTTCTTCCAGATTGCTAAGCCCCGCGAGCAGCGAAAAGTCATTGCTGTCATCCGCCCCCTCGGCTTCGATCGTGAGCTTCTTAAGACCGGTACAGCCGGCAAACTGCGGTATCATATCGGCATCGGCCGTGAGTTCTTCGAGTGCGGGGAGCGCGCTTAAATCCGGCAACGCCGCGGCGAAGTGTCCGACCGAATCGGCGACATGAAGACTTTGCAACTTGGTGAGCGAGGACAGGACGCTCAGGTCTTCGATGCCGTAACAGTTTTCGAACTCCAGGGTACGGAGCTCCGTGAGAGAGGCAAGCGGCGCAATGCTGCGAAGCTCTCTGCCGCCGTAGATCCTTAACTCTTTCAGGTTCGTGAGCGGCGCTATCATATTGAGATTCTTCATTTCATCGGCACCGACCAAGCTCAGGCTGTCAAGCTGCGTGAGACTAGACAGAAACTGCAGGTCCTTGACATAGCCTTCGGAGGTTTGCACTCTGAGCTGCATTCTTTTGATCTGACTGAGTTCCGGCAGATCTTCGTTGCTCTTGGTATCCAGGTCGGTGCCGAGTTCTTCGAGCTTCGAGAGGGTACGCAGGCCGGACAGCGGAATCTCCGCCTCGCGCCGGTCAATGAACAGCGTCTTCAAATTGGGGAAGCGCTTTGCCAGTTCGTCGACATCCGCCGCTTCGGTGAGCGCAACGCCACCGAGTTCCTCGATCGCCCCGGGGTCTGCAACCAGCTCCGCAAGTCTGTCCGGCTTCTTTTGATAACCGCCGTTGTTCGGGAGATACAGAATCTTTAATTTCTTCAAGTTGCCGAGATTCGGGGTGTATTCCGTTGAATCAAAGGAGATGCGGACATCGTCTCCCGTATTTCCGCTCGCGGCGCGGAGCGCTTCGAGGTTCGGGAAGGCCTGAAAAGCCGTGCCGTCGAGTTCTACGGTGTCCGTATCATGATAAATCGGGATGCGCTTTTTGCTGTCATCCGCGAAGCTCACATCCAGGTAGAGCAGCGTCCAGCTTTTCATCTGAAACGAAATTTCTTTGACGCTTGCATAGTCCTCCGCGGTCCAGGCGGAAGGTTCCTTTTCAAAGGCATCCGTGAAAACCCTGACCAGAACCGGATCCGTCAGTGTTGTCGCATAGTGCGCCTTCTCTTTGGGCTCTGCCTTCCGGGAGCTCCGGGTCAGCATCGGCAAAAAAATGAAGAAGATACTCGCAACCGCGCAGAGAACCATCGATATGACAAAGAGTTCCGGTGACATTCGCCTGCCGTAATTCACCTGACCGTTCACATTGATCTGTACCGACTTCTCCTGTTCTTCGACATAGAGCATCGTTCCGCAGGCACTGCATTTCGTCTTGCCGCTATGCTTCACCAATATGCTGTTCCCGCAGTGCGGGCAGCGAATTTTTGTCGGATTCATTCTTCTCTCCTCATTTCGATTTATTCGACCGGAACAATGCCCCTGTCTTTTAAGAGCCCGATATTTCGGATTACATTGTCCGTATAGCAGAGATAGCGAAGCTTCGGCAGCGCCGTGAGCGGCGCAATGTCTTCGACCCGATTGTCACTGATATTCAGCAGCTCGAGGTTCGGAAACGCCTCCGTAAAGGCGAGCGAATCGATGCCGCAGCTGCCGAGACAGAGCTCCCGGAGTGCCGTACTGCGATAGCCCTCAAAGCGCACCGCGCCGAAGGCAAAGACAGAGAGCTTCTCGAGAGCGGGAGCATCCTCCCCGGTTGCTGCCAAAATGCGAAGTTCGGAAGAACCGCCGCCCATTTCCGTGGTTTCACCGAGCACGGTGAGCTCCGTGACCGCCGGAAAGGCATGCAGCGGAAGTGTTCCCTGTCCGCAACTGAATGTGACTTTTCGAAGCTTCGGCAGCTCCCGGAACGCATCGAGTTTTTCCGTATTCTGCGTAGCGCTCTCGACATTCAGCGCAAGTTCTTCGAGTTCCGAAAGGCGCGAGAGACCCGAGAAATCCGTTTCGCTCCCGATGTGACCGAGAAAGAGCGTGAGCTTCTTTAATTTCCGGCAACGGGCCAGCTGCGGGAGAGTCTCCGCACCGCACTCCAGTTCTTCGAGCGCCGGGAGCAGGGTCACATCCGGTATGAAACACCCCGCCTGCCAGCCATCGGAAATCCTGAGCCGTTTGAGCTGCGGAAGTTCATACAGCGCGGCATAGTCCGAAAGATTGAAACTGTCCCCCAAATCCAGCGTTTCCAGCGCCGTAAGCTCCCGGAGCGGCTCTAGGCTCGTGAGCTGTGTCGCGCCCGAAAGGCGCAGTTCCCGCAACTTTGTCAGGGGCTTGATATCGTTCAGATTCAGGAGCAAAACGGCGTCGCGAATCGTGAGACTTTCAAGCTCTGTGAGACCGGACAAGAAACGGAACTCTTTGATATCCTCATTCCCCTCGGAGGCGATGAGTTCCATTTCCCGCACCCCTGTGAGGGAAAGTAAGTCCTCGTTGCCCGCGCACCGCAGCGGCGTATAGAGCGCTCTGAGCTCCTTTAATCCCTGTAACCCGGACAGCGTAACCCCGGGCTCCCGCTTCACAATTCGCAATCTTTTTAGGTTCGGGAACTTTTGCACGAGCTTTTCGACATCCGCCGTCGCGTAGAGCGTAACCCCGCCCAGTTCTTCCATTGCACCGGGATTTGCGACCAGATATGCGAGCCCCGCCGGACTTCCGGGATACTCCCCCCGATCCGGCAAATAAAGACAGCGGAGCTGCTTCAGATTGGCGAGCGTATTCGCGTACTCCTGCGAGGAAAATGTGACCTGAAGCAACGAGCGCTGTCCGGACATATCGAGCGCTTCGAGATTCGGGAAAGCCTGAAAGGAGTTCCCGTCGAGGGTAATCCCCTCGCCGCCGCTGACAATCGAAACCTGCTTCTCACTGCCGTCCCCGAGAGTGACATCCATACGGAGCAGGGAAAAGTCGACGGTCTCAAAGCGGATGCGCCGCACCTTCCGGTAATCCTCCGCTGTCAGCGCAGCCGGGTCTTTCCGGAATACTTCCGCGAATGCTCGCCGCAAGACCGGATCTGTCACCGTATCGGCATACTTCGGAAGATACTTCGATAACGCCGGCAGCGTCACGGTGATTGCGCCTTTTTTCCGGACCGCGGTCGCTTTCTTTGCGGAGACAGATCCGCAACCGCCAAACAAAACGCCGCTCAAAAGAAGCGGCGTACAGGAAAGAAAAGCTTTTCGAACTCCACGCGTAAGCCCACTCGGATTCATTTTTTTTGCTCTCCGTTTACGGTAAAATTCTCCAGAAATCGCATTCCTGTGAGTTCCGGCAGTCCAGTGACCTCTTCCGCACGAATCTCGGCATTCTTTAAATACGGCACACTTCCGAGCGCCGTGAAATCCGTGATTCGATTATTTTCCAGGGTCACTGAGACCAGGGATTTCATGCCGGAGAGCGGCGATATATCCTGCACGCCGGTATTCTTTAGCGAGAGACTCTGTAAACCCTGCAGACTTTTGACAAAGCCGAGGTCCGTGAGCTGCGGCGCATCCTGAATCGTGATGCTCTCCAGATAGGGGAAGCGGGACAGGCTGCTGAAATCGGAAATCATCGCCGCATCTTCGATGGTCAGGTGCTTCAGTCCCGTGATATCACTGAGTTCCGCGAGACTCGACGCGCCGGAGAGCGTATAGTCCTCAAATACCCGGCTCGCCGTCGTCTCTGTCTGCGAACTATGTCTGCCCGCCTCATTCGAGGCAGCGGTGTTGATGCCGAGCAGGATGAGGGGTATCAGAACGATACTGGCCGTAGCTACGCCGATGATGATTTTTTGCGACACAGAGAGTTCGACTTCTCTGCTCGAATTGTTCTGCCCTCCGTTGTAAAAGTTGACCGTGACATCCGGCCCCGAGAGGTCGATGCGGAGCGCTGTTCCGCAGTAAGGGCACTTTGCCTTGTCTTGTCCCTCCTCCCAGTCCAGCGCTGCGCCGCAGTGGGGACAGGTTAAACTTGTGATTTTCATTCCGAGCCGCACACTCCTATTCATCTGCCTAGTTATTTTTCTTTTTTAGCTCAGATTTTATTATACACTTTCTTTTATTGTTTGGAAATAGATACAAACGCTTTCGATATTTGCGGTTGACTAACCTCTGATTTCGGTGATAAATTGGACGGGCTTTAACAGGGAGTAGGGAACGCCGTTAGGCGTTTCAAGTCAACAAAATGGCTTCGGCCTGGCTTGGATTAAATCGCGAGACTGGGAAGCACGCTGGTCGTGCTCCGGTCTCTTTTTTTGTCCTTGTTTATCACTGTCATCGGAGGTGCTCTGTGACCATACAGCCGTCTTTTATTCTGAACAGCATTCTGCTCGGCGTCGGACTCGCGATGGATGCCGTCTCGGTTTCCGTTGCCAACGGACTCGAAGATCCCGGTATATCCCGCAAGAAAAGCTTTGGGATTGCGGGAACCTTTGCCTTTTTCCAGTGGCTCATGCCGATGCTCGGCTGGTTCTTTGTGACCTTTTTGCTCTCGCTGTTTCGCGTGATTGCGCCCTTTCTGCCCTTTGTCTCCCTTGCTCTTCTCCTCTACATCGGCGGAAAACTCGCGCTCGAGGGCATTCGCGGAGACTCGGAGGAGACGCCGGACAGCGGCATCGGCCTGAAGGCGCTGCTCCTCCAGGGCATCGCGACCTCGATCGATGCCCTCTCGGTCGGCTTTACGCTCGCCTCCTACCGTGCGGCGGAGGCACTGCTCTCCTCGGTCTTAATTGCCCTTACCACCTTTTTCCTCTGTCTCGGCGCGCTCCACGCCGGAAAGCAGGCCGGCGCCGTCTTAAACCGCCAGGCCAAGGTGATCGGCGGTCTCATTTTAATCATCATCGGGGCGCGCATTTTTATCACCGGCTGAACCCCGAAGCGCCGTTTCACACAACGCAAAAAAGGAACCGGAAGGCTTTCGCCTCCCGGTTCCTTTTTTGTCAGCGCGATGCTCTTGCTCTGCACCCGCCCTGTCCCGATTAATAGTTCTCTGCGAGAATCTCGAAGAATGCCTGCGGGTGCTGGCAGGTCGGACATACCTGCGGTGCCGAAGTGCCGACCACAACGTGACCGCAGTTCCGGCAAACCCAGACCTTGACTTCGCTCTTCTTGAAGACTTCCTGCATCTCGACGTTCTTTAAGAGCTTTCTGTATCTCTCCTCGTGGCGCTTCTCGATTGCGGCGACCATGCGGAACTTCGCTGCGAGCTCCTTAAAGCCCTCTTTTTCCGCCGTCTCGGCGAACTCGACATACATGTCGTTCCACTCATAGCTCTCGCCCTCTGCCGCATGGAGGAGGTTCGTCGCCGTGTCCGCAATGCCGTTCAGCTCTTTGAGCCACATCTTTGCATGCGCGTTCTCGTTCGTTGCGGTCTCCTCAAAGAGAGCGCCGATCTGCTGAAAGCCTTCCTTCTGCGCCGTGGAAGCAAAGAACAGATACTTGGTTCTCGCCATCGACTCGCCGGCATAAGCCTTCTGCAGGTTCTTCTCGGTCTCAGTGCCTGCGTACTTGGTCTTTACATCGCTACCGCTTGTGATCTTCTTCTCGTCTGCCATGATATCCTCCTTATTGTTGTTTCTGCATCTACTGTATCAAATGCATCTGTAATCGTGTCTTCCTTACTATAACAGTTTGTTTCCGGCTTGTAAACAATTAAATCAGGAATTATTCCTAATTTGTATTTGTCCGGACTAAATCTTTCGACGAAGGTTTTCTTCCTCCGCTCTCTCTTCTCGCCTCTCTGCCGCTCCCTTTTCCGCGCAACGTGACAGTCCCGCTTCGCCATGCTTCAGACAGGATATACCTGTCTTTCCCGCACGGTTTCCGCTCATGCTCCCGCTGCGGCGGCTCTGCCTTGCCGAAATTTCCTGTGCGCGAAGAATGCAGAAAAGACGACGGATCTTAAGTCCGTCGCCTTCTGTCTTAACCAAAGAGGGATTTCTTGGATTTCTGTAGCTTGTTTCAGGCTTCCTTGCCGAAGAAGAGCTCGATATCATCTTCGACGGAGCCGATGCCTGCGATGCCGAAGTTCTTGACCAGGACGTTTGCGACATTCGGGGAGAGGAAGGCCGGCAGTGTCGGTCCGAGATGGATGTTCTTCACGCCGAGGTAGAGGAGAGCCAGGAGCACGATGACTGCCTTCTGCTCGTACCAAGCGATGTTATAAGCAAGCGGAAGCTGATTCACATCGTCGAGGCCGAAGATCTCCTTCAGCTTGAGCGCGATGACTGCCAGAGAGTAGGAGTCGTTGCACTGACCTGCGTCGAGCACGCGCGGGATACCGCCAATGTCGCCGAGATCCAGCTTGTTGTACTTATACTTCGCGCAGCCCGCGGTCAGAATCACAGCGCCCTTCGGCAACTTCTTCGCGAACTCCGTGTAGTAGTCGCGGCTCTTTGCTCTGCCGTCGCAGCCCGCCATGACGACGAACTTCGTGATGGCGCCGCTCTTCACCGCATCGACCACCTTGTCCGCGAGTGCAAAGACCTGTGCGTGTGCGAAACCGCCGACAATCTTACCGGTCTCAATCTCGGTCGGCGGCGGGCACTGCTTTGCCTGCTCGATGATCGGGCTGAAATCCTTGACCTCGCCGTAGGGCGCATCGATGTGCTTGAGGCCCGGGAAGCCGACGCAGCCCGTGGTCCAGACTCTGTCCTTATAGCTGTCCTTCGGCGGAACCAGGCAGTTCGTGGTCATAAGAATCGGACCGTTGAAGCTCTCGAACTCCTCCTTCTGCTTCCACCAAGCGTTGCCGTAGTTGCCCGCAAAGTTCGGGTACTTCTTGAAGAACGGATAGTAGTGCGCCGGAAGCATCTCGGAGTGCGTGTAAACATCCACACCCGTACCCTGGGTCTGGTCGAGCAGCATCTCGAGGTCCTTCAAATCATGGCCGGAAATCAGGATGCCCGGGTTCTTGCGGACGCCGATGTTGACCTCGGTGATCTCCGGGTTGCCGTAAGCGCCGGTGTTTGCGCCGTCGAGGAGCGCCATGCCTTCGACACCGTACTTACCGGTCTCAAGAGTCAACGCAACGAGATCGTCGACCGTGAGGCTGTCGTCGAGGGTCTTAGCGAGCGCCTCCTGCAGGAAACGATCCACTTCCTCGTTCTCACGGAGCAGTGCGTTCGCGTGCTTCGTGTATGCCGAGAGACCCTTGAGTCCGTAGGTGATGAGCTCGCGAAGAGATCTCACATCCTCGTTCTCGGTCGCGAGAACGCCGACTTCCGCCGCTCTCTCCGGGTAAGCGCTCTCCGGAATCTCCTCGGTCGCAGCCTTCGGCAGCTTCGAAGCATCGGAAAGGTCCTTGCGGAGTGCGTCGCGACATGCGAGCGTTTCCGTGATGCGCTTCTCAATCGCCTTGCGATCGAAATTTGCGTTCGTGATCGTGATGAAGAGGTTCATCGACACGAGGTGATTGACCTCGGCCGCAACCGGCTTGCCCTCCGCTCTGAGAGCAGTCGTAACCGCAGAGAGACCCTTAGTCACATAAATCAGAAGATCCTGTGCTCTTGCGACATCAAACTTCTTGCCGCAGACACCCTGCACGGTGCAACCCTTGTTGCCCGCGGTCTCCTGACACTGGAAACAAAACATTTTAGCGTCCATTGATATCCTCCTGTACATCTCAGGGCGTCCGCCCTGTTGTTTGCTCTTACTGACAGGATTTATGGTATCACGCCGAAACGCTTTCATCCGTTGCTATGGCAACGGCTTTTCGCTTTGCTTTGTTCTTTTTTGCATACGCAGCAGAAGAAACAGCAACACCGGAACGCAGAGCAGGGAGGCGAGGTTCACGAGAGCCGTCGCCTTTTCGCCGTCAAAGCCGGGCGGCAGCGTCCCCGAAAAATTATTGACAAAGTGCACGAGATACGGCCAGATGATGTTCCGCGTCTTTGCATAGAGGTAGCCGAGCACCAGCCCAATCAGGAAAGTGTAGACACCCTGCACGAAAATGCCGTGCCAGATGCCGAAAAGCAGCGCCGAGATAAAAATTGCGGCGCCCTCTTTTCCGGTATCCCGCTCTACGAAATGAAAGACAAGGCCGCGGAACAGAAGCTCTTCGACCATCGGGCCGATAATCGAGACCTCCAGGAGCATCCAGATGTAATCGCCGTTCTCGAAGGCGCCCATCTCCGTGTTAAAGGTCTCATAGCTCGCCTGCAATGCCGGAATCGATTTCTGGATGAGCTCCGCGAAATTCAGCCAGAGCAGCGAGACACCGCCGACGCCGAGGCCGATCAGCAACATTTGCAGTGTGCCGCTGACCGGGCGCAGTTTGAGAGTCGCAGGTCTCTCCTCGTAATTCCGCTTGACGAGTTTCAGAAGTCCGCTGTAAACAAAGCAGAGCACAAGCGCCGAGCAGACATAGCCGAGATTTTGATTGGCGTCGAGATAGGTCCACGAGACGCCGAGAAACGCGAGCCCACCCTCGGCGAGGAGGGCAAGAATCGCATCGATGTAACTGTAACTGTAAATTAAGCTTGCCACCAGCAGAACGCGGAGGCCGCTCACCGCTCTCTCTTTTGAAGTCAATGTTCCATCACCTCGCCGACGCCGTTCAGAATATAGTTGGGTCGATAGGGATACTGCTCGCACTCCTCTCGCGTCGTGACACCGGAGAGCACCAGCACCGTCGTGAGGCCGGTCTCAATTCCGGCGATCACATCGGTGTCCATGCGGTCACCGATCATGACCGCGTTTTCCGAGTGGACGCCGAGCAGGCGGAGACCTGTCCGCATCATCAGGGGGTTCGGCTTTCCGACAAAATAGGCCTGCTTGCCGGTCGCGAGCTCAATCGGCGCAATCAGCGCGCGGCAGGCAGGTGCAATACCGCTCTCGGTCGGCCCGGTCAGGTCGTAGTTCGTGCCGATCAGCTTGGCGCCCGCATTGACGAGGCGTATCGCCTTGGTGATCTGATCCAGATTATAGGAAGAGGACTCTCCGACCACCACATAGTCCGGATTCACATCGTTGTAGGTGATGCCCTTGTCGTAGAGCGCATTCAGAACGCCGTGCTCACCGACCACATAGGCCGAACAGCCGGGCGCCTGTCGATTCAGGAAATGCGCGGTCGCGAGCGCACTCGTGTAAAAGTGAGACTCATCGACCTCAAGTCCCATGCGCTCCAGTTTCTGCTGCAGCTCCTTCGGCGTGTACTGGCTCGAATTCGTGAGAAACAAAAAGTGCTTGTCCTCGCGAAGCATCCACTCCACAAATTCCCGCACGCCCGGCAGAATCCGGTTGCCGTGATAAATCACGCCGTCCATGTCGCAGATAAATCCCTCTTTATCCCGCAATGTTGTCTCCATAATAACTCCTTTCCATATAACAATACCCGCGCACCTTGCATGCGCGGGTATCTTCTCGCTCAGACGCCCTGTTTCTTGCCCCAGTGCGCCTGCATCTTGTGAAAACTGTCCTCGCTGATCACATGCTCGACCGAGCAGGCCTCCTCTTCGGCGACCTCCGGTGCAATGCCGATGGACTCGAAGAGTTGGCGGAAGAACTCATGCTTCTCGAATGTCTGTGCCGCCGCCTGCTCCCCGGCCTCGGTGAGCTGAATGCGCCAGTCCTCGCGGTGAATGTAGCCCTCCTCCTCGAGTTTTTTCAGCGCGACCGAGACACTCGGCTTTGAAAAGTTCATGAGCTCTGCGATGTCAGTGGGGCGGCAGGCACCCTTCTCCCGGATGATGCGGAGTATGCTCTCCAGATAGTCTTCGCTCGATTTGCCAAGCTCGTGTCTCTCCTGTTTCATGCAACCTCCTCTTTCTGATTTCAAAAAACCGAAGCCGTGAGACCGGCTCCGGTTTTGTTTCCATTGACTAACAAAATAGCACAGCGCGCCGCGCGCGTCAAGTCACCTCAGTCTTCCCGCTCCTGCTTGTCATAGATGCTGAGCGGATGCGACTCCCTGCGGAACACCCGGGCCGCAAGCCAAGGTAACCCCTCCGCCTCAAAGAAAGCACGCATGCAGCGCACGGTCGCATCGAAATCCCAGGCGATGAAGTCCAGATAGCCGCAGAAGAGACCGGTTGCGCCGCCGATGAAGCTGCAGCACTCCGCGCCCTCGGGCGTCTCCATCCGCGCCTTTGCCCTATCCCGGAGCGCTAAGATTTCCTCCGAGCGATTTTCTCCGCGGAACCCGGAGAGCGGGTAGATGAAGAAAGCCGCCACCGCACCGTCTGCCTGCAGTGCATCGATCATGCTGTCCTCCTCCTGCAGATACTCACTGACCAGAGTCGGGCAGAGACTTGCGCCCGAGATGGTGTCGAGCCGGTAGTCGGCGTTCGGGTCTTCGCTCGGATCTAAGCTGTAAAAGGTATAGTTTTCCGCAATGACTTCCGCTGGCGTGATGTCAAGCTTGGCGCCGCGACGTGAAAGCTCCTCCGGCAGTTCGGAGAGTAGGCAGGACTTTCCCTCGGCGGGCGCCTTCAACACATCGAAGCTACGGATGTAGCGCATATTGACGAGTTCGCCGAGCAGCTGATCGGTGAGCGTCGTTAAGAGCCACCAGACTCTTCCCTCATCTTCCGTAAGGAGGGGGAGCAGCTTCTCGCAATAGAGCTTGACCCCGTAGCGGTCTCCCTTTCCCGCCTCGATCCAAACCTGTACGTCCTCGCCCCGAATCGGACCCTCGCCCGCATCGAGCGCGAGACCGCTCATGCGCTGCCGCCCGACTATGATATTCCAGTGTTCCGCCACTTCCGCGGGCACATAGCGCTGAAAATAGCAGTCCTCGAGAAGCACTTCGATGCTGCCCTCGGGCGTCAGGATGAGCTCATATTTTTCGCCGTTAAAGCCGAGTTCAAAGGCCTGGTTCTCAAGGGCCTCGCGCAGAATATCGCCGCATTTCTCGATTAACTCATCGCCGCGCACATGCTCTGTGTCTTCATCCATGATGCGGCGGAGTTCCGCTTCCTCCGCGGCAAAGCGCTTCCAGACGCTTGCCGTTCTCTCGCGAAAGTTTTCGGCAAAGCGCGGCAGCGAGATGCGGCGCTCGCAGTCGTCAATGAAATTCTGCGTGTCCTCATCGCCCGGAAGCGCGGCGAGTGCCTCACGGAAGTGGTGTAAGGCCCTTCCCTCCTGATCCAGATAGTAATAAGCGTAGCCCAGGCGGAAATTCCAACGGTGATCCCCCTCAAAATAGGCCTCGTGGCGCTTTAAGAGCGAAACCGCCTTCCGAAACAGTTTGCGGTCCGTTGCCTCCGCCACGTTGTTATAAGCGCGCGCAAGTTCGCTGTCGAGTTCCGGCGTTCTCTCTTCCGCCGGAAGCGCCTCAATCGCATCGACTATTTTTTGATGCTCCCCGTTCTCAAACCACTGCGCACACTGCTGTAACAGATCCATGCCCTTCTCCTTTTCTCAGACCAGTTTGAAATCACAGAGCGCTTCGTGCGCCGTGACTCGTCTTAACTCCTCTCTGACTTCTGTCAACGCAAAGCCGAGCAGGTTTTCCCCCTTCCACTTGAGCGGATTTTCCGCTGCCTCTTCATGCTCCGTAAGCCCTATACCCCAGACACGGTCGTAGGGACTGGCCTCAACCAATATTTTATCTCCGGTCGAGAGCAGAAAGTCGCGTAGTTCCCGGTTCTGACTGAATTTGAGCCAGCTCCCGTTTAATACGATGGCATAGCGAAAGCGCTGCCAGACCGCCTCCTCAAAGCCTCTCACCTCTCGGCCGAGCGCCTTGATGCGCTTCGGGTCTCTTACGGACAGAATCTCTGCTCTGTGTTCCGCATCACAAAAAAGCGCGGCTTTCTCAGCCATCATATATTGTTCCGCGGAGCTAAAGCGCTCGCCCGCGCCGTAAAACTCTGCTTTCCACCACTGGCTGAACGCGCTCTTCGTCACGCTTCCGTCCTTTGCGGGCTGATGTCCCCAAAAGAAGCAGTACTTTTGCTTTTTTCCGGCGAGCTTCTGTTTTCCGAGCAGCGCCCGCGTATACTTAGGCGCGCCGTCCGGGTTTCGAATCGCGATACAAAAGTCCCCCCGCTCCAGATACACGGCCCTGTCCTCATCGTCCCACCAGCCGGCCCAGGTAAAGGGCTCCGGGAAGCGCGCGGTATATATCTCCCGCTCCTTTTCGCCGAGCGCCTCAAACCATGCCGCAAAGCGGTCCAGGTAATCTTCGCCGCTACCCATGCGCCAGCCGAGACTGTAGCGCTCATATTCGGGATAGGCGAGCCACGGCGGCGGCATATAGCTTTGTGTCGCTAAGTTCATCTGCGTCTTCTCCTTCTTACTTAAGCCGACGGTTTCAATCCCACCAGAAATACCAGATTTTCGAGCGACTGAGGCTGTCCGCCAGCGCGCCGAGCGGGTAATCCCCGCCCTGATAGACATCCGGGCAGAAACCGTAGTGTTCGAGCGCAAGCTCTAACGCGCTGTTCTCCGGCACCGGTGCTCATTTCCGTTTCCTGCCTTTTCTTTCAGCAAAACTTTGTCCGATGAAAGCGACTTTCTGCCGCTCCCGGCTCGGCCTCAGCAGACTTCGCAAATCGGCTCCGGTACAGGCCGAAACGCTTCATCAAAGGCCACAAAGAGATAGAGCCGTCCCGCAGGTGTATCTCCGGCATCGTAGCCGAGCGAAAAGGCGCCGTAACTCTCGCCTTGATCCAGCGCGAGCTCCGTCAGCGGAAGCGCCGCAATCCGCTCCCCCGGGAAAGCGTTTTGCAGGACAGCACGCGCCTTAAGGTCCAACTCCGGAAGTTCCTCCTTGAGCCGTTTCCAAAAGAGCGCATCGCGCGAGGGCGGCTCTTCCCCGCTGCCGCCGTCCCGACTGAGATTGAGCATCTGCCCGGCATGAGCGGTCTTACAGCAGAGTCTCGTCCCGCAATTAAAGGCTTCTCCGTTCCAGAGCACGCATACCTCATTCCAGCGTAGCTTTCTCACAGTGCCTCCAAGACCTTCGAGAGCTTTGCTTCCAAAGCAGGTGTTCTCGCAGCCTCGATCTCCTCTCGCTCTGCGAGTACGGCCTGCCAGGTGTAGTAGTAAAAGCTGTAGAAGAGCGCATCGGGGAAGACATCCTCTTCTTCGTAGCGAAGCTCATCCGCCTCTTCATCGTACTCTTCCGACCAGAGATACTCTTCCAGGAGGAGGTCCGCAAAGCGCGGCAGCGGCGCCGCGTGCTCCATGGTATCGCCGAGATGATAGCAGCCAAGCAGGCAGTCAAAGAGCTCTGTCAGCTGTTCGGCCAGATAGGCCGCCACGGGGTTTTCGGCGCTCTCGCGGAGTGCCTTTTCAAAAATACGCGCGAGAAACACGCTCGCAAAGGGCGTCGCATGCCAGAGGGTGTCCTGGTGCTCCACATTGTAGCCGAGTTCCTCAAATGCCTTCCGGACGCCCGCCGCATCCCGCATTTCTTCCAGAACGGCAAAGTACGCCGGAAAGGCGGTCGCTCTGCCGTAAACCGTCGTGAGCCTGTGCCAGGGCACATCGCTCACGCGGAGCGCCTTGATATAGCTTCTGTTCTCCTCTGTGATACGCTCTGTCATGATGCCCTCCGCTCAGCCCGCAATGTTCGCGTACTTGAGTCCCTCGCTCTCGGTTCCCGATATTTCGATTACGTGCCCAAAGAAGAGATCGTCGTCGTCATAGTAGGCGACCAGATTGCCGTCCCAGCTTACCACCAGACTCTCCGGCTGTATGCGCCGCATGAAGTCCTCTTCCGTGAGTTCCGGGGCATTCTCGTTCTCCTCCTCGCTCGACTGCCAGTCGTTTGCGAGCTCTGTGAGTTCCTTTGCCGCAAAGCGGCGCAGTTCGCCGTCCCAACGCGCAGCATCCGTGGCCAGTTTTCGCGCAAAGGCCCGCGCCTTGTCCCAGGTCTCCGTATCGTCCGTATCGATTTCGAGCGAGAGGCTCATGCGCCCGTCGCCCCAGGGGATTTCGCCCTCCAGCCAGTCGAGCTCCCGATTCAGCGTGAGTTTGCCGAGCACTTCGTCGCTCAGTTCAACCGGCTTTTGATATTCCTCCCAATAGGCCTCGAGTTCCGGACAGGAAACCGCGGGCTCCAGGACCTCAACCAGCAGCCAGGCATTGAATTTTTCCGGCGTCGTGTACTCCGGCACCGCGCTCGGCTTCATGCGGCGCAGCTTGAGACGGCAAATCTGTCCTCTTGCAAGGCGCCCCCAGCCGTATTCTCCCTTCGTCTCCTCCTCGCTGAGCGGCCACTCCACTCTGCCTTCTCGAATCACACAACTCCCGTCCGGAAAAACCATGCCGAGCGAAATCGCCGTCATGTCCCAGTAATTTCCCTCTTTATAGTAACCCGCGCCGAGGCATCTCTGAATGAGCACCAGAACTTCCTGCTCCTCGCTCTCATACTTTTGATAATAATTCTCGTACATCTTGGCCCCCTTTCCCCGCAACACAAAAGTCCCCGCCGCCCCGTGAGGGTACGGCGGGGACTCTTTCTGTCCGGGCTTATATGTTATCTGTTAAACGGTGTGAAACGCTGTCTCAGCCTCTCTTGATTGCCGCCTGTGCAGCCGCAAGTCTTGCGACCGGCACGCGGAACGGCGAGCAGGAGACATAGTCAAGGCCGATCTCATCGCAGAACTCAACGGAGGACGGATCGCCGCCGTGCTCACCGCAGATACCGATGTGGAGATCCTTGTTCGCCGGGCGACCGAGCTCGATTGCCATCTTCATGAGCTTGCCAACACCGACCTGGTCGAGCTTCGCGAACGGATCGTTCTCGAAGATCTTCGTGTCGTAGTAAGCGTTCAGGAACTTGCCGGCGTCATCGCGCGAGAAGCCGAAGGTCATCTGCGTGAGGTCGTTCGTGCCGAAGCAGAAGAAGTCCGCATCCTTTGCGATTGCGTCTGCCGTGACGCAAGCTCTCGGAATCTCGATCATCGTGCCGACCTCGTACTTGAGATCGGAACCCGCTGCCTTGATTTCCGCATCCGCAGTCTCGACAACCGTCTTCTTGACGAACTTGAGCTCCTTGTCCTCGGAGACAAGCGGAATCATGATCTCCGGAACCAGCTTCCAATCCGGGTGATTCTTCTTCACTGCGATTGCGGCGCGAATCACAGCCTTGGTCTGCATTGCCGCGATCTCCGGATAGGTGACCGCAAGACGGCAGCCTCTGTGACCCATCATCGGGTTAAACTCGTGCAAGGAAGCAATGATGTCCTTGATCTCCTGGACGGTCTTGTGCTTTGCGTCTGCGAGCTTCTTAATCTCAGCCTCTTCGGTCGGGACAAACTCGTGCAGCGGCGGATCCAGGAAACGAATCGTGACCGGGTTGCCTTCCATTGCCTCGTAGAGTGCCTCGAAGTCCTTCTGCTGATACGGCAGAATCTTTGCGAGTGCCTCTTCTCTCTCCTCGAGCGTATCGGAGCAGATCATCTCGCGGAATGCCGCAATGCGCTCCGGATCGAAGAACATGTGCTCGGTGCGGCAAAGGCCGATGCCCTCTGCGCCGAGCTCTCTCGCCTTCTTTGCGTCGGTCGGCGTATCCGCATTGGTTCTGACCTTCAGTCTTCTGTACTTGTCAGCCCAAGCCATGATGCGGCCGAACTCGCCGACAATCGCAGCGTCCACGGTCGGGATGATGCCCGCGTAGACATTACCGGTCGTGCCGTCGATCGAAATCGGGTCGCCCTCGTGGAAGGTCTGACCGCCGAGCGAGAACTTCTTCGCTGCCTCGTCGATCACGATGTCGCCGAGACCGGAGACGCAGCACTTGCCCATGCCGCGCGCAACGACTGCCGCGTGGGAGGTCATACCGCCGCGAACCGTGAGGATACCCTGGGAGCTCTTCATGCCGGTGATGTCCTCCGGAGAAGTCTCAAGGCGGACCAGGACGACCTTCTCGCCTCTCTCTGCCCAAGCCTCGGCATCCTCTGCCGTGAAGACAACCTTACCGCAAGCCGCGCCCGGCGATGCGCCGAGGCCCTTGCCAAGCGGGGTTGCCGCCTTCAGTGCCTTCTGGTCAAACTGCGGGTGAAGCAGGGTGTCGAGGTTTCTCGGATCGATCATTGCGACCGCTTCCTTCTCGCTTCTCATGCCCTCATCGACAAGATCGCAGGCAATCTTCAGCGCTGCCTTTGCGGTTCTCTTGCCGTTTCTGGTCTGCAGCATGTAGAGCTTGCCGTGCTCAACGGTGAACTCCATATCCTGCATGTCTCTGTAATGCTCCTCGAGGGTCTTGCAGACATCGACGAACTGCTTGAACGCCTCCGGGAACTTCTGCTCCATCTCGTTGATGTGCATCGGGGTGCGGACACCTGCGACGACGTCCTCGCCCTGTGCGTTGGTCAGGAACTCACCGAAGAGGCCCTTCTCGCCGGTCGCCGGGTCTCTCGTGAACGCAACGCCGGTGCCGCAGTCATCGCCCATGTTACCGAATGCCATCGACTGCACGTTGACAGCCGTGCCCCAGGAGTAGGGGATATCGTTGTCGCGGCGGTACACGTTTGCACGCGGGTTGTCCCAGGAGCGGAACACAGCCTTGATGGCGCCCATCAGCTGCTCCTTCGGGTCGGACGGGAAGTCCTGGCCGAGCTTCTCCTTGTACTCTGCCTTGAACTGGTTTGCGAGCTCGTGAAGGTCCTCGGCGGTCAGATCGACGTCCTGCTTCACACCGCGCTCTTCCTTCATCTTGTCGATGAGCTCCTCAAAGTACTTCTTGCCGACTTCCATGACGACGTCGGAGTACATCTGGATAAATCTTCTGTAGCAGTCCCAAGCCCAGCGCGGGTTGTTGGACTTCTCTGCGAGCACCTTGACGACGTCCTCATTGAGGCCGAGGTTCAGGATGGTGTCCATCATGCCCGGCATCGAAGCTCTTGCACCGGAGCGGACCGAGACGAGAAGCGGGTTCTCCTTGTCACCGAACTTCTTGCCGGTAATCTTCTCCATCTCCGCAATATAGTCATTGATCTGCGACTGAATCTCCGCGTTGATCTCGCGGCCGTCCTCATAGTACTGTGTGCAAGCCTCGGTCGTAATCGTGAAGCCCTGCGGCACCGGAAGACCGATCTTGGTCATCTCGGCCAGGTTTGCGCCCTTGCCGCCGAGGAGCTCACGCATATCCGCATTGCCCTCGCTGAACAGATAAACCCATTTCTTTGCCATCTCTACCTCCTGTGAACACGAATCTAAGATTTTGTTCTACAACGTTAGCATCATACCACAAAAGTTTGTTTTTTAACAGATACACGCTTCCTCAAAACGTAAACTTGTCCAGAAAATAGTTTCTGAGCTCGGAAATTTTGATGCGTTCCTGTTCCATGCTGTCGCGGTCGCGGATCGTGACGCTCTGATCCTCCGCGGACTCAAAGTCGTAGGTCACGCAGAACGGCGTGCCGATCTCGTCCTCGCGGCGATAGCGCTTGCCGATTGCACCGCGGTCGTCGTAGTCACAGTTCCAGTACTTCGAGAGCTCCGCATAGATCTTCTCCGCGCCCTCGCCGAGTTTCTTCGAGAGCGGCAGCACCGCGATTTTTACCGGTGCGAGCGCCGGGTGGAAGTGAAGCACCGTGCGCACATCGCCGCCCGGGAGTTCCTCCTCGTCGTAGGCGTTGCAGAGGAAGGCAAGGGTCACGCGGTCCGCACCGAGCGAGGGCTCAATGACATAGGGGATGTACTTCTCCTTGCTCTCCTCGTCGAAGTAGCTTAAATCCTCGCCCGAAACTTCCTGGTGACGCGAGAGGTCGTAGTTCGTTCTGTCCGCAATGCCCCAGAGCTCGCCCCAGCCGAAGGGGAAGCGGAACTCGAGATCGGTCGTCGCCTTAGAATAGAAGGAAAGCTCCTCTTTCTCGTGGTCGCGCGCGCGGAGCATATCCTCGCGCATGCCGAGCTTTTTCAGCCACTGAATGCACTGCTCCTTCCAGTACGCGAACCACTCGAGGTCCGTGTCCGGCTTGCAGAAGAACTCGAGCTCCATCTGCTCAAACTCGCGGGTGCGGAAGGTGAAGTTGCCCGGTGTGATCTCGTTCCGGAAGGACTTGCCGATCTGTCCGATGCCGAACGGAATTTTCTTCCGGGAGGTGCGCTGCACATTCTTGAAGTTCACAAAGATGCCCTGTGCCGTCTCCGGGCGCAGGTAGACCGTGTTCTTCGCGTCCTCGGTCACACCCTGGAAGGTCTTGAACATGAGGTTGAACTCGCGGATGTCCGTGAAGTCGTGCTTGCCGCAGCTCGGGCACGCAATCTCGTGCTCCTTGATATAGGTCTGCATCTTCTCGTGACTCCAGCCGTCCACACCGGACTCGAGCTCTACGCCGTGCTCCGCCGCGTAGTCCTCAATCAGCTTATCCGCGCGGAAGCGCTCGTGACAGCTCTTGCAGTCCATGAGCGGATCCGAGAAGCTGCCGATGTGACCGGAGGCGACCCAGGTCTGCGTGTTCATGAGAATCGCGCAGTCTACGCCGACGTTATACGGCGACTCCTGGATGAACTTCTGCCACCACGCTCTCTTCACGTTGTTCTTGAGTTCAACGCCGAGATTGCCGTAATCCCAGGTGTTCGCAAGACCGCCGTAAATTTCCGAGCCGGGATAGACAAACCCTCTCGCCTTCGCAAGTGACACGATTTTTTCCATTGTATAATCCATCTTTTTCCCCTCTCTGTTGCCAAACGTCCTCTATTTTACTGCACCCGTCGCATTTCTTCCAGCACGGAAAGCGCGCGGAAGTGATGCGGCGCAACCTGAGAACGCAGTGCGTCCACATTCGCCGCAAATTCCCGCAGCGCAGTCTCGCCGACGGTAAAGGTAAAGAGCTTTTCCACCGGCGTTCGCACCACATAGTCCCAGGTGTAAGCGCAGTTCTCATGGGTTTTGAGCGGCGGCACTACGACATAGCTCCCGTCCAGTACCAGAAGTTTTAACTCCAGAATGCGCCGCACGAGTTCCCGCGGGAGCTCCGGCTTTTCCAGGGCGAGCAGCGCAAAGTAGAGAAGCTTTAAGCCCTCTTCCTCCCGCTGAAACTCCCGGTAAAAGTAGTCGGCGAGTTCCAGAAAATAGCTCGCATAGCAGAGCGCCAGGGCATCCGCCTCCAGCGTTCCGAAGAAGCGAAGCCCCTCCGCCGCCGTAATGATATCGGCATCTCTGCCCGGGCGCAGCGTAAACTTGCCGTAGACTAAGGGACGCGCAATGCCCATCAGCGGGCTGCCCTGGCGGGCGGCGCCGCGTGCGAAGCAGGAGAGCTTCCCCTTTTCCCGCGTGAGTATCGTGACGCGCCGGTCCCGCTCACCGATCGGCATGGTCTTTAAAACCAGACCGGTGACTTCCTCGCCCTCTCTCATACTTTCTTGATGTCATAGCCGAAGGAGCGGAGTTGGGTATCATTGTCCCGCCAGTCGCGCCGCACCTTGACCCAGAGCTTTAAGTTCACCTTGCTCTCCGTCATTTCTTCGATGGCCTTCCTGGCGCCGATACCGATGCGCTTTAACATCTGACCGCCCTTGCCGATCACCATGCCCTTATGGGACTCCCGCTCGCAGATGATATTGGCATCGATATCGAAGCCGCCGTCCTCTCTCTCCTTCATGCGCTCGACCGTGACGGCGACGCCGTGCGGCACCTCGTCGCGGAGTAAGCGCAGGGTCTGCTCCCGGATCAGCTCGCCCGCGAGTTCCCGCATCGGCTCCTCGGTCACGGTGTCCTCGCTGTAGAAGAACGGCCCCTCCGGCAGATAGCGGTACAGGGTGTCGAGCAGAAGTTCGACATTCTCGCTCTTTAGCGCGGCGACCGCGACCAGATCCTTCGGGCGGCAAAAGTCCTCATAGGCCTTGACCTGCGCGGCGAGCCGCGCCTTGTCGGTGATCTTGTCGATTTTATTGACCGCGAGAATCAGCGGCTGACGGCACTTCCGAAGCCGCTCGGCGAGCTCCCGCTCCGCGGCCCCGATGTGCTCGCTCACATCGACAATCCAGAGAATCACGTCCGCCTCTTCGATGGTCTTCTCGGCGACGCCGACCATGAAACGTCCGAGTTTATTCTTGGCGCGGGTAAGCCCCGGCGTGTCCTCAAACACAATCTGGCCGCGCTCGTCCGTGTAGACGGTGCGAATCTGATTCCGCGTGGTCTGCGCCTTCTCCGAGGTAATCGCGATTTTCTGCCCGATCAGGTGATTCATGAGAGTCGACTTTCCGACATTCGGGCGCCCGATCAGCGCGACAAATCCTGCTTTCATGCCTCTGTCTCCTCGCTCTCCTTGGCAAAGAGCTGCGGAATCTCGGTAAAGAAGTCTTCCGCCCGCTCGATTGCGCTCTCGTTTCCGATCACGCACTTTGCCTCGTAGCGAAGCGCCTCCCGCACCAGCGGCGCAAGCGCGCGGATGTCCGCCGGCGTTGCCGTGAGTACCTCTCTCCGCTCGGCCGAGAGCATCTCGTCCGTGACCTTCGAGTAGTAGGCCGCGAGCGCGAGCTGACCGCTCATCTGTGCACTCCGCGGCGTATCCATTTCACCGATGGCGCCGATGATGGCCTTGGTCATCTCTCTCTCATCCGCCTCGTAGTGCTCGAGATAGGCAGGGGTTCCCTCGTAGACCTTGTCGGTCGCCTCGAGCTTCGGGTCGCGGTAGGAGCTGAAGACCACATTGCCGCCGCGCCCGAAGCGGACACTGCAGCCGTAGGCGCCGCCCTTCGAGCGAATCTCGTTCCAGAGATAGCCGTAGCTCAGCATGGTCTGGGCAATGCGGAGCGCGCCCGTGTAGCGGAAGCCGCCCGTGCGGAAATTGCCGACCCGCGCCACATAGTTCACACGGGACGCCGAGCGGAAGCCCTCGCGCCGGATATCTTCCACGAGACGGAAACGGACTTCGCCCTTGCCGCCCGCCGGATAACGCTCTCCGAGCGTTCTAAGCAGCGGCAGCAGTGCTTCCTTATCTGCCTCCTCCGCGGTCAGATGCACGAGCAGGCGGCCGCGCACGACAGTCTCCCGGAGGAGTTTCGGTGCGCGCTCACAGAAAGCGCGGCGCGCGGACTCTGCCGAGAGACTCTCTAAGAAGCGGTAGTAGGCGATGCCCCGCGTCACATCCCGGAAGAGACCGTTTTCGTTAAAATAGGAGGCCGCGCGGTTTGCCGCGGCGATATCCCCCGCGGAGAGGAGCGTGTCCTTTAAGCCAGCGCGAATTTCACCGATCAGATTGCGGATTCTCGCCTCATCCGTAAACAGTGTCTGCAAAAGCTGCTCGTTCACGAGATTCAGCGCCTGTTCCACCTTTTCCGTCAGGAACTTGACCGAGGCCGAGAAAATTCTCCGGTCGCCCCGGAAGTCCGCGAGATCCGGGTAGTTGTCAATGCCGAACTGAATGCCGCCGGTGTGAAGATTGACGAGAGTCGAGAGTTCGGTGTAACTGTGCGCCTCCGTGCTCAGATAGCCGAGCAGATCCTTGATTAACGCGAGCGCCGAGAGATCTTCGACCGGCAAATCGCTCACGTCAAAGTCGAGGCGGAGATAGTCGATGCCCGTCGTGTTCCGCGCCGCGTAGTGGAAGGGTGTCTCGCCGAGCGTCCCCGTCTCGTAGCAAAGCGGTGTGTTTTCCGCGGCGAGATCTTCGCGGGAGAGCATCGGAATCGTGCGGAGTGCCGCCTCGCTGTCCGGCGCGTCCTGGTAAGCCTTCATCTCCTTGCCGAAGTGAATCAGCGCTTCTCTCTCTTCCGCTGTCATGGCCGCCTTGACGGCCGACAGCTTCTCGGCATCCTCTGCCTCGTGCTTTGCCGTGAGACCGCGCACCGGGTAGAGCTCCGCGACCGCGTACTCCTCGTTATCTAAGAGTTTCTCCCGGATCAGCTCTTCAAAGTAGTTATCTCCCACCTTGCTGCGAAGCGCGTCAAAGAGCCCCGCAAACTTTAAGTGCAGGCAGGGATCGCCGTCGTAAATCCAGCTCTCAAAGCTCTGCAGGCCGTAAATCAGGCCCTTCGGATAGGAGCCGAAATTCGCCTCGCGCGCGCGGAACTCCGCCATATTGATTGCCGCGAGCAGCATCTCGTGATCAAGGCCGTCTTCCGCAAGCTCTGTGAGCAGTTCCCGGACGCGGCGCACGAAAGCGTCCTTCTGCTCGCGTCTCAAGTGCTTCGCCGTAATCCGGAAATAGGGTTCGCGGATGCCGTTTGCGTAGCCGCCGTAGACATCGTCCCCGAAGCCCTCCTCAATCAATCTGTCGTGCAGGATTGCGCCCGGCGCTTTTAAGAGCACATAGTCGAGCGCCTGAAACGCATTGTAGGGCACAGGCTCGAGCTGCCCGCCGACGCGGATGTTCAGCGAGACATAGGCCGCATTCTCTTCGCTCTCGGCGTCGCCGATCGAATACGGGCGCGACACCGAGACCGGCGCGGCGAGCGGCTTCGGCGCCGGAATGGCCGAATCGATTGCGAGGCGCTCGTACTTCGAGAGATAGTTTTCATCTAAGTAGCACAGTCTCTCCGCCATGTCGAGATCGCCGTAGAGGTAGATGAAGGCATTGCTCGGATGGTAGTAACGGCGATGGAAATCGAGGTAGGCCTCGTAGGTCAGATCCGGAATGAAATCGGGGTCGCCGCCGGATTCCTCGGCATAGGGGTGTCCCGGGAACAGCGCTTCATCGACTGCGCGCGCCATCACCTCATCCGGGTCCGAATACACGCCTTTCATCTCATTGTAGACGACGCCGTTCCGGCTGAGTTTTCCGTCCTCGCTCTCCAGTTCGTATCTCCAGCCCTCCTGCCGGAAAATCTTCTCCTCTTTGTAGAACAGCGGGTGGAAGACCGCGTCGAGATAGACATCCATGAGGTTCTCAAAGTCCTTCGGGTTGCAGCTCGCGACCGGGTAGAGCGTCCGGTCCGGATAGGTCATCGCATTCAGGAAGGTGTTGAGCGAGCCCTTCACAAGTTCCATAAAGGGATCCTTGGCCCAGTACTTCTCCGAGCCGCAGAGCACGGTGTGCTCGATAATATGCGCGACGCCGGTCGAATCCTGCGGCGGCGTCCGGAAGCCGATTGTAAAGACCTTGTTCGGATCGTCCGCGAGCAGGAGAAACACACGCGCGCCGGTCTTCTTGTGCGAGAGCACCACGCCGTCCGCGTGCAGTTCCTTCATGTCGGTGATTTGCCGGATTTCATAGGCATCCAGCCGCTTCAAGGCTTCCAGCTGTTCTTCCCGGTTCCGTTTTGCTGTCATATAAGCTCCTCTCTATTCTTCTATAGATGTGTCGTTTACAGGCGCCCCAGAAACTTATCCTTTAAGAGCGCGATGCTCTCTCGCGCGAGATAGTGCGCGAAAAGCACAGGGTCGCTCGGCGCGGAAATGCCGAGTGCCTGTATGCCGAATTGCTTTTTTAAGATTGCGGAGGCCCGGTAGAGATGAAATTCCGAGCTGACGATACCAAGCGATACCGGCTCCGGTGAGACCAGCAAAAAGCTCTCGCCGCGTAAGTCAAAAAAGCATGGATTGCTCTCGTTGCGGAGGCGATAGAGCAGTGCATGGCTGTATACAATGTTCTCGTAGGTATTCTTCGACTGCATCTCGAGGAGCAGCCGGTAGCGCGGAATGCCGTGCTGTTCCAGGTAGGCGGCCATCGCCTCGGCCTCGCTCCGCTGCCCCCGTCTGTCGTGACCGCCGCTCAGCACAAAACCGGTGTCCGGCGATTCCTCGGCAAAGCGGAGCGCTGCGTCGAGGCGCTGCCGGAGCGTTTTGGAGAGCGTCCCGTCCGGTTTCAGTCCCGCGCCGAGTACAATCGCATACTCGGGGCTTCCCTTTTCCTTGGGATGCATGCCGGACGCGATGACGATACCGGCCGCCATCAGTACGACCATGCCGAGAAGGCTGATGGTATGCGCGAAAGTCAGAAAAAACAGCGAGACCCGCGCCGGGCTTTTCGCGTGCAGGTAGCGAAGCAGCGCATTCACAAGGCACACGCCCGCAAAGAAGAGCCAGATCCAGCTGCCGGACAGCAACTGCTTTGCATAGACCAGGAGAACCACAAAGTAAACCGCCGAGACACCCGCGGCACTCAGAAAAAAGGCGGTCATTTCGCGGTCTCCGTGCGGAGCAATTCGCCGACTACCGGTACCGCCGAGAAACGGACCGCAAGCGCCTCTTTGGGATGCGGCGCGCTCTCGACCGAAAGTCCCTCGTGATTCCGGATTTCCAGCACAGTCAGCAGCTCGTTGCTGCCGTCAAAGCACATGCGCTCAACCCGGTCGCCGACCGAGAACTTGTTTTTCTGCTCGAAACGCGCAAAGCCCTCGGCATCGACCGCGGCAATTTTTCCGAGATAGGTGTAATTCCGCACATAGGTATTGCTGTCGTAAATCTGCGCCTCCTCGTTCGGTTTTCCGAAGAAAAAGCCCGTCGTGTACTCCCGATAGGTGCACTTGCCGATTTCCTCCCGGTACGATTCGAGATTCGCCGCATATTTCTCCGGGCTCTCGAGGTAGTCGTCGATGGCGCGGCGGTAAGCGCGCGCCGTGACGGCCGCATAGAGCGCGGTCTTCATCCTGCCCTCGATTTTAAAACTGTCAATCCCGCTCTCGATCAGTTCCGGGATGTGGTCTATCATACAGAGGTCCTTCGAGTTAAAGAGGAAGGTCCCTCTCTCGTTCTCAAAGACCGGCATGGACTCGCCCGGGCGTTTCTCCTCGGTCACGCTGTACTGCCAGCGGCAGGGGTGGGTGCACTCGCCGTGGTTTGCGTCCCGCCCCGCCATGAAGCTCGAGAGCAGACAGCGGCCGGAGTACGAAATACACATCGCGCCGTGCACAAAGGTCTCGATCTCCATCTCCGCCGGGATGCGCTCCCGGATTTCGCGTATCTCCGCGAGCGAGAGCTCTCTGGCCGTTACGACGCGGCTCGCGCCGAGCTCCCGCCAGAAGAGAAAGGTCCCGTAGTTCGTGTTGTTCGCCTGGGTGCTCACATGTAACTCGATGCCCGGGCAGAGCCGCTTTGCGAGCATAAAGAGCGCCGGGTCCGAGACGATAATCGCGTCCGGCCTGAGTTCGGCCAGCTCTTGAAAGTACCGCTCTGCCTCGTTTAAGTCATCGTTGTGCGCGAGGATATTCGCGGTCACATACACCCGCTTGCCTCTCTCGTGCGCTAAGCATAGCCCCTCCGCCATCTCTTCCGGGCTGAAATTTTTGGCGTTTGCGCGGAGCCCGAAGGCCTCGCCGCCGATGTAGACCGCGTCCGCCCCGTAGTCAAAGGCTGTCTTCAGAACTTCCAGGCTGCCGGCCGGCAGCAAAAGTTCCGCTTGCTTCCTCTTCTCTCTGCTCAAATGTCTTCTCCTTTACACTTTTACACTGAATGCAAGTCCGTCGCCGATCGGCAGAATGGATGTCCGTATGCCCTCCGTCCGGGAGAGCTGTTCCAAGTAGGCGCGCATCCGGCTGTGAATGGTCCGGTCGCGTCGGTCAATTACAAAGCGGGACTCTGCCGTGTCGCCGCCCTGCAGTACATTGTCGGAGAGCAGCGTGCCGCCGGGAGAAAGTACCCGTAAAAGCTCGGGGAGCCACTTCACATACTGCCCCTTCGCGGCGTCCAGAAACAGGAAGTCATAGGACTCGTCCGGCTGTTCTCGCAGCACCTGAAAGGCATCGCCTTCGATCAGCGTGATACGCCCCACCCCGTATCTCGCCAGATTTTCTTTCGCGCGGGCAATGCGCGGCGCATAGTTCTCCACCGTCGTGATATGCGCGGACGGCGGCAGCTCTTCTGCCATGACCAGTGCAGAATAGCCCACCGCCGTTCCCAGTTCCAGCACCCGAAGCGGCCTAAGCCCCGCGAGCAGCGCGCGGAGAAAGCGCTCGCTGTCCCGCCGTATGATCGGCACCTCGCCCTCCTCCGCTTCCCGCCGGAGTTCTTCCAGATAGCGCCGATTGCCGGGATCCAGATAATCCAGATACTCTCGGATGCGCTCTGTTATCATGATTTTCCGCTCCTCCGCTTCTCGGGCGCGGTCGATAAAAGTTCCAGCATCTCATCGATGGTCTCGGAGGTGTTCAGGCGGTACTCGCCCGCGCGCACCTTTCTCCCGAGAAACAGCGACTGCACCCGGAAAGCCCAGGTGTCCCGGATGAGACCGAGCTCCTTTAACTGCTTCGCCGTCTCCTCGGTACTCTGCCCCTCCGGAATCCGCACATCAATGTCCCGCCCCGGCGCAGCCTCGACGCTCTGCTGGTAGAAGACATCGTGGCCGAAGCGATATGCCGCAAAAACACCCCTGAAAAGTACAAAAAGCAGGCAGGCGGTGATTAACAACCGCACTGCCATGCCCAATGCCTCAGAAGACAGATGATTCAGTTTTTCTGTATTCTGCCGCGCTTTCAACGTCCCGCTCTCCTCTTTTGCAAGTTCAGTTGACGCCGAGGATAATCGGCAGGATCACCGGGGTGCGCTTCATCTTCTTCCAGAAGAAATCGCTGAGCTCATCCCGCACGACATTCTTTAATTTGCTCCAGTCGTTGACGCCTGCGTCGAGGCTGTCGGTCACGGCTGTCACAGCCCGTTCTCTCGCCTCTGCCATCAAATCCTCGGAGTCCTTGACATAGACAAAACCCCGTGACACAATCTCCGGTCCCGCGAGCAGCTGATTCGAGCCGCGCTGCAGACCTATGGTCACTATCATAATACCATTCTGGGCGAGATTCTGTCTATCGCGCAGCACGACGTTTCCGACATCGCCGACGCCGAGGCCGTCCACGAGGATGCCGCCCGCCTGCACATGACCCGTGATCTTGCAGCTGTCAGCGGTCAGCGTCACGACATCGCCGGTCGACATGAAGAGAATATTTTCCTTCGGCACACCGACTGCCTCCGCAATCTCGACCTGTGCCTTTCTGTGGCGGTACTCACCGTGCACCGGCAGCGCAAACTTCGGGCGGAGCAGGGAGTACATGAGTTTAATCTCCTCCGCGCAGGCGTGACCGGAGACATGCGTGTCCTGGAAAATAACATCCGCGCCCTTGATCGAGAGCTCGTTGATGACCTTGTCGACTGCCTTCTCGTTGCCCGGAATCGGGTGAGAGCTCATGATGACCACATCGTTCGGGCTGATTGCGACCTTGCGGTGCATGCCGCTCGCCATGCGGGAGAGCGCTGCCATGCTCTCGCCCTGGGAACCCGTCGTGATGAGGACTGTCTTCTCCGGCGGGTAGTTCTTCAGCTGATCGATTTCAATCAGCGTGCCCTCCGGAATCTTGATATAGCCGAGCTCGTTCGCAATACCGATGACATTGACCATCGACCTGCCCTCGACCACGACCTTTCTGCCGTACTTGTAGGCGGAGTTGATGACCTGCTGCACGCGGTCCACATTCGACGCGAAGGTCGCGACGATGATGCGGTTCTTTTGGTGCTCCGCAAAGATGAGATCAAAGGTGCGGCCGACCGTCTTCTCGGACATCGTAAAGCCCGGGCGGATTGCGTTGGTCGAGTCGCAGAGCATAGCGAGCACACCGCGCTTGCCGAGTTCCGCCATGCGCTGTAAATCCGCCGCCTCGCCGAAGACCGGCGTGTAATCGATCTTAAAGTCGCCCGTGTGGAAGATGACGCCCGCCGGGCTGAAAATCGCGAGGGCCGAGCTGTCAGAAATCGAGTGGTTCGTCTTGATGAACTCGACATTGAAATCGCCGAACGGAACGGTGTCGCCGTGCTTCACGACAAAGAGTTTTGCCGAGTCCAGAAGCCGGTGCTCCTCGAGCTTATGGCGAATCAGCGCGATGGTCAGCTTGGTCGAATAGACCGGCACATTCAGCTCTTTTAAGATATAGGGCAGGGCGCCGATGTGGTCCTCGTGGCCGTGCGTAATCACAAAGCCCTTGACCTTGCTCCGGTTCTCCTTCAGATAGCTGATGTCCGGAATCACACAGTCAATGCCGAGCATATCCTCACTCGGGAAGGCAATGCCGCAGTCCACGACAATAATCGTGTCGTTGCACTCGAAGGCCGTGATATTCATGCCGATCTGCTCGAGACCGCCGAGCGGAATAATCTTGACCTTTGCCTTCGGGTCGAGGTGAATGTTGTGCGCCTTCGGGAGCTTGGCGCGCTTTAAGAGCTCCGCGAGCTGTCCGGCCGGCGCTTTCTTCCGGGGATTGCGGCGCGGGGCGCGCTTTTCTTTCTGCTCTGCCTTTTCCGCTGTCTTACCGGAGGCTGCGCTTCTCTCGCTCTCCGCTCTCTCGCCCTGCGGCTTTCTCCGCGGCTTCTTTGACGCGCGCGGCTTCTCGGTGCCGACAGCCTCCGCCGCGCTCTCATCGCTCTGCGGCTTCTCGCTGCGACGGCGGCGCGGGCGCTTCGGCTTGTCCGCCGAAGTGCTGTCAAAGGCGCCTAAGCCTGCCTCTGCAGCCTCCTGCCGAAGCGCACGGCTCTTTTCGGACAGGCGCTTAAAAAAATGCATGGGATTCTTTTCCTGTTCACTCAAATTCTTACCTCTCTCTTTCTGTTTTCGAATCTATATGTGTCTTTCAAATCGATATGTCTATACGTGTCTCTTCGCTTCTCGATTGATTCTCGTCTGTTTCTTCTCGCCCGCAACGCACACCGGATAAGACCGGGATTTTTATTCGTCGAGGAGATCGATGTCCGCGCCCTCATCTTCCAAGATGGTCTGAAAGATTTCAAGCATATAGCCGGCTTCCTCTTCGTTCTCCACAAACTCGTAGACGGCCTCGGCATCGTCCGCACCGGACACATCCTTTAAAAGATAGCAGGCGCCGTCTTCATCCGCCTCTTCGCTGTCCACCGCGAGAATATAGGAGCAGCCGTTCAATCTGGTCTCCTCCAGAATATATAGAGTCACTTCCTCGCTGTTCTCATCTCTTACCACCAGCGACGCCGCCCGGAATGCCTCGGGCTCTCTCTTCTCTTCTTCCATAATTTCTCCTGACTTTCTCTCCGTTTCAGCGCGCCTCCGGATGCGCATCCATGTAGTCCTGCAAAATAATCGCGGCGGCAAGTCTGTCGAGATACTGTTTTCTCTCCACCCGCGGAATGCCGCGCTCCGCGAGGCGCTCGTCCGCCTCCGCCGTTGTGAGCCACTCGTCCTGCCAGTCCACCGGCAGTCCCGTCCGCTGTTCCAGTTTCTCCTTAAATTGAGCACAAAAAGCGACCCGCTCTCCCTCGGAGCCGTCGAGATGCGAGGGGTGCCCCAGCACAATGCGGGTGATGCCGCGCGCGGCGACTATCGTCTCGATGCGCTGCAGGGTCTTACGGAGCTTCTTCTCCGAGTCCCTCCATATGGTTTCCAGCGGCTGTGCCGCAAGGCCGAGTCCGTCGCTCACGGCGACGCCCACCGTCTTTGCGCCATAGTCCAATCCCATCAATGGCAAGTATTTTCCCTCCTGCACACCAAAAGCGCTGATACGGAATATTCCGTATCAGTGCAGAGGTGCATGATTCATTTTCCGACCGAGCCCATAACGGTCCTTCACGCGGCTTTTATCACAAATGATGCAATCCGAAGTGTCAGTGGCGATCAATCTTATGTCTGATGTAGTAGCTCAGAAGGAGCTCCAAAATATCATCGCGCTCAACCTTCATGATCAAACTGCGCGCATTTTTATGACTCGTGATATAAGTGGGGTCTCCGCTCATCACATAGCCCACAATCTGGTTGACCGGATTGTATCCTTTTTCAGACAGCGCCGTATAGACCAGATCCAACACCTGGTCTACATCCATTTTATTCTCCTGAACTGTCTGAAAAAACTGTGTGTCGTGCAAGTTTTTATTCATGATATGCTTTCCTCTCAATTACAGTCCATTCTATCTGATTTGAAAAGAATCCACAAGGGCAAAAGCTTTACGTTTTGCTTACATTTGTCAGTAGAAGTATTTCGGAATTGAGAAAGTTTTCTGCCGTCCCGCGGTACAGACAGTTCACCGCGCAATCGCCGCCGAGCGCCGAAAGCGGCACTGCCAGTTTCACATATTCGCGGCTGTTGCCGACGAGATACGCTTGCCCGTCAATTGTCACCGTTTCCTCGGAGAGCATCTCCTGCGCGGTGCCGAGGCGGGAGGTGCGAAACTCCCGCTGCCGTCTTAAATTCAGTTCCTGTAAGAGGGCGGCGCGCCGCTTCTTCACAGCGCCCGGCACCTGCTCCGGCATTGCGGCAGCCCTGGTTCCCTCCCGCTTCGAGTACGGGAAAATGTGCGTCTCGTAAAACCGTATCTCCTCGATAAATGAAAAGCTCTCCGAGAACTCCTCTTCGCTCTCCCCGGGAAAACCGACGATCACATCCGTGGTCATCGCGGCGTCCGGAAACGCCGCACGGAGTGCCTCTACACCCGCTCTGAATTCCTCCGCGGTATAGCGGCGCCCCATGCGTCGCAGGGTCGCATTGCTCCCGCTCTGGAGTGACAGGTGAAAGTGCGGGCAGAAATGCCGTAAAGACGCGAGGCCCGCGGCAAAATCCGGCGTCGCGATTTTCGGCTCGAGCGAGCCGATGCGAAGCCGCTCAATGCCCTCGACACCGTCGAGGAGTGTCAGGAGCTCGAGGAGATTTGCCGCACCGTCGCCGAAATCCTCCCGCTCCGCCGCATTCTTAAAATCGCGCCCGTAGGAGGAAAGGTGAATGCCGGTCAGCACGAGTTCCCGCACCCCGCTTGCCGCGAGGCGCTCCGCCTCTCGCCGCACGTCCCCCGGACGGCGGGAGCGTATGTTGCCGCGGAGAAACGGGATGATGCAGTAGGAGCAGTACTGGTTGCAACCGTCCTGCACCTTTAAAAAAGCGCGCGTGTGCCCCTCGCTCCGGTTTGCCGCAAGGTCCTCATACTGGGTTGCCGCGCGCATATCTCCGACCGCAAAGGGCGCCTCGAGCTCCTCTGCGAAATAGGCGTCCAGAATGCGGACCAGATCCTTTTTCTCCTGATTGCCGAGCACCAGATCCACACTGCCGTCCTCTTTGAGGCTCTCCGCCGCTGCCTGCGCGTAACAGCCCGCCGCGACGACAACAGCTCCGGGATTTAAGCTCTTCGCGCGGTGCAACATCTGCCGCGATTTCCGGTCGGCGATATTCGTGACCGAGCAGGTGTTGATGATATAGACATCCGCCGCCTCCTCAAACGAGCGGAGTTCATAGCCCGCCTGCAGGAGAGCCTGCTCCATCGCCTCGGTCTCATAGGCGTTTACCTTACATCCCAGCGTGTGAAATGCCGCTGTTCTCATCTTATTCTCCTTCCTCATCTTGACTTTACACGGTCTTCCCCATAAGATGAAAGCAATACGCTATTACATCACTAAAAGGAGGCTCTGCCATGAAAACCGTCAAGATTTCCCTGGACTCCATCGAGAAAGTGAAGTCCTTCGTCAATACCATTGCGCGCTTTGATGCGGACTTTGATCTGGTGTCCGGCCGCTATGTGATTGATGCCAAGTCAATCATGGGCATTTTCAGCCTGGATCTCTCGAAGCCGATCAGTCTGAACATCCACGGCAACGATTCGATGGACAATATCGTAGAGGCGCTGAAGCCCTATATTGTCGAGTGAGTTCTGTCTGAGAAAGAGAAAGCCGCACAACTTGTGCGGCTTTTTTCATGCCCGTTTACGCCTCGCAGAGCACGATTTCCTCTGTGCGGAGCGCTGTCTCCACCAGTTCCTCGATTCGCTCCGCGAGCTTCTCCTCCGACTTCTTGATGCGCGATAACTCGGGGTTCGTGACCGGGTGCTTCGCGACAAAAATCGTGCAACAGTCCTCAAACGGAAGAATCGAAGTCTCGTAACTTCCCATTTTTTCCGCGCGCTCAATGATCTCCTGCTTGTCAAAGCCGATCAGCGGGCGGAACACCGGTAGCGTGCAGACCTCATTGGTCGAAAGCAGCGACGGCACCGTCTGGCTCGCAACCTGGCCTATGCTCTCGCCGGTGACGAGCGCCATGCCCTTGTTCTTCTTCGCGATGGTCTCCGCAATGCGCATCATATAGCGGCGCATGATAATCGTGAGTTCCTCGCGCGGGCACTTCTCGTAGATATAGAGCTGAATGTCCGTGAAGTTCACGATGTGCAGGCGCACCGGCCCCGCATAGCGCGCCAGAATGCGCGCGAGGTCCACGACCTTCTGCTTGGCGCGCTCCGAGGTATAGGGCGGCGCGTGAAAATATGTCGCCTCAAGCTGTACGCCGCGCTTTGCGATCATATAGCCCGCGACCGGCGAATCGATGCCGCCCGAGAGCAGAAGCATCGCGTGTCCCGCCGTGCCGACCGGCATGCCGCCGGGGCCCGGAATCGAGAGCGCATAGAGCAGTATCCCCTCGTTCCGGATTTCGAGATTCAGTCGAATCTCGGGATTTCTGACATCGACATGCAGATTCGGGCAGGCATCCAGCAGCACCGCGCCGAGCGACGCGCTGATTTCCTCGGAAGTGCCCGGGTAGTTCTTGTCGATGCGGCGCGTAAAGACTTTGAAGCTCTTTGCCTCGCCCGCCGTGATTTCCCGAAGAAAGCGCACCGCTTCGGCCGCAATCGCGTCCTCGCTCCGCTCCGTGAGACGGAGCACCGGGCAAATCGAGACCACGCCGAAGACCCGCTGAAGCGCCGCAATCGTATCCTCGTAATCATAAGCGCCGTCCATATCGACATAAATGCGGCCGTGCTCCTTCACAATGTGAAAGGCACTGCCGAGCGGCTTCAGGGCAAGACCGAGCTGCCGCACCAGAGCGTCCTCGAACTTATAGCGGTTTTTCCCCTTGACACCGATCTCGCCGTATTTGATCAAAAAAGACTTATATTCCATCCTCTGTTCCTCACCGTCTGAATTTCCGAAGTTCCGGCACGAGCCGCCGGAAGACCTCTGAAAAGCGCTCTGCCTCCGCCTCGGTATTTTCTGCGGAGAAGCTCAGGCGTATCGTCGCGTCCAAAAGCTGTTTGGGAAGCCCAATGCCCCGCAGCGTCGCGGAAATGCCCGGGTGATTCGAGGCACAGGCGGAGCCGCTCGACACAAAAATCCCCTCGGCCTCGAGCGCGTGCAGCAGCACCTCGGCGCGAACCCCTTCGACCGAGAGACTTAAGATCTGCGGCGCGGAGTCCATGCCCGGCGCGCTGTTTGCGCTGACACCCGGGATTTCGAGCGCCGCCGCGAGAATCCGGTTCTTAATCACAAGTAGGCGCTCCCGCTTTGCCGGAAAATCCGAATACGCCTCCCGCGCGGCCTCTCCCATACCCGCAATGCCCGGCGCATTCAGCGTACCGCTCCGAAGTCCGCCCTGCTGTCCGCCGCCGAAACTCACGGGTTTTAACGAGACGCGGCGGTTCTTATAGAGGAAGCCGACGCCCTTCGGTCCCGCAATCTTATGGCTGCTTGCGCTCAGGAGGTCTATGCCGAGACGCTTCGGATAAATCTCAAATTTCCCGTAGGCCTGTACGGCATCCGTGTGAAAATAGCAGTCCGGATTCAGACGGTGTACGAGTTCCGCCGCCGCCGCAACCGGCTGAATCGTGCCGATTTCATTGTTCACATACATGAGCGAGACCAGTATCGTGTCCTTCCGGACGGCAGCTTCCAGATCCGAAAGCGCAATTTTCCCGGCTGTATCGACCGGCAAAACGGTCACCGAAAAGTCCTGTTCTTCCAGAAAGCGCATGGCCTCTAGCACCGCCGGGTGTTCGACCGCGCTTGTGATGAGATGCCGCCCGTAGCCCTTTCGACTGCGCGCGGTTCCGAGAATCGCGAGATTGTCGGACTCCGTGCCGCCCGAAGTAAAAATGAGTTCCGCCGGTTCCGCCTTCAGAGTCTTTGCAATTTGTTCCGCGGCCGTCCGAACCGCCGCCTCCGCGCGGACACCCGCGAGATGCAGAGAGGACGGGTTGCCGTAGTCTTCCCGCGCCACCCGGTCCGCAATCTCCGCCGCCGCCTTCCCGAGACGCGTCGTCGCCGCATTGTCAAAATATATTTCCATCCGTCAATCTTCCTCTGTCTCCGCCATCAGAAGGGAGAGAACCACAAGGCCGGCCGTCTCCGTCCGGAGTATGCGTTTGCCGAGCGTAACGGCCGTGAAGCCGCGCTCCTCGGCCGCTGCCACCTCGGTCTCCTCAAAGCCCCCTTCCGGGCCTATCATTACGGCAATGCGCTGTCCGGGCTTCGCCGAGCGAATCAGCGCTCTCGTCTCTGCGATTCCCTCCGCCCGCTCATAGGGGAGGAGGCGAAGTTCGGTTTCCTCCCGTTCGACCTGTGCGAGCGCATCCGCAAAGCGGAGCGGCAATGTAACTTCCGGAATGAGGCTTCGCCCCGCCTGCTTGGCCGCCGCCTCCGCAATGGCCTGCCAGCGCTTCTGCTTGGCTGCCGCCTTCTTCTCATCGAGACGCACGACCGAACGGTGCATCGCGACCGGAACCACGCGCGTTGCGCCGAGCTCCACCGCCTTCTGCACAATGAGCTCCATCTTTTCGCCCTTCGGGAGTCCCTGATAGAGCGTGATCGACACCGGGAGCTCCCTGGTCTCCTGCCTGCCCTCCAGAATGCGGAGTTGCACGGCCTCCGTCCCGATCTCCGCAATTTCGCAGAGATAGTCCCAGTCGCCGCCCGCATTGACCATGATCTTTTCGCCCGGCTTCATCCGGAGCACCGCGCCGATGTGCCGCACATCACTGCCGAGAATCACCGCGCTGTCCTCCGAAAGCTGTTCGGGTGCGATAAAAAAGTGATACATCTCAGGCCTTTCTCCGCGCGACAACGCTCGACCACTCGCCCTGACGGTTTACCTCCAGCACCTCAAAGTGCGGATTCGCCGCAATCGCCGCGCGCACTTCCTCTTCCTTTTCGTCGATGATGCCGGAGGTGATGAAGATACCGCCGATTTTTAAGTGCCGCCAGACTTCTTTCTCGAGCATCAGAATCACGGGCGCGAGTATATTCGCGAGCGCGATGTCATAGCACGCCTCGCCGGCCGCCGCCTGCACGGCAGGGTCATCGATCAGGTTGCCGCAGACGACCGTGAAGTCTTCGGGATTCAGATCATTGCTCGCGAGGTTCTCCGCAACCGCTTCGAGCGCATTGTCGTCGAGGTCGGTCGCAAAAATCTCCGCAGCGCCGAGCTTCTTTGCCGCAATGCCGAGAATGCCGCTCCCCGTTCCCACATCCAATACACGGATGTTTTTGACCCCCGCCGCCTGCATGAGCTTCATGTAGCGGTTCAGCGCGCGAATGCAGAGCTGCGTGGTCTCATGCGCACCGGTGCCGAACGCCGTGCCCGGATCGATCTGGATGCAGGTGAGCCCCGCACTCTCCGCCGGTACCTGCTCCCAGGTCGGCTTAATCAGGATGTCATCGACCACAAAGGGGTGAAAGAAGGTCTTCCAGTTGTTAATCCAGTCCTTGTCCTCGGTGAGACTCTCCTCGATTCGCGCTTCGCCGAGATCGGTGAACTGCGAGAGTTCCTCGAGTTCTTCCCGGACGCGGCAGAGCATCGCCTCTTCGCCGCTGCCGGGCTCCAGGTAAAAACTCACGCGCGCTGTCCCGTCGTCCGGCGGCAGTTCCGGCAGAATGTCGATGAACATACCCTTGGTATCCCGCTCCGAGAGCGGCGCATTGTCCTCAATCTCGATGCCCTCAATGCCGAGTTCCGCGAGCGTCGCGCTCACCAGATCCACTGCCTCCTCTGTGGTATACAGCGTATACTTTTTCCATCGCATGGGCGTTTTCCCTCCTGGCTCTGATATCGTTTAATCATAGCACAGCGCACTATGTTTGTAAAAGCGGGCTTCCGCAAAGCAAAAAGGGCGGCTGCCCCGCAGCATCCCGCCGCCGGAACAGTCACCCTGCCAATCGCTTGTCGTTAGGAGAACAAGCCCTTCTTTTTGCCGTCGCCCTGCATCGCCTCGTCGAAGTTCTTTAAGGCCTCGCGCTGCTTTGCGTTCAGCTTGGTCGGCACCTCGACGACAAGTGTCACATAGTGGTCGCCGCGTATCTTCGGATTCCGAAGCGAGGGCACGCCCTTGCCGCTCAGGCGCACGCGCGTGTCGGTCTGCGTTCCCGCCTTGACCGTGTACTCGACTTCGCCGTCCACGGTCTTAATCCGGATCGGACCGCCGAGCGCCGCCGTCGCGAACGAAATCGGCACCGTCGAGAAGATATTCGTGTCCTGGCGCTTAAAAATCGGGTGCGGACTCACAATGCACTCGACCAGCAAATCGCCGCGCTCGCCGCCGTTCACGCCCGGCTCGCCGCCGTGCGGCATTCTGACCGAGAGTCCGTTGTCGATGCCGGCCGGAATGCTGACCTCAAAACTCTTCCGAATGCGCTTATAGCCCGTGCCGTTGCAGGAGGTGCACTTCTCCTTCACCACCTTGCCGCTGCCGTGGCAGGTCGGACAGGTCTGCACATTCTGCACCGTGCCGAACATGGTCTGGCTCATCTTGACAATCTTGCCCTGCCCCTTACAGGTCGGACAGGTCTCGGGCGAGGTACCCGGCTTTGCGCCGCTGCCCTTACAGGTCTCGCACTCTTCCTTGTAATCGATTGTGATTTTCTTCTTACAGCCGAAGATTGCCTCTTCGAAGGTCAGCCGGACGGTCGCGCGGACATTCGCGCCGCGCATCGGCGCATTGGCCGCCTGGCGCTGTGCGCCTCTGCCGCCGCCGAAAAAGCTGCCGAAAATATCACCGCCGAACATGTCGCCGAAAATATCGCCGAAGTCGGCCGCATTGCCCTCGTAGAAACCGCCGCCGCTGCCGCCGCCCATGCGCGGATCAAAGGCCGCATGCCCGAACTGATCGTACTGTGCCCGCTTCTTAGGATCGCTCAGAACGGAATAAGCTTCGTTGACTTCCTTAAAAGCCGCTTCCGCCTGCTTGTCGCCGGGATTCGCATCCGGATGATACTTCTTCGCGAGCATCCGATATGCCTTTTTCAGCGCCGCATCGTCCGCGTCCTTCGAAACCCCAAGCACCTCATAATAATCGCGCTTCTGTTCTGCCATCGTGATCCTTTCTCAAACGGACACGCGAGAGCCTTGCTCCCGCGTGCCATCCGTTTTCTTTAGACTTCCTTGAAATCGCCGTCCACAACACCGTCATCCGGCTTGGAGCCGCCGTTATCCGCGGCGCCCTGGCCCGCCTGACTCTGCTGTGCGTTCTCATAGACCTTCTGGAAGAGCTGCTGCGCGCTTGCCATCAGCTTCTCCTTGTTTGCCTTGATGTCTGCGACCTGCTCGTCCGTCATCGACTCCGCCGGTGCGCGGTTCACAGCCTCCTTGAGTGCGCTGAGATCTGCCTCAACCGCCGCCTTGTCGCTGTCGCTGAGCTTCTCACCGACCTCCTGGATTGCCTTCTCGGTCTGGAAGATCAGGGAATCGGCGTCATTTCTCTCGTCGATTGCCTCTTTCTTCTTCTTGTCCTGCGCCTCGAACTCGGAAGCTTCCTTGACTGCCTTGTCAATGTCCTCCTGAGACATGTTGGAACCGGAAGTAATCGTGATGTGCTGCTCCTTGCCGGTGCCGAGATCCTTTGCGGAGACATTCACGATGCCGTTTGCATCGATGTCGAAGGTGACCTCAATCTGCGGGACACCTCTCTTTGCCGGCAGGATGCCGTCCAGACGGAACTGGCCGAGGCTCTTGTTGTCGCGCGCAAACTCACGCTCACCCTGCACCACGTGGATGTCAACGGCCGACTGGTTGTCCTCCGCCGTCGAGAAGACCTGGCTCTTTCTGGTCGGAATGGTCGTATTTCTCTCAATCAGCTTGGTCGCAATGCCGCCCATCGTCTCAATCGAGAGGGAGAGCGGGGTAACATCGAGGAGCAGCACGTCGCTTGCGCTCGAGTCGCCCGCGAGCTTGCCGCCCTGGACCGCCGCGCCGATGGCAACGCACTCGTCCGGATTCAGAGTCTTCGAGGGCTCCATGCCGGTGAGCTGCTTTACCTTCTCCTGTGCGTTCAGCATACGCGTGGAACCGCCGACCAGAAGAACCTTGCCGAGGTCTGCGTTTGTGATGCCAGCGTCGCGCATTGCGTTCTGCACCGGGATAACCGTGCGCTCAATCAGGTCTGCCGTGAGCTCGTCAAACTTTGCGCGGGTCAGGGTCATTGCAAGATGCTGCGGGCCCTCTGCGGTCGCCGTGATGAACGGGAGGTTAATCTCCGTCGTCGTCGCGGTCGAGAGCTCCTTCTTTGCCTTCTCCGCCGCTTCCTTCAGTCTCTGCAGCGCCATCTTGTCGTTGCCGAGATCCACGCCGACCTGCTTCTTGAACTCGGCAATCATCCACTCGGTGATCTTGTTGTCGAAGTCGTCACCGCCGAGGTGCGTATCGCCGTTGGTCGCGAGCACTTCGATGACGCCCTCGCCGATGTCAATGATCGAGACATCGAAGGTGCCGCCGCCGAGGTCATAGACCATAATCTTCTGTTCTTTGTCGTTGTCAAGGCCGTAAGCGAGCGCCGCCGCCGTCGGCTCGTTGATAATACGCTTGACTTCAAGGCCCGCAATCTTGCCTGCGTCCTTGGTTGCCTGACGCTGCGCGTCATTAAAGTATGCCGGAACCGTGATGACCGCCTCGCTGACCTTCTCGCCGAGGTAGCTCTCCGCGTCCGCCTTCAGCTTCTGCAGAATCATCGCCGAAATCTCCTGCGGCGTGTAGCTCTTGCCGTCGATCGTCACCTTGTAGTCCGTGCCCATGTGGCGCTTAATCGAAGCAATCGTGCGGTCCGCGTTTGTGACTGCCTGGCGCTTTGCCGGCTCACCGACCAGACGCTCGCCGGTCTTTGTGAATGCAACCACAGACGGTGTGGTTCTCGCGCCCTCGCTGTTCGGAATCACGACCGGCTTGCCGCCCTCCATGACTGCCACACAGCTGTTGGTTGTACCAAGGTCAATACCGATAATCTTACTCATTGTTTCTCCTCCTGAAAATCCGCTCGTATATAAACTCGTATATAAAAATCAGTTTCGTGTTGTATTCCGATTTAGTTCGCGACCTTCACCATGCTGTGGCGAAGTACGCTGTCCTTGTAGAGATAGCCTTTCTGCAACTCCTCCGAGACGACATTCTCGCCGAGCGCCTCATTGTCCTCGTGCATCACCGCATTGTGATACGCCGGGTCAAAGGGCTTGCCCTTCGCGTCAATCGCCTCAACGCCCGCCTCCTTCAGATTCTTTAAGAGCTGGCGGTATATCATGTCCATGCCCTCGGCATAGGCCTTGATGCCGCTGTCCTCGCTCTCCGGAACCTGGGCGACGCTGCGCTCAAAATTGTCGATGACCGGCAAAAACTTCTCGAGCACCGACTTGGCACCGAGATCAAACATCTGTGCCTTTTCGCGCTCGCTCCGCTTGCGGAAATTCTCAAACTCCGCGAGTGTCCGCTTCAGACGGTCGTTCAGTGCTTCGATTTCTGCCTGTGCCGCACTGTTTCGCTCGTCTCCCGCAGTCTCCGCGCCGGAATCGGCCTCAGCGGTCTCTGCCGTTTTTTCCGCCTTATCTTCCGCTTCGAGCTCCGCCGCCGCAGCGGCAGCTCCCATCGCAGCGCGCTCCTCGGCGCTCTGCCGCTCCTGTCTCTCCCGCTCGTGTCTGTGCTTGTCCTTAGCCATCGTCTCCTCCGAAATTCTCATCCATCTCACGCATCAGACTGTGCAACGTCTTCAGCACCTTCTCATAATCCATGCGCTTCGGCCCCACGATACCAATGGTACCGCAAAGACCGCCGCCCAGATCATAGCGGGCTGTGACGATGCTGCAATCATTCATCTCAGGCACCGGGGACTCCTCTCCGATAAACACCTGAATGTTCTCTTTCTCCTCTCCCGTCTGCGCCGCCGCATCCGCCACAATGCGCTTCAAGCGATTCTTCTCTTCAAAGGTCCGGATGATGCGCTTTGCGCCGCCGCCGTCGGTGAGCTCCGGATACCGGAACACATTGGTCGCGCCGCTGGTATAAATCTGCAGCTCTTCCTCCTCCGAGAGCATGTGCCGGAGTTCATCGAGAAGATAGGCGACGAATTCTTTGTTGTCCCCTGCCTCCGCGAGCAGCTTCTGCATGACACCTGCCTCCGCTTCCTGAATGCTGACGCCGTTTAAGCGCGTATTCAGCAGAATATTGAGTTGCAGGAGCTCTGCGTCACCGATCGGCTGCCGCAGGGTCAAAATGCGGTTGCTGATCAGATTGCCCTCAAGTACCAGAACAACCAAAAGGCGGCTCTCATCCATTCCGGAGAGTTGCAACAGCTTGATGCGCGCCCGGCTCGTGTCGGGACCGCTGATGACTGCTGCGTAATTGGTATGATCCGCGGCAATGCGTGCCATTCTGCGGAGCACCAGCTCGAGGCGGTCCACCCGCGCGACAAACTGACGCTTCAGGGCTTCGACTTCATTCTCGGTTTCCCGCAGAATCTCGTTGACATAGAAGCGATACCCCTGATCGGAGGGGATACGCCCCGCCGAGGTGTGCGGCTGCAGGAGATACCCCATCTCCTCCAGATCGTACATCTCATTGCGTATGGTCGCACTGCTCAGCGCGCAGCCAGGAAGTTTTGAAATCGTGCGGGAGCCGACCGGCTCGCCGGTCTCCATGTAGTTTTTGATCACCGCATTCAGTATCATGACTTTTCTGTCATCCAGCTCCATGATTTCCTCCTTCCCGTTGTTAGCACTCATTAGAGTGGAGTGCTAACATCTGCTGTCGTTACTATAGCTGTTTTGCAAGCCCCTGTCAAGCGGGATTCAAAATTTTTTTAGAGAATTTCTCCGTCCCTCTTCCCGCTCTGTTTTCCCTGCCGCGCTGCGCTTCTCCGCGCGCTTCCGGTGCCGCAAGGCCCCCTCGCCCCTTTGCCCTCTGCTTTTCCCGCACACGATTTTCTTGCGTGTTTCCCGTCTCTCATGCTATATTGCAGACAGAAAGGTAACATCTCTGTAACATTTCGACATGAAAGGAGACCTTGCATGCGACTTTTGACAAAGTTTTCCGCCCTCGGGCTCAGTATCCTGCTCTCACTCGCCGCAGCCCAGCCTGCCGCGGCCGCAGTCGTGCAGAACAACGCAACCGCCAACAGCCGGACCGAAGAAGTGACCGCTGTCATCGAGGCACCGAGTGAGACACCGGAGACCGCCGTGCCGCTCCCGCCCGTCCGGAACGAACGCTCGCTCGGCACCTTTAAGACCACGGGCTATTCCAATCCGAACGGCACCCGCTGCGCCGACGGCTCCGTGCCGAAGGCCGCACACACGGTCGCATCCGACTGGGGCGTGTTGCCGCGCGGCAGTAAAATTCGCTTTGCCGGCAGCGACACAATCTACACCGTCGAAGACAACGGGGTCCGCGGCCAGATTGTCGACGTCTACTATGCGACGACCGCCGAGGCCTGGGCACACGGTGTCCAGTACCGCGAGGTGTACCTGATTCTCGAGTAAGTCCCCGCTGTTTTAATTTTAATTGACAGTACCCCTCTCCTCTGTTTAGAATAAAGCTGTAGTTCTTACAGAATTCTTAAGAGGATACAGAACCGTGCACAAACATATGAATGCCATTCAGCGGGCGTGCATCTTTCTTCTGACCCTGCTTCTGTTTCTCGTACCGCTCAGCGCGCTGGGTGAGCCGAAAGCAGAGCCGGCCCCGGAAGCCGCTGCGGCCGAGACAGGCACCACAGCCTTTGTCTCGCCGACAGACACTCCCTCCGCGAGCGCTGTCTTCACGGACAGCACAGTGATGGGAGATGTGCAGCACGCCGAAGAGAATCTGAGCGACCAGATTGATGTACCGGCGCTCAACGATGCCCGTGTCGCGGCGCAAAACGCGCTGATTGAGACCCGGACCAATAAAGACCGCGCTTGGCTCAGCCTGAAGCGGGAAGAACAGGCAAAGGCCGAGGCAGCGCGCCGCGCCGCCGAAGAAGCCGCGCGCGCCGCGAGTGAGGCGGCCAGAGAGCGCGCCGAAGCGGAATCCCGCGAGGCCGCAAAAAAAGCCGCGGCTAAAAAGGACAGCGGCAAGCAGAGCAAGACCACGGCTGCCGCGAACCACAGCACGAGCGGCAAGAGCGCCAAAAAAGAGAGCGGCCGGAACGGCAAGAGCCTCGGCGTCTTCAAGCTCACCGCCTACTGCCCCTGCTACGAGTGTTCCAAGGGGTGGGGCCGCATGACCAGCTCGGGCAAGATCGCACAGGCCAATCACACGATTGCAACCGATCCCGCCGTGATTCCGGAGGGCACGCGCGTTGTCATCAACGGCACCGTCTATGTCGCCGAGGACGTCGGCAGCGGTGTCGCCGGCAAGCACATCGATATCTTCATGGAGAGTCACTCGAGTGCGCTGAACTTCGGCGTGCAGTACGCGGAAGTCTATCTTGCGGATTAAAAAAAACGCAGGGCGAAAATTCGCCCTGCGTTTTTTTCTGAGACGGCGCTCGCGGCCTCAGAATTCCAGCTTGCAGTCGTGACCGCTCTCCCGGTCCAGAATAATGCCGATCAGGCGCAGCGCGGTCTCATCGCCGAGCGCCTCCCGGCTCACATCGAAATCCTTCCAGTAAAGACGAATCCGCTGCCCGTAGGCATGCTTTCCGAAGCCGCCCCGCAAAATGTCGTCGAACGCCGAGAGATTGTGCCCGGTCTTTTGCGTCCCGTCGGTCAGAACCCGGTCAATCTCCGCATAGAATGTTTCCATGTCCCGGACATGTTTCCCCTCAATCGTAAAGGTCGGCACATTCAGCGCCTCCGTGAGGAGCGGCAGGGCCTTTTCGAATTTGACGCCGTACCAGTGCGCGCTGTCTCCCTCGGTCGCGCGTATGCTCGCGACCACAAAGCGCGCGGCAAGCTTTGTCGCCTCGAAAGCGCTCTTCCCCCGCAACATGGCGCCGGTAAACGCCGCGGCAAAGCAGTCGCCGGTTCCGTGGCTACTCCGCGGCACGCGCGGAGTAAAGTCATAGCGGAGGTCACCGCTCGCGCTGTCATAGACTACATTGCCGATGCGCCCTTCCTCGTAGGAAATACCTTTCAGAATCACATGTTTTGCGCCGAGCGCCGCAAGTTTCCTGAGGAGCCCCCGGATTTCCGCTTCGCTCTGCAACCCTTCGCGGTATTCGGTGTCGGTCAGCAGGCAGGCCTCTGTGAGATTCGGGAGAATATAATCCGCCCCGCCGCAGAGTTTCGCCATCTCCTCGACAAACGCGAGATCAAAGCCGGTGTAGAGCGCGCCGTTGTCAGCCATCGCGGGATCCACAATTCTGAGGCCGCCCGGCGCGAGGAGTGTATCCATAATCTCCTGCACAATCGCAATCTGTCTCCGGCTTCCGAGATAACCCGTATAAATCGCATCAAAGGCAATGTGCTCTTTCTTCCACTTTGCGGAAATTTCCGGCATATCCTCGGTCAAATCCCGGAAGGTAAAGCCGTGGAAATCGGCACCGGTGTGATTGGAGAGCACTGCCGAGGGGAGAATACAGGTCTCCACGCCGCAGGCCGAGACGATGGGCAGGGCCACGGTGAGCGAGCATTGTCCCACGCAGGAAATATCCTGTATTGTCAATATTTTCTTATCAACTGCCATTGTAATGCCTCCTTTTGTTCGACTTGCTGAAAGTATAGCACAGAAAATTGTCAAAGAACAACTTGCAAAGCATTAAACCCTGTAGTAAGATAGGTTTATATGTTAGATGAGAGGAGTTCCGTATGATGATTTCAACCCGGGGCCGCTATGCACTCCGCGTCATGATCGATCTCGCCGAGCACATCGGCAGTTCTTATATTCCCCTGAAGGACATTGCCGAGCGGCAGCAAATTTCCGAAAAATATCTGGAGTCCATTGTCAAAATTCTGGTCCGCAACGGCCTGCTCGATGCGCTCCGCGGCAAAGGCGGCGGCTACCGCTTAAACCGCTCGCCCGCCGAGTATACGGTCGGTAGCATTCTCCGCCTCACCGAGGGCAGTCTTGCGCCGGTCGCCTGCCTCGAGGAAGAGGCCGCCTGCGAGCGCGCGACCTACTGTCGTACCCTGCCCATGTGGCAGAAACTGGACCGCCTGGTCAATGACTTTTTCGACGGCTACACGCTCGCCGATCTCGCCGCGCCGAACCTCGCGGGCAATGATTTTGTCATCTGAGCGTTTCTCTTCACACCTCCGTGCCGCCCGGCGCGGGGGTGTTTTTTGACTGTTTTAGGGCCAAGCGGATAAAGACCGAACTTTCCTCTTCGCATAGGTATTGCAGTGTCACCGCTAAGTTCCGGACTGATTCCGCCCGTATTTTATACAAAGCCCGCCGCAAAGAGAACCGCTGACAGGCTTCCTGACCTTTTTCTCCCAACATACTGTTTCAAGGAAGATGTACGCGGAGAAAAACCTTGTATATCAAGGGTTTGATTCTGTCGATGTTGCGTGGGCTACCGACTCATTTTGACCTATGGATCTATTTTGACGATTTTCCCTCGAAAAAGCGCAAAAAGGAGCCGCTTTGCCGGAAAACAGGCAAAACGGCTCCCTTTTGATTCACTTACATTCGGATTTTAATCAGTCCTGGAACAGCGGCGAAGAGAGATAGCGGTCACCGGAATCCGGCAACAGAACGACAATCGTCTTGCCCTCGGCCTCTTTCCGCTTTGCGAGCTGCACCGCCGCATAGAGCGCCGCGCCCGAGGAAATGCCGGTCAGAATGCCCTCGGCTCTTCCGATCTCCCGTCCCTCGCGGAACGCATCCTCATTCGAGACCCGGATGACCTCGTCGTAAATCTTCGTGTCAAGCGTATCCGGCACAAAGCCCGCGCCGAGTCCCTGGATTTTGTGCGGGCCCGGCTGTCCGCCCGAGAGCACCGGCGAAGCGTCCGGCTCCACGGCAATCAGTTTGACCTCCGGCTTTTTGCTGCGGAGATAGCGGCCCACACCTGTCAGTGTGCCGCCCGTACCGACGCCGGAGACAAAGTAATCGACCTCACCGTCGGTGTCCTCCCAGATTTCGGGACCCGTGGTCTTCTCATGTGTCGCCGGATTCGCGGGATTCACGAACTGTCCGGGGATAAAGCTGTTCGGAATCTCCTTTGCGAGTTCTTCCGCCTTGGCCATTGCGCCCTTCATGCCCTTGGCGCCCTCTGTCAGAACGAGCTCCGCGCCGTAGGCCTTCATGAGATTTCTGCGCTCCACGCTCATCGAGTCCGGCATCACAATGATAATGCGATAGCCTCTCGCCGCCGCGACCGAGGCGAGGCCGATGCCGGTATTGCCGGAAGTCGGCTCAATGATGACCGAGCCCTTCTTCAGGACACCGCGTTGCTCCGCGTCGTCGAGCATGCCGCGGGCAATTCTGTCCTTCACGGAGCCCGCCGGGTTAAAGTACTCGAGCTTTGCGAGAATGCGCGCCTTTAAACCTTCCTCCGCCTCAATGTGCGTGAGCTCGAGGAGCGGGGTATGTCCGATCAACTGGTCTGCAGAAGTATAAATCTTCGACATGAGAATGCCTCCCTTTCGTCTGTTCGTCTCTGAAAGCTATCCTACCCCCTTTTAACATATAAGTCAAGTAGGTTTAAGGATTAATTGTTCGAGAGTTTCGCGACGCGCGCCTGGATGTCCTCCCGGCTCGGGATACTCGCAATGCCGCCGGAGCGCTCTGTCGAGAGGCTCGCCGCCGTCGAGGCGAAGGTGCCGATGTTCTTTAACTCTTCCGCAGTGAGTTCTGCGGCGTTCTTGCCGCTCTCCAGAATGCAGGCGAGTGCCGTGCCGCCGAAGATATCGCCCGCGCCGGTCGTGTCAATCGGCGAGACCTGCGGTCCCGCACAGTAGGCGAACGCGCCGCTCCTGTTCTTCAAGTAGCTGCCCTTCGGCCCGAGCGTGACCATCGCAAGACTTACGCCGTAGACATTGAGCAGTTTCTCCGCGCCCTCTTCCGGCGTGCAGCCCCAGAGGAAGTCCACCTCTTCGTCGCTGATCTTCACGACATCCGCGTGGGAGACCGCCCAGAGCATCTCCCGGCGCGCATCCTCAATGTCTCGCCAGAGCGGCAGGCGGAGATTCGGGTCGCAGGTGATGAGCTTGCCCTTTGCCTTCGCATAGGCGACAGCCGCGCGCGTCGCCGAGCGCACCGGCTCATTGGTCAGCGAGAGCGTGCCGAAGTGAAAAGCCTTTGCCTGATCGATCAGCGAGAGCTTGATCTCCTCAAAGCGGAGCTGGGTGTCCGCGCCCGGCTTTCTCGCAAAGCTGAAAGCGCGGTCCCCCTCGCGGTTAAAGGTCACGAAGGCGAGGGTGGTGAAGACATTCTCGTCCTGCACGAGCCCGCTCACATCAATGCCGCAGCGCTCCAGGGTGCCGAGCAGCATGACGCCGAAGGCATCCACGCCGACCTTGCCGATGATAGCCGTGCTGTGTCCCAGATTCCGAAGCGCCGCAAGGAAATTTGCCGGTGCACCGCCCGCGTGCGCTGCCATGGTCGGATAGCCTTCCACATCTTTGGATTTCTCCGCAAAATCAATCAACACTTCCCCGAGTGCCACAACTTCTGCCATGTCAAACCTCCTGTCTTTTCACTGCCCTTTGCAGTCTTTGCCTGATATCCGAAGTATAACATACCGAAGCCCTTCCTGCCTTGCGCGATTCTTACAATACTGCTAAACTATAGACATTTTCGCACCTGATTCTGCCGGAAAGGATGGTATGTATGACCGAAGCCAAACAGCAACTCTCCGAAAACAAGATGGGCACCATGCCGGTCGGAAAACTCATTTTTTCGATGTCGGTTCCGATGATGATTTCGATGATCGTCCAGGCACTCTATAATATAGTAGATTCGATTTTCGTCTCGATGATCAGCGAACAGGCACTGACCGCCGTGAGCCTCGCGTTCCCGCTGCAGTCGCTGATGATTGCCTTCAGCACCGGCATCGGCGTCGGCATCAACGCGCACCTCTCCCGCGCGCTCGGCGAAAAAAAGCTGCAGCGCGCCAACCGGACAGCCGCGAGTGGCCTGTTGCTTGAGCTCTGCTTTGCGCTGCTCTTTGTGCTGACCGGCATCTTTCTCGCCGTGCCGTTTTTCCGCGCGCAGACCGCCGACCCCGAAATTTTCTCCTACGGTGTTCTCTACACGCGCATTGTCTGCTGCGGCTCTCTCGGCATCTTCACGGAAATCACCTTTGAGCGTTTTTTGCAGTCGACCGGCCGCACCACACTCTCAATGTACTCCCAGCTCTCCGGCGCGCTCTTTAATCTCGTGATGGATCCGGTGCTGATCTTCGGCCTCTTCGGCGCGCCGAAACTTGGCATTGCGGGCGCCGCGCTCGCGACCGTGCTCGGTCAGCATCTCTCCGCGCTTGTCGCGATTCTGCTGAACCAGACCAAAAATCCCGAAGTCAAGCTGCACGCGCAGTCCTTCGGTTTCTATCCGGAGCTCCTCGGACACATTCTCGCCGTCGGCATTCCGTCGACCATCATGCAGGCGCTCTCCTCCTTCATGGTTTATGCGATGAACCAGATTCTGATTAGCTTCACCGCGACCGCAACCGCGATACTCGGCGTCTACTTTAAAATTTCGAGTCTCATCTTCATGCCGGTCTTCGGTCTGAATAACGGCACGGTGCCGATTCTCGCCTACAACTACGGGGCCGGCCATAAGCGCCGCATCCTGCGCGCCCTGAAAGTCTCCGTCCTGACCGCACTCGGCTTTATGACGGTCGGTCTCCTGCTCTTTGAACTCCTGCCGGGGCTCTTTTTCCGATTGTTCCATGCCTCGGCCAACATGCTGTCCCTCGGCATTCCGGCACTCCGCATCATTGGGCTCTGCCTGCCCTTTGTCGGTTTCTCGATTGCGACGAGCTCAGCCTTCCAGGCCCTCAGCAAGGGCTACTACAGCATGCTGGTTTCGATTTGCCGCCAGCTCCTCTTCCTTCTGCCGACCGCCTATCTGCTCGCAAAGACCGGTGTGCTGCAGAATGTCTGGTGGTCCATTGTGATTGCGGAGGGTGCGGGTCTCTTTGTGAGCCTCTTCTTCCTGCTTCGCAGCCTGCAAAAAATAGTCGCCCCCATTCCGGACGACCATGTGCTGTGATTGCGGGTCCTATTAACCCGTTTCCTCTTAAAAAGCAAGCATCCCTTTGTTACAGAACAATCTCCTCGGCATTCTGATTCCGTTTGCCGGCATCACGCTCGCCGCAGCCGATTTCTTCATCGGGGCAATGCCCTATCTCCTGAGCTTTGCGGCCGGTGCGATGCTCTATGTCGTCGTCGAGGAACTAATCCCCGAAATGTCGGAAGGAGAGCACTCCGACATCGGGGTCCTCTCCTTCGCGCTCGGCTTTACTCTCATGATGGCGCTCGATGTGGCGCTCGGCTGAAGTAAAGCCGCCTGTATTTTATTTTGCGACATAGCTCTCCGGCTCGTAGAAAATAACCGTCGTGCCGCCGTTCTCAAAGGTGAACGGGACATGCAAGAGGTTTGAAAGCGCGGCATGTACCGCCGCCTGTCTCTCCTTCTCCACATAAAAGAGAAGAAAGCCGCCGCCGCCCGCGCCGAGTAATTTTCCGCCGAGCGCGCCGGCTTTTTTTGCGTCCGCATAGAGCCGGTCAATCGAATCCGTCGAAATCTTCGCGCTGACGCCGCGCTTTAACTGCCAGCTCGTGTCGAGCATGCGTCCGAACTCATTCAGGTCGCTCTCTTTATGAATCAGAATTTTCTCGGCCTCATCGACCAGCGCGCACATTTCTCGGAGCTCCGCGGTCTTGTCCGCGAGCGCCTTCTTGGTCGCGGTCTGAATGTCCGAGGAAAAGCGGGAAAAACCCGTGAAAAAGAGCATGAGGTTCTCATTCAGCGCGCGCTTCCGCTCGGCACTCACAATGACGGGGCTCACGCGGTAGCCGTCTTCGCTGAAGCGGATCACATTGAGACCGCCGTACGAAGCGGCAATCTGATCCTGCCAGCCGCCGGCCTCCCCGCAGAGTTCCCGCTCGAGGTAGATGGCCTCGTCCGCGAGGCGCTTCTTATCCGCATACTTGCCCTTCAGCGCATAGAAGGCGTTCAGCATCCCGACCGCAAAGCTCGAGCTCGTGCCGAGTCCCGAGCGCGCCGGGAGATCCGCCTCGTAGGTTAAGCGCAGCTCGTGCATGTCGAGGAACTTCATCGCCTCGCGCACGGCCGGGTGCTCAATATCCTCGATTCGCGTCACGCGCTCCAGCTTCGAATACGAGAGCTCGGTGCTGTAGTCGAAGAAGCGCGGCAGATGCCGGACATTGACATAGCAGTATTTGTCGAAACTGGTCGAGAGCACAGCGCCGCCATGCTCTTTGAAGAATTCCGGCATGTCGGTTCCGCCGCCGAAAAACGACATGCGGAAGGGGGTTCTTGTGATAATCATGTCTCGTCTCCAACTGTAAGGCCGAGGGCGCGCGCTCTCACCATGGCGCTCTCAATCACCTTGTCCATATCGTAATAGCGGTACTCGCCGAGGCGTCCGCCGAAAATCACGGACTCCCGCGCGCCCATTTCCCGGTAGACCTCGTAGAGCGCCTGATTCTTTGTGTCGTTGACCGGGTAATAGGGCTCCATGCCCGGTTTCCAGTCCGAAGGGTACTCGCGGGTGATTACGGTCTTTTGCTGCGTGCCGAAGACAAAGTGCTTGTGCTCGATGATGCGCGTATAGGGAATGTCCCGCTCGGTGTAGTTCACGACCGCGCAGCCCTGGTAGTTCTCCGTGTCGAGAGTCTCGGTCTCAAAGCGAAGCGAGCGATACTCGAGCGCGCCGAGCGCATAGTCAAAATACGCATCGATCGGTCCCGTGTAGACCACGGCATCGGCGCGCAGGTTCCACCCCTCTTTGTCCGCAAGATAATCTGTGTTTAAGAGAATATCCGCCTCCGAAAAGAGCGCCTGCACCAGCGCATCATAACCCTCCTCGGGAATGCCCTGGTAGCGGTCGTTGAAATAGTTGTTATCATAGGTGAGGCGTACCGGCAGCCGCCGTATGATAAACGCCGGGAGTTCCGTGCAGGCCTTGCCCCACTGCTTTTCCGTGTAGCCCTTGATAAGCTTCTCGTAAATGTCCCGTCCGACGAGGGAAATCGCTTGCTCCTCGAGGTTTTTCGGCTCGCCCGCAATCTCCGCGCGCTGCTCGTTCAGAATCGCGAGCGCCTCCGCAGGCGTCCGGATATTCCACATGCGCGAAAAGGTGTTCATGTTAAACGGGAGATTGTACATCTCCCCCTTGTAATTTGCGACCGGCGAATTCGTGAAGCGATTCATCGTGACAAAGCGGTTCACAAAATCCCAGACCTCGGCGTTCGAGGTGTGGAAGATGTGAGCGCCGTAGCGGTGCACCTCTATGCCCTCCACGGTGTCGCAGTGAATGTTGCCACCGATGTGCGCGCGCTTTTCGAGCACCAGGCAACGCTTGCCCGCGCGGGCCGCCGCATGTGCAAAGACAGCGTTAAAAAGCCCTGCGCCGACCAGGAGATAATCATAGTGTTTCTGCATAGTCCACAGTCCCTCCTCTGTCAAATCCTGTCCTCACGCCGATAGCGTAAAGAGTACAATACCGCCGAGAATCAGGGCGAGCGCCAGAAGTTTTCTCCTCGTAATCCGCTCGCCGAAGAACACGGCGCCGAAAATCAGCATGTAGAGATAGGCGCTCGCCTCCAGAATAGGGCCGAGGCTCAGCGGAATTTTCCGGTAGGCAATCACATCGATCAGCGTCGCCAGAAAAAAGAGCCCATAGGCAAAGATGACCTGCGGGTTTAAATACTCCTCTACGAAGCTCCGATGCGGCCGCATCGCCGCTTTTTTGAGGAGCACCTGGGAGAGCGCCGCGATGAAGACCGCGCCGAGGTAAATTGCGAGGTGCAGCCAGGGGAGGTCTCTCATGTTTCCCGCCCCCGCGCCGCGCCCGGCAGCGCATAGAGCACAATGCCGGCAATAATCAGCGCCGCGCCAAAGAGTTTCCCGGCCGTCACGCGCTCACGGAAAAAGAGAGCGCCGAACACGAGTCCCCAGATAACGGTCGCCGCCTTATTCATGTAGGCGGTCGAGAGCGGCAGGCGCTTAATGATCTGCTGCCAGAAAATCGCGTAGAGCCCCAGAATCAGAATCACCGCGCCGTAAAACAGCAGCCAGCGAAAACTGCCGACCGGGTAGGAGGCCGCAGTCTTTGAGCAGAGCGCCGAGAGACTGTAAAAGAGCACGAGCGCATGCAGGGCGAGATAGATGCCGCCCTTCGAAGCCTGTCTCATTCCGCGAGTCCCTCGCGGATTGCTGTCGCCATATAGTCAATCATCTCATCCGTCATGCCCGGATAGACGCCGACCCAGAAGGTGTCGCGCATAATGCGGTCGGTCTCCGTGAGTTCGCCGACAATGCGGTAGCCCTTGCCGCTTGCCCGGAGCGTGTCGAAGCAGGGGTGCTTCGTCAGATTGCCCGCAAAGAGCATGCGGGTCTGCACGCCCTTCGACTCGATGTAGCGCACCAGCTTCTCGCGGGACACGCCCTCCCGGCAGGTCAGAAGAAAACCGAACCAGCTCGGGTCCGCATTCTCGCAGGCCTCCGGGAGTATCAGCTTGTCCGCTACGGAAGCGAGCGCCGCGCGGAGGCGCTTAAAGTTTTCCTTCCGGCGCTCGACAAAGTGCGGAAACTTCTCAAGCTGCGCGCAGCCTATGCTCGCCTGCAGATCGGTCGCCTTCAGATTGAAGCCGAACTCCGAATAGACATACTTGTGGTCATAGCCCTTCGGGAGTTCTCCGTACTGGCCGTCGAAACGGTGGCCGCAGAGATTGTCGACCCCCGAGGGGCAGCGGCAATCCCGACCCCAGTCGCGCATGGAGCGGAGAATGTTGTGCAGAACGGCATTCTTCGTGTAGACCGCGCCGCCCTCTCCCATCGTCATGTGGTGCGGCGGGTAAAAGCTCGAAGTGCCGATGTCGCCGACGGTGCCCGTGAACTGCGTGACGCCGTCCAGGGTATAGCGGCTGCCGAGGGCATCGCAGTTGTCCTCGATAAGCCAGAGCCCGTGGGCGTCGCAGAACTGCTTGACTGCCTTTAGATCAAAGGGATTGCCGAGTGTGTGGGCAATCATCACAGCCTTGGTCTTCGGCGAGTAAGCTGCCTCGAGCTTTGTCACATCGATGTTGTACTGCGGAATGGTCACATCCACAAAGACCGGGACCGCCCCGTACTGCAACATCGGCGTGACCGTCGTCGGGAATCCGCAGGCCACGGTGATGATTTCATCGCCGCGACAAACGCGCCGCTCGCCGAGCTTCGGGGAAGTCAGCGCCATGAAGGCGAGCAGGTTCGCACTCGAGCCCGAGTTCACGAGCGACACAAAGGGGACGCCGAGATAGGCGCCGAGTTTCTTCTCAAAGAGATCCGTGTAGCGCCCCGAGGTTAGCCAGAATTCGAGGACCGCATCGGCCGCGTTGACCATCTCCTTGTGGTCGTAGACACGGGACGCATAGGAAATGCGGTCGCCCGGGTGAAAGTCCCTCTTCTTTTCGCGGAAACGCTCCGCATATTCTTCTACGAGCGCGAGAATTTCCTGTCGCGCCTCCTGTTCCGTCTTATCTTCAAACATGCAAATTTCTCCTCACCATCGCTTCCAGGGCGCGTTGCCGCTCTCCCAGAGCTCTTCTAACTTTTTCTTTTCGCGCTGCGTGTCCATGCACTGCCAGAAGCCCCTGTGGTAATAGCCCACGAGCTCCCGGTCGCGGCACAGGTTTCGGAAGGGTTCCTGCTCGAGCACGGTGTCATCGCCCGCAATATAATCGAAAATACCCGGCTCACAGACCATGAAGCCGCCATTGATCACCGCGCCGTCGCTGTCGTCCTTCTCGCGGAAGGAGCGGATTTCCCCGTTGTCACCGACATCCAGCACGCCCTTTGCCTGCCCGATATTCACCATCGTGATGGTCGCGATTCGCTGTTTCTCCCGATGGAACGCGAGCAGCGCATTGAGATCCACATCCGAGACCCCGTCACCGTAGGTCAGGAGGAAGGGCTCGTCTCCCACATAGTCGCGAATGCGCTTCACTCTGCCGCCCGTCATCGTGTGGAGACCCGTGTCGATCAGCGTCACCTTCCAGGGCTCCGCATGCCGCTGCAGCACCTCCATGCTGTTGTTCGAGAGATCGAAGGTCACATCCGAGGTGTGCAGAAAATAATCCGCAAAATATTCCTTGACCACATACTGTTTGTAGCCGAGGCAGATCACAAAGTCGTGAAAGCCGTAGGAGGAATAGTATTTCATGATGTGCCAGAGTATCGGCTGCCCGCCAATCTCGATCATAGGCTTGGGCCGAAGATAACTCTCCTCCGTAATTCTGGTGCCGAAGCCGCCTGCAAGAATGACTACCTTCATCGCGTTTCCTCCCTGTCTCAGACATGTAACGCTATCTTAACGCATTTTTGAAAACTTTTCTATGCTCTTAACTTATGCTACACTGATTTCAGTGCAAATGATACAGAAAAACGCTGGGAGGATAGCAAAATGGACGCTTGTATCAAAGAACTGTACCGCATCGGAATTGTTCCGGTTGTCGCAATCGAGGACGCGAACGACGCGCTGCCGCTCGCCGAGGCCCTCAAGAAGGGCGGTGTCTCCGCAATCGAGATTACCTTCCGAACCGAGGCTGCCGCAGAGGCCCTCCGCACGCTGACCCGCGAGATGCCCGACATGACAGTCGGCGCCGGCACCGTCGTCACCAAGACGCAGGCAGATGCCGCGATTGCGGCGGGTGCAAAATTCATCGTGAGCCCGGGCTTTCAGCCGGCGCTTGTCGCCTATGTGCGGGAAAAGGGCGTTGCCATGTGTCCGGGCACGGCGACCCCCGGCGAGATGGAACAGGCCATGTCGCTCGGCCTCGACGCCGTCAAATTTTTCCCCGCCGAGCAGAACGGCGGCCCTGCGATGTTAAAAGCGCTCTCGGCGCCGTATCGGAATCTCCGCTTTATGCCGACCGGCGGCGTGACGCTTGAAAATCTGCAGCGCTACTTTGCCCTAAAGCAGGTCTTTGCCTGCGGCGGCACCTGGCTCGCCAAAAAAGAGGATATCCGTGCGCACGCCTTTGAGACCGTCACGGCGCGCACCCGCGCGGCTGTCCGCACCATGCTGAACTTTAAGATCAAGCATGTCGGCATCAACTCGAAGGACGACGCGGAAGCAAAACAGAATGCCTCGCTGATTGCCTCGATCTTTGACCTCGACTGCATCGAAACCCCGGTCTCCTTCTTCTCCGGCACCGCCGTCGAAGTCATGAAGTACCAGGGCAAGGGCTCTCTCGGCCATGTTGCGATCGGCACGGACAATGTGGACCGCGCCGAATACTACCTCGCAAAGCGCGGCGTTCGCTTTGACGAGTCCACGCGCAAGGTGGACAGCCTCGGCCGCAGCACCTTCCTCTATCTGGAGGGTGAAATCGGCGGATTTGCCTTCCATCTCGTCGAAAACTGATGCGCCGCCTGACGCTCGGCATTCTGGCCCATGTCGATGCCGGCAAGACGACGCTCTCGGAGGCCCTGCTCGTCGCGGCGGGTGCACTCCGCGCGCCGGGACGCGTCGACTACGGCTCTGCCTTCCTCGACACCGATCCCGCGGAACAGCGGCGCGGCATCACGATTTTCTCCAAACAGGCCTATTTCGAGACCGGCGACCTCGCCGTGACCCTGCTTGACACGCCGGGGCACGTTGACTTCTCGCCGGAAGCCGAGCGCGTTCTTCAGGTTCTGGATCTCGCGATCCTCGTGATCAGCGCGGCCGAGGGCGTGCAGAGTCACACGGTGACGCTCTGGCAGCTGCTTCGGCGCTACCGGGTCCCCTGTGTCGTCTTCTTCAATAAGACCGACCGGCCCTGCGCGTCGAAAGAGACCTTGCTTGCCGCTCTTCGCGCGCGACTCGGCGGCGACTTCATCGATTTTTCCCGTCCGGCCGCTTCGCCGGAACTCGCCGAGGAGCTCTCGCTCCTCGACGAGCGCTTCTTAAACCGCTATCTCGAGGACGGCAGCTGCCCGTCCGACGGGGAAATGGCGGCGCTCCTTCGGGCGCGCCGCTTTTCCCCGTGCTTCTTCGGCGCCGCCCTGCGTCAGCAGGGTGTGAAAGAACTGCTGGACGGCATCTCAGCGCTATTCGTACCCCCCGCCTATCCGGCAGACTTCTCGGCGCGCGTCTTTAAAATCGCCGCGGATGAGAAGGGGGCGCGCCTCACCTTTTTAAAGGTCACGGGCGGAACGCTCAGTTCCAAAATGCCGCTCCCGCCGCTCGATGAAAAAGCCGAGCAACTCCGCCTCTACTCGGGGCGCTCCTATTCGCTCCTCAAGGAGGCGCCCGCCGGCAGTATCGTCGCGGTGACCGGTCTCGCGGAGAGCCGGGCCGGCATGGGGCTCGGCGCCGATCACAGCGAACACACGTTGCCTGTTCTGACCCCTGTGCTCCGCTATCGCCTGATTTTACCTGCGGGCGCACAGTGGAGCGAGTGGCTGCCGCGCTTTCGTTCTCTCGAAGAAGAGGAGCCAAGTCTCCGCTTCCGCTTTGACAGCGCTGACAGCGAACTGCAGGCGTCCCTGATGGGCGAGATGCAGGTGGAAATCCTGAAGGAACTTCTCTTGCGCCGCTTTTCGCTCGCGGTCGAGTTCGAGTCGGCGGGCGTCAGCTACCGCGAGACCGTCACGAAAACCGCTGAGGGCGCCGGACACTTTGAACCGCTCCGTCACTATGCGGAAGTGCATCTCCTGCTGGAACCGCTTGCGCCGGGCAGCGGTCTGCAGACAGAGAGTGCGCTCACGCCGGAACAACTCCCCGTCCAGTACCAGCAGCAGGTACTCCGCACACTCGAGGAAGAGGAGATACCGGGCATCTTGCTCGGCGCGCCGCTCACGGATATTAAAATCACCCTGATTGCGGGGCGCGCCCACGAGAAGCACACCGAGGGCGGCGACTTCCGGCAGGCGACCGTACGCGCGCTCCGCGCGGGGCTCTATGCCGCCGCGCCCAAGGTATTGGAACCCTGCTATGACTTTTCGCTGCAGCTTCCGGCCGCCTCGCTCGGTCGCGCCCTCCATGACCTTGAGCGCATGGGCGCCTCCTTCGCGCTCGGCGAGGCCGGGAGCGCGGAGCGCGCCGAAGTGCACGGACAGGCGGCCATCGCCGCCATGCAAAACTATGCCGCCGAACTCCGCCGCTATACCAAGGGCGAGGCTTCGCTCTCCCTCTCCTTTGCGGGCTTTTTCCCCTGCCGGGACAGCGAGGCCGTGATTGCCGCACGGGGCTACGATCCCGCAGCCGATCTCGCCTTTCCGGCCGACTCGGTCTTCTGCCGCCACGGGAGCAGCGAGACGGTTTCCTATGAGGAAGCGCCCCGCTACATGCATCTCCCCTACCGGCGCGACCGGAACGCCGCCGAGGCAGAAAACGGCGAAGACGCCCTCGTCCGCACCAAAAAAGAGAGCGCCCCGCTCTCTTTGGAAGAAATCGATGCGATTTTGGAACGCACTTTTTACCGGAATCGCCGCGAAGACAAGAAGCGCCCGGAGGTGAAACGCCGGGCGGCAAGCGAGGCAGCAAAAGAGCGCGCTTATCGCGCGCTCCGCACCGCCGTGCCAAGGAAGCAGTTTCTCCTGGTAGACGGCTACAATATTATTTTTGCGTTCCCCGAGCTCCGCGCCCTCGCGGAAGAAAACATCGACAGCGCGCGGCTTGCGCTCCTCGACCTGCTCTCCGACTACCAGGGCTTTACCGGTGTCACCCTGATTGTGGTCTTCGACGCCTATCGGCGGAAGGACCACAAGGAAGAGCGCTATTCCTGGCACAATCTCTTTGTCGTCTACACCAAGACCGCTCAGACCGCGGACAGCTATATCGAGAGCTTTTCAGGGCGCCACGCGGCGACCGACAGCGTGACCGTCGCAACTTCGGACGGTCTCGAACAGATCATTGTTCGTAGCCAGGGCGCTCTCCTGCTCTCGGCGAGCGAGCTCCGCGAAGAGATGCTCCGTGCCCACGGCGAGGGGCTCTCTGCCCCCGCACTGACGGAGGCGGCGCCAAAAAACCGCCCCTTTGCGGACAAACTTAAGCGCCCAGAATCCAGTGAAGAAGCGCCGTAAACGGCAGGCGGTTGCCGATTAGGATACAGACTGCTGCAAGCGGAAGCGCCGTCAGGGCGTCAATCACGACATGCTGCTTCGTAAAGAGAGTCGAAACCACAATGCCGAGCGCGACCGGCGCCGCGATTGCCGCGACGGCGGACGGCAGACCGGGCGTTGCGCCGACAAAGTGCAACACGAGATAGCACATCGAGCAGTGCATGCTCGGCGCGCAGTTTAAGCCCTTATAGCTTCCGCGGAACACGAGCTTCATGGCCCTGCCGGAAACGGTATCCGGTGCCTTGGGGCGCGCAAAACTCGTCGGGTAGACGAGGTAGCAAATGAGGCTCAGCGCGATGTCCAAAAGAATTGCCGTCTGGTAGCACGCATAGGCCATCGAGTCCGCCCGAAAAAGAGCAAGCGGAAACAGAAGGATTAACGGAAACCAGAGCACATAGATATAGACAAAGGCGGGCACGAACGGTATGTGTCCGTCTATTTTTTTTGCCACATTGTGCGGCTTTCCCTCAAAGGTCTCGACGCCGAAGTAGAGGAGGGTCTGCAGGCCGAGAAGCAGGATCTCGGCGAGCAGAACCTTGATTCGAATGCCCATGACTCAGCGCTCCTCCCGGAAGTAAGAGAGCCCGAGACTTGCCGGCGGCTGATCTTCCGGCCGGTTTCTGCGACCCGTCTGAATCAGAACCAGGATGGTTGCGAGATAGGGAAGCATCTTAAAGAGCTCCTGTGCCGAACGGTTCAGGCCCGGAATGTAGAGATACAGAATATAGAGACCGCCGAAGAGGAAGGAGCCCCAGATTGCCTTTCTCGCATTCCAGACCGAGAGAATGACCAGGGCGACGGCGAGCCAGCCGCGGTCGCCGAAGCCGTCGTTCGCCCAGGTGCCGCCGAGATATTCCATCACAAAGCAGAGACCGCCGAGTCCGGCGAGCGCAGCCCCGACCACGGTCGAGACATATTTCACGCGGTTCACATCGACCCCGGCAGCATCCGCCGCGGCCGGATCCTCACCGACTGCCCGGATCTCAAGACCCTTCCGGGTGCCTGTCAACAGGAAGGCGAGGCAGAGCGACAGCGCAATCGAGAGGTAGGTCAAAAAGCCGAAGGAAAAGAAGGCCTTGCCGACAAACGGCAGCCCCGAAAGTCCGGGCAGACTCTGCCGGTACGCCGCTGCCGTGAGCTTCGTGGAAATCTGTCCCACGCCGCCCGCGAGCTGCGAGAGCGAGCCGCCGAAGAAATTGCCGAAGCCGACGCCGAAGGTGGTCAGCGAGAGACCCACGACATTCTGGTTCGCGCGAAGCGTGACCGTCAGAAAGCTGTACAAAAGACCCGCGAGCATCGAGACCAGCAGTGCCGCACAGAGAGAAACCAGCAGTCCGACAAGCCCCGACGCGCGGTCACCCGCCTCTCTCTCATAGAAAAAGGCCGCAATGAGCCCCGAGACACCGCCCATATACATGATGCCGGGAATCCCGAGGTTTAAATTGCCCGCCTTCTCGGTCAGAATTTCCCCGTTCGCGCCGTAGAGAATCGGGACGCCCTGCAGGATGGCGCGCTGCAAAAAGGTGGAAAGCAGATTCATTTCGTCGCTCCTCTCTTTCGAAGGGTCAGTCGGTAGCGGACAAAGAACTCACAGCCGATCAGGAAAAAGAGCACAATTCCCGTGATGATGTCCGAAAAGTTCTGGTTTAACTTAAACTGCGTCGCAATCTGAATGGCTCCCTGCTGCATGAAGCAGAGCAGAATCGCGGTCAGCGCCATGAAGAGCGGATTGAAATTCGCCATCCACGCGACCAGAATCGCTGTGAAGCCGCGCCCGTTTGCCGTGCTGATTGAGAGGGTGTGCCCTGCGCCGCCCACAATCACCGCGCCCGCGAGACCGCAGATTGCGCCGGAAATGGCCATGGTCCGGAGCATGACGCGCTGCACCGAAATGCCCGCATAGCGCGCCGTGTTTTGGCTCGCGCCGACCACCGAGATCTCAAAGCCCTGCTTGGTGCGTGTCAGATAGAGGTGCATGAGCACTGTCACGAGGAGGATGATGATGAGGCCGAAGATATACTGGCTGCCCGCAAACCCCGTGCCGCCGATGCGCGGAAACCAACCCGCGCGCGTCGCCTGGTTAATCGTGCCGATGCTGTTCGAGCCCTTCGGATTCTCCCAGAAGCAGATGGCAAAGGTCACCAGCTGCAAGGCGACATAGTTCATCATGAGCGTGAACAAGGTCTCGTTCGTGTGATAGCGCGCCTTGCAGTAGGCGGGAACGAGGCCCCAGACCATGCCGAAGAGCATGCTGCAGACAAGCATCAAAAGAAGGAGCAGCGCGTTCGGCAGCTTTCCGCCGAGAAGTATCATAAGTCCGGCGCTCGCAATGCCGCCGACCAAGATCTGTCCCTCCGCGCCGATGTTCCAGAAGCGCATGCGGAAGGCCGGCGTGAGTCCGACCGCGATTAAGAGGAGAATACCGCTCTCCCGTATCGTGACCCAGAGGCGCCGCGGGTTTCCGACCGCACCGGTGACCAGTGCCTCATAGACGCCGAGCGGGTTCACCCCGGTCACGAGCACAATGACTGCCGCGCAGGTCACGAGCGCGAGCAGCAACGCAATCAGATGAATCAGCGCAAGTTTCCCGAAAGAGATATAGCCGCGCTTATGCATTTGAAACAGTGGTTCCCGACTCTGTCTCATACCTCGCTCTCCTCTCCGCCCATCATTCTTCTTCCCAGTTCTTCCTTGCTCGCCGTGCGCGCATCCAGAATCCCGGCGCTCTTGCCGCCCTGCAGCACGAGGATGCGGTCGCAGAGCTCAAGGAGCACATCCAAATCCTCGCCGACGCAAATCACGGCGCTACCCTTCTTTTTCTGCTCGTTCAGGAGCTGATAAATCATGTAGGAGGAATGAATGTCGAGACCGCGCACCGGGTAGGCCGCCATCACGACCTTGGGGCTTCCGAGTATCTCACGCCCCACCAGCACCTTTTGCACATTGCCGCCCGAGAGCCGTCCGATCGGGGTCGCCGTGCCGGGCGTCGCGACCGAGAGCTCTTCGACAATCTGCTCCGCCTGCTCCTTCGGCTTCTTCCGGTCGGTCACAAAGCTCGCGCCGCTCCGGTAGGAGCGGAGCATCACATTGTCCGTCAGATCCATGCTGCCGACCAGACCCATGCCCAGTCTGTCCTCCGGCACAAAGGCGAGGCGCACGCCGAGCGCTTCGATGGCCGCCGGTGTCATGCCCTTTAAATTCTTCTCGCTCCCGTCGTCCTCCCCGTAACAGATTTCTCCGCTGTAAGGCACCAGACCCGCAATGGCCTCGAGGAGCTCCCGCTGGCCGTTTCCGGCGATGCCGGCAATGCCCAGAATCTCTCCGCCCTGCAGCGTGAGGCTCAGATTCGAGAGCACTGGGACGCCCTCCGCGTTCACACAGGTGACATTTTCGAGGCGCAGCCGTCTCGGACCGTTTAAGGGCGCCGCGCGGTCAATGCCGAGCTTCACCTTCTCGCCGACCATCATCTCGGTGAGAAGGGTCACATCCGCCTTTGCGGTCTCGACCGCGCCGATATACTGTCCCTTCCGGAGCACCGCGACGCGGTCCGAAAGCGCAAGTACCTCCGTCAGCTTGTGCGTGATGATCAGAATCGACTTGCCGTCCTCCCGCATCTTCCGGAGAATCGCAAAGAGACGCTCGGTCTCCTGCGGGGTCAGCACGGCGGTCGGCTCATCGAGAATCAGGATATCCGCGCCGCGGTACAGGACCTTCATGATCTCGACGGTCTGCTTCTCGGAGACCGAGAGCTCGTAGACTTTCTGCTTCGGATTCAAGCGGAACCCGTAGCGCTCTGCGAGCTCCGAGAGCTTCTGCTCCGCCGCCCGCAAATCGTACTTGCCGCCCTGCTCGCCGAGGATGATATTCTCGGCCGCGCTGAACACCGGAATCAGCTTGAAGTGCTGGTGTATCATGCCGATGCCGAGCCGGAACGCATCCTTCGGAGACTGAATGCTCACAACTTCGCCGTTTACTTTAATCTGTCCGCCGTCCGGAAAATAGATGCCGGAGAGCATATTCATGAGCGTCGTCTTGCCGCTCCCGTTCTCCCCGAGGAGCGCCAATATCTCTCCCTTCTTCAGCGAAAAACTCACGCGGTCGCTCGCCGTGACTTCGCCGAAGCGCTTGGTAATCTCGCAAAACTCAATTGCGTTTTCTGCCACAGTTTCCTCCTAAAAGCCGCTGGCTTTGAATCAAAAAGCCTCCTGCCGTCGCAGGGGGCTTTTTGTGGGTCTTTCCTGAATTAGTTTGCGGTCGCCTCGATGCCATCGACAATCAAGTCAAAGCTCGGAGAAGAGCGGTACTCCGACTCGTGGAAGTAGCCGTCCGAGACCAGCTCCTGGCCGTTCGGCGCATAGCTCGTGACTTCCTTGCCGTTCACCGTGAAGGTCTTGGTATCGAAGACATGCAGGGCGCCGTCCTTAATCTTCTGCTCCACTTCCTTCAGTTTCTCCTCGGTGCCCGGTGCAGCCGCCGTGCCGAGCTTCGTGAGACGCACAGCATCCTGCGCAAAGCCCTCCGACCAATCCGTTGCAATCGGCTCACCGGAAAGCACGCTCTGAATCGCGTACTCGTAGTAGACTTCCCAGTTGTTGGTCGGCGAAGTGATTGCCGAATCCGGTGCGACACCGGTCATATCGATGTTATAGCCGACGCAGGGAACCTTCTCCTCCTCTGCCGCCGTCGGCGCACCGGTCGTGTCCGCATGCTGGCTCAAGAGCACACAGCCGTCGGAAATGAGTTGCTTCGCGGTCTCCGCCTCGACCGCCGGGTCACCCCAGCTGTTCGTGTAGAGCACCTTCATCGTGGTCTCCGGGACCACCGACTTCGCGCCGAGGTAGAAAGCCGTATAGCCGGAGATTACCTCCGCGTAAGGATACGCGCCGACATAGCCGAGACGCGCCTGATCGGCCTTGATCTTGCCCTCGTCGATCATCTGCTTCAGCTTTAAGCCCGCCGCGACGCCGCTCACATAGCGCGCCTCGAAGATATCGTCGAAGTAGTTGTGGAAGTTGCTGAGACTGGCACCGGCCGCCTGGTTGCCGCTCGCGTGGCAGAAAGTAATCTCCGGGTGGTCCTTTGCGACCTCCAGCATATAGCTCTCATAGCCGAAGCTCGTGCCGAAAATCAGCTGACAGCCCTGGTTTGCGAGATCCTCGGTCGCATCGAGCGAAGACTCGTCCTCGCGGATGTTGGTCTTCAGAATCAGCTGATCCTCGCTGAGACCCAGCGTCTTTGCCGCTTCCTTGAGTCCGTTGATGTGGCTTGCGCTGTAACCCTCGTTCTCGTCGCCGATTAACAGCATGCCGATTTTTAACTTCTCCTTCGGAACCACTGTCTGGGTCGAGCCGTCCGCTGTTGTCGTGCTCTCCGCCGCAGCCTTTGTCTCCGTCTTCGCACTGCTGCCGCAACCTGCCAGCAAGAGTGCTGCCGAGAGCAGCGCGCAGACTGCCTTTGCCGTCTTCTTCATACCGTTCCTCCCCGTACCTTCTATACTATGTGAATCACCGTGTTCTTTTTGTATACCATATTTTTCCCCTAGTCTCAAGTCCTTCTCAATCGCTGACGATGGGCGTGCTGAGCCGCCTGGTCATCCAGACTTCCGGCGAGAGCAGGAAGAGGAGCGGGAAAATCTCGAGGCGGCCGAACAACATGTCCACCGAGAGCACAAACTTCGAAAAATCCGAGAAGGCGCTGAAATTTCCGGTCGGTCCGACCATGCCGAGGCCGGGGCCTATGTTGTTAAAGGTACAGATGACCGCCGAAAAAGTTGTCTCGAAGCCCTTGCCGTCCAGAGACACCAGAACCAGCGAGACAATCAGAATGCAGAGATAGGCCGCGAGATAGGCCGTCGTCCCGAACATCACGCTATTGTCCACGCGGCGCTTGTCCATGCGCACCGAGCGCACGCGGCGCGGGTGAATCATCTGACACATCTGCAGTCTCAGATGTTTAAAGAGCAGCAACACACGCGACACCTTGAGGCCGCCGCCGGTCGAACCCGCCGAAGCGCCGATACACATGACGAGCAGCAGCATGTAGCGCGAGAATTCAGGCCACTTGTCAAAGTCCGCCGTGCAGTAGCCGGTCGTCGTCATGACCGAGGAGACCGAGAAGAAGCTGTCACGGAAGGCCTGCCCGAAATCGCCCGGATAAAACCCGCGGAACACATTGATTGCAATGAGCAGCGAGGCACCGAGCATGATAATCCAGTACCAGCGGAACTCCTCGTTGTGGAGCACATCCTTCCACTTCCGGGTCAGCATCAGATAGTAGACCGAGAAGTTGACACCGAAGAGTGCCATGAAGACACCGATTGTCATATGCACAAGCTGGCTCGGATAGGCCGCGATAGAATTGTTCTTAATCGCAAAGCCACCCGTGCCCGCTGTGCCGAAGGTGTTCATGACGGCATCAAAAAGCGGCATGCCCTCGAAGAGCAGAATAATCACCATCAGGACGGTCATCGCAAAGTAGATGATGTAGGTAATCTTTGCGGTCGTCGAAATCTTGGGCACCAGCTTGCCGACCGAGGGACCCGGACTCTCTGCCTTCATGAGCTGCAGGGGGCCGCCGTCGCCCTTTGCGAGCGGCAGAATCGCGAGCAGGAAGACCAGCACACCCATGCCGCCGATCCAGTGCGTAAAACTTCGCCAGTAGAGCAGACCGTGCGACACGGCCTCGACATTCGTGAGGATACTCGAACCCGTCGTCGTGAAACCGGACACTGTCTCAAACCAGCAGTCAATGTAGCGCGGAATCTCTCCGCTGATATAAAAAGGCAGGGCGCCGAAGAGCGAGAGCACAATCCAGCCGAGCGCGCAGACCACAAAGCCCTCGCTCATCGAAATGGAGCGGTGCACCCGGATACAGGAGAGCAGTATACCGGGCAACAGCGTAATCAGCGCCGCAATCGCAATGGCCCGTGCACTCTGCGGCTCGCGGTATGCCATCGCCACCGCAATCGCCGGCAGCAGGAAAATCCCCTCCACGAGGAGGATGTTTCCCGTGTACTTTCCGATCAGACGATAATTCATGCTTCGCCTCCGCGATTCCGGAAGATGTCCGTCAGATTGGAAACCATCTGGCTCGCTCTCGCAATCACCACAATCGAGTCACCGCGCATCAGGCAGTCCTGGCCGCCCGGGATAATGACCCGCTGGTTTCTGACAATGCTCGCGATCAGAATCGACGGCTGCAGCGGGAGCTCCATGATCGGCTTATTCACGAAAGGCGCATCCTCAGGCACGGTGAAGCCGAGCGACTCAATGGAACCGCCGCCGAGTGTGTGCAGCGTCTCGACCGAGCCTTCGCGCGTCTGGCTCGCCGCGCGGGCATAGCGCGTAATTTCATTGGCGGTCAGCACCTTCGGGCTCACAACTGCGCCGAGGTGCTCCTGCCCGAAGAGATTCACATACTCCGTCCGGTTCACCTTTGTGATGGTCTTCTTCGTGCCGATCGAGTGGGCATAAAGGGAAATCATGATGTTTTCCTCATCGATGCCGGTCAGCGGAACCACCGCGTCCATATTCGCAATGCCCTCTTCCGCGAGCACATGCTGGAGCGAGCCGTCGCCGTGGATGATGGCGGCGCCCGGCAACAGGTCCTCAAGTACCTCGCACTTTTTGAGATCCATCTCCAAAATCGTCACATGCAAACCCGAGCGCAACAAATCGGTCGCGAGGTAGCGGGCGATTGCGCTGCCGCCGATGATCATCACATTCTTCACATCAAGCGTCCGGATGCCGAAGCGGTGCAGGAGCGCAGGCAGATCCGCGGTCGCGGCCGCAAGCCCCAGCTTATCGCCGGCGTGGAGCTCGGTGGAACCCGAGGGAACCAGCACCTCGCCGTTTCGTTCAATCGTACAAATCAATGCCTTTTTATCGAGAACGTTTGTGAGCTCCGAGAGCTTCCGCCCGGTGAGTTTTCCCTCCTCCGGGACAATGAGCTCGACCATCTCCGCGCGGCCGCCCGCAAACGAGTTCCGCGTGAGGAAGGTTGGAAACTGGAGCAGACGAAAAATTTCCTTCGCGCAGGTCTTCTCCGGATTGATCGAGACATTGATGCCGAAGCTGGTCTTTAAGAGGTTCATCTCCCGGTCGTATTCGGGGCTGCGGACGCGCGCCACTGTATAGTTGCAGCCGAGTTTCTCCGCAACCAGCGCAGTCAGAAGATTCACCTCGTCGCTGTTGGTCACCGCAATCAAAAGGTCGGCGCTGTCTGCGCCCGCCTCCCGGAGAATCTCAATCGAGGCACCGTTGCCCGGTACAACCGCGACATCCAGCTTCTCCTGCATAAATTCAAGCCGTGCCGGATTGCTATCCACGACCACCACTTCATGCCCTTCCCGCGAGAGCTGCTGCACGAGAAGTTCGCCTATCTTGCCGTTACCTACCACAATAATCTTCATTATTTCAACAAACACCTTTCTTGGGGCTAAATAACTTTTCTATCATAGCACACTTTTTCGCGAAACATTGCCGCTTGCGTCTGAATTATTTTTGATTTTCTCTTGTCAACGCACTTTCCTCTCGCTATAATAATGCTTGTGATTTTAATAGACACAAGTCTATTAAATGCCAATCGTCCATTACCGGTGCAAATACCGGCTGTTATGTATAGAGCAACACAAAAGGAACAAAGGAGTCTTGCAGTATGAACAGCAACAGAACAGCGCGGAGAAAACCGCTCCGCCACAGCGGCAGACAGTTCGCAGCCCTCATTCTCGGCGCAAGTCTTGCGCTCAATCTCCCCGTCGCAGTGCAGGCCGAAGTCACGAGCGGCGTGCACCCGACTGTCGACGAGGCCTATTATGTGACTCTCGACAGCTACGGCAACCCGACCGATGCCGCCGTTGTGAAAAGTTATGCACTGAACGGCGCGACCGAGATTGTGGATCACGGAACCTATGACAGCGTCGAAAACCTGACGAACGGCGTGAAACCCGAAATCAACGGCGACACCGTCCGCTTCCCGCTCGGCAAGAGCGCGCCTTCACACTTCTATTTCGAGGGAAAGACACGCGCACCGTTTGAGACCCTGCCCTTTCAAATTTCGATTCAATATCTGCTGAACGGTGTGCCGACCGACGCCGCAAAACTCGCCGGCGAAAAAGGCGTAGTCGAAATGCATATTCGCGCCGTTCCGAATCCGGCGAGCAGCGAGTATCAGAAAAACAACTGGTTTCTGACCGCTGCGGCTGTCTTCAATCAGAATGACATTCTCTCGCTCACGGCGCCGGACGCACAGATACAGACCGTCGGCAATCTGAAGACGGCCCTCTTCGTCTGGCTGCCGGGCGAGTCGCAGGAATATGTCCTCTCGGTCGGCGCAGAGGACTTCAAGTTTGACGGCTTCACCTTCCTGCTCGGCCCGGTCAATGCCTCCGGTCGTCTCGGCGACCTAAAAAAATTGCAGGAGGACAAGCAGGACATTCAAAAGTCCTGGGATAGTCTGAATGCCGCGGGCGACCGGCTGTTTGACGCAGCCGAGGGCATGCAGGGCAAGTTAAATCAGGCGGCGAGCGGTCTCGACGGCCTGAATCAGGTCCGAAAAAACGTGCAGAGCCGCGAGAGCGAGTTCTACGGAAACCTCGACAACTTCCTCGGCAACATGGACAACCTCGGCAGTGCACTGGCCCCTGCGAGCGGCCATCTGAACGCCGCAAATCAGACCGTCGGCGAGTTGCATGAAAATCTCTCCGCGGTCAACGAAAGTCTGCTCACCCTGCAGCAACATTTAAAGGAGAGCGAGAGCACGCTGAGCGCTCTCCAAAACAATATGGAGAGCTTTCAGGATGCGAGCGACGATCTGGACAGCGACAGCCGCAACATCAAAAACGATCTCCGGACACTCCGCGCTCTCAGCGAGGCCGGAAAGACCGGCGCAAATCAGAAAATCAGCGGCACCTTGCAGCAGATGGGCGCCCTCTATCAGGGATACGCGCAGTACATGCAGGCGCACGGCCTGCAGCCTGTCGACGCAGGCGGTACCGGCAGCAATCGCATCCGGGTTCGCGCCACCAACCTCGGCACAGCCTCAAATGCCGGCGGTATCGACTACACCGCCGACGCCGAACTCACGCCGTCGCCGCAGTATCCGCAGGGCAGCTTCCAGGACTTTGCCGTTCAAAAGCTCGCCTCACTCGGCTATGACAACGATCAGATTGCCTATGCCCTTGCGCTCTGGAATCAGCGTGACACGGTGCAGGCGGCGGCCGCGGGCGCAAACGAAGTCTACGGCAAGGTCGATGCGCTCGGCAACGACCTCGAGGCGCTCCGCCTCTCCTCGCTCTACGATGCCCTTTACGGCAGCAGCGCGACCGGAAGTCTGGCGGCCGCAGATGTACAGAAACTCTCCGCGGACATCCGCCGGAGCATCGATGCGCTCAACCGGGTCTATCAGACCACAGACGGCTATCTTCCCACCCTGCAGGCAACCCTCGGCGATGCCGCTGCTCTCAGCGACACCGTGCGCGCGGACACCGAGAGCCTCACGGCGCTGCTCCGCACCTCGCGCGATATTGTTAAGAGCAACAGCGCCGCATTTCACCGAAGCGCCGACCTCTCGCTCGACGCGAGCGCCTCGATTCTCCGACAGAGCGCCACAGCACTCGACAGCACCGACGCGATGCGGCAGGCGGCCGACAGCATACGCGACTTAGTCGATCAAAAGTGGAACGAAAATACCGGCGAGAAAACCCGGCTCTTCTCGCTCGACGCCGCGGCAGCTCCCGAGTCGCTGACCTCGACCGAGAATGCGGATGTGAGCTCTGTCTCTGTCATGCTCCGGAGCGCGGAAATTAAGACCGTCGCGCCGGACAGCCATGTGAAGGGCGCGACCGGACAGAAGAAGACCGGACTCTTCTCGCGCATCCGGAAAATGTTTGCGGACATCTGGCACGGCCTGACCGGCTGGATGCACCGCTGAAACAGGAGGAACTGCAATGATTCACAAGTTGGCAAGGCGCATCACCGGGAACCCGAAATTTGTTCTCTTTGTCGCCGCTTTACTCTTAATTCCGGCGCTGCTCGGCTACATCGGCACCCGGACAAACTACGATGTCCTCTCCTATCTCCCGGAAGATGTGCGCTCCGTGCAGGGCGAAAAGCTCCTCGAGGAACCCTTTCAGGCCGCTGCGACCTCTATGGTCGTGGTCGAGGGCATGCCGCCGTCCTATACCGATGACCTGCTGGAGAGCATCCGGAAAGTACCGCATGTCAGCAATGCCTTCTGGCTCTCCGGCACCCTCGGCATCCAGGTGCCGACCGACATGCTCCCGGCAAAACTCCGCGAGAGCTTTTACGCGGGCGATGCGACTCTCATGATAGTCCAGTTCGACACCGCCCTCTCCGCGGATGAAACCATGGACGCGATTGTCGAAATCCGGAAGCTCACGAACGAGAAGTGCTTCGTTGCGGGCATGTCCGCAATGGTGCAGGACATCAAAGAACTCGTAATCTCGGAGCTGCCGATTTACACCGTCATCGCCGTCATTCTGATGCTGACCGTGTTGCTCTTAAGCTTCGAGTCCTATGTCATGCCCTTTTTGCTGCTCGCAAATATCGGCATGGCCATCCTCTACAATATGGGCAGCAACATCTTCCTCGGCCAGATTTCCTATATCACCAAGGCGATTGCGGCCATCCTGCAACTCGGCGTGACCGTCGACTACTCGATTTTCCTCTATCACCGCTATGAGGAGGAAAAAGAAAAAAATGCGGACAAGCGGGAGGCCATGGCAAATGCCATCACAGCGGCCTTTACCTCGCTCTCCGGCAGTTCGCTCACAACGATAGCCGGCTTCCTCGCGCTCTGCGCGATGCGCTTTACGATGGGCCGTGACATGGGCATTGTCATGGCAAAGGGCGTCGTGATCGGCATTGTCTGCGTGATTGTGGTTCTGCCCTGCCTCTTCCTCGTCTTTGACGACGCGATTGAGAAGTACAAGCACAGATCCTTGTTCCCGGATTTCACGGGCTTTAACCGTTGGCTGCTCCGCCACCGCCGCCTCTGGATTATCCTCTTCCTCTTTGCGCTCGTGCCCGCCTATTACTCGCAGAAAAACACCGACATTTACTACCAGATTTCCCGCTCCCTGCCTTCGAGTCTCCCCTCTCTCCGCTCGAACGAGAAGTTGAAAGAGGACTTTCAAACGGCGACGGAGCATGTCGTGATTCTGGACCGCACCGTGGACAACGGCAAGCTCGGAGAAATGGAGGAGGAACTGAAGGCCGTGCCCGGCATCAGCCATGTGGTCTCCTACCACAGTCTGATCGGCAGCGGCATCCCGGACTTTTTCCTCCCCGAGCGGGTGCGGAAGATTTTTCTCTCCGACGACTACCAGCTTCTCATGATGACCTCGGACTTTGAGCCCGCGACCGATGAGACCAAGGAGCAGCTGGCCGACATTCAGGAGATTGTGCACCGCTACGATCCGAACGCCTACCTGACCGGCGAGGCCGCGATGACCGAAGATCTGCGCGAGGTCTTTACCCGCGACAATATCACCACGAACTATCTCTCGATTCTCTCGATTTTCGTGATTGTCATGTTCGTCTTCCGCTCCTTCACGGTACCGGCCGCCCTGATCTTAGCGATTGAGCTCGCCATCTACATTAACCAGGGGCTGGTCTACTGGATGGGCGGCAGCATCTCCTTTATCGCGCCGATTTTAATCAGTGCGATTCAGCTCGGCGCAACCGTCGACTATGCAATTCTCGTGACCTCCCGTTTTCAGGAAGAATTGCGAAGCGGCAAGGGCCGCGAAGAGGCCGCGATTCTCGCGGGTGCCACGAGTGACGCCTCGATTATCACGAGTTCGCTCGGCATGTTCGCCGCGACGGTCGGTGTCGCCGTGGTGTCCAAGATGTACCTGATCAAAGAAGTGTGCATGCTGCTCGCGCGCGGCGCTCTGATTTCCGCTTTCATCGTCGCCTTCATGCTCCCCTGCATCCTCTACGTGCTGGAGCCGCTCTTCCGGCGTACCAGCTTACACTGGGACAAGCTCCCGGCACCAAAGCAAAAAAAGCAGCGAAGCGAAGCGCATCCGGAAGAGGCCGCGGCAAGTGCCGCCTCTCTCTGAGGACTGCCGGAACCGCGAAAGGCTAAGCAGACGAAACATCAAAGAACCCCGGAGACCGCCTGGTCTCCGGGGTTCTTTGTCTGTACCGATATAACGCTTTGCCTCAGTCGTCTCTGTCCTGCTGAATAAAGTCGAGATGCTGCTTGTGCGCTTCGACCTCATTGGCACTCAGGAACAGATACTTCCGTATGCCGAAGAGCATTGCGAGCGCAATCACGCCGAGCAGCATATTGACACTGCTCTCGTGCGAGACCAGCAAGTTCTTGGTCACCGCAAAAATCATGACCTCTATAATGGAGTCCATGTCGTGGCGGCAGAGCATCGTGATGAGCTCAAGACACATCAGGATGTCCAGCACAATCTGAATGAATTCCACAAACTGACTGTGCGCATCCTTCGGCAGATGGATCCGCAAATTCACCACCTGAAAAATCACCGCCGCAAAAATAAAGGCGGCAATCACAATCTCCGCCCACATCGCGGCCTGGAAAAAACGCCCCTGCACGCGGTGCAGCAGATGGTTCACTTTCGAATGTCTCTGATACATACAACCTCTGATTTCTCAATTCCGACTGTCGGCATCCGCCTCGCTGCCGTAGACCGCAACCTGCGCGCGCAAGTCGTCCAGTCCGTAGGCAATCTGGAGCAGATCCTCCTCGGCAAAGTCCTCGCCGAGCGTAAACAGGGTCCGGTAAAATGTCTCGTTGACTGGCGCATCCGTGACTTCTTTTTCGAGCGCGCGGTGCACTGCGCCGGAAAGTTCCTGGAGCGTCGAGAGTATCATGTACTTTAATGCGCGCACTTCCCGCTCGTCCCCCGCCCAGCTCTCCATGTGAAAGTCACCGGTCAGATCCGGCGCGCCCTCACAGTCGTTGCACTTCGGCGCCTGCAGGCGCCTCCGCATTTCTCTGACCTTTTCGGCTTCCGCCTCGAGTTCCTCCACCGTCGCGACCGGCGAAGCACTCAGCATAAGGCCCGCAAAGAAAATACGGTCCTTGTCGCTGATCATATTAAAACTCCCGGTTCCGCCGGTCCGTATCATCCCGACCAGCGCCTCGATAAGAGCCTGTCTCGCGCCACCAAGCGTCTGTTCCGCCTTTGCCCAGGCTGCCTGCGCGGCGCGCTGATCCTTTCTCGCAAATTCCATCTTGTTATCCTCTTTTCTCAGCTGCGGCGCTGCCGCAGCACTTCATAGGCAAGCACACCGGCCGCGACACTCGCATTCAGCGAGTCAATCTGTCCGAGCATCGGAATCCGCGCCGTAAAATCACACTTCTTCCGAACAAGCTCCGAGACACCCTTACCCTCGTTGCCGATGACCAAACCCAGCGGCCCCTTCAGATTCAGACTATACATCTCTTCGCCGTCCATATCGGCCGCGACAAACCAGAACCCTTCCTTTTTCAGCTCCTCGATGGTGCGTGCCATATTCGTGACCTTCGCGACCGGCGTGTAATTCAGCGCCCCCGCGGAGGTTCTCGCAACACTCGCGGTCAGCCCGACCGCGCGGTTCTTGTTGATGATTACGCCGTGTGCTCCCACCTGGTTTGCGGTCCGGATAATCGCGCCGAGATTATAAGGATCCTCGATGCCGTCGAGCAGAATCAAAAACGGATCTTCGCCCTTCTCCCGCGCGCTTGCGAGAATATCGCCGAGTTCCGCATAGCTGTAGCTTGCGACCATTGCGATCACACCTTGGTGCTTGCCGTCCTCGCTCATGCGGTTCAGGCTCTCCTTATCCGAATAGAGGATGTGACTCCCCTGCTTTTTTGCCTCCCGCACGATGCTCAGAATCGGACCGTCTTTTAAGCCCTCCTGCACATAGAGCTTATCGACCGTCTTGCCCGCGCGGAATGCCTCCAGAACGGCATTTCGCCCTTCAATTGCGTTTTCGTTCATGCGCCTGTCTCTCCTCCTGCTCCAGCGCTTCGAGCCCGGCTCCCACCAGGTCCCGGAAGCGCTCTTCCTTTCCGCTGAGCCGCCAGTAGCCGACCAGCGCCTCAAACGCAGTCGCAAAGCGGTAGTCAATCATGCTTGCATTTTTTGCCATGGTATTCGCATGCGCATTCCGTCCCCGGCGAAAGACACTGCTCTCTTCCCCGGTGAGCCCGGGCTCCAGATAGCGCGCGAGCTTTGCCTGGGTCTCTGCCTTCACATAGTGCACGGTCTGCCCGTGCATGCGGTTCACCGGCTGATTCCCCCGGTCCAGAATGCGCTCCCGGATATAGAGCTCGTAGACCGCGTCGCCGAGATAGGCGAGCACCAGCGGCGAATACTGGGCCGCCTGCTTTACGCTCTCTTCCACTTGACGCCCTCTTTGGTGTCCTCGAGGAGGATGCCCATCTCTGTGAGCTCGTTTCGAATTTCATCGGCGCGCGCAAAGTTCTTCTCCTTCCGCGCCGTCTGCCGCTCCGCAATCAGAGCCTCCACACGGGCATCCAGATTCTCTTCCTTCCGCTCGGACAAAAGACCCAGCACGTCGAGCAGCTTATCGAGAAGCTCTTTCACGCGGGTGATGTAGGCCTTTGAGCTCTCTTCCGTGACCGTGATATTGGCGCGCTTCACCATCTCGAAAATCACACTGATTGCATCCGCGGTGTTGAAGTCATCGTCCATCGCGGCCTCGAATTTTTCACGGAGCGCGTCAAAGGCCGCGAGCTCCTCTTCCTCCGCGCCCGTGAGTGCCTCGGCCTTCGCTGCCGCAAGGCAGTCTCTGAGATGCTCCATCGCGGTCAGAATGCGGTCCAGACTCGCCTTCGCGCCGTCCATCATCTCCCGCGAGAAGTTCAGCGGACTTCTGTAGTGCGCCGAGAGCATGAAGAAACGGAGTACCTGGAGATCGTACTCCTCGCTGATCTGCCGCACGGTCTTGAAGTTGCCGAGCGACTTCGACATCTTGACGTTGTCGATGTTCAGAAAAGCATTGTGCATCCAGTAGCGCACAAACTTCTTGCCGCTCACGGCCTCGGACTGCGCAATCTCGTTCTCGTGGTGCGGGAACACCAGATCCTCGCCGCCGCCGTGAATGTCGATGGTCTCGCCGAGGTACTTTTTACTCATGACCGAGCACTCGATGTGCCAGCCCGGGCGGCCCTCACACCAGGGCGACTCCCAGTAGGGCTCGCCTTCCTTCTTCGGCTTCCAGAGCACAAAGTCGTTCGGATCCTCCTTGGCCTCCTCGCCGCGCACCTTGAGGGTGCGGAGTCCCGCCTGGTTCTCCTCGACATTCTTGTGGGAGAGCTTGCCGTAGTCCGGGAAACTCTCGACCCGGTAGTAGACCGTGCCATCCGCCGCGACATACGCGTGACCGCCGTCAATCAATTTCTGAATCATCTCAATCATGCCCGGAATCTCTTCGGTCGCACGCGGGTTATAGCTCGCCGGGCGCACATTCATGCCCGCCATGTCCTTCTTGCACTCGACAATGTAGCGCTCGGAAATCACGGAGGCGTCCACGCCCTCCTCATTGGCCGCCTTGATAATCTTGTCGTCCACATCGGTGAAGTTCGAGACAAAATTCACCTCATAGCCCTTGTACTCAAGATAGCGCCGCACCGTGTCAAAAAAGATCATCGGGCGCGCGTTGCCGATGTGAATCAGGTTGTAGACCGTCGGGCCGCAGACATACATTCTGACCTTGCCCGGCTCAATGGTCCGAAACTCCTCTTTGTAACGCGTCATCGTATCGTAAATTTTCATTTTGTTCTCTCCGTCAGCAGGCACACGGCGTGCGCCGCAATGCCTTCTCCTCTGCCTGTGAATCCCATGTGCTCCTCGCTGCTCGCCTTGACGCTCACAGCCCCCATCGGGAGCGCAAGCACCTCCGCAATCCGCGCGCGCATCGCGCCGATATGCGGCGCGAGCTTCGGCGCCTGGCAGACCACCGTGCTGTCAATGTTTCCGATTTCATAGCCCGCCGCGCGAATCAAGTTCCCGACCGCGCGAAGAAGTTCCGCACTGTCCGCGCCGCTGTACGCCGGATCGCTGTCCGGAAAATGCGCGCCGATATCGCCGAGCGCCGCCGCGCCGAGCAGCGCATCCGAAATCGCATGTAAGAGCACGTCGGCGTCGCTGTGCCCGAGCAAGCCCTTTTCGTACGGAATGTCGACGCCGCCCAGCATGAGCTTTCGCCCTTCCACCAGGCGATGCACGTCATAGCCCTGTCCGATTCTCATCTTCCTCTCCTCCCGCTCTCAACAGAGAAAGCGTATCTGCCGGTGCACACAGCGCACCGTGAACTCCTGTCTGCTCCCGCGCCCCTCGCCGTCCGTGTGAAACGACAGCGCTTCGTCGAGACAGAGATGAAACTCCCGGCAGCGGTACACCCGGACGCCCGCATAGGCCTCCGGCTGCAGACGCCGCGGCAGGAGCAGGAGTCTTGCCTGCTGCAGGCGGCTCTGCGTATTCAGCACCGAGACGGTCAGCTGACCGTCCGAGAGCGGCACCTGATTCGCGAGGCGTATGCCGCCGGCCTCTGTCGGCTGCAACTGCGCGCTCAACAAAAAAAGATGCCCGAACTCGACCCGCTGTCCGCTGTCCGTCTCAAAATAGCCCCGGGTACAGCGCGCGCGAAGCAGTGCGCGAAGGCCCTCTCTGCGCCGCGTGCCGAGCCAGAGCAGCCGCGAATGCCGCCCGCGACGCTGTTCGAACGCATAGAGCCCGGACAGCCACTCCGCGTCGAAGCCGACGCCGCAACTCACGAGAAAGCGGTGATGCAGGGGCTCGTTTCCGCCGAACTCCACCACGCCGTAGTCAAGCGACCGCTCCTCGCGCGGCGCAAGAATGCGCTTTAAACAGCCGAGCGGCGTCACCGGGAGTTTTAGCCCGCGCGCAAAGTCGGAGTCCCGCCCCACCGGAATAAAGCCGAAGCGAAGCCGCTCCGAGAGCCGCGCGCCGTCCAGCACCTCGTTCAACATGCCGTCGCCTCCCACGGCGACCAGGGTGAGTTCCTTGTTGTCCGGCACTTCCGTGAGTTTTGCCGCAAGCTGCCTTGCCTCGCCGATGCCGCCGGTCACATAAACCTGATATTCTGTTTTGGTGCGGAGCAGCCTCCGCTCGAGTTTCTTAAAGACGCGGTACCCGCGCTCGCCGCCCGCATTCGGATTTACCAAAAAAACCAGCATCGAAACGTCCTCGCTCTCCGCCGTGTCCGGCCTTCGCAATAAGATACCTCATTCCCGGTTCCTTGCGCTTTGAGTATAACACAGAAAGTAGGGTGCTGGAAAATATATAAATTCCTATTGACACCCGTGCATTCTTCCCGTATACTAACAAAGTCGCAAAGACATGTGGCGGAATAGCTCAGTTGGCTAGAGCACACGGTTCATACCCGTGGTGTCGAGAGTTCGAATCTCCCTTCCGCTACGACAGAGCCGCCTTTTGAGGCGGCTTTTTTGTTTTTCTATCGCTGTGATACTTTCTCTCTTCTCTTTTGTGCGCCGCATGTTACAATAGAGGGTATCGCAACCGACATCTTTCTTGCATACAGGAGACCGATTTGAATCAGAACAAAGCGAATTATTCTCCCGCCCATATGCTCGCGCGAGACCATCTTCTCTCTGTCATTTTTCTCTATACCGTCTTCTATATCCTCTGGTTCCATTATCTGGAGACGACAGTTACCGGTAACTATCTGGTCATGCACACCCGCCTGGATGAGCTGATTCCCTTTCTGCCGGTCTTCATTGTTCCCTATCTGCTCTGGTTCATCTACATCTTTGCCGCGCTGCTCTACTTCAGCCGGACGGATAAGGACGAGGCCGCAGACCTCTGCCTCTTTTTGTCGCTCGGTATGACTGTCGCGCTCTTCATCTGCACCGTCTTCCCGAACGGCACGGATCTCCGCGTCCCGGCGGATCCCGCAAACGGTTTCTTTGCGTCTCTGGTCCGGATGATTCAGTCCACCGATACGCCGACCAATGTGTTCCCGAGCATCCATGTCTTTAACGCGCTCGCGGTCCATGTCGCGGTCACGCGGAGCCGCTCGCTTGCGCACCGCCCGCTTGTGCGGCGCGCCTCTCTGATTCTGATGCTTCTGATTTGTCTCTCGACCGTCTTCTTAAAGCAGCACTCGGTCCTCGATGTGTTCGGCGCCCTGCTGCTCGGTTACTTTGTGAATGCGGTCGTCTACGGCAGCTATGAAGTCCCCGCCCTGATTCCGGCCGGTGCCGATGCCCTGTTCCGGCGCAAAAAAAATCCGGCCAAGGCCTACCGGCAGCTTCGAAAGAAATAAAAAGAGACAAACAGCCCGGAAGCGCTCCAAGCGCTTCCGGGCCTTTTTGTCTCAATTAAAACCGTAGAACTTCTGTGCGATTTTATAGCCCGCAATGCTGATTTTTCTGCCGCCCTTGCCCGGCAGATTCATGCTCTGTCCGAGGAAGCCGAAGCGAATGCGGAAGTAGAGCCGCGGATTCTGCTGCTTTAAGTAGCGCCAGATTTCCTTCTTCTTCTCGAGGTTCTCGGGGAGCTCTGACTTGATTGCGAGAATCGAGCATATCGTCATCATGATCTCCAGATAGAGTATCATATAGCGTCTCAGCTTCTTTTGCGGAATCTTGTAGGGATCGTAGCTCTCGACCATGAGTCTCGTCACGCGGAGCTGCTGGTCGATGCGCCCTATCATGACCTGCTCGTTGACCGACTGATCCTCTCTGCCGATATAATAGCGGTAAAAGTTCACATCGAGATAGTAGAGCGTCTTCACATGGGGCAACGGCTGATAGACAAAGATATTGTCCACATAGAAGGTGTGCGCCGGGAGCTCCAGGCCGCAACTCTTTAAGAGCGCCGTGCGGTAGATGACCGAATGCATCAGGATATACTGTCCCGGCAGGAAGTGTCCGATTTCATCCCAGCCGATCAGCCTCTCTGTCGGCAATACCTTCCGGTAGTTCATGACGCGCTTATGCGCGGCGCCCTCTTTCTCGTAGACAAAGTTGCTGATCAGGAGATCCAGCTGCGTGTTCTTTGCCGTGAAGTCCCGGAGCGTGTCGAGTATCTTATCATAGCTCTCGGGGTCGACCCAGTCATCCGAATCCACGACCTTAAAAAAGACACCGCTCGCGTTTTTAAGACCGGTCATGACCGCAGCGCCGTGGCCGCCGTTCACCTGGTGAATTGCCCGGCAGATGGTAGGATACTCCCGCTCGTAGCGGTCCGCAATCTCGCCGGTATTATCCTTTTGCGAGCCGTCGTCGACAATTAAAATTTCGACCTCTTCGCCGCCGTGCAACAGCGCGCGGATACAGCGGTCCATATATGCGGCGCTGTTGTAACAGGGAACCGCAATACTCAATAGCTTCATGCTTTCCTCCTTTGATTTGGATTGCAACGAACGCATTGTTTCATTTTACCCGCTTTCCACCTATTTTACCAGCCTAGAGACGCAGCGCGAGGAGGTTAATCGAGAGGTGCGCTGCGACGGAGGCACGGAGTCCGCCGCGCGCTTTCAGCCGCGAAAAGGCAAGCCCCAGCGGAAAGGCAAGCAGCCCCTGGGTCAAGTTCCCGTGGTAAAGCGCGAAGAGAAACGCACTGCCGCAGGCAAGCTGCCAAGGCCGCCCAAAAAAGGCGGCAAGTCCCCGCTCCGAAATGCCGCGAAACAAAAGTTCTTCGGCGACCGCCCCGCAGAGCGCATAGACAACTAGCGTAGCCCGCGCCGCTTGCCCGCCGAGGTTTCGAAGCGCGCCTGCGCTACTCCGGTACAGCCGGTCTGACATCGCAAAGCTGCTTCTGTCGAGCAGCAGCATGAGAAGCAGATAGAGGCAGAGTGTTCCCGCAAAATCGCGCCACGGAAAAGATCGCTCTTCCCGCACGCCGCTTTTACCGCCCTGCCGGTACCAAGCGAATGCCGCGAGGAACAGGCAGCCCTGGTAAGCCGCATTGAAGCGGAGCGCTGTCTCGCCGAGCGGGAGCAGCTTTAGGAGAAGCGAGGCTGCAAGATTCGCGACAAGCGGCAGGAAAAAGACCGCGAGGAGATCCGCAATACAGCGCCGCTTACTTTCCCAAAAACTTGTGCTCATTCCGCAGCTCCTCTCGCATCCCGGGCGGCGAGATCCTCCAGAATGCGCCTTGTCACCTCCCGGTTTCCGCCGCTCGCCTGCATTTTGCGCTTCATTGCAAGCCGCGCCTTCCGGGCTTCCGGATCTCGTAGCAGCTCCTTTGCCGTTCGCCAGAGCCGCGCGGAGGTAAGTTCCTGCGGCGCTATTAACCGCCCGAGCTTATGTTGCGCAAGCTCCTGCCCGACAAGCGGCTGATCCAGACCGAAGGGTAGCACAATCATAGGAACGCCGTAGTAAAGCGCCTCATTTACGCTGTTCATCCCCCCGTGCGTCACGAAAAGGGCGGCGCGGCAGAGCAGTGTGAGCTGTGGCACTTTTGAGAACACCCGCACATTGGGCGGCAAGTCCCCGAGAGAACGCGCAAGCTTTTCGCTGCCGACCGAGCAGATCACTTCGACTCGCTTGTTCGCGAAAGCCCCGATTAGCTTCTTCCAGAAGCGCTTATCCGCATGCATCAGCGTTCCGAAGGAAATGTATACGATCGGATTACCGCTCTCTCCGAAGGAAAAGGCCTCTTCCGCCCTGTCTTCGACCGTGAGCCCCACAAAATGATAGTGCGCCGCCGGAAAACTCGCCTCCTCCGGCTGAAAGTCCCGCAGCGTGTAAATAAAATTGTGCGGCGGCGCTTCTCGCACCAAGGCTTCTGCGAGGTTTTTCTCCCGCAGCGAAAACTTCGGGAGAAAGAGGCGGCTCACCAGCGCACAGAGCCAGTCCGAACGAAACAGCGCCGTCAAATAAGGTCCGCCGGTTTTTCCGAACACACGGAGTAAATGCCGGTTCAGCGCAAAGGTGGAAATCAGACGATAACAGGGAATGCCGAGTTCTGCAGCGAGCGCCTTCCCCGGGAAAAAGAGAAGTTCATAGATCAGGCAGTCGTAGTTCGCGCCGATGCGCCGCACCGTGCGATAGGCCGCCCCCCAGTTTTGGATTTCATTCAGCGCCGGAACAAAGCTGTGCGGCGGCTTGTCGTAGGGCACAAAGCGCGCGCCGCTCGCCTCCACCCGCTCCCGAAACGCTTCCGCCTGGATATAGTCCACCTCGTGTCCCGCCGCGACGAGGCAGCGCACCAGGCCGAGCGAGGGGTTCGTGTGTCCCGCATACGGCAAATTTACCATCAGAATGTGTCTCTTCTTCCCTTCCATACGCTCACGCCCTCCCCCGCGGTTGCTTTTTTGTTCCTCTGAATTTATAATTTTATCATGATTTTTCACGCATATCAGCTGAATTAGGAGGTCTCTCATGTCCAAAAAGCGTCTGGTTCTCTCTCTCGGCCACAAGGATCTCGGCACCAACCTGCCGGAGCAAAAAGCGGCCGTCGCCAAGACCGCGCCGATTATCGCAGATTTTGTCGAGGAGGGCTGGCAGGTCGCCGTGACCCACTCCAACGCGCCCCAGGTCGGCATGATTCACGGCGCACTCTCCGAGTTTGCGGCGCACCACGAGGGCTATACGCCTTCGCCGCTCTCGGTCTGCTCGGCCATGAGCCAGGGCTACATCGGCTACGACCTGCAGAACGGACTCCGCTCGGAACTTCTGTCCCGCGGCATTTATAAGTGCGTCTCGACCATCATGACCGAGGTCACGGTGGATCCCTATGACGAGGCCTTCTATCAGCCCCTGAAGACCATAGGCCGCTTCATGACGAAAGAAGAGGCCGAAGCCGAGGACGCAAAGGGCAACCATACGGTTGAAATCCCGGGCAAGGGCTACCAGCGTATAGTCCCCGCGCCGAATCCGGTCGCCATTGTTGAGATCGATGCGATCAAGGCGCTCCTCGACGCCGATCAGGTGGTCATCTGCTGCGGCGGCGGCGGTGTGCCGGTGCTCGAGCAGGGCACGACGCTCCGCGGCGCGAGTGCCGTCATCGAAAAGGATCTGACTTCCGGACTCCTCGCGCGGGAGGTGGATGCGGATGTGCTCCTCATCCTGACCGCGGTTGACAATGTGACCCTGAACTTCGGCACCCCGGCCGAGGAAGCCATCTCCGAGATGAGCATTGACGACGCCAAGGCCTATATGGAGGCCGGACAGTTTGAGTTTAAGAGCATGCTCCCGAAGGTCAAAGCCGCGGTCGACTTTGTGAGCGCGGGCAAGAACCGCGCTGCGATTATCACGAGCCTCGCAAAGGCCGGGCAGGCGCTCCGCGGTAAGGCGGGCACGCGCATCTCCTGAGTTCCGCCTGTTCTTCGAATCACTTCGGCAACGCAAAGAGCCGCAGAGAAACCCTTCTCTGCGGCTCTTTTTTCGTTTCGTAGGCTACGCGCATAAAAAATTTATGCACCATTTACCTTGTTCAAAGACGATAAGACCCCGCAGCACCTGTCTGTCGCGCTGCGGGGTCTTCTGTAAACTTTTTTTTGACCTGTAACTCTATTCCTCTCGATTACCACTGGAACGGGAACAGACTGCCGTCCTCATTGCTGTTATCGCCGCTGTTACTGTCGCTGCGGTTTCCGCTGTCTCCGCGGCTGTTCCGGCGCTCGCTGCCGCTGTCCCGACTGTCCTGTCCGTCTTTGCTCTCGCTCTCTGCGGTCGCATTCTTCATGCTGTCCTGTCCCTTGAGGGTGAGCTGAATTTCCTTCTCCTCATAGCCCTTGTTCGACGGACGCTTGACTGTCAAAGTCACGGTCTCGCCTTTTTTGTAGCGCGTGAGCTTCTCTTTCAAATCCTCAATCGAAGAGACACTCTGTCCCTCGAACTTCGTGATGATATCGTTCTCCTGCAACTCGGACTCCGCCGCCGCGCCGCCGTCGATAATCTTGTAGACAAAGATACCGACCGGCATGTTGAACTTCTGTGCCGCCTCGTTGTCCACATTCTGCCCGCGGAAGCCGATGTAGCCGCGGTCTGCCTCGGCGACCGTGCCTCTCGTCTTCTGCGAGGAGAGCTGGTTGATGAGCTCCGTCACGCTCGAAATCGGAATCGCATAGCCCATGCCCTCGACCTTCGTGTCGACACTCTTCGACTCGTTGATGCCGATGACCTGTCCCTGCATATTGAGGAGCGCGCCGCCCGAGTTACCGGGGTTAATCGCCGCGTCGGTCTGCAGAAGGTTTTCGACCTTGGTCTCCTGTCCGGTCGAGCCGTCCTGTGCCGTAATTGTGCGGTCCTTTGCGCTCAGGTAGCCGACGGTCACGGACTGTCCGTAGCCGAGCGCATTGCCGATTGCAATCACGCCCTGACCGACCTTTAATTCATTCGAATCGCCAATTTCCGCAATCGCAATCTTCGACTTGGTCTCATCGGCGACATCCGACTTTTTGACCGCAATCACCGCGACATCGGCGCCGGAATCGGTGCCCTTAAGCTCGGCGTCAACGCTCTTGCCGTCGATAAACTGCACCTTCATGCTGGTCGTATTCTCAATGACATGGTTATTGGTGACAATCAGATACTCCTCTTCGTTCTCGCCGATGATAATGCCGGAACCGGCGCCCGAAGTCTCATAGGAAGCGGTGCGGCCAAAGAAGTCGCTGACCTGCTGCTCGCCCTTCACATCGATGGCGACGACCGAGGGCATGGCCTTTTCAACGATAGCCGATACATCGAGCGTAGCGCCCTCGCTGCTGCCGGCCGTGCTGCCCGCCGCTGCCTCCTTGGTCGCCGTCTTTGTCAGGTTCGGCATGACCTCTGCCGCTGCGCTGCTCTCTGCGGATGCGACGCTGCTCTTCGGTGCGACCGCGCGGCTCACCATGCCCATTGTGACGCCCGCCACGGCGCCGAAGACCAGCGCACAGGCCGCTGCGGTGCCGAGCTTCTTTGCGAAACCGCTGCCCTTCTTCGGCTCTTCGGGCGCACCCGCTACATTTCCGGCGTTCCGATCCGAGACTGTGTTGTAGGGATCCTCTGCCTTCCGCGCGCTGCTGTCATAGGGGAAGTTATTGAAATTGCTGTATTGATTGTCCGAGTCGTACATGCTGCATACCTCTCTTTCGATCGCTTTCTCTCGTGTTTCTATGTTGCCCAGTATAAAAAGAAGCTGTGAACGAAATGTGTTGAGAGACAGAGCAAAGTGTGAACAATTCGCCTGTCAGGTTCTACGCGCCGACAAAAAAGAACTGCCCTGCCGGTCTTACACTGCGCTGGAAGGACAGTTCTTCTCTTTGCTTTCTCGTATTACTCTTCATTCGCCGCGGGACCGTTGGTCTCCGACGGCGCCGCTGCCGTGGTCACCTCGCGCGTTGTGACCTGCGCGCTGGTCTCGGCCGCCGTGGTCTCGCGCGCCGCGGAACTCTCTCCGGCCGCACGGCTGCTCTCTCTGACCGTACCGTTCTCCGCTGTCGAGCTGCTTTCGCGCGCAGCGCTGCTGCTCTTCGCACCGGGTCCCGTGATCACATTGCCGCGGGAATCCGTCGCCTCCGCGCTCGTCTCACGCGCACTGCCGGACTCGCTCTCCTCCCGCGTGCTCTTCGAAGAAGCGCTGCTGCCGCTCTCCGTTTCACTGCGGCTCCTTCTGGTCTCCTCCTCGGTACTGCTGTTTCGCTTTCTCGCTGCGGTCGTCTCCTCGCCCTCGTTGTACTCGCGCATCTTCGCCTTGTACTTTCGCTCCTCCGAGCGGCCGCGGTAGCGCGCAATGTCGGAGGCAATGTGGTTGTCGATCTCCTGCACCTGGTTGGAAACCGTGTACTCTTCACCGCCGAACAGGAAGGTGTGCAGATCCTTGACATTCTTCTCGAGCGTGTTCGGAATGACGCAGGCGCCCTTGAAGCCCATGTTAATCTCGCGGCGATCCATCGGGAAGCCTATGGTCTCCACAATGCTGTACTTCTTGACATTGGTCGCGAGGCTCATGCCGTCGTCCCAGGTGAGACTCGTCGCAACCATCGAGAGCAGGTTGCCCGCGAGGTTCGAGAGTGTCGCCGGATCCGCCTGCTTTGCCTTCTGCACGCAGAGCTCCAGGACGCGGCGCTGCCGCTCAGTTCTCGTGTAGTCGTTGTCCATGTAGCGGAGGCGCGCATAGGCGACTGCCTGAATGCCGTCCAAATGGTTCATGCCCGCGTGCGTCAGCTGCACCGAGCCGATCTTGGTGCCCTTGACTGTCTCCGTGATATAGGAGTTGATGTACTTGAACTCCGGCTGGGTCAGGTCGATATCCACGCCGCCGAGGATGTTGATGCCGGTCGCAACCGCCTTCCAGTTGAAGGTCACATAGTCGGTGATGTTGAGGTCGAGGTTCTGGTTCAGCGCCTTGACCGCAAGCTCCGGGCCGCCGACCGCATAGGCCTGGTTAATCTTATTGTAATTGCCGTTTGCGAGACTCAGATAGGAGTCGCGGAACACGCTCGCAATGCGGATTTCGCCGTTCTCGCGGTTGATGCTCACAATCATAATGACGTCCGCATTGTTGCCGCGTCCCACCGAGGAGTCGCGCGAGTCGACGCCGAAGGCCGCGATGTTCCAGTATCCCTTCATCTTCGCAATGTCGTCGGTCGTGAGCTCCGTATTCTCGACATTCTTCACCTCAAAGACCGGGCGCTGTATCTTGGAATACTGCTTCAGAAGATAGGCATAGGCGAAAATGGCGAGCAGAACGAAGACCTCGAGAACTGCCATAATGATAAATCTGCGCCGCTTGATTGCCTTCGCGCTCTTCGGTGTTTTCTCTGCAACTGCCGCTTCCGCTTTCTTCCGGCTTCTGCCTCTCTGCGGCTCCTGCAACTCATTTTCCATACAATCTCCTGTTTTCCTCAATAAGCGTTTTTGTTGATAAATCCGCGGACAAAGGTGAGCAGTATGATTTTAAAATCAAAGCCCAATGTCCAGTTCTCGATATAGTAGAGGTCGTATTCGATTCTCTTCTGTATCGAGGTGTCCCCGCGGAGGCCGTTGATCTGCGCCCAGCCGGTGAGACCGGGTCTCACCTGGTGCTTGATCATATAGTGCGGAATTTCTTCCTTGAACTTCTCGACAAAGTAGGGGCGCTCCGGTCTCGGCCCGACCAGACTCATATCGCCGCGCACAATGTTGAAGAACTGCGGCGTCTCATCGAGACTGGTCTTCCTAAGGATGCGACCGATCCAGGTGACCCGCGGGTCTTTTTTGACGGTCCAGCCCTTTTTCTCCTCCGAATCGACCTGCTGTCGCATCGAGCGGAACTTGTACATCCAAAATTTCTTCTGGTGTAAGCCCACCCGCTCCTGTTTGAAGATAATCGGGCCGGGACTCGAAATCTTCACCAAAATTGCCGCAAGCAACATAATCGGCGAGAAAACAACCAGCCCGACAATGCCGCCGATAATATCCACGAGGCGCTTCGCCGCCGCATTGTAAAACTCGGTCAGCGGCACATGGCGAATGTTGATGACCGGCATACCGGCCACATCTTCCATATAGGGAATGGTCGGAATGACACCGTAGTAATCCGGGATAAACTTCGTGTGCACGCCGGATTTCTCGCAGATGGACACGATATTCTTTAATTTTTCATACTGTGAAAGCGGCAGGGTAATCGCAATCTCATCCAGCGCGTTTCTCTCAAGCAAAGGTTGCAGCTCGTTGACGGCGCCGATAATCCGTATGCCGTGATAGCTGAACCCGGGCTCATGGGTGTCGTCGAGAATGCCGTTGATCTGATAGCCCCACTCGGCATTGGTCAGAATGCGGTCAATGTAACCCTTCGCCGCTTCGCCGTAGCCGACCAGGAGTATATTCTTCTGGTTAAAGCCGAGCCGCCGCATGCGCCGCAAAAAGCTGCGTATCACATTCCGCTCAATCGTCATCCAGACCACACAGGTCAGATAGAAGACCAGCACCAGTCGGCGCGAAAAGTGATACAGAATCGCATTCTTGGATCCCAGATACAACACCAGCGTAAAGAGCAGCACGCCGATTGTATTGACTTTCAGGATGCCCGCAAACTCCGCGCGCCGCCCCTTGGTGCGCTTCGGCGCATAGAGCCCGAAGAGCGCATTCAGCAGGAGGTACAGCGGCACAATGAAAAACAGCGCCTGCATGTAAATCGCAAAGCTGAGGCGCCCGACTTTCTCGTGGTAGAGACCGAACAGAATGTACCAGGCGAGAAAATAAGAGCCGCTGATCACCGCTGCATCAATTAAAATATGCAGTCGATTGAACTGCTTTTGGAAGTCTTTTACCATACGAAAATTATACTGGATTGGAGGCCGATTTTCCAGCTTCCTTTTTCGCGCCCCGCGAGACATAGTGTCTCACATAGGCGGCGGTGCCGAGAACCAGTTCCCACTCGATTGCGAGCATGCGGGAAGTCGGAATCTTCGAGAAATCCGTTTTCTCCCGCGCGGGGAGCGCCGTGAGCCCCTCCGTGAGACCGCGCAGATAGTCGGAAAGCAGGCCCTTCTTCGCGAAGAAAGCTGCCTTTACGGCAATGCCGCCGAGAAGGAAGGGCAGATTCCAGATGAGCTGCCAGAGCGGCTGGTTTTTCGCCATCGTGAAAATATGGTTTCTCGCGGAGAGCCGCACCTTAAACGCATTGTATTTCGAGCCGCTGGTCGCGGAACCGAAGTGATACACCTTGGCCGCCGGGCAGTATAGATTCCGGTAGCCCGCAAGTTTCGCGCGCCAGCCGAGGTCTATATCCTCCAGATAGGCAAAGTAGCTCTCGTCGAGCCCGCCGAGTGCCCGGTACAAGTCTGTCCGGTAGATCGCCGCGCCGCCGCAGGCGGAGAAGACCTCCGCCTCTTTTTCATAGGCCGCGCAGGGCTCCATGGTGCCGCGCTGAAACGCCCAGCCGGGCAGAGAGACCAAATCTCCGGCGTCATCGATTTCATCATGGTTCTGCGTGCGTATCATCATCGCGCTGACCGAAAAGATGCGCTCGTTCCGCGAAATACTCGCTTCGAGGGCGCGCACAAAGTCCGGAAATACCTCGGTGTCGTTGTTTAAGAGCAGTACATAGGGCGTTCTGACCTCCCGGACCGCGCGGTTTACGCCGCCCGCAAAGCCCAGATTTTTCTCGCTGAAGATAGTCGGAATCCCTTCCTCTCGGAGCCATTCCGCGCTCCCGTCCGTCGAACCGTTTTCCATGACGAGGAGCGAAAAATCCCGCTCTGTCTGACGCCGAAGCGCCGCAATGCACTGCGGCAGATACTTCATGCCGTTATAGTTCGGGATAACCACCGTGACGCGCGCATCCTCGCGCTCCCATTGTTCCGCTCTCACGCCTCTTCCTCCAGTTCGCGCAAATATTTTTCGATGCCCGGCATGTGATAGGGCTCGCCGATTTTCTCCTTGTCGAGATCCCGGAGCGCAAAATTCGACTTCCGGAGTGTCAGATTGGGGTTGTAGTAAGGGTCTCCTTTTTCGAGGATTTCCGGCCAGCGCTTCATGAAGCGCGCCACCTCGCGGTTAAAGCGCTCCACTTTTTCCGGCGTGTCCTCGAGACCGCGCGACTTCGACTCGTAGTGATGTAACAGCGCATAGGGGTTATAGACCACCAGTTTTCCGGCCGCTCTCACCTTGAGGCAGTAGTCAATGTCGTTGAACGCGACCGCAAGTTCCTCCGTGAAACCGCCGACCGAGAGGAAGAGTTCCTTTTTTGTCAGCAGGCAGGCCGCTGTCACCGCCGAGTAGTCCTGCGCGGTCAGCGCGCGGTGGAAGTAACTGTTCTGCACTTCGTGGAGGCCGATAAAGGTGTGCCCCGCAATGCCGCCGAAGCCGATCACCACGCCCGCGTGCTGTATCGTATCGTCCTCGTAGAGGAGGCGGCAGCCGACCGCGCCGACATCTTCCCGCTGTCCGTAGCCGATCAGCTCCCGCACCGTGTCGGGATTCATAAGCTCCACATCGTTGTTCATAAAGAGCAGATACTCGCCCTTGGCATAGCGAACGCCGAAATTATTAATCTTCGAGAAATTAAAGCCGCCCTCGTAGTAAACAACCTTGACCTGCGGCAACTCCTTCTGAATCGCCCCATAATAGGCAAAGGTCTCGGGATCGGTCGAATTGTTCTCGACGACAATGAACTCCAGATTCTTGTAAGTTCCCTTCTCGAGAAGCGAACGCACGGCCTTGTCGAGATCCTCGCGATGATCCTTGTTCGGGATAATCACCGAGACCAGGGGCTCTCCCGTGAGCTCGAAAATCGTGTGGTAAATGCCGTAGTCCACACCCTTTTTGACTTCTTTGATCTTGAGTTCCGGATAGACGCGCTCGTAGTGCGCACGGATGGCCCTTGCCCCCGCCTCGAAGGCATAGAGCTTGCTCTCCGGGTTCGAGGCCGTCGAGTTCATGTGGCAGCGCCAGTGGTAGAGCACCTTCGGGACATGGACTATGTGCCGCGCTTTCTCGGTCACGCGAAAGATAAAGTCATAGTCCTGGGCGCCGTCATAGGCCGCGTCAAACTGCCCGACCGTGTCGAGAAGGCTCTTCCGCACCGCAAAGAGGTGGCAGATATAGTTGACCGAGCCGAGCAGATCCGGGTTAAAGTCCGGCTTAAAATGCGGGTCAAAGAGAGAGCCGCCGTCCATGTCGAGCTTGTCCTCGTCGGAATAAAGGCAGTCGGTCTCCGGCTCCTTCACAATGGCCTCTGCAAAAGAGAAGAGCGCCTCGGGCAGCAGAATGTCGTCGTGGTCACAGAGCACCGCAAAATCGCCTGTCGCGAGGGCAAGCGCCGCATTCGTATTGCCCGCGATGCCGCGGTTCTCGCCGAGTACCGTATAGCGGATTCTCGAATCGCGCGCCGCATAGTCCCTGAGGACAGCCTCCGTGTCCTTTCCGGGGCGGCTGCCGTCCGCGAGACAGACCTCAAACTTCGCATAGGTCTGCGCGAGCAGGGAGTCGAGGAGCGCCTTCAGATACACCGTCGGCGTCTCAAAGAGCGGAATTACAATCGAAAAGAGGGGCGCCGTACCGTCAAAGACCGTTTCCCGCTGGCGCTGTAACTCCGCCTCCGTGGGTCTGGTCTTTTCGTACCACTCGGCGTACTCGTAATCCGAGTCTATGCCCTGCAATTTGTTCTTGGACTTCAAAAAGAGCTTTTTCAAGCCGTGCTTCCTAAAATAGTCAAAGGCCACGCGCACGGTCTCCATATTGCAGAGATCCTTGATTTTCTCCATGCGCTTATGCGCTACCGAAGAACGCTTCGCAATCAGCTCTTCGTTGTATTTGATGCGCGCCTTATGCCCCTCGACAGAAATGACCAGATAGTAAATCTTGCCCCTCTCGTAGGGAAAGCGGATGTCAAAGCCGTATTCTTTTTCCGAGGCTTGGTGATAGTAGATCTGGCTCACATCGTCCCGCCGCGTTCTGACGAGCTTGAAGGGAAGGGCGCGGTGTGCCTCATCCTCGACCGAAAATGTCGCCTCGCTCCCCGGGTTCCGCCCGATGGCCCAGCCGTTTAGGGTGATGTAGTTTTCCCGAATGCGCACCACATCGACTCTGTACTTCATCGCGTCTCCTCCGCGTCTTCGCTTTCAAAATTAAGTCGCTCCGCCTCGACCACCAGCGGGCGCTTCATGACGCGCTGGTTAATCGTCAGCACATACTCACCGACCATGCCGATGAAGAAAATCTGCACCGCGCCGAGAAAGAGCATGCCGATTAAAAGCGGCGCAAGTCCCGCCTGGAAGCGATCCCAGTAGAGGAGCTTCATCACAAGGTAGATGAGCGCGATTACAACGCTCACCACCAGGGTGATACCGCCGAGAAAGGTCGCAAGGCGCAGGCCGAACTTCGTATAGGAGGTCACCGAGAGCATGGCTGCGTCGTAGAGCTTATAGAGATTGTTGCTCGTCTTGCCCGCGCGGCGCTTCGGCTGGTCGTAGGGGATTTCCTTCCGGCGGTAGCCGAGTTCCGCGACAATGCCGCGGAGGAAGGGCGTCGGGTCATCGAGATCCCGGAGCACCTGAATAAAGCTCTTGTCGTAGAGTCCGAAGCCCGTGAAGTGCTCAATCTGATCCACCTCGGAGAGCTTCCGGATCCACTTGTAGTAGAGCGAGCGGAGGTGGTACATGAGCGGATTCTCCGCGCTGTGGGTCTTGATGCCGATTGCGATTTTGTAGCCCTCTTCCCAGGCCGCGACATATTTCACAATCATCTCGGGCGGGTCCTGGAAATCCGCTGCCATCAGCACCGTCGCATCGCCGGTCGACTGGAGCATCCCGTAGTAGGGCGAGTTGAACTGCCCGAAGTTTTTGGCGTTAAAAATCGCCTTGATTTTATGATTCTCCGCACAGAGCGCGCGGAGATATTCTCTGGTTCTGTCCTGCGAATCGTTGTCAATGAAGATGAGCTCGTAGTCATAGGCTGCGAGCTCATGCCGAAAGAGGCCCACGAGCGTTTCCGCCATCGGCCCGACATTTTCCTCTTCGTTATAGCAGGGAATCACAACGCTGATTTTTTTCATGCCTGCTGTTCCTCTCCTCCCGGCGAAAGGCGCACCATCACCTTGATTAAATCCTGCGGTTTTCGCCGCATGAGTTCGAGCCCTTCCGCAAGTGCCGGAAAGCCCTCGAGCTTATGCGTGACCATGCGCCCGGGCTCTATTCTTCCGGCCTTCACAAGGCGCAGAAGCCGCTCCATCCGCGCTCTTCCGCCCCTGCAGAGCTCCAGATGGACGGTCTTTCCCGCCATCCCTCTGCCGCCGGAAAACTTCGGAATCCCGATATCGCCGTCTCCGGGATAATGCTTTAAGTTCACGACGCGGCCGATGCCGTAGCGCACCATGTCGACAGCCTCCCGAAAGGTATCGTCGTTGCCGCCGCAGACAAAGACCGCATCCGCGCCCCGTCCGCCGGTTCTCGCCATAATCTGCTCCCGGATATCGCCGTCCTTATAACTCAGCACCTCTGTCGCGCCGAATTCGAGGGCGCGCCGCACGCTGATTTCCCGCGTGCCGACCGCATAAATCTCCGCAGCCCCCTGCAGTGCGGCGCCCTGCACGGCCATAAGTCCCACCGCGCCGATGCCGAGCACCACGACCGTGTCGCCGAATTTGAGTTCCGCTGCCTCAACGCCGGTAAAGCCTGTCGTCACCATGTCGACGCACATCAGCGCGTCCTCGAGGCGCACGCCCTCCGGCAGTTTTGCGAGCGTCGTGTCGGCATCCGCAATGCCGAATGCCTCGGCAAAGACGCCCGGAATGCTCCGCCCGAGCGCATTGCCCGAGAAGGGTCGCCCCGCATGGCGGTCATTTCCCTCCTGAATTTCGACATTCCGCCAGTCCGGCGTGATGGCCGGCACCGCGACCAAATCGCCGACCTGAAAGTCCCGCACGCGGCTTGCAACCGCCTTGACCCGCGCAATGCACTCATGCCCGAGAATCAGGTTGTCCGGCTTTTTGGAACCGCTTCCGTAGACCGTGTTGACATCCGAGCTGCAGGGCGCCACAACCACCGGCTCCAGAACGGCGCCGTACGGCTCCTCGAGCAATGGATACGGCGCGCTGTCAATGAGCGTCGCCTGCCCGGGTCTCTCCAGTACAAATGCTCTCATGCCTCTCTCCTGTCTGTGAGTCGCTCGGGTACATCGCTCCGGAGCGTCCAAATCTCGGTGCCTGCCGGAAACTTCTCGCAGATGCGCGCCGCAATCTCCTCGGTGTAGCCCGGCGCGACAATCAAAATACAAGTCGCCGGGTCCGCCGCTGCTGCGTCCGGCGAGACAATCGGGATGTGCGAAGAGGGGGCAATGTGTCCCTGCTTAAAGGGCGCGGAGTCGATGATGTAGCAGATTTTATCGCCGAGTCCGAGGGAGGCCGCAATCGAAAAGCCCTGGTGCGAAGCGCCCCAGATTGCGACCTTGCCGCGCGCCGCCGCCTCATTCACAAGCCCGGTGATGTCCCGCGCAATGCTCTTTTGCTTCTCAATGAGCCCCGAAACATCCGGTCTCGCCTTCTTTTTGATCCAGACCGAAATCGTATCGCGGTTCACGCGTTCTTTTTTTAGGACGTCAAAGCCGCAGCGGTTCAAGAGAGAACTTAAGCTGTCCTCGGTGAAATAGGAGAGATGGTCCGGAATGAACTCGTAGAAGCTGTTCTCTTCGAGAATGTACTCAAAGCTCGGCACCGTCACAAGACCTGCGCCGCCCGCCGTCAGATTGTTTGCAATCGCGCGGAGATAGGCCGCCGGGTCCGGCTGGTGCTCAAGAAAATTAAACGAAGTGAAGGCGTCAAAGGGTCCGTTCTCAAAAACCTGATCCTCCCGCTCCGGATACTCCTCCGCGACCGTGAGGCCCTTTTCGCGCGCCTTTACCACAAGCTCGTGAAAGTGCTCCATCCCGTAGGCTTTGACCGGATACGCCGCGAGGATGGAAAGAAACTCGCCCTGCCCGCAGCCGGCCTCCAGTATCTTCTTGCCCTCTAAGTGAAAGGCCGGAATCCAGGCGTCGTACTGCGCGCGGCGAAGCTTGTCCATGGTCTCGGAATAGCCGCCGGAGCGTATCACATCGCGGTAGTAGGAAACCGGCTCGGTGTCGAGCTGCGTGAGCCCGCAGCCCGTGCAGGCGCAGAGCCTGAGTGTGACGCCGCGCTCGGTCGCCGCATCTTCCGGACGCGGCAGATGCTGCGCCGCGGCGGGCATGTTCTCAATGGTAAGCAGCGGCTCCGCGGAAAGCGGCGCACCGCAGGCAATACATCTCTTCACGTCTGTTTCCTCCCTCAGTTCTCTCCGTTGACGGTATCCGAGAGCAACTCCCGCACGCCCGCGCGAAAGCTGATTTCGGGCGTCCAGTCAATGTTCCGCAATAATTTCGCGATATCCGGCGCGAGATAAGGCGTTCCCTCCGGCCCTGTCTCCCGCGGCGCAAAGTGCGCAAGCGAAGCGGGTTTGCCCGCTGTCTCAAAAATTTCCTCCACAAAGCGCCGAAGTTCTCTGGTATCGAGACTGCCGACATTGAAGACCGGGTTGCCGTCAGTCCGGAGCACTTCTGCCTCGCCGAGCAGGCGAAGGGCCCGCACGGCGTCGGCAAGCGCCAGAAAGTTCCACTGCTGCGCGCAGAGGCTGAATGTCGCTGTCTCTCCTGTCCGTGCTGCGCGGACAGCCGACGCGACCAGCGAAGTCTCATGGTCTCCCGGCCCGTAGACCGAGAAAATGCGAAGGTGACGGTAGTCCGCGCCGAGTCGCGCCGCCATCTCCCCCCCGCGCGCCGAAAAGGCGAGCTTGGCGCGCCCGTACTCCGAAATCGGACAGCAGGGCGTCCGCTCGTCAATCGCCGTGCCCGGCATCTCCCCGCGCTGCACGCGCTCCAAGGTGACGCCGTACTCGGCCTGCGAGCCCGCAAACAGAAAGCGCTTCGCGCCGAATTCCGCCGCGAGCGCTACCATGTCCTCCGAGGCCGCGAGATTTCTGTCCTGGATCTCCCGGTCCATGCGTCCGCGCTGTCCCACGCCACCCCAGGCGAGATGGAAACAGACATCTAACGGCAGCGCCCCCGCTGCCGTCAGTTCCCGCTCCAGATTTTGCCGCAGCGCTGCCCTATCCTCCATGTCGCCGGAAAACAGGTGAAAGCCGGCTCCCGTGAGCGGCAGGCCCGCTCGCCCCGGCTTATCCCGGAGCGGCGCGAACACTTCATGTCCCGCGTCGAGCAGCTCTTTTGCGAGTGCAAGCCCCAAGAAGCTGCTTGCACCGCTTAAGAGCACTCTCACGGCCGATACCTCGGCACAATCATATTCTCATCAAGCTCTTCCTCGCTGAGGAACGGCGTCAGCTCCTCGAGCGGCGGGCTCACCATCGTTCCGTCCGGCAGACGCTTGCCGCCGGACTTCGGCTCAAAGTTCTGGTCCGTGTCCACGAAGACCTCGCAGAGAATCGGTCCCTCTGCCGCGAGGGTCTTTTGTAACGCCGCATCAATCTCATCGTTATTCCGCGCCGCGACATAGGGCAGCTCGAACGCCGCCGCAATCTTTTCGAAAGACGGGAAGCTGAGATCCCCGCTGTCGCTGCCGATGCCGACCAGTTTCTGGTCGCCGAAGAAGTTCCGCTCGGTCTGTCGAATCGAGTGATAACCGTCGTTGTTAATCAGGAAAATTTTAATCGGCATCTTTGCGCCGGAGATGGTCTGCAGTTCCTGCAGGTTCATCATAATGCTGCCGTCGCCGGTCAGGAGGACGATGTCGCGCTCATAGCACTCGCGATCCTCGTTTGCCTTCGCCGCACCGATGGCCGCCGGAAGATCGTAGCCCATCGAAGCGATTGCGGAATTCGAGATGAAGCGCTGCCCCTTCTTAATCCGGTAGGCATGACCGCCGACCACGCAGGCGGAGCCGTTTCCGACCACGGTGATCGTGTTCTCCTTCACCGCATCGCCGAGCTTCCGAATCAGCGCATAGACATTTGCCGGGCGCGAAGCAGGAACCGCTAAGTGCTTCTCCTGCACGACCGGATAGCGCTTCACCCAGTACTTGCAGGTCTCGCTCCAGCTCATGCCGCGGAGCCCCTCGCCGCCGCCGAAAATTGGTGTCTGTCTTTCATCCAACAACTCGTTCATGACTGTCAAGAGATCCTTTGCATCCGCATGAACCGGAAGCGAGACGTGGATGGTGGGCTTCTTCAGCTCCTCTGCGTCGATGTCGTTCACAATCGTGAAGGCCTCGCGCGCCCACGCCTTCGACTGGAAACCGACCTGGCGCACGCTGAGGCGAGAGCCCACCGAGAAGACCAGGTCCGCGTTCTGAACCGCAAAGTTACCCGGTCTATCGCCGAAGTTGCCCGGGCGTCCCGCGTAGAGCGGGTCGTCGCTCGGGAGGCAGTCCTCGGAATCCCAGCCGACCACGACCGGAATGCCGAGTTTCCGCGCGACCGCAAGGAATTCCGCGTGCGCATTCGCAATCCGGATACCGTTGCCCGCGTTAAAGACCGGGCGCTTGGACGCGGCAATGCGGTCAATGATTTCCTCCGCAAGTTCCCGTGTCACCTTTTTCGGCAGCGCAGCACGGTACTCGCCCTTCCCCGCCTCGTCCTCGGGAATTTTATGCGTCGAGGGTGCCGCAAAGCCGTCGCCGCCCGCCTCGTAGTTCCCGGGGTCAAAGCCCGGGAGCTCGTCTGTCTCCACAAAGGCGCCCTGCACATCGAGCGGAATGTCAAGCCAGGTCGGACCCGGTCTGCCGCTCTCCGCGAGGTACAGCGCTTTCTCGAGGCAGTAGCGGATGCGCAGCGGATCCGTTACCATCTCACAGTACTTGGTCATCGCCGCGACCGACTTGCAGATATCAAACTCCTGGTCGCCGAGCGCGCGGATATGCACACCCGACATGCGCGCCGTCCAGTCCGTCCGGATCTGCCCCGAGAGCACAAGCATCGGAATCGAGTCCAGCCACGCGCCGACCACACCGGTCAACGCATTCGTGCCGCCGGGTCCCGTGGTCACGCAGACCACGGCGGGCTTGTTGTTGATGCGCGCGTAGCACTCCGCTGCAATCGCACAGGCCTGCTCGTGGTGGTTATAAGTGATTGTGAGGCCGTCTTCATGGCCGAGGGCATTGTTTAAGTGCATCGCACCGCCGCCCACGACACTGAACCCGCGCACAATGCCGCTCTCTACCAGTTTTCTCGCAATGTAGTTGCTGACTTTAATCCGCATTTTCTCCTCCGGCTTGCAACTTTTTCTTGCCACCCGTCTGATGGCATACCCTTGAAAGTATACCACAAAGCACATATGCTGCATAGAATACGCCTGCCGCCGTAAACACGGAAGAATTCCTTACAATATGTTTACAGCTCTCCTAAGTCGCTTTTCACACCGCAAAAATCTGGTATAATTATTCTGACGAAAGGGGAAAGGAGGATTAAAGCATGAAGAAAAAAGGGTTGCGAATTGCTCTGCTGTTCGCGCTGGTCCTTTCCATGTCACAGGCAGTTCCCGCATTTGCGGCGCATACGCTCGTTGATGCAAACAGCTATGTTCTCACCAAAACAGCGCAAGGTGTCGCTGTCACCGGAAAAGACGGTAAAGCAGTCTCCGGCTGGGTGCAGGACAAAGACGGAAATTTCTACTACTTTAAAAAAGGAGTCAGAAATTCCGGCTGGGATAAAATCAACGGAGACTGGTATTATTTTTACCCGGAGACAGGCGCACTTGCGCGGAATACCAAGGTCCTGAATTATGATGTGGATGATGACGGCCGCATGATTAAAGTTCACGAGTGGTAAGGCAATCGTTTCCTTAAGTCAAGGCAAGAAAAAAGAAGCGCAACTGCACTTCTTTTTTTCTTGCCCTTTAATGCCGCCACGCGCCGTCCGCGTCCACATAGAATGTGTCCACCGTCGTATTCCGCGCCATCTCCCCGCTCTCCGGGTAGAAGTAAGACCAGTGGTCGCCGAGCTGCACCCAGCCCTTGGCTCTCTGTCCGTCCGCGAGCGCGTAGTAGTACTTGTTGCCGTCGACAATCAGCTCATTGGCTGCCATCTTACCGTAGGTCGCCGAATCCGGGTCCGCATTCAGATAGTACATCTTTCCGTTCACATCCTGCCAGCCGCTCAGCATCTCTCCGCTCTCCGCGAAGTAATACCAGCCCGAGACAGCGCGCGCCCAACCGGTGCGCATTTTCCCCTCGGAACTGAAGAAATACCACTTGCCCTCGATTTTCTCAAAGCCGTCTTTCTTAAAGCTGCCATCCGGGAAGCGGTACATCCAGGCGCCGCCGCTCTGAATCCAGCCTGCCTTCTCGATATTGCTGCCGTCGCCCTTGCCGGTCTGATCCCAGACTGCACCCTGACCGTTCGAGACCTGCGCGGCGTTGACCTTCTGCGTCTCCGACTCCGTGAAGCCGGAACTCTTACCGCTGCCCTTTGCCTCGGTGCGAATGCGGAAGCTGTAGTTTCCGCTCTTCGTCATGTACGGATAAAAGTTATAGCTGTTGCCTGTCACGCCGAAGACGCGCTTCACAATGTCGCCGCCGCGCCGGAGCACAAGCTCATAGCTACCGCTCGTGTTTGCGGGCTCGCGCCAGCTCGCCTGGCCGAGCGCGCCCTTCTGCCAGCTGACGCCCTCCGGCTCCGCAAAATCGCCCTTGATGCCCGGGAAGCGAAGTCCCACAATCAGGCGCGTCTTGCTGCGCCGAAGCTCTGTCACCTTAACCGCATTGTCGGAGAGGTGCACATCGCTCTCGCTTAAAGTCTGCGAAAAACTCCTGTCGCTGTCCGTGGTCCGGAGCACTGCCTCGACGCTGATGACACTGCCGACCGGCAGATTGTCGCCGACACCGCCGGTTACGCGCACGCTCTCTAGCTGATAGGAATCCGCATTCACCCAGACCCCCAGTTCGCCCTTGGCGGGATCTCCCTGCACAACGCCGTCCCGCGTGATGCTTCCGCCCGTCTCAATCCGGTTCTTCGCATTGAGACGCACACTCCCGATTTTCTGCTTGGAAGCGGCTAGCGCCGGTACCGCGGCAAAGGCCGACAACAGCGCCACAGTCAATGCTGACAAAAGTATCTTTCTCGGTCTCATCTGACACCTCCTTCTGTGCAAATGGTACAAACAGTTTTCTTCCTGTTAAGTATACCGAATATTTCCGGTCAGAACAAGCCACTCATACCACTCCTTTTCTGTGCACTCCGCCATTCGATGAGCTCTGCCTCTCTGCTCTGCCCCTCTTTCATACAAGGCCCGCCACAGGAAGAACAGACCGTATGCTTCCTGACCTTTTCCTCCGGCCATTCCGGTGCAAGGAACATTTTTTACCGACTCTTTTTATCCTATCACTCCACAAGATTCGCCGCAAGAAAGACAGTATGTTCCCCTACATTTCCCCCGGCCATTCCGGTGAAAGGAAGATGTACGCAGAAAAAGCTCTGTATCGCAAGAGCTTGACGCTCTTTTTAGCAACTCTTTTTGTCCGTCCTCCTCCTGTTTCAAAGAAGCCAAGGCCCTCACAACACTTGATTTTACCGGCGCTGCGGGGTGCTACCGACTCTCTTCCCCTATAACTTTTTTGGATTCTATATCACCGCAAAAAAATACCGGCTTTCCTTGCGGAAAACCGGTATTCGAAAAATGCTTCGGATTCTGCTTAGACCAGCTCGAGCAGCACTTCCATCGCTGCATCGCCCTTTCTCAGGCCGATCTTTACGATGCGGGTGTAACCACCCTTTCTGCTCTCATACTTCGGTCCGTACTCATCGAAGAGCTTCGCAACAAGGTCAACCTTCTTGCCTGCCTTCTTGTGCTTCGGATCGAACTCGCCGACTGCGTAGAGCTTCGCGAGCATGTGGCGTCTCGCGTTCATTCTGGACGGCTTGTCCTTCTTGATTTCCTTCTGAACCGTGTCATAGACAACGACTCTCTTGCCGTCCTTCTCTTCTCTGACGCGCTTGCCGTTTGCATCCTTGCGCGGCACTTTAGCCGTGACGCTCACGGTCTCGAAGTTGTCCTTCTCCTTCACTGCCAGCGCAATGAGGGGCTCGACCATCTTTCTGACTTCCTTTGCTCTCGCCTCGGTCGTCACAATCTTGCCGTTTGCGATGAGCGCCGTCGCCTGACTTCTCAGGAGAGCCAGTCTCACATCCGTTTTGCGTCCAAGCTTTCTGTACTTTGCCATTGGTTTTCTCCTCCGTTTGGGAGCGCGATCCGTGCCATATCGGGACTCATCGGAATCGCACCATACTCAGGGGCTGCCGCTGTCTTGCCGGGCAGCCTGTTATTGCTCTTCTTCTTCCTCTTCTTCGGTCTCCTCGCTCTGGCGCAGCTGCAGATTCAGATCCGCGAGTTTCTCCAGAACTTCATCGAGGGACTTCTTGCCGAGGTTGCGCACTTTCATCATATCTTCCGGCGTCTTGCTGATCAGCTCTTCAACCGTGTTGATGCCCGCGCGCTTCAGGCAGTTGTAAGAGCGCACCGAGAGCTCGAGCTCGTCGATGTTCATCTCGAGCACTTTCTCCTTCTCGTCGCTCTTCTTCTCGGACATGACCTCGACTCTGCGTGCATTCTCCGAGAGATCCACGAAAAGGCTCAGATGCTCTGAGAGCACCTTGGCCGCGAGGCTCACCGCCTCGTCCGGCGCCGCCGTTCCGTTGGTAAATACGTCAAGGGTCAGCTTATCGTAGTCCGTCATCTGACCGACACGGGTATTCTCGACGCGCATGTTGACGCGCTCTACCGGCGTGTAGATGGAATCCACCGCAATCACGCCGATCGGCAGGTCGCCCTGCGCTTTATTCTTCTCCGCGCTGACATAGCCGCGTCCGCTTGTGATCGTGAGTTCTGCCGAGAACTTCGTGCTGCCGCCGGAAATGGTCGCGATGACCTGATTCTTGTTCAGAATCTCAATGTCCGCATCGCACTGGATGTCTGCTGCGGTGACCACGCCCTCGCCCTCAAAATCAATGTAGGCGGTCTTCGGCTCTTTCGAGGAAGAATGATTCTTGATTGCAAGGCTCTTGATGTTCATGATGATTTCCGTCACATCTTCCTTGACCTGGGGGATGGACGAGAACTCATGGAGCACACCGGCAATCTTCACCTGACTAACCGCCGTGCCCGGCAGGGACGAGAGCATAATGCGGCGCAGGGAATTGCCCAGCGTCAGACCATAGCCTCTCTCCAGCGGTTCACAGATGAAACGGCCAAACGTTTTGTCTTCGGAGATCTCAGCAATCTCGATATTTGGTTTCTGAAATTCGAACAAGAATGATACCCCCTTTAAATCTTTGGCCACGCATGGAAACACTCCGAAAAGTCCCACTTAGGGAGTCTCTCAAACAGAGACTCCCTAGCGGTAGACATATTACTTGGAGTACAACTCAACGATCTGCAGTTCATCGACCGGAACGTCGATTTCCTCGCGGGACGGCAGTGCCTTGACTGCGCCCTTCAGATTCTCCTTATCGGACTCAAGCCAGGTCGGCACAATGCGACCGGAGGTCATCTCGATAATCTCCTTGTAGCGCTCCGAAGACTTCGCCTTCTCCTTAATCTCAACCGTATCGCCGGCCTTGATCAGGTAGGAGGGGATGTTCACAATCTTGCCGTTCACAAGAACGTGTCTGTGACCGACAATCTGACGAGCCTCTCTTCTGGTTCTTGCCCAGCCGAGGCGGAAGATCACATTGTCCAGTCTGCTCTCGAGAAGAATCATCAGATTCTCACCGACCTGTCCCTTCATGCGGGACGCCTTCTCGAAATAGTTGCGGAACGGCTTCTCCAGCACACCGTAGATGAACTTTGCCTTCTGCTTCTCGCGAAGCTGAGAACCGTACTCGCTCATCTTGCGGTTTGCTCTTCTCAATTCTCTGTTGGATCTTTTATCGATGCCGAGGAATCCAGGCTCCAGGCCGAGAGATCTGCATCTTTTAAGAACAGGAACTCTGTTAACTGCCACTTTTCTACCTCCTGATTATACTCTTCTGCGCTTCGGCGGACGGCATCCGTTGTGCGGAACCGGGGTCACGTCCTTAATGCTGGTCACCTCAATGCCACACGCCGAGAGCGCGCGGATTGCGGCTTCACGCCCGGAACCCGGACCCTTCACCATCACGTCGACAGACTTTAAACCATGGATGATAGCTGCTTTTGCGGCAGTCTCTGCAGCCACGGAAGCTGCATACGGAGTAGATTTCTTTGAACCTCTGAATCCAAGGCCACCGGCACTTGCCCAGGACAGCGCATTGCCCTGTAAATCGGTCAGCGTAACAATCGTGTTGTTAAACGAAGACTGAATGTGTGCCTGGCCGCGTTCAACGTTTTTCTTAACGCGCTTCTTGGCGGACGCCTTCTTCGCGCTTGACATCTGCTGCTTTGCCATTAAACTAACCTACTTTCTCGTTTACTTGAACCAAGTTCGCTCCTGTCGTTAAAACATGCAACGTGATTCAATTCTGCGGTTACTAAAATTACTTCTTCTTATTAGCAACGGTTTTCTTCGGGCCTTTGCAGGTTCTTGCATTCGTCTTGGTTCTCTGACCGCGAACGGGCAAGCCCTTGCGATGGCGAATTCCGCGATAGCAGCCGATTTCGGTGAGTCTCTTGATGTCCATAGCGATCTGTCTTCTCAGATCACCTTCGACAACCTGAGTTTCAGCGATCACTTCGGCAATCTTCTTGACTTCGTCATCGGTGAGATCCTTGACTCTCGTGTTCGGATCCACGCCGGCCTGGGACAGAATTCTGTTGGAACTCGTCACACCGATACCATAGATATAGGTGAGTCCGATTTCAACACGCTTCTCTCTCGGTAAATCAACGCCTGAAATACGAGCCATTGTGCTGTCTTCCTCCTGTATTATTTTTGCTGCGTCTTAGCCTTGTCTCTGCTTGTGCTTCGGGTTCTCGCAGATGATTCTGACGGAGCCCTTGCGCTTGATGACTTTGCACTTCTCGCACATCGGCTTGACTGAAGATCTGACTTTCATTGTGTGATACTCCTTTCATCTGCCAACAAAGTCGCCATAGTAGTATAGCAGTTTTGAATCTGCTTTACAAGCCTATTGCACACTTCCGCAGATTATTTATTTCTCCAAGTGATTCTGGCCTTGTTGAGGTCATAGGGGGATAATTCCACCGTCACCCGGTCGCCCGGGAGTATGCGGATATAATTCATTCTGAGCTTGCCGGAAATGTGTGCGAGCACCTGGTGACCATTTTCCAGTTCTACCTGAAACATCGCATTCGGCAGCTTCTCAATGACCTTGCCTTCCAGCTGGATTACGTCGGTCTTTGACATCCTACTGTCCTTTCGGTTTAATGCACTCTGTCCGGATCGTTCTTGCCGAGCGATAAAATCTCCGGTTCGCCGTCCGTAATCAGAATTGTGTTCTCGTAGTGGGCTGCGAGACTGCCGTCGGCCGTGGTCACGGTCCAGCCGTCATCGCCCCAATCCACTTCGTAGGTTCCGATGGTGATCATCGGCTCCAGGGCCAGGGTCATGCCCGCCTGCAGGCGGATACCCTTGCGGTTCATGCGGAAATTCGGAACTTCCGGATCCTCATGCATCTCGGTGCCGATGCCGTGGCCAACTAAGTCTCTCACGACGCCGTAGCCGCGCTCTTCGGCGTAATCGCCGATTGCACCGCAGATATCGTTTAAGTGATTGCCCGCCTTTGCAAAGCGGAGTCCCGCAAAGAAAGATTCCCGCGTCACATCAATCAGATCCTGCGCCTCTTTCGAGATTTCGCCGATGCCCCAGGTTCTGGCCGCATCGCTCTGCCAGCCCTTCCAGATCACACCGGTGTCGAGCGAGACAATGTCGCCCTCGCGGATCACGCGCTTCTTCGAGGGAATGCCGTGGACAATTTCATCGTTCACGGAGACACAGACACTCGCGGGATAGCCCTCATAGCCGAGAAACGAGGGAATGCAATCATAGCCCCGAATCAGCTTCTCGCAGAGTCTGTCGATCTCGAGGGTCGTCATGCCCGGCTTCAGCGCCGCATGGAGCTCCTCGTGCACCTTGGCGAGAATTTCACCCGCCTCCCGCATCAACTGAATCTCATGTTCCGATTTTACCGTCACTGCCATTTCTTAACTCCAATCTCCGGGGCCCGTCAGAGCAGCGCTTTGATTGCCTCGAACACTTCTCCCATCTCCTGCGTGCCGTCCACTTCCCGAAGTACGCCCTGTCCTCTGTAGTAATCGATCAGAGGCTTGGTCTGCTCGTGGTAGACCCTGAGGCGCGCCGCCACCGTCTCAGGCTTGTCGTCCGCGCGCTGCACGAGTGCGTGGCCGCAGACATCGCAGATGTTCTCTGTCTTCGGTGCGCGATAGCGGACATGATAGCTCTCGCCGCAATTCGGACAGCTGCGCCGTCCCTCCATGCGGTCGATGATGGCCTCATCCGGCACTTCGATATCGACCGCTTCGTCGATCTTCGTGCCCTCCGCCGCCAGTGCCTCGGTCAGCGCCTCCGCCTGCGGTATGGTCCGCGGGAAGCCGTCCAGCACATAGCCCTCGCCGCAGTCAGCCTCGTGAATGCGATCTTTCAGCATTCCGATGGTCACCTCATCCGGCACAAGACCGCCCGCGTCCATGTAGCGCTTGGCCTCAAGGCCGAGGGGCGTGCCCGCTTTGATGTTCGCGCGGAAAATATCTCCGGTCGAGATATGAGGAATTCGATAGTAATCCGCAATCCGTTTCGCCTGTGTTCCTTTTCCGGCGCCAGGAGCGCCGAGCATGACAATCTTCACTGCCTTCTCCTTTGCTAGCGTGCCCATCGCAATGTAGAGCATCCGGCGGACAAACTTGCCCGCCGGACGCCGCGCTCTGCGTTAATTTCCGAGGAAGCCTCTGTAGTTTTTCACCAGAGTGATCGACTCAATCGACTTCAGCGTCTCGAGAATTACGCCGACAATAATGATCAGAGAGTTTCCGGTGAACGTGAGCGAGCCGATGTTGAACACGCCCGAGATGAAAATCGGAATCACGGCAACAATCGTGAGTCCCGTCGCACCGAGAAAGATGACATACTTTAAAACTTCACTCAGATAGTCACTGGTCGGACGACCCGGGCGGATACCCGGGATGAAGCCGCCGGACTTCTTCATGTTGTTCGCGACCTCCAAGGGATTAAACGTGATGGAGGTGTAGAAATACGCGAACAGGATGATGAGCACAATGTAGAGCACCAGACCGACCGAGTATGCCGGACGCTCGAGCTTTAACCAGTTCGACGAGTTCAGAACCATGATGATTTTTCCCGGAATGCTCGCATAGTCCACATTGAAGAACTGCGCAATCACAACCGGCATCGACATGATCGAGCTCGCGAAGATGACCGGGATCACGCCTGCGGTGTTGACCTTCAGCGGAATCTCCGAGGACTGTCCGTTGCTCATCATTCTTCTGCCCTGCATCTTTGCCGTGTACTGCACCGGAATGTGACGCTCCGCGTCGCAGAGCAGCACGACAAAGACAGTCATGAGCAGGATGAAGGCCACAATAATCAGGCCCGCAACCACTGCCGTCGCCGGCGACTTCGCGTTCATGATGAAACGCTCCCAGAGCGTTGCGAAGTCGTTCGGAATCGAGGACAGAATGTTAATCAAAAGTACAATCGAAATGCCGTTGCCGACACCCTTCTCCGTGATTCTCTCGCCGATCCACATGAGGAAGGCGGAGCCCGCGGTCATCGCCGCAATCGTGACGAAGACACTCTTCAGGGTGAAGTGGGTCAGAAGACCCTGGCTGCCGAAACCGACCGCCATGGCAATCGACTGAATGAGTGCGAGCGCAACTGTCAGGTAACGCGTATAGCTCAGCATTTTCTTTCTGCCGTCCTCGCCCTCCCGCTGCAGCTCTTCGAGCTGCGGGATGGCAATCGTCATCAGTTCCATGATAATGGAAGAGGTGATGTAAGGCGTGATGCTGAGTGCCAGCACACTCATCTGCTCAAACGAGCCGCCGGTGATCGCATTGAAGAAATTGAATGCGTTGCCGGCGCCCTGACGCTGCTGTTCAAAGAAGTTCTTCAGATAATCCGTATTCACGCCCGGAATGGGAAGATTGCTTCCAAAGCGGATCACAATCAGCATCAGCAGGGTGAAAAGAAGACGATCTCGAACCTCCTTGACTTTTAATGCCTTTTGGAGACTCTTCAGCATGTTTACAGCACCTCGCAGGTACCGCCCACAGCCTCAATCTTTGCCTTTGCGCCCTCGCTGACTGCGTTGACCTTGACGGTCAGCTTCTTCGTGAGCTCGCCGTTGCCAAGGATCTTCACGCCGTCGCGTGCGTGAGAAATGATGCCGAGTGCAATCAGCGACTCAGCCGTCACTTCGCTTCCGTTCTCGAACTTCTCAAGTCTCTCGACATTGACCGCCACGATATCCTTCGTGTTGCGGTTCTTGAAGCCTCTCTTCGGAAGGCGTCTGTACAGCGGCATCTGGCCGCCCTCGAAGCCCGGTCTCGGAGCGCCGGAACGCGCCTTCTGACCCTTGTGTCCCTTACCGGCAGTCTTTCCGTTGCCGGATCCGTGACCGCGGCCGCGTCTGAAGTTGTCAGAGTGGACAGCGCCCTCAGCCGGTCTCAAATTCGATAAATCCATGACTGAACCTCCTATCCTTATTCTTCTACTTCTTCGACACGCACAAGGTGTCTCACACGCCAGACCATGCCGCGCATTGCTGCGTTGTCCGGCATGACGACGGTCTTATGCATTTTCTTGAGTCCCAGCGCTGCTACAGTCGCTCTCTGCTTCGGAATTGCGCCGATCGGGGACTTGACAAGAGTAATCTTAAGCTGTTTCGCCATGTTCCTGTCCTCCTTTTCAGCCGAGAATGTCTTCCACGGACTTGCCGCGTCTCTTTGCAATCTCCTCCGGGGAGCGGATTGCCTTGAGTCCTTCCAGCGTCGCGAGCACAACGTTGGTCTTGTTGTTCGAGCCGAGCGACTTGGTACGGATGTTCTGGATGCCTGCGAGCTCCACAACCGCACGAGCCGGGCCGCCTGCGATGATACCGGTACCTTCCGGTGCGCGCTTCATCAGCACCACTGCGCTGCCGTACTCACCCGTGAAGTCGTGCGGGATGCTCTTGTTCTCGTCAATTGCAACCGTGACAATGTTCTTCATTGCCGCCTCTTTGCCCTTGCGAATAGCCTCCGGAACCTCACCTGCCTTGCCGAGTCCGACACCGACCTTGCCCTTGCCGTCTCCTACAACCACGAGAGCGGAGAAACGCATCGTGCGGCCGCCCTTGACGGTCTTACTGACGCGCTTGATGGCGACGACCTTGTCGTTGTACTCAGAATTCTTCTGATCGTTTCTATCGCGATTCATTGCCATTGTCTTCTGTTCCCCCTCTTAGAATTGTAAGCCGGCTTCGCGTGCAGCGTCTGCGAGCGCCTGAATCTTACCCGTATAGAGGAATCCACCTCTGTCAAACACGACGGCGCTGATGCCCTGCTCCTTCGCGCGCTCTGCGATGAGCTTGCCGACATATGCAGCAGCTTCCACGGTATCCGTGTGCTCCAGTGCGCTCTTCGCCTCCTTCTCCAGCGTGGAAGCAGCGACGAGGGTACGGCCGACCGTATCGTCGATAATCTGCGCGTACATATGGCTGTTGCTGCGGAACACGGAGAGGCGCGGTCTCTGCGCAGTGCCGCTCAGGTGGCTGCGCATTCTCCAGTGCTTCTTCTCGCGGACAGCTTTTCTGGATTCTTTGCTTACCATAATAAAACCCTCCTAATTATTTCTTACCGGTCTTACCGACCTTGCGTCTGATGGTCTCCGTAGCGTACTTGATACCCTTGCCCTTATACGGCTCCGGCAGTCTCTTCTCACGGATCACGGCAGCATGCTGTCCGACTTTCTCTTTATCGATACCCTGCACCTTGATGATGTTCTGACCGTCGAGGACCGTCGTGACGCCTTCCGGATCCTCCATCTCGACCGGATGAGAATAACCAAGAGACAGGACGAGTTTGCTTCCCTGCTTAGCGGCTCTGTAACCAACACCGTTGATCTCCAGAACCTTCTCATAGCCCTCAGTCACGCCGACTACCATGTTCTTGATCAGTGTTCTCGTGAGACCGTGCAGCGACTTGATTCTCTTCAAGTCGTTGGGTCTTGTGACAATAATCTCGCTGCCTTCCTGCTTGATCTCAAGCTCAGCGGGCAGCACTCTCTCCAGCGTACCCTTCGGACCTTTTACAGTCACAAGATTATTTTCTGCGATTGTGACAGTGACGCCTGCCGGAATCGCGATAGGCATTCTTCCAATTCGTGACATGCCGATTTCCTCCTGATGTCTTTAAAATGATCGGGATCTTATGTGCATTTCATGCGGTAATTTCTTACCAGATAAATGCTAAAACCTCACCGCCCACACCTAAACGGCGCGCTTCCTTGTCTGTGATGACGCCCTGGTTTGTGGAGATGATTGCAGTGCCGAGGCCGCCGAGGACCTTCGGCATATCTTCCTTGCCCGCATAGATACGAAGACCGGGCTTGGAGATTCTCTTGAGGCCGCTAAGGATGCGGTCGTTCTTGGTTGCGCCGTACTTCAGCGTGATACGAATGTCCTGGAAGCCCTTGTTCTCGACGAACTCGTACTTCTCGACATAGCCCTCGTTCACAAGAATATCGGCAATTGCGACCTTCATCTTGGAAGCCGGGACATCGACCACATCATGCTTTGCAGTATTTGCATTGCGGATTCTTGTCAGCATATCTGCAATCGGATCGTTCGTTGTCATGGAATGTTTCCTCCTGTTGGATTTCTATCAGCTTCGCCTTACCAGCTTGCCTTCGTGACACCGGGGATCTGCCCCTTGTAAGCGAGCTCTCTAAAGCAGATACGGCAGATTCCGTACTTTCTGAGATAAGCGTGAGGGCGTCCGCAGATTCTGCAGCGGTTGTACTCTCTGGTGGAGAACTTCGCCGGACGCGCCTGCTTGATCTTCATCGACTTCTTAGCCATGAGTCTTTTCCCTCCTGATTATTTGGCAAACGGCATATTGAACAGCGTTAACAGGTAGCGCGCCTCTTCGTCCGTCTGTGCCGTGGTGACAAAAATGATGTCCATGCCGCGCACCTTGTCGATCTTGTCGTACTCGATCTCCGGGAAAATCAGCTGCTCTTTGATACCCATTGCGTAGTTGCCTCTGCCGTCAAAGGAGTTCGGGTTCACACCTCTAAAGTCGCGGACACGCGGCAGTGCGAGGTTGATCAGACGATCGGCGAACTCGTACATCTTCTCGCCGCGCAGCGTCACCTTGCAACCGATCGGCATATCCTCACGAATCTTGAAGTTTGCGACCGACTTCTTGGACTTCGTAATCACTGCCTTCTGGCCCGCAATGATCTCCAGGTCGCGGACCGCAGCCTCGAGGACCTTTGCGTTCTCCTTCGCCTCGCCGACACCCATGTTGATCACGATCTTGTCGAGCTTCGGGACCTGCATCGGATTCTTGTATCCGAACTTCTCAATCATCTTTGCGACAAGCTCGTTGTCGTAGATTTCTCTTAATCTAGCTCTAGCCACTTGGAATGCTCCTCCTCTCTGCGTTAGTCGATGACCTTGCCGCTCTTCTTTGCGACACGGACCTTCTTGCCGTCTCTCAGCTCAAAGCCGACCTTCGTGCGCTCACCGTTCACGAGGAGCGCCACGTTCGAGACGTGAATGGAACCTTCCTTGCTCACGATGCCGCCGTTCTGGTTCTGCGGGCTCGGCTTCTGGTGCTTCTGCACCATGTTGCAACCCTCGACGATGACTCTGTCCTTCGCCGCGTCCACATGCAACACCTTGCCGCTCTTGCCCTTGTCCTTGCCAGCGATGATCTGAACGTTATCGTTCTTCTTAATCTTGCGCATTGCGGACCTCCTTATAATACTTCCGGAGCAAGGGAAACGATCTTCATGAACTGCTTTTCACGAAGCTCTCTTGCCACCGGCCCGAAAATGCGGGTACCTGTCGGCGTCTTGTCATCCTTGATGATGACTGCTGCGTTCTCGTCAAAGGTGATGTAAGAGCCGTCTTTTCTGCGGGTCTTCTGCACCGTGCGGACCACGACTGCCTTGACGACATCACCCTTCTTAACAACGCCGCCCGGCGTTGCGTCCTTAACGGACGCCACAATCACGTCGCCGATGTGCGCATATCTTCTGGTTGAACCGCCCATCACGCGGATGCAAAGGAGTTCCTTCGCACCGGTGTTGTCGGCAACTCTCAAGCGTGTTTCCTGCTGAATCATGCCGGATACTCCCTTCCTCTACTCGATTATCTCGCCTTCTCGACGATCTCAACCAGTCTCCATCTCTTATCCTTCGAGAGCGGTCTGGTCTCCATGATTCTGACTCTGTCACCGATTCTGCACTCATTGTTCTCATCGTGCGCCTTGAACTTCTTGGTCTGCTTGATGATCTTGCCGTACAGCGGGTGCTTCACGTGATCCTCGACCGCAACCGTGATGGTCTTATCCATCTTGTCGCTGACGACCTTGCCGACACGTGTCTTTCTAAGATTTCTCTCTTCCACGGTTTATCTCCTTTCGGCTCACGCTCTCGCCTGTTCCGTGATAACGGTCTGGATTCTCGCGATGTTCTTGCGAACCTCGCTGATTCTCGCAGTGTTATCCAGCTGGCTGGTGGCGTTCTGGAATCTGAGGTTGAAAAGCTCCTTCTTCGCGGAGACCAATGCCTCTCTCAGCTCAGCTGCACTCTTCGCTCTTAACTCTTCGACATACTTATTCGTTTTCACTCTGTTCACCGCCTTCTGCAGTCACTGCGGAAACTCCGTCCACGCCTGCGTTGACTTCTTCCTTGGAAGCAATCTTGCACTTGCACGGAAGCTTGTGCATTGCGAGGCGCAGTGCCTCTCTAGCATCAGCCTCTGCGACGCCGTCGATCTCAAAGAGAACGCGTCCGGGCTTGACAACAGCCACCCAGTACTCCGTGGAACCCTTACCGGAACCCATTCGGGTCTCAGCCGGCTTTGCGGTGACAGGCTTGTCCGGGAAAATCTTGATCCAGACCTTACCGCCACGCTTCGTATAACGGGTCAGTGCGACACGGGCCGCCTCAATCTGATTGCTCCGGATCCAGCAGGGTTCCTGAGCAACAAGACCGAAGGAGCCGTTCGTGATTCTGTTTCCGCGCATTGCTTTTCCGGCCATGGAACCGCGGAACTGCTTTCTGTGCTTGACTCTCTTAGGCATTAACATAGTTTATTTCGCGCTCCCTTCTCTGGTCTCAGCTCTCGCCGGCAGAACTTCGCCCTTGTAAATCCAGACCTTAACGCCGACCTTACCGTAGGTCGTGTCTGCCTCGGCGAAGCCGTAGTCGATGTCCGCGCGCAGGGTCTGCAGCGGAATGGTACCCTCCGAGTAGAACTCGCTTCTTGCGATATCCGCACCGCCGAGACGGCCTGCGCAGCAGGTCTTGATGCCGAGGATGCCCGACTTCATGCTTCTCTGCATTGCGGACTTCATCGCGCGGCGGAAAGAGGTTCTGTTCTCAAGCTGCTGTGCGATGTTCTCTGCGACGAGCTGTGCCTCTCTGTCCGGTCTCTTGATCTCCTTGATGTCGATGAAGACCTTCTTCTCGGTGAGCTTTGCAACTTCCTTCTTCAGCTTCTCGATCTCTGCGCCCTGCTTGCCGATGACCACACCCGGCTTCGCCGTGTGAATGATCACGCGGACTCTGTCCGAAGCGCGCTCAATCTCGATGTCGCTCACGCCGGAGGCATAGAGTCTCTTCTTCAGGAACTTCCGGATGTTGTAGTCCTCGACTAAGTTGTCCGCGAAGTCTCCCTCTGCGAACCATCTGGAGTCCCAGTCTTTGATCACGCCGACTCTAAGGCCGTGCGGGTTAACCTTCTGTCCCATTCTCTACCTCCTCATCTCTCGTCCAGAACAACCGTGATGTGGCTCATTCTCTTGAAGATTCTGTAGGCTCTACCCTGCGCTCTCGGGTGGACTCTCTTCATGATGGGGCCGTTGCTTGCATGGCACTCTGCGATGTAGAGCTTGTCAGCCTGCAAGTTGTTGTTGTTCTCTGCGTTCGCGATAGCGGACTCCACGAGCTTCTTAATGACGCCGGAAGCATATCTGGGGTTGTATGCCAGGATGCCGAGCGCCGTCTTCACGTCTTTGCCTCTGATTGCGTCCAGTACGAAGCATGCCTTCTGTACCGGGATTCTCGCATAAGAAAGCTTTGCAGACGGTCTCTTGTCGTTCTGTGCGTTTCTCTCTCTCTTAAACTGGGATCTATGTACTTTCTTGTGTACGTTAGCCATGTTGAAACCCTCCTTTCAAACCTTTCTTATTATCTGGGCGACCCGACCTTCTTCTCGTCTGCGCCGTGACCTCTGTAGGTGCGCGTTGCAACGAACTCGCCGAGCTTGTGTCCGACCATATCCTCGGTGATGTAGACCGGGACATGCTTTCTGCCGTCGTGAACCGCGATCGTGAGACCGACCATAGCCGGGAAGATCGTGGAGCGGCGGGACCAGGTCTTGATAACCGTCTTCTGGCCGGATTTGTTCATTTCTTCGACCTTCTTGAGCAGGCTCTCGTCTGCGAAGGGTCCTTTCTTCAGTGAACGTGCCATCTGTGTCCTCCCTTAATTAGGCCTTGCCGTTTCTTCTTCTGACAATCAGCTTGTTAGACTGCTTATTCTTCTTTCTGGTCTTGAGGCCCATAGCCGGCTTGCCCCAAGGTGTGCACGGACCCGGGCGACCGATCGGCGCTCTGCCCTCACCACCACCGTGCGGGTGATCGTTCGGGTTCATGACAGAACCGCGGACCGTCGGGCGGATGCCCATGTGGCGCTTTCTGCCTGCCTTACCGAGGTTAATCAGGTTGTGCTCGCCGTTTCCGACGCTGCCCATCGTTGCGCGGCAGTTGATCGGCACCATTCTCATCTCGCCGGACGGGAGACGAAGTGTTGCGTACTTGCCTTCCTTTGCCATGAGCTGTGCGGTGATGCCTGCAGCACGTGCAAGCTGTGCGCCCTTGCCCGGGTAGAGCTCGATGTTGTGAATCTCGGAACCGACTGGAATGAGTGCAAGCGGAAGGCAGTTGCCCACTCTCGCCTCAGCCTTGTCGCCGCTCATCACGGTCTGACCGACCGTAAGGCCCTGCGGTGCCAGAATGTAAGCCTTTGCGCCGTCCGCATAGCAGAGCAGCGCGATGTTAGCTGTTCTGTTCGGATCGTACTCGATCGCAACAACCTTTGCCGGGATGTTGTCCTTCGAATTTCTCTTGAAGTCGATGATTCTGTACTTTCTTCTCGCGCCGCCGCCTCTGTGTCTGACCGTGATCTTACCCTGCGCGTTGCGTCCAGCGTGCTTCTTCTTGCTGACGACCAGGGACTTCTCCGGCGTGGATTTCGTGATCTCAGCGAAATCGGAACCCGTCATGTTTCTTCTCGACGGAGTATACGCGGTATACTTTCTAATTCCCATTGTCTTCTCCTTTAGTTTGTTATCGCGGATTCACACCGCATAGTTTGAGGCATTACAGACCCTGGAAGATCTCAATCTCCTTGGAGTCCGCGGTGAGCTGCACAATTGCCTTCTTGCTCTTTGCAGTCTGACCGACGGTCATGCCTCTGCGCTTGGTCTTGGTCGGGCGGTTCATCGTGTTGACGCTCTTAACTTTAGCGCCCGCGAACATCTTCTCCACCGCTTCCTTGATCATCGTCTTGTTTGCTTCCGGATGAACCAGGAAGCAGTATCTCTTCTCCGCCATGCCCGCCATGCTCTTCTCGGTGACCAGCGGCTTGAGGATTACATCATAGTACTGAATGCTTGCCATTATGCGTATACCTCCTCAATTGTGGCGACAACGTCCTTCGACGTGACCACCGTGTTGTACTTCAGAATGTCGTACACGTTGATGGTCTTCGGCGATGCCGTCTTGACGCCGGCAATGTTTCTCGCGGAGAGAACCGTGGTCTTATCGTTCTCCGGTGCGACAACCAGTGCCTTCTGTACCTTCAGGTTCTTCAGGGTCTCTGCCATCTTCTTCGTCTTGACCTCGCTGAGCTCAAAGCTCTCGAGGACAATGAACTTCTGCTCCTGAACACGGCTCGAGAGTGCGCAGCGAAGTGCCTGGCGCTTCTCCTTCTTGTTCAGCGTGATGGTGTAGTCTCTCGGGGTCGGTGCGAAGACAACGCCGCCGCCCTTCCACTGCGGAGATCTCGTGGAACCCTGTCTTGCGTGACCGGTGCCCTTCTGTCTCCACGGCTTTCTGCCGCCTCCGGAAACCTCGGAGCGGGTCTTCGCCTTCTGCGTGCCCTGGCGCTTATTGGCGAGCTGTGCAACCACAGCCATATGTACGAGATGCTCGTTCAGCTCTACGCCGAACACAGCGTCATTCAGTTCGATCGTTCCGACTTCTTTGCCGTCGGTGTTGTAAACAGATACGTTTGCCATCTTGCGTTCCTCCTTTCCTCTCGAATTACTTCTTGCTCTTCACGGTCTCGCGAAGCGTGACCAGAGCTTTTCTGGAACCCGGGATTGCGCCCTTGACCAGAATGAGGTTGTTCTCAGCGTCGACTCTCACGACCTCAAGGTTCTGCGTCGTGACCGTCACATGGCCCATGTGGCCCGGCATTCCCTTGCCCTTGAACACGCGGCTCGGATCCGAAGAGGAACCGTTGGAACCCTGGTGTCTGTGGAACTTGGAGCCGTGTGCCATAGGTCCGCGGTGCTGGCCGTTCTTCTTGATTGCGCCCTGGAAGCCCTTACCCTTGGAGACAGCCGTCGCATCGACCTTGTCGCCCGCTGCGAAGATATCTGCCTTGATGACATCCTTCACATTGAACGAAGCAGCGTTCTCGAAGCGGAACTCTCTGAGGAAACGACCTGCCTTGAACACCTCTCTCTTGTGCTCGCCACGCGTCACAACTTCCTTCTCGATGCCTGCCTTCTCGAGCTGACCTGCATTCGGCTTATTCACGAGTTTTGCGCGAATCTCGCCGTATGCGACCTGAACCGCATTGTAGCCGTCGCTCTCTTCGGTCTTGACGCGGGTCACGACGCAGGGACCTGCCTGCAGCACCGTGACCGGCACAAGCACACCGGCCTCATTGTAGACCTGGGTCATACCGACCTTTGTTGCAAGAATTGCCTTTTTCATTTCTTCCTCCTGTTTATCCTACAGCGGAGCGCCGAGGCGCTCATACTAGAGCAGGATATTATTTTGTCTTCATGCGGATGTCAATGTGAACACCCGCCGGCATCTCGAGACGGGACAGTGCATCGACCGTCTTGTCCGTCGGTGCGAGAACGTCGATGAGTCTCTTGTGAGTTCTCTGCTCGAACTGCTCGCGGCTGTCCTTATACTTGTGGACCGCACGAAGAATTGTAACTACCTCTTTCTTGGTCGGCAGCGGAATCGGACCGGAAACCTTAGCTCCCGTTCTCTTCACCGTGTCGACAATCTTTCCGGCAGACTGATCAACCAGCTTGTGATCATACGCCTTCAACGTGATTCTCATTACCTGATTTGCCATAAAAAAAGTCGCCTCCTTTTCGCACTTTTTTAAAGTACGACAAGCGGTGACTGTACACAGTGCCGTGTGTGTCCTCTTGGAAACCCCACAGCAGGCCATCTTTCGTTTTGAAATCCGGCGCTCTTCGTTTGTACAGTGACTTGTCGTCAGTATCGAGACTTGACATTCGCTCCGCGGAACTCCTGCTCTTTCGAGACAGCAACCTCTCGCTTCACAGCTATCATGTCACAGCGCCATATAGCTTACCACAAAAAAAAGAGCTGCGCAAGTAGTGTCGCAGCTCTTTTTTTAGCTTTAGTGAGCGGATTCCGACTCCTCCGGCATGGTCGCGCTGAGCGGCGGCTCGACAGCCTTGCTCGTGCTCTCCGGCTTCACATAGTTTCCGGCTTTGTTCTTCTTGATTTTCGTCACCTTGCCGGTCGGGCCGTCGTCCGCCTTTGCGGACTCCTGTGCGCCCGTCTCCTCCTTGGCATCCTCTTCGGCCTCTTCCTTGGCCTCTTCATCTGCCTCCGACTGCTCGATCGAGGAAAGTTCCTCCGGCGAATAGGTGTCGTAGACAACATTCTCGTCGCCCGGATCCGTGCTCTCGCCCGCAACCGTGCTCGCACCCTCGCTCGTCGCCACCGACTCCGCCGTGCTGCTCTCGGAAGCCGCTGTTGTGTCACTGTTCTTCTTTGCGCCGCAAGCGGTCGCAAGCATCAGGCTCGCCGCCGCAAGGAGCACAACTGCCATCTTCTTTTTCATAAGGTTCCCTCCGTTGTGCACTTCTGTCATTCAGTTTCCGCTATTCTAGCACGACAGCGCAATTCTTGAAAGCTTTCCGCGAAAACACAAGAAAGTTGTAAGAAAGCGCCTTGAAGCCCTCCGTTCCCTTTGCTAGACTAGACCCGTATATTCGCTGAGAGAGGAGGCTGCTATGCTGAGAGCCGATCGCTGGAAAGACTATGAAGTATTGGACTGCGCCGGAGGGGAAAAACTGGAGCGCTGGGGGGACTTTTTTTTGGTGCGCCCGGACCCGCAGGTCATATGGCGCGGTGACAAAAAAGACCCGCACTGGAGAAAGCCGGACGCGCACTACCACCGGAGTAACCGCGGGGGCGGCGACTGGGAGTTCTTCTCCCTGCCGAAGCAGTGGGACATCTCCTATGCACTTCCCGCCTCTCTTGTAAGGCCCCGCACGAGTACGCTCCGCTTCCAGTTAAAGCCCTTCCGCTTTAAGCACACCGGACTCTTTCCGGAGCAGGCGGCGAACTGGGATCGTTTTTCTTCCATTATTAACGGCGCGGTGCAAGAGGGGCGTCCCGCGCGCGTCTTAAATCTCTTCGCCTACACCGGCGGCGCGACACTCGCCGCGGCGGCCGCGGGCGCGGAAGTGACCCATGTCGACGCGAGCAAGGGCATGGTCGCCTGGGCCAAGGAAAACGCGGAGTCCTCGGGGCTCTCGACAGCGCCGATTCGCTGGCTCGTCGATGACTGCGCAAAATTTGTCCAGCGCGAACTCCGGCGCGGTCACCGCTACGACGCCATCATCATGGATCCGCCCTCCTACGGACGCGGCCCGAACGGCGAGCTCTGGAAACTTGAGGATACGCTCTACGACCTCCTGGTCGACTGTGCCGCACTGCTCTCCGACACGCCGCTCTTCTTCCTGATCAGTTCCTATACGACGGGACTGCAGGCTTCCGTCCTCTCCTACCTGCTCGGTGACCTCATTGTGCCGCGTTTCGGCGGCAAGATTGCCGCCGAGGAACTGGGGCTTCCAATCAGCGGAAACGGTCTCACCTTGCCCTGCGGTGCGAGCGGCCTCTGGATTGCGCCCTGATACGGCGCAAAATTCATCTCATCCATACAAAAAAGAGCAGCTTTCGGGCTGCTCTTTTCTGTGTTTACAAATCCTCTTCGCACTTGGCGACGGCGTTCTCCGCCTTCTCCTCGTTGAAGACAATGCCGGTAATGGCTCTGCCGTAGCGCTCAAACATTGCCGCCGGGCAGGAAATGCTGTTGTCAATGATGTCACGGTTCGGCACCATACCCGTGCTGTCCACATGTACCTTGAAGCGAATCTCGCCGTCTCGCATGTCGAGCTCAAAGTTGCCGAGCTTCAGATTGTAGTTCGCACGGCAGGTAAACTCTGCCATTTCCTTCATCATGCGCGCATCATCCTTGTCGGCGCCGATCGGCGAAATCGCATAGCAGGTATAGGACTGCTGGCCGACCACAATCACATAGCGAATCTGCTGCAGTTTGCCGTCAATCGAAAGGCCGAAGCGAAACACGCCCGTGTCCTCATCAAACGAGATCTTCCAGTCGTTCTCAATCAGATAGTTGTCAATTGCCTCCGCGAGCTCGCGCGAATACTCTCTCTCTGCCATCTTTTCCCTCCGTCGTACTTGCTTTCTTCCTTAACTATTCTACCACGAATTGCGCCTTCACTCTAGCAGAATCACTGCTCTTCCAGTATCTTTGTCGCCGCCGCAGCGAGATCATCCGCGACAAGATCCGGCGTGACCGCATACTTTCCGTCCCGTCCGGCCTCTCCGGTCTTAACCAACACCGTCCTGACGCCGGCATTTTTTCCGCACTGTATATCACCGGTCGTATCGCCGACCAGATAGCAGGCCGAGAGATCCAGATGATAGCGCTCCGCCGCGCGGCGTAGCATACCGGTCTTCGGCTTCCGGCAGTCGCAGTCGATTTTCAGTTCCTTCACCTCGCCCGGGAAGCCGCTGTCCGGGTGATGCGGGCAGTAAAAGACATCATCCACAAAGGCGCCCTCGCGCCCGAGCAGGGTCTTCATCTTGTTGAATATGGTCTCGAGTTCCGCTTCGCTCGTCTCACCGCGCGCCACAACGGGTTGATTGCTCACAACAATCGCGAGGTACGCCGAGCTGTTCAGCTGCCTTAAGCCCTCGGCCGCACAGGGCAGGAGTTCCAGTTCTTCCGGCGTTCTCACAAAGCCGTTGTAGCGGTTGATGACGCCGTCCCGGTCGAGGAACACCGCGCGCTGCGGGAATTCCAGATTCCGCTTGGCCGGAAAGCCCGACCTCCACTCTTCCTCGGCGGCCCGAATGCGGTCCACCGTGCCGACATCCTTGACGTACTCCGGCGAGCGGTAGGCGTAAATCGCCTCGCCCGCGGCCGCCATGGGCGCAAGAATTTCCTTCTCAAAGTCCGTCTTTTTGACTTCGGGAACACGGCGCAGCATATCCCGCGACAGAATGTAAATGCCTGCATTCACGAGATTGTCCTGCCAGCCCGTCCGCACATTGTGCTTGGAATCGAAGCCCGTGACGCGGTTCTCACCGTCCGTCACAATGAGGTCCGAGTCGTAGGGATGGGCATTCGGGTGCGCAAAGAGCAGGCACTCTGCCCGCTTCTCGAGAAAAAAGCGCTCCATCCGCGCAAGATCGATGTCAAAGCGGATGTCGCCGAAGAGGAGCAAAAAATGCTCACTTTCGATTTTCGGCAGCAGCAGCGGAAATGCGCCCGCCGTGCCGAGCGGCGCTGTCTCTTCGACATAGTCGAGCTCCAGGCCGAGCGTACTGCCGTCCCCGAAGTGGGAGATAATTTTCTCTTTCAGATGTCCGACCACCAGGGTTACGCGCCGTATGCCGTAGCGCTTCAGCTGTTCGAGCTGCCATTCGAGCAGGGGCTTTCCGAGGAACGGGGCCATGGGCTTCGGAATTTCGTCTTTTGTGAGCGCCGCAAGGCGACTGCCCTTGCCGCCCGCCATGATTACTGCCTGCATCTTTGCTCCTCTCCGTTTTGTTTGCTGTTTTCTGGTCGATTATACCATAAAATGTCCTTTTTCCAGCGGAACATTCTATTTTTCATTTTCACGGCACACTGCTATACTAAGTCCGAAAACAGCAATTGTTGCTATTGTTGTTTCGTGTAAGGGGGTACTCATGAAGGGATTTATGAAAGAGTTCAAGGAGTTCGCGCTGAAGGGCAATGTCCTTGACATGGCGGTCGGTGTCATCATCGGCGGTGCGTTCAGCACCATCGTGAAATCTCTGGTCGACGACATCATCATGCCGTTACTCGGTATGATTCTCGGCAAGATCAACATCGCGACGCTCGCGCTGACCATCCCGAACCCGCTCGGCGGCGAGGCTGTCTCGCTTGCTTACGGCGCATTCTTACAGAATGTCCTGAACTTCTTCTTCATCGCGCTCGCAGTCTTCTGCATCGTGAAGGCGGCAAATGTGGTCAGCAAGAAGAAAGAGGAGAAGCCGGAGGAGCCGAAGCCGAGCAAGGAAGAGATTCTGCTCACCGAGATTCGCGACGCACTCCGCGAACAGCACTGACTTCCGCAAAAAAAGAACAGCCGGGCAAGCGCCCGGCTGTTCTTTTTTTGCATCTGTTTCGTAAGGCTGTGACTCAGCGCCCCTCTCGCAGTTCTTTGACTCTGTAGTAGAGCACCAGATGGACCGCCTGCGCAAAACTGCCGTCCTCAATGGCCCGCCGAAGTTCCGACTCACCGAGATGCAGATAGACCACACACTCGGTCGCATCGAGTTCCTGCGCGGTGACGGTCTCGCAGTCCTCTGCGAGAAAGCAGTGCGCGCGGCTTGTTCCCATGGTGGGATTCGCATAGAGACTGCCGAGGTCCGTCCAGCGCGCCGCGACCGAACCGGTCTCCTCGCGGAGCTCCCGCTTGGCGGCGTCGCGCGGCGTCTCGCCCGCCTCAATACCTCCCGCCGGAAACTCGGTCGTGACCTCATCGATGCCGACGCGAAACTGTCTCACACAGATATATTTTCCCTGCTTGTCAATGGCCGCAATCACGACAAAGTCGCGCCCTGTATAGTGATAGAACGGCGCTACCGTGTTGCCGTTCGGCATGCGGTAAGTTGCCTCCCGAAAGTCGACCCATCTGTCCTTCCGGATAATTTTGTCCTCCAGTTTTTCCCAACGAAGATTCTCGTCCATCGTTCTTCTCCTCTCTTCCGATTTGTCCGCTCAACGCCGGCGCCGGCTCCGGTGACTCGGCGTCCGCGCTTCCACTTCACGGCTTTCCGCCCGCTGCCGCTTCCTAAGCACGAGCTGCAACCCTTCGCCCGCATTCAGTATCCACTGCAAAAGATAATTCAGTCCGTAGCAGATGAAAAGCAGAACCGTCGGATGCATGCGCTGCGGGAAAAAGAGCCCGAGCAGGCAGTAAACATAGCTGCAGACCGAGAACCAGACAAAGAACCAGACCGTTAAGCGGAGCGCCGGGAGCCGGATTGCAAACCAGATTGCCGCAATGCCGAGCAGTGTGCCCAGCAAAAGGAAGGGCAACAGTTTCAGCCAGGCACCGCTCTGCAGCGCCGCCCAGACATGGTTCAGCGGAATCGACAGTGTCTCGGCAAGCTCATCCCCCGCGATCGCGTCCTGCCCCTTGTCCGCCGCGCGGTTCAAAAGTTTCGAGAGTAACGGCAAAATCCAGATCTGAAAGAGTAGCTGATAGCCCGCGTTCAGATTCTTCTCATACTTTGTGCTCATCTTCACTTCGACCAGCGACAGCGCGCGCGACACAAGCAGTGACAAAAAATAAGAGAGTGCGAGCGCCTGTGCGACGCCGAGCTTTTTCAGCTGATAGAGGCTGCCTTGGTAACCGTAGATGCTGCTTCCGAAGAAGAGCTTCATCACATCGTGAAAGGAACCGATGCGCCCCGTGAGCCAGGTGATAATCCAGAACAGCACACAGATCAGGGCGAGTAACAGCGTCTGCTCCCGGCTCGCTTTGAGCGAAAGAAGCGGCTTCTTTTTCGGCCCCGCCTTTTTTGTGCTGCCGAACTTCCAGGCCTTCGTCAAAACCTGTAAAAGAACTGCGGAAAGCACTGCCGCGAGCAGTCCGAGTAGCAGCTGCAACCCGCCGCCGAGGAGTGCCGCATGTCCCGCGAGCCAGACTGCCGCGGAGAGCGCGCTTGCAAGCAATGCGGGGAAAAAGTTTCTCAGTCCCAAAACGCGCAGGCTCACGAAGAACGGATAAAGATACAGGAGCGCCGCCGCCACCTGCCACCCGAGCTGTCGGTCCCAGTTTGTTTTCATCCGGAACACGCCCGCAATCACATCTGCGAGCGAGTGCACGAGACTGTCCGTGAAATGCCCCGTCATGAACCACGCCGTCGTGAAGTGATTGTCAAGCAGCGTATACGGGCGAAGGCAGGCGAAGAGATACAATAAGAAACCGAGCAGCACGAAGCCCGCAAGCTGCAATGCCCGCGTCTCCCGCACCAGGGCTCCGAGTGCGAGCAGCATGGTAAAGAGCAGCTGAAAGAGCAAAATCAGCACAAAGAACAGCAGGAGCATCGCATCCAGCTCGCTCTCCGTTCGGAAACTGCGCGCCGCAACGGCTCGCGGCAACGAGAGCGGGCCGCCGGCCGCCCGCAAACTCCAATACAGCAGAAAGCATCCCAAAAAAAGAGCGGCAGCGCGGAAGCACTGCCGTTTAAGCTGCTCAGGCATGGTCTGCCTCGCCGCCCGTGCGGCTCACCGTATCCTCGCCCATAATACGGTCAAAGTCCTTTTTCTCCGACGAAAAACTCGACGTGCAGCCCGCACCGCAACTGCTACAGCTTCCGCAGCAACCGGTGCTGTGCTGATGACTGCCGTGTCTCAGAATAAAGCGGGTGATGAGAACGATTCCCAGGAGAATCGCAAGTGCCAACAGAGTGGTATATATATTTGTTCCGTCTGCCATAATACACCTCCTGCGCTTTCGCGCTTTTTCATTGTAGTCCTAATCCAAAATTTTGTCATTAAGGATTTCGTAACGTCTGGTCACATAATATTCAGAATAGTTTTCGACAAACTTCAAGCATTATCGCAGCACTTCTTCTATACTAAGTGCATAATAAATGAACAAAGCACGGGAACACTCCCCCGGTTTTGAAACCCCCACCCTAATGAAAAAAGCCTCCGGCCGGTAACGGAGGCTTTTTTCATGTCCTTTTTTGCCCGAAACCTTTTCTGCCAGGCAAACAGAAAGCGCGGTTTCTGCTTCATGCGCTTTCACGCTGTGCCGTACAGGCATGCAAGCGGCATCGACGGAACCCGTATTGATTCTTCCGCAACGCCCCGCACATACTACCGTTTTGCCATCGCGCCGTTTATTTCAGATACTTGTCCATGATATTGCAGAAGTCGAAGGTCGCAAAATAGTCCTTCGGCGTCTCGGCCCGGCGTATTAACTGCACGGAACCGTCCTCACGGAGCAGAAGTTCCGCGCTCCGAAGCTTGCCGTTATAGTTATAGCCCATCGAAAAACCGTGCGCGCCCGTGTCATGGATGTAGAGATAGTCTCCCATCTCGATTTCCGGCAGTTCTCTGCCGATTGCGAACTTGTCGTTGTTCTCGCAGAGAGAGCCCGTGACATCGTAGACATGGTCAAGCGGCGCATCCTCCTTGCCGAGCACGGTGATGTGGTGATAGGCCCCGTACATGGCCGGACGCATCAGATTCACGGCGCAGGCATCGACCCCGATATACTCCTTGTAGATGTGCTTCTCGTGAATTGCCTTCGTGACGAGCGCGCCGTAGGGTGCCAGCATAAAGCGCCCCATCTCCGCATAGATTGCGACATTGCCGAGCCCCGCAGGCGTCAGAATTTCCTCGTAGACCTTCCGCACCTCGCGGCCGATTGTTAGAATGTCGTTTGCCTGCTGCTCCGGGCGATAGGGCACGCCGACACCGCCCGAGAGGTTGATAAACGCAATCTCGGCGCCGGTCTCTTCTTTTAAGCGCACCGCCTCGCGGAACAGGACCCCTGCGAGCTTCGGATAATACTCGTTTGTCGTCGTATTGCTCGCAAGAAACGCGTGCAGACCGAAGCGCTTTACGCCCTTCGCCTTCAGAATGCGGAACGCCTCGGTAATCTGCGCCGGTGTCATGCCGTACTTCGAGTCGCCCGGGTTATCCATGATGCCGTTCGAGAGTTCGAACATGCCGCCCGGATTATAGCGGCAGCTCATAGTCTCCGGGAGCTGTCCGAGCTCTTCTTCCACACTCGATATGTGGGTGATGTCGTCCAGGTTGATGATGCCGCCGAACTTCGCCGCGAGCGCAAACTCGCCGGCCGGCGTATCATTCGAGGAGAACATAATCTGCTCGCCCGAAAACCCGCAGGCATCGCTCATCATGAGCTCGGTTTCCGAAGAGCAGTCCACGCCGCAGCCGTACTCCTGCAAAATCTTTAAAAGGAACGGATTCGGCGTCGCCTTGACCGCAAAATACTCGCGGAAGCCCTTGTTCCAGGAGAACGCCTCCGTGACGCGCGCCGCATTTTCCCGGATGCCGCGCTCATCGTAGATATGAAACGGCGTCGGGTATGTCTTTGCGATTTCTCGCGCCTGCTCCAGCGTCAAAAATGTCTTTTTCTTCGTCATACAATCTTACCTCACGATTCCAAATGCTCATGTGTGTAGAGATGGTCGCTGCAATACTCATGATCCCCCTTGCACTTCGAGCAATACCGAAACTCCAGCTCAGGGTTGGTGAGTTCTGTTCTGCCGCAGACAGTGCAGCAGTGCCGCGCCTTTTTCTCGGGTGCAGCTTCTTTCTTCCGCTTTGCGCTGTCCAGCGGAATAATCTTGGGGCCGCCCGCACTGCCCTGCCGCCGCTTCGTACCCCCGAATTTTCCGGCAAGGAGACGCTTCAGCGCGCCGGACCAGTGAAGATAGAGTCCCAAGTTCAGCAGCGAGAGCAAAATTGCAACCCGGCTGCCCGCAGTGCCCATAATGAAATAGTAGAGCTCAATTCCCACATAGAGCACCGCCAGATAAATCGCGCGGACAGGAAACAATCCCATGAAATAAATCTGAAGATTGGGGTAGGTGAGCGCAAACGCAAGGAAAAGCGACAAATTCAGCGCGGTCGGCGTAATCAGCACAAAGCTGTGCATCACAAAATAGACGACGAAGGCTGCCGTAATGTGAAACAGTATGCCGAGGAAGAGATAGAAGTTAAAGCGGAAGCGCCCCCAACTCTGCTCCAGCATGCCGCCGACCCAGTAGTAAAAGTAAAGCCCCATTGCGCCGTAAACCACCGTCTCTATGATATTTTCGCCGTAGCCCGGCGGGAATAAGAGCCAGGTAACCAGGCGCCAAACCTGCCCCCTCAAAATAGCGTTCGGGTTGAGCGCAAGATAAAGCATATAGGCCGTCGGATTGATGATCCAAAGCACCAAGCCTATGGCATAGATTACGGTAAAGATTCGCATCACATTCGGGATGGCAAAGCGCCCAAAGCGCTTCTCAAGGCGATCCAAGGTATTCATGTAAAATCCTCCTCCAGAATAGAACTATTATCCGGTAAGAAAGGGGCTTTGTCAAATTGCGTTATCGCTTGCTTGCAGAGCGACAGTCCGTCCGTTCGAACGTGCGTTCTTATTTCTTGTTTTTCCCTATGTGCTGTGCTAGAATGTGTCACTATATATGGTATAATTGTTGTGTATGCGCTGTCACGGCGCATGTGTCACATCATTGCAACTACTTTGAGGACAGTAAAGTATGGATAAGAAACAATACAGATTAGGCATCGACATCGGTTCCACGACCGTGAAGATTGCCATCTTAGACGAGAAGAACGAAGTGCTCTTCTCGGACTACCAGCGACACTTCGCGAACATTCAGGAGACCCTCGCGCGTCTTCTGGTCGAGGCGCGGGAAAAGCTCGGCGAGATTGATTTGGTGCCGATGATCACGGGATCGGGCGGTCTGACGCTCGCGACCCACTTACATGTGACCTTCGTGCAGGAGGTCGTCGCGGTCGCGACGGCTCTCAAGGCGATTGCGCCGAAGACGGATGTCGCAATCGAGCTCGGCGGCGAGGACGCAAAGATTATCTACTTCACCGGCGGCATTGACCAGCGCATGAACGGCATCTGCGCGGGCGGCACCGGGTCGTTCATCGATCAGATGGCTTCTCTGCTCCAGACGGACGCCTCGGGTCTCAACGACTACGCGAAGAACTACAAGGCCATTTACCCGATTGCGGCGCGCTGCGGCGTATTCGCGAAATCGGACATTCAGCCGCTCATCAACGAGGGCGCGACCCGCGAAGACCTCGCGGCTTCTATTTTCCAGGCGGTTGTGAACCAGACCATCTCCGGCCTTGCCTGCGGTAAGCCGATTCGCGGCCATGTCGCCTTTCTCGGCGGTCCGCTCCACTTCCTGCCGGAGTTAAAGAATGCGTTCATCCGCACCCTGAGGCTCACCGACGAGTACATCATCGATCCCGATAACTCCCACCTCTTTGCAGCCATCGGCTCGGCCATGAGCGCAGAGCAACAAGAGGGCGTCGAAATCACCGCGCTCATCACCCGCCTGCAGAAGGGTGTCTCGATGGATCACGAGGTGCAGCGCCTCGCACCGCTCTTCCGGAACGAGGAAGAATACCGCGAATTCGAAGCGCGCCACACCGGTCACTCGGTCAAGTCCGGCGACTTCGAGAGTTACGAAGGCAAGATTTTCCTCGGCATCGATGCAGGTTCCACAACCACCAAGATCGCCCTGATCGGCGAAGACGGGCAGCTGCTCTACAAGTTCTATTCGAGCAACGAGGGCTCGCCGCTCACCACCGCAATTCGCGCGGTCGAGGAAATTCAGAAACGCATGAATCCGAACGCGGAGATTGTCTACTCCTGCTCGACCGGCTACGGCGAGGCGCTCTTAAAAGCTGCCTTCCAGCTCGACGAGGGCGAGGTCGAGACCATCTCGCACTACTATGCCGCTGCCTTTTTCGAGCCCGACGTGGACTGTATTCTTGACATAGGCGGTCAAGATATGAAGTGCATCCGGATTAAGGATCACACCGTCGACTCCGTGCAGTTAAACGAGGCCTGCTCGGCGGGCTGCGGTTCCTTCATCGAGACCTTCGCAAAGTCGCTCGGCTACTCCGTGCAGGATTTTGCAAAAGAGGCGCTCTTTGCAAAGAATCCCGTGGACCTCGGTACCCGCTGTACGGTCTTCATGAACTCGAACGTGAAACAGGCGCAGAAGGAGGGCGCAACCGTCGCCGATATCTCGGCCGGTCTCGCTTACTCGGTCATCAAGAACGCGCTCTTTAAGGTCATCAAAATTGCCGATGCCTCGAGCCTCGGCAAGCACATTGTGGTGCAGGGCGGTACCTTCTACAATGACGCCGTGCTCCGCGCCTTTGAGCGCACCGCGGAGTGCGAGTGCGTGCGCCCCGACATCGCCGGCATCATGGGCGCCTTCGGCGCGGCATTAATCGCACGCGAGCGCTGGGAGCACCAGCCTACCACCATGCTGCCGCTCGACAAAATCATTGCGCTGCAGTATAAGACCGCCATGACCCGCTGTCAGGGTTGCAACAACAAGTGCGTGCTCACCGTGAACCAGTTCGGCGGCGGTCGCCGCTTCATCTCGGGCAACCGCTGCGAGCGCGGCCTCGGTCTGGACCGGAAGAAGAAGGAAGTTCCGAATCTCTTTGATTACAAGATGCACCGCCTCTTTGACATTGAGACACTCTCCGAGGATCAGGCACCCCGCGGCACGATCGGCATTCCCCGCGTTCTGAATCTCTACGAGAACTACCCGTTCTGGGCGGTCTTCTTCCGCGAGCTCGGCTTCCGCGTGGTACTCTCACCGGTCTCGACCCGGAAAATCTACGAGCTCGGCATCGAGTCGATTCCCTCGGAGTCGGAGTGCTACCCGGCGAAGATTACGCACGGCCATGTGAGCTGGCTCATCAAGAACGGCATAAAGACCATCTTCTATCCCTGCATTCCCTATGAGCGGGATGAGGAAAACGGCGCGGGCAATCACTACAACTGCCCGATTGTCACGAGCTATGCCGAGAACATCAAGAACAATGTCGAGGAGCTTGAGACCGAGCACGTCCGCTTCCTGAGCCCCTTCATGGCCTTTACGAACGAGAAGATTCTGACTGCGCAGCTCGAGAAAATCATGCAGCAGGAATTCGACATTCCGGCGGCCGAGACCCGCGCCGCGGCACATGCGGGCTGGGGCGAGCTCATTCAGGCAAAGAAAGATGTCGAGGCCGAGGGTGAGCGCGCCGTGCAGTGGTGCAAGGACAATAAAAAGCACGGCATTGTCCTCGCTGGCCGTCCCTATCACATTGACCCCGAAATTCACCACGGCATCCCGGATATGATTGCGGGCTTCGGACTCGCGGTTTTGACCGAGGACAGTGTCTCCCACCTCGGCAAGGTCGAGCGCCCGGTTGTGGTCTCCGACCAGTGGATGTACCACTCCCGCCTCTATGCGGCGGCGAGCTTTGTGAAGAACACGGACGAGCTGGATCTCGTGCAGTTGAACTCCTTCGGCTGCGGCCTTGACGCGGTCACGACCGACCAGGTCTCCGATATCCTGACCGGCTCCGACAAGATTTATACGGTACTGAAGATTGACGAGGTCAATAACCTCGGCGCGGCGCGCATCCGCATCCGCTCCCTGATTGCGGCGCTCCGCGTCCGCGACCGGAAGCACTACCAGAGAACCGTGAAGTCCGCGGCATATGACCGCGTCCTCTTCACGAAGCAGATGAAGAAGGACAACTACACGATACTCTGCCCGCAGATGTCGCCGATTCACTTCGACTTGCTCGCACCGGCGATTTCGGCCTTCGGCTACAATGTGGTGCTCCTCGACAACGACGACCGCCGCGCGGTCGATATGGGCCTAAAGTACGTGAATAACGACGCCTGCTTCCCCTCGCTCTGCACGATAGGTCAGGTCATGGATGCGCTGCTCTCCGGCAAGTACGACTTAAACCGCACCGCGATTTTCATGAGCCAGACCGGCGGCGGCTGCCGCGCTTCGAACTACATCGGCTTTATCCGCCGCGCCCTCGAGAAAGCGGGCATGGGCCACATTCCGGTCATCTCGGTCAATGTGGGCAACATGGAGCAGAACCCGGGCTTTAAGGTCACAATTCCGATGGCCATCAAGGCGATTCAGGCGACCGTCTACGGCGATGTCATGATGCGCTGCCTCTATGCGACCCGCCCCTACGAAAAGGTGCCGGGCAGTGCGGAGCAGCTCCACAAAAAGTGGCGCGCCATCTGCACCAAGGCGGTCTCCAAGCGGAATCCCGCAATGAACGAGTACCGCCGCATTGTCCGCGCGATTGTCAAGGACTTTGACGAACTGCCGCGCCGCCCGGTCAAGAAGCCGCGCGTCGGCGTGGTCGGCGAGATTCTGGTCAAGTTCTCGCCGCTCGCAAACAATCACATTGTGGACCTTCTGGAGCGCGAGGGCGCCGAAGCGGTTATGCCGGATCTCCTCGACTTCATGTACTACTCTTTCTATAATCTGAACTTCAAGGCCGAGAACCTCGGCTTCTCGAAGAAAGGCGCTTTCCTCTGCAACGTGGGCATTAAGCTCATGGACTGGTTCCGCGCGGATGCAAAGGTAGCCCTCCGGAAGAGCAAGCACTTCACCGAGCCCGGTGACATTCGCCACATGGCAGAGATGAGCTCCAAGTTTGTCTCGCTCGGCAACATGACGGGTGAGGGCTGGTTCCTGACCGGCGAGATGTTGGAGCTCATCGAGAGCGGCGTGAAGAATATCGTCTGCACCCAGCCCTTCGGCTGCCTCCCGAACCATGTGGTCGGCAAGGGCGTAATCAAGCAGCTCCGTGCCTCCTATCCGGATGCGAACATCATTGCGGTCGACTACGACCCGGGCGCGTCCGAAGTGAACCAGTTAAACCGCATCAAGCTCATGCTCGCCATGGCGCAGAAAAACCTGCAGGGCGGCTCCTGTGCGACGGGCGCCGAAAGCCACGAAGAGCACACTTCCTCCTGCGGCTGCGGTTGCGGCGGTCACAGCGACAATCACAGCGGCGGCTCCTGCGGCTGCTCACACTGCGGTTAATGTTCCCGCAGTGCACTTGCTACCATAACGCAAAAAACACCTCCGAAGCTCCCGCTTCGGAGGTGTTTTTTAATGCCGTGATACCTTTCCGCTCACTGAATGCCGCTGATTGTGACATTGCCCATTTCACTGCGGAGCAACAGGCGCTTGCCGCTGTTGCCGCGCTGCAGGAACTTGCTGTCCACGACCGCGCCCTGCGAGCGCACTGTCCCCTGCCCTGTCCGCGCAAAGAGAGTAAAATCTGCGAGCGGCTCTGCGAGCGTGACCGTCAGATTCGAGAGTTCGGCATCTGCCTTAAAGTCACTCGTGCTGAGCGCATCCGCGCGAAGTTCTCCCGCTGTCAGACTGAGAAGCGCGCGCTGCACATTCACCGTCTGCAGCGTCACATCGCCGAGCTCTGCGGAAATCATCAGGCTGTCCGCATTGACACCTGTGATTGTCAGATCTCCGGCGCCGAGCGTAAAGCTGAGTGTCCCCAGATTGGTGCCGCGCGGCACCGCAATGCGGAGCAGCTTGCCCGCCGTGCCGCTCTCCTTTACATAGAGCGTATCATTCTCGCGGTCTTCGGTCTGCAGCGCCGGTTCACCGTCGTAGTCAAAGTGAAAGTTGCCGTCAATGCTCTCCGCGAGTTCAACCGAGAGACTGTCGCCCTCGACCGTCAGATTCCGGAAACGGCGCGCCAAGGTCTGCGGCGTCTCGGCCGCCGTGCTCTCTGCAGCCGTCGTCTCGGCTACCGCTCCCTCAGCGCTGCTCTCTGCGGCTGCGAGCGTCTCGCCGTCGGCCGCGGTCTCGGCTGCGCTCTCTCCGCCCGCAGACTCTCCCGCCGCCAGCTGCTCTTCGCCGCTCTCTGCCTCTCCGGACGCTTCCGCCGTGCTCTCCTCTCCGCTCTCCGTCGCATTGCTCTCGCTTGCGCGACTCTCCGCCGTGCTGCTCTCCGCTGCCGTCGTGCTCTCTGCCCTGCTCTCCGGGCGCGAGAAGCGCTCCGCAAACGAGGAGCAGCCGGCCAAAAGCAGAAGGCTTCCGCCGAGCGCCGCGAGCAGCGCGCACATCCTTTTTTTCATCTGAAATCCTCCCAAAACGGTACCTAAATTGTAATCGCATTCAATTATCCAGTATGCCGAAAAAGAGGGCATATGTCAATTGACAGGAAGAGGTACCTATCCTATACTCCGTATATGAAAAGAAAATATCTCTCACCAAAAATTCGCAGTGCACATTTTGAGACAGAAAGCGAATCGAGTTTCATCGACCTTGTTCGCGATCTGTTCCCGACTCTCAGTCTGCTGGCTCTTAGCAAATTGTCCAAAAACAGCGTATCGGGCGACATCGTAACGCTCGCCTATGCAGTGTATACCCTGCGTTTATTATGGCAGAACCGTCACGCCGAACATCCGACGAGCGAAGTTACCTTACAGATAGGTCGTGACATCCGCAAAGTGTTCCGCTTCTGATATTCCGCTTGCCGAAGCTTAATCGAATAAAAAGACACAGCCGAGATGGTTGTGTCTTTTTGTGATGCCTTCTCCGGCAATTCCGCTGTCGCAAGCGCTCTATCTGTTCCCGATAAGTCAGGAACGGCTTGCTCCTTCTCTCGTCCTGCATGAGGCAGATTGTCTCCATATATCGGTTCGGTATATAAAAATGCCCCCCCGGGTCACTTCTTCGAGAGGTGTAGGGAGATCCTAACGGCGTTACGATAATCCGTTTATCGGCATATTTCAACGGCAATCACATTTTTCATGCAAAAAACACCCGCGGCATCTCTGCCGACGGGTGTTTCTGTTGTCGTATTCTTAGAGGGAAAGCACATCCGCAAACGCCTGGATTGCGGTCTGCGCCTGACCGAAGTCTCTCATCTGCTGGTCGATGCCCAGCTTGATGTGCGGGATACCCGCATCGTCCAGAGCCTTCTTGAGGTACGGATACTCCATCTCCTCCGGATCGCAGAACTGCTGCATGAAGAGCACCAGTCCCTGTGCGCCGCTCTTCTTCACGAGCTCTGCAACGAACTCGCCACGGCGGTTCTTTGCGGACTGCGGATCGTAGAGCAGAATATCGTGGTCGCGGTTTGCGAACTGCACGGCGAGATCTCTGATCGGGTCGTCGGTCTCCGGCGCATCGGTCTTGAAGAAACGGCTCTCGTGCGCGACATCGTCCGCTGCGATTGCAATGTGGTTGTCGTCGAAAATCTGCAGGAGCTTCGGGTTGTCGCAAATGATACCGCTCGTCACAACCTTGCTGCCCGTCCACTTCGCAGCCGGCAGCTTCTCAAGCTCTGCATTGAGTTCTTCGAGAAGCGGCGTATACTCGCTCTTTGCCATGAACCACGCGGACTTCAGCACCTGCATTCTCTTGACTGCCGTGATCACATCGCAGTGCTCGCTTGCGAGCTCCACAAAACGGCGCGCCGCACGGCGGTAACGGTTGTAGAGCTTGATGCTCGCCTGCAGTGCCTCCGGCGTAATTGCCTTCGAAGCAATCTTCTCAAGCTGGCGCTTGACCTCGTGGTACTGATCCATTGTGAACTGCAGACCCCACTCCGCAAAACGGTTCTGCGGATGTGCGAGGAAGATGGTCGGCATCTTGCCGCCCATTGCCACGCGGATGTTCTGGGACATCGGGCGCAGCGTATCGCAGATGGTCGGCGTAATCACGCCATCCAGCTCATCGAGGGTGCCGTTTAACAGCATCTCGAGACCCAACTGCGCAATCGTACAGTAGAATGTCGCACAGTACTCCTTTGCCATGCTGATGGTCTGGTCGTTTGCACCCCAGACACCCATCGGCACCATGCCTGCCGCATCGACAAGCTCTTCCGGCGCATAGTACGGAAGCACACCGATGACCTTCTTGCCCTCTGCCTTATACTTCTTCAGCTGCGCCTTCGGATGTGCGGAGACCGCTGCAAACTTGTCTAACAATGCCTCGATGCTCATGCCTTACGCCTCCTTCGTCTCGTTGTTCTTCTCGTTTGCTTCCATTGCTTCCATGAGACCCTGGACTCTGGTCTCGTACTGCGCCGCGTTGAAGTTACGCGGGTCAGCCTGGTCGCCGTCAAAGCCTGCGGTCGGAACACCGAGGTCCTTCGTAAAGCGTCTCTGCATCTCTGCCATATAGCCGGACCACGGCTTGCAGGAGCGGTTGTAGTGCACCAGCACGCCATCAACCTTGTTGTCGCGGCAGATGCCCTCTCTCCACGCCACGCCCTGCTCGATGCAGACTGAGTTCGGCGCCTTGTAGTACGCTCTTGCCATGCCGTCCATGTCCTTGTAGACAAAGCCGAATGCCGGCGCATACACGACTGCCGTGACGTTGATGCCGTTCTCCTTCAGCGGCTTGAAGAGCTGCGGGAGCTTCGGCCAGCACGGAATACCCTCGAACATGATGCGCTTCTTCTCCGGGAACGGAAGCGTCGTCGTGCCTTCCTTCACATTCTCCTCGAGGTCGCGCGCGAGCTGCTCGAATGCTTCTGCGGTCTCGACCTTGCCGCGTGCGGTAACGATATCCGCCATGTGGTTGAAGAGGTCAAAACCGGACATCGGCGCCGGCTTGTACTGGAGATAATCACAGACCCTGAGCCATGCCGTTGCCGAACGGTTCGCGTTCGCACATGCCTGCTCGAACTTCTTCTCATCGAACTTCTTGCCGGAAATCTGCTCGAGCTGCTTGATTGCCGCATCGAACTGTGCGCGCACATACCTGACCTTGGAATCATCGACCTCGACATCGTTGTTGTACGGGATGTCGATCATGATGAGCGGGATGTTGTGAATGCGGGCAATGTTCTCGTACCACTTCGTCATGCAGTTGCAAATGTTGTTGCAGCAGAGGACAAAGTCGGGCATCGGCATCAGGTTCTGACGGATCGGCTTCAGAGCCTTTAAGCGCATTTCCTTCTCCGGACCGTCCGGAAGTGCCTCGATCTCGTTGATGTTCACGAGCTCCTCGTACGGAACCTGGGTCTTCGGATCCTTCTTCGGCTTGCCGGTCTCGGGATCGATAACCACATTGCCGTTCTCGTCCTTTAACGGCTTGCCGCTCGCCGGGTTGATGATGAACTCACCCGTCGCCGGATCAAACTTTCTGCCGACGCGGAAGCCCTCTGCGTACGCAAGGCTGATACGGGTATAACCGCAGATATCGTTATCATAGCCCATATCCTCCGCCGCCTGACAGAGCATTTCGCCGTCGCGGTTTGCCGCGATACCTGCTGCCTGGTTCTCCGGATAGACAACCTTCAGATCGAATGCCTCTGCGAGCTCGCAGGGGAACTTGGAAGAAGACCAGCCGACCGGCTCGCCGCGCTTCTTTGCCTCTCTCGCCTGCTCGTAAACATCGTCCACGACTTTACGGAGTGCAAGGACGCCGGGGCTCACTTTCTTCTTTGCCGGCTTCTTCGCTTCCGTGTTCTTTACTTCTTCTGCCATTTCAATCGCCTCTTTTCTAAATATGGCTTATGCCTTGGCGTGCTTTAACGCGCCCTGATATGCAAACAGTGCCGCGCCGAGCGCACCGTTGTACTGTGTGAGCGGGGAAGTCTTGATCTCACAGCTCAACTGCTCCTCCAAAGCCTTCACCACGCCGTGGTTCTGTGCGACACCGCCCGTCATGACAACATCCGGCACAAGACCCACTCGGTGCACAAGTCCTGCGACTCTACCCGCAATTGCCCTATGAATGCCCGCGATAATGTCCCGCTTGTCGGTGCCCTGCGCGAGCTGGCTGATGACCTCGCTCTCCGCAAAGACCGTGCAGGTGGAACTGATGCCGATGCGCTTCGTGGACTCCGCCGAGAGCTTCTCGAGATCCTCGATGTTGACCTCCAGAACCCGCGCCATGACATCCAGAAAACGTCCCGTTCCGGCCGCGCACTTGTCATTCATCTGGAAGTTGACCATCGCGCCGTTCTCGATCTTCAAGACCTTCACGTCCTGGCCGCCGATGTCAATGACGGTGTGCACCTTCGGAAACAGGAAAAACGCACCCTTTGCGTGACAGGAGAGCTCACTCATCTGCTTGTCCGCAATGCCCTCGAGAGAGTTGCGGCCGTAGCCAGTTGCGAGCGTGTAATCCATGTCCTCACGCGTCTTGCCCGCATTCTTCAGAACCTCCTCGATGGCGCGCTGAGGACCGGATGTACCGGTCCCCACGCTCACCAAGGATTTCGATACGATTTCCTTGCCGTCCTTCAGCATGATGCACTTGGAGGCAGTGGAACCGACGTCAATACCCAACGTGTAAATTGCCATAAAATCCTAACCTTCTAAACTTCTTTGCGAATGAGAGTTAAGCCTTTGCTCCCGCGGTCTTCGCGTTCTGGCCGTTCTCATCATAGTCCTTGATAATTCTCGGAAGAATCATCTGGTGAACTGGGCAAATGGACTTCGGATTCTGGTAAGCAGCATCCGCAAATGCCACGACATAGTTTCTGATCTTCGGCATATCGACGATCTCATCGACCAGACCTGCCTTTGCGCAGTAAGCCGGGGTCGAAGTGTCAATGTAGTGCTGAATCAGCTGGTTCATCTTGTCGATGGTGCCCTGGAGATCCTTGCCCGAATCCTGATCCTTCACGAGACGGCGGCTGTACATAGCGCCTGCCGCGGTCTTGCCGTACATGACGTTGATCTCGGTTGCAGCCGTACCGATCGAGAAGACGTTGTTGTCATTGCCCTGCGGGCCGCCGAGCACATAGTGTGCCGCCGCGGTACCCTTGCGGAGCGTAATCTCGAACATCGGGAGCTTCGTGGACTGAATCGAGTAAATCAGGCTCTGGCCGAGACCAAGCAGCTCTGCCTTCTCTGCCTCGTTGTCGACATCGATACCGGTCGTATCCTGCACCCAGATGATCGGGAGACGGTCGCGGCCGCAGAGGGTCACGAACTCGTTCATCTTGATCAGGCCCTGACGGTAGAGCTTGCCGCCCATACCCATAGCGCCCTTGCCTCTGTACTCCGGATAGTTCGGGTAGCCCTGCATTGCGAGCACGCCCTGACGGTTTGCGACGACGCCGACCGGGAGGCCGTTGACCTTCGCGATACCGGTGATCATCTCCGGGCCGTAGTCCTTCTTGTACTCCATGAACTCGCCGCCGTCGAGCAGTGCCTTCAGGACATTGTACATGTCATAGGTTCTGCGGGTGTTGCGCGGCACGATGTCATAGAGCTCTTCGCCCTGAATTGCCGGTGCCTTCGGCGTATCGACCCGGAAGAACTCCGGATTGAAGGCCGGCATATAGTCCATGTACTTCTTGATGGAATCCAGAACGCCGAACTCCTCCGCATAGACCTCGCGGAAGAAACCGGTCACGTTGTAGTGGATGGAGACGGAGCCCGGCGGGTCGTTCTTCATCTTTCTGGTCGCATCGATCATGCCCTGTGCGCCCTCAAGGTCAACGTACGGCTTCGAATCCATACCGCCGACAATGCCTGCGCCGCCGACTGCCATGTTTGCCTTCTCGTGTGCAATCAGAACGGTCGGGGAAATTGCGTGATAGCCGCCGCCTGCCGGGTTCGTGCCGTAGATGCCGACAATGACCGGAACGCCGAGCTGGTTGAGCTCCGAGTTGCGGTAGAACGGCGTGCCGCCGCCTCTGCGGTTCGGATAAACCTTCTCCTGCTCGTCGAGCTTAACGCCGGAGCAGTTCAGGATGTAAACCAGCGGAATGCCGAGCATCTTCGCCGTGTCGGAGCCGCGAAGCAGGTTGTCTGCCTGTCCGGGAACCCAAGCGCCCGCCATCTTCTTGTTGTCGGAAGCGATGATCACAGCCCACTTGCCGTTGATGCGGCCAAGGCCCTTGACAATGCCGGTCGAGACAATGCCGATCTTCTCCTCTGCGTTATCCTCCGGGTTGTAGAGCGTGTTGAGCGGGCAGAAAGTACCCTCGTCAACGAGCTGATTGATTCTCTCGAGCGCCGTGTACTGGCCCTTCGCGTGAATCTTGTCATCCGGCGTACCCGCAGAGAGAAGCTTCTCTGCGCGTGTGTGGATGTCCTGCTCGACTTCCTTTAACTCTTTCACGTTCTCCGGATTCGGTTTTGCAGCCGGCACATTCAGAACCTTCATGTTCTGGAAGTAGCGCGGCATGGTGTAATTACTCATTTTAAATCTCTCCTTAAAAGTGAGTTAACTGGTGGCTGAAATCTTCGCTTACTGCTTCGGAACCTTGATGAATGCCTGGCCGGGATCGATCTCCTCGCGAATCAGCTTGATGATCTCCGGGCTCGGTCCCTCCATGAGCTTTGCTCTGGACACATCGACATCAAAGCCGGTGTTCTCCTTGACCATCTCCGGGCTCGAGAAGGGATAGTAGTATGCGAGGTACATTCTCTTGGTCTCCTCGTCGAACTTCATGATGCCGAGATCCGTGACGACCATCTGCGGGCCTCTGTTGCCCGGAAGACCGGCTCTCTCTCTGCCGCCGGGGCCGTCCATCCAGCCCGGGCTCGTGACATAGTCGATCTTGTCCATAAATCTTCTCTTCTGGTGCTGCATCATGATGACCGTGTTGCAGTAGGTCGCGATGCCGTTTGCACCGCCGGAGCCCGTGAAACGGGTCTTCGGGTTGTTGTAGTCGCCGATACAGGTCGAGTTCACGTTGCCGTAGGGATCGATCTGTGCGCCGCCGATGAACGCAATCAGGCGCTCCTCGCCGTGCAGCCACTCATTTGCCTCGAAGCCGACAAAGCGGATGTTCGGCCACTGCACCGCGCAGTGTGCCATGAAGCGGAGATCGCCGACCGAACGCGGCACCTCGACCGGATCGCAGTCCATGAGACCGCTCTCCACAATCGGATGGCAGGACGGGCAAACCACGCGCTTCGCGAGGGAAGCGCCGATGAGCGGAAGTCCGGTTCCGACGATGACAATCTGATTCTCCTGAATATTCTTTGCAATGGCGTAAGCCTGCATCTCCTGCTTGGTATAATTCGTGTAATCAGCCATGTCTCTCTCCCCTCCTTTATCGCTTCGCGTAGCCGAGTCCCGGAATGACCTTCAGGCTCGCGAGATGCGCGCCGCCGATCTTGTCCAGAACATCGTTATTGTCCTTGCAGCTGTAAACCCACTTGTCCAGATAATCGCGGAAGGTCTCCGGGTTAACCGGTGCCGTGTACGGCAGGCCCTTCTTCTCGGCCTTCTCCTTCTCCTTTGCGATCTGACGCTCTGCGTCTTCCTTATCCTGGTACTTGGAAGCCTTGTCGTACTCCTTCAGAGCCTTGTCGTCGCAATCATAGTAGTTGTAGCACTGGGACGGCCAAGCGCCGAACGGCACGTGCACAACCGCGTTGACGCACTCGCCGAAGACCTTGTTCTGCGACGGCTCCTGGCGGATGTACTCGTTGCTCACGAGCTCCTCGCAGGTCACAATGACCTTTCTCGCCGCGACAGCGACATCGACATCGTGGAACTCATCGCCCTCGATCACGCAGGTGCCGTCCGGAGATGCCTTCTGCACGTGGATGATGGCGGTGTCAAGCTGCGGGGTCGGAACCGCGACAACCTTCTCGCCCGGGTTGAAGGGGTTCTCGACATACGCGAACTTTAAGTTGGTCAGCTTGTCGAGGGTCTGTCTCTTCTCCTCCGAGATGCCCCAGAAATCCGTGAGGCCGGAACCCTGCATGAGGCGCACCGGAAGGTACGGAAGGCCGAGGGAAGCAGCATGAAGCTGCAGCATCAGAACGTCCTGCGAGTAGTCCTCGTAGGTCAGGGTGCCTGCCTCGATCGCAGCGCGGAAGCGGCGGGACACGTTCGTGTAGCCGGAGTTCGCGGTATAGCAGTTGATGTATGCCTTGACGCGGCCCTCGCCGATCATCATATCCCAGTCACCGCCTGCCGGGCCCGCCCAGACAGTAAAATCGGTCTGTCCCTGGCGAAGGATCTCGAAAACAGCCGCATAGGGCTTCCGGTTCGTTGTAAATCCGCCGAAGCAAATCGCATCTCCGCTCTCGACATACTTTGCAACAGCATCATGTAAACTCATTACTTTATTCAAGGTAATGTCCTCCTTTCTCGAAACACCAAAACGATTTTGTTCTTGCCTGTATTGCCTCTGTTTCTATTGCAAAACGACTCAGTGCGCGAAGAAGGTCAGGAAGAATCCTGCCGCAACCGCAGAGCCGATGACGCCTGCCACGTTCGGTCCCATTGCATGCATCAAGAGGAAGTTGGTTCTGTCCGTCTTGGAGCCGACCGTCTGGGACACACGCGCTGCCATCGGGACAGCCGAAACACCTGCCGAACCGATGAGCGGGTTAATCTTGCCGCCGGTGACCGCGTAGAGAACCTTACCGAACACCACACCGCCGAAAGTCGAGAAGCTGAATGCTGCAAGACCCATGACGACAATTGCGAGCGTCTGCGGGCGAAGGAAGAGCTCGCCGCGCGCCGTCGCGCCGACCGAAAGGCCGAGGAAGATGGTACAGATGTTGCAGAGCGCGTTCTGCGCGACATCCGAAAGTCTCTCAACCACGCCGCACTCGCGGAACAGGTTGCCGAGCATCAGCATGCAGAGCAGCGGTGCGACATCCGGGAGAAGCAGGGACACGAGGCAGGCAACGAGGATCGGGAAGATAATCTTCTCGGCCTTCGAGACCTTTCTGAGCTGCTTCATCTTGACGCGGCGCTCCTTGTCCGTCGTCAGAAGGTTCATGATCGGCGGCTGAATCAGCGGAATCAGCGCCATGTAGCTGTACGCCGCGACCGCAATCGGTGCGACCAGCTCGGGAGCAAGGTTGTTTGCGACATAGATAGCGGTCGGGCCGTCAGCGCCGCCGATGATGCCGATAGCTGCAGCCTGCTGCGGGGTGAAAAGACCGGTCGCATTTGCAAAGATGAACGCGCAGTAGATACCGAGCTGTGCAGCCGCACCGAGCAGTAGCGAAATCGGGTTCGCAATCAGCGGACCGAAGTCCGTCATTGCGCCGACTGCGAGGAACATCATGCAGGGGAAGAAGCTGGACTTGACGCCCATGTACATGACGCCGAGAATACCTGCATCGTACCAGTGGTCCAGCTGGTAGAAATATTCGAAAGTGCCGGAGTGCGGCAGGTTCGACATGAAAATACCAAAGGAAATCGGGAGCAGCAAAAGCGGCTCGAACTGCTTTACAATGGCGAGATACATCAGGATAAACGAGAGGACCAGCATGACAAGCTGCTGCCAGGTCATCGTCGCGTATCCGGAACTCTTCAGCAGTCCCTCTACGATAGCAATCAGATTCACTGTAGGTTCCTCCTTCGCTTAGCTCAACGTGCCCATGACCTGGTCGGTATCCACCGTGTCACCCGTCTTCACGTTGATCGAAGCGACCGTACCGTCAACCGGCGCCACAATCTCATTCTCCATCTTCATTGCCTCGAGGACGAACATGGTCTGGCCTGCGCTGACCTTGTCGCCGACATTGACTTTGACGCCGAGCACGGAGCCGGGCATCGGGCTGGTCACGGACGTGCCGCCGGGCGCTGCCTTTGCCGCCGGTGCCGCTGCCGGAGCCGGGGTTGCCGCTGCCTTCGGAGCCGGTGCCGGTGCTACCGCTGCCGGAGTCGGCGCAGCTGCCTTCGGAGCCGGTGCCGCAACAGGCTGTACCGGTGTCGAGACGCCGGAAGCGATCTCCTCGCGGGTGAGCATGTGGAATGCGGACATGCGCTCCACTTCGACCTCGTACTTCTTGCCGTTCATGGTAACAACGTACTTCATCTTTGTAGCCTCCTGTTTTGTTCTTGGTTTACTTCAACTCTTTAATACTCGTGACATTGATCTCTTCTGGCGACGCATGAAGCTCCTCACAGATGACTGCGAGTATCATGGAGCAGACTTCATCACTGATGCCCGGCGGGTCCGGAATCGGTCTCGGCGCCGACTGCGCCGCCGCATTGCTGGATCCCATGACCTTGGCGAACACCAGGATGACCAGCGCAAGAATGATCAGCGTGACCATCACCACGCTGAGTCCCATGACAGACAGAAGTACGCTCTCAGGAACACCCATGGATGTGCTTGTCCACATACTACCCCTACCTCCTTTTTGATATGTACTCATTGTAACACAAGAGGCGCAAGATTCCTCCCCTTTGTTGTCAAAAAGCTAGCGCAAATTGTCTCAGTTTGGAAAAACCCGCCAAAAAACTGATTTATTTGGTGTACTTCTCTGCTGTTTCTTGCACAAATTTATTTTCGCCCAAAAAGTCCGTTAGGATACTCTACTTGCATCTTTTGCAACTTGTGTTATATTGTTGGTAAGGCGAGCGGAATATCCGCCTATTTATGCGGAAAGTCCGAACTCATCGCCCGAGGAGGTTCGTATGGAATCCAGAGACTACATTATTCAATATAAACAGGATGACCAGTGGCGCATGCACCGCCTGCACTATCACGAGGGCATAGAGCTCATGCTCGTGCTGACCGACGGCGGCGACTTTTTCATGGACCGGAAAATGTATCCGCTGAAGAAGAACACGCTTTTCATCCTGAATGCCAATACCTTACACCGCGACGAAAACGGCGCGGACGGCTCTGTCTTCAAGCGCTATGTGCTGCACATCCTGCCCTCGCTGCTCGACCAGCTCTCGACGCCGCAGACGGATTTTGCCGAGGCGCTGAAAAACAGCGGCGCCTGCATCCGCCTCACGGAGGAAGACAGCAAGCGCCTCGCGCGCCTGTTCGAGAAGCTCCGCATCAGCATGCCGCCCTCCTTCGGCACGGACATCTTGGAGCGCATCACGCTCTACGAGATTCTGCTCCTGGTCTGCAGCCGCATCCGCTCCACCAAGAAGGAGCACGGCACCTCGAATCAGGACTATAACCGCGTGCAGCCGATACTCGACTATCTCCGGAAGAACTGCACCGATCACCTGTCGCTCGACGAGCTCGCCGATCACTTCATGCTGAGCAAGCACTATCTCTGCCACATCTTTAAAAAGGGCACGGGCTTCTCTGTCATGGAATATGTGATTCAGCTTCGCATCATTACCGCCCAGCAACTTCTGCGCCAGGGCGCGAATGTCCAGGAGGCGAGCGAGAAATCCGGCTTCCAGACCTACTCCCACTTCATACGGACTTTCAACAGCTATGTCGGCGTCTCGCCGAAGAAATACGCAAAGCTCTACCGCCAGGGCGACCGCTATGCGGTCAATGCCGAAATTCACGGCATACGCAAGATGCGCGCCACCATGCCGGGCTAAGCGGCCAAAAAGAGTTGGTCCGCTGTTTTCCTCCAAACATACTGTTTCTAAGAAGATGTACGCAGAGAAAAGCCTTGTATATCAATGGTTTGAAGCACTTTATACCAACTCTTTTTGTCCATCCTTCATCTTGCTTCACAGAAGATAAAACCTCCGCGATGCTTGATTTCGCTAGCGTCACGGAGGTTTCTACCAACTCTTTTTGTCCTATAACTCCTGCTTCTCTGCGCGATGTTTGGATTTGCATCTTGCGGTGATTGCTCTCCCGGCTTTCATCAGATACTTTCTTCCGCTTCCCCCGTCCCGAAGCCCGGCGGGAATGCGAACTTCAATCCGACATCAAACGCAATTCTCGGTATGCGCAAAGCGTTTTTCTCGGCATCCGCAGAGATCACCGGTTCCCTGCCCAGCCCCGTACCGCAAACCACAGTACAGCATTTTCTCTCGGATTATGTCAATCAAGCTTTGCCCTGTGTCCCAAAGGCATTTGTTCTGTGTCAGGCGCAATTCTCCTCTCCGCTGCCGCGGCAGGAATGTCTCCGGCATCCTGCGAGAATGATTCCGTTCGCTCCGTTGCTGCCTGATGAGTGTGCATTCATGATAAGTCTTTGTAAAGCCACATGTAAACTTTGAGCACGGGTCCAAAATAAGAACATATGTTTCAGTGTCATATTCCGCTTTCAATGCCCGTTTTATGTCTGTTTTCATCCGCTTCCGCGCGAGAGCGGTGACGCAGCGAGGCGCTGTTGCTCTTTCTTATCATGAGATTTTCCGATTCGGCTTCTTTGCAGGATGCAAGTGCGGCGCACTATCGTCTATTCTTCTCCCCCTTCTTCTCGCCTTCGCCGGAGAGGAAGCGTGCGGTTCTCCGCTCACAGGTGGCGAAGGAGAGAAGTCAGCGCTGCCACAATGGCCCAGAGGAAGAGGGCACCGGCAAGGTAGAGCACCCACCGAAACACTTGCTTGATGTGCGTATTCTTCACCGCAGAAAAGCCAAAATAGAGCAAAGAGACCGGGGTCAGCGCGTAACCGCCGAGCAATCCAAAGTACCAGAGCCACGGGAGAAAGCGCGGAACCCCGATGCCCAGCGGCGCGGTCAAATTCATCCAGACGGTCGAGAGCGCACAGCAACAAAGGAGCCCCGCGGTCAGCGCATAGAGCTTACGAAACCGCAGTTCCCGCTGCCGCTTGTACAGCCAAAGCATGAGAAGCGCGAGTCCCAGCGGTATAACCACATTTGGAAATATGGGCACGAATACCTCCTTCCATCCGCCAAAGCATCTCATTGCGGAGTGAATCAGTTCGGTCAGGACATAGTAAAACCATGCGAGCCCGGCCGCCGAAAGCAGCGCAGCGCTCAGGCTTATCAGTTGCAACAGGGCCACGGGACAGCGCTGTGTATTCCCCGCCGCATCGAAAAAGTGCAGAAACGAAAGCAGGGCCAAAATATAGCCGAGGTAGAGCGTCCAAACTCGGACGGAATATGCCGACGCATACGCTGCGGAGCCGTACGGAAACACATAGCTGTGTGCAATATAAGCGAATATCCCGCAGCCGAATAAGAGCACCGTGAGGCTGTAAAGATGCCGATTCCAAATCAGCGCTCGCTGCAGCCTGCGCATACGGAGCAACGCAGGTAGCAGCGCAAACGGAAGCAGCAGATTCATCAGAAACGGAAGCAGGTGATTCAAAAACAGCTCCATACCGCTCTCCTTTCGCTTCGCGCCGAATAAAGGCGAACCTCCGCCCCCGCTCCTCTCACTGTACGAGCAGTTGGGAAATAATCTTGACAAAGAGCAGCACCAGCACGAGCAAGAGGACAGGGCGTATGGCCTTACTCCCCCGCTTTAAAGCAAGTCCCGCACCGAGATAGGCGCCTATCATATTGCAGAGCGCCGCGCTGAGGCCGAGCGGGATTAAGACGGTACCGTGCATCAGGAAAACGATGAGCGAACTCAAGTTGGTCGCCAGATTAATGGCCTTTGCCTGCCCGTTCGCGCTCTTTAAGCCGAGGCGCGACCAGACATTTAAGAGCACAATCAAAAAGGTACCCGTGCCCGGGCCGTAGAGCCCGTCGTAAATGCCGACTAGGAAGGCCGAGGCCGCAGCGGTCGCATAGGTGCGCCCCGTAATTTGCTCTTCCTCCGGGCTCCGGTCGCGGAGCAGCTTCTTATTCAGCACCAGAAAGGCGACAAAGGGCAGGATGACGAGCAGGATAATCAAGGTCATCCGCTCCGGCATACGGAGGGAAAGCCTCGCGCCGATCGAAGCGCCCACAAAGGCCGCCGCGACCGCGGGGAGCGCCAGCCGCTTTTCAATCATGCCCTGCTTCGCAAAGCGTCCGGTCGCGAGCGTGGTCCCGAAAACCGCCGAAAACTTATTGGTGCCGATGGCCGTGTGCACCGGAATCCCGGCAAAGAGGTAGGCGGGCAGGGAAATCAGACCGCCCCCGCCGCCGATGGCGTCTACAAAGCCCGCCAGAAAAACCAGCGGGCATACAATCAAAAAAGTTGTGATATTCATTGTTTTCTCAGGCGATGTGAACGTTCACTTCCTCGCGATACATCTTCTCGGGGAAGAAGCGGCGATAGAAGCGATCCAAAATGTGCCGAATTTCCGCGGCGGAGTGCGACGTAGCGCCGCCTGCCTCGAGGATGCGGTAGTTCATGCCGCAGACCTCCGCGCGCACGCGGGTCTCACGGACACCGTTCCGGAGATAAAACGCGCGGCGGCGAAGGCGCACGGCCTCCTCTTCATCGTCCGCGGCGTGGTCCGGATCCTCAATCTCGCCGAGTATGGTCTCGGCGTCGTCGATGTGTGCCTCCATCTCCCGCAAAAAGTCAGTCCCGATTCCGCTGCCGCGTTCCGATTCCTTGACGGCAAAGTAGTCGAGCAGATAGTGGTGTCCCTCTTCCGCCTTTTCCCGCGCAAAGAGCGCGTAGGCGAGAAGGTCGTGATTCTCGCTGTTGTCGCGGATCGCGAGCGGCAGATAATGCCCCGTCTCGTAGAGCTCTTGCATCTTCGGGAAGGGCTTTAATTCTACCTCCGGAAAATCTTCCTGCATTCTCGTCTCAAAGAGCTTCCGCAGTGCGGGCAGATTGAGCTTTTCCACTCGGATCCGCTTGGTACAGTCTGTGTCCGCCGTCTGTTTTCGTTTCAGTTCGTGTCGCATGATTCATTTCTCCTTTTTTCTTTCCTGTTTTCGTCCCGCGCCTTGCGGGGTATAAACCGTTCCTTGTGGGTGAGCGCATAATAAAAGAGGTACTGCTGTAAAATACCCGCGTGTTTCCGGGCAATCAAGGGATCCACACCCTGATAGCCCTCGCTCACAATGCGCTGCATCCAGACGTCCGAGGGCACGCGCTCCGTTCTGCCGTAGCCAAAGAGCATCACGCAGTTCGCGACCTTCTTCCCGACGCCGTGTACGCTCTGCAGTTCCGCAAAGAGTTCCTCATCCGGCAGGTCCCGAACCGCATCGAGATCAAGTCTTCCGTCTGCCACGCGGCGCGCGGCATCCAGCACATAAGGCGCGCGGTAGCCGAGCCCCAGATTCCGCAAGCTTTCCTCAGAGCTTCCTGCAAGTACCTCCGGCTTCGGAAACAGGAAGACTGTCTCCCCGGAAGGCGCCTCGGTCGCCTCGCCGTAAGCCTCAGCGAGCTCGCGAACCGCGGTCCGTATGGCCGGAATAGACTTTCGCTGCGAGAGCACAAAGGAAACCAGCATCTCAAACGGCTCTTGACGAAGTACCCGTATGCCGTCGCCGTGAACCGTCGCCTCGGCGAGCAAGGTATCTCCGCTCTCGAAGATATCGCGCTGTATGGCGCTGTAGTCGCGCTCCAGGTCAAAGTAGGTGCGCCATACTTTATCCCAGGATTCCGCATCACAGGAGACTTCCACGGCGCAGTCGCCGCGCTGTCTTAACTCCAGCACCTCGTTTCCCGAGATAAAGCGGAACACACCGTCCCCGATTTCACCGGGGCGAAAACACTGTCCGCTGTCCGCTATCTTCCGTAAACTCAGCGCTTCCCTGAGCTCTATGGTACGAAACTTCCGCACAAGTCCTCCTTGGTCTACATAAGCGTTATGCTACTATCCTAACCCAAATTCAAAAAGCCGTCAAATCGGCAAGAAAAAAGCCACCCGAAATGGTGGGTGCCCATAATACAGGAAGCAACAAATTCTCTATGATTATGGCATCTGACAGCCGAGTTTAGTAAAAAATATAATGAGCGATACTTAGTTTAAATGACCAGGCATCGCTCATTTTCGTATGCGACAAACTTCCCTTTTCCTGTTTCATCCAGTACAATCTAAATGAAAACAGCAGATTGATTGGAGGTGCGATTATGGCTCAGAGCTTACCTTATACCCAATGCGGTGATTATTTTGTCGTGGTCAGCGCTTTTTGTAACACCACTGCTTAATGGTACACTCCGCTCTCTTTTCAAACGGAATCAGATATCCGTTATACGTGTGTGGGCGTGCCTGATTGTACCAATCGTAAGCAAGCTCTGAAACGGCATAACCGGTTCTGCTGCAGTTTCAAAACGATACTGATAAATCAGCTCGGTCTTTAAGGTATTGTAATAGCGCTCCATCGGCGCATTGTCATACGGACAGCCCGCACGGCTTATGCTTTGAGAAATCCCGAGCTTCCGGCAATGTTGTACAAACTCTGCGGAAGTAAACTGGCTTCCTTGATCCAAGTGCAAAATCAGGTTTTGTGGGATAGCCTTTGCACTCGACAACGCTGTTTCAAGCGTACGCACGGCTAGGGAACTCGTGATAAAAGAGCTGTTTTCACTGGCAACAATACTTCTGTCATATAAATCAATAATGGAACAACTATAGCGCATGGTTTCATTTGTCAGTGTCATATATATGAAATTGGTACACCACACATGATTCGGCTACTCAGGAGAAAAATTCCGCTTTAATAGATTCAGGAAAATTTTATGAGCTAATCCCCGATGGTATGCGGGTCTCTTTCAGCGACAAATTGAGTGTAATTGTAGTTCACGATTCATGTACTTGTGGACTGTTGTTTTGCTCAATGAGATTCCTTCTCTTTGCAGAAATGCCTTCATTTTACGGTACCACATGACACCATGAGAATCATGGTAAAGTGCTTGAATCCGTTGACAACAATGAGATTTTTGAGCGAGATAACCCGCTTTCGCATTTCTGAGGTAGTTGTAATATGCATTTGGATGAATGTGTAGCTTTTTAAAAAGCCATCTCAATCCAAACTCCTGCTTATACTCATCAAGGAAACGATATGCCACTAATCGATTCCTTTCGCAAAGAATGCCACTGCTTTTTTAAGAAGCTGTTCCCCTTTTCTAATTCGGCTTTTTCACGCCGGAGACGACGAAGTTCTTCTATCATCTCTAACTGAGACTTCTCCTCATCATTGTTTTGGCATTCTTCGCGATACGAGCGTACCCAGTTGGAAACAGTGGCTCTGGATATGCCGTACTCAGCCACAAGGCTGGCAATCGTGCGTCCATCCTGAATGTGCCACGAACAACCTTTCGTCTGGTTTCGTCTGAAATTCAAGTCATGTATTTTTCTCCTCTGCTGACATTATAATCTATCAGGCAGAGGTGTTACAAATTCACTGTACCACTACATACAATCAGCCGTGCAGCTAATTGCTGCCTGGCTGATTGCGACAATAACGGTCACAGAGGAGATAAAAATGAGCATTTTTCAAAAATCTGATATAGGTGCACAGGCTGCTTGGAAAGGATTCTCATCCCAAACGCTATATATTTCCCACAGACTAATTTCCGACAAAAATGGATATGAGTACTACCCAGAAGATATTGAGGATTTGGTGATTAAAAAGGATGGAGTCGTAGTAGAGGCTGTTCAGGTTAAAAACATCTCTGCCGACCTAACACTTTCAAGCCTTGCAGCAACAAAAACATCCAAAGGCGGCGAAGGATTTTTCAATCGCATGTGTAGCTTACATGCACAAAATCCATCCTTCCACCGCATTAAGGTTGTCTACTTTAATACTCTTGGTGTTGAACTACAAGAAATGCAATCTGGGAAAGCTGTCACCAAAAAGGCTTTAACGAAGAGACTTGTAGACAAACACGGATTGTCTGAGTCAGAGGCCGTATGGTTGATTGATTCTCTGTGTTTTGAGAAAGTCAATCTTGATGATTTGGATTTGAATATTCAAACTCAGATCAGCGACTATGTTCCGGTAATGTCTGCGCCTGCACTGGCCAAAGACCTATTGATTCAATATGTTTCTGTACTTTCTAAAAGCAAAGGGTACACCACACTAAAAATGTGGCAAGATAAAATCCACGATATTGGAACAAATATTGCTGCAATAGATGGATTTTACAAAGAATACAATAAATCTCTTGTTCGCTTAAGTGAACTGCGGCTAAATAGCAATAATGAACAGCTGAAACAAGAGTATTTGCAAGGTGTGTCTGCGCATCCTACACATATTCGTAACAATTTAGATTTCAAGCGAAACTATTGGATAGGAGAAATCCAAGCAGCAATCAATAGTAAAGGTGTCGCAATCCTTAAGGGGGTTTCTGGACAAGGAAAATCTACCCTTTGTTACCGCTACTTAATTGATACATATCCTGAATGCTGCGTGTTTTGTGTGCGTTCCATTGCTAACGAAGGGCAAGCACAGAATTTGGTTACAGCGTTAGATGGGCTTGGCAAGTATAATAAAAATTTAATCATCTATATTGATGTACAGCCAGGTGAAACACTTTGGGCATTTTTGCTGCAAGAGTTACAATCTCGTGGTCTTTCCATTCCAGTGCTTATCTCCATTCGAGATGAAGATTATAATCTAACACCAATTAGCGGAAAGGCGATCCAATGTGGGATTGTGGAGTTGGCTTTATCTAAGGAGGAAGCTGCACACATTTATAGTTCTTTTACAGAAACACAGCCTCATACTGAACACAGAACTTTCGAAGAAGCATGGCAGTCTTTTGGTGGACAAGGCCCATTGATTGAATTTGTATTTTTGTTGACAAATAATCGGACCTTGACTCAGCGCCTCCACGGGCAGATCGATGCGTTGCTACAAGAAGGTGTTTCGGATGAATGGTTAGAATTACTTCAGTTGGTTTGTTACGCAGGACGATTAGGATGTGCTGTTAATCTTACTGCCGTAAAAAACGTAACTCATTGTTCTACAATGCACGCTGCCATTAGACGTCTGAAAGATGAGTACCTCATCAGAGAAGTTGATGAAAACACCATTGAAGCACTTCATCCTGTCCGTGCGAAAATTGTTTTTGATGCGTTGTGCGATCAAATTTGCACCGGAGCAAGAGAGGTTGTGTTCAAGGCTCTTTCGTGTATATCTTCACAAAATGTGAGAGTGGTTTTGTTGGATTACTTCTCTAACCAGAACCAGCAATATGACATTGAAGATGTACAGCGTCTCTCTCAAATAAGATTCCTTGACTGGATAGGATATGCAAATGCTATCAGGTCAATGCTTTGGTTAGATGCGAAGCGTTATGTTGAGGGAAACATGACATTCATTAGCTCTGTGGTAAAAAAACGTGGCAAAGGTTGGCTCTGTTTTTTACCCATTGACCTTTCTGGTATTGAGCGATCAGATGATCTAATTGCAGATGGAATGAAAGATTTATCTAATGTCAATAAAGTAGATTTACAGAATGCCATCGATGAAGTCAAGAAGTCTCTAACCTCTCTCTCAATCAATTATCAAGCAACAGACTATTTTGTGAATAATTGTGTGGTGCCATCAGTTTTGCCTAATACAGACGCTGAGCGATCATCGTTTGGATATGCGCTATTTTGGATGGCAAAGCGTGATTTTAATGTGACATTACCATTCAAGACTGATGAAATCGTTGCCAGCATATGTGCGGGCGAACTCCAGCCGTCTGCTGATGCGATACGTGGACTCTTTGAACATCCTACATTGCTGGAAAGCTATCAGGCTGCCGCGGATGTATTAGTGGAAAAACTCATCTATGAAATGCAAGTTCTTACTTTTTCGATTACAAATGATGAAGTGTCTTGTAAATTCATTCCGTCTATTTCGACAGAAACAGGGTTTCCGGAGAACACGAAAAATACAAATCAGTATTGGCGAATTAAAATGCTGGATATTTTAAAGCAACTGTATCCAGAGAAAGAGTATATTGATATTGAGTTGATTGGTGTTGATCTCCTTCGGGATTTGGGAATTGAAGCGCTGGATTATAAACTTCATATCCATAAGAGCAATCGCCATAATGCATGGGTATCTGAATTGAATGGATGGATACCTACACGAATAGATTATAGTTTGCGTCCTTCTTCGTGGCAGGAATATGTAGCCGATATTGACAAAATAAGAATCAATGTCAATGATTTGATTGCTGAGACAATTAAGCTCATTGATGATGTATACAGAAAAGGGAGGTATACACAGGATCGAGGAAAAAGCGTTGATAATCGGCTAAAAGTGTTTAAAGAACACACCTTTGCCGAAAATCTACTTCCCACTTTTGCTGTTGATCCGTACTGTCTTTATTCTGAAGGAAACGAAAAAAGCCCTGTTGCAGAGTATTATACAATGCGTCAATTGCTTTCGGTTGGTAAGTATGAGAATTTTAGAAAACGATTGAATGATGTGTATTCCTCGTTGGATAATTTTTACAATCACTTTGCTGAAGTTCTTCATGCAAGAATTAATAAGCAAGATATTAGCATTGTTAAGAATCCAAGACTCGCTATGTTTAATCTTTATTCTGCGGCTAAAGCCCTCGTGGACTTCCAGAAAGAGTATGAATTGTTGTTTTCCGAATACAGTTCACTTAAGGAGGATTTTGCAAAGCAAGAACTTGAGAATATTCTTACTTTAGTTAATGTTTGGCGTTATGTGCTTGATAATCAACCGAAAGGTTGCGCCATTGCTTATGATTCAAAACAAAAATATCGCAAGGGAACAAACTATTTTTGTGATACGCTCTCAAAAGCAGTTACGGCAGTGAATGGTACCCTTCTTAAAGATAATAAACATGCCTACATCATTGTTGATTACAATATGGAAGAGAATAATACCTTTGAGAATGAATATACCAGAATCGTGATGACGATCAGAAATGTATTTAGAAACAGTATTTTGCCATCAAGTGATAGATGGTATTTGGAAACACAATCCTTAGAGTTAGTATATGTACCTGTTTTTTCTGGTGTGCTCTCGCCGGCAGTATACTCGATTCCGTTCTATAAACTTTTGGATACAGATGAATCCCGCATAGCAAAACCGATGTATCCGTGTGAAATAGAACCTGTGCTAATTGAAAAAATGAACGCAACAAATTCTTTGAAGCTGTGGATTGAGTCCATGAAAAAACTTGGTGAAATGAAATTATACCTTCAGAGGTATCAGCAAATTGTTCAAGTGCCTGTTGATGACAACTGCCTTTGCAGTATAGCTGCATACACAGAAATGCTGATTAACCAAATCAATACATTGTGGAACGACTTCATTTCGGTCGAAGATCTCGTAAGCGAACTGATTGAAACTGCTAATGAGCAAAATAGTGAGTTGCTAAATGTTGTAAAACTTTTCTTTAATTGTTACGAAAAACTCGAAACTGTAATAAGAACACAAAATGATCCGAGCGAACTTATACAAACAATCGAAATGGTATCCATCATAATGTTTCTCTTATTGCCTTCAGTATCGTAAATTATTTTAATATCCAATATAAAAAAGAGTCCGTCTATTGGCATTTTGTTAATTGATGGACTCTTTGCTATACGTTGAAAGCGTTATAAACGATATATAAGGTTGGGAAGTATAATCCCCATCAACTCGTCGGGAATAAAAAATAACTTCTGCGCAAATTGATCAGAAGTTGAAATTGTCAGTTATCAGCTCTGACTTCGTGCCAAGTTGGCACGAGCTTACTTCTCGCCAACTTGGCGAGAGATATAATTCATACCCTTTTACTTGTTTCTAATTTGGGAACAAGTCAGATCGTAAGAACGCTTAATTTCACTTGTTCCCAAATTGGGTATATTCTAGACTAACCAAGAACTGACAGTTGCCCCTATGAAGGGTGAAAGAGAAATGTTAAGGGTAACAGACAAAATTACCGCTTTATATTGCAGACTTTCTCAGGAAGATGCATTGGCTGGCCATAGCAATTCCATTGTGAATCAGAAAAATATACTGCTCCAATATACCGAGGATAATCGCTTTCCGAATCCAACTTTTTTCGTAGACGATGGCTACAGTGGCACTACTTTTGACCGGCCTGGTTTCTAGAAAATGCTGGATGAAATTGAATCCGGAAATGTAGCGGTTTGTATCACAAAAGACCTTTCGAGACTTGGCAGAAACTCTGCTATGACTGTCCTGTACACTAACATCACATTCCCGAAACACGGTGTCCGCTATATTGCCATCAATGATAATTTCGATACCAGCAATCAGAATAGCATGTGGATTGATATGGCAGGCATCAAGAACTGGATCAATGAGTTTTATGCCCGTGATACCAGTCGCAAAATCAGAGCTGTCAATAAATCCAAAGGTTCCTGTGGTATTCCACTTACAACCAATGTTCCTTACGGATATATGAAAAATCCGGATGATCCCACCCGTTGGCTCGTTGATGAAGAAGCAGCTATCGTTGTAAAGTATACCTTCAAGATGGCAATGGAGGGACGTGGGCCGAGCCAGATTGCAACGCAGCCGACCAAGGACAAGGTACTTACTCCAACAGCCTATAAGCAAAAGCAGGACTTAAATACTCCACAGGCGACACCGGAGAATCCAAGTAAATGACATCAGACCACAGTGAGAAAAATACTGGAACGCAGAGAATATACAGGCTGTATCGTCAACTTCAAGACCTTTACCAATTCCATTTGGGACAAGAAAAAGCGTGACAATCCGGTAGAAAATCACTCTGTTTTCTATGATACTCACGAAGCAATCATTCCAGAGGATATATTCGAGAAGGTTCAGGTGTTGTGTCAGAATCGCCAACGCAAATCCAAGACAGGTAAAACAAGCCTGTTCTCCGGCATAGTATATTGTGCCGATTGTGGTGAGAAGCTGTATTACTGCACAGCTAACAATTTTGAGAAGCGACGGGATTTCTTTGAGTATTCCACCCATCGTAAGAACGATGAAAAATGCAAATCCCACTATATCCGTGCAGTCGTTTTGGAGAATATGGTGTGGATGCACATGAAAACTGTCATCAGCTATATTCTCCACTATGAAGATCACTTCCGTGTAGTTGTGCAGGAACAGCAAAAATAGAAAGTGATGAAAAGATATAGGCATGGAGAAAGCAGCTGACACAGGCTGAAAAACGTATTGCTGAGTTGGACAGACTGTTCGTGAAGATTTATGAGGACAATACCAAAGGAAAACTGTCTGACGAGCGTTTTTCTATGATGAGTGGAAACTATGAAGCGGAACAGAAAAAGCTCAGCATGGACGCTGTAGAGCGTCAGAAGAATATCGAAAAACAGGAGCGTCAGAATGAATGATTGAAGAAATTTATTCAGAAAGCAAAACACTATCAGGAACTGAATTCGCTGACTCCTGATGCGCTGCGAGATATGGTCAGTGCCATCTATGTAGGTGCGCCGGACAAGTCTTCCGGCAAACGTCAGCAGAAAATCGAAATTTACTACGACGGTGCAGGATTTATTCCGCTAAACTTATTGATGCAAAGAGAAACAGCGTAACCGAAGTCACGCTGTTTCTCCCCGAAAATCGGAACTTTTAAATTTTTCCTATTTTACGGGCACCACCCTGATGGTGGCTCTTTCTTGTCTCCGCGTCCGAGTCGTATCGTTCAGCGCAACGCAATGCTCTCGTTTCCCGCGACCGCGTGGAGCGTGTTTTCTTCCGTGAGTTCCGGGCAGGAAATCTGCACATAGTCGCAGGCACTGCGCGGAAGCTCCCAGTAGAGCACACTACCGTCTCCCCGCTGCACGGAAATCTGTTCTCTCGCCGGATGCTCGCTCTTCAGCTCCCACTCGAAGAAAGGCTGTGCGGACTCTGTCGAAATCTTCTCCGCCCGCGCCTTCATGCCCGAGGCAATCAGGACGCCGCCGTCCACGCGGCAGCTGCCATTCCAGTCGAGCGCGGCATCCTGCATCCTTTCCCGTGTCGGAGCCGTTGATATAACTTGTGCCGCCGCTCATCTCTATGGTCTTGCCCTCGATGCCCTCGCTCGTATGCGCAAACACATAGGAACCGCCGGACAAGATCACCGCGCCGTCGGAGCTTACGCCTTTGCCCTTGTCGCCCTGTGCGCTCGCCCGGACCGCGCCGCCCTGCAAGGTGACGCTCTCTTTGCCGCAGAAAATATCGTCCTCCGTCCGGAGATCAAAAATCCCCTCAGCGACAATCAGCTCACCCTTTGCGACAATTCCGCGCTTTGCCGCTTTGATATTCGCGCTGCCGCTGCCCCGCAACGTGAGATTTCCCTCGGCAAAGATTGCCGCGTCCACGCCTTTGGGATCCGCCGCCGCGCCATCCTTCTTTTCTCTTCCGTCTGTCTCGATGCTGTTCGTCTCTTCGCCCGCAAAAATCAGCGTGACCGAGACATTCGCCGCGCGCACTTCGATCGGCAGGCGGCTCTCTCCCGTCAGGCGGTAAGTCCCGCCCTCGTGAATCACGAGCACCCCCTTCTCGACTTCTGCGCCGCGCCCTTCAATCTTCGCGCTGTCCCCCCGCAGGAGAATATTGACCGAACCCGCAGCGGCGTTTGCGGGAGATGCTGTCTCCTCCGCTCCGGTCGCTGTGACTGCCTCACGACTGCCGCAGCCGGAAAGCGCTGCGAGGAGAACTCCCAGACCAAGCAGCAGTTTGATGTGCAACGCTCTGTTACGCTGCCTCATTTCACACCTCATTTTGAAAAACTGTGATACCATCTAGGAAATAACCGGTTCCGAAAAGGGGGAACATACGATGACGATTTTACTGGTGGAGGATGAGAGCCGCCTCGCAGCGGCACTCATCGAACTGTTTCACGCCGAAAAATATCTCGCGGACCACGCGGACAACGGGGAGGACGGCCTCTACGCCGCCCTGCAAAAGGACTACGATGTCATTGTCCTCGATGTCATGCTCCCGAAAATGGACGGGTTTGCCGTGGTGCACGCGCTTAGGCGTGCCGGCAAAGAGACGCCTGTTCTCATGCTGACCGCGCGGGATGAGATTCGGGATAAAATCGAGGGCCTTGACCGCGGGGCCGATGACTATATGACCAAGCCCTTCGTCCCGGAAGAACTCCTTGCGCGCGTCCGTGCGCTCTCCCGCCGCCGGGGCGAAGTGCTGCTCAACGAACTCCGCTTCGGCGATTTCTGCCTGTCGCTCGCGACCAACGAGCTCGCTGCCAACGGCAAGACCGTGCGTCTTGCGTTTAAGGAGGCCGAGCTCTTAAAACTGCTGGTCGCAAACAAGGGAGCGATTCTCGGCAAAGAGACCATACTCCGGAAACTCTGGGGCGATGAGAGCGACGCCGTCGAAAACAATGTCGAGGCCTACATCTCGTTTCTCCGGAAAAAGCTCGCCTTTCTGGAGTCCCCGGTCAAAATTCAGGCGCTTCGCCGCCAGGGCTATCGCCTAGTAGAAGGAGATGCGCAGTGAAGCCGCTCCGCCTCTTACAGCGCCGTATCATCGCGACGAATCTCGCCTTTGTCCTGCTTCTGCTCTTCGGTATCCTGACCGCGCTCTTTTTAAACGCCCGCGCCCGCTCCCTGAAGGAGGCAGGCCGCTATCTCGGCGCCGAGCTCCGCTTTGCGAGTACCTTTTCCGCGCACGAAGCAGCGAGCGGCAAGCCGGACAGCAATACCGCACCGCCGTACGGTGAACGGATGCAGCAGACCTATTATCCCTATGTCATTTTTTCAAAAAGTGAGACCGACGGCAGCTATACCGTCTCTACCACGCAGGATCTTAGCCTGAGCGACACGGATACCTCCCGCTTGCAGAGCCTGTTGCAAGAAATCGCCGGCAAAGATACGGATACCGCACAGACAAAGCCGCCCGAAAAGCCGGAAGAGAGCGAACATCTGACGCATGCCTTTTCCTCTTATTATTATGTACAGGGGCGACAGGGCGGCAAGCGTGTCTTCCTCGTCACCTCGCTCGACAACCTGAATGCCTCTCTGCTCCTCTTTGCCGCGGAACTCAGCGGCATTTTTCTGCTCGCGGGTCTCCTCGTCTTCGGGCTCAGCTTCTTTCTGGCCCGGATGAGCCTCCGTCCGGTCGAACACGCCTTTTCGGAGCAACAGCGCTTTGTCCAGGATGCCTCGCATGAGCTGAAAACCCCGCTCACAGTCATCCTCGCAAATCTCTCCATTCTAAAATCGCATCCGACGGCGACCATACGGAAAGAGGCACTCTGGATTCAAAATACCGAGACCGAGGCGAAGCGCATGCAGGAACTCACCGAGCGCCTCTTATTTCTCGCCAAGGCGGATGCCAAAAACATGCCGCCGCGAAGCGAAGTGCTCTCTCTCTCAACCCTGGTCGAGTCCACGGCCCTTCCCTTCACGGCACTCGCCTTTGAGCGAAAGCTCTCCCTCGCGCTGGACATTTCCCCGGCACTGTCCGTGAGAGGCGACGCGCAGACACTCGCCCAGCTCCTTGCGATTCTGCTTGACAATGCGCTGAAATATGCCGCGCCCGGCACCGAAGTCACCGTGCGCCTCTGCCGTCAGAAAAAGCATGCGCTGCTCTCCGTTCATAACAACGGGGAGCTCATCCCTGCGGATGCACTCCCCCGTCTCTTTGACCGCTTTTTCCGCGTGGACAAGTCGCGCGCCCGTGCGGCGGGCGGTTACGGCCTCGGTCTATCGATTGCAAAGACCATCGCGAATGCCCACGGCGGCGATATTCGCGCCGATAGCACTGCGGAACACGGCACCGTGTTCACCGTGACGCTCCCGCTCTCAGAATAAATTGCGGGGATCGTCCGGAAACAGCGCCTGGTTTCGCGGCAACACTTCATAAAAGTCCGCAAAAACACGGTTGCTGAGATCGATTCCCCGCTCCGTGAGCCGGAGCATCGGTGTATCGACCTCCAGAAGACCGAGCGCCGTGTTCTTCCGGATTGCATCCCCGAAGAGGTCAAACATATTCAGGTGAAAGAGGTCATAAAAATCCGCCCCCGAGACGCCCTTGGTCATGCGGAGCCCGAGGTACATAAACTCTTCCATCTCGTCCGCAACCGTGAGCGCCACCAGATCCTGGTAGAGCGGCATCAGATCCCGGTGCATCTCGACCGCCATGTAGCGGTCCAGCCTCTCCTCCGAGTGAAAACGGTGGTGCTTTAACTTACTGGAGGCGCCGAGCCCCACGCCGAGGTAGTCGACGCCGGTCCAGTAGCCGATGTTATGGCGGCATTCCTTGCCCGGGCGGGCATAGTTCGAAATCTCATAGCGCGTAAACCCGTACTCCTCCAGCAAGGTCTTGGTCTCCGCGTACATCTCGCGCTCTTCGTCCTCGCCGGGAAGTGCTTTCTGCCCCTCCTCGCTGCCGTAGAGCGCCGCGAACGGTGTCCCGGGTTCAATGATCAGCGAATAGGCCGAGATGTGCTCCGGGTGGAGGCGCAGCACCTTTTTGAGGCTCTGGCGCCACTTGTGCAGCGTCTGGTGCGGAATGCCGCTCATCAAATCGATGTTGATGTTGTCAAAATGCGCCGCCCGCGCGAGCTCGTAGCTGTGAAGAAAGTCGTTGTAGCTGTGAATTCTCCCGAGCAGTTTCAATTCTTCATCGTCCGCGGACTGGAGCCCCAGACTCAGGCGGTTGATGCCGGCCTCGCGGTAGTATTCGAGTTTGGTTGCGTCGAGGGTTCCCGGGTTACACTCAATCGAGATTTCGGCATCCGCCTCGACCACAAAGTTCTCATAGACCGCCGAGATAATATTCTGAATTTGCAGACCGCTCAAAATAGAAGGCGTCCCGCCGCCGATAAAAATGCTGGAGAGCTGATACTCGGGAAGTATCTGCCCCTGGGCGCGTATCTCTTCGATCAATTGGTTGATATAGGCGCGCTGCGCCTCCGGCGTGGATTCGCCGGAGAGAAAGTCGCAGTAGCGGCATTTCGAGGCGCAGAACGGAATGTGGATGTACAGTTCCAGCTTTTGTTTCTCACTCATCGCTGAGTTTCAAGACGCTCATGAACGCCTTCTGCGGTACCTCGACGGAGCCGATCTGGCGCATGCGCTTCTTGCCTTCCTTTTGTTTCTCGAGCAGCTTCTTCTTCCGCGAGATGTCGCCGCCGTAGCACTTTGCGAGCACATCCTTCCGCATTGCCTTGACGGTCTCGCGCGCAATAATCTTCGAGCCGATGGCCGCCTGAATCGGAATATCGAAGAGCTGACGCGGAATCTCCTTCGTGAGCTTCTCGCACATCTTCCGCCCTCTCTCGTAGGCGCCGTCCGCAAAGACGATGAACGAGAGCGCGTCGATGGTCTCACGGTTAATTAAAATGTCGAGCTTCACGAGCTTCGAGGGCCTATAGCCCTTTAACTCGTAGTCGAGCGACGCATAGCCCCGCGAGCGGGACTTTAACGCGTCAAAGAAATCGTAGATGATTTCATTCAGCGGCAGTTCGTATTTCAGAATCGCGCGGTCCTGCTCCATGTAGTCGGTGCCGAGGTAAAGGCCGCGCCGCTCCTGGCAGAGCTGCATAATCGGCCCGATGAACTCACGGGTCAGCATGATTTCCGCCGAGACCACAGGCTCTTCCATGTGCTCGATCTCCGCGGCATCCGGGAGATTCGAGGGATTCGTGAGTTCCAGCATCGTGCCGTCCGTCTTATAGACGCGGTACACGACACCGGGCGCTGTCGTCACGAGATCCAGATCATACTCGCGCTCCAATCTCTCCTGAATGATTTCGAGGTGCAAGAGCCCGAGGAAACCGCAGCGGAAACCGAAGCCAAGCGCGAGCGAGGTCTCCGGCTCATAGGTCAGAGACGCATCGTTTAACTGCAGCTTTTCCAGCGCGTCGCGAAGATCCTGATACTGCGCGGCATCTGCGGGGTAAAGACCGCAGTAGACCATCGGCGTGACCTTCTTATAGCCCGGGAGCGCCTCTGCCGCCGGATTCTTCGCGTGCGTGACCGTATCGCCGACCCGCGTGTCCCGCACATTCTTGATGCTCGCGGTGAGGTAGCCTACCATACCGGCCGAGAGCTCGTCGCAGGGGATAAAGCGCCCCGGCGCAAAGTAACCGATTTCGACCACATCCATCTCCGCGCCGGTCGCCATCATGCGGACGCGGTCGCCCTTCCGGACCGTGCCGTTCTTCACGCGGAGAAAGACAATAACGCCCTTATAGCTGTCGTAGAGCGAGTCGAAAATCAGCGCCTGCAGCGGCGCCTTTTCATCGCCGCCCGGCGGCGGCAGCTGCTTCACGATGGCCTCCAGCACCTGATCCACATTGAGTCCGGTCTTCGCGGAAATACGCGGTGCGGACTCCGCCTCGATGCCGATGACATCCTCGATTTCCGCCGCGACCTTATCGGGCTCCGCGCTCGGCAAGTCCACCTTGTTGATGACCGGAATAACCTCGAGGTCGTGATCCAGCGCCATGTAGACATTTGCGAGCGTCTGCGCCTCTATGCCCTGGGAGGCATCGACCACAAGCACCGCGCCGTCGCAGGCCGCGAGCGCGCGGGACACTTCATAATTAAAGTCAACATGTCCGGGTGTGTCGATCAGGTTGAAAATATACTCCTCGCCGTCGGCTGCGCGATACACCGTGCGGGTCGCCTGGCTCTTGATTGTGATACCGCGCTCCCGCTCGAGCTCCATCGTGTCCAGAATCTGATCCTGCATCTCCCGCTCGGTGAGCAAACCCGTCTTCTCGATGATGCGATCGGCGAGCGTGGATTTACCGTGGTCGATGTGCGCGATGATACAAAAGTTTCTGATATGTTTTCTGTCGTAAGTCGGCATGCTTCCTCCATCAAAACCTTCGGCAGACTGCGCCTTCGCTGCCGCAATGATTTGAAAAAAGAATAACATTTTTACTATTCTCTTTCAAGTGAGCCTTGACACTCCCGCGCCTTTGCCCTACAATTTGAGGGTATGTTTACATTGAACTGTCCGTGTCCAGACTTCGATGCGAACGCCCACAGAGAGCAAGACATTTGCGCGGCTGCCCGTCCCTGACGGTTGTCTTGATGACTGTGAAACTATCATCGTATCCGTGAATGGGAGGAAAAGAAATTGGCAAACATCAAATCCGCGAAGAAGAGAATTCTGACGTCCGCAAAGAGAGCAGAGAGAAACAAGGCTGTTAAGTCCGCTGTCAAGACCGCTGTCAAGAAGGTCGACGCAGCTGTCGCAGCAGGCGACAAGGCAGCAGCAGAGGAGAGCTTCCGCAAGGCAGAGCGTGCGCTCACGATGGCAGCTTCCAAGGGCATCCTGCACAAGAACACTTCTTCCCGCAAGGTGTCTCGCCTCTCGAAGTCTGTTGCAGCAATCGGCTAATCGCTGCCATAGAACAAAGGCAAAAGCAGAGTGGATTTCCGCTCTGCTTTTTTCTTGCCGTTTTTTACTTATCTCTGTAGTGAGAGCCGCACCGGACAATCTGAAATTGTAAAATCCTTTTTAGCGTCTTTTTGTCCTGCTTTAGCCAATATTCAAAATCTCCCCACGCATCTTCTGTCCACGCTTTAATCATCGAGCTCCACTTCGTGGACCGTACCGCCCGTTGCCTCCATTTCGGCAATGGACTTTTTCAGCCTCGTCATATTGGCAGCGCTGTAAAAGGGATCTTTTTCTGCGGATATCTCAAAAGGTATTCTCCGCTCTCTGACAGCGGTTTTTGCAAACACGCAAAATGCGGTCGACATGCTCATACCGATATCGGAGCAGAACGCGTCAAACTGCTTCTTTAAATCCTCATCCATGCGAATGTTGATGCTTGTTTGTGCCATGTTGTCCCTCCTTTTATATGCATTGTATCTACATTTGCCGCAAATAACAATACAAAAAGCAGCGCAGAATTTTCCGCGCTGCTTTTTTTCTATTTCTGTCGGAAGCTATTTCCTATTCTTCATTAATTCCCGCTTGCCACGCGCTCACTCATATACATCTTGGCATCCGGATGGCGCTGTAACAGCGTCACCGGGAAGGAAGCGCTGACTTCGCCGTAAGCCGCGCGGCGAATGACCGAGTAGTGCCAGTCGCGGAACATGCCGAGACGCACCTTCTTTGCCGAGAGAATCTGCTTCATGCCTATGGTCACGCAGAGCGAAGGCATGTCCTCAAGCGCGCCGCGGAGGTCGCCGATCGAGTTCACCGCGCGGGTCTCCGGCGCAATCGTGCGGACGCGGGTCGGCAGCGCCGCAAACTCTTCGGGGGAAAGTTCCGGCTGGGACTCATTGAATGCGAGGTGACCGGTGATGCCGATGCCGCCGAAGCAGATATCCGCGCCGCCGAGCTTCTCCAGCAGCTCATCGCCCTTCTCCGGGTGATGCGGATCCGGGAAAATGCGCTGTTCTTCCGGGATGTTTAACTCAGGCGCAATCTTGCTGTACACGGTTCTCTCCATGAAGCCGCGGAAGGAAAGTCTGTCTTCCTTCGGGACCCACTCGCCCTCATCGGTCAGGTACTCGTCCATGTTAAAGAACCAGCAGTCCTTTAACGAAACCTTTCTCTCGTTCACGAGGCGCACAAAAATCGGGTAGTGTCCCACCGGTCCCACCGGGCAGATGAACACCGTGCGGCGTCCCGCCGCATTGTTCTTCTCAATCTCCTCTACCATCTCGAGTGCGAGCTCATAGAACGCCTCTCCGGGCTCCTTGCAGACAACAATCGGAATTTTTGCGTCCTTCCCGAGTTCCTCTCTGCCGATTTCATAATACGAATGATACGAATGTCCTGCCATGATGCCTCCTTCTCTGCTCTCTGTTTTCAGTCAAAGTTACAAAACGCGCCGCGAAGCATGACGCGGTGAATCTCATCGTCTTTTAAAATCAAGAGGTCTGCCCGCTTGCCCGGGGTCAGACTTCCGATTCTCTTCTCCTCCCCGAGAAGGCGCGCCGCATTCTCCGAGAGCAAGGGAACCAGTTCCGCAGTAGGCCGCCCCGTGAACTTCCTTAGGTTCCGGAAGGCGCGCGCCATGGTGAGCGTGCTTCCCGCGCGGGCATCCCCGTGCTTTAAGTGCGCATCGCCGTCCTTCACCACGACCTCGTTGACGCCGAGCATGTATTCGCCGTCCGGCAGTCCCGCCGCCATGATGGAGTCCGTGATGGCAATCGCGCGGTCAAGTCCCTTCGCCTGTAAGTAGAGGCAAATGCTGCCCGGGTGTAAGTGGAGACCGTCCGAAATCATCTCGCAGTAGACCTCTTCCGAGGCGAGCACCGCACCGAAAATGGCCGGCTCGTGGCGGTCAAAGGGGCGCATCGCGTTACCGGTGTGCGTCGCCGCACGAGCTCCCGCAAAAATAGCCTGTTCCGTGGTCCGGTAATCCGCATCCGAGTGACCGAGCGCCGTGACGATGCCGAGCGCGCGGAGCTTCGGAATCAGCTCAATGGCACCCGGCAGCTCCGGCGCAAGCGTGATATAGCGGATGTGCCCCTCTGCCTTTTCCTGGTAGCGGGCAATCAGTTCATAGTCAGGCGTGCGGAGCAGGCTCTCCGGCATCGCCCCTTTATGCTTCGGGGACAAGAACGGCCCCTCTAAGTGGATGCCGAGTAAATCGGCGCCTGCGTGCGGTAGCTTCCTCCAGTCGAGAAAAGCCTGAATGGCGCGCTCCGTCTGCGCTTCCGTATCGGTCAGAATCGAGCAGAGAAAGCTGCCCGTCCCCTGACGCGCAAAAAAACGCGCCAGTTTTTCAAAGTCCTCGGCGCTCGCCGCATTGACATCCACGCCGACCGCACCGTGCGTGTGAATGTCCAAGAAGGCCGGTATGACCGCCGCCCCTCCGAGTTCCAGCACTTCCTCATTCGCAAGCGGCATAAGGCCACCCGCGGTCTGCGGGGAAAATGCCGCAATCGTCTCGCCCGTCACGCGGAGATCCCCCGATACCAGGCGTTTTTCGTAATAAAAAGAGCCGTTCTTTAAGAGCATTTCTGCCTCCCCTCTTGTCCGAGCTGTACCGGCTCCAGTGTAGTCCATTCCGGGCACTTTCTCAAGTCTAACAACAACACCGGGCCTTTGGTTCCGTCTTTTTCTGTGCAATATGGTCAGCAATGCTTTCACGCCCTCGCATTCGCGCTCACATTGTCAACAAAATATCAAAGTCAATTCCCGGTAAACAGCAGCGAAGCGACACGGGCGCAACAACCCGCGCGGAACCGGGCGTAGAGATTCGCGGTCGCAGTGCGGCTCCCCCCTCGCAAGCTCTTGTGTACTTTTTACAGAATTTCATTCTATTTCACCTGTTTAACCTAATTTTTGTCCATACATTTCTCACATCAATCAATTTTCTTAAGCATTTTTACCGTAAATCTTTATTTTATTGTTTGTATATCTGTTGAAAAGACGACAGTCGTTCGTTAAGATTTACTTGTACAGAGGGGAGGTGTCTGCTGCAGAAGAGAGGACTATTGTGAAAAAATTAAGGCAGTTTGCAAGCCTGGTACTGACTGTGGCAATGGCTGTTTCGCTCTGCGCCTGTGGCGGCACAAAGAAGGCGGAGACCAAGAAGCTGAAGGTCGGCATCTCCTGGTCGGAGGATAATCTCGACACCGCGAAAGACGACTACTGCAACGCCGTCATCAAGGCGGGCGGCGAACCCGTCTATCTGGCACAGTTCAAGACGGAAGAAGAGGCAGCGGCAGCCCTGAAGGATCTGGATGCGCTTGTCATGACCGGCGGCGAGGACATCGATCTCTCCTACTATCACGAGACCAAGGATCCGCTCCTCGAGAAGTCCAATGAAGCGCGCGATGTCTCCGACTATGCGCTGATCAACGCAGCCATCAAGACGGATATTCCGACGCTTTGCACCTGCAGAGGCATGCAGTTTCTGAACATCATCTGCGGCGGAACATTGTATCAGGACTTCCCGTCCAAAGTCGAGAGCGACATCATCCACCGCGACCCGAACCACAAGGTCTTTGCCTACCACGACATCACAGTTGACGGCAACAATATTGTGGCAGATGCTTTCGGCGGCGCGGGTACCTATGAGGTCAACTCCTGGCATCACCAGGCTGTGGACAAACTCGGCGATCACCTGAATGTCGTCGCCAAGTCTGCCGACGGTATCATCGAGGCCGTCGTAAAGGATGACAATACCTACTTCATGGGACTGCAGTTCCACTCGGAAGCGCTGATTGTCGAAGACGGCAAGGATGCCTATCTCCCGTTCTATCAGAATCTCCTCAAAGCGGCAGAAACCAAGAAGCAGAAATAAACCGTTTTTGCATCTGTATCGGATTCAACGTTCCTGATACCTCATGACTGACCCTATGGCAGCGGCATCACCCCGCGAAAAAAGGAATCCCGGATGAACTTCGGGATTCCTTTTCGCTTGTAAGGCTGTCTCAACGGTGCCGCGTAACCGATGTTCCCTTTCGCCGCGGCTCTTTTCGCATTCGAATTCATACCTTCCAGCTGAGCGCCTTGTTTCTGGCCTCCACAAATCTGCGGTATATGCCGTCCTCCCGAAGAAGTTCCTCGTGAGTTCCGCGCTGCGCAATGCGCCCGCGCTCGACCACGAAAATTTGCTTCGCCGCCCGCACGGTTTTCAGGCGGTGCGCAATCATTAAGACCGTCTTCTCTTTTGTGAGTGCCGCGATTGCCTCCATGAGTTCCTTCTCATTCTCCGGGTCCACATTGGCGGTCGCCTCATCGAGGATAATGACGGGCGCATCCTTCATGATGGCTCTCGCAATCGAGATGCGCTGCCGCTCCCCGCCGGAGAGCGAGGCGCCATTTTCACCGATCACGGTATCATAGCCCTCCGGGAGCGCGGTAATAAAGTCGTGGCAGCAGGCCTGTTTTGCCGCGGCAATGACCTCTTCCATAGACGCATCCGGTTTCCCGAAGCGTATGTTGTTTGCGACCGTATCATGAAACAGGTAAACCGACTGGAACACGAAGCTAAAGTTCTCCATCAGTGCGTCAATCGAGTAGTCCCGCACATCCTTTTGATCGAGGCGCACCGTTCCGCTCTGCACATCCCAGAAGCGGGCAATCAGCCGGCAGAGTGTCGTCTTGCCGCTGCCGGAGGGGCCCACAAAGGCCGCGCTCGTGCCGGACGGAATGCGAAGCGACACACCGTCGATCACCTTCCGACTCTCATACGCAAAGTCAATCTCTTCGAGTGCAATGTCATGTGTTTTCGGCGTATAGGCCTCGCCGTCAATCTCCATCGACGGAAGCGAGAGTATCTCCTGTCCTCTTGTGACGCAGAGATCCACCATGCGGAGCAGCGCGGAATAAGCGCCCATGCTCGAAAGACCCGCGAAGGCATGAAAGGCCATAATCATCATGAGCACCGCCGTGACGAGGTCCATGCTGCCGTCCAAATAAAAGCGAAGCGAGGCAAGCAGAATGCCGAGTCCTGTGAGCTTCAACACCCCGTTTTGCAGCGGCATGTAGCGGTTTGACGCAAACTCCAGATCGGTCATCAAGCGGGCGGATTCCGCAATGCTCTCCTTCAGCTTTTGCTCGGACTCTCCGCTTAGCCCGTAGGACTTCACCTCGGAAATCCCCTGAATGTACTCAAGCACGTTCTCAATAAGCCGGGTATCGTTCGCTATTTTTTGACCGGACAAAGCCTCGTTGTTATGCTGCATGCGGGCGTTGATCATGGCAAAGAGCAGTATTCCGACAAGGGCAATCAGGCCTATCCGCCAATCGAAAATCACCAGCATCAGCACAATGAGGGCCGTATTGAGAAGCCCCTGTGTTGTCTGCATGACCACACGGGTCGCCACATCGCCGAGCAGCTCCATGGTATTGGTGGTCACCGAGCTGATATCGCCAAGGCTTTTTCGGTTAAAAAAGCCCATGGGCAAAAAGCGCAGCTTTTCCGCGATTTCAATGCGCTTGTTTGCGCACTCCCCATAGCCTGCCCGGCACTGCAGCATGGCCTGCTTGGCGCGAAGTGCGGCCTCTGCGAGTATCCCGCCGAATAAGAGCAGGAAGCAGATGCGCACGGTGCCGCCCGTCAAGCTATGTCCCAAAAAGCCGTGGAGCACGAGGCTCACAGCCGGATATTTGATCACCTCGCAAGCGGCAATCAGTACACCGAGCAACAGGGACTCATAAAACATGAGCCTATGTTTCGGAGAACAAAAGGCAAAGAACTTTTTGAGTGTCGCAATCATTCGGACAGCCCTCCTTCCTCCGAGCAATCTCTTGCGCTGCTGTGTGCCTCCCACATCTTCCGGTAGAGCGGGCTCTCTCGCAGCAACTCTGCGTGGGTTCCGCGCGCCGCAATTTCTCCGCTCTTCACGACGACAATTTGGTCCGCATTTACAATGGTCGAAAGCCGGTGCGCAATCACCAGCAGGGTCTTACCGCAAGCAAGCCTTGCCACGGATTCCTGAATCAAGGCCTCATTCTCCGGGTCCGCATAGGAGGTCGCCTCGTCCAGAATGAGGAGCGGCGCGTCCTTCATCATCGCGCGGGCAATCGAAATGCGCTGGCGCTCACCGCCCGACAAATGCGCCCCGCTTCCGCCGACCACGGTGTCAAACCCATGCTCCAACTCCATGATAAAGTCATAGCAGCCGCTGTCCCGCGCGACCGCTTCGACTTCGGCATCGCTCGCCCCCGGCCTTCCCATGCGTATGTTCTCCCGCACCGTCGTGTTAAAGAGAAAGCTGTCCTGAGAAACGTAAGCAACCTGCCGGTTATAGTCTTCCGACGAAAGTTCCCTTAAATCGACGCCGCCGAGGGTGATGCTGCCGTCTCCGACGTCCCAGAGAGAGGCAACCAGTTTCGCAATGGTCGACTTACCGCTCCCCGAGGGTCCGACCAAAGCTGTCACCTTTCCCGCCGGAATGTCGAGATCAATCCCGTGCAGAACTTCCTTGTCCCCGTAGCCGAAACACACCCCGGAAAGCCGCACTTCGCTGCCGTCCGGAACCGCACGGCTCTCTGCGGGACGCGAGAGCTCCGGAAGCGTAAGCACGGCGTCGATCTCACCGAAAATCGAGGTCGCCTTCCCGATGTCGTCGCTGTAGCTGAGCGCCGTGATGAGCGGCGTAATCAATCCGCAGGAAAGAATCAGTATCATCACATAGTCATGAAACGCGAGCGTGCCCTGCATCACAAAGACCGCGCCGAGCGGCAACACCGCAAGCAGGGTTGCCGGTGCAATCGTCATGCTGAGAGAAAAGGGCACAATGCTTGCCCGCATCCAGTCCGTAAAGCTGCGCGCGTTCTCCTCGGCCGCGCGCGCAAAGCGGGCATAGGAGCTCTCCGCCTTGCCGAAGGCCTTGATGACTTCAATGCCGCCGATGTACTCGACCGCCGTGTCATTCAGTACCTTGGTGGTCTCCTGCGTTCTCCGGAAGGGACGCTCGTAGTCGTGAAACATCGCCATCAGGCAGAGCAGCGTAAGCGGCAGGGTCGCGAGCGATAAGAGCGCCATGCGCCAGTCGATGCGGCAGAGATACAAAAACATGAGGAGCGGCGCAAGCAGGTTTGCCGTAAACTCCGGCACCACATGCGCAAGCGTCGTCTCGATTGCATCCGTTCGCTCAATCATGATATTTTTGAGCGCGCCGGACGGTGTCTCGCGCACCGTTCCGAGCGGCAGACGCGCAAGCTTTTCGCAGAGTTCCGTCCGTATCCCCGCAATCAGCGCGAAGGTCGTTTTGTGTGACAAGTTGGTCGAGAGCGTGTGAAAGAGGATACCGAGCACGATAAAAACTGCCATGAGCCCTCCCTCTAGGAGAAATACGTCGTAGTTACGCTCTCCCTGCAGGAGCTGCTTTACCATAGTGCCCATCACAAAATACGGGACTATGGAGCAAATAACCCCGATACAAGCCAGCACCACACTTCGCAGGTAGCTCGCTTTACTCACCGCAGCAAACTTCGTCACATAGTTTAAAAAACTCTTTCCGCGACCCTGTTCCTGCCCTTTTTGTTTGCCTGTTTCCGCCATAAATCTCTCCCCCTTTCCGCACCCGGACGGCATCTTTTTTCGCTGCCCTTACACCGGCCGAAGCGGCTTGTCGCAATAAATTAGATTTACCTAACCACTTTATACCTATGATAGCACTCCGCTTTTGTAAATAAAAGCCGCCGGTCGTTTTCTTTCAAAAAAAATCTCCGGGCACGGCTTTCGCCGCCCCGGAGACCATAGTCATGTCCGCGCGTTTCAAATCAATCTTCCGGCTCAGAGACTCTTAACGCCGGTCACCTCGTAATCCTTTTCTTCCACTGCCTGCTTGAGCGCCTCGTCGCTGACCTCTTTGCTGAGCTCCACGACCGCATCGCCCTTTTCATGGCTCACCGCAGCGCTCTCAACGCCCGGCAGAGCCTCGAGCGCCTTCTTGACCGTCGCCTCGCAGTGTCCGCACATCATACCCTTGATTGTAAGTTCCTTCTTCATAAAATCTCCTTTCGCGCTCTTTTCGGCGCTTGCGGCTTCCAAAAGCCGCCCTGTTTGGTTTACCGTAACATGATGCCGCAGCGGCTTGTCATGCCGCGCATCGTGCACGCGGAACAAATTAAGACGCAGCGCATTGCTCACGACACAGACACTCGACAGGCTCATTGCCGCCGCACCGAGCATCGGGTTCATCGCGATGCCGAAGAAATGCAGGTAGGCGCCCGCCGCCGTCGGCACCAGGAGCACATTGTAGATGAGTGCCCAGAAGAGGTTCTCCAGAATGTTCCGATAGGTCGCACGGCTCAAACGTATCGCCGCCGTGACATCCGTGAGACGGCTCTTCATCAGCACCACATCCGCCGCGTCGATGGCCACATCCGCGCCCGCACCGATCGCAATGCCGATGTCGGCGCGAGTCAATGCCGGCGCATCGTTGATACCGTCGCCGACCATGGCGACCTTGCCCTTTTCCCGAAGCGCGCGGATCACGGCCTCCTTGCCGTCCGGCAACACGCCTGCCACGACCTCGTTGACACCCGCCTGCTTGCCGATTGCCTCGGCCGTCTTTTGGTTGTCGCCGGTCAGCATGACCACATGGATGCCGAGCCTTTTCAGCTCTGCGATTGCCTCCGCGCTGTCCTCCTTCATCGTATCCGCGACCGCGATTACGCCGAGGAGCTCTTGTCCCGCCGCAAAGTAGAGCGGGGTCTTACCCACTGCAGCGAGTGCATCCGCCGCTGTCTCAAGTTCCGCGGGAATCGCGACCTTGCCGCGCACAAAACTCAGGTTCCCGGCAAAGAGCGTCGTTCCGTTTTGCCGCGCGCTTAAGCCGTTGCCGGGAAGCGCCGCAAAGTCATCGACCTCTTCCAAGGGAAGACCCTGCTCTTTCGCATAGGCGACGACCGCCTTCGCGAGCGGGTGCTCGCTCTTTGCCTCGAGCGCATAGGCCGCGCGGAGCAGCTTATCCCGGTCGCCGTTTGCCAGCACATCCGTCACGACCGGCGTTCCGTTCGTGATGGTACCGGTCTTATCGAGTGCCACAATCTGCACGTTTCCGGTTTCCTGCAGGGCCTCTGCGTTCTTGAATAAAATACCCTGTCTCGCGCCGACACCGTTTCCGACCATGATGGCGACCGGCGTCGCGAGGCCAAGCGCACAGGGGCAGCTCACCACGAGCACCGCAATGCCGCGCGCCAGCGAAAAGCCTATGCTTCCGCCGACCAAAAGCCAGATTACGGTCGTCACGACCGCCACCAGAATGACCGCCGGCACAAAAACACCGGAGATCTGATCCGCGAGTCTTGCGACCGGCGCCTTAGTCGCCGCCGCATCGCTGACCATCTTGATGATCTGCGCGAGCGTGGAATCCTCACCGACTCTGGTCGCGCGGCACTCAAGGAAGCCCGACTGGTTCAGAGTCGCGGACTTCACCTCATCGCCGACCGCCTTGTCAACCGGCAGACTCTCGCCGGTCAGCGCGGCTTCGTTGACCGCGCTGTTTCCCGCGACCACAAGGCCGTCCACCGGGATATTCTCGCCCGGCTTTACGCGGAAGATGTCGCCGACCCGGACACTGTCGACCGGAACCGTAACTTCTTCGCCGTTCCGCACGACCCGCGCGGTCTTCGGCGCGAGCTTCATGAGCGACTTTAAAGCACTGGTCGTCTTGCCCTTTGAGTAGGCCTCGAGCATCTTGCCGACCGTAATCAGCGCGAGCACCATGGCGGCCGTTTCGAAGTAAAACTCCATCATGTATTCCGTGACTTTGGCCTGATCGCCGTCCACCACGGCCCGCGTCATCAGAAAGAGAATCACGGTCGAGTAGAGGAAGGCCGCCGAAGAGCCAATGGCAATCAGCGCATCCATATTCGGCGCGCCGTGAAAGAGGCTCTTAAAACCGTTCACAAAGAACTTCTGATTCACGACCATGATGATCGCCGCAAGGAGGAGCTGCAACAGTCCCATTGCGACATGATTTCCGTCAAAAAACGCCGGAAGCGGCCACTTCCACATCATATGTCCCATCGTGAGATAGAGAAGCGGCAGGAGGAATACAATCGAGGCGATGAGCCGCCGTTTCATCTTCGGCGTCTCTCTGTCTTTTAAGGCATCCTCTTCGGCCGCGAGCTTTGCCTGATAGCTTCCGTGGCTCTGCTCTGCCGCGTCTTTCTCGGCCGCGCCGTAGCCCGCCGCCTCGACAGCCTGTATAACCTCACTCGATGTCACATCTCCCTCAACGCCCATGGAGTTTGTGAGCAGACTCACCGAGCAACTCTTTACCCCCGGCAGCTTTGACACCGCCTTCTCGACCCGCGCCTGGCAGGCCGCACAGCTCATTCCGCTGACTGTGTATTGCTTCATCTTACCTTCTTTCTTATGCCTTTCCCATCCGCTACCGTCCGCCTCACTTCATCAGCTTCTGCAGGGTTCTGACCAGCTCGTCCAGCTTTTCCGTGTTGCCCTCGCGCACATCTTCCGCGACACAGGACTTTAGGTGTGCCGCGAGCAGCACCTTGGTAAAGCTGTTCAGCGCGCAGTTTGCCGCCGAAACCTGATTCAGGATGTCGATGCAGTAGGCATCCTCCGCGAGCATCTTCTTCACCCCGCGTATCTGCCCCTCGATGCGGTTCAGCCGGTTTAAGAGCTGTCTCTGCTCTTCTCTGTCACGCACCTTTTTCATACCGCTGCAATGAGGACAGGCCGTCTCTTTGTTCTCTGCCACACCGCACCTCTTTCATTTTTCGTATACCCCGGTAGGGTACCTCTTATCTGCCACTATCTTATACCCCCACCCTGTATCTGTCAAGCATCCGGTTCAAAAAAAAGCCAAGGCGGAATTCCGCCTTGGCTTTTTTATCTCAGCGCCCGAGCTCCAGGAGCCGCGCGAGTTCCGTAAAGTCTGTCTTTACGAGCACGCAGTTGCCGAGGGTATTCGGTTCAATCAGCGTGATATTCTCACCCCGGCGCTTTTTGTCGGCGCGCGCCGCCGCGAGTATGCGCTCGCTCGGCAGCTCCGTGTTGTTCGGCAGCTGATACTTTTTGAGAAGCTTCTCCAGAATCTTCTCGCAGCTCTCAGGGCAGCGGTCGTCCCGCACAAGCGCACGGGTCATAAGCGCCATGCCGATCGCGACGCAGTCGCCGTGGAAGAGCTTATAGTTCATCTCCCGCTCGATGGCGTGACCGAGTGTGTGGCCGAAGTTCAGAATCTGGCGCTCGCCGAAATCCTGCTCATCCTCCGCGACCACATCGCGCTTTAAGCGCACGCACTGGGCAATGATGTGCTCCAGTTCCTCCGCCGCCTCATCGCGAAGCAGAAGTTCCAGGAGTTCACGGCTCCGTATCATACCGTACTTGATGACCTCCGCCATGCCTTCGGCAAAGACCTCGGGCGCCAACGTGTCGAGTGCCTTGCTGTCACAGAGCACAAGATAGGGCTGCGTGAATGTTCCGACCAGGTTCTTGCCCTCCGGCAGATCGACCGCTGTCTTGCCGCCGACCGAGGAATCCACCATCGCAAGCAGCGAGGTCGGGACCTGAACACAGGGCACGCCGCGGAGATAGAGAGAAGCCGCGAGACCCGCGAGATCACCGGTCACACCACCGCCGAGCGCAATCACGACATCCTGTCTCGTGAGCTCTGCCTTGGCAAAAAAGGTCAGCACTTCCAGGAGCGTCCCCGGATTCTTCGAGGCCTCACCCGCCGGGAAGGTAAAGGTTTCGACCGAAAAGCCCTCCTGCCGGAGTGTCTCGGCCGCCTGCTCGCCGTAGAGCGGTCCCACATTGGAGTCCGTCACGATCACCGCTCTCCGCCCGCGAATCAGCGCCGCCGTCCGAAGTCCGAGCTCCGAGAGCACGCCCGCGCCGATGATTACCTCGTAGACTCTCGAGGCCCGCACCAGAACCTGTTCCATACCGTTCCTCCTCGCTCAGGCATTTGCCTCAATCGTGGCCTTCCGGATCAGCGAAATCGCGCGGGACACATCCGCGAACTGCTCCGGGCGTAGCGACTGTGCGCCGTCCGAGAGTGCGTGCGGCGGGTCGTTGTGCACCTCGATGATGAGGCCGTCCGCGCCGGAAGCGACCGCCGCCATGGCCATCGGCTTCACATAGCGCGCCACGCCTGTCGCATGGCTCGGGTCCACGACCACCGGGAGGTGCGAGAGCTCGTGCAGCACCGGAACCGCCGAGAGATCCAGCGTATTTCTGGTCGCCGTCTCGTAGGTGCGAATGCCGCGCTCGCAGAGAATCACGTTCTCGTTGCCAGAGCTCATAATGTACTCGGCGCTCATTAAGAGCTCCTTAATCGTGTTTGCGAGACCACGCTTCAGAAGAATCGGTTTATTCAGCTTGCCGAGTTCCTTTAAAAGTTCAAAGTTCTGCATGTTCCGCGCGCCGACCTGAATCACATCCACATTCTCAAAGAGCGGAATGTGCTCGGCGCTCATAATCTCGGTCACAATCGGAAGACCCGTCGCCTTCTTTGCCTCGAGCAGCAACTTCAGTCCCTCTGCCTTCAGACCCTGGAAATCATAGGGGGAAGTGCGCGGCTTGAACGCGCCGCCGCGGAGCATGGTTGCGCCCGCCGCCTTGACGCTCTGCGCGACAAAGATAATCTGCTCCTCGCTCTCCACCGAGCAGGGGCCCGCAATCAGGCCGAAATTGCCGTGCCCGATCTTGACCTCCGGCGTCACCTCAACCACCGTGTCGTGCGGGTGGAACTTGCGGTTTGCCTGCTTGAAGGGCTCGGAGACCCGCTTCACAGCCTCGACAATGTCAAAGCTCTTCACCTGATCCTCGTCGATGCGGGAGGTGTCACCGATCACGCCGATAATATTCTGATAATCACCCTCCGTGATATGGGTCTTCAGACCCTTTCTCTCAATCCAGTTTACCAGATCGTTTACTTTTTCCGGCTTGGTCTTGCTGTTGATGATGATAATCATACTCTCTCTCCTCTGTTTCAATGCCTGGTTCAGCGGGTAACTCGAACAAAAAAGGACATCCGCGGTGAAGTGTTTTCACCGCGGACGTCCCGAAAACGCCCCATTCCGAATGCAAATTCGGAATTTAATTCGCAGCAAAAAGCACTCTTACTTTCAGACCGTAAAGCCGTAAAAGTAAAAGTACCAATAGCCGTTGACTGCGAACTTCTGACTCATAAAATAAAGACCTCTCTCGTATGGCGTTCCTTTTTGTTGAAGGGAATATAGCACCATGTGCGGGAGAGGTCAAGCTTTTTTTGATTGTCAGTGCCTATCCCGCGGCCTTACGCCTTCTTGCGGGCGCGGTACAAGTAGACGCCGACCGGAAGCACAACGTAGCCGATGAACATCGCAACAATCGCGTAGTAGTTCGGCACGGTCTTGCCGTCCACCTGAAGCGAGAACTGCGCCGCCCACTTGAACTTTGCGAGCAGGAAGACCGTGAGACCGAGCGACAGCAGGGAAAACGGAACATCCAGCACAAAGTTTCTCTTCGGATTCGGAATCACCTCGCCGCGGTTCTTGCCGTAGTAGAAGGTGATGACCGCGAGCGGCACGAGCACAAACTGCACGAAACGGCTGATCGAGCTGATAATCATAATGCCGCGCATGTCATACCGAAAGGCCATCGGGATGATGATGGCAAGCGCCACGGTGAGCAGGAAAGCGTAAATCGGAACGCCGCTCTCCGTGCGCTTTGCGAAAATCGGCGGAACCAGTCCGTCCGAAGCCATGGCCTCGAGCACGCGCGGTGTCAGGAAGGATGCAGCGACATTGATGCCGAACATCGAGACCAGCGCGCCGCCGACAATGAGTCCCTTTAAGAGCGGGTTCGGGAAGACCGCCGCGAGCACCACGACATCCTTCGAAGTGACCAGAGACACCGGATCGATCCGCATGGCGACAAAGACGATGCCGCAGTAGATGAGGGCTATGATACCGATTGCGAGCGGGAGCGCGCGCGGCAGGTTCTTCTCCGGGTTCTCCATATCGCCGGAGCCGCTCGCGACACTCTCAAAGCCCGTGAACGCGTAAAAAGCCGAGATGACAGCCGTCACAAAACCGCCCGTCGTGAGCGCCGGGATCAACTTCTCGCCCGCGTCGTTCGTGAGGAGCTCGACTTCCGCGAGACGGTTCACACCGGTCGTTAGAATCAGGAAGAGACCCGCGACCACCGTGAGCACCAGCGCGCCGAGCTTACCGACCGTCGAGAGATTCGAGACAAAGCGGAACACCCGCATGCCGCAGAAGTTGATGATGAGCAGAATGACCATGAGGCAGAGGAAGCCGAGGGTCACATTGGAAATCTTGCTCGTGTCGAGACGTAAAATCTGGAGGGCCGTCTTTACGACACCCGTTGCCATGACGCCCCAGGCAATGCTGGCAGCGACAAAGCGCGTTGCGCCGACATATAACCCGGCGTTCTCACCGAACGCCGCTTCCGTGTACGCGTAAGCCGCGCCGCTCTTTACGACATAGCGGGAGGCCGACGCAAAGGTCACGGCGAGACACGCCGCAAAGAGCGCCGCGCAGAAGTAAATCTCCGGCGCAATGCTGCCGACCTGTTTCGCGACACTGCCCGGCGAGAGGAAAATGCCGGTTCCGATGACTGCGTTAATCGTGAGTAAAACAATGGACCAAAATCCTAACTTTTGACTCTTCTCTTTCACAAAATCCGCCTTTCCCGCTTGCTCAGTTTTTCGCTGTCTGATGCCGCTGTCCCGCCGCAATGAATGCCTGCCACAATTTCCGCATGACCGGGTCCACACTCTCAAGCATCTCCGGATGCCACTGCACCGCAATCAGGAAGTCATCGCCCGGAAGCTCGACTGCTTCAACCACGCCGTCCGGCGCCGTCGCAACCTCGGCAAAGGGTTCTCCGACCTTCTTCACCGTCTGGTGGTGGAAGGAATTCACGCGGTGGGAGGTGACACCGAGAATCTCCGCGAGGCGCGAGCCTGCCTTTACCGCCACGCTGTGGGTCGCAACACGCGGACTGTGTCCCTGCGAGTGTTTTAAGACCTCACCGCTGCGCTCGCCGAGATCCTGGTAGAGACTGCCGCCCTCCGCGACATTGATGAGCTGGAAGCCGCGGCACACGCCGAGAATCGGCAGATGGCGCTCCCTCGCGAGCTCATAGAGCGTAAAGTCGTAGCTGTCGCGCTCCGGCACAATCCTGCCGAGACCGCGGTGCGGCTCCTCACCGTAGTAAATCGGGTCAATGTCGTCGCCACCGGTGATTAACAGCGCGTCCAGCTTGTCGACCACCGCCGAAAGGGCCGCCCGGTCACCGTTCATCGGAATCATGACCGGCACGCCGCCGGCCGCGAGAATCGCATTGATATAATCCTCATTCACGTAAATGCGGCGGTAGCCCGGAAATATGCCCCCGTCGTCCGTAATGAGTCCCGTCGAAATGCCGATTACCGCTCTCTTCTCCATGTTTTTCACGTCCTTTCTCAGATGCAATCGTCCACATTGACCTCATCGGTCATGACGCGCAGAATTTCCTTGTCCGTGTCACGCATACCGACTCTGCCGATATAGCCCATGTTCTTAATCGTCTCCTCGACATCGTCCTCGACAATGCCCTCGCCCGCCTGAAAACAGCGGTTACTCATACTCATGTGGTGCGCGAGAATCGCCGCGTGCAGGGAACTCGCAATCTTTGCCGCGCAGCTCGGCTTCGCGCCGTCGCAGACAATGCCGCCGACATTGCCGAGTGTGTTCGTAATCGTGCGGGAAATCTGCGCATAGTCGCCGCCGCAGAGGAAGCTGATGCCGGCACCCGCACCGCAGGACGCCGAGACCGCACCGCAAAACGCGGACAGGGCGCCGATATAGTGTTTGATGTAAATCGAGACCAGATTGCTCACAATCAGCGCGCGGAGCATTCTGTCCTCCGAGACCTGCAGCTCTCTCGCATACTCGACAACCGGCATACTGACCGTGATACCCTGGTTGCCGCTGCCCGAGTTGATGACGACAGGCATCGGACATCCGCTCATGCGCGCATCGCTGCCCGCCGCCGCGCGCGCGCAGGCGCGACACTTCACGTCGCTGCCGAAAGTCTCGAGTATCGTGCTGCCGATGTTGGCGCCCCAGTTCTTGTCGAGACCCTCCTGCGAAATCGCGAGATTGCACTCCACCTGACGCTGCAGCACCTCGCGGACTTCCGAGAGATCGGCCTCCTCCGCGTACGCGAGGATGCCCTTCAGATTCATGTGGTCGCGCGGTGTCTTGTACACATTGCTCTCGACCGCGCGCGCTGCCTCATCCTGTTCGAGTTCCTTTTCATCGCGGAAAATGTGGCTAATGTTGGTGTGCTTCTTCTCGATGATGACTTCCGCCGTGTGATTGTCACCGAAGACCTTCGCTGCGATGTAGAGATTCGGCGCGTTCTCCGCAAAGAGCACTTTGCAGAAGCCCGCCGCCGCGAGCTCGCGCGTCTTTTCGCGTGCACTGTCCGTCACATCCGCAATGACCTCGAGCTGCTTCTCCGGATTGCCGCCGATAAGGCCCAGAATACCCGCGACCGCAATTCCCTTCTGTCCGCCCGCGTTCGGCACCGCGACCGCCTTTACGTTCTTGATGATGTTGCCGGAGCAGCTGAGCGCCATGCGGCGTGCCTCCTCGCCGAGCACCTTGCCCGCGACCGAAGCCGCGTACGCAATTGCAATCGGTTCGGTGCAGCCCATGGCCGGAATCAGCTCCTCCCGCAAAATGGCCGCGTAACGTTTCTTTTCCTCCTGCTTCAATTCACTCATGCCTTCGTTTCCTTTTCCGATTCTATTTCCGCCTGCAGTTCCGTCAAAAATTCCCAGCGCTCCATGCGCTCGAGAAGTTTTGCCTCTACCTCTTCGCGCTCCGCATCGAGCGCGGTGAGACGCTGAAAGTCACTCGCCGAAGCCGTGTACTCTGCCTCGATTTCCGCGATTCGCGCCTCAAGCGCCGCAATCTCATCCTCGATGTGTAAAAAATCCTGCTTTTCCTGATATGTCATGCGCCGCGCTCTCTGCCGCCTCGTCTCCTCGGCGCGCTGCTTACTCGCCTCTTTTTCGGCGCTCACGCCGCTGTCCGTTCCCGCACTGCCGCTCTCGCCGCTCGCCGCTTCCCGCCTCAGCTTCTCGACCTGATAGTCCGTATAACCGCCCTCGTACTGCGAGATTACGCCGTCTTCGAGCGCCAGAATGCGGTGCATGGTACGGTCCAAAAAGTAGCGGTCATGGCTCACCGCAATCACAATGCCCGCAAAGCTGTCCAGATAGTCCTCGAGAACGGTCATTGTGCGGATATCGAGGTCGTTGGTCGGCTCGTCCAGAATCAGGAGATTGGGTGCGCCCATCAAGACTTTCAAGAGATACAGCCGCCGCTTCTCGCCGCCCGATAACTTCTCGACCTTCATATAGTGCTGCGAGCTCGGGAAGAGAAAGCGCTCCAACATCTTGGCGGCACTGATCGGTCCCTCCGGGCTCGGCACAAATTCCGCAATCTCCTTGATGCTCTCAATCACTGTGAGTTCTCCGGAGAGCGCCTCGTTTTCCTGGCTGAAGTAGCCGATTTTTACCGTCTGCCCGATTTCGATCTCACCGCTGTCCGGCTTCTCAAGTCCTGTGATGAGCTTTAAGAGCGTGCTCTTGCCCGCGCCGTTTCGGCCTATGATGCCGAGCCTGTCGTTCTTCTGAAACTGATAGCTGAAATCCCGGAACAGATATTTTCCGTCGTAGGCCTTGCTCACATCGTGAAACGCGAGCGTGGTCTTCCCGAGCCGCGAGTAGGCCGAGGCGAATTGCAATGCCGCCTCCTCCTCCGGTCCCGAGAGTGCCGAGAGCTTTTCGTAACGGGCGATTCGCTCCTTTGACTTTGTGCCGCGGGCGCGAGCGCCGCGCTGCATCCAGGCGAGCTCCTTTCTGAGAATGCTCTGTCTGGTTCTTTCGTTCGCCTGCTGGATGTCGAGGCGCTCCGCCTTCAGCGCGAGAAAGCCTTCATAGTTTGTGTCATAGGAATAGAGCTTCCCGCGGTCCAATTCCAAAATGCGCGTGCAGACCGAATCGAGAAAGTAGCGGTCATGCGTGATCATGAGAAGCGCGCCGCGAAAGTTCTTTAAGTAGTTCTCAAGCCACTCCGCGGTCTCGCCGTCCAGGTGGTTGGTCGGCTCGTCGAGAATCAGAAGGTCCGCCGGATGAAGGAGCACGCCCGCGAGTGCCACGCGCTTTTTCTCGCCGCCCGACATCGTGTCACAGATCGCCTCCGCGTCGCCGACACCGAGCGCTGCGAGCAGTTTTTTGGCTGCTGCCGTCGTATCCTCCCCGCTCATCTCGCCGCCCGCCATGCGGAGGCAGGCCGCGAGTGCGGTCTCCGCCGCGAGAAACTGCGGGTTTTGCGAGAGAAAGCGAATCTCTATCCCCTTTCGCACAATCAGTTCGCCGCCGTCCGGACTCTCCTCCCCCGCCAAGATGCGAAGCAGGGTCGATTTTCCGGTTCCGTTTACGCCAATCAGCGCCAGCTTCTCGCCCTCCCCGATATAGCAGGCGGTGTCGTCGAAAAGCTTGCGTGCCGTATAAACCTTTTCTAAATGTTCTATAGAGACAATTGTATTCATAATTTCAGTATAACAGAGCTTTCCACGATAGAAAAGGCTGTAAAAAATGCAAGATGCATTTTCTACAGCCTTAATTTTGTTTGGTGCAACTTATGCAAAGATGTGGTAGCCGAGGCGCTCCGAGAGATACTGTAAAATCCTCTCGCCGCCCACGCTGTTTCCCTTCTTGTTCAGCATCGGCCCGAAGGTACCGATGCCCATGCCATTCTGTCCGACAGCGACAATGCCGCCGCCGACACCGCTCTTCGAGGGCAGGCCGACCTTGACCGCGTACTCACCCGACTCATCGTACATACCGCAGAGCATCATGAGCGTCGTCACAATGCGGACAATATCGGCATCGAGGAGGCGCTCTCCCGTCTTCGGGTCCACGCCCTTGTTCGAGAGAATCATCGCGTAGTGCGCGAGATCTTTTGCCGTGCACATGACTGAGCACATGCGGAAGTAGACATCCAGCACATCCTCCGGCTCGCCGTCCAGCACATGATCGCTCTTTAAGAGATAGGCAATCGAGCGGTTTCTGGTGCCCGTCCGCTTCTCGGAGTGGTACACCTTCTCGTTCAACTGAATCTTCGGATTGCCGCAGAGCTTTCTGACCAGCGTGAGGAACTCCCCGAACGGGTCTGCCGCCGCAATGCAGTCCGCCGTCACAATCGCACCCGCATTGATCATCGGGTTAAAAGGCCGCCAGTCCTTTAACTCGAGCTGGAGTATGCTGTCAAAGCGGTCGCCGGTCGGCTCCATGCCCACCTTCGAGAAGGTGTGGTCATAGCCCGAAGTCTGCAGCGCGAGAATCAGCGAAAAAGTCTTCGCGATGCTCTGCATCGTAAACGGAATATTGTAGTCTCCCGCCTTGTACATGCTGCCGTCCGCATTCATAATGCAGCAGCCCAGGTTCGACGAATCCGCCTTTGCGAGCTCCGGAATGTAGCTTGCAACCTTGCCCTCAATCAGTACGTTCTGGCCCTCTGCGAGCGCTTCCTCAAGAATCTGTTGAACATCCTGTTCCATTGTTTTTCCCCTTATCTTGTCGTAACTCAATCCTTCCAGTAATCCAGCTCATCGGGGTTCAGCCCGATATCCTTTGCGTGGAATACCGGCTCTTTTCCTGCTTTGCGCTGTGCCACATAGTCGTGGTAGGTGCCGATTGCGACGCGGCTTAACAGCACGCAAGCCACCAGGTTCAGTAAGCACATGCCGCCCATCATGATGTCCGCGATATCCCAGGCAGCTGCCATCGGAAGCAGCGCGCCGACAAAAATCACGATCACGCCGTAAATCCGGAAGCCTTTCAGGAAGCCCTGGCTCGGCATGGTCTTATGGTTTAAGTACGCGAGCGCGTTGTCGCAGTAGTAGAGATTTCCGATCAGCGTTGTGAACGAGAACAGCAACATCGCAACCGTGATGAAAAGCGGGCCGAAGTTGCCGAGCACCGCTTGGAGCGAAGTCTGCACCCACTGCGCACCCGCGAGTTCCGCGGTCGGCTCAACGCCGGAGACCAGGCACATGAGTGCCGTCGCATTGCAGAGGATAATCGTGTCGATATAGACCGAGAGCATCTGCACAAGGCCCTGCTTGGCCGGATGCGAGACCACCGCAGCCGCAGCTGCGTTCGGCGCCGAGCCGACACCGGCTTCGTTCGAATAGAGACCTCTCTTGATACCGTAGACCAGACAGGAACCCGCAATGCCGCCGAAAATTGCGCGGAAGTTAAACGCGTCGGTGAAGATGCGGCCAAAGACCGCCGGAATTCTGCCGGCATGCATGAGGAGAACCACCACCGTGACCACCACATAGGCAACGCCCATGAACGGGACAATGAAAGCCGCCGTCTTCTCAATCCGCTTGCCGCCGCCCATCACGCAGATGCCGACCAGAAGTGCGAGCACCGCGCCGATGATACCCGCCGCGAGCTTCGGATTTGCCACATAGAAAGCGTAGGTCTGGAATGTCGACTGCGTGTTGTAAGAGCAGAGCAGATTAAAACCACAGGAATAGGTGAGCAGCAGGAAGACGACGAAAATCGTCGCAAATCCCTTGCTCTTTAAGGCGTCTTCAATGTAGTACGCCGGGCCGCCGTAGCTCGTGCCGTCCGCTGCCTTCTTCTTGTACACCTGTGCGAGTGTGCACTCGGTAAATGAAGACGCGCAGCCGATTAGCGCCATGATCGTCATCCAGAATGCCGCACCTGCGCCGCCGAGACAAATTGCCGTCGATACACCGATAATATTTCCGGTTCCGACGCAGCTCGCTGTGCTGATCATCAGCGCCTGGAAAGGCGAAGTACCGTTCCCCTCCGTCGGCTTTGCCTTCATTACCCGCAAGCCCTCCGGCAACATCCGCACCTGTACGAAACCCATGCGAATCGTGAAATAAAGCCCCGCTGCCGCCATGACAATCAGCAAGACCGGATAGTACAGAAAGCCGTCTATCGCATCCAAAACCTGCATAACCATATTGCGAAACCCCCTATTCTTTTTTTTGTCGCCACCCCAACTTGTGCATATCTACTAATACAGTCTAGCATGTAAGTATGTAAAGCGGAAATTTTCCAGACCGATAACAGCTATCCACGAAAGAAATATCAACTGTTGGGCATTCTGTTTTTCGGTCTTATGTTGTATAATGTTATCAAGAAAACCAATAGGAGGCAGGCTTGGACGCAAATAACATCAAATACATTGTCGCCATTGCAAAGTACGGCTCCATCAACCATGCCGCAAAAGCAATGTTCATCTCTCAGCCTCAGCTGAGTCATATTCTGAAGATTACCGAAGAGGAGTGCGGCCTCACGCTGTTTCAGCGCACGAGCCGCGGCACCAGGCTCACCCCCGAGGGCGAGGACTACCTGCACCACTGTGAAATTATCCTCGCAGAGATGGCAAAACTGAACCGCTATGTGACACAGGCAGCCTCCGCCCAGTCGAGACTTAAGGTCAGCATGACACGCTTCTCCCATATCTCCGAGTGCTTCAACGAGGTCTGCCATAGGCATCAGGCCGACAGTTCCATCCACTACCATCTCTACGAGGCCTCCGCCTCCAATGTTCTGAACGATGTCGTAGAGGGCAAGTCGGATATCGGCATTCTCCACTTTTCGACCACCAATCAGGAGATGACCTTGCAGGGCTTTGCCGACAAGAAGCTGAGCTTCACACCGCTCGCCACCTTCCGCCCCTATGTGTGCCTCGCCGAGAACCACCCGGTGTTGCAGGGCAAGGTACCCGCTGCGATTGATATCCGCGAGCTCAAAGACTACGGTTTTGTGCGATACGCGGGGCAGTACGAGGACTTCATCTACCACATTGCGAGCGACAGCGGCCTCATCGACCTAAATGAATCGCAAAAAATCATCTATGTCTGCGATCGCCAGGAGCAGATGCGCCTCATTCAGACAACGACCTTCTATACCATAGGCATCGCCGCTTTCTCCGACCAGAGCAAACTCTACCAAGTGATTTCCGTCCCGATTCTGAAAAGTTCCGAGCACCTCGCCTTCGGCATTATCACCCGGAAGGATACTGTGCTCTCCCCACTCGAACAGGAATTCAAGGAGGAGGTTATTCGGAAATATCGCACACTTGCGGAGACTGAGGGTTGAATTCAGACTATATTTTGCTAGGGCTCCGTTTGTTTAGTGCAAACTCATAATGTTTTGCCTCGTTCACTGACAAGTTTCCTTGTTCTAACTGTTCTCGCGTGTTATACTCGCAAGAACATAATTGTTTCATAAAAGAAAAGAACAGACAACGCAGCGCAAATTTGCCGCGGGAAAGGACTTTTGTCATGCAGATTCATGAATCCGCCGAGGACTACCTCGAAAAAATTCTAATGCTCCGCGAGGAGAACGGACATGTGCGCTCCGTCGAAATCGCAAACGCCATGGGCTACTCGAAACCGAGTATCAGCATCGCGATGAAGCATCTCCGCGAAAACGGGCTGGTGCGCATGGATACCGAAAACTTCATCTATCTCACCGAAGAGGGCGAGGCGATTGCGAGCCGCATCTATGATCGCCATCAGACGCTGACACAGCTCTTTGTAAAACTCGGCGTTCCCTCCGACATTGCCGAGCGGGATGCCTGCAAGGTCGAACACGATCTGAGCCCCGAATCTTTTGCGGCCCTGAAGGAATGTAGCAGACGGCTTTAACCTATACCGACATGAGACGAGATCCGCACTTTCCGGATCTCGTCCTTTTAGATTGCACCGCAATAGCGAAGTTCGAAAAGCCGATCCCCTTGCAGCACCGAAAAGGGTTTGCTTTTTTTATGATTTCGTTTTAGCATACGCATTGAATGTCAAAAAACAGATTAAAAAGGGGTTTTGTGTATGAGTACTTCGATTCCACTGTGGCTGTGCCTCCCGTTCGCGGGCCTGTTGCTCAGCATTGCGATTGTGCCGCTTGTCGCCGGCGAGTGGTGGGAAAAGCACCGCGTCCACGCGGTCATCTTCTGGTCCCTCCTCTTCATTGTCCCGTTCACGGCAATGTACGGTCCGCTGAAGGCTTCCGAGACCGTGCTGGAAACCGTCTTTAACGACTATCTCTCCTTCATCGTGATGCTCTTCGGCCTCTTCTGCGTGGCCGGTAACATCACCTTTGAGGGCGATCTCGCAGGTTCTCCGCTCGTCAACACGCTGTTCCTGTTAATCGGAACCTTCCTGTCGAGCCTGATTGGCACCACGGGTTCCTCGATGTTAATGCTTCGACCGATGATCAAGATCAACTCCTGGAGACGCCAGAAGCGCCACATCATGATCTTCTTCATCTTCCTGATTTCGAACATGGGCGGTTGCCTCTCGCCGCTCGGCGATCCGCCGCTCCTCATGGGCTTTATGCGCGGTGTGCCCTTCCTCTGGAGCCTGCATCTGCTCCCGATTCTCATCTTCAACCTAGTGATTCTGCTCACTGTCTTCTGGCAGCTCGACAAGCACTATTACCTGAAGGATGTGAAGCTCGGCTACCGCCCGGACATCTCGAAGCCCGGCACAGAGCTCTCGCTCCGCGGCGCCCACAACATTCTCTTCCTGCTGATGATCATTGTCGCAGTGGTGCTCGGCGGCACACTGCCCGGCAATCCGATGTTTCAGACCGCAGAAGGAACCGTCCGCGGCATTCACATTGTCGGCGAGGTAGTGCTCGGCTTCCCGACCATCATTGAAATTGTGCTGATTCTCGCGGCAGCTTTCCTTTCCTTCAAGACCACGCCCGAGGAGATTCGCCGCACGAACCACTTTACCTGGGGCGCTATCCAGGAGGTCGCCGAGCTCTTTATTGGCATCTTCATTACCATGCAGCCCGCCCTCATCATCCTCAAGGAAATGGGACCGAAGCTCGGCATCACCGAGCCCTTCCAGATGTTCTGGTCGACCGGTCTGCTCTCGAGCTTCCTCGACAACACGCCGACTTACCTGGTCTTCCTGACCACGGCGGGCACACTCGGCATGACAAGCGGTCTCACGACAACCGTCGGTACGATTCCGGTCATCTTCCTGAAGGCCATCTCCTGCGGCGCTGTCTTCATGGGTGCAAACAGCTACATCGGAAACGCGCCGAACTTCATGGTCAAATCGATTTCGGACGAAAACGGTATTCACATGCCCTCGTTCTTCGGCTACATCGGCTGGGCACTCGCGTTCCTAGTGCCCGTCTTCGTGATTGACACTCTGGTATTTTTCTTATAAGGAGGTAGCGCATGGAACAGTTAACAACACGCTGCCGCACACTGGCAGAAAAAATTTATACACTCGACGAAAATGTCTACAAGGCACTCGGTTCTTCCCTCGGCCGCACGCTGATCGGAAGCCGTGAAAAAGTGCTCTCGCTTCTGGAGCACGAGCTTTCGCTCCGCCCGCAGGGACAGCTAATTCTCTCCGACATGGCCTTAATCGGCAACATGGCGCGCACCCTCCCGGACGGCGCTTCCAGAAAGCAGCTCCTCACCGAGTACAATGACATTATTGTGGAGCTCAAAGCCCTCGAAGAGGAACTCGCGAAAGGTGATATTTCCGATCAGAAGCGCGTCTTCTTAAATCCGTTCGCGACCGGCGCAAAGCCCTTCTCGAAGGACGACCACCTTGTGATCTGCATCGGCCGCTCCTACGGCAGCGGCGGCACGGAGATCGGCTTCCAGCTCGCAGACGATCTGCACATCAACTACTACGACGCGACCATCTTCAAGGACGTGCTGGAGCGCCTGCAGGCAAAGCGCGAGGCGACCGAGAAACACGATATCGCCGAGACCCTGCACGAGATGCGCCACGCGCACGGCTTAAAGCTCTTCACGGCAAACTTTAACCGCTTCCACGGCCTGCCGACCGCCGATGCGCTCTTCTTCAACCAGAGCCAGTACATCGAAGAGCTCGCGCGGAAAGAGGACTTTGTCGTCATGGGGCGCTCGGCCGATGTGATTCTGAAAAATGCCGGCATCCCCCACATCTCGATTTTCATCACGGCACCGTTTGAGAGCCGCGTGAAACGCTTAATGGAGATGCACGAACTGAGCTTCAAGGAAGCCGCAAAACTCTTGAAGCGCGAGGACAAGGCGCACGAGCACTTCTACCACCGCTACACCGGCTTCAAGTGGGGCTCCGCCGTCCACTACGATCTCTGCATCAACTCGGCGAGCTACGGTATCCACGAGTCCGAGGAACTCATTATCCGCGTGATCAAGGCGCGACTCCGCGAGGACCTGCAGGCACTCGCAACGCGCCACCAGGAGTTCGTCGAGAAAGCCGACGCCAAGTTGCTCGCAAGACGGGCGGAACAGGCAGCTGACGGTATCTGAAACAACACTTTGTTTTCACCTATCGGGTTTCATACAGAAGTCCCGGGAGCGAAACCGCTCCCGGGACTTTTTCGTGCCTTCGTTTAGCTTTCCTCTTCTGTCGTCTCGGCCGCCTTGTCCTGCTCTCGCGCCAAAGCCTCGACCGCCTGTCTTTCTTCGATGCGCTGCATCTCCTCCGCCATCAGCTTGCCGAGGGTCTTGGTATCGAGTTCCAACTCCTCCGCCGCCGAGGATTTATCCGCAAAGGCATCGAATACCGCCTGCTTTTCCGCGAGCAGCTCCATAATGCGCTCATCGATGCTGTCCTCGCAGAGAAGGCGGTACACGAGCACGTTCCTCGCCTGCCCCATGCGATAGGCTCTCGCGATTGCCTGGCTCTCAAGGGAGGGCTTAAGTTGCGGCTCGCAGAGTATCACAACACTCGCTGTCTGAATGTTAAGCCCCGTGCCGCCCGCCACAATCTGTGCCGCGAGCACCTGCCCCGGAGCCGCCGCATCAAAAGCATCCAGCACTTCCTGCCGCCTTGCGGGCGTCATGGCACCGGTAATCGGCTCCATACAGCGCTCGCCGAGCAGGCCTTTCACCTTCTGTATGGTGTCGAGATAGAAGGAGAAAACGAGTACCTTACGCCCCTCTGCGGCCGCTTCCTCTGCGATTTCCAAAAGCCGCTGCGCCTTTGAGGATTGGGCGATATCCCCGACCGTCCAGGAAACCCGCCGCGCCGCATGGTAGTTTTCGTTGAGCACATCCGCCTCGTACCGCGCCCTTTCCGCAGCCCCGAGCTGACACCAGCTCTCCTGCTCTTCGAGTTCCGGAAGCTCGGTCAGCACCTGGTCGCGCTTCCGCCGGTAATAGACCGGTGCCACCAGTTCGCGAAAGCGGGGCGCTGTGGCAAGCATCTTCATGCCCCCGATCTCGGCCGCGAGTTCCGGCCGCAATACGCCGATGAGCTCCACCATCTCATCCACACGGTTTTCGAGCGCCGTGCCCGTCATAAAGAGCAGACGCTCCGCGCGGAGCGCTAAGTTTCGCACATGCACCGTGCGCCGCGCCCCCGGGTTCTTAATGTAATGCGCCTCATCCACCGTGAGTAGAGAGAAGCCAAAATCCTCCGGGAGCTCCCAGTGCTGTACGGTCTCATAACTCGTGACCGCAACACCGCCCGATGTAATCCAGTCCGAAAGGGCCGCCTGTCTGGACGGACCGTGCACCTTGATTGCCTTTAAGTCACTGAACTTTGTGATTTCCCGGCACCAGTTGACCAAAACGCTCGCCGGGCAGACCACGGCAAAGTGTGTGGCTCCCGCATTGCGGAGCGTGACCATGGCGGCGATGGCCTGCACGGTTTTTCCGAGACCCATCTCGTCGCCGAGCAGCACCTTGCCCTGGTGCAAAATGTACTTGACACCCCACGCCTGATAGCGGCGCAGTTCACAGCGCATCCCGTCCGCAAAGAGCGGCTCTGCCTCCACCTCGCGCGCCAGCTCTTCCGGCAGACCGTAGACCGCATCGCCGTTTCCGAGCAGGCCGGGCACCAGTTTTTCGAGGAGATTGCTATATACAATGGGCTGCGTTCGGAAGGAGTCCCAAGCCGTTTCCGCACTCGAAGCCTCCGATTCCAGCCGCGCTTCGCGAAGCCTTGTGAGTTCTGTCCCGTACGCCCCGTTTGCGAGCTCCTCGAGATAAAGATACGCCTCACTCGCGGCATCCTTCTCTGCTTTTCCCGTAAAGAGCCAGCGGAAAAAGCCCTTGCCGCGGGACAGCTCTTCCATCGCCTTTCCGATTCCCGCGGCGTAGTGCGCCGAGAGTGCCTGCGCGTCGCGGCTTAGCCCCTCCGCCGCGCGGTAGCGATACAGCGAAAGCACAATGTTACTCGTCTCTTCCGTTCGCTTATCCGCACTCAGCCGAAGCTTAATTCCAGGCCTCAGCTGCGTTACCGTCTCGCCGACCGCATCCTTAATGAGCGCTGCGCCGTCCTCGCTGATACCGTTTAAAGCGGCAAGCTGCTCCTCCGAAGCCAGCATCAAATCTTCGTAATTTGCATACCCGCTCTCCCGAAGCAAACGCACGCGGAGACCGCGCCGTTCCCGGTTCAGCTCCTCAACCGGGATATCCCTGAGCGTCTTCATGGTCTCCGCAGCGACAAAATGCTCACAGGCCGTCTCGACCACCGCACGACAATCCTCCGCCTTCTCACAAAGCATGCCGCGCTCTGTTTCCCACTGCTCGTGTTTTTGCAGTAACTCCCTCGCCTCCGCAAACGAAAATGTGCGTTTCATCCTCCCGTGGACACTCCTCCGTTTTGATTATGCCGATGTACTTAGTATACCAGTCGGAGGCGCGAAGACGGAATGCCTCTTTCAGTTATATCTTTACGCCGAGCCGGATTTTTTATTATCTTCAGTTATAACTGAAAAACTCCCCTGTTTTTCAAAAAGATAAAGCTGTAACTGATATTTTCTTGCCAAAGCCGCTGAGAGCTCCGCAGCTTCCGAGGAGACTGTTCAGCGTGAATTCGGTGTCTACGAGAAAGTTCGCGACAATTTCCCAAAGTACGTACTCTCCCTCGACGAATTCGACTTTAGTCGCAACGGCATCAAACACTGCAATATTCGCGACGTCTTCTGTCTTGTCATCCGTAAACCTGCGTCCTATAATTATATTAGTTATTCTTAACACATTAGGCGTTGCTACGGAAGGACAAGACAATGGGCTTATTCAAACGCTTTCTCGGGCAAACCCGAAAGCCAGAGGGCTTCTTCGGGAAACTCATGTTAAATGCCATGAATCAAGGTCATGCAGCCCTCTCCGACTGGGGACTCTCGCATATCAAAGGGCTGTCTCCGCTTGTCATTGCGGAACTGGGCTGCGGCGGCGGACGCAACGTGCGGGAACTGTTGCGCCGCTATCCGATGGCCAAGCTCTACGCGGTCGATTATTCCGCGCTCGCCGTGTGCCGCACCCGCGCCTACAATAAACCCGCCATTGTGCGCGGGCGCTGCCGTGTGCTAAAGGCCTCGGTACAATCCCTGCCCCTCGCGGCTTCTCGCTTTGATTTGGCGACCGCCTTTGAGACCGTGTATTTCTGGCCCGATTTAGCGGAGTGCTTCGCCGAGGTGTACCGCATATTAAAATGCGGCGGCAGCTTCCTTATCTGCAACGAGTCAGACGGGACGGATGCCGAAGGCCTTCGGTACGAGCGCATCATAGACGGCATGCACTGCTACACCGCAGAAGAGCTCGAAACCCTGCTTAGGACCGCGGGCTTCTCGGAGGTGCGGATATTCCGCCACGAGACCAAGCCCTGGCTCACGGTACTCGCAAGGAAATAAGAGGACTGAAAGCGAATCCACAAAGAAAGGAAGGAAATCAAGATGAAAGCCGATTATAAAAACTGGATGCCGCGGGGTCTCATTTTCGGCAATGCGGCTGTGAGCAGCGCTTTTCTTGCCATGGGGGTTCTCTGCCGCAGAAAGGCGCGAAAACCTGCTCTGCGCCTCATCTCTACGCTCGGCTTTGCCTTCGCGGGAGTGGGCTTTTTAAGTTCCGCCTACCTGCTGATGCTCTACCGCATCTTCTCCTACAAGGGAAAGCGTAAACTCGCGAAGCACATCATAGACGGGGTCGCCGCGCAGATCAAAATTCCCGCGGGCGGCAGGGGACTGGACGTAGGCTGCGGAAGCGGCGCGCTCACCATAGCAGCCGCCAAGCGAAATCCAGAGGCAAGCTTTGTCGGCGCGGACCGCTGGGGGCGGGAGTACGCTTCCTTTAGCCAAAAGCTCTGCGAAGATAACGCCCGCGCCGAGGGCGTCAAAAATGTGCACTTTCTCCGCGCCGACGCGCGGGAACTTCCCTTCCCGGACGAGAGCTTTGACCTTGTGACCAGCAATTATGTCTACCACAACATTCCGGGCGACCGTCAGGCCCTGCTCCGCGAGAGCCTCCGCGTCCTGAAGAAGGGCGGCCGCTTCGTGATTCACGACATCTTCTCCCCCTCTGCCTACGGCGACATGCCGGCCTTTTTAAAGAGTCTTCAGGACGAGGGTTATGCGGAAGTGCGCCTGATTCCCACCGCAGACGGGCTCTTTGTCAAGAAATGCGAGGCCAGGTGGATGATGATTGCCGACTCCGCGCTGCTCATGGGAATCAAATAAGCTTGACGCCATCCCCCGCCTGTCCTATGCTAACCCAAAACAGCAGGAGGTAAAATTTATGCCCGGTATATCTTCCGGAATCCGCGGTGACGCAAATTTATTGAACCTGAGGGAAATTCCCGTCGCCAACATCCGCCCCGAACTTACTATGTTCCTCATTCCGGGCGAGAACATTACGCAGGCCTTCCAGACCATACGCGATCAGGTGGTCTTTACAAATAAGCGGCTGATTGTCGCAAACGTGCAGGGCATCACGGGGAAAAAGGTCTCCTATACCTCCTATCCCTACTCGAAGATTCAGTATTTCAGCGTGGAAACCGCAGGCCTCTTAGACATTGACAGTGAGCTGCTCCTCGCTTTTTCAAACGGCGCACACCTGCAGCTCGACTTCACTTCGAACGTGGATATTAAGCGGATATGCGCGAATATTTCACACATGGTCCTCTAATTAGGCGATTCCTTCTACAGCGCGGAACACATCTTCGTGTTGGAACGCCGTATTGCCGATATGAAAGTCGGCCGAAATGTACATGTGCATGAACTCATTACAGACGCAGAATAACGAATAAAGCGTGCTGTCTCTCAATCGTTTGAGACAGCACGCTTTTTTACATATTCTTCAGTCGCCAGGCTTCCCGGCTGAGTAACGACACTTGCTCGGTACGCACTTCGTTTAAAAGGGGAACATCCACCTCCCGCAGAGTCTTTTCGTGGCGGAAGCCAAGCTTCTCCTGCACGCGCTTTGACTTTTCGTTCCCCTCGTAATAACCGCACCACACGCCGAGTTCCGTAAACGCACGGCGAAGTAAGGCTTCCGAAGCCTCTGTGACAAGCCCCTGCCCCCAGAACGGCTTCCCGATCCAGTAGCCGAGCTCGCACGCATCTTCCTCTTTCGCAAGCCTCGAATCGCTGTTCAGCATCAAGGCAATCGCGCCGATGACGCGCCCGTCTTCTTTTTTGCAAATGGCATAGCTCTCAGGACCGTTCAGCACCAGGCGAATGATGTTCCGGCTCTCTTCGACGCTGCCATGCGGCGGCCATCCGGCAGCAGGTCCCACTTCCGGGTCCTTGGTGTACTTGTATAAATCCGCCGCGTCCGCCTCACTCCACTGACGTAGCACTAGATGTTTAGTATGTATTATACTCATTTTTAGATATTTCCTATCTCTAAGGCAGTCGCTTAGTCGGATAATGAGTTTTCCTTCTGCCATTTTTACCTTGTCATAAAGGTCATTCAGTGTTTCTTCGTCCACTCCTTTTGAACTCGCACCGTGTGCGTAGCCGTTTCTCATATTAACAAGTTTATTGATTTTATCTTCTATATCTTTAAACAGGTCTTTCTGAAGTCCACAACTATAACACAACCTGCTCAGCACTTTATATTTTAAATTCGACTTTGTATCAATAACACTATCGGGAATATTTAGCTTTTCGCTTGTAATATTTTCCAAATTCTCTAGCAGCGTTCTTCTTCTAAAAATCCTGTGCAAATGCGATTCTTCCTTTGGAAAATTCTTATCCTTTGCTTTAGGGTCTTCATATCTTTTAAAAGCCCCATCCAAACTAGTTGCAGCAAGCATATAAGAGGCTTCTCCACAAGTTATATTTAGTCCATTAACATAACCTATATAGAGAAGGAAAGCCTTTTTAGTGAATCCTTCCCAGTGTGAATACAGAAGCTGAATGAGTCCTTTTCTGTAAATTTCGCGCTTAGACTCATCAATATTCTCTAGTTGATTTTTAAAAAGAGCTATCTCCTCCTCTCTCCACTCCAATTCATGTTCTAACTCACTTCTCAAATCATCTGCAAGTCTTATATCATGTTCAAGCTTATCTCTGATATCATCTACAGTCTCATGCATTAGCAATTTCCTCTATTGCCCTTTTTATCTCTCGGGCAAAGATATCAAATCTACCCCTAACAGCTTGAACACTTCCGGTTTTATAAGAGCGCAATATATCTTTATCCTTTTTCAGCTTCTCTATATTCTCCCTGACTCTGCTCTCTGCTCCCCTCGATTTTATTTCATCTATTTTAACAGCAATTGAGATGGCAACATCAAACAGGTATAATGCAAACTCATCTCTGTAAAACCCGCTCTCAGTAATTCCAGAAAAAGCATCCGCGCCAAATTCTTCTGAAATTAATTTAAATGTCTCCTTGAAAATCCTCTTTTCTTCAGCATAATCAAACGCTATATCTTCTCGAGTTATTTCTTCCAGGAATCTGGTGAGATACTCAGTTACTGGATAACGATAACTCTCTATATCATTCTTAATCGCGAAAAATCTTAATACTAGTTCCTGATCATACCTTGCCTTCTTTTTATCTTCTCCAAGCTTTTCGATGGCCATTTGAAATCCCTGGTCCTTACTGCATTCATCAATAAAATCTATTCCTCTTGTCCCCAAAAGCCTAATCGTACAGTTTCTTATTTCTTGGGCGGACAAGAGCTCTCCTCCTGTATTAAGCCTCTTAAACATGTGGTATTTTAGAGAGTTATCGCTCTCTTTTTTTATCACTTCCATTCTGACAAAGCTTCTTTTTAGTTTAATTTGAAGCGCTTTAGGCAACTTGCTATAAGTCAACTCATTAATTTCAGGGACTATATCACAACCGCATAATTTTAGCCCAGAATATTTGCCATCATTTCCACATTCATCACAACCATGATTGATTCCACGAATTTTTTCAAAGCTTTCACCACGAAAGTGCAGGTAACTCGATATTCTCTGTAGACCATCAATCAACTCATATCTATTGTCATCAATTTCTATAACGAATATTGGAGGAACAGGCATTTCTAATATGAGAGATTCTATGAATCTAGATTGTTTTTCTTCTTCCCATCTAAAAAGCCTCTGATAATCAGGGGCAATAATAAGTTCTTCATCAATGTACATATCATATAATTCATTGAACGATATATCCAAGCTTTTCGTCCTGATTTTCAGTATTTCGTTGTCCACACTTCTAGTAATGTCTGCTATCTTCGCATTGTTTGTATTACTCATTGGAATCCTCCCATCTATGCCCTATATCAAATTCTTATATCAATTTTATCCTTCTCTTGTTACCAAGTTAGATATATCTCAAAAGTCCTTCCGCAGCTATATTATCACTCGACAACCACTATTTAATTCTATATAACTAGCAAGGTATTTCTATTCTCCCAAGCGGTTCTTTACGCATTGGCTCAATTGCATAATTATACAAATCTGGAATAACTCACGAGAATTACTTTGTCCTAAGTTCATCCATACATCCATTCATTATCCCTATATTTACCCACTCTCCCACAACTTTGCTTCGAACTAACATTCTGAATTTATATTATACTCAATGCAATCTATTTCTTTTTAAAAACACATTTTCCTATCACTTACTCTTACACATAATACCAAAAACTGTAGTGGTCAACCTTTTTTGTAACACCACCGCTTAATGATACACTCTGCTCTCTTTTCAAACGGAGTCAGATATCCATTATACGAGTGTAGGCGTACTTGATTGTACCAATCGTAAGCAAACTCTGAAACGGCATAATCAAGTTCTGCTGCAGTTTCAAAACGATACTGATAAATCAACTCGGTCTTTAAAGTATTGTAATAGCGTTCCATCGGCGCATTGTCATACAGACAGCCCGCACAGCTCATGCTTTGAGAAATCCCAAGTTTCCGGCAATAATGATATGACGGAAGAGCTTCTGGATAATTTGAAGGATAGTATTAAACGGATAAGAGAGGTATCCTCCAGATAGAAATGGATTTCTCACAAGACTATTAAGTGTTTCATACACATAATAGCACAACAGAAGGGTGTTTTACAGTGAATAGAGGGTGGAAAAATCGTGGTGCATGCTAAAATTAGGCATCAAAAAAGCACCACCTGTATAAGGCAGTGCTACGGCGCAATTATTTATCTAGCTACAATGCATTATGTAAACATGAATATAACTTACCTTCTCACTCGTCATCACAAAACGATACAACTCTACTGATAAAGTTGTATCGTTTTGTGACAGCCCCTCCCTTAGGAGCGACGCCCTTTTCTTCTACCTTTCCCCTTGTCTTACTCCTCTATGTTAATCACCAGCTCACTCTTCATCCCGTTCAGCTCAATCCGCTTCTCCGCGCCGGGCGTATCAAAGGGCTCTGTTGCCTTTTCATCGCTCACATAAGAAATCCGTGTGCCTATGCCCTTTGCCTTTGCGGTAAAGACCGCATCTGCCGGGACATAGAGCTTTGAGCAGGCCGAGAGCTGGTTGAGTTCCAGGGAGCTCGCAAGGCTCTTGCAGTGAATCTCCATATCGAGATTGCTGTCAATTTCCACGATGCCGGGAACCGCATCGAGATATAATTTCCGGTTCCTTCCGCCGAGTTCAATGCGCTCGCAGTCCAGAGATGAAAGCGTTACCAGTTCCGCATTGACCGCGCACTCTACTTTTCCGAGATAGGGCTCCGGAAGTTCCGCGTAGATGCTGAGTCCTTCTTTTGCGGCGCTCTCGCTCATCCCGTTTCTACGGAGCAGTTCCAGATCGAGCCGCCGCTTTGTATCGTCCAATTTGATTTTAAAATCACTCTGCAGCGAGGCAAGGGTATCGGAAACAAGGCGAATTCGGAGTTTCTCTCCCGGATGGCCGGAAAGGTATACTTCTTTGGCGCTACCGAACTTCATATCGTAGTGTTTCACTTCGTCGATATCGTATTCAATAATACTCTCATAGCGATGCGCCGCTGCCGCTTGCGCTTTTTTCTCCCCCGTAAGCAGTTCGTCTACGGTGATTCCAAACAAGGCTGCAATTGCCCGAAGGTTCTCGATGTCCGGTGTGCCGCCCTCGGTCTCCCACTTGGTAACGGCCTGTCTCGAAACATGCAGCTTCTCTGCCAACTGTTCCTGGGACATGCCCGCGGTCTTCCGAAGGGTTTTGATTGTTTCTGCGATTGTCATGTTTTGACCTCCTGTGTCTTGATGGCCTCAGTATAAAAAAATCGCAGCGGCACACAAGAAACGCGGGCTTACATTTCAAATTTTTCTTGCTACGCTCCGTAGCATACCGCTCAATCTTCCCGCTGTATAAAGTTGGTCACTGCCTCTCCCTCGGTCTCCGGGTACGGAATGCCCTGCTCTTTTGCGAGGGCAAAGCTTCGCATCATCCAGACCATGTTCCGGGCAAGGTTCCGCATGGTCTGCATGCCTTCCTCGTCCTTGGCGGCATCTTCTGCAGTCAGGCCGTGGGATATGTTCCAATAGGTGGAGCCTGCGACCGGCATCTGCGAGATCCCGAAGTATTTGTTCAGCACATCAAAGGAGGCCGTGGTGCCGCCTCTTCTCGCGACGGCAATCGAAGCGCCGGGCTTAAAGGCAAAGGGATTCTCGACATTCTGCACGGAGTAAAAGGCCCGGTCAAGGAAAGCCAGAATGCGTCCGCTCGGATGCGCGTAGTAGACAGGCGTCGCAAAAACAAAGCCGTCGGCCTCTTTGGCGAGCGCCGTGAATTGATTCACGGCGTCATCCCGAAACACACAGGCATCGTGCGTCCCGCAATAGCCGCACTGAATGCAGTCCCGTATGGGCTGATTGCCGAGCTGTATGACCTCGCTCTCCACCCCTTCCGCAGAAAAAATCTTCTGCATCTCCTTGACTGCCTGCATAGTGGTGCCGTTTGCATGGCTGCTGCCGTTCACAAAAATAACCTTCACTATAAAATCCTCCTTCGCGCCGCGTGGCGGTATGAGGACTTATCATAGCGCTTTTTGGAGTTTTTCGCTATATCTCGGCTTTCCGTAAGTTGCGCGCCCTGTGACTCCCGTCACTGCTTCAGCCTCAGCTCTGCTCCTTTGCCTTCTCTTCCCGATACACCTGCCATGCTCTCACAGTCGAAATCACGATTGCCGCCATGGTATAGACAGCAAGTAGCAACATCCCGTAGCCCTTCGGCGAAAACGCAGTGCTGACAATGCCGAGTATCCCCGCCGCGACCAGCATCCTCCCCGCAAAGCGGTTGCTCTTCTGCCAGGTGATGTCGTTGTACTTGGTCCAAGGCAGACGGAAGCCGACCATGCCGTTTCGTCTGCACTTCGGCAGAATGTTGCCGGGCACCAGGAGCAGGGACCCGCAGAGTATGGTCAAGAGTTTTTCGCCCGCAAAGGTGCTGAGGAAGCTTTCGCCCCGCAGCGCGAACACGGTGTTATAGAGGGCTACGCCCTGTATGCAGCTTAAGATCAGGGCCTGTGAGAAAATCACAATGACAACCACCTTGGCATTTGCTGCGGCTGCCTGCCTTTCCTTGTCGCTCCCCGCCTGTTCCGCCTTTCTACGTAAATGAAGCAGTAGAAAGCGGCTGCCGAACGAAACCAAAAGCAAAATCATCGGCAGGATTAAAAGTTCGTACTTGCTCCCCCAACGCGTAATGTTTCCGGCAGAGTCATAGTGCGCCGGTATCTCTGCGGGCAGCTCCCGCAAAACCAATAGCGTCACAAACAGGCAGAGCGCCGCAATCATTCTTGCAAGTTGTTTCATGCTTTCCTCCCTCCGAACTGTTCCACCCAGAGAATTAATTCCTGCAGGACGGATGTGTTCAGTTCATAGTAGACAAAATTTTTCTCCTTATATTCCGTCACCAGCTCTGCGCCCTTTAAGAGCCGCAGGTGGTAAGAGAGCGCCGGCGGGCTCACGCCGAGTTTCTCCGCGATTTCTCCGGCGCTCATGCGCCCCTCCCGCAGCATGACCAGAATGTCGCGCCGCTGCGGGTCCGAGAGCACTTTAAAAATACTGCTCTCTCCCATACGGGCATCACCTCCTTAAAATTTCTTTTAACTAGATTTTAGCACAGCACGCTATCCTGTCAATCAGTATTTCAAAATATTTTTAATTTCCTGCCATTCTGTTTCCATGGCAATCTTTTTACCTTGCGGGTTTCTGCTCTGCGATTTTCTGCCCTGCGGTTTTCTGATTTGAATTTTTGTCTTGTGCTTTTCCGACCTCTGATTTTCTGATCCGGGTTTTCTGACCTATCGTTTTCTGATCCGGGTTTTGTCTTGTTGCTTCCTGATTTGGGCTTCTGACCTGTGGTTTTCCGATTCGGGATTTCTTCTCGGCTTTCTCTTTCATCTCTCGTTATCTAAGTAAGAACAGGAGAACGCAAAAAAGAGGACAGATGTCTCCGCCCTCTCGCTTTCCGGCGCACTGCGCCGCTGTTTCTTTCTTGTTCGCCTCCGGAATTACTCCCCCGTTTTACTGCCGCTTTCCCTTATGATACGGCCTTTGCTCCCGTTTTCCTGCGCTTACAGAAGCTGTGCCCGCAGGTCCTCTGCGCTGAGCGGGCTCAAATAAGCCGGTGCAATGTCAAAGATGGTCTTGCAGCCCTGCTGTCCCTCCGCCGCGAGGCGGTGTGCCGCGCGCGCGTAGGCCGCGAGTACGGCGCCGGTAAACTCGGGGTTCGAGTCGAGCTTCACGCTGTACTCAATGAGCTCCCTGTGCCCGCCGTCAAAACCGGTCACGCCGCTCCGGATCACGAAGCCGCCGTGCGGCAGTTCCGCGTGCTTTTCGCGCATCTCATCGGCCGTGATGAAGTGTACCTCGGTGTCATAGTCCGCAAAGTAGTTCGGCATGTTTTTGATTTCCGCCTCGATTACGGCGCGGTCCGCACCTTCCACGGCCACGACAAAGACCTCTCTCTTATGCATCTCCCGCGCGGTGAATGCCGGCTGCTCGCCGCCTCGAATGCGCGTCATGGCGCTATCGACCGGAATGGTGTACTGTCTCGCATCCAGCACGCCCGCAATGCGGCGCACCGCATCGGAGTGTCCCTGGCTCACGCCCTTGCCCCAAAAGGTGTAGTTCTTGCCCTGCGGGAGAATTGCGGTAGACATCATGCGGTTTAAGGAGAAGAGACCCGGATCCCAGCCGAGGGAGATGATGGCCAGGTGGCCGCTCTCCTTTGCCGCGCGGTCCACCTCCTCAAAGTGTGCCGGAATCTTGGCGTGCGTGTCAAAGCTGTTGATCACGGTAAAGTGGCGCGCATATTCGGGCGTCTGGGTCGGCAGGTCGGTCGCGCTGCCGCCGCAGAGCACCATGACATCGATTTTGTCCTTCCAGTCGAGCGCCTCGGAGAGTGCTACAACCGGGACCTGCTCCGTGTGAATCTTCACGGTCTTCGGATCGCGCCGCGTAAAGACAGCGACGAGTTCCAGATCCTCACTCTGCCGGATTGCACTCTCAATACCTCTGCCCAGGTTGCCGTAGCCCAAAATACCGATGCGTGTCTTCATTCTGTTCTCCTCTCTGAACGCGAAAGATGCCGCTAACATGATATGTTTTCTCTGTTGTAACGGAAAAGTCCTTTTTCTGTCAATCAAAACCTTTGTAAAGGCGCTTGCCGAAAGCTCCGCGTGCCCGCTGTGTCGCAAAAGCGGGCAATGCTGTCGGCAATCCGCGCCGCATCCTCCTCGTCATGGGTCACAAAGACCGTCGTGAGACGGCGCGAGCGCTGTTCCCGCCGGAGAAGTTCCGTGAGTTCCCGGCGAAGCGGCGCGTCGAGACCGGTAAAGGGCTCATCGAGCAGTAAGAGCCGCGGGCGCACGAGAAGGGCGCGCGCCAGTGCCACGCGGCGCTGCTGTCCGCCGGAGAGTTCCGCCGGAAAGCGCGCCTCGAGACCGGTCAGTCCGAGTGCGGGCAGAAGTTCCGCAATGCGCGCGGCCGCCTCCGCCGCCGTGACACGCGCTGTCACAGTCCCGGTCAGACAAATTTCCAGATTTCGATAGACCGTGAGCGCCGGAAACAGGCGGTGCTCCTGAAAGACCATGCCGAGCTGCCTCTCCTCGACCGGAAGCTCGTTTACCCGCACGCCGTCAAAGCGGATTTCGCCCGCCGTGAGCGGTAAGAAGCCCGCAATCGCGCGGAGCAGACTGGTCTTTCCCGAGCCCGAGGGCCCGAGGAGCGCCAGCAGTTCGCCGGGAGCCGCGGAAAGATTGACATCCCGGACAAGTTCCGTATCGCCGTAGGCGAGTGCGGCGCCCGTCACGCGGAGCGCAACCCCCTGATTTTCTACCGACATTTCTCACCTCTCCCTTGAAAAAGCGCACATCTTGCGCCGATTTTTGCATACAATGTTCACCTATAAGAAGAATATTATACTTTTGTCCCCGAATTGATATTTGTAAATTCCTATCGTTTTCTGTATATTCTTAATACAATCACTATCCTAGATGAAGGGGGAAACAAAGCAGCATGAATGAAGTATCTGTAGGCATACTTGGGTTTTTGACAATTATTGCCATTGTCGTGACGCTCTTTAAGAGCAAGACCCTACCGAGTATCGCGTTCATTCTCTTTCCGTCGGTTCTCGCACTGATCCTAGTGCTCGGCGGCTATTATACCTTTGAGGGTGTCGCGTCTCTGATCAAGGAGGGCTTTAAGAGCACCGGTCCCACGGCTGCACTCTTTGTCTTCTCCGTTCTGTTCTTCGGCATCATGACCGATGCGGGCATGTTCGATGTCATCATCGGCCAGCTTATGAAGTTGGTCGGCGACAATGTCATCGGTGTCACGGTCATGACGGCTGTCATCGCAATGATCGCACACATGGACGGCGCAGGCGCTGCGACTTTCCTGATTGTAATCCCCGCGATGCTGCCGGTCTATAAGAAAATGCACATGCGTGCCACCTCGCTGCTCCGCATTACGGTACTCGCAATGGGCGTCCTGAACCTGATGCCCTGGGCCGGCCCCACAATGCGCGCGGCTTCGGTGCTCGGCATGGAGGCCGGCAAGCTCTGGAATGAGCTGCTGCCGATTCAGGTCTTCGGTGTCATCCTCGCGCTGGGTCACGCAGTCCTGACAGGTTTCCAGGAGAAAGCACGCGGCGCAGGTCTGAACGGCAAGCTCGCGCAGACCGAGGGCAAAGTTGAAATCACCGCAACGCAGGAAGCGAAGGTTCGCGAACTCGCGCGCCCGAAGCTCTTTATCTTCAACATTCTCCTCACGGTTGCCGTCATCGCCATGCTGATCTGGGATGTGTTCCCGAGCTATGTGCCGTTTATGCTGGGCGTCGGCATCTCGATTCTCGTGAACTACACGGACATCAAGCTTCAGAAGAAGGTCCTGAACGCACACGCTGTCCCGGCACTCCTGATGTGCACGACCCTGATGGGCGCTGCCGTTCTCATGGGCATCCTGGTCAAGAACGTCAAGGTTGACGGCACGGAAATCCCGAGCGTCGTGAACTGCATGTCGAACCTCATTTCGATGATTCTTCCGGCCGCCCTCGGCACCCACCTGCCGCTGGTCATCGGTCTCCTCTCGGTGCCGCTCGCACTTGCCTTCGACACGGACAGCTACTTCTACGGTATGCTCCCGGTCATGATGTCGATCGGCCAGGGCTTCGGCGTCCCGGCACTCCCGATTGCCGTCTCGATGGTCGTCTGCCGCAACTGCGCGACCTTCATCAGCCCCATGGTCCCGGCAACCCTGCTCGGCGTGGGTCTCGCGGAAGTGGACATCAAGGATCACATCCGCACGAGTTTCTTCTACGTGTGGGGCTTCTCCTTCCTCTGCATGATCTTCGCGATCATCATCGGCATCATCCCGGCGTAAAGCAGCGGAAACAGGACTACAATATAAGAAAGACTGTCGCAGAATTGCGGCAGTCTTTTTTGCTTTCTTCAGCTCTCGGGGAACTCTTCGCTCCGCGGCAGCTCGAAATCCGGTTTTAAGAGGCGAATCAGCTCTACCATGTAGTGCGTGAGGTACTGGTCCTTTCGGTGGCAGATGTAGAAGTGTCGCCCCTGCTCGACACCGACCACCGGATACACCACGCAGGTCTTCCTGACCTCCGGCGAAATATCGATGTAGTTTTTTGGACAGAGGAACACAGCCTGACAGGGGCCCGCCGCGTGTTTGGCGACTTCAACGCTCTCGGTCTCGAAGAGAATTTCGGGGGAAATGTGCGCGTCCGCAAACAGTCTGTCCTGGGTGATACGGGTCGAGTGCCCGCTCCTAAGACTGATGAAGGCCTCCTCCTCCGCCTCCCGGATGTCAATCGGTGTGCCGTCCTCCACGCGTCCCGCGAGCGCCGTATTCTTGGAGGCGAGCAGCACGAGTTCCTCGCGACTCACGAGAATGTAGTTCAGCGGATTGGTCTTTGCGCTGGTCGTGAGACAGGCAATGTCCAGCTGATGGTTTAAGAGCATGGTTTCGAGCGCATCGGAGCCCGACTCGGTGAGCTTTAGATTCACGGCCGGATAGCGCGCATGAAAGCGCGGAAAGATGTCAGGCAGCAGTTCCAGCGAGCGCTGCAAGGGCATGCCGAGCCGTATGCTGCCGCGCGTCCCGAGCCGTATCTCCTCGAGCTGGCGGTCCAGATTCTGCTGCACGCTCTGGATGGCGCGCGCCGCCTGCATGTAGCACTCACCCGCCGGAGTCAGCACCAGCGGATTCGTGTGACGCACAAAGAGGTCGGCGCGCAGTTCCTCCTCCACCTTCCGCACCATCTGGCTCACGGAGGGCTGGGAGACATAGAGCACCTCTGCGGCGCGGCTGATGCTGCCCTCCCGGAAGATGGTCAGCATATATTTAATCTGTCGTTCGTTCACGCTTGTTTCCTCACGCTAATTTTATAATAAAAACACTATACTCATCATAGCCAATAAATTCCTTGAAGTCCAGCCCCTACAAAAGTTACAATGAGTTCAGACAACAGTATCTCGTCAAAAGGAGGCAGCTATGGAGATCAAAAAGCCGGCGGTCGCCGGTACCTTAGAGTCCAGCGATTGTCAGGTCACGGTGGAACCGGGCAACGGCAAAGTCGATTTTTCGCTGGAGAGCGCAGTCATTCACCAGTTCGGCAACCAGATCAAAAAGGTGACGCTCGAGACCCTTAAGGATCTCGGCGTTGACAATGTGAGAATCTCGATTGTCGACAAGGGCGCACTGGACTGCACGATCAAGGCGCGCATTGAGGGCGCTGTGTTCCGTGCCGTCGATCAGTACGACAACATTCCCTGGGGAGGTGCTGTCAGATGAGCCATCCGAATAAAAAGCGGCTGCGCCGCTCGATGATGTTTTTGAATGCGCAGAAACCTTCTTTAATCAAGGATCCCTATCTCTACGGCGCCGACTCCCTGATGCTGGACCTCGAGGACGCGGTCGCTGTGACCGCGAAGGACACTGCCCGTTTTTCGCTTTATCAGGCGCTGAAAAACGTCGACTACCGCGGCTGCGAGCGTGTGGTGCGCATCAACGGCCTTGACACCGAGTACTGGAAAGAAGACATTCGCTGCTGCATCGCGGGCGGCGCGGATGTGCTCCGCATCCCGAAGACCGAGGATGCCAAGATGGTCAAAGCGGTCGAGGACGCTGTTCTTGCCGCAGAGCGCGAGTTTGAGCGCCCGGAGGGTTCCACTCTCTTGATGGCGGCACTTGAGTCCGCCAAGGGTGTCATGAGCGCCTACGAAGTCTGCACCTCTTCCGAGCGCATGATCGGCATTGCGCTCTCGGGCGGCGACTACACGAAGGATCTCCAGACCAAGATCACCGGCACCGGCGTGGAGCTCATGGGTGCGCGCCAGCAGATGATCATTGCGGCGCGCGCTGCGGGCGTGCAGTGCTTTGACACGGTCTGGACCGACCTCGACAATCTCGAGGGCTTCCGGAAGGAAGTCATGCTGATCAAAGACATGGGCTTTGACGGCAAGTCCATCATCAACCCGCGCCAGATTCCGATTGTCCACGAAGTCTTCACGCCGAGCATGAAGGAGATCATTTTCTCCGAGAAGGTAATTCGCGAGATCGACTCCAAGCGGAAGGAAGGCATCGGCGTCTTCACGGTGGACGGCAAGATGATTGACATTGCATTCTACGACGGCGCGCAGCGCGTCATTGCGCTCGCCAAGGCATCCGGCGTGTACAAGGGGGAACTCTAAATGAAAAATGCAGTCGGCAGAGATATTCCGGAGGAAATTTTACAGGCGACCGGCAAGGATGTGTTCCGCGGCTCGCACGCAATGGACGGAAAAGAGTTTCGCCGTGACGGCGCGCGCGTAAAGCCCGTCATCAATTCCGAGGGCTCAAAGCTCCTCCCGTCCATCAAGGACGCCCTTTTGAAATGTGAAATCAAGGACGGCATGACGCTGAGCTTCCACCACCACTTCCGCGAGGGCGACAAAGTCCTCAACATGGTTATGGAAGAGGTCCATAAGCTCGGCATTAAGAACATCACGATTTGCGCTTCCTCGATGGGCAGCCAGAATAACCCGATTGTCTACATGATCGACGACGGCACCATCACCAACATTCAGAGTTCGGGCGTGCGCGGCGAAATCGGCAAGGCAATCTCCGAGGGACGGCTTCAGGGTCTCGCAATCATGCGGAGCCACGGCGGCCGCGTCCGCGCGATTGAGTCCGGCGAAACGCACATCGACATCGCGTTTATCGGTGCCCCGACCGCGGACGAGTACGGCAACTTAAACGCAAACGGCGGCAAGGCAAACTGCGGCGTGCTCTCCTACTCCGCGCCGGATGCCCTCTATGCGGACAAGGTGGTCGCCATCACGGACTGCCTGGTTCCCTTCCCGAACTGGCCGCACCAGATCAGCCAGATTTATGTGGACTATGTGGTCGTGGTCGATGAAATCGGCGATCCCTCAAAGATTGCAACGGGCGCGGCAAAGCCGACCTCCGACCAGAGAAAGCTCCTCATGGCGAGCTACTGCACCGAGGTCGTGAAGCGCACGCCCTACTTTAAGGACGGCTTCTCCTACCAAACCGGTGTCGGCGGCGCTTCGATTGCGAGCACGATTTCGCTCGCCGATGTGATGCGCGAGCGGAACATCCACATGAGCTTCGGTGTCGGCGGCATCACGAAGCCGATGTGCCAGCTTCTCGAAGAGGGTCTTGCGCGCACACTTGTGGACACGCAGGACTTTGACGAGTACGCGATTCAGAGTGCGGCGACCAACCCGAATCACCACTACATCACGGCGGGCGAGTATGCGGACCCGTTTAACAAGGGCGCCTATGTCAACAAGCTCGACTTTGTAATTCTCGCGGCCCTTGAGGTCGATGTGCACTTCAACTGCAATGTCGTGGTCGGCTCGAACGGCGTCGTGAGCGGCGCACAGGGCGGCCACCCGGACACGGCGGCGGGCGCAAAGTGCACCATCGTGATCACCCCGATTCTGCAGGGACGCATTCCCTCGGTCTGCACCGATGTGACCACGGTCACGACGCCGGGTGAGGATGTGGATGTCGTGATCACCGACTACGGCATCGCGATTAACCCGAAGCGGCAGGATTTGATTGACGCGCTGAAGGATTCGGGGCTCCCGCTAAAGAGCATCGAAGAGCTCCGCGACATTGCCTATGCGATGACGGGCGAGCCGGAGCGCGTGCAGTTCGGAGAGCGCGTGGTCGGTATCATCGAGGCGCGCGACGGCAGCATCATGGATGTGGTCCGCGAGATTAAGCCCTTTCAGTTTGCAGACTGAGTGAACAGATAAAACCCGGAACCGAAACCGGTTCCGCTGCGCCGGGGAACCTTCCCCGGCGTTTTGTTTTTCTCCGCTCTGTGCTATGCTGAAGCGGCAAACGGTAACAGATTTCGGAAGCGAGTACCTTGTATGACAGACAATTATCATCTCGGAGAGATTCTGCTCTCCTATCCCTCGGAGTGGGAAAAGCTCCGCGCCTTTCTCGCGGAAAATAAGTTGCAGTGCGAGCCCGATCTCGATACGGCCTACGGCATCTTTGACGCAAACGAAAACTTGGTGGGCTGCGGCTGCGCTGCCCGGTCGCTCTTAAAGTGCTTTGCGGTCAGCGAGGAACTGCGCGGGCAGAATGCGCTCGGCACCCTACTCTCCGCCCTCATCGAGAACCGCTTTCAGCGCGGCTACTTTGATCTCTTTGTGATCACGCGGCGCGAGAAGGCGACGCTCTTCTCTTCCTGCGGCCTCCGCCTGCTCGCTGAGACGGGCGCGCTTGCGATGCTCGAAAACCGCCCGGACGGCCCCGAGCGCTTTGCGGAGAGCGTCCTCTCCGCCCTGCCGCCGCACGAGGGAAAAACGGTCGGCGCAATCGTGATGAACTGTAATCCCTTTACGCTCGGCCATCGCGCGCTCGTGGAATACGCCGCGGCAAAGGTAGACTTACTCTGCCTCTTTGTGGTCGAGGAGAACCGCTCCCTCTTCCCGACCGAGGTTCGCTTTCAACTGGTTAAAGAGGGCGTCAAAGACCTGCCGAACGTACATGTCTTTTTGAGCGGCCCCTATATGATTTCCGGCAACACCTTCCCGACCTATTTCCTAAAAGCGGGGGAGGATGCCGCCGCCCTCCAGTGCGAACTGGATGCGACACTTTTTGCGCACTGTCTTGCCCCGAAACTCGGCATTTCCGTCCGCTTTGTGGGCTCGGAGCCGCTGGACCCGACAACGGCTTGCTATAACCGGGCGCTCTGGGAAATTTTGCCGCCCGCCGGCATTTTGCTCGACGAACTGCCGCGACGGGAACTGGGCAGTGAACCGATCAGCGCCTCCCGCGTGCGCTCCCTGCTTAGCGAAAAGGGCGTCTGCCCGGAAGTACTGTCACTCGTGCCCCCGGTCACAGGCGAATGGTTAAACGCCCATTGGAATGAGCTCAGAGCGTCCGAGGCCTCTTCCTGAGAAAGGAGTTCCATGTCTGATTTTACCCCCTACGCCGTGAGCGTCGAAGATATGATGCGGGCGCGCGATGAGCGCGTACACGCCCAGAACGAAATACTCGCGGCGGCTGCTTCCTTCCCCGCGCCGACCGCCCTTCTCTCCTTCGGCATGAATATTCCGGGCGCGGTGAAGCAGACGCCGCTCATCCGGAGCGGCTTTCTCTTCGGCAAAGAACGGCTCACGGCGCTCTTACACCGCGAGGACTATGCGCTCCTCCGAACACGCGAACTGCGCCGCGTGAGCGGGGACAGCTGGCTCTGCCTGATCGGCGCGCCGCCCGAGTCCGTGAAGCGCCTCGCGGTAGCACTCGAGGACAGCGAGCCGCTCGCCCGGCTCTTTGACATCGATGTGCTGAATTGCGAGGGACAGAAACTCTCCCGCGAGGATTTTTTCCTGCCGCTCCGCCGCTGCCTGCTCTGCGAGGAGGCTGCCGTAGTCTGCGCGAGAAGCCGCGCCCACAGCGTGGAGGCTCTTTTTTCCCGCTGCGACTCTCTGCTCCGGGAGGCCTTTCCGCTCTCCGCGTCTTTCTTCTCCGCACTCGAAAATCACGCGGCGCTCTCCCTCCTCGATGAGGTCTACGCCGCGCCGAAGCCCGGCCTTGTGGACCGCATCGATTCCGGCGCACACGCGGATATGAAGTTTGAGGACTTTATTTTGAGTACCGCCGCAATCACTCCTTTCCTGCGGGAAATGGCCGTTACGGCTTACCAAAGCTGCTTCACCCTGCCCGATGCGGCGCGAGAAACGGATGCCGCACTCTTTTCCCGGCTCCGGGAAATCGGAAAACGCGCCGAAAGCGAGATGTACGCGGCAACGGGCGGAGTTAACACCCATAAGGGCGCTGTCTTTACCCTCGGGCTTCTCTCCGCGGGCGCAGGGCTACTCTACGCAAAAAGCGGCAAACTCTCCGCCGAAACAATTCTGGACGAGGTACAGAACTTGGTCGGCGACACCCTGCGGCAGGAGCTCGCTGACTTAAAAGCCGGAGAAGTCGGAAAGGCCCACGGCGAAGCGGTGCTGCACCGCGACGGCACAGGCGGTGTTCGCAACGCGGCGGCCAAGGGCTTCCCGGTGCTCCGCAGTGTCGCCCTGCCCCTGCTTCGGCAGTACGAGGCAGAGGAGCGTCCCGCGGAGGCGAGCGTCCTCAATGTACTCCTGCATCTCATCCTGCATGTCAGTGACACCAACGTGCTGTACCGCGGCGGGAAGGATGCCCTGCTCACCCTCCGTGCGGACTGCCGCAACATCCTCTCGCACGGCGGCGCTTTTACGCCGGAAGGGACAGACCTGCTCTACGAGCTCAAAGAAACTTGCAAGCAGCGGAATGTAAGTCCCGGCGGCGCCGCGGACCTTCTCTCGGCCGCCTTATTTTTGCATCGGCTCGAGAAAACTTTTCGTTGACAATTACTTCTCTCCGTGCTATTCTACATAAGCCTTATGGCAAGAGGCTGATGTAGCACAGTCGGTAGTGCGTCGCATTGGTAGTGCGGAGGTCACGGGTCCGATTCCCGTCATCAGCTCTTTTAAGAAGCGCGCATTTGCGTCGAAAACGGCGTAGATGCGCGCTTTTTCTATGCCTGGCGTAGTGAAAAATCGGCTGTAGCCGATGCAAAAAGCGCTTCGATTGGGTACATGCATCACACGACCCGTCACACAAAAAGAGGGCGCAACTGCGCCCTCTTTTTCCCGATTCAATTCTGCTTGTTCAATAAGGAAATACCGCGCCGAATTGCCTCTGCCCGTGTCACATTCTCACGCACACAATACGCTTCCAAAATCGCGTCCGCCTCGGCATCCAGCCGCACATGAATCGGCCGGCCTTTCGGGTTATCCGTCGGACGTCCCATCTTCTTTTCTTCTGCCATTCTGTCTCCTTTCTCTTCCGTTTCCTCTCCCTACGATAGTATCACAAAAGGTACCTGAGGCGACAAGCCCCATCCTCGCCTTCCTCATTCCGAGCTTCTTGACACATCCAAGTACGTACGTTATCATGTACATGCAAGGAGGCATCGTTATGCTGAACACAAACATTACCAACTTCAGAAAAAACATCTTTGAACTTCTGGAACAGACCATACGTTATAACGAACCTGTGAATATCAGCACCAAAGCAGGCAATGCTGTGCTGATTAGCGAGGAAGACTATAACAGCCTGATGGAGACCCTATATCTCTCTTCTCTCCCGAAAGAACGTGCGAAGATTATCGAGGGACTGCACACCTCTTTGGAAGACTGCCTGTCGGAAGATGAGGTCACTTGGTAATGTATACCATTGTGTATACAAAAAAAGCCACTGCCGATATTCCCAAGCTAAAGTCGGCAAAATTGGATACAAAAGCCAAGGCGCTGATCGAGATCCTAAGAGAAAATCCCTACCAAACACCCCCGCCCTACGAAAAGCTGATTGGGGATCTTCAGGGGGCTTATTCCCGGAGAATCAATGTCAAACATCGTCTTGTCTACGAGGTGCTCGAGGAAGTCAATACCGTAAAAATCATCAGCCTTTGGACGCATTACGAATTCTAGAATACCGCCGAAACGCCTAGCAGCGTATCGCCTCCACGCCTTCGCAGAGCTCCCGTATCCACGCTTTCCGCGGTATCACTTCAATCCATTCCGCCGGGATGCCCGTCTTGCCGTCAAGGCCGTAGATGAGTCCCGCGAGGCCGCCCGCCACCGCGCCCACGGTGTCCGTATCTTCTCCGAGGTTCACGGCAAGGAGGGCGCAATCGCGGTAGCTTTCTGTCCGCAAGAGGCACCAGAGCGCTGCTTCCAGCGTGTCCACGGCATAGCCGCTGCTCTTAATCTCCTCGCGGCCCAAGGTCTCGATTTCCGGGAGACGGACATAGTTTTGCCAAGCGGGCTCGTTTCCGTAAATCCGCGCGGCGCGTTCTAAGGCAGAGGAAAGCGCCTCCCGCTTTTCGCTTCCGCGAAGCAATTCCTCTGCGACAAACACATAAATCAGACAGCCGATGTGCGAAATCATGTGGTTGTGGGTGAGTCCCGCAACCTGCCGCACCGCGGCTGCCTTTGCTTCGTCCGTCCCCTCGAGTAAGACGAGTAAGAGGCCAAGCGGCAGCATGCGCATCAGTGCGCCGTTTCCGTTGTCCTGCTCTTCTGTTCCGCCGCAGTCCTGCGGCGCGACCCCCTGTCCGTAGGTCCAAATGGCATTCCGGCAGGCATTGCCCACGTCAAAGACATAGTCCCGCGCCGTAAACCGTTTCTCAAAGAGCCAGAGAAAAAAGTTCTGCATGATATCGGCGGGATCCACACAGCCCTTGCGCTTAAAACTCTCCAAGGTCGCAAGCGTCATGGAACTGTCGTCCGACCAGGTACCGGGCAGCTGCCGGTAGGTCCCGTAGCCTGTCATTTCCGTCACCAGATAGCTGTCCCGCGGCGCAAACTCGACCGGAACGCCGAGTGCGTCCGCGACCACCAGCCCCATGACGGCTTCGTAAAGCTTGCTCATCTCACGCTCCCTTCTCTTTCTTCCCCGGATTTGTCCCGCTGTATTCTTTGTCTTTCGCTCCTCTACTGCCTTCGGTATTTAGTACAAAATCAATCCGCTTCTCAAGTGCCTCTCAAATTTTTCTCGATGCACTTGCGGTATCTCTTGGCCGTCAGACATGACTCGGGTCTTGCGACGCAAGCATGCAGGTTTTTCCTCTGCTTCTTTTCCCCGCCTACCGGTTTGCACTCTTATCTGCTTCCCGCCTTTTGTCCTTCTTCTCAAGAAAGGTTCTTCGGGGCGCTGCGGTGCTTCTCAAATCTGGTAGAGTATCGCGTTCACGATGGCCGCCGCGACGGTCGAGCCGCCTTTACGGCCGCGCGCAATGATGTGCGGCGTGCTGCTCCCGACAAAGAGTTCCTTTGCCTCGACCACATTGACAAAGCCGACCGGCGCCGCGATTAAAAGCGCGGGCTTCAGTTGCCCGGCATCCATGAGCTCCTTGATTTTTACAAGCGCGGTCGGCGCATTGCCGATTGCGAGTATCAGCGGCCTCTCCGCGGAGAGCGCTGCCGCCCGCTCCATTGAGACCGTCGCGCGGGTCACGCCCCTCTCCTTTGCCTCGGCGGCCACATCCGCCTCCGCCATAAAGCAGCGCGCCGTAGCGCCGAAGCCCGCAAGCCTTGCCTTATTGATGCCGGCAAGCGCCATATTGGTATCCGTCACGATGCAGGCACCCTGCCGTATCGCTTCCTTCCCCTGTTCGACCACGCCCTCCGAAAAAAGCAGAGTGTCCGCAAACGAAAAGTCCGCCGTCGTGTGTATGACGCGCTTCACAACCAAATCGACCCCGGCGGGAAACAGCCGATCGCCGAGTTCCTCGCTGATGCGCCGAAAGCTCTCTGCCTCGATTTCCTCCGGCTTCCAAAATTCTATGCTCATCTCTCCACTCCCATGATGCGGTACAGTTCCCGCAAATCAAAATGTTCCCGCAGCGTTTGCGATAAGAGCCGGAAGCCCTCTTCCTGCCGCTCCCTGCGACTTTTTAATCGGTGCGGATAAGAAAGCCCCTTTCTCGCTGCAAGCGCCTTAAGAAGCGCCTCTGTGACCGCCGCTTCGTCAAATAGGCCGTGCAGATAGCTTCCGCAGACAGCGCCCGTCGTGCAGCCGTCCGCGCGTTGCCGCTCACTGTCCTCTCGTGCGGAAAGGCGCTGAAAGCAATCGGCTTCTTTGCCGATGCGGCTCTGTCCCATGTGAATCTCATAGCCCTCGGTCTTTTGCCCGGCAAGCGCTGCCCAAAAACCGCTCGCCGCCGTAATTGTTCCGGATGCGCAGACGGTTTGCTTGGCCGCGTAAAACACGGTATCGACCGGCAAGAGCCCGAGTCCCGCCGCCTCTATGCCGCTCTCTTTGTCCCGCAGTGTTTCGCCGAGCATTTGATATCCGCCGCAAATACCGAGTACCGGGCGGCCGGACGCCGCAAAGTCCCGAATACACGTGTCAAAGCCCTGTGCCTTTAACCACGCGAGGTCTTCGAGCGTACTCTTGGAGCCCGGTAAAATCAAAAGGTCCGCAGCCCCGATTTCCGCCGGGCTCTTCACATAGCTAAGCGCTACCTCCGGCGCTGCCTGCAGCGGATCGAAATCCGTGAAATTCGAGAGCCGCGGAAGACGGATCACGGCAATGCGAAGCAGAGCTTCCGCCTCTGCTTTCGTCTTCCGAAGCCGCTCCGAAAGGGAATCCTCATCCTCCAAATCAAAGTGGCGGTAGGGAAGAACCCCGAGCACAGGCTTTTCGGTGAGCGCTTCAATCTCCCTTAGGCCCGGCTCCAGAATTTTGATGTCCCCGCGGAACTTATTGATTACCAGCCCCTTGATGCGCGCCTGCTCGGCCTCGGCGAGGAGTTTCACCGTCCCGTAGAGCGCGGCAAACACGCCGCCTCGGTCTATGTCGCCGATCAAGATGACAGGGGCATCGACCACCTCGGCGAGTCCCATATTCACAATATCGTCGGCGCGGAGGTTAATCTCCGCCGGGGAACCCGCCCCCTCAATCACCATGATATCCTGCTCGGCCGCGAGGCTGTGATAGGCCTTCAACACTTCGGAGAGCAGTTCCTTCTTCTTTTTCTGATATTCGACTGCGCTGTAGTCCCCGACCGGTTTTCCGCAGAGCACCAGCTGAGAACCCGTGTCCGAGTTCGGCTTTAAGAGTATGGGGTTCATGCGCACATCTGGGGCGATGCCGGCGGCCTCCGCCTGCATGGCCTGCGCTCTCCCGATTTCGAGCCCGTCCGGCGTGACCGCGGAGTTCAGCGCCATGTTCTGAGACTTAAAGGGCGCCACCCGGTAGCCGTCCTCCCGGAAGACGCGGCAGAGCGCCGCCGCAAACAGGCTCTTGCCCGCGTTGGAGCAGGTGCCCTGAATCATGATTGTCTTTGCCATTCGCCCTCCTTCTCAAAGTCAGCGAGCGCCGATAAAAGACGCTGATTCTCTTCGGGCGTCTTCACCGCAGTTCGAAAGTAGCCCACGGAGAGCCCGCGAAAGTTCGCGCAGTCGCGGAGCGGAAGTCCGCACGCCGCAGCGAAGCGAAGTCTTGCCGCATTTTTTGCTGCGTTCGGCACTGCGTCCGAAACAAGCAGAAAATTACTCTCGCTCTCCGAGACCCAGAGCCCGAGAGAGCGCAGGCCCACAGCGAGTTCCGCCCGCCAGACGGCGATTTTTGCCGCACTTTCTCTTTCCCAATCCGGAGAGGCGAGGGCCGCCTCTCCGGCCGCCTCCGCGAGCACCGAAACCGGCCAGGGCTGTCCGGCCGCAAAGAGGGCTTCGCCGAGCGCGGGATCCGAGCTCACGCAGTAGCCGAGCCGCACGCCCGGCATCGCAAAGGTCTTCGTGAACGCCCCGAGAAGAATGCGCCGCGCCCTGCCTCCGTCTGCTCCCAGATGATGCCGGAGCGTGGGCGCATCTTCCCGGTTCAAGAAACCGAAAAAGCACTCATCGGTAATCAGGGTGATGTTCCTTTCCGCGCAGCGCGAAAGAATGCGCGCAAATAAATCCGATGTGGGAACCAGTCCCGTCGGGTTGTTCGGGAGGCAGAGCCAGAAGAGCTCGGCCTCCTCGTTTAGATCGTCGAGCACCCGCTCCGTGAGTTGAAAACCCTCTTCGCGGCGCAGCATATGAAACGCACAGTGACAGCCGCGCCGCGTGAGCGCTCGCTCGTACTCCGAAAAACTCGGGGCAAGAAGCAGGGCGCGCTTCGGCTTCAGCACCTCCGCGAGCCGCTCAATCACATCCGCCGCGCCGTTTCCGCAAAAGACCTGTGTCTCGCTGACCGCATAGCGCTTGGCAAGCGCCGCGCGGAGTCCGCTCGCAAAGGGATCCGGATAGTGGATGCAGGCGTCAACCGCGCGGTGCAGCGCTTCCCGCACCGCGGGCGGCATACCGAGCGGGTTAATGTTCACCGAGAAGTCCGTGATACCGCTTTCTTGCACGCCGCCCCGCGGAAAGCAGGCGCCGCCGTGTTCGTAGGCGGAATTCATTGCTTTCCTCCCTGCTCCGTATAGGCCGCAATGCCGAGCTCCGTAAAGCTATCTGCCCCGCTGTACACCGCCTCTGCCATGTCAAGGAGCGGGAGCGCCGCAACCGCCCCCGTGCCCTCGCCGAGGTGCAGACCCGCGGAAATGAGGGGCTTTAAGTCGAGCGCCGTAAGGAGAGCCTCCGCGAGCGGGTCTGCCGAGCAGTGGCTCGCAAAGAGGTAGCCTCGAACCCCCGGTGCGAGGCAAACTGCGGCGAGGGCGGCTGCCTCCGTGATGATGCCGTCGAGTAGCAGCGGAATTTGTTCGACGGCCGCGCCGAGCATGAGTCCCGCGAGCGCCGCCAAGTCAAATCCGCCGAGCGCAGACAGAAGCCCGAGCGCATCGCCGCGCAAGTCCTTATGAAGCGCCAGTCCCTTCTCCACCGCGCGCCGCTTTCGCGCAAGTCCCTCATCCGATAGCCCCGCGCCGCGCCCTATGAGTTCCGCGGAATCCCGTTCCAGCAGGGCCGCCGTTAATGCCGCGCTGGTGGTCGTATTGCCTATCCCCATCTCTCCCGCAAGAAGGAGGGCCGTTCCCCGCCGCTTTTCTTCGGCCGCAAGCTCCATGCCGATACAAAGTGCCTGTAAACACTCTTCCCGCGTCATTGCGGCTTCTTCCGTAAAATCCCGCGTTCCGCTTCGTACCTTCCGCCGAAGGATTTCCTTGCCCCGCGGCTCTCCCGCAGTGCCCACATCGACCGGGACCACCGCACAGTCCGCGAGCGCGGCCATGCGATTCACCGTGCTCCCGCCGTAGGCGAGGTGCTCGCAGACCGCTGTGGTCACCTCCTGCCCGGTCTGGGTGACCCCCTGCTTCACGACACCGTTGTCCGCACAGAAGACAAACAGTTTCCGCGGCTTTAAGCGAAGCGCCGCAGTCCCCTGAATCCCCGCCATGCGGATTAAATCCTCTTCGAGCACGCCGAGCCCGTGAAGCGGCATCGCAATCGAGAGAAACTTGTTCGCCGCGGCCTCCGCCGCAGCCGGGTCCGGCGGCAAAATGCGCAAAGTCGCCTCGAAAAAGCTTGTCTCGCCAGCTTGCAACGCCACCTTAGCCCTTCCTCTTCTTATCGTAGCCGCGCGGCGTCAGGAGGTAGCCGTTCAACTCGATGCTGTCCTCCGCGCCGATAAAGACCGTGGTACGCATATCGACCTCGCGACTTTTCAGTTCCCCGAGTGTCAGCACCTCCTTGCTCTCCCCCTTCCGGCCTATGTTACGCGTAATCGCACAGAGCGTATCCGCCCTGCGCGCCTCGAGGAAGATTTCCGCCGCCCGCGGAAGGCAGTCCTTGCGGCTCCGGCTGCCCGGATTGTAAATGACCACCGCCATACCCGAAGCCGCGAGGCTCTTTAAGCGCCGCTCAATCTGCTCCCAGGGTACCAGGAGATCCGAGAGGCTGATGCAGGCAAAGTCGAGGGTCAGCGGGCTGCCGAGCAGGGCTGCGCCGGAGAGCGCTGCCGTGACGCCCGGCACCACTTCGACCGTGAGCTCCTTGTGTGCCGCCGCGAGTTCTAGGATAAGGCTTGCCATGCCGTAAACGCCGGCATCGCCCGAGGAGACCACGGCGACCTGTTTTCCCTGAAGCGCAAGGGCAATCGCCTCTTCGCAGCGCTGTATCTCCTCGGTCATGCCGCTCTGAACGACCTCTTTTCCCGCCAATAAGTCTTCAATCAGCTTTAAGTAGGTGCTGTAGCCGACAATCGTATCGGCTGCCTCAATCGTGTGAAGCGCCTTTAAAGTCATGGACTCCCGGTCTCCGGGGCCGATTCCGACCACCGCAATCGTATATGGTTTCATGCTTGTTTCCCCTCTCTGAATTCAGTCGTAAAGCTCGGGTCGTAGAGCTTTGAGTTCTCATATTCGGCACCGAGAAAATCTCCGATTAAGAGCAGCGCAGTCTTGGTAATCCCGGCGGCCTCCGCATCTTTGGCAAGTTCGCCGAGTGTGGTGCGCAGAATGCGCTCGTCCGGCCAGGTCGCCTTGTATACAATGGCAGCCGGAGTCTCCGTCGTGTAGTAACCGCCCCGAAGCAGCTCTTCCACCGCCTCGGCGGCGCGCCCCGCCGAGAGAAAGAGTACCAGACTTGCGCCGTGCGCCGCGAGTGCCGAGAGCCTTTCCTTTTCCGGGACCGGCGTGCGTCCCGCCGCGCGGGTCAGGATGACCGTCTGCGAGACGCCGGGCAGGGTGTACTCCGCCCCGAGCGAAGCCGCCGCACCGAAGAAGGAGGAGACGCCGGGACAGACTTCAAAGGGCACAGCGGCTGCCTTTAGGGCGTCCATCTGCTCCCGGTGTGCGCCGTAGACGGAAGGGTCTCCGGTGTGCAGGCGCACCACACGCTTTCCGGCCTTTGCGGCCGGAATCAGAATATCCAGTACCTCGTTTAAGTCAAGCCGCGCGCTGTCGTGAATCTCCGCCTCCGGCTTACAGCGCTTTAAGAGCGCTGCGTTCACCAAGGATCCCGCATAGACCACGACATCCGCTTCCTCCAAAAGTGCCGCGCCGCGCAGGGTCAGAAGATCCTCCGCCCCCGGCCCCGCGCCGACAAAATATACCTTTCCCGCTTCCACCGATACTCCTTTCTCTCCCGATCACGGGCGTTTAAAACCAATCCCCTGAAAGCTTCGCGCCTGCACACTTTGCTTCTGCCAAAAAGCTTCCGTCGTCGCATCGGCCTTGATAACCCTCTGCCAATCCGGTTTTTCATGTCTTGATGTTCTCGCAATTTTCCGTTGTTTCAGCTTTCCGCTCGGATCACCGCGATTTTCGCTCTGTCTTTCGCAACCGCCGTTTTTTCGGCGCACCGCTCCTCTCCATTGTAACAGAAAAGGAGCCCGTCGTCGCCGACAGGCCCCTCCGAATTCTCTGACTCAGTGATTCAAATCGCGCTCTGCCTCGGCGATTTTATCCTTCAACTCCTTGCAGGATGCATCGAACTTTTCCTGCTCTTCATCGGTAATCTGGCAGCGGATAACCGACTGCACGCCGCTCGCGTTGATAACCGCCGGAACACCCGCAAAGACGCCGTTCTGCTTGTACTCGCCGCGGAGATAGACCGAGACGGTCTGCACCGAGCTCTCGTCGCCGAGTATGGCCTTCGTTAAGCGGGTCAGCGCAATGCCGATGCCGTAGTAGGTCGCCTTCTTCGCCGCGATGATCTTATCCGCCGCCGTGCGCACATCGACCTCAATCTTTTCGAGTTCTTCCTTCTTGTAAACACCGTTCGACTCCGCAATCACGTCGAGCACCGGCTTCGTCGCAATGCAAACCTGACTCCACGGCACAAACTCGGAATCGCCGTGCTCACCCATCACATAGCCGTGGATGCTGCGCGGGTCTACCTTAAAGTAGCTGCCGACCAGGTAGCGGAGACGCGCGGTGTCGAGCGAGGTGCCGCTACCGATGACACGCTTCGGGTTAAAGCCCGAGAGATCGCAGGTCACCTTGGTCATGACATCGACCGGGTTGGTCGCAATCAGGAAGATGCCGTTAAAGCCGGAGTCCGTGACCGGCTCCACGATCGACTTAAAGATGGCCGTGTTCCGCGCGAGCAAATCCATGCGACTCTCACCCGGCTTCTGCGCTACACCCGCGCAAATGGTCACGATATCCGCCTCCTTGCAGTCGGCGTAGGTACCGCTCCAAATCTTCATATGGGAACCGGAGAAGGCAAGACCGTGATTCAAGTCCATGGCCTCTCCCTCGGCTTTTTCCTTCACATAGTCAATCAAGACAAGCTCATCGCAGGTCTGCTGATTCAGCATTGCATAGGCATAGCTCATACCGACCATGCCGCAGCCAACCAGTACAACTCTTCTCTTATCCTTTCCCATGACGTTCACTCTTTCCCCTTGTGGTTCATGCGCTCTCCGCCCTGCGGAGAGGATATTCTACGATACGACTCTACTTTATCACACTTTTCCAAAATGTTGTATGTTTGCTCAGAATAACGTCATAAAATCTTGTCTTTCCTCTGTCCTGCGACAAAAACACCGCCACATCCCGCGCGGCATGCTACAATAGAGCTCACGTTTATTTTCGCCGCAAAGGAGTATCTATGTCTTCTTCCGTCAAAAATCCGACTTCCTTTCGCCGCTTTGCGCTCTCCGCGCTCCCGGAGTTCTGGATGTTTCAGCTGCTCGCCTCCCTGTTCCTCTTTCCGCTGAGCCGCCTCATGTGGCGCTTTGTCCGCGCACTCACGGCCAAGAGCGGCGCGCTGACGAGCTCGAACTATCTTCGCTTTCTCGCCTCGTGGCGCGCACCGGTGCTGCTCGTTCTGCTCTTCCTGCTCGTCATGCTCTACCTGCTCTTTGAGCTGCTCGCGCCGATTTTCCTCTGCAACGCGCTGCTAAGCGGAAAGCAGCTCCGCTACCGTACCGCGCTACTCGACGGCCTCCGCTCGCTCCGGAAATTCGCCTCTCCGCGCGGCCTTCTGTTTCTCTTTTATCTCGCCGTCCTGACGCCGCTCACCGGCGTCGGTTTCCACATCAGCCTGACAAAAAAGCTGTACATTCCGAACTTTATCTCCGAAGTCATCGATACGACGCCGCTCTACTTTCTGCTGTATCTCCTTCTCATGGCGGTTCTCTCCTGGCTCGGCTACCGCATGCTTTTCTTCCTGCACGCGGCGATTCTCGAGTCCCGCACACCCGGCGCGGCCTTTCGCCGCTCCTCGGAACTGGTGACCTCCAACCGGCTTCGCATCGCAAAAGAACTCTTGCCCTTACTCCTGTTTCTCGCCTTCATCCGCCTGCTCGCGCAAGGTCTCTTTAAGCTCCTCCCGGCCCTCGTTTTGATTGCGCGAGAGGAAAAACTGTTGCAAGGTGCAGCCACGCTGACCACCGGTGCGGACCTCCTCCTGAGCGCCGAAAGTCGCGCCGAACTCCTGTACCGCTTTGCGGCGGCCTTTGCCGTGCTCCTCGGGAACTATCTGCTCTCCATGGTTTCCCTGCTCTGCAGCAGCTTCTTCCTGCTTCGCTTTACCAGACTCTTTCTGATACTCGCGCGGGAGCAGGCTCCCGAAGAGCAGCCGCTTCCCAAAAGTCCCCGCAGCACTCTCCTGCTCGCTGCGATGGGCGGCTCGCTGTTTTTTACGGCTCTGCTCTCCTTTGTGCTTTCCTTCCTCTACGCGCCCCTCTTTGCGCGGGAACAGCACACCAAACTGATTGCACACCGCACCGGCGGCTATCTCGCGCCGGAGAATTCGGTCGCAGGCATCGTCGCCGCGGAAAATACGGGCGCCTACGGCTCGGAAACCGATGTGCAGCGTACCTCGGACGGCTACTATGTCATCAACCACGATGACAACTTTAAACGCCTCGCCGGTGTGAACCGAACACCTCAGTCCATGACCTTCCTTGAGGTCAGAGGGCTCACCCTGACCGACCCGCATTTTCCCGCGGAACCCTATCCGGTCGCAACGCTCAGCGATCTCCTGGACGCCTGCCGCGGCAAGGAAAAACTCTTCATTGAGTTGAAAGGCGTGACCGCGGACAAAAAAATGGCGGACGATGTCGTGCGCATCGTCCGCGAAAAAAACATGGTTTCGGAGGTCGTAATCATCTCCCTCTCCTACCGCGTCATCAACTATGTGGAGACCCACTATCCGGAGTTTGACACCGGCGTTCTCTTCTTTGCCGGCGTCGGCAATCTCCCGAAGTTAAACTGCGACATTCTCCTCCTCGAGGAAGAGAGCGTGAGCAATGCCCGCATTGCGGAAGCGCACGCCGCGGGCAAACAGATCGGCGTCTGGACCGTCAACGACGGCAACGGGCTGTCCCGCTTCCTGGACAGCGAGGTCGACTACATCATCACCGACGACATTCGCCTCGCAAAGGAAACCGAACAGGATCTCCTCTCGCGCACGCCCTACGAGGTCTTTGAGGACCGCCTCGGCAATTTCTGGGATTTCATGTTCTTCTGAGTCTCCCTTAACGGAGACTCTCCGGTCGCTCCGCCGCATGCGCCGAGAACTCATCCGCTGTCCCTGCGCCGCGGAAATCCGCGCTGGTTTTGTATTCGCCGGTCACCGTCACCGTATAGGCGGATTTTCCCTTCCGGTAGACCGTGCCGTCCTTGCCCTGAATCGTGACATCGAGTCCCTTGTCATCCTTCACAAGCCCCTCGGTGTAGAGCGCGCGGAGCGTCGAGTTGCCGTTCACGACCCAGATCGAAGTGCCGTCGATATAGAGGGCAATGCCGGGCGCCTCTGCCTTACCGGGTCCCGGCGTCAGCTGAATGTCTCCGGTAAACTTTGTGACATCGCAGAGGTAAACGGCAGCGCTCGCATCCTCCTCGCTCACCAGATGCCCTTCCATCATTTCGCCGTAGGCGCTCAAACTGCTCTTTGCGCCGTTCGAGGTGAGCAGCAAATTGCCCTGCGATACATCGACCGCGAGCGTGACATTCTTCACCACAATCGACGCATCCGCGGCGTCCACATAGAAGAGATTGCCGCGCTGGGCGCGCAATGTGCCGCCGGAGAGCAGGAGCTGCGGCGCAGTCGCATTCGCCTCGCTGTTTTCGGCGCGGCGCAGAATCACCGCCGCATTCTTCTGATTTCCGCCCGGCTCCGGCATGTTACCGGAGACATGACAGTCGTAGAGCGAAAGCTGGGCGCCGTCCTCGAGGGTGAGCGCCTCCGCATTGCCCGCCGTCAGAGTTGCCGCGTTGATCCAGCCCTTGCCGGACGCACTGACTGCCGGGGCGTGCTCGCCGGTCGCCGTAAAAGTGCCGCCGGAGAGCGTCATGCTGCCGTCCTTGCCCACAGAGAGCGCCGCGGAATCGTTTCCCGTCGTACCTATCATATTGTCCCAGGCGTAGAGCGCGCCGCTCCCGCGCGTCTCTATTCCCGGCGATTGCTCCCCGGCTGTCGAGAGCGCCGTGTCCGCAATTTCCACCTCTGCCGTGTCACCGATCAGAATCCCCGCGCTTCCGGCCGCATCCGATGTGAGGTTCGAATTCTTGATAACCGCTTTGCCGGCCTCTAAGAGCACCACGGCGGTATCCGCCTTGCCCGCTTTTCCGGCGTACTTCCGCGAGAGCTCCGCATTGTTGATAAGCGCCGCACCGCCTGCTTTGATCAGCACTGCGCTCTCGTTCCGCTTCGCGGACGTCACCTCGCCGTTCACGGTTCCCGGTTCCGTAAAGGTCTTGACCCCCTTTGCACTGCCTCCGCCGCCGCAGCCTGCCAGCAGCACCGCCCCGAGCAGACAAACCGCCATTGCTTTTCGTCTCATACCCTGCCTCCTTTTGTCTCATTTTAGCTTGCGGCGGGGATGAATTGCAAGATACTAAACACTTTCTTGAAAAATGATTATTTTCTCACGGTCTGCTATACTGAGACCATCCAGTCTATCCGGAGGTAGCGCGATGCAAAATGATGCCAGACGGGCAGAAATCCTGTCCACCCTCGCCAAAAATCAGAAACCGATCAGCGCGACGACGCTCGCGGCCGCGTACCATGTGAGTCGCCAGAGTATTGTCGGCGATATTGCCCTGCTCCGTGCATCCGGCGCGGACATCATCGCGACCTCCCGCGGCTACCTGCTCGCGGCGGCCTCCCGGCAGCCTCTGCTGAAAAAGACCATCGCCTGCCGCCACGACGCCGCAGCGATACGGGAGGAGCTCTATATCGCGGTCGATGAAGGCTGCACGGTCGCAGATGTGTCGGTCGAGCATCCGCTCTACGGCGAGCTCCGCGGCCAGCTGCAACTCTCGACCCGCCACGAGGTCGATGCCTTCCTCGCGCGGAGCGCCGAGTGCGCCGCCCAGCCGCTCTCTCTCCTGACGAGCGGCATCCACCTCCACACCCTCCTCTGCCCCGACGAAGCCGCCTACCGGCGCGTCACCGAAAAACTCCGCGCCGCCGGTATTCTCCTCTCCGAATAACGGAATTTCAAAAGCAAATAGCGCTTTTGCTTGACAGTCTTGTCAGTGTATACTATACATATGTCTTGACACTAGTAAGATTCAAGGAGGATGTATGAAAGCACTGGCAGCATTTCTGAAACGAAAGGACATCGAAATCTCGGCCAAGCGCTACGGCATTGACGCGCTCGCCGCGATGGCACAGGGACTCTTCTGTTCTCTCCTGATCGGCACCATCATCAACACCATCGGCGCACAGCTCCACCTCGCTTTTCTGACCTCGCCGGTCGCAACGATTGCGGGCACCGAGTACACGGTCGGCGGTCTCGCCTCGGCGATGTCCGGTCCCGCCATGGCGACCGCAATCGGCTGGGCACTCCGCTGCCCGCCCCTCGTGCTCTTCTCGCTGATCACCGTCGGCTTCGCCTCGAATGCGCTCGGCGGTGCGGGCGGTCCGCTCGCCGTGCTCTTTGTCGCGATTCTCGCGGCCGAGGCAGGCAAGGCGGTCTCCAAAGAGACCCGGGTCGATATTCTGGTCACGCCGCTCGTCACGATTGCGGTGGGCCTCCTCTTCTCTGCCCTGCTCGCTCCGGCACTCGGCAAGGCAGCCATGAAGGTCGGCGACCTCGTCATGTGGGCAACGGAACTTCAGCCCTTCCTGATGGGCATCCTGGTCTCGCTCGTGGTCGGCATCGCGCTGACGCTGCCGATCAGCTCGGCGGCCATCTGCGCGGCGCTCGGCTTAACCGGGCTCGCGGGCGGCGCGGCCTTTGCCGGCTGCTGCGCACAGATGGTCGGCTTCGCCGTGATATCCTATCCGGAAAACGGCTTCGGCGGCCTCGTATCCCAGGGCATCGGCACTTCGATGCTCCAGATGGGCAATATCGTGAGAAACCCGAAGGTCTGGATTGCGCCCTGCGTGACCTCGATGATCACCGGCCCGATTGCGACCTGTGTGTTTCACCTTCAGCAGAACGGCGCAGCCGTTGCCTCCGGCATGGGCACCTGCGGCCTTGTGGGACCGCTCGGTGTCTACACCGGCTGGGTCAAGGATGTCGCAGCCGGACAGAAGGCAGCAATCACCGGCACGGACTGGCTCGGCATGCTGCTGGTCGCCGTTATCCTTCCCGCAATTCTCTGCCCGCTGATTCACGCGCTCGTGCGCCGCATGGGACTCGTGAAAGACGGGGACTTAAAGCTCGCGTAAAAAGAGGCGCGCCAACCGGCGCGCCTCTTAAAATCCGGAATGAATCCATTGTTCCCAAAGTGCGGAAACTTCTCTTTATCGAACGCAAATACAAAAAAAGCCCCCGGGCTGCCTGCTATCAGAGGCAAGTCGGGGGCTTTTTCTATGACTTGAACGCACGGATGCGCCAAGTACTTTATTCATCCCGCTCCGTAACGGTCATATCGCTCTCGGAGGTCTTCCTGGAATCCGCGACTGCCTCTTCGAGCGTGTCGTAGCCGCTCGCCGTGTCGTCGTTCGTGGTGCTGCCGAGGTATACGGAGTGCCCCGTCGCCATATAGGTGCTGTAGTCAAAGCTCGTGTTATTGCCGCTCCGAAACAGCACATTCCGATAGCGCGTGCACTGGTACACGGTCTTCTCCTTGCCATCCGGGCCGCGGTAAGTCATTTCAAAGATGTCGCTCAGCACATTTTTATTTCCCTTCGAGAGCAGCACCAATTTCACCGGCTTCGCCGAAATCTCCTCGCTCCGCTTGATGCCCGAGATGCTGTTCGGAAAATAGGTATTTCGAATGGCTGCAAGGCTCGTGCTGTGCAGCATCTCGAGTTTTGTGCCGTCCAGAGAATCGAGGTCGCTTAAGTAACTGTCGAGTCCCGTGACGGTATACTTCTCCACGCTCTTCGTGAGCCGGTAACGATCGCTCGTCGCCTGCACGGTCACCGTATCGCCGTTCGAGAGACGCTCTCTCGGTTCTACCTGATAGCCGAGATAATATTCGTTCACGGAAGCCGGGTAGTTGCCGCGCTTTAATTCCGCCTTGCCCTCGCCGCTCACGCCGGAAAATTCGACCGTGACATAGGGGAAGGGATCCACGCGCTGCTTCTTTGCCTCGCCGTACAGACCGGCTGCCAGAACCAGGCCGACAAATATGCCGATTCCGATCAGACGATGCTTCCACTTCCGAAAGCTCTTCCGTCTCTCCTCGGCCTCTTCGGCCTCCGCCTCGGCGCGGAGTTTTCCTCTGGTCTCGCCGTAGGAGCGCTCCTCGGCTTCCTTTGCAGTCAGCTTGCCGTTTTCCATTGCAAAATAGAGTTTCTTCCGGCAATAGGGGCACACCGCCATCTTCTGATCTTCGGAAATCTGCATCTCTGCGCCGCAACTCGGGCAAGTCAAATCGATTTTCCGGATTTCTGCCATTTTGTTCTCTCTCCTCCCGCTGTCTCGCTGTATCACACCGCCTTCTTAATGTGCTGCCGTCTCGCTGTCTGCCGCTGTCTCAGCTGTCTTTACTTCTTCTTTCTCTCCTTGACGCTGTAGCTCTCTGCGTCAAAACGGAACACGGCAACGCCCGCCGCCTGCTGCGCCGTAATTTCAAAATCTCTGCCGGTCTGCGCCCGCATGAGGAGCTTTAACCCCTCAATTTTCTCTTCGGGGTCCTCGACCACCGTGACCTCACCGCGCGCCATGAGGCTCGCATAATTTGCGCCGTACACACAGGCGATATCGCCCTCCCCCGTCGTCTCGACCTCGCAGTCGAGCTCGACAAACGCGTGGGGATTTGACATCGCGAGCGCGAGCTTTTTCCCTTCCTTTGCGCCGTGCATGTAGAAGCGGAGCACATCACCCGCGTAAACATAGCCGTAGTGCAGGGGGACGATGTAGGGATAGTCCCCGTCCGTGAGCCCGAGGCGCAGCACCTTTGCGACCTCCAGAATGCGCTGAATCTCTGCTCTGTCCCGTACCTCTCTGTCGTTTCGCCGCATATCTTCCTCCTAGCCGTTTTGTCCAGTATAACATAAAAAGACCGCAGCCTCCTGAAAAGCTGCGGTCTCTGCCGGTTTATTTCGCTTTTGTTTAGGTAAAAAGACCCTGGAACAGAATGATCAGCACCAGAATCGGCAATCCGAACTGAAAATAATACTTCAGCGCGCGCGGCAGTTTGATGCCCTTGCCGTCATTTGCCTCCGCGAGGTAGTGATCAAAGCCCCAGCCCCATCTGGTCGTGCAAAACAGAAGGAAGATCAGGGAGCCGAGCGGCAGCAGCAGATTCGAGACAATGAAGTCCTCGCTGTCCAGCACATCCTTGCCACCGATCAGATGCAGATTGCTCCAGACATTGTAGCCGAGCACGCAGGGGACGCTCGCAATCAGAATGAAACTGCAGCAGACCAGCGCTGCCTTTTTCCGGCTCCAGTGAAGCGAGTCCATCAGATTTGCCATCAGGTTCTCAAACACCGCGATGACCGTCGAGAAGCTTGCAAAGGTCATGAAGAGGAAAAAGAGTGCGCCCCAGAGCCGTCCCAGACTCATGTGCAAAAAGACGCGCGGCAGGGTGATGAAAATGAGTGACGGACCCGCATCCGGCTGCACGCCGTAGCTGAAGCAGGCCGGGAAGATGATGAGGCCGCTGAGTAACGCCACAAAGGTATCGAGCACACAGATCCAGGCTGCTTCGCCGGCAAGTGTCTTCTCCCGGTCCATGTAGGAGCCGAAAATCTCCATCGCGCCGACGCCGAGGCTCAGCGTAAAGAAGGACTGGTTCATGGCCGCCGTGATAACTTTGCCAAAGCCCTGATCCATGGCTCTGCCGAGATCCGGGAGCAGGTAGAATCTGACGCCCTCCATCGCGCCGGGGAGCACCAGACTGTGCACACCGAGCAGGAGGATGAGCCCAAGGAGCCCCGCCATCATGACCTTCGTGATGCGCTCCAAGCCCTTCTGCAGGCCGAACGAACAAATCAGGAAGCCCAGCACCACAGTGAGCGCCATGTAAAAGCCCATCTCACCCGGATTGCCGAGCATATTTGTGAAGACCTGATCCACCGCCTCGCCGCTCACCTTCACAAAGTCGCCGCGGAGGAACTTCACGAAATAAGAGACCATCCAGCCGGAGACGGTCGTGTAGTACATCATGAGAAGCGCACAGCCGATCAAGCAGACCCAGCCGTGCAGGTGCCAAAAACTCCCCTTCGGCTCCAAGGCCTTGTAGGCGCCGACCGCGCTCTTCCTGCCCGCGCGCCCCACCGAAAATTCCATGGTGAGCACCGGAATGCCCATAATGACCAGAAAGAGCAGATAAAAGAGCACAAAGAGGCCGCCCCCGTTTGCCCCCGTCACATAGGGAAACTTCCAGACGTTTCCGATTCCGATGGCGCAGCCCGCGCTCACCAGAATGAAACCCAGTCTGGATCCGAAACTTTCTCGCTTCATGAATCCAATTCTCCTGTCCGCAAATTGTCGCAAAAAACAGGTTTAGTTTATCACATAAAAGCGGTAAAGTCACCCGTCCGCCGCCGTCCGATTCCCCCTCTTATTCTCTGCTCCTTCCCGATGTAATTCCCGAGCACCCGGCGCATACAATCGCCGCGTTTTCTCCGGATACAGGCCGTAGTGAGCGTAACCGGACTGCGTTCACACAGATTCTTTTCCTTGGCATACCGCTTGGACGCGCGCTTACGGTAAGTCTTTCCCGCCCGCGCGTTGCCGTCTCTCCTCGATATAATTCCCGAGCACCCAGCGCATATAATCGCCCCGTTTTCTCTGGATGCAGGCCGTTGCCAGGGTCACCGGGCAGATGTAATACGGGCCTGTTCTCGTGTCATAGCGCAGGGACGGGAGCTTATAGTAAGCGTTTTTCGGCTGATCCAGTATCATGTACCAGGTTCCGCCGAGCTGCCGCCGGTACACCTCCCCCACATAAATGCCGCAGAGATCCGCCAGGCGGTAATCGTTCCCATATGGCTCCTTGTCCTCGACCAGATCCATGCTCTTTTCATACTTACCGAGCAGCCAGTTTTCGAGCGCATCCAGACTTTCCGGCGTGTAGTCGAGCGTGAGTCCCTGTTCCCTTGCAAACTCGCCGGTAAAGTAATCCGTTTTATCCGAAAGAAAGAAAAGCCAGTCATCAAAGTTTTCTTTTGTGTACGGCATCCGCAGTCCTCCCGCTTTTTTCCACAGGCAACAATACAACAAAGAGACCTCCGGCAGGTGCCGGAAGTCTCTTCTTCGTCAGGTCACAGTGTTTTTCGCAGCACTTACTGCTTCTTCGTCGCCAGATAGTTGGCAATCTGCTTCGTGAGTGCCGGGACAATCTGGTTCAGATCGCCGACAATGCCGATGTCCGCGACATCGAAAATCGGCGCATCCTCATCCTTGTTGATGGCGATAATGAGGTCGGAGTCCTCCATACCGGCAAGGTGCTGAATTGCACCGGAAATGCCGATTGCGAAGTAGAGCTGCGGGCGGACTGTCTTACCGGTCTGACCGACCTGGAGCGCCTGCGGCTTCCAGCCTGCATCGACTACCGCACGGGAGCAGGAGACCTCTCCGCCGAGAACCTCTGCGAGCTCATCGAGAATCTTGAAGTTCTCTGCGCTGCCGACACCGCGGCCGCCGGAGACCAGAATCTTCGCGTTCATGATGTCGACCGTATCGCTGATCTTCTTCACGACCTCGAGAATCTCGACATAGCGCTTGTTCGGCGTAAAGCCCGGGTTGAACTCAACAAGCTCAAACTTTCTGCCGTCTTCCTTGGCTCTCTTCTGCATAACACCCGGGCGAACCGTTGCCATCTGCGGGCGGTTGTTCGGGCAGGCAATCGTCGCAATCGTGTTGCCGCCGAATGCCGGACGCGTCATGAGCAGCTGGTTGTGCTTCTGGGTATCTTCCTTGCCGGCCGGAACGGTCAGCGGGAAGTCGCCGATCTCAAGCTTCGTGCAGTCTGCCGTAAGGCCGGTTGCAACGCGCGCCGAGGTGCTCGGACCGAGATCGCGGCCAATCGGGGTTGCGCCGATCAGGACAATCTCAGGCTTGTACTTGTTGATGACTTCCGCGAGCGCGTGCGTGTACGGCTCGGTTCTGTACTCCTTGAGCGCCGGATCATCGACCAGAATCACACGATCCGCGCCGTAAGCGCCGAGCTTCTCGGCCTCGCCTTTCACGCCGGAACCGATCAGCACTGCCGTGACGTCGGTCTTCAGTGCCTCTGCGAGGTTCTTTGCCTCACCGATCAACTCGTATGCAATGTTGCTGACTTTGCCGTCCACCTGCTCGGCAAAGATATATACGCCCTTGTACTCTTCTAAGTTCATTGCCTTCACCTCTCTCCCGCTCTATTAGATAACGTGTCTCTCGACCAGCTGATCCATCAGGTACTTCACGGACTCCTGTGCGTCCAAGTTCACCTTGACGCCCTTGCCCTTCTTGACCTTATCGGAAGCTCTCGCAATCTTGGTCGGGGAGCCCGCAAGACCCATATCCTTGTCCTCCAGGGTCGGCAGATCCTTTCTGCCCCAAGTCGTCACATCCTGATCGAACGCGTCAAAGAGACGGCCGACCGTCATGTAGCGCGGCGGGTTCAGCTCTGCGAGTGCGGTGCACAGGCAGGGAAGCTTCACCTTCAGCACATGGTATCTGTCCTCAAACTGACGCTGCACAATCGCGTAGTCGCCGTCGATCTTCAGATCCTGCGTGTAGGAGACAACCGGGAGACCCAGGTGCTCCGCGATCTGCGGGCCGACCTGTGCGGTATCGCCGTCGATTGCCTGGCGGCCGGTGATGATGAGATCATACTCGAGGTTTCTGAGCGCTGCGGCAATCGTGCTCGAGGTAGCCCAGGTATCTGCGCCGCCGAGCACGCGGTCGGTGACCAGAATCATCTTGTCCGCGCCCATCGCATATGCCTCGCGCAGCATATCGGTCGCCTTCGGAAGTCCCATCGTGAGCACAGTGACCTCTGCGCCGAGCTCATCCTTTAAGCGGAGAGCCGCCTCCAGTCCTGCCTTGTCATCCGGGTTCATGATAGCGAGCATGGCAGCTCTGTTCAGCGTTCCGTCCGGGTTGAATGCAACGCCGCCCTTGGTGTCCGGAACCTGCTTAATGCAAACGATAATTTTCACGATCTGTCCCTCCTCTTGATTACTTCAGTAAGCTTGCAGAGATTACCATGCGCTGCACTTCGGACGTGCCCTCGTAAATCTCCGTGATCTTCGCGTCGCGCATCATGCGCTCCACATCGTACTCTCTGATATAGCCGTAACCGCCGTGCAGCTGCACGCACTTGGTGGTGACAGACATTGCCGTGTTTGCCGCGAAGAGCTTTGCCTTTGCAGCCTCGACGCCGTAAGTGGTCTGGGTCTGCTTTGCGACCGCTGCCTTGTAGACAAGAAGCTGCGCCGCCTCGCAATCCGTCGCCATGTCAGCGAGCTGGAACTGCGTGTTCTGGAATGCCGCAATGGCTCTGCCGAACTGCTTTCTCTCCTTCACGTAAGCAACGGTTCTCTCGAGAGCGCCCTCTGCGAGACCCAGTGCCTGGGAAGCGATACCGATACGGCCGCCGTCCAGCGTGTGCATTGCGACGTGGAAGCCCTTGCCCTTCTGGCCGAGCATCGCATCCTTCGGGATGCGGCAATCCTGGAAGATGAGCTCGTAGGTGGCGGAAGCGCGGATACCCATCTTCTTCTCCTTCACGCCGAAGGTGAAGCCCGGGGTTCCCTTCTCGACGATGAACGCCGAGATCTCCTTCATTCTCTTGCCGTGCTTCTCAACCGTGCCGGTCACTGCGATAATCACATAGACATCCGCATACTTACCGTTCGTGATGAAGCACTTGGAGCCGTTCAGGACCCACTCGTCGCCGTCCAGCACAGCCTTGGTCTGCTGACCCTGTGCATCGGTACCCGCGCCCGGCTCCGTGAGGCCGAAAGCGCCGAGCTTCTTGCCGCTCGCAAGGTCCGGCAGATACTTCTGCTTCTGCTCCTCGGTGCCGTAGGTCAGAATCGGGTCGATGCAGAGCGAGGTGTGTGCGGAGACGATAACACCGGTCGTGCCGCAGACCTTCGAGAGCTCCTCGACGCACATTGCGTAGGTCAGAACGTCACAGCCCTGGCCGCCGTACTCCTTCGGAACCGGAATTCCGAGGAAGCCGTAGCGCGCCATCTTCTCAACGGTCTCAACGGGGAAGCGCTCTTCCTCGTCAATCTCCTGCGCCAGCGGCTTTACTTCGTTTTCCGCGAAGTCTCTGAAGAGCGAGCGCGCCATCTCATGTTTCTTGTCCAGTGCGAAATCCATTGATCCTTCCTCCATGTTAAATAATTAACGCACCGGAGTAAATCCAAACGGGAAGGGAAACCCTTACCCGTTGGATTGCTCCGATGTAATTACCAGAATCGCTTACTTCGTATAGTCGTAGAAACCTCTGCCGGTCTTTCTGCCGAGTCTGCCGCCGCGGACCATCTTGCGAAGTTCCGGATGCGGTCTGTACTTCGTGTCGCCGGTCTCGCTCTGCAACACTTCCATGATTGCGAGCACGACATCGAGGCCGATGAGGTCGCCGAGTGCCAGCGGTCCCATCGGATGGTTCGCGCCGAGCTTCATTGCCTCATCAATCTTCTCTGCCGGGACATTGTTGTCCGCATAGACGCCGATTGCCTCGTTGATCATCGGAATCAGGATGCGGTTCACGACAAAACCCGCAAACTCCTGCATCGGGACAACCGTCTTGCCGATGTCCTCCGCAATCTTCGTGATGCGATCCAGATCCTCCTGCGGGGTATCCAGGCCGGAAATCACCTCAACCAGCTTCATGACCGGAGCCGGGTTGAAGAAGTGCATGCCGGTCACCGGGCGATCCAGGCCTGCGCCGATCTCGGTGATCGAGAGCGAGGAGGTGTTGGTCGCGAACAGGCAGTCCTTCTTGCAGATCTCGGAGAGCTCCTTGAAGGTCTGCTTCTTAATCTGCATGTTCTCGATGGCAGCCTCAATGACCAGATCGCAGTCCTTGCAGATGTCCTTGGTACCGGTGTGGATGCAGCCGAGAATCTTGTCCATCTCTTCCTGCGAAAGCTTGCCCTTTGCGACACGTCCCGCGAGACCCTTCTCGATTCTCTTCTTTCCGCCCTCTGCGAATGCATCTGTCAGATCGCAGAGATAAACTTCATAACCATCTACCTGCGCAAACGCCTGCGCAATGCCGCCACCCATGGTGCCGGCGCCGATGACGCCTACCTTCATGCTGTTCCCTCCTCTGTGCGTTTTGCCGATTCTGGCACAATCTCTCACCATACTACTATAATGTATGCACTTTTTCCAGATGAACTTGAAATTTTATTATGTGATTTTCGGATAACCGTTTTTCACAAGTTACTCAACGGTTTTGGAAGCTCACGCCCTTCTTCTTCTCGAGGAAGGCCTGCATCCCCGTCTTCTGATCCTCGGTCGCAAAGCAGCTGCCGAAGAGTTTTTCCTCGGTCACAATGGCTTCTTCCATGGGCTGCTCGAGACCCTCGTTGATTGCCTTCTTGCAGGCGCGGACCGCAACCGGCGCATTGGCCGCAATCTGTCCCGCGAGTTTCTCGGCCGCCGCCATAAGCTCCTCCGCCGGATACACCGCATTCACGAGGCCGATGCGAAGTGCCTCCGCCGCCTTGATGTTCTTTGCGGTGTAGATGAGCTGCTTCGCCATGCCCGGTCCCACGAGGCGCGCAAGACGCTGGGTACCACCGAAGCCCGGTGTGATACCAAGCCCCACTTCCGGCTGTCCGAAGATTGCCTGCTCCGCACAAATCCGGAAGTCACAGCTCATTGCGAGCTCGCAACCGCCGCCGAGCGCAAAGCCGTTGACCGCCGCGATGACCGGCAGCGGGAAGGTCTCGATCATGCGGAAGATGTCGTTGCCCTTCTTGCCGAAAGCCTCGCCGCCCTGTGCATCCATGCCGGACATGGCAGCGATATCCGCGCCCGCGACAAAGGACTTCTCACCGGCGCCGGTCACGATGACGCAGCGCACGGTCTCCGTGTCGATGCCCTCAAAGGTCGCCTTTAAGTCATCCAGCACTTCCGCATTCAGCGCGTTCAACGCCTTCTCGCGGTCAATGGTCACAACGGCGACAGCGCTCTTGGTCTCATACTTTACATATCCCATTTGTCTCGCCTCCTCGGAAAAATTAACCGAGGGTCTCCGCGCATGCGAAGACCCTCCGATCACTCTTAGTTGTACTGCTCAACAATCGTTGCGCAGCCCTGGCCGCCGCCAATGCAGAGCGTCGCAAGACCTCTCTTTGCATTCTTGTGCTTCATCGCATAGAGCAGCGTCACAAGAATGCGGCAGCCGGAAGCGCCAATCGGGTGGCCGAGCGCAACTGCGCCACCGTTTACATTGACCTTTGCCATATCAAAGTTCAAATCTCTTGCGACTGCAACCGACTGCGCCGCAAATGCCTCGTTTGCCTCAATGAGATCCATGTCCTGCACGCCGAAGCCAGTCTTCTTGAAGAGTCTCGTCGAAGCCTCGACCGGGCCGACACCCATGATAGCCGGATCCACACCGCCAAGTGCGCCGCCAATCCAGACTGCCATCGGCTTGACGCCGAGCTCTTTTGCCTTTTCCTCGCTCATCACGACCACCGCCGCAGCGCCGTCGTTGATGCCGGAGGAATTGCCAGCCGTCACAATGCCGTCCTTCTTGAATGCCGGCTTCAACTTTGACAGTGTCTCCACTGTGGTGCCCTCTCTCGGCCCCTCATCCTTATTGAAGACAACCGTGCCTTTCTTGGTCTTAATCTCGACCGGTACAATCTCTTCGTCAAATGCGCCGCTCTGCTGCGCTGCGACGGCCTTCTGCTGGCTGTTTGCCGAGAACGCATCGAGCTCTTCTCTCGTGAGACCATACTTCTCAGCGACATTCTCCGCCGTGATACCCATGTGATAGTCATTGAACGCATCCCAGAGACCGTCGTTCACCATCGTATCGATCATCGTTGCATTGTTCATGCGATAACCAAAGCGCGCCTTGGTCAGTGCATAGGGTGCCATCGACATGTTTTCCATGCCGCCTGCGACGACGATATCTGCATCGCCCGCCTCAATCATCTGCGCCGCCATATTGACACAGTTCAAGCCAGAGCCGCAGACAATATTTACCGTAACTGCCGTGGATGTGTAGGGAAGACCTGCCTTCAGCGCTGCCTGACGCGCCGGGTTCTGACCCAGAGCTGCCTGCAGTACGTTGCCCATGTAGACATGATCCACCTGCTCCGGCTTCACGCCTGCTCTCTGCAGCGCCTCCTTGATGACCAGTGCACCGAGCTCCACTGCCGGCGTGGTGCTGAGACCGCCGCCCATCTTACCGATTGCGGTGCGGCATGCGCCTGCAAGAACAATTTTCTTCGACATATCCCGTTCCTCCTTCGCTGTGCGATATATGCTATCGAACTTGTCTCAACTGTGAGAATTCATACTCTCACTCACTAAGACCTATGGCAATAATAGCGCAAAAAGAGGATTTTTGTCAAATCGGACTGTACTTTTTCACGGAGTTTCTCCGCTGCCCGCACGGCATTTTCCGGCTATTCTTGCGCTTTTTCTCGCGCTTCTTGCGGAAGCGCTCTGCACAATCTTGCGCACTTTATAAACTTTTCTCGCGTTTTCCCGCCCGAACTGCTTCTGCGTTGAAAAGGCGGCGGCGGAATGTTACACTAGGATTTAGAATTTATTCATACTGCTGAAACTGCGCGGAGCAAAAGCGCAACGGGAGGTCAAAATGAACATGCACGAAGAATACAAGCAAAAACTGGTGAGCGCCGAACAGGCTGCCACCCTCGTTCGGTCCGGTGATTGGATTGACTACGGCTGGTGCGTCGGCACGCCGGTCGCCATTGATAAGGCACTCGCAAAACGCATGCCGGAACTTAGCGACGTCAAGATTCGCGGCGGTGTCCTGGTCCGGAAGCCCGCGATCTTTGAGATTGAGAATCCGGCCGAGCACTTCTGCTGGAACTCCTGGCACCTCGGCGGCTGGGAGAGAAAAGCGGTCTCGGAGGGCTTCGGCTTCTTTAACCCGATGCGCTATGCGGAACTCCCGCGCTTCTACCGCGAGGACAACATCGAGAAGCCTGCGGTCGCCTTTTTACAGGTCGCGCCGATGGACGAGCACGGCTATTTTAACTTTGGTCCGCAGGCTTCCCACCTCGCGGCAATGTGCGCTTCCGCCGGTAAAGTCGTGGTCGAGGTCAATCAGAACCAGCCCGTGTGTCTCGGCGGCTACCAGAACGCGATTCATATCTCCGATGTCGACTACATTGTAGAAGGCGAGAACGATCCCATGCAGGAACTCGGCGCGGGCGCGCCGCCGACCGAAGTGGACCGCGAAGTCGCGCGCCTCATTGTGGAGCAGATTCCGAACGGCGCCTGCCTCCAGCTCGGCATCGGCGGCATGCCGAACACCGTGGGCAGCATGATTGCGGCCTCCGACTTAAAGGATCTCGGCGTGCACACCGAGATGTATGTCGACGCCTTTGTGGATCTCTACGACGCCGGCAAGATCACAAACCTGAAAAAGCCCTTCGACAAGGGGCGCGAAGTCTATGCCTTCGCGGCCGGCACGAAAAAGCTCTACGACCACTTAAACAATAACCCCGGTTGTATGAGCGTGCCGGTCGACTATACGAACGATCCCTATGTGATCGGCCAGATTGACAACTTTATCTCGATCAACAACGCCGTGGATATGGACCTCTTCGGTCAGGTCAACGCAGAGTCCGCGGGGCCGAAGCAGATTTCCGGCACCGGCGGCCAGCTCGACTTTGTGCTCGGCGCCTACCTCTCGAAGGGCGGCAAGAGCTTTATCTGCATGAGCTCCTCCTTTGAGGCCAAGACCGGCGAGCGAAAATCCCGCATCCGCGCGACACTGACGCCGGGCTCCATTGTCTCCGATCCGAGAAGCGCGATTCACTATCTCGTGACCGAGTACGGCATGGTCAACTTAAAGGGCGTGACCAACTGGCAGAGAGCGGAGCGCATCATCTCGATCGCACATCCGGACTTCCGCGACGAGCTCATTCAGGAAGCGGAGAAGATGCACATCTGGAGAAAGAGCAACAAGCGCTGAGATAGCGCTGCGAAAGCACTTGGGATGCACGGCATCTTTTCTTAGCAGTCTCTAAGAGAGGAGGATATATCATGTCACAGAAACAATTTCGTTTATTCATTGCCACCCTGTTGCTCTGCACGGCAGCGCTGGTCTTTGCAATTCTCTTTCTCGCATCTTATGTCCACTGGAGTGCCACCGTCCAGACCGGGCAGTGGCTGAATGCTCCCGCTATATTCCCCGGTTTTGTCTTTATAATCCCGGGCATGCTCTTACTGGTTGCCTTTATCAATTTTTACATGACAACAAAACCCTGAACTTCTCGCTGTTTCCCGCGTGCGTCATGTATATCGCAAAAGAAGCTACCGCAAGTTATTTGCGGTAGCTTCTTTTTAGATAGATTAGATAGATATACAAAGCGCACCGACATATCCGCATCGGTGCGCTTTCTCACTTATTTCATCTTCTTCAATTCTTCGAGCAGCTCCAAGTCTTCTTTCCGGATCCGCATGTTGGTGCTCACGGTCTCCTCACCCGGCTTGGTGACGCTGAGTTCCAGTATCGTGTCCTCGGTCAGGCCGCCCGCAAACTGTGTGCGGAAAAAGGCGCTGACCTTCGGGTGGTTCTTCTGAAACTTCTGGTTCATGCCGAAGAGCTTCATGAGCTGCAGGGGATTCAGTCCCATTTACTTGTCCTCGGTTGTGACCGGCTCTGCATTGCCGTTCAGCATCTCTTCCATGGTGTGCCAGCCGAGCACCGCGCACTTGACGCGCGCCGGCATGTGCGCAATGTCCTTCAGGATGCCTGCCTCCTCAAGTTCTTCGCGCTCTTCCTCGGTGATATTGCCCTTAATCATGCGGAAAAAGATGTCGGCGAGGCGCTTTGCCTCCGCCTCGGTCTTACCGATCACGAGGTCCAGCATCATATCCGCCGAGGCCTGCGAGACCGCACAGCCGTCACCGGTAAAACCGCCGTCCTGAATCACGCCGTCAACGACCTTGAGCTTTAAGATGATGTCGTCACCGCAGCTCGGGTTCACACCCTCGAGAACCAGATTCGCATCCGGGATGTCGTGCTTATTGCCCGGGTGGAGGTTATGGTCGGTCAGAATTTCATTGTAAAAAGTCTTTTCGTTCATGGTCACTCCTGATAGCCCATCTCGCGGCGCACCTTGCGGAGGCTCTCTACAAAACGGTCCAATTCCTCCTCGGTGTTATAGAACGCAAAACTTGCGCGCGTCGTGGACGGTGTCTTCATAAACTGCATGAGCGGCTGTGCACAGTGGTGTCCCGCGCGAATATTCACCTTATCGGCGTCAAGAATCGCCGCAATGTCGTGCGGGTGCACACCCTCAATCGTGAAAGTGAAAATGCCGTGGTGCTCTTCGCCGCCCTTCGGTCCGAGCACTCTGAGGTGCGGAATCGCGGAGAGTTTCTTCATCGCGAGACAGCTGAGGTGCGCTTCGCGCTCCAGAATCGTGTCCCAGCCGAGCTGCTTGTAGTAGTCGATTGCCGCACGGAGGCCGACCGCGCCGCCCACATTGACGGTGCCTGCCTCAAACTTGTGCGGGAGCTCTGCCCAGGTCGCCTTCTCGCGGCTCACATATTCAATCATCTCGCCGCCGAACAGGAAGGGCGGCATCGCAAGCAGAAGGTCACGCTTGCCGTAGAGCACGCCGATACCCATGGGGGCCAGCATCTTATGGCCGGAAAACGCAAGGAAGTCCACATCGAGATCGGCCACATCGACCGGAATGTGGGGCACGGACTGCGCGCCGTCCAGAACGAAAAGACTGCCGTTCTCGTGCGCAAGGCGCGCAAAGGTCTTCACATCGTTTTTGACGCCGAGCACATTCGAGATGTGCGTCATCGAGACGAGTTTCGTCTTCGGGCTCAGCATACGGCGGAACTGCTCTTCGGAGATATAACCCTCTTCGTCCGGCTCAAGGAACTTTAAAACCGCGCCCTTACGCGCCGCCGCCTGCTGCCAGGGAATTAGGTTCGAGTGATGCTCCATGATTGTAATCAGAATCTCATCGCCCTCGCCGAGAAAGGCCTCCGTCGCAGCGTAGGCGAGCAGGTTCAGGCTCTCGGTCGCATTCCGCGTGAAGATAATCTCCTCATGGCTCGCCGCATGAATAAATTCACGGACCGCCTCCCGCGCGTCTTCATAGGCCTCGGTCGCCTTGACTGAGAGCTCGTAGAGGCCGCGCAGCGGATTCGCGTTTTCCTCGAGGTAATAGTGCTGCATCGCGCGGAGCACGCTCTCCGGCTTCTGTGTCGTCGCGGAGTTGTCGAGGTAGGCAATCTCCGGATGCGCATAAATCAGCGGAAAATCCCTGCGGATTTTCGCGTCTATCGCTCTTCTCTCTTCACTCGTCATCGCTCTTCCCGCTCCTCTTCGTCATCGAGCTCCAGCAAGTCGTGGCGCGTCTTTGCGTCCGGAATTTTCCGCACAATCGCGTCGATTCTCGCCTTCGCCATCATCTCGTAAACATCATCCTTCTGCATGCCGCGGGACTCCATGTAAAAGAGCAGGTCCTCGTCGAGGCGGCCTATGGTCGCGCCGTGGTTGCCGACCACATCGTCCTCGCTGCAGAGAATAATCGGCAGCGAGCGGTTCTCGACGGTCTCGTCCATGAGGAGCACGTCCTCGGTCTCGTTGCCCTCGCTGCCGGAGCAGCCCTTCCGAAGGTCAATGCTGTCGCGGAACACTTTTTTCGCGTGACCGCGGAGTATGCCTTTGCCGTGAATCTCTGCGCCTGTCTTTTTACCGGTGTGGATGCTCTCATAATTCAGGTCGTAGCGCGCGTGATCCTCGCCGACATAGCCGACATCGACCGCAACCTGCGAGCGGTCTCCTTCCATCGCAGAACTGAAGCCCTGGTACACATGCTTGCCCGAGAGCACCAGGTGGATCACACGGAGTTCGGCATCCTTCGCGCAGACCGCGCCGACATCGTTCAAAAAGGTGTAGCCGCTGCCCGGGCGCACAATCTGCACCAGCGTGAGCTTTGCGCCCTCGCCGATCGTAATTCTGGTCTGTACGCCCGCAAGGCCCTTTGCGTCTTCTTCCGAGCGATAGTCCATGACAGCCGTGAGGGAGCTGCCTGCCTCGAGATTCAGCTCGACCTCGGCAAACTTACCCGCCTGCGCCGGTGCGTCAACGGTCTTTGCGCTCTTTAAGGCGATGCGTCCCTTCGGGTCATACTCTTCGCCCTCATCCGGCAGCTTGAACGAGAGACGGAGCGCATCCCGCTCTGCAATCCGCTGTCCCGCCGGAACCGTGCAGATTAACACCGGGAGCTTTGCGGCCGCGAGGGCCTGTCCGAATTCTTCGCCGCCGCCCGTCCGCATCTCGCGCACCCGGACGCCGTTTAACTTCTCAACGCGCACGCCCTCCGGCAACTCAATCGCCGGGGAGAGGCGCTCCATCGCGGGGAGATCTAAGAGCTCGCCGCCGTTCATCTTGAGCCAACCGAAGGTCGGGCTCGCCAACGTATTAAATTTCATCTCGCCCTCCTTATCCGATTGCACCCTTCATCTCAAGTCTGATCAGGTTGTTCATCTCAACCGCGTACTCCAGCGGCAGCTCTTTTCCGACATTGTCTGCGAAGCCGCTGACAATCAGCGCTCTCGCATCCTCCTCGGAGACGCCGCGGCTCATGAGATAGAAGACCGCGTCGTCCGAGATGCGGCCGATCTTTGCCTCGTGGCCCACATCCGCCTTATTGGTCTTGACCTCGATTGCCGGAATCGTATCCGAGCGGCTCTCGGCGTCGAGCATCAGCGACTGGCAGGAGGTGGAACTCTTTGCGTTCTCCGCGCTCGCCTGCACCACAACCGCCGAGCGGAAGGTCGAGATGCCGCCGCTCTTTGAGATCGAGCGGGTGTTCACATAGGAACTCGTATTCTTGCCGATGTGCACGACCTTGCAGCCTGTGTCGAGGTTCTGCCCCGCACCCGCAAAGGTGACGCCCGAGAACTCGGAGCGAGCGCGGTCGCCCGCGAGCACGCTCATCGGGTAGAGGTAGCCGACATGGGAGCCGAAGGAACCGGAAATCCACTCGACCTTGCCGTCCTCCTCGACTCTGGCGCGCTTCGTGTTCAGGTTGTACATATTCTTTGACCAGTTCTCAATGGTCGAATAGCGAATCGTGGCGCGCTTGCCGACAAAGAGCTCCACGCAGCCCGCGTGCAGGTTTGCGACATTGTACTTCGGCGCCGAACACCCCTCGATAAAGTGGAGGTAAGCGCCCTCGTCGACAATAATCAGGGTGTGCTCGAACTGCCCCGCGCCCGGCGCGTTCAGACGGAAGTAGGATTGCAGCGGAATTTCGACGCGCACACCCGGCGGCACATAGACAAAGGAGCCGCCCGACCAGACCGCACCGTGCAATGCCGCGAACTTGTGATCCGTCGGCGGCACGAGCTTCATGAAGTGGTCGCGTATCATCTGCTCGTAGGGGCCGTGCATCGCGCTCTCCAGATCGGTGTAGATGACGCCCTGCTCCGCGACCTCTTTTTTCACATTGTGGTAGACGAGCTCCGAGTCGTACTGCGCGCCGACACCCGCGAGACTCTCTCGCTCCGCCTTAGGTATGCCGAGCTTCTCAAAGGTATCTTTGATTTCCTCCGGCACCTCCGACCACTCGGCGCTCATCTTCGCGTTCGGGCGCACATAGGTCGCAATCTTATCCATGTTGAGGCCTTCGATTGAAGGACCCCAGACCGGCATCTCGCTCCGCTCGAAAATCTCGAGGGACTTCAGGCGGTGCTCCAGCATCCACGCCGGGTCGTTCTTGGTCTTCGAAATCTCCCGGATAATCTCCGGTGTGAGTCCTGACTGAATGCGGTAGGCATCCTTCTCTTCGTTTCGGAAGTCATAGATCGAACGGTCTATGTCTTCCACATAGGTCCTCTCTTTTTTTCTTTCTTCCGACATACTCACTCCTTGTTCTCAAACTTGGCAAAGCCATCGCGGTTGATTTCCTCGACCAGGCTGCCGTCGCCGTCCGCGACAATCGACCCCTTCACCAGCACATGGGCCTTGTCCACCTTGAGCGAGGACAGAATGCCCATATTGTGGGTGATGATAATCAGCGCGGAATCCTTGTCCTTCTGGTACTCCTCAACGCCGCGGCTCACGGTTCTGACCGCGTCCACGTCGAGGCCGGAATCGGTCTCATCGAGAATCGCGAGGCTCGGCTTCAGCATGAGCAGCTGTAAAATCTCCGCCTTCTTCTTCTCGCCGCCGGAGAATCCCACATTTAAGTCGCGGTCCGCGTAGCTCGGGTCCATGTTCAGCACCTCGAGTGCCTTTGCGATTTCCTTCCGGAAATCCCAGAGGCGAATGCGCTTGCCGGTTCTCTGCTCGATCGCATTCCGGATAAAGTTTGCGAGGCTGATGCCCGGCACCTCGAGCGGATTCTGAAAGGACATGAAAATGCCCGCCTTCGCGCGCTCATTGACCGGGAGATCTAAGAGGTTCTGTCCCTGGAACTCGACCGAACCGCCGATCACCTCATAGTGCGGATTGCCCATCAGCGTGTTGCCGAGCGTCGATTTGCCGGCGCCGTTCGGTCCCATCAGAACATGGGTCTCGCCCGGCTTGACCGAAAGATTCAGGCTCTTCAGAATATTTTTCTCTTCGACCCGCACGGATAAATCTCGCACTGTCAGTAAGTCTTTGCTCATAATTCTCCCTTCCTTGCGCCCTGCGCAAGTTCACACAAATATTGCGTTTTTAGCATTATAGCGCGGCACGGTTCCCACTGGCAAGATTAATTCCTACCAATGTACTTGGAATTATGTATTTCTTGAAGTACAAGTACCGGCGTGTTACAATCCACTTTGAGACGTTTTGCTTATTTTTATGCAGAAATTCTCTATCTGTTCAGTCATCTTTACCGGAAACCGCGCAGTTCCGCGTTGAGCTTCGCAGTTCCGCACAAACAAGAAGGAGGTAATACTATGTATCATGTGGATCTCAACTCGGATCTCGGTGAGAGCTTCGGCGCCTACACCATAGGTCTCGACAAGGAGGTAATCGCGCAGATTTCCTCGGCGAATGTAGCCTGCGGCTACCACGCCGGCGATCCCCTCGTCATGGCGGAGACCGCCCGGTTGTGTCGGGAGGCAGGGGTCGCAATCGGCGCACACCCGGGCTTCCCGGATCTCATGGGCTTCGGCCGCCGCAACATGGCCTGCTCCCCGAAGGAAGTGAAGGCCTATATGAGCTACCAGCTCGGCGCGCTCTATGCCTTCGCAAAAGCGGCGGGGCTTAAGCTCCAGCATGTCAAGCCGCACGGCGCGCTCTACAACATGGCGGCAAAGGACGCAGCGCTCGCGCGCGCGATTGCCGAGGCAGTCGCGGAATTCGATGACAAGCTGATTCTTCTCGGCCTCGCAAACAGCTTCCTGCTCACGGAGGCTGAGGCGGTCGGTCTCCGCACAGCCTCCGAGGTCTTTGCGGACCGCGCTTATCAGGCGGACGGCTCCCTGGTGCCGCGCTCCAAAGAGGGCGCCGTGATTCATGACAAGCAGCTCGCGATTGCCCGCACCGTCCGCATGGTGAAGGAGGGCAAGGTCACGGCAATCACCGGCGAGGAAGTCCCGCTCCGCGCGGATTCGATCTGTGTCCACGGCGACAACCCATCTGCGGTCGAATTTGTCCGCGAAATCCGGAAGACCCTCACCGAAGAAGGTGTACAGGTCGAAGCACTCGGCAACTTTATCCAGTAAGTCTTCAACATCAAAAAGGGGTAGCAATATGAAAAGCAACCAGAACAGCCACAGTCTCTCCGTGAAACTCGGCGCGGCTTTCCTGATGGCAACTTCCGCCATCGGCCCGGGCTTCTTAACCCAGACCTCCCAGTTCACGGCAAAGTATCTCGCTTCGTTTGCCTTTGTGATTCTCTGCGTCATCATCATGGATGCGGTCGCGCAAACCAATATCTGGTCCGTGATCGGCGTCTCGGGCAAGCGCGGGCAGGAAATTGCAAACGCCGTGCTCCCGGGTCTCGGCGTGTTTTTGACCTTCCTCGTGGTCCTCGGCGGTCTCGCCTTTAACATCGGCAACGTGGGCGGTGTCGCGCTCGGCTTTGACGCAATGTTCGGTCTCCACGAGAAAATCGGCGCTGTCCTCGGCGGCGCACTCGCAATCTGCATCTTCCTCTCGAAGAGCGGCAAGGCAGCCGTCGATAAGGTCGCGCAGATTCTCGGCGGCATCATCATCCTCGTGATGCTCTTTGTCGCAATTTCCTCGAAACCGCCGGTCGGCGAAGCGGTGGTTCGCATGTTCACACCGGAACGTCCCGGCTCCATGGTGGGCCCCATGCTCACCTTACTCGGCGGTTCCTGCGGCGGCTACATCACCTTCTCCGGCGCACACCGCCTGCTCGACGCGGGCTACGGCGGCAATAAGGATGAGGTTTCGCACTTCCGCCAGTCGGTTCTGACCGGTATCTCGGTCTCAGGCACCGTGCGCATTCTGCTCTTCCTCTGCGTGCTCGGCGTCTGCACCCAGGGCACCGCTCTGGTCACCGCCAATGTAGATGCGATCACAAGTGCGAAGAACCCGGCAGCGGAAGCGTTCCGCCTCGCAGCCGGTAATCTCGGCTACCGCCTCTTCGGTCTCGCACTCTTCTCCGCGGGCGTTACCTCGGTCATCGGCGCAGCCTACACCTCGGTCTCGTTCTTAAAGACCCTGCACCCCTATGTGCGCGAACATGAGAGTCAGTTCATCGTCGGTTTCATCGCGTTCTCGACCCTCGTCATGGCAGTGCTCGGCGGCGCGAAGAAAATGGTTATCTTTGCGGGTGCGGTAAACGGCCTGATTCTTCCGATTTCGCTCTGCTGCATGCTACTCGCCTGCCGGAACCCGAAGGTCGTCGGCAAGGACTATCATCACCCGATGGTCCTCTATATCATCGGCTGGGTTGTCGTCATCTTCTCGGCTTACCTCGCGATCACGGCCCTTCCGAACCTCGGAAAGCTCTTCTCGTAATCACCCCCGCAAGTTTGCGCAGAAAGGATTGTCATGGATACTTCATTTCCGCGCTTTCTGGTAAACGGAGACAGCGCCGTGAGCGCTGTCTTCGGCGACCGGATCTCGGAAGAGATCAACCAGAAAATACGCGCATTTCAGCTTCTACTCACCGCGCGGCATATCCCGGGACTCATTGAGACCGTCCCGACTTACTGCACGCTGATGATTCACTATGATCCCTGCCTGCTCTCCTATGAAGAGCTCCTTCAAAAACTCCGCGCGCTCGCGAGCGAGATTGATCTCACGGCGCTGCCGCCGAGCGAAGTCCTGGAAATTCCCGTCCTCTACGGCGGGGAGATGGGACCCGACCTCGCACATGTCGCAGAGCACGCCGGTATTTCTGAAGCGGAAGTCATCAAACTGCACAGCGAGCCGGAATATCTGATTTACATGCTCGGCTTCACCCCGGGCTTCACCTATCTCGGCGGCCTGAATCCGAAACTCGAGACCCCGCGCTTAGAGACGCCGCGCGTCCTGATTCCCGCGGGTTCGGTCGGCATCGCCGGCAAACAGACCGGCATCTATCCGATTGCCTCGCCCGGCGGCTGGCAGCTGATCGGCAGAACTCCCGTTCGTATGTATGACCCCGATCGCGAGGTTCCGATTCTGCCGCGCGCCGGCCAGTACATTCACTTCTCCCCGATCACAGAGGAGGAATACCGGAAGATCGAAGCGGAAATCGAGGCGGGAACTTATCGGCTGAACATCCGGAAGCGAGAGGAGGCTAAGGCATGAGCATTCAGGTGATTACCCCCGGCGCGCTGACCACGGTCCAGGATCTCGGCCGCAGCGGCTACCAGGCCTTCGGCGTCCCGGTGTCCGGCGTTATGGACCCGCGCGCCATGCGCCTCGCGAATATTCTCTGCGACAATCCCGAGGAAGAGGCCGTGCTCGAGTGCACACTCCTCGGCCCCGCACTCAAGTTTACCGCGGACAATGTCATTGCGCTGACCGGCGGCGACCTCGGCGCGACCTTAGACGGACAGCCCCTCGCGCCCTACGGCGCGTATGCGGTGAAGAGCGGGCAGACGCTCCGCTTCACGGCGCCGAAGACCGGCTGCCGCGCTTATCTCGCCTTCCACGGCGGCCTCGACATTCCGCCCGTCATGGGCAGCCGCTCGACTTATTTAAAGGCAAAGCTCGGCGGCTTCTCCGGCCGCAAGCTCGAGAAGGGCGATGAACTCGGCTTCCGCGCGCCTATGGCGACGATTCCGAATCTCGATGTGCGCCGCTTCACCCCGGAATTTGTGCCGCGGGAGGTTTACACCCTGCGTGTGGTCCTCGGACCGCAGGACGACGCGTTCAGCGAGGAAGGCCTGCAAACTTTCCTGAACGAGACCTATACGGTGACGCCGGAATTTGACCGCATGGGCTGCCGCCTGAACGGCGCGGCGATTACGCACAAAAACGGCGCCGACATCATCTCCGACGGCATTGCCTTCGGCGCAATTCAGGTTCCCGCATCGGGCACGCCGATTATCATGCTCGCGGACCGGCAGACCACCGGCGGTTACACGAAGATTGCCAATGTGATCAGTGCGGACTTCCGCCTGCTCGCGCAGCTGAAGGCGAACGATAAGGTTCGCTTTGCCAAGGTCTCCGTTGCCGCCGCGCAGGATGCAAAGCGCGCCGAGCGGGATGCGCTCCGCGTCTTTGCCTATGCCTTCGGGCGCTGAGATTCTATTCTAAAAATCAGAAAAGGACATTATTTCATGCATACAGAAGACGATACGAAGCTGACACCGCGGGAAGTCCGCGCGCTCGCCAGAGATAACAAGCTGACCGCCGCGACTTCCGCACTCTGCCCGGACTATGTGAAGGCAAGCCTCCTGATTCTCCCGGTTGCTTACGCGGACGATTTTCTCCGCTTTGCCTCCTGGAATCCGGAGGCCTGCCCCGTGCTCGAGGTGATACGGGAGAAACCGCTCTCCTCTTTCCTCGCACCCGGCGCGAATCTCTGCACGGACTTTCCGCGCTACCGCGTCTTTTTAAACGGCGAGGTCTCGGAGGAAGTGCGCGAAGTGAAGGCGCTCTGGAACATAGGCTCTGTCGGCTTCCTGCTCGGCTGCTCGGCCTCCTTCGACGGGGCACTGCTCGCGGCCGGTCTTCCTGTGCGCCATGTGGAAGAACATCGCGCGATGCCGATCTATCAGACCAAGCTCCGCACCTGCCCGGCCGGTCCCTTCCGCGGCCCCGTGCTGGTCTCGATGCGCCCCCTGCCGCAGGCTGCAGTCAAAAAGGCCTATCAGCTGACCGAGCCCATGGAACTGGTGCACGGCGCGCCGATTCAGATCGGTGCCCCCGAAGAAATCGGCATTGCGGATTTGAACAAACCCGATTTCGGCGAGGCAGCCAGCATCCGCGACGGCGAGACGCCGGTCTTCTGGTCCTCCTCGGCGACGGTACAGGCGGCTCTCCGCTTTGCGAAACTGCCGCTCGCCATCACCGATGTGCCGGGCTACCCGCTGATTTCCGACATCCGGAATGATGCGCTCCCGGAACTCTTTCAAAAAGAAAAAGCGCGCGTTTAATCAACGCAGCGCTTTCTCATTCCGCCGGTTCTCCCGGCGGTTTTTTATACTCTCGATGACAAATTTCCGGAAGCCGCCGAAGAGATGCCCGTTCAGCATCATGAGCAGTCCCTCGGTCATACCGGGCGATATTTTTCCGCTGCCGAACTTCGAAAAGGCACGGAAAGGCATGTGATAGGCAAAAATCAGATTCAGGTCCGGCTCTCTTCGCGCCGCACTCCTGTTCAGCGCTCGCCGAAGCTGCCGGTAGAGCATTCGTGCGAGGAGCCCGCGGGAGCGCCTGAGCTCATGGAGCGCATCGCCGCGGAGGAGCTCCCCGGCGATCGGGTGCCGCTCGAGTTTTCGCCCGAGCAGCCGCCCAAACTCTGCCCTTCCGATCTGTTGCGCCGCCCCGCTGAAATAGTGGGGCAGGCGTTTTTTTTCGTCGGCGCGGCAAAGCTTCTCTCCGGCTCGCACGAGTTCCCCGTTCAGACGGATATCGGCCGCGGAGGCGCCGATCAGAATCCGGTAACGCCCGCTCTCTTCGAGAAAGCGGTTCGCTACGCTGTCAAAGACCCGGAAACTCTTGTCGTCAAAGGGGATGTACACTTCCTTCTCCTCCCCCGCGTTCAAAAAGACCTTGGCAAAGCCCTTCAGTTCTTTTTCCGGCCGGAAGGTCTCGCTCTCTGCGGCGCCGATATAGAGTTCCGCAATCTCTGCGCCCGCCCGGCTGCCGATATTCCGAAGCCGGAAGCGGACACCCGCTTCGCTGAGTCGCAAATCCTCGTAGGCAAAGCGCGTATACGAAAGGCCGAAGCCGAACGGATAGCGAAGCGGCACCTTCGCCCTGTCGTAATAGCGATAGCCGACATAAATGCTCTCGCGATACTCCGCACAGTTGCCACGCAGTTTCCGGTAGGGATAGGCCGGCGTGTCCGAAAGCGCCAGCGGATAGCTCTCGGCAAGTTTGCCGGAGGGATTCGCATCGCCGTAGAGGAGTTCCGCCATCGCGCCGGCGCCCGCCTCGCCGCCGAGGTAGCCATGCAGGATGGCTCTCACTGTGGCGGCCGGCGCGAGATCCACGACCGAACCCGCGCTCAGCACGAGGACAAGATTCGGATTCACAGCCGAAAGCGCGCGAAGCGCCCTCTGCTGCGCTGCCGGGAGCGCCAAGGTCTTACGGTCGAGCCCCTCGGTCTCCGCCATCTCATCGAGCCCGCCGCAAAAAATCACACAGTCCGCGTGGCACGCGAGCCGCAAGGCCTTACGGAGCCGTCTCGCCTCCCGTCGCTTCGTGTCGTTTCCGTGCCGCGCATAACCGCTCACGGTGCCGAGCAGTTTCTCTCCGAGGCGCTGCGTGAGCTGCCCCCGAAGGGTCTCGACCCGACGACTGTTCACGAGCGAAGACCCGGCTCCCTGGTAGCGCGGCAAGAAAGCAAAGTCTCCGATCAAAGCGACGGTCTCCTCACCGGTGAGCGGCAGAATGCCGTCGTTCTTTAAGAGCACCGCGCTCTCCCGCGCGGCGCGGCGCGCGAGTGCATGCTGCCGAAGCGGCTCCACAGGCACAGCCTTTTTCCCCTGTGCCGCGGCCCGCTTAAGGGTGCGGAAATAGTCGGCGAGACAGGCATCGATTTCCGCTTCCTTAAGCTCCCCGCGCTCTACCGCATGCATCACTTCCCGCGCCGCATGAAGACCCGGGTCCGGCATCTCGATTGTGGTGCGACACTGAATCCCGCGGATATGATCGTCCGAGCCGCCCCAGTCCGTCACGACCATGCCGTCGTAGCCCCACTCTTTTCGAAGAATCTCGAGCATGAGCTGCGGATTTTCATTCGACTGGAGCCCGTTCACCTGATTGTAACTCGTCATCAGCGCGCCGGGCTTCCCCTCTTTGACCGCAATCTCAAAGCCGGTCAGGTAAATCTCCCGGAGCGCTCTTTCATCAAGCTCGGCGTTTAAAGTCATGCGCCGGAATTCCTGCGAATTTACGGCGTAGTGCTTCACGCAGGCGAGTGCGCCGCCGCGCTGAATACCGCGCACATAGGCCGCCGCGAGCTTGCCGGAGAGATAAGGGTCCTCCGAAAAGTACTCGAAATTCCGCCCGCAGAGCGGACTCCGCTTGATGTTGAGCCCGGGGCCGAGCAATATGTCCACGCCCTGCGAACGCGCTTCGCCTCCGAGCGCTTCGCCCACCGCTTCGGCAAGTTCCGTATCCCAGCTGTTTGCGACAGTCGCCGCCGTCGGAAAGCAGGTCGCGGGGCAGGAGGCGTTCAACCCCAGGTGGTCACCGACGCCCTCCTGTTTCCGGAGCCCGTGCGGCCCGTCGGAAAAGAAAAGAGCCGGCAATCCCCGTCTGGGGAGTGCCCGGCTCTTCCACGCGCCGCCGCCGGATAACAGCGCTGCCTTTTCGAGCAGACCGAGCCGCCCGATACAAGTTTCCGGCATCTCTGTCTTTTTTCCTTTCATCTGTCTACTGTCTCCTGACTGCGCCGCGGCATAATCCAGAATTTCATCGCCGGAAAACTGATTGCGACCTGCATGACAATGTTCAGCACTGCCGAGGCCATGATGCCGAAGCGCGGCAGCGTATAGGCCGGCAGTACCGCCGAAAGCAGTACCAGCAGGACTGCGAGTAGCGCAAAGCGAAGCGCTGCCTGTCCCGCCGCTGCCGACGAGTGAAATACCAACTGTCGCTGCACGAAAAAATTGACGGTCTGTGCGAGCGCGGTCGCGAGCAAAAAACTCAAAAAGCCCGCGAGCCCCAGATCCTCTGTGACATTCTGATAACGGAAAACCAGAAAGGAAAACGGTACGGTCCGCAACCCGCGAAACAAAACATGCGTGCCAAGATAGGTCATCAGAAAATTCACCAGCGTCGAGCAGTTCGAGAGCAGGTTAAAGAGTACAAACTCCCGAAGTGCCGGATGGCGTCGAAAAAACCGCTGCATTGCGCCGCACTCAGTCGTAGAGGGTGTCCAGGTGCTGAATACCGCGCTTGATCTTTTCCGCTGTCTCGCTGCCGCAGAGTTTTGCGACCAGCGCGAGGCCGAAGTCCGTCGCCGTGCCGAGCCCGCGCCCCGTCGTGAGGCCTTCGCTCTGCTCCACCGCGGCGCCTGTCCACTCCGCGCCGTTGATGCCGTCAATGCCCTTTTCCCAGCCCGGATAGCAGGTAAAGCGCTTGTTCGCAAAGAGCCCCATCTTTCCGAGTATACTCGGCGCCGCACAGATGGCCGCGAGTTCCTTGCCCTGTTCCGCCTGCGCTTTCAAGGTCTGGGCCACCAGGGCATGGCGCACCAGGTTGCTGACCCCCGGCATGCCGCCCGGCAGGAAGATCACATCTTCCGCCGAGAAGTCCATCTCCTCAATCAGGCGGTCCGTCACAATCGCAATGCCGTGAGAACCGGTCACAACCCGCTCTCCGCTCACGGAGACCAGGGTCACCTGTACCTCGGCACGCCGCAAGAGGTCGACGACCATCAGGCATTCCACTTCTTCCAAGCCCTGTGCGAGCAGGGCACTCACCCGTTTCATACGCTCTCCTCTCACGCCTCCGCCTGCATTGCCATGCGGAGCGGCGGTATCATTTGTTTCTTCCGGCTCACGACGCCCGGCAGATAGAAGTAACCCTCTTTTTCCGGCTTGCGGCGAAAGGCGCGCTGCGCATACTCCTCCGCCATGTTGCCGTACCAGAAGAGCTCGGTGCTCTCCGACGGCGTGTCGGTCGCCATATAGTAAACCGTATCAACACCCGCGCGGTTTGCCGCGCTCTCGAGGAAGGGTCTCACGAGTTCCTCGGCCATCTTCCGGTTTTTCTCGGTCATAAAGGTACTCTGGCTCACGCCAAAACGGATGTCGCCGAAGGTGAAGACCTTGAAGTCTGCGAAGAAAATATCCTCGGCGCTCCGGCCGGTCAGATCTTCTCCGGCCTCAAACATCTGGTTCGCATAGCTCTCGATATCGACTTCGGCGATGGTTGCGAGCGCCTCTGCGGCCGCGCGGTCCCGCGCCGTGCAGGTCGGCGAGCGGAACATCAGAGTGTCCGAGAGAATTGCCGAGAGCATGAGTCCCGCAATCTCCTTCGGTGGTGTCAGGTTCTTCTCCTGCATAATCGCATAGATAATGGTATTCGTACAGCCGACCGGCTCGTTTCGGAAATAGGCCGGACTGCCGGTCTCCAGATTGCCGATTCTGTGGTGATCGATGATCTCGAGAATATCCGCCTGCTCCATGCCGTCCACGGTCTGCGTGAACTCGTTGTGGTCCACCAGAATGACCCGCTTCGGGTGCAGATTTAAGAGGTTTCTGCGGCTCACGACACCTACATACTTGCCGTCGGAGTCGAGAATCGGGAAGTAGCGGTGGCGCACGGAGGCCATAATCTTCTTCGCGTCCTCGACATAGGTGTTGAGGCCGAACTGCAGAATATTATTGCTCTGCATGATGTGGCGCACCGGAATGGCCGTGCTGATGAGACGCGCCGCCGTGTAAGTGTCGAACGGGCTTGTTAGCACCGTGCAGTTCTTCTCCTTCGCGCGGCTTAAAATGGTCTTGCCCGCGAGTGCGCCACAGCACACCACAATGCAGGACGCGCCGCACTCAATCGCGCAAATCTGCGCCTCATAGCGATTCGAGACCAGCACAATATCGTTCTCGCCGACAAACTCCTCGATGACCTCGGGGCTCGTTCCGATATAGATATGACCCTCTTCGATGCAAGCCTCCGGATCGCCGGAAATCAGCTCCGCCTCGAGGGTCGCAATCAGGTTCTTATACGGCGTCTTTGCCGTCGCGAGAATGCCGTTGTCGAGGAGATTCATGTTGATATTCATGATATCCGTGACCGAGACCAGTCCCTGGAGCTCCTGCTCCGGCGTCGTGATGCAGAGGGTCTCAATGTCCTCCTCGCGCATCTTCTTCCAGACCTCGCGGAGACTCATCTCCCCGTCGATGCCGGGCTGAATGCGGAAGTCGATGTCCTTCATCTGCGGGCTCACGCTCATGATGAGACGCGGCGCCTTCATCTTCCAGTAGTCGAGCACGAACTGCGACTCGCGGTTCACACTGCCCGCTCTTCTCGCCTCGTACTCACCCTTCGGATCAATCTGCTTTTTCAGCCAGCAATAGCTGAGCGCCGCGCAGATGGAATCCGTGTCCGGATTTTTGTGTCCCACAATATTGATTTTCTTTCTCCGGTTATGAGTCGGCACGCTTATTCTCCTCTCTCTTCACAGCGACGCGGCCGTCCACGCAGTAAAACGTGAAGGTCGCGAGAAATAACTTTTTTCCCTTGGAATCGGTCACCTCGGCCGCAATCACGGCTGTCTTGCTGCCGCGGCGCAGCACATAGCTATGTCCGTAAATGCGCTTCTCCGCGGTCGACGCGAGATAGTGCAAATCCGCGGTCTGCGTCACATAGGCGTGGCCGCTGCCGCGCGCCGTCATCCCGGCGATCACATCGGCGAGTGCGTAAAACGCGCCGCCGTGTACCATGCCGTAGGCATTCGTCACATCGTCCTCGACGTCCAGATAGCCCTCGGCGCTCTCTTCTTCCAGATCCGTGAGCACCACGTGATTGTGCAGCGCAAAACGATTGTTGACAATTAAATCCCGATTCTCTTCTAATTTCTGTTTACTCATTGAATCTCTGCAATAACCTCCATGACCTTTGCTTCTTCCATCCCCTGCGCAAGACTCAGCGAATAGGCGTAGTCGCCGCGCTGCCAGGTCGCGAGATACATTCTGCCGTCCTGGCCGCGGAGTCGCACCTCTCCCTCGCTATCGCTGACCCTGCGGTCCTCCGGATAGACCGTGTAGTCGCCGCTGATATCTTCCATGCTCTTTGCCTTTCTGAGCAGTGCCTGCGTCTCGGTCTGATCCGCAAGACTGCCGTAAAAGACCTGAACAATGCCGCCGTCCTGTATCGCCTGGACATGGCTCAGATGAAAGTCTCCGATCTTCTCCGGTGCCTTCAGCTCCACGCCGGTCTCTTTCAGCGCTTCCTTCAGATCCCGGACATCGATCCAGGGATTTGCGGCCTGCGCGGTCCCGTCCGTCGCAGCGGCGGTGCTCTCCGCTGCCTGCGTGATTTCCGCACTCGCTGTCGTCTGACTTTCCGCCTGGCTCTCCGCTTGTTTCCCGCCGCAGGCGGTGAGGGCGCCGATTGCCAGCACAAGCCCAAGCGCGGTCACAGATGCCTTTCTCCGGTCTCTTCTCATCTCTGCTCTCCTTTCCGATGCGGATAAGCATTTCTCCGCTTTTATCTTAGCACAGGCACGCAAATTCACGCCATACCTTCCGATGGCAGAACTTGCACGAAAAAACGCCGCGGGACCCCTGTGCCCCGCGGCGTTTTCATCAAACCTGACTGTACTTTTGAAAAGACGACTCAGATCTCTTCTTTTTCCGGAAGAGAAGAAGGACACCGAGACCGGCTGCGCAGAAAACTGCCGCCGCCGCACTTGCCGGCTGACCTGTCTTCGGCATTCTGCCCTTTCTGCTGCTCGCACTCACCTGTCCCGCAAGTCTGTTGTCCACATTGTGGAGCGTCGCCCCTGTGCTCGGCGCCGTCAGACTGCCGGTACCGTCGACCGTCGCATTGGCCGACGGCGTGAAGCTGCTGTCCGTTGCTACCAGGCACTGTCGTGCTCGTGTTCGTCGCGCTGCCCCCGTACGCCGCGCTCTTTCCCGACATTCTGCCGCTGCCGGTGTAGCTTCTGCCGCCGCCGCTGCTGCTGCTCGAGAAATAGTAGCTGTTTACGAGGTCAAAGTTCATATCCTGTCCCACCGCGCGAATGCGGCTTGCCGCCGGGAAGCGCAACACATAGTTGCCGCCGCTCAGAACTTCGGACAGTCTGTAGGCGTGCACCGACTGCACTTCGCCCTCTCGCTATGCCTCGGAAGCGCTCGCGAGCTGGGCGTTGGAGCGCGAAGCGCGCACCGCATTCGTGTCCGTCGCTTTCTCGAGCTGGTGAAGGCCCTCGACAAAGTACCACTGTCCGTCCGCATTCGGCCGGACAGTCGCAATTCTCGACTTACCCGGAATCACATTCTGCTCCGCATCCAGCGCATCGAAGCGAACCTTGATCTCCGTCGGACGTGCCGAGACATTGTTGCTGTCATCCCATGTCTTTCAAATCACGACCGGGGTCCCGCCCGTTCTGTGGTCAACGCTGACCGCCTCGGTCTCCGCATGCGCGGAACCCGAACCCTGATTGCCGAAGTAGTAGAGCTCTCTCGCGTAGGCACTCGAAAGATTGGCGGTGTCCTCCTTCACAAAATAGCTCGTGCCGTCCGCAAGGCATCGATTTTCGCCGCGCCATTGCCGTAGAGGTTCACGGTCGCCTAGCTCGCGTACGCGCTGTCCACGCCGTACTGCGCGCGCACTGCATCCGAGAGCGTCGCCAAACGAATCTCCTGCTTTTCGCCGTTTCTTTCCAGCGAATAGCTGCCCGGCGCACTCGTGAGGAATACCTGCACGCTTGCATCTCCCAACACCGCAACACCGCTTCCCGCCGTGAAGTGACGAAGCGACAGCTTTGCATTGCCCGCCGCAAATGCACTGCGCGGAAAACTCAGCGCCGCGAGCGATGCTGTCATCGCGCAGGCAGCAAGGCGGCGCGCAAACGTTCCGAACATTTCCTTCGTCTTCATAAATGAGACTCCCCTCTTTCCGGCCTGCGCCCCGGCACAGGCAAAAGCAAAATGCAATTGACAGCGCTATCATAAAAAGCGCACACTTCGGGTCAATAGAAGTCATTAAATCGACCTTATTTCGTAAGAACTCCGCAATGATTTCCGGACAGCTTCCGTTTTGACGACATACTGCTTTCGCGCTATAATAAATTCACCGATGACATTGTTTTCAGGAGGTCTGCTATGTGGAATATCGTGACCGATTCCAGCTGCGACGACATACGCTTTGAAGAAAAGCGCGAAGATATTCTGTACCAGAGCGTCCCCTTTTACCTCTATACCGATCAAAAGGAGTATGTGGACGACGGAACCGTTTCGATTCCGGAGATGATGGCGGACCTGCAAAAGAGCAAGACCGCCCGCACTTCCTGCCCCTCTCCGGCTGCCTTTGCCGAGGCCTTTCGGAAACCCGGCGATGTGATTGCCTTCACCATTTCCTCCGAGCTCTCGGGCAGCTTTCAGAGTGCCGAGACCGCGCGCCTCATGGTCGAGGAAGAGGAACCGGGAAAACGCATCACCGTCTTTAACACGCGGACGGACGGTCCCTCGATTATGCTCTTAATCCGCGAGACCGCGCGCATGATTCTGGACGGCCTGGATTACGCGGAAATCATCTCCCGCATTCCGACCCTCATAGACCGTACCTTTATTGTCTATGCGCTCTCCTCGTTTAACAATCTGATTCGGAACGGGCGCATGAGCCGCCTGACCGGTTTTCTTGCGAACACGCTCGGCTTCTGGGGCGTCGGCATCGCAAGCCCCGAGGGAACCATACAAATCAAGGGCAAGGTTCGCGGCACAAAAAAGGTCCTGGACAGTATTGTCCAAGACCTCAGGGAAAAGGGAAGAGCTGTTCAGGAAGTCGTGATTGTGCACTGCCTGAACCAGCCGGTCGCCGAGGCACTCGCAAGTGCCATTCGGGAGGCATTTCAGTCTGCTTCGGTCGAGGTGCGACCGGCCGGCGGCCTTGACTGCTTCTACGCCGAGCAAAACGGCATGATTATCGGCTATCGCGTTGCAGCGCACTGAGGCGCCGCGCCCGGTCAAGCTCGATCCACTCGAGAAGGCCGAGCGGACGGTACTCCGAAAACATACAAAAACAGTTGATCATGAGACAGGGGATGTCCTTTTCGAGGATTTCCCCTGTCTCTCTGTCTCTCTGCGGACGCTTTGCTGCCCTTGTCTCCGCGATGAAGCGGTTCACGAGCACCTCATCGAAGGTATCGTGCAGATGGCCGTAGAGCATGACACTCCGCGGTTCCCCCTCTGCGGTCAGCCGGTTCTGCCCGTTGTAGCAAAAAACCGGGTAATGCGAGAGTATCACCTTTCTCCCCTCGTCGTGGATTTCCGCATAGTCCTGAATCCAGTGGAAGCGGCTGCGATCAAAGACACTCTTTTTGAGGTAGTAGTCGTGGTTCCCTCGAAGCAGATAGAGTTCTCCCTTCAGCTGACGCACGATTTCGTTGGTCTCCTCGGCCTTTCCCACGGAGAAGTCGCCGAGGATGAATACTTCGTCCTTCGGCGACACGGTTTGATTCCAGACGGCAATCATATGCGCGTGCATTTCTTCGAGCGAGGCAAAGCCCCTGCAGTCCATCTCGCGGTTTAAGTTGTCGTGAAAAAAATGTAAATCCGAGATATAGCGCTTCATCCCGCCTCCTGTCAAATTCAGTTCTTTCCGATTGCGTCGACAACGCTTTCCGCAAGCTGTTCGGGCGTCATACCCTTTGCTTTTAAGAGCGTCGAGATGCGGTAGCGATCATAAAAGGCCTTCGGGAGGCCGCGGAGTACTACCTTCATCTCGCTGTCTCCGTAAAAACTCGCCACTTTCGCCCCGAAGCCGCCTGAGAGCAGAGCGTCTTCCAGCACCAGAACGGTGCGGTGGTCCTCCCGAAGCGACGAAAGCAACGCTTCATCGAGATCTGAGACCACCCCGGGGTTAACGAGGGTCGGGCGTAGGCCGTACTTCTCTTCGAGGAGAGCGGCTGTCTTTTTGCCGAGCGCCTGCATGTCGCCGGGCGCCAGAATCGCTGCCTCCCTGCCGCGGCTCACAATTTCATAGTGCGCGGGCAGCGAAAAGCTCTCCCGTACCGGACCTGTCGCGTGGCAAAGTTCGGTGGAGGGAATGAGGATCGCGACCGGATTTTCTCTCTGCTTCAGGGACCAGCGGAGCATGCTCAGGTACTCTTCGACCGAGGTCGGCGCGAGCACAATGAGTTCCGGGATATTGCAAAGCATGGGGAGCGCCAGTACGCCGCTGTGCGTCACATCGCTCATACCGAAGAGCGAGGCGCTGCCGAGCAGCATCGTGACCGGGCTCTTCTGGATGCAAATATCGTGAACCAGCTGGTCGTAGGCGCGCTGTAAGAAAGTTGCCTCCGTAAAATAGACCGGCTTTGCCCCGCGCTTTGCCGCGCCCGAGGCGATGGCGAGCGCCGTCTGCTCCGCAATGCCGACATCGAGATACTGCGCGCCGAGCATAGCGCGGCGCGCGGGCGTTAAATCGACGGTGCCTGGAACGCCGGAAGTCAAAACGAGTACGGCGGGATCTTCAGCCGCTGCCTGTAAGAGAAAGTCCGCGGTCGCCTCCTCATAGCTCTCGCCCTCAAAGCGGAAGTCCGGCAGGGTCTCGCCGCTCTCCCGGTCAAAGGGGAAGTGCCAGTGGAACTCTTCCTTCCGGGTCTCCGCAGGACCGTAGCCCTTGCCCTTAAGGGTATTGATGTGGAGCACGACCGGGTGGTCTAAGTCCTTCACCGCGTTCAGCGCCCGAATCAGCGCGCCGATGTCATTGCCCGCCGCCTCATAGCGGTAGTCGAGCCCCATCGCGCGGAACAAATTGTTCTCGGAAGTTCCGTTGCTCTCGCGGAGCGCCTTCAGCGAGGCATAGAGCCCGCCGTGATTCTCGGCAATCGACATCTGGTTATCATTCACCAGGATGAGAAACTGCCCCTTAAATTCACCCGCGGTGTTGAGGCCCTCGAGCGCCTCGCCGCCGGAGAGCGAGCCGTCGCCGATGACAGCAATCACCTTCTCCGTTCCGCCGAGCAGCTCTCTGGCCTTCGCCATACCGAGCGCAAGATCGATCGAGACCGAGGTGTGCCCGAGTTCAAAGAAATCGTGCGGGCTCTCCTTCGGATTCGAGTAAGCCGAGACATCGTCGTAGTGCGCGGGATCCGTGTAAGCCTCCCGCCGCCCGGTCAACATTTTGTGCGGATAGGTCTGGTGGGAGATGTCGTAGATGATTTTATCCTCCGGCGAGGAAAAAACCGCGTGGAGCGCAATCGTCGCCTCGATAAACCCGAGATCCGGCCCCACATGTCCCATGTGACGGCTCGCGCGGACGATGAGTGCCTCGCGCATCTCGGCCGCGAGCTCCGTCATTTCTTCGATACTCAATTTTTTGAGATCCGCGGGGCTGTTGATTTTTTCCAGATACATGTCTCTTACCTCGTTTCAAAACAGTTGCCTGACAGCAGTATTATAAGAGCCGTCTGCGAAAAAGAAAATAAACTCCGAAAAAAACAGCGGGAGCTTGCGCTCCCGCTGCGTGCCTGGGCTGGCCGGATTCGAACCGTCGAATGAAGGAGTCAAAGTCCTTTGCCTTACCGCTTGGCGACAGCCCAAAATGCCTATTCAGCATAGCAGACTGCCTCTCTTCTGACAAGCCTCACTTTGCTCCCGGACTCAGTCCTCCAGGAGTTCTTCGAGGGAGTCGAGCTCGCGGAGCGCCCCGTGAACTCGTCCGAAGCCGTAACGCACATGATAAAAATCGACGCCGGCCTCCGCAGCCGCGGCCTGGTCCATCTCGGTGTCCCCGATGTACACGGCCTCCTCCGGGCTAAGGTCGTTCCGCTCGAGAATCAGCTCTATATTTTCTCCCTTCGGGCGTCTCGTCTCGCCGTAGCAGATGAAATCGCGAATCACACCGTCCTCTCCGCTGCTTAAATTTCCGGCTTCGAGCAGGGACTCGATATAGCCCTCTTGGCAGTTTGAGACAATGTAGAGCTCCTTGCCGCTCTCATGAAGGGCGCGGAGCGTCTTCAGCACCCCGGGATAAAAATAACCGCTGTGTGACTCCAGATAGTTAATCTCATGGCGCATGCAGGCCTCCATAATGTCTCTCTGCTCCTCGGGGTCTGCGTCCGGCGAAATGCGCACCGCAATCTCATCCATCGTGTGCCCCATAAAGCTGTGCATGTCATCGACCGTGAGTGTCCCGCTCCCCCGTCTCTCTTTCAATACCTCGTTCCAGGAATCCGTGACCACCCGCGCGCTGTCCCAGAGCGTTCCGTCCACATCAAAGAGATAAACCCGTTTCATTCCGTCCCTCCTCATTGTCTCGCCGTTTCTATCTTGTATAGCCTGTTTTTGCCGCTTTGACAACAAGAAAAAAGCTGCGGCAATCTGCCGCAGCCCGAAGTAACACCTCTCTGTTTCCGCGCCCCGCTTTCTTGTTTCGAAGCGCCGCACATCTTTACCCCAGGTAGAAGAACTGTCCCGCCTTCTTCAGAACCGGACGCAGCGCCGCATAGGCAATGACCACGACCACGGTGCCCGCGACTGAGTTGATTGCGGTCACACCGGCCGCCCAGGTCGCCATAATCTTCGACACATCCTGCGGAATGCCGAGCAGATAGGTCTTATAGAGATAGCCCACAATCGGGTCCGCAATCACATTGAAGCCGAGCGCGACCGCCGAAGCGAGGAGCGTCCAGAAAAAGAGATATTTTCTGTCGTGATCTTCCGTAATGTGCCCGAGCTTATGCGCGATGAAGCCCGCAATGAGACCGATTAAGAACTTGAGCAAAAAGGTCTTCGGCGCGGAGGTCACATACTTCGGATCCATTAAATCCGCAATCGTCATGCCGATGGCACCCGCAAGACCGCCGTACACGCCGCCGAGATAGAGCGCCGCGAGCACGCAGAAGGCATTGCCGACATGCAGTGCCACCATGCCGCCGCCGGGCGTCGGAATCGGAATTTTTAAAAACGCAAAGGCCGCATAGCAGAGCGCCGCCATGAGTCCTGTCAATACGATTTTATGAAGTCTCTGATCTGTGTTTGTCGCTGTTGCTGTCTTTTGTCCTGTCATGACATCATCCCCCTTTGTTTCGATGAGTACGATTGTAGCGCAAAACTGGATATAAAAAAGATTCAGTTTCCATATTTTTTATAATATCAGTTTGCGATAAAATCATATCAGATGATGAAATCACAGCAGCTTGAACGGAGGCTCTCATGCTCACTTACTTCATGGACGCGCGCGGAAAGCAGCGAAAGTACCGCTTTCTCTACCATGCCATCCGGCGCGACATTCTCGCAAAGAAACTGCTTCCCGGCGAGCGCCTGCCTTCCAAGCGCGCGCTCGCAGAGCACCTCGGTCTAAGTCTCTCGACCGTCGGCAACGCCTACGCGGCCCTGCTCGACGAGGGCTATCTCGAGGTCAAAGCGCGGAGCGGCTTTTTTGTCTCCGCACTCGCGATTCCGGAAAACGGCAGTGTAACTCCGGCTACGACAGCGGACTTTCAATCTGCGGACGCAATCGCAACTTCCGCCCCCGCGACCTCCGAAACCGAGAGCGCCGCACCGCACGCCTCCCTCGGCGATCTATCGGCCGACTTCCCCTTTACGCCCTTCTCCCACATTGTCCGCGATGTGCTGCTCCGCTTCCCGAACGAGCTCCTCGCGCGCCCCGAAAACCAGGGCGTACTTCATTTCCGCGCGGCAATCAGCGCCTATCTGCTCCGCTACCGCGGCATGCAGGCGGAGCCCGCGCAGATTGTAATCGGATCCGGCACCGAGTACCTCTACGGGCTGGTTGCCCAGCTTTTGCCCCGCGCGGCACTCTACGGCATCGAGGCGCAGTCCTATGAGAAGATACGCCTTGTCTACAGTGCCTATGCCCGCCCCTACGAACTCCTGCCGCTCGACGCCTACGGGGTGAGTGCCGATGGGCTCGCCTCCTCCCGTGCCGCTCTCCTTCATGTGACGCCCTACCAGAGCTTTCCGAGCGGTGTGACCGCAAACGCCGCAAAGCGCTTTGAATATCTCCGCTGGGCCAAGGAGAGAACTGCCTTTCTCGTGGAGGATGACTATGCCTCCGAGTTTTCGCTCCAAAAAAAGCCGCTGGAGACCATCTATGCGATGGACTCCAACGACTCTGTGATTTACCTCAATACCTTTACCAAGACCCTCGCGCCCTCGATGCGCGTCGCCTATATGGTGCTCCCGAAGCGCCTCCTCGAAAGTTACCGCGAGCGTCTCGGCTTCTACGCCTGCACCGTCCCGGCGCTCGACCAGTACGTGCTCGCCGAGTACATAAATCGCGGCTATCTCGAGCGGCGCCTGAACCAGATCCGACGAAAACTCCGCCTCGCTAAGCAGGATTCGAGAGCGCCCCTTCCAGAAGTTTCCCCGCAGCCGCCGCAAAGCGGTTCAGCGAATTGATCTTCACGAAGTTCTGTCCGAAAATCCGCTGTACATCCGCTATCCCGGCCTCATCTCCGGTGTAGACACAGAGCGGTGTGATGCCCTTCCCCCGCGCCTGCCTGAGCTCTTCGGCGCAATTCTCGATGGCAGCCTTGCCGCTATAAGCGAGGTCCTGCCCTTCGTAGCGTATCTTCACAATATCATTCGGCTTCACATCGCTTAAGACAATCAGAATCTTCCGCTCGGCGGGATGCTCTTCCATGAGACCGCAGACCGCGCGATAGGCGAGACCGTCCCGGTTCGCGCCCGCTGTGAAATAGCGGAAAATCTTCTGATTTTTGCCCCGCTCGCCATAGTCGAGATACCGGGTCAGCACCGTGTAGCCGCTCATCGAGAGGTAGCCCCAGACGCGAAGCGGTAACTTCAGGGCGCTCAGGCTCTCGGCCAGAATGTAAGCCTGCCGCGCGACCAGTTCGGTTCTCTGTTCCTGCGAAGTGCTCGCGTCGAGGAGTATGTCCACACTCACCCGGCTCTCGTCGCCCGGCAGCCGCTTTGCAAAAATCCGGTTGTCGTTCAGGCAGAGTGCGCGGTACAGACGCCCCGGAATCAGCTGCCCGGCTTTGCCCGGAATGTCCTCGGGGTCGCGGAGCTGCTGCAGCGCATTTTTCAGGCGCTCCCTGAGCTCCGTGACCGCCGCATGATCCCGCGCGAGGTCGCCCTCGTGTGCGCGCTTTGTCTTTTCATAGCGCAGTTCCATTTCGCGGCGCATGCGCTTCGGAAAGCCCTTCAGCTTGTCGCGCTCTTCTTTCGACAGTCGCCCGTCGGTCAGATAGAGGCGACTCCCCGCGTGGGCTCCCGTACAAAATTCGGCCGCAAGTTCCCGCTCCTTTGCTTTTTCGTAGAGCGGCGCGCCGAAGTAGTCGTGAATATACTGCCAAAGCTGCGCCTCGGTCTTCTCCTGGTAGCGCTCGCCGAAGTTTTTTATGCCCGTCTCGCTGCCCTCTTTCGGCAGCGCCTCGCCGAATCCCATCGCGAGTCGCCGCACATTCGGCTGCAGCGGTTCGGCCTCCTCCGCCGTGCGCCGCTTCCGGAAGACAAACTTCGGCAGCGCAAAGCGTCTGTGCTTCTGCGCGGAGGCCGGTGCGCCCGGCAAATACGTAAAATAGTGGGCGAGGGTCTTGCCGACTTCCCGTATCCACGCCTCCGTGTCGAGATCTCCCGGCAGCTCCAAGGCCTTTAAGAGTTTCCTGTCCACGAGGTCCGGCAGTCCCGAATCCTCGCCGAGCGCCGTCCGGTAATGTCCCTCGAGTATCCAGCCCTCGCGACTCTCCGCGATGCTCGGCATGAAATTTTTCAGCTGTTCCCTCGCATAGTGTTCGCGGAGCACCGCCGCGGCCGGGCGCTCTACGCGCATCTTCTCAAAGGTGCTGTTCTCGAGCGCGAGCCAGAACAAGCTCTCATAGACGCCCTGGTCTACGGTCTCATGAAAGCTCTGATAAAATTCCATCAGCCTGTCCCAGTCATAGTAGCGGTGCGCGGCGCCGATGATGCTGTTCCAGTAGAGATCCGCTCTCCCCTTTGCGTCATACATCCGAAAGCCCGGGGATATGCCGTAATTGCCCGCGGCATTCCAGATCAGATTTGCGGCGCGCCGCTTCTCGAATTCGTTCAGTTTCATGCGAAAATACGGCCCGCTTCGAGGCTCTCCGGCAGCCGCGCTGCGACGAGATCGCTGACCAGGGTCTGCTCGTAGCTGTCAAAGCACTTGTTCACGACGCCGAGGCGCAGCGCTCTCACCGGCGAAAGGCCGCGCGCCATCATGCCGATTGCGGCAATCATGCCGCGGAGATCCAGCGCGCGGCTGGTGATCTCGCCGCTCTCGCTCTTCTTTCGGATTTCGTCAAAGAGTGCCGCAAACTGCGCCGCATATTCGGGGCGGAGCGTCGGATATTTGCCAAGCAATAGGCGCTGCACATCGGCCTCCGGAATCACCGGCATCTGAATCACGAGGAAGCGGGAGGCAAGAGCCTCGTTCAATTCGCGCGTGCCCGCGTAGCCGTAATTCATCGTGCCGATGAAGCGGGTCGCCTCGTGGAGCTGTACTCTGTCATAGCCGGGGATATCGATCACGCGGCGAAAATCGAGGGCCGCGTGCAGCACCGCGAGACTCTCATTTTTCGCCATATTGATCTCATCGAGCACGCCGAAACCGCCGCACTCGGCCGCGCGGAGCACCGGCCCCTTCCGAAGCTGCACCTCGCCGTCCCGGAAGGTGTCCGTCCCGATTAAGCTCGCGGCATCCGCGTTCACATAGAGGGAAATGTCCCAGAGCGGGCGCCCGAAAGCAGCCGCCAGTCCCTCCGCGAGCACATTCTTGCCGCTCGCCTTGCCGCCCGTGAGGAGCAGATGCTCGCCCGCGAGCAGAGCGCCTATAGCCTCCTCCCAGACCTCCCGGCCGTAGTAGGGATAGAGCGGCACCGGCACGCGCGCCGCCTCGGCTTCCTCCAGCTTGTAGTACTTGCGAAACGCGAGCACTTCATCGAGCAGCTGCGCCGAGACCCCCTCGGCGCGCAAAAAATCCAGACTTTCTTCTCTCATCTCTTTTCCTCTCTTCGTCTCAAAATCCGAAAAAAAGAGGCCCGGGCAATGCCGGACCTCTTTCTACTGTCAAAGGGTATTTGCGGGTCTCTTGCCTCGCACAAAAATTGCGACGGTATAGAGCACCGCAAGCAGAATGCTGCCGATATATGCCGCATTCCACGGGAGATTCAAACCAATCTTCGCATTCAGAATGTAGCTACCGCAAACAACTGTATAGAAGATACCGGGAACCAGAGGCATCCAGACATACACCCCCTTGTTCTCAACCAAAAGGTAAATCGCTGCCGCTGCCAATGCAAAGACTGCCATCGCCTGATTCGACCACGCAAAATATCTCCAGAGCTGATTAAATCCGTTTGCGTCTACTTTCGACCAGACCAGAATACCGAGCACCAGCGCAAAAATCGGCGTGGCAAGCGCCAGGCGACGCGCGTTGTTATCCTGCTTGATGTGGAAGGTATCCGCAATCGTAAGGCGCAGTGCGCGGAGTGCCGTGTCACCGGAAGTCACCGGAAGCACAATGACGCCTGCCAGCGCAATGGCACCGCCGACCGGTCCAAGCGCCTTGCGACATAGAACGCCGACCACTGAGCTTGCCGAAATTGCCTTCATGCTGCCGTCGGAAAGCTGCTGGAAGTACTTCAGCGTCCCGCCATCAAATTTCATCGTAAGGCCCCCATCGGCCGCGCCGATCTGAATCAGCGCCATGGTGCCAGCTGCCCAGACCATTGCGATGAAGCCCTCTACAATCATCATGTTATAGAAAGTCATCCTGCCCTCGCGCTCACTCTTCAAGGTCCGCGCAATCAGGGCTGTCTGTGTCGAGTGGAAACCTGAAAGAATGCCACAGGCGACTGTTACAAAAAAGATCGGCACAAAGTGACCAAAAGCAACCATCTCCCCTCTGCCGAAGAAGTAGTCACCGTACGCAAATGCACTGGTGTTCCAGCTGTCCCAGACATTCAGGATCGGATAGTGGAAGATGAGCATAGCGCCGAAAACACCGACTGCTGAAAATACTAGAACAGCTCCGAAAATCGGATATATTCTGCCGATGATCTTGTCAATCGGGAACACCGTCGCGATATAGTAGTAGACGAAGATCACGCCGTAAATAATCCAGGTCTTCGGATCCGTCGCATTGCCAGAAAAGCCAAAAACCTGTGTCGCCGTGATGTCACCCGGCGTATAGATAAAGACCGTGCTGACCAGAAGCAGAAGAACACATACGAAGACATCGTAAATCCAGAATACAGTCTTGCCCGTATATCTCTTGACCATGTCCGGCATCTGAATGCCGCCGTCGCGTGTACAGATCATACCGGCAAAATAGTCGTGCACAGCGCCGCCGATCACATTGCCGATTGGAATCGTGATGAGTGCAATCGGTCCGAACAAAATGCCCTGAATCGGTCCGAGAATAGGCCCGGTTCCTGCGATGTTCAGGAGATTGATCAGCGCATTCTTCCAGGTCGGCATCGGGACATAGTCCACACCGTCCTGCTTTGCATAAGCCGGGGTCTCGCGATCATCCGGGCCGAAAACACGCTCGCAAAATGAGCCGTACAAAAATCCGCCGCAGACCAGAATCGCGAGGCCAATCATAAATGTTGCCATAACTGTTCCTCCCTTTCCAGAAACTTACAATCCCAGACAAACGGGATTGATAAACATTTGTCAGATTAGTACAATTCCCTCTGTTTTTCAATATTTGTTTAGAAATCCTTTAGATTTTATACTTATGTATTCCACACGTGTTAGCCGTTTTAAACCTTATCGCTTCATATATTTTTGCTTACATTTCATGGATGCGCGCGGGATCAAAACGGTCCTCCGGCGCTTTTTCCTCCGCGGAATAGCCGAGCGGAAGAACGGAGAACACAAACTGTCCCGCCGGAATTCCCAGAATCCGATTGGCCGATTTCACGCGATCCTCAAACGGATACACGCCGATCCAGACACCCCCGAGTCCCTCGGAGACGGCACCGAGCCAGAGATGTTCGGTGCAGATTGCCATGTCGATCGGTGCGACCTCGGCAAAGCGCTTGCCCGCCGGGTCACAGACCGCGACAATTGCGAGCGGCGCCGCGGCGACCGGTCCCGCATAGCGGCTGATTTGCGACAGGGCCTCGAGCTTCTCGCGGTCTCTCACGATATAGAACTCCCAGGGTCGCTGATTTCCCGCGGAGGGCGCCGCCATTCCGGCGCGGAGCACTGCCTCCAGTTTTTCCGCTTCCACCTCCCGCGCCGCAAACTTTCTCACACTTCTTCTCTCGAAAATTTCTCTCATTGCTTTTATTCCTTTTCTTTTTATTTCTTCTTTACTCTGCGCACTCAATGCTGCCGCATCCACGCAAAGGCAAGAATCGTATGTTCCGCGACCGCCAACAGCTCTGTATCGGCGAGCGGAAGTCCCGCGGTTTCTCCTTCTTCCGGCGAGAGCAGCAAATAGGCGCCGACCTCGGCGACCCACTCTTTTTCCGCGCGCCGGAGCGCTGCCGCCCCCGCATAGCAATATAGCAGAAGGGCATCGCTCTCTGCCGCTTCCGCCGGGAACAAATCGGCGAGTCGGCAACTCTCTCCCGCTCCCAGCACGGCCGTTGTCATACCGCCGGTCGCCTCTCCCTTCCGGAGCATCAAATTAAAGTCCGTCACCTCGCCGCGGGACTTGGTCTCTGCCCCGCCGTCGAATTCGAGCACCTCGAGCGCGCCGAGCGCCCGGAAGGCGCCGCCGTTTTGCGAGAGGCGAAGTGCGCCGCTGAGCGGCGTCAGAAAGCGCCGATAGTCCGGCAGCGGCGTAAAGTCACTCTCTGCGAGCTCTACGGTCGCCGAACTCACACGCCAGAGAAAATCCCGGCCGGCATAGCTTGCGCCATCCGGGAAGAGCAAAAACTCTCTGGTCTCCCCGCCGCTCCAGCGGCTCACGCGGTAATCCTTTGCGGTTCTCTTCCTCACTTTCATCTTGTTTCTCCTCCGTTCGACTGAAAAGATGTCCAAAACCGACCCGTCGTTGCGAAACCGCACTGCGACAGTGCGGGTGCAAGCCCTTCGAAGCCGCGCTCTGCCCTGTCCCTGTATGTCGCACCTTTACTCTCTATGTGTATTGTAGTCTTTCGCAAGGCGAAAGAAAAGAGCGCCCGGCACGCCGGGCGCTCTTCCCTCTTTACTTTTTCTCCACGCGCTCTATGCGCATCGCGGAATTCTGTTTGCGGGCGAGCAAGAGGATTTTTTCTGCGTCCTCCTTGTCAAAGAAGAGCCGCTTTGTCTTGTCGCCGCGTCTAAAATATAAGGCTGCGAGTGTGGGATGCCCCCTGTCCTCGAGGACCACGGTATCGATCTCGTTCCAGGGATAGCACTCGTAGTGCGTCGTGATGCGCATTTGGTAGAACTGCTCGATTCCCTCTTCGCTCACAACCACCTGCTTGTCCATGAGGAGCGCCAAGAGGTAAAGGGCGCCGAAGAGCAGGGCGATGCGGTAGCGGGTCAGAAGGCCCGCCGCGAGTAAGAGTACCGCAAGGCAGTAACCCCCGTAAGTGACCCAGCGTTTTCGGGGCCGCAACTCCCGCGCCGTATAGACGACGCCTCCCTCATTCTCCCATGGAAGCATGTGTTTTCCTTTCTGTCTTGATTTGTCTGATCGCTCCGCCTCTCTGCGGAGCAGGGGCAACTTACTTGCCGACCTTCGGTGCCTTGCCCTCCGCGCGCAGTCTCTCGAGATTCTTCATTGCAACTTCGTGTGCCTCTTCGGGTGCGCCCGCCGGCTTATGCATGGTGGTCTTGCCGAAGATATTGGTATACGCGCCGTCCGCCCAGAAGACATTTCGTCCGAGGAAAGCCGTGATTGCCGCATAAATCGGGTTCAGCAGGTTCACGAAAGCGAACGGGAAGTATGCGAAGGGGTGCACACCGAGCACGCCCATCTGATATGCGCCGCAGCCTGTCCACGGGAACATAACCGCCCAGAGGGTGCCGCAGTCCTCGAGGGTTCTCGAGAGCATGTTGCGCGCAAGTCCCATCTCATCGTACTTGTCGCTGTAGAGCGGCGCCGGAACACCGATGCCGAGGAACTGGTCGCACATGGTCGCATCGCAGAAGAGCGAGGTGAGCAGGGTTGCGAGTACCAGCTGACCGACCGAGTGCAGTTTATTCTTGAGACCGCCGAACAGCGCGTCGACGCAGCCGCAGCGCTCCAGTGCGCCGCCGTAGGCGACCGCGAGGAGAATCAGGTTGATGGTCCACATCTGGTGGTCCATGCCGCCGCGGTTTAAGAGCTTGTCCGCAATCTCATTGCCGGTCTCGACCGTAATGCCGTAGTGCAGGGTTTTGAAGATATCGCCGATATTGGTCATGCCCTGGAAAATCGCCGCAAAGAGCACGCCGCAGAAGACCGAAATCGCGATGCCGACCAGACCCGGGAGCTTCATCACGCAAGCTGCGATGACCACGATAATCGGAATCAGCAACAGCGGGTTGATGTTGAACTTCGAAGCGAGTGCGGTCTGCAGACCCGCCGCGACCTGCGGGTCGTAGCCCGCGGTGTTGATGTTGATACCGAGTATCGTATAGAGAATCAGTGCAATCACAAAGGTCGGTGCCGTCGTGGAGACCATTGCCGTCACATGATCAAAGAGACCCGTGCCGGAAACCGCCGCCGCGAGGTTCGTGGTGTCCGAGAGCGGCGAGAACTTGTCGCCGAGGTAAGCGCCGGAGATAATCATGCCGGCGGTGATTGCGGGGTTAATGCCGAGGCCCGCGCCGATGCCGAGGAACGCGATACCGATGGTTGCCGTCGCGGTCCAGGAGGAACCGCAGGCAAGGCCTACAATCGCGCACATGATGCAGCCGACCGGCAGGAAAAGCCGCGGGGTCAGGAGATCCAGGCCGTAGTAGATGACAGCCGGGATGGTGCCCGACATGATAAAGGATGCGACCAGAATGCCGACGGTGCAGAGAATCAGAATCGCCTCCATCGTCGCATTCAAGCGATCCAGCATACCGGCAAGCATATCGGAGAAGCTGTGGCCGCAGAGGCCGCCGATGATGCAGGCGACGCAAATCGAGACGACCAGGGGCATATGCGCATCCGTATAGCCCGTCTTTCCGACAAACCCGAGCAACATGAGTCCCATCATGACGACGATGGGAATGAGCGCCTCAATGAAATTTGGCAGTCTTACTTTCTTGCTGCCTACCTTTGTCTCTTCCATACTCTCCTCTTTTCTGTTTGATTGCGCCTCGGGGCGCTCTTTTGTCAGACTTCCAGTTCTCCGCCGATGGCAGCCTCAACCGCCCGAATCAGGGAGCCGTCCGTGAGAATCCGCTCGCAGTAGTTGATGTCCTCGTAGAGCTCTCTGTCATCGTCGAGGTATGCGCAGCCCTTCCGCACGAGGTCATACGCCGCCTGCGTGCCGCGTCCCAGTCCCTTGTTGCCGCGCATGTCAATGCCCTGGCAGGCAACCATGAGCTCCATCGCGAGGACCCGGCGCACATTCTTGCCGATTTCCGCTGCCTGGCGCGCCGCAATAGTGCCCATGCTGACATGATCCTCCTGGCCCGCCGAGCTCGGGATGCTGTCCACGCTCGCCGGATGTGCGAGCACCTTGTTCTCCGAGACCAGAGCCGCCGCCGAGTACTGCACGATCATGAAGCCGGAGCAGACGCCGCCGTGCGGAGTCAGGAAAGCCGGCAGTGCCGAGTATGCGGGGTTCACCAGTCTCTCGATGCGGCGCTCCGAGACATTTGCGAGTTCCGCCTCCGCAATCTTTAAGAAGTCAAACGGCAGTGCCATCGGCTGGCCGTGGAAATTGCCGCCCGAAATACCGGCTCTGTCCTCCTTAAAGATGAGTGGGTTGTCCGTGACCGAGTTGATCTCAATGTCCACTCTGCCCTGCACATATTTCACCGCGTCCTTCGAAGCGCCGTGAATCTGCGGGCTGCAGCGAAGCGAGTAAGCGTCCTGCACGCGAATCTCACCCTGGCGGGTTGTGTTCTTCGAGTCTGCGAGCAGACGGCGCAGGTTCTTTGCGGTCTTGCCCTGACCCTCGTGCGGGCGAATCGCATGGACTCTGTCCTCGAGTGCATCCATGACACCGTTCTGCGCCTCAAAGCAGAGCGCATCCGCAATGTCGGCAATCTTTAAGAGCTGTGTCGCGTCGTGAAGTGCGAGTGCGCCGACCGAAGTCATCGCCTGAGTGCCGTTGTTCAGCGCAAGGCCTTCCTTTGCCGAGAGCTCAACGACCGGAATGCCTGCCCTCTTCATCGCCTCCGCGCCGGAGAGCAGCTCACCCTGATAGTAAGCCTTGCCGAGTCCCAGCATGACGAGAACCATGTGCGAGAGCGGCGCGAGATCGCCGGAAGCGCCAAGCGAACCCTTCTCGGGAATAAACGGAGTCACGCCCTTGTTGAGCATCGCAATCATGGTCTCAAGGGTCTCTAAGCGAATGCCGGAGTAACCCTTCGAGAGATTGTTGACGCGGAGTAGCAACATGCCGCGCGCCACATCCTCCGGGAACGGATCACCGGCACCGACCGCGTGCGTGATAATCAGATTCTTCTGCAGCTCGTGGCACTCGTCCGTACTGATTACGACATCGCTGAACTTGCCGAAGCCCGTCGTAATACCGTAGACCACCTTTTTCTCGGCGACCAGATCATCGACAATTTTCCGGGAAGCCAGAACTGCCTCTCTGCTCTCCGGCGAGAGCTCCACGACCGCGTGTTCCCGGCAGACCGCAACAATCTGCTTCACGGTCAGATCTTGTCCGGTAATCAGAATCTTCTCCATCTCTCTATGTCCTCCTGTCTACAAAGCTGTATGCTTTCAGCAATTTTTTCAAGTACAGTCTACAGAAGTCCCGTCAAAAAAGCGTCTATTTATGTTTTTTTAGAGAAATATTTGTGGAGAAATTTCGGAATCACCGCTCTACTCTGCCTCCCGCAAAGTGACACCGCATCCGTCCGTGTCCGCAAAATAGGACAGCCCAGCCGACTGTCCCTCTCAATTGCATACAAAAAGGGCGGCAAGCCGCCCTGCAAATCGTTTTCTTTACGGATTCACTGTCTTCCTCAGGACTTACCCCTCATCGTCCGCGCGGTTCCCTCTTGACGCGAAAGCGCAACCTCCGCTTCCCGAAGCAGTTCTTCCGTCTCCGGATTCCGGATTCGCTCCGCTATGTAGCGGGCCTTTTTGAGGTGGTCCGCCGCTGCCGCTGTCTGTCTCTGTCGGATTGCAAGCAGCGCGAGGTAGCCTTCGGTTCGCTCGAGCCCCCAGCGATAGCCGCTCGCTGTGAGGATACCGGCAGCTCGGGTCAGATATTCGCCGCTCTCGACATCCCGCCCGAGCAGATAGAGGAGCTGCCCGATGCCGGAATAAATCTGCGCCATCCCGTTTGTCTCTCCGGAGACGCCGCCTATGGTCGCTGCGTCCCGGTAGGCGGCAAGCGCCGCTTCGAGCTTGCCCTGCATCCGCGCAATGTCGCCGCAGTAGGCAAGGCAGGCCGCAATGCTCGCGCGATACTTCGGAGACTTCTCTGCCTGCTCCGCTTCGAGCGCCTCAAACGCACTACGCGCTTCCCGGAGCGCTGTGTTCGCCGCTTCAAACCGCCCCCGCCTTAACAGGCACCAGCCCCAAAGGCGCTGAAACGCCGCGTGCATCTCGGCGTGACCTTCCGCCGACTCTTTGAGCCCGAGCGCCGTATAACGCTCCGCTTTTTCGAGGTTTGAAGTCTGAATGCTGTGAAAAATATGCTGCAGATAACAGGAAAAGAGCATATCCAGGTCCGCGCCGCGCCGCGCCGCCATCATGCACTGTTCAATCGCCGCGACGCCGCTGTCGTAGTGTCCGGCCGCGATGTCGTGCCGCCCGAGAATATATAACATCTGCATTTTCATGCGGCTCACTTCGGGCGAATTGTCCTCGAGGCGTATCACCTCCTTGGCGAGCTCCAGCATCTTCTCCGCCTCCGCGAGCGCGCCGAACTGTCCGCCGAGATCGGTGATCTCCGAGTGCACAATCGGAAAGTTCTCATTCAGTATCGTATAGAACTCCTGCAGATAGCGAATCTGATAGCCGTAGGCCTTGACCGGGCAGAGGGCGCGCATCCAGTGGTGCGCAATGACAGGCAGTGCGGCGTAGCGCCCGCCCTGGGTACGCTCATAGTACTCGGCGAGCATACGGTGATAGAGCCGCGTGCGCCCCGCACTCTGCTGTTCATAGAGATATTCCCGGAAGACACGGTGCACAAACTTATAGCAGACCTCAAAGCCGACCGTGAGCTCCTGAATCAGCCGGTTGCCCTCGAGACTCTCGAGATATCCGAGCAGTTCCAGACGATTCATGTGCGGCAGGAGGTACTCGAGTTCTTCCATATTGATTTTTTCCGGAAAGATTGCCATACAGGAGAGCACCTCCCGCTCGGCGCCCGTGAGACCGGAGAGTCTGGCCGCAATCAGGCGGTCAATCTTGGGGGTCTTCCGGAGCACAAAGCCCTTTTCCCGAATCAGCGCAATCATCTCCTGTAGAAAGAAGGCATTTCCCTCGGTCATCTCATAGAGCGCGGCGAGGCGCTCGGGCGCCTCCCGGAATTCCGGAAACACGCGGAGCACTATGCGGTCGGACTCTGCCCGCGAAAACGGCTTCAGCGCGAGAAAGCGGACGCGGTCTTCGCGAACCGGGCGCTCCAGCTCCCGCACGACTTTTGCCTCCTCCTGCCCCTGGTAAGTGCAGAGGAGCCGAAGCTGCGCGGCGTCGAGACTCTGCAACAACTTTAGGAGAAGACGGTAGCTCACTTCATCCATCCACTGGATTTCATCGATCGTGATGAGCACGCGCTTTCTCCGGCAAAGGGTCTGCAAGAGACCCAGGAGGCGCTGCTCCACCGCCTGATAGCGGAGATAACCGCTGCCCTCCTCCTCCACGCCGCCCGCGAGTTCGGCAATCGTCAACGCGGTCTCCTCTTCCGAAATGTCGCCGAGCTTTCCCTCCGCGGCGAGCTGACGCAACTCTTCAAAGATATCGCCGAACGGACTCAGGAAAAACTCGGCGCCCTGACGGTAGCAGATTGCGTGGAGCGCAAGCAGCCCGTTTCCCTCCGCGAGCTTCCGGCAGGCATCGAGAAAACCGGTCTTGCCGCAGCCCTCTTCGCCCTCAATCAGGGCGACACTCTTTGTGCTGCCTGCCTGCAAAAAACCGCTGATTTCGAGCAGTTCTTTTTCGCGGCCGATGTGGCCCGGACCGCCGCTCTTCTCCTCGACCGGCGGCAGCTGCTCTTTCATCGTAAAAATCTGCTGAAACAGTTGCGTCGCCTCGCGGGAGGGCGCTGTCTCGAGTTCCTCGCGGAACAGTCTTTCCATGTCGCGGTACAGACGAAGCGCCATGTGATGCTGCCCGCAGGCCGCATAGCGCTGCATGAGTTCCAGATATAAATCCTCGTTAAACGGGTCTTCCGCGAGCAGCACTTTTGCCGCGCGCTGCATCCCCGCGACATCCTCCTTTTGATAGGCCGCCTCATACTGCTGTCTGGCGACTGCACTGTCCTGCCGCTGCCGCTCACTGCGGACACCCTCGGCCCATTCCTCGAACTCGTAGCAGTTCTTCACAAAAAAATGCTCGAGAAACGGCGCATCACAGCGCGATAAGTCGGTCGAGAGCCGCACCTCCGCGGAGAGGGCGAGTTCCGCATTTCCCTGACTCGTCAACACCTCGCTGCCGAGCTGACGCCGCACCTGATAGACCGCGTCCCTGAGTTTTTTTCTGCCGGTGCTCTCCTCTTCGTCGCCCCAGAGCAAATGAATCAGCTCCTCGCGGCTTGCGCGCTGCCGGTAGGCAAGGTAGTAGAAAAAGGCCTCTGCCTTGCGGTACGGAAAACTCACGCGAGTTCCGTTTCTCCGAATCTCCGGATTGCCCAGAAACCGAATCTCGATTGTCTCCAACTTCCCTGCCTCCTCTTTCATTCTGCCCTTATTATAGGAGCGAGCCGACGGCAAAGTCCAGCATAACCGTCAAATTTAATTCTTTTGTTCCCACAAAATTAGACGTTTTTTCGACTCTGCCTATTTATACTGGGTCTCAATCATGAAATAGTTCTGACTGTGTTTGCACGATCTGCAGAAAGGAAGGTGCCCCATGACCAACCAGGAAATCGGCGCTTGCATGACCATCAAGCTCGACGCTGTGCTCCCCGAATATCCGAAATTCGACCCGAAGCTCCGCCGCGCACCGCGGCGAGACCTCGAGCTCTCCGACCACGAGAAAAAGCTCGCGCTGAAAAACGCGCTCCGTTATGTTCCGGAAGAGCTCCACGAGGCGCTCGCGGACGAATTCATGGAAGAGCTTTTGACCCACGGCCGCATCTACGGCTACCGCTTCATGCCGAAGGAGCCCTTACACGGCAAGCCGATTGACGAGTACCGCGGCAACTGCCTGCAGGGCAAGGCGTTCCAGGTCATGATTGACAATAACTTGAGCCCCGAGATTGCGCTCTATCCCTATGAGCTCGTGACCTACGGCGAGACCGGCTCGGTCTGCCAGAACTGGATGCAGTATCAGCTCTTAAAGAAGTACCTGGAAGCACTGACCGACGAGCAGACCTTGGTTGTGATGTCCGGCCACCCGCTGGGCCTCTTCCACTCCCACAAGCAGGCGCCGCGCGTCATCATCACAAACGGTCTCTTGGTCGGCGAGGCGGATAACTTAAAGGACTGGACCCGCATCACCGCGATGGGCTGCTCGAGCTACGGCCAGATGACCGCAGGCGGCTGGATGTACATCGGCCCGCAGGGCATTGTCCACGGCACCTTCAACACCATCCTGAACGCAGGCAGAAAGTATCTCGGCATTCCGGCGGACGGCGATCTCGCAGGCCACCTCTTCGTGACCAGCGGTCTCGGCGGCATGAGCGGCGCGCAGCCGAAGGCAGTCGAGATTGCGGGCGGTGTCGGCATTGTCGCGGAAGTCGACTACTCCCGCATCGAGACCAGACACAGCCAGGGCTGGGTCTCCAAAGTCGCTGAGACCCCCGAGGAAGCCTTCCGCTTTGCGCACGAGTCCCTCGAGAAGAAGGAGCCCATGTCGATTGCCTTCCACGGCAACATTGTGGATCTCCTGCAGTACGCGGTCGATCACAACGAGAAGATCGAACTTCTCTCCGACCAGACCTCCTGCCACGTTCCCTACGACGGCGGCTACTGCCCGCAGGGCATCAGCTTTGAAGAGAGAACGCGTCTCCTCGCCGAGGACAGAGAGCAGTTTATCAAACTGGTCGATGAGACCCTGACAAAGCACTTCCACCTGATTCAGAAGCTCGTGGAGCGCGGTTCCTACTTCTTTGACTACGGCAACTCCTTCATGAAGGCCATCTTTGACGCGGGCAACCCGGAAATCGCGAAGAATAAGCGCGACACGACCGAAGGCTTCATCTTCCCGTCCTATGTCGAGGATATCATGGGCCCGATGCTCTTTGACTACGGCTACGGTCCGTTCCGCTGGTGCTGCCTCTCCGGCAAGCACGAGGATCTCTTAAAGACCGACCACGCGGCCATGGAGATCATAGACCCGAACCGCCGCTTCCAGGACAGAGACAACTGGGTCTGGATTCGCGACGCGGACAAGAATAAACTCGTCGTCGGCACCCAGTGCCGCATTCTCTACCAGGATGCGCTCGGCAGAAGAGACATTGCGCTCCGCTTCAACGAGATGGTGCGGAACGGGGAAATCGGACCGGTCATGCTGGGCCGCGACCACCACGACACCGGCGGCACGGATTCTCCCTACCGCGAGACCTCCAATATCTACGACGGCTCGCAGTTCACGGCTGACATGGCAACCCACTGCTTCGCCGGCAACGCGGCGCGCGGCATGAGCCTGATTGCGCTCCACAACGGCGGCGGCGTGGGCATCGGCAAGGCGATTAACGGCGGCTTCGGCCTGGTTCTCGACGGTAGCGAGCTCACGGATCAGATTATCCGCGAGTCGATTCCGTGGGATACCATGGTCGGCGTGTCCCGCAGAAACTGGGCGCGGAACGAACACTCGATCGAGACCGTTGCGGCTTACAACGAGAAGTTCAAGGACAGCGACCACATCACCATGCCCTATATTGCGAGCGACAGCCTTATCGAGCAGGCATTCCGGCGCGCAACCGAAAAGCACTGAGTTTTCACTGCGGCGTAGTTTCCCTGCGCCGCGGTTTTTATTTGACAGCACACTGACTCTCTGAGGAGGACAAAGCAAATGAAGCGAACTTACATCCGCCGCGCGGCGGAGCTCGTGACCTGCAGCGGCGACAAAGCAAAGCACGGCAGCGAAATGAAAGAGGTCGGCATCATCAAAAACGGCGCCGTTCTGATTGAAGACGGACACATTGCCCTGGTCGGCAGCACCGAGGAACTCGACAAGAAAGTGGATTTCCAGACAGCGGAGCTCATCGATGCGGGCGGGCAGGCGGTTCTGCCGGGCTTCGTGGATTCCCACACCCACTTTCTCTTCGGCGGCTATCGCGCCGATGAATTCGGCTGGCGCCTGCAGGGCGAGAGCTATCTCTCGATCATGGAAAAGGGCGGCGGCATCAACGCGACCGTGACTCCGACCCGCGCTGCCTCGGTCGAAGACTTCGTGGCAGTCGGCAAAGAGCGGCTCGACACCATGCTCCGCTTCGGTGTGACCACGGTCGAGGGCAAGAGCGGTTACGGCATGGATAAGGACACCGAACTCCGCATGCTCCGCGCGATGAAGGTACTGGACGAAAGCCACCCGGTCGATGTGGTGCGCACCTTTTTGGGGCCGCACAGCGTGCTTCCCGAATGGAAGGGAAAGGAGCGCGAGTTTCTCCGGTACATGCTGACCGAGGTCATGCCGGAGGTCAAAAAAGAGGATCTTGCGGAATTTGCCGATATCTTCACCGAGACCGGCGTCTTTAACATCGAGGACTCTACCTGGTACCTGCAGGAGGCGAAAAAACTCGGCTTCCGCCTGAAAGTCCACGCGGATGAGATTGCGCCGGACTTCGGCGGCGCCGAGATGGCGGTGGGTTGCGGCGCACACTCCGCAGACCATCTCTTAAAGGCCTCCGACGAGGGCATACGCCGCCTCGCCGAGGGCAACACGATTGCAACTCTCTTGCCGCTCACGGCCTTCTGCTTAAAGGAGCCCTATGCGCCCGCGCGGAAGCTGATTGACGCGGGCTGCGCGGTCGCGCTCGCCTCGGATTTGAACCCCGGCAGCTGCTTCAGCAATTCGATTCCGCTCCTCATTGCGCTCGGCTGTATCTACATGAACATGCGGATTGAAGAAGTCGTCACGGCGCTCACCTTAAACGGCGCGGCGGCAGTCGGCAGAGAGAAGGAAATCGGCAGCATAGACCCCGGCAAGCAGGCTGACCTCATCTTCCTGCACTATCCCTCGATTCAGTTCCTGCCCTACCGGACCGGCGTAAACATCGTGTCCCGCGTCATGAAGCGCGGAGAGTTCGTCATTTGAGTGGCGATATCGCTTTGATTCTGACAGCTTTCTTACACTTAGCTTAAACTTATTATTTTTTCTCCCTCCTGTACTATACCAAACGTGTACAAATAGCTGCGCACAGCCGTTTCCGGAAGGAGGAACCGATATGAGTCCGGCAAGTCAGAAGAAACTCTGTTTCGTCGCCTTTTATCTCTATGTTGCTTCCATTCTGACGGCGCTTCTCTTGTCCTATGCGCCCATCGATCCGCTGCTTTGCATCGGCCTCAAGGTGCTACTCCTCTTCCTCGCGCTCTTCTTCTATGCGCTGCACGCGAAGAACAACGAGAACCATGTCTACCTGGATCCGAAGGCACTCCGCGCGGCGGGAGGCCCGCGCTATCTGCTTTACTTTCTGGTCGCGCGGCTTCTACCCGCCTACTACATCTTCCGCCTCGTTCTGATTCTGTTCACGATGGATGTAGAGACGACTTACGACTGAAGCGCTGAAAAAAACAGCTTGTTCTTTCCCCCCCTTTTCGGTATACTTTTAGGATTCACACGAAGAGGGGGGATTGTTTTGTTAATCTCAAGGGAACTCGACTACGCGCTCCGCATTCTGCGCGGTCTCGGTGACGGCGATATGCACACCATGCGCGCACTCTGCGAAGAAGAACTGATTCCGCAAAAGTTTGCCTATAAAATCATACGAAAGCTCGCGGCCGCCGACTACATCCACGCCGTGCGCGGCGTGGGCGGCGGCGTGCGCCTCACAGCGGATTTATCCGCGCTCACACTCTTTGACCTTCTGAAAGTCTTTGAGCCGGAAGAGCGCGTGAACCACTGCACCGCCGGCGGCTACTGCTGCGAGTGGATCGAGGCGACGCAAAAGCCCTGCCAGACCCGCGCCTACCTTGCCGATCTGGAGTCGAGACTGGATCGTGAATTAAAGCGGGATTCGCTCGCGACCATGCTCTTCGGAAAACAATAAGCGATCTGTTTTGCGGAATGCGTTTCGAAGCGTCCGGTTGATTTCACCGAAACAGGAGGTTTCTGCCATGTCCGATGCAAAGCAACTCTATATTCTCTCTGTGGTGCGCGTCATCACCGCAAATCTCAGCGTTCTGGCAGGCGCGTTTTGCATTATGCTCGACCGGAAAATTTCGCTGTTTGCGCTTGCCGGCCTCTTGTTCTGCCTGTCCGAAGTGTTGCGTTTCAGGTGTAGAAAGCTTGCAGCCCGAAATCCAAACGCGACGGATGGGAACCAAAAGCTAAAAGCCCTGCAGCGATTTGAACAGAACCACCAACAGTCCGTCTACATGCTGTTGCTCTGGGGAAGTATTCTGATTTCTCTGCTTCGCGACAATCTCGGAAACTGAGATGTGAAGCGAACCGCTTTCCGCAAAAATAAGCTGCGGGACGAATATTTCGTCCCGCAGCTTATTTTTCTATCTGTTTGTCTGTACCTTACGGCGCCGTTGTCTCGCCCTCGTTCTCGGTATTGACCTTTTCGAGCACCGCGTCTTTTAAGACAGCGTATTTGTACTCGCCCTCTTTGTAGACATCAAAGCGCCCGCGCACGGTGATTTCCGAGCCCTCCGGCGGATAATCGTCGGGGAAGCGGTAGTTGTCCGCCAGCTTGAACTCGATGCCCTGCGCGCAGCAGGCGGTCGCATCCTGCACAATACAGGAGTAGTAGTCCGTGTCCTTGGTCTCGTCGTGATAGATTGCGACGAGTCCCCTCATCCGTATGGTCTTGCCCATGCAGCTGTCGGGGTTCACCATGATGTTGTAGACCTCCGAGAAAACCATGGTCGCGCTCAGCTTCGTGAGGTCGAGGTCCGTGCCGTCTGCGCCTTTTAAGTCGACCGGCGCTTCACTGCTCTCCTCGACCACGCGGCTCGCCGCGGTGACATCGACGGTCTCCGACGATGCGCTCGCTGCCTTCTGACTCTCCGCCGCCTGTTGCCCCGACGCGAGCACCTCATTGACACTCTTGGTCTGACTTCCGCCGGCACGGCTCTTTGTCCCGTCCGCGCTACCGCAGGCACTGAGCAGAAGCACAAGCGCCAGTGCCGTCGGCCATACATACTTCTTATTTCTCATGCTGTCTTCCTCCGCTGTACCGCCGCAATCAGGGAGCAAAGCCCGAATGCGATTGCATCCGCCGCGACGATGGTCGAGCCGACCGGTGTGCCCGCGAGGATAGACGCGAGAATACCGAGCAGCGCGCAGGTCACCGAGAGCAGTGCGGAACAAACGGTAACACTCTTAAAGTTGTGAAACAGGCGCATTGCCGAGAGCGCCGGAAAAATGACCAGCGCCGAGATGAGCAGCGAGCCCACCAGATTCATCGCGAGCACGATGATGACCGCGACCGTGATTGCAATCAGGAGGTTATACCGCCCGGCATCGGTCCCCGAGGCGCGCGCAAAGTTCTCGTCAAAGGTCACCGCAAAAATCTTCTGGTAATAGACAATGAAAAGGCAGACCACCAGGAACGAGAGTGCGGCGCAGAGCTGCACCTCCCGGCTGGTCAGCGTCAAAATCGAGGTCGAACCGAACAGCGTCGAGCAGACATCGCCCGAGAGATTGGCCGAGGTCGAGAACACATTCATGACCAGATAACCGAAGGCCAGGGCACCGACCGAGAGCATGGCGATGGCCGCATCGCCCTTGATTTTACTGTTCTGGCCCGTGCGGAGCAGGAGCACCGCGCAGACGATCGTGACCGGCAGTATGAGAACCATCTGGTTCGAGAGCTTCAAGACCGTCGCGATGGACATGGCGCCGAAGGCGACATGCGAGAGGCCGTCGCCGATGTAGGAATAGCGCTTTAAAACCAGGGTCACACCGAGGAGCGAGGAGCTCAGCGCAATCAGCACGCCGACGATGAGGGCATAGCGCACAAACGGATACTGCAGATAAAAGAGAATTTTTTGTACCATAGCCATCATGCGTTCACACTCTCTTCCTGTAAAAACCACTCGCCGAGCCGGGAGTGCTGATATTCCTCTCTGGTGCCGAAGAACACTTTCTTGCCGATGTGCAGAATATGGCTCGCATACTGCACAGCTGCCGCAATGTCGTGCGAAATCATGATAATTGTGATGCCCTCTTCATTCAGCCCCTGAATCAGCTGGTACATATCCGCCGTGACTTTCGGGTCGAGACCCGAGACAGGCTCATCGAGAAGCAGCATCTTTTCGGTCGCGCAGAGCGCCCGCGCAAGCAGCACGCGCTGCTGCTGTCCGCCCGAGAGCTCCCGGTAGCAGCGCTTCCGGAACGCTGTGATGCCCATGCGCTCCATGTTCTTTTCCGCGCTCTCCCGGTCTGCCTTTCTGTAAAACGGCCAGAAACCGGTTCTGCCCTGCCGCCCCGAGAGCACAATTTCCTCGACCGAAGCCGGGAAATCGCGCTGCACCAGGGTCTGCTGCGGCAGATACCCGATTTCATTGGCGCGAAGACCGTCGCCGCGCTCCACCGTGCCGGCGAGCGGCGGCTGCAGTCCCAGTATGGTTTTCATCAGCGTGCTCTTGCCGGAGCCGTTCTCTCCGACGATGCAGAGATAATCTCCCGCGTTGACTTCAAAATTCAAGTGTTCCAAGATGCTTTTCTGGTCATAGCCGAGTGTCAGATCCCGGCAGAGAAGCTGTGCCATGCTTTGCCTTTCCGTTGCAGGCGCCGTCGCGCCTTAATTCCGTTTCCTTACTGCAGCGCTTTCTTCAGAACTTCCAGATTCTGCTGCATGATGCCGAGATAGGTCTCGCCGCTCTCGATGTCCTGTTCCGTCGTGGACTGCATCGAATTCAGGGTCAGAATATCCTGATTCTTGTCCTTCGTATTCTGGATGATGGTCTCCGCAATCTTCTTGTTCGGGCCCTCAATCGTCATGACATGCTTAAGGCCGAGCTCATCCATCTTCTTTGCGAGGAAGGAGACGGTCTCAAAGCTCGCCTCGGTCTCCGCCGAGCAACCCACAAAGGCCGCATAGTACTTGATGCCGTAGTCATCCACGAGATAGCGGAACGGGAAGCGGTCGCCGAAAAGCAGGGTCTTGTTGGCCGCTGCCTTGACCGTATCCGTGTACTGCTGATCCAGCGACTCAAGCTGCTCCGTGTACTTCTTTAAGTTCGCCTCATAGACTGCCGCGTGTGCGCTGTCGAGGCTCTTCAGATCTTCCGTGATGACTTCACAGATGCTCTCGGCATTCCGGAGCGAGAGCCACACATGCTCGTCGTATTCCGGGCATTCCTCTTCTTCGCTCTCCGCGCTCGCCGCCGTGCTCTCACCCGCAGCCTGACTCTCCGCCGCCTGGCTCGCCGCCGTGCTCTCGCTGTCCTTGCTGCCCTCTTCTTCCTCGGCCTGCATGCCCTCGACAACTTCCTCTTCCTTCGTGTTGTTGCCGAGCGCCTCGAGGAGGTTGATGACCTTACGGTCCGGATTCTTTCCTTCCTTCAGTGCGTCCTTGACCCAGCCGTCCGATTCACCGCCCACATAGAGAAAGAGGTCGCACTCGGAAATCTTTGCGATATCTTCGGCGTTCGGCTGGTAGCTGTGCAAATCGACGCCCTTGTCAAGAAGAAGCGTGATATCCGCATTCTTTGCCTCATCACCGAGAATCTGACGCACCCAATCGTACTCCGGGAAGATGGTCGCGACAATCTTTAACTTCTTGCCGCTCGCCTCAGCACTGCTCTCTGCACTCGCCGCTGTGCTCTCCGTCTTCTTTCCGCTCTGTCCGCACCCCGCAAGTGTGCCGAACGCGAGCACTGCCGCTGTTGCCATTGCCATCCAACGTTTGAATTTCATGTCTCTCCTCCTTGTGCTATAATGCCGACAAACTCAAGTCACAGCTGCAGTAGCAGGAACGGCGGCATGTGACCCGAGAGGGCCACTGCCGCCGACTGTGCACTTCAAATTTGAAAGCTGGTTTTATTTTATGCCGCTGTCCCTACTTTGTCAAGCACCCCGAAAGGATTACCATGCATTTCCAACCGAATGATATTCGCCGCGCGCTCCAAAGCGCACCCGCACCGCAGAAAAAAGAGCGAGAGGCCGCTGTCCTCCTCCCCCTGATTGAGAAAGACGGGGAGCTCTTCATCCTCTTTGAGCGCCGCGCGCTCTCCCTCCGCCACCAGCCCGGCGATATTGCGCTCCCGGGCGGCGGCATCGAAGACGGGGAGACGCCGCTCGAAGCCGCCCTTCGCGAAGTGCGGGAAGAACTCCTTGTAAACGACAGCCAGCTCACCGTGCTCGGGGAAATCGGCACAGAGAGCGGTCCCGCCGGGCAGAAGGTCTACGCCTTTGCGGCGGAACTGAAAGACTACCGCGGCACATTTTCACCCGCCGAGGTTGACCGGGTCTTTACCCTGCCGCTCTCCTTTTTTCTGACTCACCGCGCCGAGCACTATCGGGGGAGCTTTGTCGCCCGCCCGATTGAGAATTTTCCCTACGACCGCATTGAGGGCGGCAAAAACTACCCCTTTGCGGTCCGCGACTACACCATACCCGTCTATCCGGACACCGCGCCCTTAATCTGGGGCATGACCGCACGGGTGCTGGAGCGCTTTGTAAAGCGCCTCCTCGGCGGAAGCGCGACGGTGTAAAGAAAAACATTTCGGCGCTTTCCCGCGGAGACAGCGGAATCCTATCGCTGTCTCCGCCCCCATATCGCTTCATGACATCTCCCTTGTCCCGATAGCCCAGCCTCTCTCTGCCTTTCCCCACAGCCACACATAACACACAAGCTGCGGCAACAATCACGCTGCGCTGCTTTCCCTTTGTCCGTTCTGTCACTCCGGATCTCGATACACCGCATTCTGTTTTTATCGCCCGCGACGACGGCGCTCATCTCCCTTCTTCTCTCAGAACACAGAAAAATAGAGATTCTCCTTCTCCGGCGCCGCAAAGTTCTCTTCGAGCATGCGGACATGGGATAAGAAGGCCGCATCCTCAAAATACTTGGCGCCCTGTTTGCAGCCCCGCACGCAGGCCTGGCACTTGATGCAGATGCCGGGAACCTTCGAGGTGTCCGAGCTGTCAATCGAGCCCATGGGACAGTTCGCCGCACAGGCGCCGCAGTGCAGGCACTTCGAAAGATCTGTGAGCGGCTTTGCCTTCAGGAATTTGGCGGGTGCGCCGTCCTCGCCCTTCGGCACATAGTAGGGCGCCCCGGCATCGCCCGGCACCGTAAACGCAAGAGAAACAGCCTCCAACGCCGCGCGCTCCGCAGTCTTCAAGGCCTCCGCCGCACGCGCCGCAAAGCTGCGAGCCGCCGTGAGTTCCTCGGCGCGCGGTCTCTCGGGGCAGATGCGATCCGAAAACGCGTGGCGGCAGGCAAAGGCAGCTGCCGCAAGCGGCAGAAAACCGTTTCCCCGGAGCACGGACAAAAGCTCCGCAAGGCTGTTGTCGAAATTCCGGTTCCCATAGGTCACAAACAGAAGAACAGGCGTATGCTCCCCGCGAAGCTTCTCCTGAAATTCCGGAAGGATTTTATTCGGGAGCTTGCCCGCGTAGGTCGGAGAGCCGATGATCAAAAGTTCATCGCTCGAAAAATGACGCCCTTCCTCCCGCTCCCGCGGCAGGGTAAAGGAGCTTATTTCCGCTGGACAGGCCAGCGCCTCCGCCGCTCCCTCCGCCATGGCCTTTGCATACTTTGCCGTCCCGCCCGTCGGGCTGAAATACAAACTGTGAATCTCACGAATCTGCATGCGTTTTCCCTCGCTTTCACCGTCAAAATGACTTTTCCTGAGCCCATTATACCATGTGCATCCCCGCATGTTTTGCTTTTTCCGGCGCTTGTTGTCTGAATATTCCTTTGTTATTTGTTTTTTTCTGACCGTGTTACTCTATCTTTGGTGCCGTCGTTTATTACAGGAAAGGAGCATTCTTATGAAACTTCGCAGACACTTTGTGCTCGCAGCGCTTGCCGTTGTCCTCTTGCTTGCGGGCACGGTTTTTCACACGCAGGTGCTCGGCTCCGGACGGGAAGTCCTCGATACGGACGATTACGCGGAAGGTGAGGAGGAGACAGAAAAAGGGCGCCGGTACGAACCGGCGCCCTTTTGAGGGGATAGGAGAATTGATTCAATCACTTGTTTTACTTCGCTGCCGCAAAGCCTCCCTCGAGGTCTGCGAGGATATCGTCGATGTTCTCGGTTCCGATCGAGAGGCGAATCGTGTTCTGCTGAATGCCCTGCTCGACAAGCTCTGCGTCGCTGAGCTGCGAGTGGGTCGTGGTCGCCGGGTGAATCACCAGGCTCTTCACGTCTGCGACGTTTGCGAGCAGGGAGAAAATCTTCAGGTTGTCGATGAAGGCAAACGCCTCCTTCTGGCCGCCCTTGATGTTGAAGGTGAAGATGGACGCGCCGCCGTTCGGGAAGTACTTCTGATAGAGCGCGTGGTCCGGGTGATCTGCGAGGGACGGGTGATTCACCTTCTCAACCTGCGGGTGCTTCGACAGGAACTCGACAACCTTCAGCGCGTTCTCGACATGGCGCTCCACGCGGAGCGACAGGGTCTCGGTGCCCTGCAGGAGCAGGAAGGCGTTGAACGGGGAGATGGCACCGCCCTCATCGCGGAGCAGGATTGCGCGGATGTAGGTGACAAACGCTGCCGGACCCGCGACATCCGCGAAGGATGCGCCGTGGTAGCTCGGGTTCGGATCCGCAATGTTCGGGAACTTGCCGCTCTTCTTCCAGTCATAGCTGCCGCCGTCCACAATGATGCCGCCGAGCGTGGTGCCGTGGCCGCCGATGAACTTCGTTGCGGAGTGAACCACAATGTCCGCGCCGTGCTCGAACGGGCGAATCAGGTAGGGCGTGCCGAAGGTGTTGTCCACGACAACCGGCAGACCGTGCTTATGCGCGATCGCCGCAATCGCGTCGATGTCCGGGATATCGGAGTTCGGGTTGCCGAGGGTCTCGAGGTAGACTGCCTTGGTGTTCGGGCGAATTGCGTTCTCGACCTCATCGAGCTTGTGCGCATCGACAAAGGTGGTCTCGACGCCGTACTGCTTCAGCGTGTGTGCGAGGAGGTTGTAGGTGCCGCCGTAGATGGTCTTCTGTGCGACAATGTGGTCACCGGCCTGTGCGAGTGCCTGAATGGTGTAGGTAATTGCCGCCGCACCGGATGCGACCGCGAGTGCCGCGGAGCCGCCCTCGAGCGCTGCGATTCTCTTCTCAAAGACATCCTGCGTGGTGTTCGTGAGTCTGCCGTAGATGTTGCCGGCGTCTCTCAGACCGAAGCGGTCTGCCGCGTGCTGCGAATTGCGGAACACGTAAGAAGTGGTCTGGTAAATCGGAACGGCTCTCGAATCGGTCGCCGGATCCGGGCTCTCCTGGCCGACATGCAACTGAAGGGTCTCAAACTTGTACTTTCTCTGCTCGCTCATTTCTATTCCTCCATGAACCCGAACCGCTCGGGTTTTCTCTCTTCAAACTGAGGGTTTGTTCTCTCTGTTTCTTCCCTCAAACTCACTAGGTATGTTCGGATTATAGGGGATTCTATCTTTGCTGTCAATGATTCCGGCGCCATAGCTTTCTTATACGCAGTCATTACTTTTCTTGATATCTCGGCTGCCTACTGCGCTGCGCTGCCGCCCTTCGTTTCAGCGCTTTGTGAGCCGCTGCAGCAGGGCAACCGCGAGCATCATCACAGTCGCTGCGACAAAGAGACCGCCCATGCCCTTGCCCATAATTTCCAGTGCGATTTCCGCTGTATTCATTTTCTTCTCCTCCTCTTTTCTTTAGAGGTACTGGGACACAATGCTGATCACGAGACCGCCCGCAATGACGGACGCGACCTGACCCGCGACATTGGTACCCGCCGCCTGCATCAGAATAATGTTGCCCTTCTGCTCCTCGTTTGCGAGCTTCTGCACGACGCGGGACGACATCGGGAACGCCGAGATGCCGCAGCCGCCGATCATCGGATTGATAAGGGGCTTATGAAGAATCGCGAGCACCACATTGACAAGTTTTGCAAAGAGCACACCCGCCATCGTGTCAAAGACAAAGGCGACAAGACCGAGCGCCAGTATCATGAGTGTCTGTAAATTCACGAACTGCTCCGCCCGCATGCTGAACGAAATCGTGATACCGAGGAGGAGTGTAATCAGATTGACCAGCTGATCCTGTGCGGTCTGGCTGAGTGTATTCAGAACGCCGCACTCGCGGAGGAGGTTGCCGAACATCAGGAAGCCGACCAGTGCGACCGACTGCGGGGAGATGAAGCCGACAATCATGGTGACCGCAATCGGGAACGCAATCCGGGTGAACTTCGGAATTGCCTTCGCGTTATAGCTCATGCGAATCCGGCGCTCTTTTTTCGTCGTGACCAGCTTGATCGCAAAGGGCTGGATAATCGGCACGAGCGCCATGTAGGAATAGGCCGCGACCGCAATCGGCCCGATATAGGCGGAATTCAACACCTGCGAGACCAGAATTGAGGTGGGACCGTCCGCCGCGCCGATGATGCCGATCGAAGCCGCATCCTTTAAATCAAAGCCGAGGAGCGCTGCCACGAAGATGACCGCAAAGATGCCGAACTGCGCTGCTGCGCCGAAGAGAAAATAGAACGGCTGGCTTAGGAGCGGCCCGAAGTCAATCATCGCGCCGATGCCGATGAAGAGTAACAGCGGCATCATCTCCGAGGACTCAATACCGACTTTGTAGAGCCACTGAATGATACCGGCCGCCGGGACCTTGCCCTGAACGAGCTGATCCAAAACACCGCTCATCGGCAGGTTCACCATAATCGCGCCGAAGCCCATGGGCAGTAAGAGCGACGGCTCATACTCCTTGTTGATTGCGAGCCAGATGAGGACGATACCGACCACATACATGACAAGCTGTTGCCAGGTGACAGCCCGGATGCCTTCGAGTAAAAAATCCATACTTTCTTCTCCTTTTCTGTTCCCGCTGTGCCGCAGAGCCAACAAAAAAAGACTCTTACCACAGCTTAATCTGTGGTAAGAGTCTTGCCATCGGTTTTTCCTTAACCGGATTCGGACGCTCTCGCATCGGGTATGTCGCCTCCGGTTGCTGTGCTCTGCACTGCCAGCTACTCCCTCTTACGCGAATATCATACGCGTAGCACTTTTAATTGTCAAGAAAAAACAAAGTTTAGAGCAACGCCCAGAGATTCTCCGTGACCTCCATGAGAAGCTCATTGATCTCAAAGAGGTTTTCGTTTCCCGCTCCCGCCGCTGCGAGATGACTCGCTTCGTCGAGTAAATCGACCGAGTCCTCCATGACCGCGAGTTCCTCTTCGGTGTGATCCGCCGCATTGAGGTAGCGCTCCGATTCCGGACACGCCTCAAACTTGTGCTCGCCGACATCTTTGATTTGCTTTAAAACCTCACGCAGCTCTTTGATGTGCCCGATGTCGCAGGACGCCCCGCTGTGCGCCGCCTCTGCCACCGCAAGTCGCTCTTCTTTTAATTCCAGAAGGAACCTCCGTAACCCATCCTTTTCTCTTCTATGCATACGCTTCCTCCTGACACTCTATGTCATATCCCGCTTTCGGGAAGGGTTCACAGCAGACGGCGATTCTATTGCTTTCATTAATACACCTTTATAGTATCATAATAGCGAATTTATTGAACTTTTTCAAGGAGCTATTTTGAAGGGAGGCTCTATCGTAAAGCTCAGTTTTTTTCTCGTTTTGGGCTGTGTAAAGCTGAGTCCGGTCGCCGCCAGGCAGAGTCCGCCGTAGCAAAACAGCGTCTCCTGTTTCGCTATCGTGCTGCCGTACTTCCGGTCGCCGATGAGCGGGAGGCCGTGCGCCGCAAACTGCACCCGCACCTGGTGCCGCCTTCCGGTCAACAGTTCAATCTCCACTTCCGTCACCTGTTTGCCGGCAACGAATTTACTCCGGAGAACCCTGTAGCGAAGCCGCGCTTCCTTCGCCTCCGCCGTGCCCGCCGGGACAATACGGCTCAGATTCGCCTTCTTATCCTGCAAAATCCAGTCCGTAAAACTCCCCGCTTTTTCGGCCGGTTTGCCGAGCACTATCGCCCTGTAGCGCTTTTCCGTCTTCTGTGCCTTCAGTTCCTTCGAGAGCGCAGCCGCCGCAGCCGGCGTCTTGCCAAAGAGCATGAGCCCCGTGACAGGCTTATCGAGACGGCGTATCAGTCCCACATAGGGGATACCCTTGCCGCCGACAGCGAGGTGCTTTCGCACCAGATTCACCATATCCGGCTCCAGACCGCGCGCTTCCTCGCTCTCCACGCCGGCGGGCTTTATCGCGACCAGCACTTCGGCGTCCTCATAGATGATTTCCATTCTCTCCTCCTGCCAGATTCCCGGGACTTTGCAACAAGGCTTCCTTCCTGCTCCGCGGCAAGCGTTTCAGCGCCGCCTCCCGACAGAGTGCCGCCCGCTTGTTTGGCAGGCGCTCCAGATAGACAAGGGTCAGCAGTCCGCGACCGCGCGTATACTTTGCGCCCTTTCCGGCGCGATGTGCCGCCAGCCGCCGCTCCATATCCACCGTATAGCCGCAGTAGTAAGTCCCGTCACCGCAGAGGAGGAGGTAGACATACGCTGTCTCCTCCTCTGCGGTATTCTTTTCAGGCGCCACGCTTGCGGCTCTCCTCTTTGCTCTCCGCGAGCTCCTGCTCCAGGGCGTCAATCTGCTGTTGCATGCTCTCGACCTTCTCCTGCAATTCCCCGAGATCTGCGCTGTAGGCATGTGCCTTCTTCTCGACCGCCTTGCCGCCGATTCGCACCGGGCGCGCCGGAATGCCGACTGCCGTCGAATCCGCCTGCAGAGGCTTTAAAAGCACAGCATTTGCCGCAATCTTGCAGTTGTCGCCGACTTCAAAGGAGCCCAGAATTTTGGCGCCCGCACCGATGGTCACATTGTTGCCGATGGTCGGGTGGCGCTTGCCCTTTTTCGTGCCGACACCGCCGAGCGTCACGCCCTGGTAAATCGTGCAGTTGTCGCCGACTTCCGCCGTCTCGCCGATTACGACACCGGTTCCGTGATCAATCAGGATGCCCTTGCCGAGCCTTGCCCCCGGATGAATCTCAATCAGCGTCATGAAGCGCGAAAACTGGGAAATGAAACGCGCAATGAAATAGTGCTTGTGTTTCCAGAACCAGTGCGCAATGCGGTAGGCAATCAGCGCATGCACCCCCTGATACAGAAGCAGCACCTCCAGAAAACTGCGCGCCGCCGGATCTCTGTCCTGCGCTGCGCGGACATCCGCAATGATATCGCGAAGCAGCATAACTCCCTTACCTCTCCAATACGTGGAGCGCGCGAAGCGCCTTTGCGATGCCGTCCGCCCGGACGGTATCCGCAATATAGCTCGCATACGCTTCCAATTCTCTGTCGTGCTCGCCCATCGCGATGCGATGCGCGGCGTTACTCTGAAACATCGTGAGATCGTTCATGCTGTCGCCGAAGACATAGCAATCCTCTGCCGCAATCGAAAAGCGCTCCATCAGAAAATTGACCGCCTTGCCCTTGGTAAAGCCCTTCGGCACAAACTCGTAAAACCCTCTGCCGCGCGCAATCCCCTCAAAGTCCGGCGTGGCTTGCAGCAGCGTCTCGATGCGGGGATCTTTCTCCCCGCCGGGCACAGTCTGCACGCAAAACTTGTCGAACAAAAAGGTGTTGTCCGTCAGCGCATTGACCTCGGTCTTCGCGTAGCTACCGACAAACGCGAGCAACTTCTCCATGAGCGCCTCATTTTCAAACGGGCGGTTTGAAAAATAGACAGCCTCCTGCGCCTCCAGTACAGCGTCGAGCTTTAACTCTGTCAGAAGTTTCCGAAGCTCTATCCCTCGCGCGCGGGAAATGCGCCGCTCGAGGAGCACCGCTCCGTCCGCAATGATCTCTGTCCCGCAGCCGCAGACAGCGCAGGAGATGCCGAACTGTTCCATCTCATGTGTCAGAAGACAGCGCGTGCGACCGGAATTCAAATAAACAAGATGTCCCGCCTCACGCAGTGACCGGATAGCTGTCACTGCGCTCTGCGGGATCTCCTTGCTCTTGTCGTCGACCAGAGTTCCGTCGACATCGAAGAAAAATAATTTTTGATTCATGAACGCTTACGGCTGAGTCGTGCTCTCTGCAGCCGCGCTGCCCTCGCTCGCCGCTGTCTCGCCCGTTGTCTCACCTGCGGATTCCCCGGCGGATGCCGCCTGCGTGTCATCCGCGCCTGCCGGGACCTTGGTCGCCTTGTCGAGGATGAAGTTCGCGACCTGCAACTCTCTCGCCTGCAGATCGACCTGCTCCTTGCCGAGAATCGAGACCAGCATATCCTTCGAGTAACCATAGCTGTCCTCAAGCGCCTTATACGCCTCGTCGTTCAGCTTCAGCTTCTCTTTCTTCGCGATTGCATCAACCATCAGCTTGACCTTCGCGACATTCTCGCCAGCCGCCTGCATCTGCTGGTCGTAGTTCTCCTGCGTCATCGAAGTCATCTGCAGGTAGCTCTCGAGCGTAAGGCCGTACTGCTGGAGCTGCTTGTTCATGCGATCCTTCTGCAGCTCGGTCTCGTACTTCTTCGCCTCATCGCTGACCTCAAACGTGGAGGAAGCCATGACAGCATCCAGCGCCGACGTGAGCTCCTGGTTCTTCTCGTTCTTTTCCTTCTGCGAAAGCAGCTGCTTCTTCACCTCCTCGCGGTACTGATCCACCGTGGTCTGCGCATTGTTCGTGGTCTTCGCAACCCACTCGTCGTTCAGCTCGGGCTTCGACTTCTCCTGCACCGAATTCACCGTGACATCAAAGGTAACCGCCTGACCCGCGAGATCCTTGTTGCCGTAGTCCGCCGGGAAGGTGAGGTTTAAGGTTCTCTTCTCGCCCTTCGCCGCGCCGATCAGGCCGTCCTCGAAGCCGTCAATGAAGCTGTGGCTGCCGAGTTCCAGGTTCTGTCCCTTCGCCGTGCCGCCGTCAAATGCAACGCCGTCCTTCTTGCCCTCGTAGTCAATGTTGACGGTATCGCCGGAAGCCGCCGGGCGATCCACCTCGGTCAGGTTCTGGCTGTTCTCAAGCACATTCTGAATGTAGCTCTCGACTTCCTCGTCGGATACGCTGACATCGTGGGTCTTGATCTCAACGCCCTCGTACTTGCCAAGCGTAACCTTACCGAAGTTCTTCGGCTCCTTCGGGAGGTTTGCGTCGGCTGCGGTTGTGCTCTCCGCAGCCGCGCTGCCGTCCGAGCTCTTAGCCGCATCCTTCTTGCCGCAGGCCGCAAACGAAATTGCCATCGCCGTAAGACCGGTCATCAGCAGCAACTTTTTCGGTGAAAATCTCATTCTTATAACTCCTTTTTTTTGATTCTTTCCTCGCAGAGGCGTTTATGCCTCCGGGTAGAACGCTTTGAATGCGAGGTACATATTGTAATTATCCAGCTTGCTCGTCACTTCAAACGGCGAGTGCATCGAGAGCACCGCAACGCCGAGATCCACGACATCGACATTGAGACGTGCCACATCGCCGGCAATCGTGCCGCCGCCGCCGAGATCCAGCTTGCCGAGCTCACCGATTTGCCAGTATACGCCGTTCTTGTCCATGATATCAATCACTTTTGCCATGAACTCCGCGCTCGCATCGCTCGCGCCGAACTTGCCGCCAGAACCCGTGTACTTCGTGAGCACCACGCCGCGGTTCAAGTAGCTCGAGTTCTTTGCCTCAAACGCATCGGCAAAGGTCGGGTCGTACGCGCCGTTCACATCGGCCGAGAGGCAAGCGGACTTGGCAAAGACATCCTTCGCGTCGACACCCTCCATCTGCGCGAGATAGCAGATGTAATCATAGAGGAAATTCGACTTGGAACCGGTGGTGCCGCAGGAACCGATTTCCTCTTTGTCGGTGAGAATTGTGACGGTCGTGTACTCCGGATTTACGGTGTCGAGCTGTGCCCGCAGCGCCGCATATGCGCAGACTCTGTCGTCCTGACCGTAGCCGCCGATCAGCGAGCGGTCAAAGCCGATGTCGCGCGGCTTGTCCGCCGGTACAAATTCAATCTCCGCCCGTGCGAAATCGCGCTCGGTAATGCCGTACTTTTCATTCAGATAGCGGAGCACTTCGAGGCGGAACGGTTCCTTCACACTGTCGTCCGGATAGGGCGTCGTGCCGAGTACAATGTTCAGCTCCTCCGCGCGCAGTCCCTCGGAGAGCGTTCTCTGCATCTGCTGCTTCGCGAGGTGAATCAGCAAATCGGTGATGTAAAGAACCGGATCGCTCGGATCCTCACCGATCGTGATTTCGACCGTCGTGCCGTCCTTCTTCACGACAACGCCGTGCATCGCGAGCGGAATGGTGCCCCACTGGTACTTCTTGATGCCGCCGTAGTAATGGGTCTTAAACAGTGCAATGTCATTCGACTCATAGAGCGGGTTCGGTCTCAGATCGATGCGCGGGGAATCAATGTGCGCGCCGTTAATCCGGACGCCCTCCGCAATCGACTTCTTGCCGAAGACCGTGATTGCCATTGCCTTACCGCGGTTGGTCGAGAAGACCTTGTCGCCTGCCTTGTACTTCTTCTTGGAATCGAAACGCTCGTAGCCGGCCTCCAGCAGAAGCTTCTCCGCGTAGTTCACGCACTCGCGCTCCGTCTTGCAGGCACCGAGAAACTCCATATAGCCCTTTGCAAATTCGTGCGCCTTTTCCCGCTGCTCAGGTGCCTTCTTTGCGATGTTCGGATACTCCCAGCAGAGCTCCTTCTCCAGCTGCTTGCCCTTGCTCAGTTCCTTCTCTGCCATTTCGTGCTCCTTTCCGCTATTTTGTTTTATGATATGAAAAACCGGCAGCCTAAGCTGACGGTTTCTCATTCCCAAAATCGGGTATAACTCAAAGCTTGATGTTCTTCAGCAGATCGCCGAGGTTGGTCGTCGCGCGGGTCTTCTCCTCGTACTTGAAGCCGCCGGTCTCCTCGAGCGTGTTGTTTCTGCCGCTGAAATGATCGTCCGGCTCCTCGAGTGCCCGCATGGAAAGGGAAATCTTGCCGTCGCCGATCTTAATGATCTTGACCTTGACTTCTTGGCCCTCCTTGAGGACATCTGCCGGTGTCTTGACTCTCTTTCTCGAAATCTGCGAGACGTGCAGGAGACCCGTCGCACCGCCGAGATCGATGAATGCGCCGTAGTCCTTCAGAGACTCGACCTTGCCGTCCAGCACATCGCCGACCTTGAGCTCGGCGAGGCGTGCAGCCTTCTCCTTCTCCTTCTCCTCCTGCTCAATCGCGCGGTGAGAAAGGACAAGGCGCTTCTTCTCCGGGTCTGCCGTAATCACGACAACCGTGATGTGCTTGTTTGCGTAGTCCTCGAGCTTCTCAACATAGCTCGAGGAGAGCTGGCTTGCCGGGATGAATGCGCGCGTATCCTCGAGATATGCGATGCAGCCTCCCTTCACAGCTTCGATGATCTTGACATCGAACTGCTCCTTGCTCTCGACAAGGCTCTGCAGATGCTCCCACTTGCCGCCGTCCTCATTTTCAACTTTCTTTGCGGTCTTGAACGATTCGTTAATTTCCTGCTCGAAATCCTTCATGCTCTCTTCTGCCACTGTGGTACCTCCCCCGAATCCAGCCAAAAGGCCGTTATTTGCTGACAAGTATATCACATTTCCCGCCGGTCTGAAAGCAATAGTTCAATTTGTGCCCGACTTATGCTTGACAGATGCAAATTCACTGCTATACTAGTAACAGTTCCTATTACTGATGGAGGCGCTATGAAAGTACGAAAGCACAGTCGACAGCGAGACGCCATCCTCGGCAATCTCTCCGCCCGTCTGGATCACCCGACGGCGGACATGATTTATCGGGATCTCCGGAAGGAATATCCCCGCATCAGCCTCGGCACCGTCTACCGCAATCTGAACCTGCTCGCGGAACTTGGGCAGATTCGAAAGATTCACTGCGAAGGCGGCACAGAGCATTATGACTTCGATACCTCCGATCACTGTCACTTCGTCTGCAAGCACTGCGGCAGTGTTGTCGATCTCCCGCTGGAGACCGATCACACCCTGAATGCGCTCGCGGAACAGACAGGCATCGGAACGGTTGAGTGCCACGCCCTCGTATTTTACGGTATTTGCCGCAGCTGTGAAGAGGCGGCAAAGAAGGCGGTCTCCCGGGAACAAGTCGCGGCTCCTCTCTGAGTCCGCGCGGTCTCTTCCGGTTCGCCGGAAGAGATTGTTTTTGAAAATGTCAGGCAATGCAATACAACACTATAGAAAAGGAGAATACGATTATGAAGCAGTGGAGATGTACAGTTTGCGGTTACATTTTTGAGGGACAGAATCCGCCGGAGGCCTGTCCGCAGTGCAAGGCTCCCGCGAGCAAGTTCGAGGAAGTCAAGGAAGACGGCAACATGGTCTGGGCTGCCGAGCACCAGGTCGGCATTGCCAAGGATGTCGATGAGGAGATTAAGGCAGGTCTTCGCGCGAACTTCGAGGGCGAGTGCTCCGAGGTCGGCATGTATCTCGCAATGAGCCGCGTCGCATTCCGCGAGGGCTATCCGGAAATCGGCGAGTACTGGAGAAGAGCGGCTCTTGAGGAGGCGGATCACGCTTCCCGTTTCGCCGAGATGCTCGGCGAGGTCGTGACCTCTTCGACGAAGAAGAACCTCGAGATGAGAGTCGCTGCGGAGTTCGGCGCAACCCAGGGTAAGGTTGACCTTGCTACGCTGGCAAAGAAGCAGAACCTCGACGCGATTCACGACAGCGTTCACGAGATGGCGCGCGACGAGGCGAGACACGGCAGAGCTTTCCAGGGTCTGCTGAAGAGATATTTCGGCGAGGAGAAGTAATTTTTCTCTTCCGAAAGGCTGTGAGAACCTTCCTCCATGGGTTCTCACAGCCTTTTTTCTTTGCGGATTTTCCTGTTTTTTGTTACGCTTCCGGTAGAAACTGCAACAGGAGGTTTGGTATGGACGATTTTGTAAAAGACTATTATGCGCTGCCAAGTGCCGGCGAGCGGCTGCGGTTTTTGGAGCACGCGGAACAGGAGCTCCCTCGCCCGGAGAACGAAAAAGTTCTCTGTGCGCTGCTCAAAAAACTTCTGCACGCGCGTTTCGGCGCCCACCCCGCGCGACCGCACGCGACCGATGCCTTTCTCGCCGCCTTTCTGTCTCTCCGCGTCACCTTTCAGCGGGACAGCGGCTTTTTGTCGCGCGGCAAGCAAAAAGCAGAAGTGCTGCGCACTTTCGCAGCACTTCTGCTCCCCGACTTTCTCATAGAACCGTTCTCAAACAATCCCGCCTATCCGGCGCTCTTACGGGCCGAATGGGCCGATTTTGCCGACACGCTGTTTCGCACCTGTCTCCGCGATCCTGCCTACCGCACGCGCGTCTTCGGTCTGCTCCCGATGAGCGACGAGATGACCGCCGATCGCATCCGCGGCGAAGTGCGGCAGCTCTTCCGCGAGCTGCCCGCGCGCTTTTCACTTCAGCGGGAAACCGCGCCGCTTCTCTCTGTCATGGAAGAGAGGCTTGCCGCCGTAATCGGCTCATAAGGCAGACGGATATACCGCCCCTCCGTGAGCGGATACTCGCACTTCCCGCCGGTTGAGAGCGAGAGCGCGAGGGCAAGCATGGCCTTTGCCTGTCCCTCGCTGTCGTTTCTGACGGTGCCGGTCAGGCTCCCCTCTCGCACTGCCGTGAGCCCCGGATTCGTGCCGTCGATGCCGAAGACGGGCGGGGGCGTGACAGCGCTCTCCCGATAGGCATCCAGCGCGCCGAGCGCCATGTCGTCATTGTTCGCAAGAATCAGCTCAATCCGGCTGCCGTAGCTCGTGAGCAGCTGCCGCACCTGCGTCTGCGCCTGCAGGCGGTTCCAGTTTGCGAGCGCATAGCCGAGTTTTTCGAGCGCGATGCCCTCATCCCGGAGGGTTGAGGTCGCATACTCGGTCCGGAGAATCGCGTCCTGATGGCCCGCCTCCCCCTCGAGTACCACATATTGAATCACACCGTCTCGGTTCCGGTCCGCCTCGGGGTGCGCCTTCAGATAGGCGGCCGCAAGCCTCCCCTGAATCACGCCGGACTCCCTCGCATCGGCGCCGACATAGTAGAGCTTATTCCAGCGCTCCAGATCCTCTTCGACCAGCTCCCGGTTAAAGAAGATGATAGGGACATCCTTCTTCTTTGCCATATCGATGATTTTTCCGGGCGCCGTCCGGTCTACCAGGTTCACACAGATGATGTCGCAGCCGTTGTCGAGCATCTGCCGCACGGCCTTGTCCTGCAGTTCCTGACTCCGCGCGGCATCGCTCATCTCAATCTGCACACTCCCCTGCTGCAGCGCGGCGTTCTCCCGGAAGGCCCCGGTCAACTCCGCGATAAAGGTATCATAGCTGTCATAGACACTCACGCCGATCCGCACTTTCTTTTTGCTGCGCGCGCGCTGCGCTGTACAGCCCGTGAGCAGCACGAGCGTGAGCAGCAGTGACAGCACGCGCAGTATTCGCTTTTGCATCTCGCCTCGCTTTCACCGCACCAGCGGAAAGAGTAATTTCTGATTTTCTGCGCTGAACATGGTATCCCTCGCGACCAGCGTATCGCCGACTCTCAGCTGCTCCATTTCCCGGAGCCCGCTCGAGAGTTTTTTCTTTGCCTCGGCAACCGCGAGATAGCCCATGTTGAATTCGTTGATCACGATCATATCGGCGATGTCGCCCCGGTCCAGCGCGTAGATATTCCGGTTGGAATTCCCGACGCCGACCACCAGCGGCCGCTTCTCTTCCGCCGCCGCGCTCTCCGCCGCCGCAGTCAGCGCGCTGTCCTCGAGTCCCACAAGAAGCGCTACGCCCTGCGTCTCCTCCTGTACCTGAACGGCACTCCCGCGGAGCGCCTCCCGAATCCCCTGTCTCCGCGCCGCAATCGAGCCCTGCTCGTCGCTCTCCGGCAACAGCGCAATCCGGCCGCCGTCCGGCAGAAGCTCGGCTATCTCCTTGCCGAGCGCCACGCCGATTGCGTAATTGTCGGCGCTCACACTGCCGAAGTGCCCGGCGGCCTCCGTGTCGGCGCGCTCGCCGAGCAGCACCACGGCTGCGCGCTGGGACAGTTCCTCCGCCATTTTGCCGCTCCCCGCCGTCGAAACCGGCTCAAGAAGCACCGCTCTCGCGCCGTCCGCAATCTCCTGCTCGGCGAGCAGCTTTTCTTCTGCGAGTGTCGCTGTCGGCGGCACCACGACATAGTTCAGAATCACTTTGCTGTCCTCCGCAGCTTTCTCCATGCCCGCAAAGAGCGCCGCATCGCTGACATCCACATCGCGCCGCGTGAGAACGGCGATTCGAGCGCGCTGCGGCTCTGTCTGCCTGGTCGTCTGCAGGACAAGCAGCAGTGCAAGCGCCGTCGCTGCGATTGTCACTGCGCCGAGCATGATGTGCCGCCTCATCTTCCCTCCTCCAGACGCTGTCTGTTCTCTTCATTGTAGGGAACGGCCGGTAAGCATATGCGCACTTCGGTCCCCTCATCCGGCTCGCTCTCGATTGCAAGGCCGTAGTGCTCCCCGAAGCGGAGCTGAATACGGCGCTGCACATTCAAAAGTCCCACGCCGGAGCCCCGGCTCGGTCGCCGCTCGCCTTCCCGCAAAAGAAGCGGAACTTCCTCTTCCGGAATGCCGAACCCGTTGTCCCGCACTGTGAGCAGAAGTTCGCCGTCCCGCAGTTCCGCGCGGAGCAGAATTTCGCCCTCCTCCTCCATGCCCTTCACGCCGTAGTAAATCGCGTTCTCCAGAATCGGCTGGAGTATCAGTTTTACCGTACAGTAATTCCGCACTTCCGGATCGATCTCGTAGCGCACGCGGAAGCTGTTCTTAAAGCGGACTTTCTGGATATTCATATAATTTTCCGCGTGCCGAAGCTCCGCCTCCATCGAAATGATGGTCTTGCCGCCGCTTAAACTGATGCGAAACAGGCTCGCGAGCTCGGTAATCATGACAACCGCGTCGTCGTAGCGCTGCCCCTCAATCATCCAGACGATCGAGTCCAAGGTGTTATACAGAAAGTGTGGGTTAATCTGCGACTGGAGCGCATCGAGCTCACTCTTTCGCTTCTCCTCCTGCTCGCGCACAATGTCCCGCATGAGGAGCTGAATCTCCCGCACATAGGACTGCAATGTGCGCCCGAGATGCCGCACTTCCGCGCTGCCGCCGACATAGATTTTGCTGTCCTGCCCGAGCTCCAGTTTCCGGATGGACTCGTTCAGCCGAATCAGCGGCTTGGAAACCTGAGCTGCCATGAGGCGGTTCACAAGCGCGAGCGCCGCCGCTGTGAGCAGCACGAAGGCGAGCGCCAGTTGTCTCGCATTTAAGAGGCCAAGCGCAAAGTAAGTGCCTGGAATCACACTGATCAGCTTCCAGCCGGTGTAGCTCACCGTCTCGACGACGACCTCCCGCCGCTCTCCCTGAAAATACTCCCGGTGGGCGCCGTCCGCGTATCCGGCCTCCGTGAGATTGTTCTCTGATACAAGCCCCGCGTCAATCTGCATGCGGCGCGGATGGTAAATGATGTCTCCGCGGCTGTCACAGAGGTAGACATAGCGCCCCGCGCTGTCCTGGTTCACATCGTCCAGCATGTCCGCGACACTCTTATAGTTCATGTCGACCAGCAATATGCCCTCGCTGCTCTGGCCGCCCTCGTTTAACTCGACCGCGCGGCTCAGCGAGATGACCCAGTGATAGCGGTAGCTCGGATCGTCAAAGAGATCCTGCACATGCGGCGTTGAAAAATGCAGATTTTCGACCTTTGCCGCCGCACTCTGAAACCAGGCCTGCTGCCGCACATCGACATCCTGTTTCTGCACTGCGACCGGCGCCGCGCCGAGGAGCGTCCCGTCCCGCCGGTAGAGTGCAAGGCTGATCAAATCGTCGCGGTTTGCCTCGTAGAGCAGCTCCATCTCGCGGTTCGTATTGTCCACGGCAAAGTCCTTGCTCTTAATCGAGGCATAGTAAATCGCGTCCGAGAGCGCGCGCATATTCTTTAGATAGTCGCCCAGATTTTCCGAAACCCGGTGCAGGAGCTGTGCGCTGCTCTCGGTGAGGAGTTGTTCGGTATGGCGCGCAAAAATGCGATACAGCCCCACGCCGAGCAGCCCAGTGATGCTGACAGAGACCGCCGTAAAGGCGACGACAATAATGAACCGAATGGACCGCGGCAGCGTGAAAATTTCCGGCAGTCTCATTGCGCCGCCTCGCGGCTGTCCTTATATTTGCTCGGTGACATACCGAACTGTTTTTTGAAGACATAGCTGAAATAGTTCGGATCGGCATAGCCGACCTTCCGCGCAATCATATAGGTCTTCTCATTGGTCGAGAGCAGAAGTTTCACTGCCTTTTCCATGCGGAGGTCGGTCAGATACTGCACAAAGGTCTTGCCGGTCTCCCGCTTAAAGACAGTCGAAAAATAGGCGGCGCTCACATTCAGGTAGGAGCACATCGCATCGACCGTGAGATCACCGTCGGCATAGTGCTCGTTCACATGGTCAATCGCGCGGGCCGCAAAGGAGCGCGCGCTGTCCGCGCGCTTATGCTGTATCATCTCCCGCATTTTCCGGCAGACCCCGTCCATCCAGCTCGTGAGTTCCCCGGGTTCCAACTGCTGTAATATCCGGTACATCGCGTCGTTGTCGCCGAATATCTCCTCGGTGCTAAGCTCATTGTCCTTTGCAAAGCGGTACAGCTCCCCGGCTGTCCCCATCACAAAAAAGCGGTACTCCTGCACCGAGCCCTGGGCGGCTGCGTTGTCCGCCATGTAGCGCGCAATCGCAGCGCTTAATTCCTCCGCTTTCTCCATGCGCATCTTCCGGAAAATGTCCTGCATGGATGCCTGCTCCGAGAGCTCGGTTCCGTTCTTCTCCTGCGGCGCAATCTCCGAAATGCTGATGGCCTTCCCCGTCCCGTAAATCATGCGGTACGAGAGCGCACTTCTGGCACCGGTGTAGGAATCCCTGAGTTTCGAGAGCTCTCCGCAGGCTTTTCCGATGCCGACGGTGACTGTCGCGCCGAGCTTTGCGGCCGCCAGACGACAGAACTTGTCACAGGCGTCGGTCAGGAAGCGGAGCTGCCCTGCCTCACCGAGCGAGACCAGCATGACCGTGTTGCCGAGATAGCCGAAAAAACGCGCCGAAAATTTCTCGCCGAGCTTCTCCTCCGCGAGCTTTCGGACCGAGGCCGCGAGGAGCACCGCGCTGACACCGGCCGGCAGTCCCGCGCTCCCCGTGTGAATTACCGCTGCCACATAGGGCGCTTCCTCGAAACTTAGCTGGTAGTCCTCTGCCTGGCGCATGAGCTCCTCCTCCGGAATTTTTCCGTCCAGGAGAGACACAAAAAAACTCTCCTGCAGACGGGGCAGGCTCTTCTCATAATAGGCGCGGAGCTGCTCCACATTTTGCCGCTCCGCCCGCTCGGCGTCGAGCCGCTCCCGGATTCGGAGAAAGAGCTTTGACAGCTCCGCCGCGTGAATGGGTTTCAAAATATATTCTTCCGCCTCGAGGCGCAGCGCCTCGCGCGCGTATTCAAACTCATCGAAGCCGGAAAAGACGACAATGCGGATGTTCGGATAGAGCTCCTTTAAGCGATGCGCGAGCTCCAGACCGTCCATATACGGCATCTTGATGTCGGTCAGCACGACATCCGGTGCGCTATCCTCCGCGAACTCGAGTGCCTCGAGTCCGTTATGTGCCTCCGTCGGCACGGAGAAACCGAGACTCTCCCAGTCTATGGTGCGCCGTATCGCATTGATCACATCTTCCTCATCGTCCACCAGCATGCAGGAATAGGGCATAGTCTTTCCTCCCGAATTCAAAAAAACCGCAGCGTAAGCTGCGGTTTCAGTATAGCATATGCGGGCTCTTTCCGTCCGACGGGAAGCCTTACTTCTTCTGGACGTACTTTAAGCAGTCCAAGGTGACAGCCGTCAGGATGATGATGCCCTCGAAGACGAACTGGAGGTTCGTGTCGATACCGAGAATGGTCAGCGAATAGGTGAGTGCCGTGAAGATCAGCACACCGACCACGACGCCGGAAATCTTACCGATACCGCCGGTGAAGGAGACACCGCCGACCACGCAGGCCGCGATTGCGTCCATGTCCCAGCCCTGGCCGTAAGCCGCCGAACCGGAACCCACCATGCGTGCGCACTCAAGCCATGCGCCGAAGCCGTAGAGCACACCCGCCATCATGAAGGCGCCCATGGTCACGGCGAAGACCGAGATACCGGAGACCGAAGCCGCCTCCGGGTTGCCGCCGACTGCGTAGAGGTTTTTGCCGAAGCGGGTCTTGTTCCAGATGAACCAGACAATCACGATTGCCGCAACCGCCCAGAGAATGATGAGCGGGAAGCCGTTGACCTTCGGGACGATCATCGAAGCGATGCCCGGCTCGATTGCACCGAAGGACACGCCCTTGGTCGCATAGGTCACGAGACCGAATATAATCAGCATGTTCGACATGGTCGAGATGAACGGGTGCATCTTGAAGCGCGCCGTGAAGAAGCCGGCAACCGAGGTGAAGCAGGTAGTCAGAACAATGCAGACCAGCAGTGCGAAAATCGCTCTTCCCGCATAGGGCAGGGAAGTAAAGTCAAAAATCTTACCGAAGACCGCACCGGTGTTGACGCCCTTGTGCATGATGATGGTCGCCGCGACCATGCCCATACCTGTCATACGACCGATCGAGAGATCGGTACCGGTCAGGAGAATCAGACCCGCAACGCCGAGCGCGAGGAACATACGCGGAGACGCCTGCTGCAGAATGTTCAGGATGTTATTGTAGGTAAAGAGCTGCGTGTTCTTCACAATCGGGGTCACAATGCTGAGCGCGATGAAAATCATCACGATGACAATGTAGAGACCGTTCTTTAAGAGGAACTGCCGCTGATTAAAGGTGTACTTGTAGTTCTCGATGCGCTGCGCCTGCTCCTGCGCAAAGGTGAAGCGGGACATGCGGAGCAAGTCGATCATATGATACTGCTCGGCGAACGCCTCGTGGCGTCTGTCCTTGATGGCCTGGAGCTCCTGCTCGTAGGTCACCTTCGCGTCAAAGAGCTTGTTCTTATAGACATAGTTCTCGTCCTTCAGCTCCTGCTGCAGATCCGGCGCGTTCTCCTTCCGGAGGCGCTGCACTTCCTGCTCGTGCTCCTTGCCGAGCTCCGCGACCCGCGCCTGGTAGCGCTGTTTTGCGCTCTCGCGGTCTTTCTTGCAGTTCTCGCTGACCGGGCCGAAGTAATCCTTCTCGTAGTGCTCCTTTAAGTAGCTCTCCGCCTCGGCGACGAGCCCGGCGACTTCGGCCTGGTTCTTGCTCTCGACAGCCTGTGCCGCCGAGAGAGCCGCGTTACTCTCGGCAATCAGCGCATCCTTCTTCTCTTTCTTGATGTGCTTATCTTCTTTTAAGAGCTGAATGCGGTTCTTCAGCTTCTGTACCTGATCGCTGCCGTCCTTCCGGAGCACATCGATCTTCGCCTGAATCTCTCCAATGTGGGCGCGAATCGGCGCGAGGAGTTTTGCCTCCTCCTCTGCGTGCTGCAGAGCGCTCTTCTCTGTTCCTAACTGACTCATAACTCTCCCCTCACTTTACAGGTACTTTGCGCTGAGACGCAACAACTCTTCCTGATTGGTCTCCTTGGTCTCGACAATGCCGGACAGGTAGCCGTTCGACATCACACCGATCCGGTTCGTGATTCCCAGAATCTCCGGCATCTCCGAGGAGACCACGATGATGGTCTTGCCCTCTTTTGCCATGCGGATGATGAGTTCATAAATCTCATACTTCGCGCCGACATCGATGCCGCGGGTCGGCTCGTCCATCATAAAGACATTCGGCTCCCGCTCGAGCCACTTGCCGAAGATGACCTTCTGCTGGTTGCCGCCCGAGAGGCTCGAAATCAGATCCTCCGGCCCCATGCACTTCGTGTGCATGGTCGTGAGCTGCTTCGAAGTCGCCTTCACCATCTTCTGATCCGAGAGCGCCGGTCCGTTCTTATAGTGCTTCAGATTTGCAATGGTCGTATTAAAGGTCAGATTTCCCTTGAGGAAGAGACCGTTTGCCTTTCTCTCCTCGGTGATTAACGCGAAGCCGTGCTCCATGGCCTCCTTCGCCGAATTGAAGTTCATGAGCTCGCCGTCATAGTAGACGCGTCCCGCCGCGCGGGTGCGAATGCCGAAGATGGTCTCGAGGAGCTCTGTTCTGCCCGCGCCGACCAGGCCGTAGAGACCGAAAATCTCGCCCTCGCGCACATTGAAGGTCACATCCTGGATGTGCGGCTCAAACTTGGTCGAGAGATGCTGAATCGAGAGAATGTCGTTGCCCGGCGTATTGTCGACCGGCGGGAAGCGGTTCTCGAGCGAGCGGCCGACCATCGCTGCAATCAGCTCGTCGAGGTTCGTCTCCGAAGTGTCCTTCGTCATGACCAGCTTGCCGTCCCGGAGCACCGAGACCTGATCGCAGATCTCAAAAATCTCATCCATCTTGTGAGAGATGTAGATGAGGGAGATGCCCTGATCCCGGAGCTTCCGCATCATCGTGAACAGTTTTCTGACCTCGGGCTCGGTGAGCGAGGAGGTTGGCTCATCCAGCACGATAATCTTCGAGTGATAGGAAATTGCCTTCGCGATTTCGCACATCTGCCGCTGTGAGACAGACATGTTCCGCATCGGCTGCGTCAGATTCACGGTCATGCCGAGGCTGCGGAAGAGCTCTGCGGCCTCTTTCTTCATGCGCGCCTCGTCGACGATGCCCGCGCCGTTCACCGGATAGCGCCCGAGGAACAGATTGTCCACGACCGAGCGCTCCAGGCACTGATTCAGCTCCTGATGAACCATGGCAATTCCGTTCTCCAGCGCATCCTTCGGTCCGGAGAACGAGACCTCATGGCCGTCGAGGATAATCTCGCCCTCGTCCTTCTGATAGGTTCCGAAGAGGCACTTCATCATCGTGGACTTTCCGGCACCGTTCTCCCCCATGAGACCCATGACGGAGCCCCGCCTCAAATCGAGGTCGATGTGATCCAGCACGCGGTTTCTGCCGAAGGACTTTGACATACCGTGTATGGATAAAATGATATCTTCTTTCTGATCTGACATGGTTCTTCTCCCAAGAAATAGAACAGGGGTATCAGGTTTGCCCCCCGATACCCCCAAAATACAAGCTTCGATTACTGGTTCAGAATTGCGGTGTAGGAAGCTGCATTGTCCGTCTTCACCATGTTGATTGCGAATGCATCATACTGGCTCGGGTTGCCGAGGCGGTTCGTGATGTTGGACTCAGTCTGTCCGTCGCCGTCCACATAGTCGACATTCAGGTTCAGCAGCTCTGCATAGTTCTTCAGCAAGGGCTTGTAGGTAGAGCCAAGGAAGTTATCTGCCGCATTGTAGGTGTTGAGCCACACCTTCTTCGATGCATGCTTCGAAGCGTCGAGCTTGTTTGCGACCGGTGCATAAGCCTTGGTTGCATCCGTGAAGTCCTGATAGTTGTCTGCGGTCACTGCAAGGTTCAGAGCGTAGTAGGATCTGTCTTCCGGCACATACTTGTAGTCTGCTGCGGTGAGAACATTGCCCGCCTCATCCGCGGTGCCGATGCCCGTGTCGACATCCACGCCGTCGAGCAGGTTTCTCAGCACTCTCAGGGTCAGGTAAGCCTGCACGTCCGCGTGCTGGCTGATCGTGCCGCCGTAGCCCTCCGGAATCGCAGCAACTGCGTCGGAGTTTGCGTCGTAACCGAAGGTCGGAACCTTGTTCTCCTTGGACCAAGCGTTGAACATCGACATGCCCATGCCGTCGTTGTTCGAAGCGACAATGTCAATCTGATCGCCGAAGGAGGAAGCCCAGGTGCTGATGCCGTTGCCTGCCGTTGCAGCGTCCCAGGTTGCGCCCGCCGCGTTCTTCATCTCCTGCGAAGCCAGCTCTCTGACCTTGTAGGTCTTGCCGTCGACTTCAAGCTCGCCGTCCTTGACTACCGTAGCGGTGCCGTCGACGTTCGTACCTGCCGGCGTGGAATCGATTGCGCCGTCCTTCTCAACCGCCGTGCCAAGTGCCTTTCTGACACCTCTCGTACGAGCGATCGAGTCGTTGTGGCCGATGTCCCCAATGGCAAGGACATAACCGATCGTGCCGTCGCCGTTCTTGTCGATCTCGGCCGCGTGCTTCTTGATGTAGTCGACAATCATCTGACCCTGCAGCTCAGCGCCCTGATTTGCGTCGAAGCCGACATAGTAGGTCTTGTCGTTGTAGTGCAGCGCATCCTTGTCCAGTTCGCCGGTGGAGCTGTTCGAGGGCTGGCGGTTGTACCAGACCAGGGGCTTATCCTTGTTTGCGACTGCGGTCATATTGCCGCTTGCAGAGCTCTCGCTACCTGCCGCTGCCGTGCTCGCCGCGCTGCTGCTCTCGCTCTTGCTGCCGCCGCCGCAAGCTGCCAGCATTGTGGTAGCCATCGCCACAGCTGCGATGATGCTAATTGCCTTCTTCATATCTGACTCCTCCTCGTTTCGGATGCGTTCTCCGCGCTCCCGTTGATGAGTAAAGAATACCAAGTGAAAGCACAAAAAAAAATAGGATTTTCTATACTATCTCTAGAAAATCCTATTCTCTCCCGCAAAAATCTTGCAAGCATCCGTATGGCCCTCCGGAACGCCGCAAGATTATTGTGCATATTTCACAGTTAGTTCAATTTATTTTTGTGCACTGCGCTCAGAAGTCGACCTCAACCGCACCGAAACGTCTGAGGCCCATGCGGTAGATATTCTCTTTGCCGAAGTACTGCGAGAGGAACGCCGTGTAATCTTCCCGCTCTTCGCGCGGCAAAATCGCCATGATCACGCCCGCAAAGCCGCCGCCGTGGATACGGCAGGTGCCGCGCGCGCAGCGCTTTAAGAAGAGCTCGGTCAGGCAGAGCGCCAGCGGAATCGGCTGCTCCTTCGGATTCTCAGTACAGTAGGCGTTTTGCAGCCATTCGTAGGAGGACTTGCCGCTCTCTCCCATGAGCCGCAAGAGTTTATCGCTGTCGCCGTCCGTAACCGCCTCCCGCGCCTCATCGACGCGCTTTTCTTCCTCGAAGAAGTGCAGGGCGCGGAGCAGCGCTCTGTCGTTGCCGAGTTTTTCGCGGACACCGGAAAGTGTCGTGAGCAAGATCAGCTCCCGCACATCGGCAAGGCGGCTCTCGCCGAGCTTCTCCGCGACCGCATACATCTCCCGCGGAATTGCCGAGTACTCCTCGGTCAGATCCGCATGTCCCTTGCCTGTATTTACAATGAAGAGATCCAGACCGTACTTCTCAAACGAGAAATCAATGGTCTCATAGCGGACCCCCTCCGAAAAGTCGAGAAAAATCACGCCGCCCGCCGCGCAGGCCATCTGGTCCATGAGGCCGGAAGCTTTGTTCCACCAGTGGTTCTCGGCGTACTGGCCCATGCGCGCATAGTCCGCGATGCTCATCTTGCCGTCATTGTAGAAGGCATTCAGAATGGTGCAGACCAGCATCTCAAACGAAGCCGAGCTCGAGACACCGGCCGCCGCAATGACCTCGCTCGTCACATAGGCGCGGAAACCGCCGACCTTGTAGCCGAACTGCTCCGCCGCCTCTGCGATGCCCGCGACCAGCGACTTCGAGCCGTCCTCCTTCGCGGTCTCCGCAAGTACCTTGGTGTTGACCGAGACCGGGCGGTAGCCCTCGCTCACAATCGTGATGACGCCGTCGTCGGTCGGTGCGGCTGCGCAAACGGTGTCGAGCGTAATGCTGCCCGCCAGAATTTTGCCGCCGTTATGGTCCGTGTGATTGCCGATAATCTCCGTTCTGCCGGGCGAAGAAAAGAAGCGAAGCTCCGCCGCGCCGAATTCCTCCGTGTACTTTTCTCGCAGATGCTCATAGCGTTTTTTTGCCCGCGCGCTCTCCTCGCCGTAGAGCGCTTCCAAATCCGGTTTTGTCCCGTTCATAGTCCTATCCCCCTTGGGTTAATCTCGCGATACTGTTCCCATCATAGCGAATTCCCGTTTTCTTTTCCAGTGCTTTCCGAGTCGGCACTGCCCGCGAGCTCCGCCGCGCGCGAGGCGTGAAGCAGCGCATCCAGAATTTCGTCGAGATCGCCGTCCATCACGCGGTCAATGCTGTAGAGCGTGAGCTTGATTCTGTGGTCGGTCACGCGCCCCTGCGGGAAGTTATAGGTTCTGATTTTTTCCGAGCGATCTCCCGTTCCGATCTGCGCGCGCCGCGCCTCGGCGGTCTCGGCCTGCCGCCGCTCGAGTTCGAGCGCGTAGAGCTTACTGCGGAGCAGGCGGAAAGCCTTCTCTTTGTTCTGAAGCTGCGACTTCTCGGTCTGCGAGTAGATCACAATGCCGCTCGGGTAATGTGTCAGGCGCACCGCCGAATCCGTCGTGTTGACACACTGACCGCCGTTTCCGGACGCGCGCATCACATCGATGCGCACATCCTTCATGTCGAGCTGCACATCAACCTCCTCCGCCTCCGGCATCACGGCGACGCTCGCCGTGCTCGTGTGGATGCGGCCGCCCGCCTCGGTTGCCGGGACTCGCTGCACGCGGTGCACGCCGGACTCAAACTTGAGCCGCGAAAACGCCCCCTGTCCGCGCACTGTCGCGATGACCTCTTTGATGCCGCCGAGCCCGCTCTCGTGGATGTCGTCGATTTCCACCTTCCAGCCGCGCTTTTCCGCATACTGCCGATACATGCGAAAGAGCTCCGCCGCAAAGAGTGCGGCTTCGTCGCCGCCCGCGCCCGCGCGGATCTCGAGCACCACATTTTTCTCGTCGTTCGGATCCTTCGGCAAAAGCAATTCCTTCAGTTCTGCCGCGCGCCGCGCTTTCTCTTGCCGCGCTTCCTGCAGTTCCTCTTTGGCGAGCTGGCGAAGCTCCTCATCCCGCTCGGTCTCGAGCAGCGAGAGCGCCTCTGCCTCTTGCTCTTTGGCGCGCTGTAACGCTTCCATACAGGCGACCAGGGGGGAAAGTTCCGCCTGTTCCTTTAAAAGGCGCTGTAAGCGCACACTGTCCTCATGTGTCTCCGGCGCCGCGAGCTCGGCCATCACTTCCTCATAGCGGCGCAGCGTTTCCCTGAGATGTCCCTCTACCATGAAAAGTCCCTTTCACAACGCGATCCCGCCCCGCGAGATCCTGAATGATTTGTATGTCCGAAAACGCTGCCGCCCGGAGGAGCGCAGCCACCGCCGCGCCCTGTGACGCGCCGATCTCGAGATACAGGCCGCCGCCATCTGTGAGATGCGCGCCGCTCTCCGCCGCAAGCCGCCGGTAAAAGGCGAGCCCGTCCGCCGTGCCGTCGAGCGCAAGCCGCGGCTCATGGTCGCGCACTTCAACGCTCAGTGTTTCGATTTCCGCGCTCTCGATGTAGGGCGGATTCGCCGTGATGACATCGAAGCGCTCCGGAATCTCCGAAAAGAGATCCGAGCGCCGGAGCGAAAGCGGCAGCCCCGTCCGCGCACGGTTGATCTCCGCGACCGCGAGCGCATCCGCCGAGATGTCCGCGCCGAGCGCCGAATGAAACCCGCCGAGCTTTAAGAGCGCCAGCGGAATGCAGCCGCTCCCGGTGCAGAGATCCAGTAAGCGCCCCTCTCTTCGGTCCCGCAGCACTGCTTCGACCAGGCACTCCGTGTCGTAGCGCGGAATCAGCACGCGCTCATCCACATAGAGCTCAAGCCCGCAGAAATTCTGCGCCTTTGTCAGATACTGTAACGGCACGCCCTCTGCCCGCTGTTCCAGCATAGCCGCATAGCGCCGCGCCGCCTCCGCCGGAAGTTCCCGCTCGCGCGCGAGGATATAGTCCGTGAAATCCATCCCCAGAATATGGCAGAGAAGAAGCCGCGCAGTCTGCGCGGCTTCTTCTCTGCCGGCCGCCGCGAGGTACGCTGTACCGCGGCGCTCTGCCTCTCGAAGGCTCTCGGCACTCATGCGCTCGCCTCGTCTTCCGGAAACACCGTGCCGAAGTTCTTCCGGAGATAGTCTTTCCAGTCAAAGACCGCTTCGACGGCCTGCATCGCGACTTCCGCCATGTCGGGCGTTGGCTCCCTTGTCGTGAGCCCCTGCATCCACATGCCCGGGCGGCTCAGCGCATTCACGAGCGCCGAGTCATGGGTGCCCGTAAAGCGGAGAAACTCATAGGAGACGCCCGCAATGACCGGCATTAAGAGAATGCGCGAGACTGCGCGGAGCAGAAGGGTCTCCGGCCGTATCACAATAAAGAAGAGAATCGAAATCATCATCACAATCAGGATGAAACTGGTCCCGCAGCGCTTGTGCTCTCTGGAACTCTTCATCACATTTTCGACCGTGAGCGGCAGTCCGTGCTCCACGCAGTTGATGCACTTGTGCTCGGCGCCGTGATACATGAAGGTGCGGTGTATGTCCTCCATCCGCGAAATTGCCTTGATATAGCAGATGAAAATCAATATCCGGAACACGCCCTCCAGAACCGCAATCAGCGTCTCGCTCGCGATGACTCTCTTTAACAGCCGCGCGAGGAACATGGGCAGCAGCATGAAAATGCCGATCGCAATGAGGAAGGAAAAGGCCATGATGACACCCATCATCACCTTCATTGCCTTTTCGCCGAAGGTCTTTTCGAGAAAGGCCTCAAATTTCGAGGGCTCTTCCTCCGTAGCGCTCTCGTCGCCGCCCGCATAGATTTCGGCCGACCAGTTCAGCGCCCGCATACCGAGTATCATCGAGTCCGCAAAGCTGAAGATGCCCCGCACAAACGGCAGGCGCAGCAGCGGATACCGGTCCGTGAGACTCACATAGCGCTGTTTGTCCACCGCAATGCCGCCGTCTTCCCGCCGCACCGCGCAGGCATAGTACTCTCCGTTTTTCATCATGATGCCTTCCAGAATCGCCTGTCCGCCGATGCCGGAATATTTTTGTCTTGCCATTTTGTCGCCTCCTCTCTCAAACGTAAAACAGGGGCTGAGTGATACCCTCAGCCCCTGTCCCCTGTTTATTTTTTACTCGCCCTTCACGCCGTACTTCTTGTTGAACTTCTCAATGCGTCCGCGCGCGCCGGCGGTCTTCTGCTGACCGGTGTAGAAGCTGTGGCACTTGGAGCACACCTCAACGTGAATCTCCGGCTTCGTCGAACCGGTCACAAAGGTGTTGCCGCAGTTGCAGGTCACCGTAGCCTGGTAGTAATTCGGATGGATTCCCTCTTTCATTTGTTTCACCTCGCTTTAACTTGATATTGATGAAAGCGGCGAACCGCTTTTCCGTTCCCATTCCCATTGAAAAACAGCTTTCACAGTATAGCATGCTTTCTCTGCCGCTGCAAGCCCGGAAACAGCTTTTATTTGGAGTCCGCGAGCCTTCCGAGCAGCGCATGATTGTCCGCGCTCTCCCGGAACAGCCTGAGAAAAGCTTCGGTCTGCACTTCGTTTGTCCCGCCGCCCCGGAGGTTCCTGAGCCTTGCGACGCCCTCTCTCTCCGCCGCGCTAAGCAGGAGCTCCTCCCGTCTGGTTCCGCTCCGCGCCACGTCGATGGCCGGAAAAATGCGCCGCTCCGCGAGTCGGCGGTCCAGCATGAGTTCCATATTGCCGGTGCCCTTGAACTCCTCGTAGATCACATCGTCCATGCGGCTACCGGTCTCGACGAGCGCCGTCGCCAGGATCGTGAGACTGCCGCCCTCCCGCATGTTCCGCGCCGCGCCGAAGAAACGCTTCGGCATATAGAGGGAAGCCGGGTCCAGACCGCCCGAGAGCGTGCGCCCCGAGGGCGTGACCGTTAAGTTATAGGCGCGCGCAAGGCGCGTGATCGAGTCGAGCAGTATCATGACATCGCCGTGCTGCTCGGTGATGCGGCGCGCCCGCTCAATCGCCATCTCGGAGACTCTTCGGTGCTGCTCCGGCTCCCGGTCAAAGGTCGAGTAGATGACCTCGACTTCCGGGTCCGCAATGTACTCTTTGATGTCCGTGACCTCCTCCGGTCTCTCGTCAATCAGGAGCACAATCAGATGGATTTCCGGCGCGTTTTTCCGGACCGTCTTGGCGATTTCCTTGAGCAAAGTCGTCTTGCCGGCCTTCGGCGGCGCGACAATGAGGCCTCTCTGTCCCTTGCCGATCGGTGCAATCAGATCGACGACCCGGAGCGCGAGCGGGCTCTTGTCGCCGGTCGCGAGCGGAATGCGCTTGTCCGGAAAGACCGGCGTCATATCCTCGAAATTCGCGCGCCTAAGCTCCGCCGCGCGGACGCCGTTTACCGTATTCACATAGAGCAGCGCGCTGTAGCGCTCCTTTTCGCCGCGCAGGCGCTTCACACCGGTCACAAGGTCGCCGGTTCTCAGGCGAAAGCGCCGTATCTGTGAAGGCGACACATAGACATCCTCCTCGCCCGGCAGATAATTTGCCGAGCGCAGAAACCCGAAACCGCCCTCACTCACAATTTCCAGTAAACCGGACGCGAGCGTCCCGCCGTCCGCCGCGTCGCGAAGGCTGTCCGGCAGTTCCGCGACCGCCTGTTGCACCCGCGTGCGCGACAGAGCCGTCAGTTTTTCCGCGAGTTCCTGCTTCCTAAGTCCCGTAACGCCGTGCAGTCCGCGCTCTTTTGCGAGTTCCCGGAGTTCCGTAAGGCTCAGCTGCTCAAGTCTTTCTTCCGCCATGCTTCTCCTCTCCCGCCGCTTTCAGGGCGGCGAGACGCGCTTTGATTTCCGCTTCCTTTCCGTTGTCACTCGGCGCATAAAAAACAGTTCCGCGGAGTGTCTCCGGCAGATAGTCCTGTGCCACATAGTTGCCCGGGTAATCGTGCGGATACCGGTAGCCCACGCCCCGGCCGAGCTTCTCATGGCCCGCATAATGGGCGTCCCGGAGATAGGGCGGTATCACAGCTGCCGTCGTCTGCGCCGCAAAGTCGAGCGCAGAAAAAATCGCGGTCGTCGCCGCATTGGATTTCGGCGCGCTCGCGACATAGAGGCAGGCCTGACTGAGTAAGAGCTTCCCCTCCGGCATGCCGATGCGGTCCAGCGCCGCGGCCATGCTCTCCGCGACGACCAGCGCCATCGGGTCGGCATTGCCCACATCCTCCGCCGCACAGATCACAATGCGCCGCGCGAGGAAGCGCGGGTCTTCGCCCGCGTAGAGCATGCGCGCGAGGTAATAGACCGCCGCGTCCGGGTCGGAGCCCCGCATGCTCTTGATAAAAGCGGAGACCGTGTCGTAGTGGTTATCGCCGTCTTTGTCATAGCGGATGACGCGCTTCTGAATGCAGTCCTCCGCGACGGAAAGCGTGATGGAAATACAGCCGTCGCTCTCCGGCGCCGTGGTCTTCATGCCGAGCTCGAGGGCATTCAGGGCGGTTCTCGCATCGCCCGCGGCGGCATCCGCAAGGAAGGCGCAGGCCTCCTCCGTGAGTACGGCGCTCCAGTTTCCGTACCCGCGCTCCTTGTCCGCCATGGCGCGGCGAAGCAGCGCAGCAATATCCGCCGCCGCAAGCGGTTTTAACTCAAAGATGCGGGAGCGCGACAGCAGCGCCGCATTGACCTCAAAAAAGGGATTTTCGGTCGTTGCGCCGATCAGCGCAATCGTGCCGTCCTCGACATAGGGGAGCAGAAAGTCCTGCTGTCCCTTGTGAAAGCGGTGAATCTCGTCGACAAAGAGCGTGGTCCGCCTGCCGCGCCCGAAATTCTCCTTGGCGCGCTGAATCACTTCTTCCATCTCTTTTTTGCCGGCCGTCGTCGCATTCAGACGGCAAAAATCCGATTGCGTCTCGCGGGAGATGACCTCCGCGATCGTGGTCTTCCCGCAGCCGGGCGGGCCGTAGAGTATCATGGATCCGACGGCATCCGCCTTGACCGCCCGGTAGAGCAGCTTATCCTTGCCGAGAATGTGCGCCTGCCCCGCAATTTCCTCGAGACTCTGCGGGCGCATTCTGACGGCGAGCGGTGCTTCCTGCCGAAGCGCATTCTCCCGCATGTAATCAAAGAGATCCATCAGTTCAGCCGCTCGCTCTGCAGGAGATTAAAATCTCGGTAATTCAACTGCTCATGCTCGAGCTCCGAGAAAATGTAGCTCTTGTCATAGACCCCGTTCTCGTTGTCGTAGTTGCTGGTATCAAAAATCAGCCATCTGCCGTCCAGCTTGGATGTGCCGAAGATATGCATGATGCCGTTCTCCTTATTCGTCGCAATCATGCTGACATAGGAGAGACCTGCACTTCGGAACAGGAGTTCCGTAAAGCCGTTATAGCCGACGCAGGCAGTCTTCCGCGAACCGACAACGTCCTGCAGGCTGTTCTGCTGTGTCGTAAAATCGTAATTCAGGCGACCGGCCACATAATCGCAAATCCACTGCGCCTTGTCGCGCGCGCTCTTTCCAGCGGTCTCCGCCTTGACCTCGTCGACCAAGCCGAGGAGGCGAACCAGACTCTGATAATTCCGATAGGCCTCGCCCTCGGTAAACGGGCGGTTCAACTCAACCCCGGCGAGAATGCGCTTATCCCGGGTATTCAGAATGACCCGAGCATTCGGGAAGAATGCGAGCCCGGACAGGAGTTCATAGCTCAGCTGCTTCCGGTTCGTGGCCGCGCCCTCGTAAACCAGGAGATATGACTTTCCATTGCCATCCACATACTGGCTCTCCGGGCTGTACCAGACACTGTTCCGGTACAACTGCCGTTGGATGTCCCAACGCACCGGATCTGTCTCATACGAGAGCAGACGTTCAATCGCCCTGTCAACATCTTCCGCGGTATAACCATATTCTGTCCTGCGGGGAAGCGCTGCACTGTCCGGTTGCAGACTGGTTTCCACGGTCTGCAGCAACTTTGTCTCCGCCGCGCACACACTGTTCGGCAGACTTGTAGCGATTCCAATCCCCATTCCCAGCGCAAAAAGCGCTCCTTTCCACTTTTTTATGGACAATTTCATCCCTCTTTCTTATAATAAGTGCATCAATAAATACTTTTTCCGATTAAATACGGATAATCTCAGTATAGCGCAGCCCCGGTCGCTGTGTCAAAACAGAAAGGATTTTCTATGAATGGCGAAGAAAAAGAGCGACGCGTCGCCGTACTGATTGACGCCGAAAATATTGCGCCAAAGTATCTGCCGATTGTCCTCTCTGAGGCAAACAATCTCGGAAGCGTCAATATCAAGCGCATTTACGGCGACTGGACCATGCCGCAAATGAGCAGCTGGCGCAATGTGATTCTCGACAACTCAATTCAGCCCATACAGCAGTATTCCAATGTATCCGGTAAGAATTCCTCAGATTCTGCGCTCATCATCGACGCCATGGATCTGCTCTATCAGGGACGTTTTGACTGCTTCTGCATTGTCTCCTCAGACTCTGATTTCACACGTCTCGCCGCACGCCTCCGTGAGTCTGAGATCTATGTCCTCGGCATGGGCGAGCAGAAGACGCCAAAGAGCTTCATCTCCGCCTGCAGCAAGTTCTCCTACATTGATCTCCTGTACCGCGCGAATCAGCCTCCCCTGCCTGCGATGACGGACAAGGCCGCTGAAATGGAGCACAATGAGAAAAATTCTGCTTCCACAGGCTCTTCCGGCATGGGCATGCGCCTGAAATCTGTCCGAAAAGCACTGATTCAGATCTGGGAGGAAAATTCCGACGACGACGGCTGGATTGCCTCGAGCCAGCTCGGCAACTTTCTGAACAAGCAGTTTCCCGACTTTGACGTCCGGAACTTCCAGTTCAAGAAATTTGTCCCCTTCATCGACTCCACAAATCTCTTCGAGAAGCGCACCGAAGGGCTGCATGTGAGCTTCCGCTTAAAATAACAGGGGCAGCAGCACCGCAGCGCTCTGCAAACTGACCGCAAGTTTTGCCGCTATCGCACAACAAAAAAATCGGAGTGCCAAAAAGAAAAACAGCGAGAGCCATGACGCTGCGGTGAGCATGCGGTTTGCCCGCGCAATATCTTCTGTCTCGATTTCACGCCCTGCATCGCCGATGTAGGGCTTTTCTTTGCGCTCTCCGAAATAAGAGGCCGGCCCTGCGAGCCGCACCCCGAGGGCCCCCGCCATCACGCTCTCGGTCTGCGCGGAATTCGGGCTCGCGTGCCGGTAGCGGTCCCGCCTGAAAATGCGGGCAGCCTCTCTTGCGTCCTGCCCCGTGATTGCCGCCGCAGCAATCAAAAGAAGCGCCGCAATTCTCGCCGGAATCCAGTTGAACACATCATCCATGCGCGCCGCGACTCTGCCGAAGAGCTCGTAGCGCGCATTTTTGTAACCGAGCATCGAGTCCATCGTGTTCACGGCCTTATAGACCCAGCCGCCTGTCACACCGAATAACAGCAGATAAAAAAGCGGCGCCACCTCGCCGTCGGATGCATTTTCCGCGACCGTCTCGACCGTTGCACGGATGACCCCCGCCTCATCGAGCGCTTCCGTATCCCGGCCTACAATATAGGACACAGCCTTTCGCCCCGCGGCAAGGCCTCCTTCCCCTAGGGCACGCGCGACCCTTTCGGCGCTGTCCCGGAGGCAGCGCGCCGCAAGAAGCTGGTAAGACAAAAGGATTTCGAACAAAAAGCCGAGCGGAAAGAATATTCCGCGAAGCCCCGCCGTGAGCAAAAAAACGCCAGTGCCGACCGCCCCGACACAGCAGAGCCAGAGGAAAAGTCCGTTCCAGAAAGCGGCGACCGGCGGCCCCGCCTTCGGATAGAGCCGCCGCTCGAGTTCCCGCACGAGCCCTCCTATGATACGCACCGGGTGAAACCAATGCTCCGGATCGCCGAGCAAAAGGTCTAAGAAAAAACCGAGCACTACGGCGACTTCCAAATGCCAGTGCTGTAGCAGAACATACCCAGTCTCCATTCAGCCCTCCTTCCTAAGCAGTGCGGCGCCCCAGAGCTCCGTGAGGCGCTCCAGACGGTAACTCGCATTGGCCGGACTCGTCGAGGGCAGACATACGGCCGGAATGCCCGTCTTGGCCTCCAGATAGCGCGCGTAGTACTTTGCCGCGGTCGTGCCGTTTACGAGCACACGGCGTATTTTTGCCTCTCTCGTGACCGTCTCGATATCCACCGGAACCGCGCCCCGTATGCTCGCATCGCTCGAGCCCTGAATTTCGCAGCGCTCCAGGACATCCCAAAGGGCAAGTCCGTGCGAGAGTAGCAGCGCGCGCTTCTCCTCCACCGTCTCCGGCACAGCCTCCTGATAGACCGCCGCGAGCACACGCCAAAAGCGGTTCTGCGGATTCGCATAGTAGAACCCCGCCGCGCGGGACTGCACCGAGGGAAAACTCCCGAGAATCAAAATTTTGCTGTTCCGGTCAAACACCGGCCCGAACGAAAAACTCTCCTGCACAAAAGCTCCTCTCCGAATAAGAAGTCCCCGCCGAAACAAGTTCGCGCGGGGACTTCTGTCAGTTCGTGTTCTGTTTTAAGCCGATTCAGCAAATCTTGCGAATCCAGCCCTCCGGGCCTTCGATATGACCCGCCTGAATACCTGTAATCGTATCATAGAGCTTCTGCAGCACCGGTCCCATCTTCTCCCGTCCGGACGGCAGATCGATGACTTCGTCGCCGTTGACCACGCGTCCCACCGGGCTGATGACCGCCGCCGTGCCGCAGAGACCCGCCTCCGCAAAGTCCTTCAGCTCGGAGAACTTCACCGGTCTGTGCTCCGTCTTCATGCCGAGCATGTGCTCGGCGATGTAAAGGAGGGAGCGCCGCGTAATCGAGGGCAGAATCGAATCCGACTTCGGGCTCACGAGAACGCCGTCCTTCGTCACAAAGAGGAAGTTTGCGCCGCCCGTCTCCTCGATATAGGTTCTGGTCGCCGCATCCAGATACATGTTCTCGTCAAAGCCGTGTTCATGCGCGTCCACATAGGCGTGCAGGCTCATCGCATAGTTGAGTCCGGCCTTGATGTGACCCGTGCCGTGCGGTGCCGCGCGATCGTACTTGCTCACGCAGAGCGTGGTCGGCTTTGCGCCGCCCTTAAAGTACGGGCCCACCGGCGTCGCAAACAGCCGGAACTGGTATTCATCCGAGGGCTTCACGCCGATCACCGGGCCGCTCGCGAACATATAGGGGCGCAGATACAGAGAAGCGCCGCTGCCATAGGGCGGAACCCAGTCCGCATTTGCCTTGACAACCATATCCACCGCCTCGAGGAATCTCTCCTCCGGGAACGCCGGCATCTCCAGATAGCGCGCCGAATCCGCCATGCGCTTCGCATTCATGTCCGGGCGGAAGGTCACAATGCTGCCGTCCTCGGTGCGGTATGCCTTGAGGCCCTCAAAGACCTCCTGGCAGTACTGCAGGATGCCCGCGCACTCCGAAATGCACACGGTCGCATCCGCCGTGAGACCGCCCTCATCCCATGCGCCGTTCTTATAGTTGGAAACGTAGCGATGATCCGTCACGCGATAGGCGAAGCCAATGTTTCCCCAGTCAAGATTCTTTTCTGCCATGTAAAACGCCTCTCTTCTGTCTCTGATTTGCTTCTGATTGCTTAGATTCTGTTGTTCGATCCCAGAACTTCCGTGATCTTGTGTGCAACAATCGCCTTGACATTGGCTCTGCCATCACCGAGATACTGTCTCGGGTCAAAATGATCCGGGTGCTCATTGAAGTGCTGGCGAATGCCCGCCGTCATGCCGAGGCGCAGATCGGAGTCGATGTTAATCTTGCAGACCGCGCTTCTCGCTGCCTCGCGGAGCTGATCCTCCGGCACACCGATGGCATCCTTCAGCTGACCGCCGTTTGCGTTGATAATCTTCACATACTCCTGCGGGACGGAAGATGCACCGTGCAGCACAATCGGGAAGCCCGGCAGTCTCTTCTTCACTTCCTCGAGGATGTCGAGGCGCAGCTGCGGCTTGGTGCCCGGCTTGAACTTGTAAGCGCCGTGGCTCGTGCCGATTGCGATTGCGAGGGAATCGCAGCCCGTGCGGCTCACGAATTCCTCAACCTCTTCCGGTCTCGTGTAGGAGGACATACCCTCCTCGACGCGGACATCATCCTCCACGCCTGCCAGCGTGCCGAGCTCAGCCTCGACCACAACGCCGTGTGCGTGTGCGTACTCGACGACCTTCTTGGTCTCGGCGATGTTCTCCTCGAAGCTGTGGCCCGAGTAGTCAATCATGACCGAAGTAAAGCCGCCGTCGATGCAGTCCTTGCAGGTCGCAAAGTCTGCGCCGTGATCCAGATGCAGCACAATCGGAATCTCCGGATGGAGCTCCACCGCTGCCTCGACGAGCTTCACGAGGTAAATCGAGTTCGCGTACTTTCTCGCACCTGCCGAAGCCTGCAGAATCACCGGGGACTTGAGCTCTGCCGCAGCCTCCGTGATACCCTGAACAATTTCCATATTATTGACATTGAATGCACCGATGGCGTAACCGCCCTCATAAGCCTTCCGGAACATCTCAGTCGAAGTGACCAATGCCATAACCGCTACCTCCCTTTCTAAAGAAGACGACGTGTAAAAGTTTCTGTCATTATTCTAAACAAAGTCTTGGACGAATTCAAGGGAAGCGAAGGACTTTTGCGGGCGCTCACACCACTCTCTTCTGATACAGCTGATATGTTCCGAGAATCAGAAGCACATTGACCGGCAGGTAGAGAAGAATCAGCGCATAGGCCTGCGGTATCCGTAGACTTCCGAGTCCCACAAATTGCATTCTTCGCAGCAGCCGTCCGAGATGCAGCAGCCCGTCCGGCAATAAGAGCATCTTTGCCATGCCCGGCACATTCGCTTTCAACGCCGGGATGCAATACGCAATGACAAAGGGGGTGATGGCCGCGACTGCGGCGGAACGGGTCAGCCCGAGCAGCAGCGTCGCCAGGTTCACGACGAATAAAATGCCGATTTGATGCCCCTTCGTTGAAATGTTCCGGTTTCTGATTTCGGAATTCTGCTCCGCAGGGAAAACGGCGTGCTACAATGGATACCGTAACTTCTCAGTCGAAACCGGAAAGGCTCTCACCATGGCATTACAAAGCGGCGCGGAGGCGGAACTGCTTCTGCACTGGTATCAAGAAAACAAGCGCTCTCTCCCCTGGAGAGATACCGGAAATCCGGAAGATGTCTGGATTTCCGAGATTATGTTGCAGCAGACACGGGTGGAGGCGGTCAAAGACTACTTTGTCCGCTTCCGGACAGCTCTGCCCACCGTCGCCGCGATTGCCGCCTGTCCCGATGAACAGCTGCTTCGCCTCTGGGAGGGGCTCGGCTACTACACCCGCGCGCGCAACATCAAAAAATGTGCCCAGGTTCTGCTCCGCGACTACGGCGGAGAACTCCCGGTGGATCCGCTGGAACTGAAAAAACTCCCCGGCATAGGCCCCTATACGGCGGGAGCCATCGCCTCGATTGCCTACAATGTCCCCGTCCCCGCGGTCGACGGCAATGTGCTCCGCGTCTTTTCGCGTCTCACGGCCTGCGCGGACGATATCATGGAGCCTGCGGTCAAACAGGCCTTTACCGAGCGCCTGCAGGATCTGCTCTGGCAGCTGGTCTACACCGACCGGAAGACCTTTCCGGTTGCGGACTTTAATCAGGCGCTCATGGAGCTCGGCGCGCTGATCTGCATTCCGAACGGCGCGCCGAACTGCGAGCGCTGTCCGATTGCGGCGCAGTGCGACGCCCACTGCCTCGGCATCGAGACCGAACTTCCGCACCGCGCGCCGAAGAAGCCCCGCCGCGTCGAAGTGCGCACCGTACTCGTGCTCCGGGACGGCGAGCGCTTCTATATACAGCAGCGGCCCTCAAAAGGTCTGCTCGCGGGGATGTACGAATTTCCGGGGCTTCCCGGCGCGCTCTCCGAAGAGGAGGTCTTACAGGCGGTCAATGCGCGCGGCCTCACGCCGCTCCGTATTCTTTCACTCCCCGCCTTTCAGCACGTCTTCACGCATATCGAGTGGCACATGAGCGCCTTTGAGGTACAGATTGCGGAGCCGCTCTCAGCTGCGTCCGCACACCGGAACCGCAAAGAGAACGCGCGCGAGGGCATTTTCGTGACGCGCACCGAGCTCGAAAAGCTCGCACTCCCCTCTGCCTTCCGGCCTCTTCTGGCCCGCTATGCACTGCGTCCACCCCGCAAGAAAAAAAATTAAATTTCCGCTTGCTTTTTTCTTGTACCTCCGGTATACTAGTCCTCGCTGGAGATATAGCTCAACTGGGAGAGCATCCGCTTGACGTGCGGAAGGTCGCAGGTTCGAACCCTACTATCTCCATTTTTTGTACCCGAAAATCGAAGTTGATTTTTCGTCTACGGACAGCGAAAAGCGCGAGCCGGTCGTGAGTTACGACCGGCTCGCGCTTTCTTTTCGTTTCTCTCAAACTTCCACTTCCTCAATGTTCTCGGCTTCCCCCTCGGAGAAGCGCTCCAGGATTCCGCGTCTGCCGTCGGCGCGCACCCACTCGCCCTCGCGCACATGGGCAAACAGATTCGGCAAGCCGAGCAGCGTAAGTATTCCGAGCTCGCGCGCAAGCACGGCCTCGTGAGACCAGATGCTTCCTTCGCCGAGGACCAGCCCCCGGCTCACGGCAAAGAGCGGCAGGAGCCGCTCCGAAAAGCGTTCCGCAAACAATACGGTTCCGCTGCGGCGGGGCAGGGTCTCGCCGTCAAAGAAACCCGCCTCTCCCTCGGCGATGGCGCCGCCCGCCTCGACCGGCACACGCTCTGTCTCCGCCCCCGCCTTGGCCTCCCGCCGTATCACGGTCATATTTTCCCGCGCGAGCATGCCGAAGCAGCAGAGCTCCCGGTAACGCGGCAGCGCGGCATTCCGCTCCTGCTCGCGCTTTCTCTCGTTCATCCGGGGCTGCAGACTCCGGAAAAAGGCCATCTGCTCTATCTCTCCCGCAAACGCGCGCCCCAATTCCTCGCGGTGAAGGTAGAACAAATCCTGCGCCTCCGCGAGTTCTCCCTGTCGCATCAGCTGTTCCCCGAGACGCACGACTTTGCGGCGAAGACCATCCACACGCCGCTGCGCGAGAAAATCCAGGTTTTCGCGGGCGCGGAGGAAAAAGACCAGTTCCTGCAGAAGCCGCTTTCCCCAGAAACCGCCGAAGAAACCGAGCTGTCGCATCAGCTCTTCCTGCGCCTGCTCGCTGACTTCCCGCTGTTCCGTGCGGATTTGCACCGGTTTTGCGTCGGCGTAGCACTTCAGGAAGCGAAAGAGCGGCTGCGGATTCTGCCGGAGACTCTCCCGCTCCAGCACGTAATCAGCCGCGCCGTAGGCGCCGAACTGTTCCAGAAAGTGATACAACTCGGTCGCAAAGACACTGCGCTCGCGCTGTGCCTTACCCTCCTCCGCGCGAAGCCGCCAGCAAATGCCCTCCAACTCCTGCGCCGTGTGCGCCGCAAAGAGTCCGCGCAAATCGCTGCTCTCCTGCACGGTGCGGAGCAGGGCACTGAGTGCCTGCACAAAGGCTGCGCTCTTCATACCGCCCTGTGTCATAAGTGCCGCGTGTAAAAGTCCCTCGGGATGCTCTGTCTGCCGCGCCTTCAGTTCGATAAGCAGCGCCGCATAGCAACGCTTTGCGCTCTCCTCCGCCTCTGCCGCAAGCTGCCCGAGCGCGCCGAGCGCGGTACTCGCGGCCTCTATGGCCTGCCAGCGCTCCGCGGCAGTGACCTCCGCCTTCTCCTCAGGCTGCTTTTCCTGCTCCGCCTGCTGCAAATAGCGTGAGATTGCATAGTGCTGCGGCAATCGCTGCAGAAGCTCTGCCGCCTGCGAATTCTCTCCGTCCTCCTCTGCATTGCCCTCGCGTCGCATATAGAGCCGCCCTTCAAACAGCACGGTTTTGCAACCCGCCTTCTGATACAATCCCTGCAGCAAATCAAAGCCGAGCGGTGTGAGCAACGCGCCCGACCTGCCGTCCCGCGCAGCAGCTTCCAGATAGAAATGCGGCTCCCGCTTATCCAGGTGACGGTATACAGCCATCTCACTCTCCTGGACCAGCCAGAGACTGCCGCTCTTTCCCTCGACGAATTCAAACCGCCGCGCGGTTGTGGGCACATTGTCTCTCTCAAGTTCTCCCGCGAGCGTGGCAAGGCGCACAAATAAAACCTCATCCGGCGCGCCGGACACCGTGCTCCTGCGTATTTCTCCCGTTCTGCTCAGCACCATCCGCTGCTGCCCTACGGCATCGTCATAGACGACAAGCAGTTCCTCCGGGTCGCCGCTGTCCGGATTGGTCGTATAGACCACAAAATTCCGCACCGTCGCAATCATCTCCTGGAGAATCACGGCGACCGCCATGTCCTCGTCAAAGAGACCGTAGCGCAACATATAGCCGGTCGCGCGCGCCGAGAAGCAGGAGAGATAGCAGTTCTTCACCGCCGTGAGAATCTCCTCGCCGCACGGCACATGCAAATAACTCTGAAAAATTCCCTCAAAGCTGTGGCGCTCTTCCCCTCGCAAAATCAGGCTGCTCCGCACCGCAAACCGCTCTGCCCGCGGCACAGCGGTCGAAAGTTTCGCAATGAGTTCGGCGGCATCTTCCGCCGTAAACGCACATTCCGCGAGCAGCGCCGAAATCGCTTCTCCCGTCTCCGCATCGGGATGCCGAAGCAGCTCTTCATAGCGCGCCCGGCGCTCGCCCAGAAAGCGAAAAAAGAAATTCCGGTCCAGGACAAAAAAAGCAGGCACGGCGTAACCCAGTGCACGCCTGCGGAGCAATTGCCACGCCTTACTGCCCAGCAGTTGCTTCCCTTCTTCCTCTTTATTCTGCATGTTCTTCCCTCCGACGCCGTCTGTTCTGATAGCTCTATCATCTCATATTCCGGACTTTCTAACAAGCAAAGAAGGGGCAGCGCGTTTTTGCGCTGCCCCTTTCTTCCGTTGCTGTTTTCCTTATTCTACCGTAAGTGTGAAGCTGCCGACCTGATATCCGCCGGCTTTCACCGTCACCTCATTGCTGCCGCTCTCAAAGAGATTGCCGCTCAGCGTGAGGCCTGCGCGGCGATAGCGCTTCAGGCTAAAGGCAAAGCGATCGTCATACAGGTGGATGTAATTCGCATGAACCGAGCTCAGCTTCTTGCCGTTCACCGAAACTTCCAAGTCATTGCTTCGAAGCCAGGTGTCGAGCGCCTCATCCTCGAGTCCTTCAAAGCTGAGCGCATACGCGGGCTTCGAGCCGATGTCATAGCCCTGACGCGGAATCACTTTCTCAAGCACCGCGCCGGTCGGCACTGCCTTACCCGCTGCCGCCTCGTTCTCACTCTCTTCCGCGGACGCACGCTCCACCGTAAAGCGGAAGGGCTCGTACCCCTCTACTTCAAGAATTACTTCATTGCTCGCCTCGGTAAAGCCGTTCGCCGAGAGGCGCACGCCGTTCTTCTTGTAAGTTCTGTCAAAGAGCGTCGCATACTTATCGTCCATCGAGAAGAGATAGCTCTTGCTCTGCGCTTCCGTATAACGCTTTCCGTTCACCGTGAGCTTCGTAACCTTAGCGCGAAGGTAGGTATCCAGGGCATCCGCATCGAGTCCCGTGAAGGTGAGATCATAGACCTCTTTCGTGCCGCTGTCATAGCCCTGACGCGGCGAAACCTTCTCTGCCTGCGCAGCCGTCGGCGCCTTCTTCTTTGCCGTTTCGGCCGGTGCAGCGCTTCCGTTTTGCACCGCAAATTCCTTTTCTGCGTAGCCCTCGGCCTTCACGACAATGCGGTTTTCGCCTGCTGCCAAAGCCCCGAGCGCAAACTTGAGGCCGTCGTTTCTGCCGTAGCTGTCCTTATGGAAGCCGTACTCGCTGTTCCCGAGACCGTAGCTGTAGCTCTTACGCTCGTAGGCCGTACCGTTTACGCTGAGCTCGGTGATCTTCGAGAGATAGCTCTCAAGCTCATCCGCCGAGAGTCCCTCGAAGCGAAGAAGCCAATTGCTGCTGAGCAGGCTCTCTTCCTTCGCGAGCGTTGCGCTTGTCGGCGCCGCTTTGGTTTCGACTGCCGGTGTCGCCGGCGCGGGCGTGCCGCCCTCCGCCGCAATCGTGACTGTCAGCTTTGCATAGCCCTCTGCCAGAATTTCAATCTTCTTCTCGCCGGCCTGCTGCGCAGCGCTGCCGAGCTTCAGGGCATCGTTTCTGCCGTAGCCGTCCTGCCGGAGCACATACTCGGTCTCGCCGAGGCCAAAGCTGAAGCTACTCTTCTGATACACTGTGCCGTTCACGCGAAGCTCAGTAATCTTCGAGAGATAGTCGTTCAGCTCTTCACCCGCAAGGCCCTGGAAGCTCAGAACCGTATCGCTGCCAAATACCGTCTGATTCGTGCTGAGCGTCGCTCCGCTCGGTGCAGCCTTCTCCGCAGGCTTCGGCTGCTCCGGGACTGCCTCTGCCGCCGCAACCGTGAAATCTAACTTCACCGGTGTCTTTGCATCGATGAACTTCACATAGAGCGTGTAGCTGCCGACCGTCTTGAAGAGTCCTCCCTTCAAAATCAGCTGATTTCCGGAGAGCTCATAGTAGTCGTTGTCACTTGTTCCGCCCTCCATCGCCGTGAAGAGTCTTCTGACACCGCTCTCCTCCGGATTGCTGAGCTCAAGCTTCCCGAGCTTTCCTGCGAGCTTCTCCGCGGAAAGACCATCCACCGTCACCGTTACATCCGCATTCTGCTTCGCCTCGCCGTTCAGCACGAGTGTCGGTAGCGCCTCGGCAGCCGTGTACTTGAGCCTCAGCTCCGCCGCTCTGTACTTCTGACCGGCATCGATCTTCAGTTTGTGCTCGCCGACCTCCGGCGTGTTATAGAAATTAAACGCACCGCGCTTAATTGTCAGGGTGCCTGCCGTCGCATCCAGCTCGTACTGCTTTTCATAGGCATCCAGGAGATTCCGGCTCTCGCCGTCCACATAGAGACCGCGAATTGCCTCGAGATACGCGCTGTCATCCGTGTGCAGCACAAAGTCGTTGCCCGCGACCTCCGTCGTGCCGGTAAAGCTCGGGACCTTGTCTCCCTTGTAGAACTTAAAGCTTGTGAGCGCGCCGAGGCTTCCGTCCTCGAGAACATTCTGCACCTCATTCGGGCCCGCATAGCTCGCCGCCGCGTGGGACTCCGTGTACGCCTTAAAGCTCAGGCTCTTGCCGCCCTCAAGGCGCGCCTCCTTGTAGGCGTCCATGTAATCCGTGAAGCGATACAGCTGCTCGGCGCCGTCCTTGTAGATATAATCGCTCTCCGTCGTATCGAAGAAGCGCTTGACCACGGCCTGCGCATCCTCGTTCAGCGCTTCAATCTCATTCAGAATCAGCGCATTGGTCAGAAGATTGTAGTCAAAGACCATGCGGCCGTCCACATACTGGCCGCCGCCGCTGCTGCCGCTGCTCTTCTTGCTGGAGACAGAGCCCGTCGTTGCGCTCGAAACCGCATCGATCTCAACCGGCTTGCTTCTTGCGCTCTTCTTTGCCTTCAGCTCGCTCTCACTGTCCTCTTCCTTCAGGAAGGATTCACCCGGGTAAACCTCGAACTTCTTCTTGATCGGCTGATAGCCCGAGTATTTGAGGCTCAGCGTGTAGACACCGACCTCATCCGTGTTGACCGTCTTCTCTTCGTTGGAGCTCTTGCCGTAGAGGACAAAGAGATTTCCGAAGTTGAAGAAATCGTCTATATACTTGAGCTCCACCACCTTTCCGCTCGGCTTCTTCAGCATGACGCGCATAGAATCGATCTTCAAATCATTTCCAAAGCTCTCTCCGCCGCTCGCCTCCACGTTGAACTGGATACGCTCACCGGCCTTCGGATTTGCGGTCTCAACGCGCTGCTTTAAGCTGAACTGCGCGCTGCTCACCAGCTCAAACGGCACCGTGACGGTCTCATTCGTATAGCTCGAGTGAATGTTCACGCGGTAGATGCCTCTGCTCCGCATATTGCTCTGACCCGTCGGAATCTGGATGATGCCGTTTCTGCCGTGCTTCGTATCCTTGACTTCCGTCGTAAAGGTCGGGTTCTGATTGACCGGCCAGTTCTCGTTGTTCATGATTTTCAGGCTGTCGATGCCCTCAAACCACTTCTTCTGCTCCTCGTTCTCGACATTGAACTTGATGACAATGTTGTCCTTCTGGACGCCCTTGCCCTCTGCGTCAATCACCACAGGCTTCACATAGAACTGCGTTGTGACTGCATTGCTGTTCTCTTTTCTCTCCTGTCGAAGATCAAAGGTTGTGCTGCTCGGGAGAATGCGGTCATTGCCCTCCTTATCTTTCGGCGCAAGCAGATAGTCAAACTTCGAGATGCGTCCGCGTGACAGAATGTAATCCGGCTGATCCTCCGGGTTGCCCGGCAGCACTGTCTCGGTCGCTGTACCCGCATTGAGGCGAAGCGACTGCTCCGTGCTTCCGTCTGCCTTGCTGACCACGCGAAGCTCCTTCGGAGAAGCCACCGTGGATGCCCACTTCACCACACGTCCGGCATCATCCACCTTCTGCACCGCCTCGGTGACATTCACGCCGTCCACATAGATCTCATGGTCTTCCAGCGTGCCCTGACGGAACACAACCGTCACAAAATCCGCAAAACCGAGATGTACCATACGGCTCTTCAGTTCCTTCTCAGGCTGCTCGTTTTCAGGCTTGGAAGCATTCTCATTCTTGCCCGGTCTGTCATCTTCCACCGGGCCCACCGGATGCTCGGGTGCCTCCGGGCTTACCGCCGGATTTGCCGGATTCACTGCCGGGTTTGCCGCCGGATTTGCCGGATTCTCCGGGCTTGCGGCCGGATTTTCCGGATCCCCTGCCGGATTTGCCGGATTCTCCGGGCTTACCGCCGGATTTACCGGATTCTCCGGGGTGATCACCCCCGGCTGTGCGGAGTTGCTTGGACTTGCCGGCTGTGCCTCGGGCTGTACCGGCTTACTCTGCTCCTCGGGCTGTACAGGCTTTGTCGGCTCCTCAGGCTTTGCCGGCTTGGTCGGCGTCGTGTGAGAACCGCCGCCCGAGCCGCCGCCTCTTCGGCCGCCGCGCTTGCCGCCGCTATGTTTACCGCTGCCGCTGCGCTTGCCGGAAGAGGTCTTTCCGCCCGACTTATCGCTGTCGGAACTGCTGCGATTCGTCGTGAAGCCCTCTCCCACGCGGGTCTGAACCTGACCATTCTCATCAACCCACTTGCCGTCCCGGTTGACGCGGTAGCCATCCGGCGTCACACCTTCCTTGAGGAGCTTACCCTCCTGCTCATCCGCCTCGCCTGTAAAGTAATAACAATTGCCGTCAATCCAGTTCCAACCGGTCAGCATCTTGCCGAAGCCGCTGCCCTGCTTGTTTCCGAAAAAATACTGCGTTCCGTCTGCAAGGTAAAGCCAGCCGCTGCGAAGTGTTCCCGTCTTTGGGTCTACATAGTACCAGCTGCCGTTTTCGTAAATCCAGCCGAGGACATTCTGTCCCTTTTCATCCAGGAAGGACCAGTTTTCACCGCTCTGCTTCCAGCTTCCTGAGGTGTTCGCACGCTGCTTTGCGAAGACCTGAAGCGGGGTACTCAAAACCATGCTCATCGCTGTTGCGATGGCAATAGCCTTTAAACCATACTTTCTCATCTCTGTCTCTTACTCCTGCCATTAGATAGCCCTAATTATTAGCCTATGTTAACCTACCATACCTTTCTGACAGCTGTCAAGAAACATATCTTGCGTTTTTCTCGCATATCTTAAGATATTCTTGCGGGTGATAGTATCAAGAGTTTGTTATTCCTTATTTATATGGTTTTCGATTCTTACTGTGCTTCGGGCTTGCACTTTTTTTCGAGCAATTTGCGGTCTTATGTCAAGACAGAAACAGAGAGAGGCAGAGCCTACGCTCTGCCTCTCTCAACATGTACCGTCCAAGCATCCCCTTTGACATTGCTTATTACTCAGAGCCCCCGCGTGCTGTTCCGATACAGAACCACAAACCGGCGGGTGCCGAATATGATAATCTTTCCGTGTTTACAGCGTATGGTGCGGATGTCGTCATAATTCGATAGCAGTTCCTTCGCGCTTGCTTCCGAAATTTCCTTTTTCAGAAATCTTTCCCAATAGAGCTTCATTTCCGGTGCATTCGGATCCCTTTTTCTTTCTTCATCAACGAACCATATGCATCGATACAGAGCCGCCTCTGCTATCATTGTAATCCCAAGAAGTATCATTCCCAGACAAACACCCATCGGTGCACGCCAAACCATAGCCGACATACTGTGAAATAAAACCAGAACAATCAATGCCAAGACCAGTAAAAAAGACAGCGCAAGGACCGGAATCCCCAAATGGATAAACCCGAGGAAACACATCCTCTTGACCTCTCCCCAGCAAATATCCTCTTGATTTTCTCGTCTCTCTTCCGCTTGCCTTAATTTCTTTGCAGCTTGAATCCAGCCACGAATCTGCGCAAGCTGTTCGTCCGTCAATTCTGCCTTCGGTATAGCCAGGTAGACTTGCACGGAACTCATAAGCGCTACTGTTTCTTTCCCGACAAGCAACTTAACGCCCCGCCAGCTTCGCTTTCCGGTATCGGATAGAATTCCCTTCTCGTATAGAATCAGCCGTATCCCCTCTATTTGAAGTATTCGCTTCAGCATCTCATCGCTGTTTTTGAGTCTCCGCTGAATGGCTCGAAGAAGCAAGCCGATGAAACCGAAGCCCATCAAAACACAAAACATTTGTGCTCGGTCTGTATCTGCCAAAGACCCCAAAAAACCCACAATTCCGAGTCCCGCAATCAGGCAGCTACTCCAATGCTTTGCCAGAGACAAGCGTGTTTTTCCTGCCGCCCATCGTATACAACGCAGCGCTTCCTCGACGTTTTCGTACTCTACCGTAATGATGCTTTGCATCCTATGCTTTCCTCCCCCCAGCTTTTCGCATCTCAGCAATTGACTGTATTGACAAATTTCTGAATTTCACCTGCCTCCGCTTCGTCAAGCTGCGTCTTATAAAACCAATACTGCAATTCCCGCTGTTCAAAAGGTCTCGGAACTTTTCTCTTCAGTTTTAGCACATATCCGTTTCTGCCTCGAATCCATCGAGCGGATTCCCAGTCATCCGCATCCAAACAGAGTGCCGTCCTTCCTTCATAGAGCATTTCCAAATCCGCTATCGTTTCCTCTGTATAGCTACACTCCCGCATATCCCGAACATCCCAAATCACAGTCCGTATGATTGTCATCGCATATTCAAAAATCAATCCGATGCTAGCCCCATGCAGCAGAAAGGCAAACAGATGATGCGCATGGGTTTTCGCTATCGCCATATAATACCCGGAAATCAGAACAGAAAACGGCAGAATCAAAAACAGCCCCCAGGCAAAGTTTTTTGAAGCAGACACCAAAAGCGAAATGTACGAATCTCCCGCCAATTCAGCTGCTGATTTCCGCTAAGCGGTCTGTTGGGAATCTCAATTTGATTCACTTGCTCTTCCATTGCTACTTCCCCTCCGAAACCCATTGTATGAGCTGCTGCAACTGTTCATCTGGCATATCCCTCACGGAAAAAACAAAATAGCTACTCGTTTCCGATACAATCGTCGCATAATCCTTCCGCACCAGCAAGCGTTTATTTTTCCAAGTCCGCATGCCTTCTCGCATTAGAAACCCCTCCTTTGAAAGGAGAAACTTTTCGTCATCGGCCTGCAATAGCTTCGTCACTTGTTCCACTCGAAGCAACCACTGAACGAAAAAAATAAGTCCGCTGAATTCCAAAAGAAAATTCCAATATTCGCTTTTCAGAATATTGGTGTTTCGCATAACAATCACAGAAAGCAATGCGATTCCCGTTATTTTATCAAGACGCTGAAATAACGGCATTTTTCTCACCGCCCAGAAATATTCCATCAGGCGCCCCTTTTCCAGCTTTGGAACAACTATTTTATCGTTCATATCAGCCCTCAATAAAAAACAGAAGCAAGAACAGCTTTACTGTCCTTGCTTCTGTTATCAAGCTGCTTGCTCCAAATATTTCTTCACCTGCGGAAGCTCATTTATCACCCTCTCATGAGTCTCCACAACCTTTTCCATCATCATTTCTGTCACCGCCTCTGAAGCCTCAGCATTCTGTACGACTACTACCAGTAAAACGACTGCTAGAACACCTGCGCTCGCTATCAACACGGCCGGGTTCCCTTCGTATCGCACTGTTCCCTGTAAAGTCCTGATATTATAGATAGTAGCCTCATAGGCCTCCATGGAAACTGCCGGCGGTAAATTTGTTGTGTCGGGGTGTACCCATAATGTCAATCCGACTGAGAAATTGAAATCCATATTCTCTGCAATACGGAAAGCCTTTTCAAAAACAAGAGATACCTTTAACCAAGCTCCCTCCGCTGATATTTCAATTCTTCCGGGTACTCCCTCAAGCTCCAATGATAAACTCGACAACTTCGATCTCGTTCCAGCATCCAGTCCACCAAAGCTCAAAGAAATCGGTCCTAGCCGACTAGTCATTTCCACACCATCTGACGAGATATCTAAACTCGCATTTTCATCACAGGAAAGATACCACGAAGCCCCTCTGCTGACTTTAACGCTAAGCTTACTATCCACATTTTGATAAAGGAAGACATCCTTGTCAAGCCCCCAACTCTCCAGTTTTTGAACCAATTCCGGCGAAACCACAACCCCTTTTACAAATTCAAGGGCCAGCTGATCCGCCTTTTCCTGCGCTTCCAGTTCTGTGATTAAACTTCCATATACTGGTTTTCCTCCGTTGTCACCATATCCATCAATCGTATCCTCTTTCAGAGAATGCCAGGACTTTCTCACGCTATTTTCGATCCCATTGCCATCGATAACGAAAATACCGCGTGCATCCCCCTCTACCACAATCCCGGTATGTGCTACTCGCCCCTTCCTGTAATTATAGAAGAAGATAACATCTCCCACTTTCGGGATATAACCGCTGTCCCTTTTATAGTAGCGCTTCATCTTGCGATAGTAGTTTACGCCGTCCGGGCAGTAGGCAAAGCGCGGTACAAACACCGGCAGCATGTTCGCCCGATAAGCGCAGTAGCTCACGAACATCGCACACCAAGACTCTCCGTTTAAACCGTACCACTCCCCATAGGGCGTAATATTGTTCTCATAGTCCTCGGCAAACCCAAGCTGAAGCTCAATCTCAGCTGCCTGTACAAAGCGCATTGTATCGCTGAAAAGCGCCAATTTGCTTCTTACCTCGAACAGTTTTTTCCAACTTTGTGCACCAAAAATTCCATCCGATGTAAGCCCATGTTTCTGCTGGAAATTTTCAACTGCACGCTTCATCTCCGATCCAAAAACACCGTCCACAGTCACTGCGTAATTTTGCTCTGCGAGCAGCTGCTGAAGATAACGCGTCAGCGAACCGCTGCTTCCCTCGCGAAGCACTGCGCTTAAAGTTCCCCCTGCATTCGCATCGCCAAATAACAGGGTTTTTGTTCCTTTTCCGATCATACCGTCGGCACTGAGTGCATGCTTGCGCTGAAAATCCAGCACCGCCTGATAACAAGCTGTGTCTGCCACTCCGTCTGCGCGACAGCTGTATCCCTTGTTGCGCAGCGCCTCCTGCAGCGGCTTGATCTCCGCACTCAATCTTCCCCAGAGTGCGGTATCCACCACGCCGCTCTCCGCAAGCTGACTTCTCTTCTGATACTTCTTGACTGCTGCCTCGGTGCCGCCTCCAAAGATTCCATCTGTGCCATTCGGATCGATACAGAGCATTCGAAGCGCATACTGCAGGTTCTGTACACGTTCGCCCCGCGATTTCCGCTTAAGCGGCAGCGAATCCAGCGCATCCCCCTGAACAGCTCCGAACAGCAACTCTTCCGTAGCGGGTCCCACCTGACCATCCGCCGTAAGCCAATTCTGCTTCTGATACGCACGAATCTGTTCAATCAGATTGGCATCCGCGTAACCTTCCTCTGCGGCAGTCGGATATCCCTTTTCACGAAGTGCGCGCTGAATCCGCCGAATTTTTTCTTTGCTGTGCTCAAACAGTGTACTGTCAACAACTCCATTGTCCGGGAAACCATAGCGCTTCCGGTACTTTCGAACCGCTTCTGCCGTTGCACTGCCATAGACACCGTCCATTCCGCCGGGATTGCAGCAAAGCGCAAAAAGAGCGTACTGTAGATTCCACACATAATCGCCCTTGCTGCCTAAGTCGAGCGGAAATACTCCGCTTTCTCCGTAACGAAATAACCTGGCGCGCGTTGCTGCCCCCGCCATACCGTCCGGCTGCAGTCCTCTTGCCCGCTGAAAAGCACAGAGAGCTTCATAAAGTTTCACGCTCGGCGCACCGCTCACATAGCCCTTATAAAAACCTTGCTCCTTTAACGCAGTGCCAAGCGAAAAGAGCTCTTCTACCAGGCAACGCCAAGTCTCATCTCCCACAATACCATCCGCTTCAATTCCCTGCTGTTTCTGGAACTTCTGAACGGCTGCCTCCGTGCCACCTCCGTACTTTCCGTCCGGTGTGCCACTGTAACAGCAAAGCATCTTTAAACCTCGCTGCAACGCCTTGACCTGCTCACCACTGCTTCCTGCCTTCAATAACATTCTCTTGTCCTCCTTCATCTTTCTGAATTTGCAAATTCATAAGAGAAGAAACCCGGACAAGCGAAAAAAGCAACTCCGTTTCTTATTTTCTACTCGCTGTGTTCTTCTTCTCCTTTTCTTCTCGCAGTGCATGCAGTTCCTCCGCAAATTGTTTTAACAGCTCTTGGCATGCAGCCTCCCGCGCAGCTTCCTGTTTGTCCTGTTCCTCATTTTTTCTGAGCACATAGCAAAGCAGAGCAACAAACAAGACTGCCCAAATACCTTGTTCCCGCAATAATCCATACAGTATTTCTTCCAACGCATTTTCCTCCTGATTTATCTGATTTCCTTCTTCCCGAATTAGCACAGATACTGCTCGGCCTGTACACGAAACTCGCGCTTTAAGCGGTTCACATACTGCCTACTGACTGCGTATTTCTGTGCAACCGCTGTCTCCGTCTCTCCGGAAAGATATAGTTCCTCCAGAATATTCCGCTTCTTTTCCGTGAATCCCTGTAATTCTCTTCGCAAGGCCGTCTCCAATAAAATTCGTTCTATCTCACCGTCATGACATATCCTCTCCGGAAGTTCTTCCTCCGCGTATTCCGCTTTCCCTTTTCTCACATAGCTGCGATAGAGTTTACAAAAATGATGACGCACAACTGTCTTGCAGTAAGCCAATGCCTGTGCTTCCGTTGCAAGCTCACGCACCTGTCGCAAAGCAAGAAACAGTGCGAAACAATATTCTTGCATCGCATCGTCATATTCCATGAAATGGGTTTTGCTTGCTTCCGCAGCCAACAGCGGATACATCTTCTTATAAATTTCTTCCATTACCTTGCTATTACCCGTCCGAAGCATTCTTATCATCTCAATCAGCAACAAAATCTCTCCTTTCGACAACAAAAAAGCCGGCAGAGTATTCACTCTACCGGCTGCCTCTCAATACTGGTACAACACACCGTTCTCTTGCACGGACCTGATGCGGGCTTAGTTTTCATGCCGCATCGTCGTCATGCCTCTTCCTTTTTCTATTTTGTTTTCCACCGCCAAAAGCTGCAACTCACAACGTCTCCGACTCTTCACCGTTCGAACAATGATAAGACCGCAGGACTGACACTTTAGTCTCGCACTGCCATCCGCTCGAAGATTTCCGTGCAGGTAACGCCCGCAATTTGGGCAATGAAGCTTCACCTCCTGCCAGAGTTGTTTTGATTCTTCCATAAAACCTCCCCCTTCCGCGCGCAGAACATTTGTTCTTTTGGGAGTATCGCATAAACTCACGCAAATGGCAAGTCCTTTTTCGAACATTTGTTCTCAGCTCTGTCTGCTTATCACATAAACAAGGCATAAACAATGGCAACAAAATTACGAAATCCGCCCGTTGTCCATGTGATAGCGGCAATCCGCAACAGACAGGGTGGACTGCCGATGCGAGACCAGCACTATGGTTTTGCCTTCTTTTTCCGCTGAGAGCGATTTTAAGATAATGCCCTCGTTCAGCACGTCCAGATTGCTGGTCGGCTCATCCAATAGGATAAAATCGGCCTCGTGGAGAAAGGCTCTTGCGAGGCCTATTCTCTGCTTTTCTCCGCCCGAGAGCCTGTCGCCGAGCTCACCGAGTTCGGTCTCATAGCCCTTCGGGAGGCTCATGATGAAGTCATGGATGCTCGCCTTTGCCGCCGCGGCCTCAATCTCCGCCTGTGTCGCATCGAGCTTTGCGACCGCTATGTTCTTTGCAATTGTATCGCGGAAGAGCACGGTGTCCTGGGTCACATAGCTTGTCATTTCTCGGAGCGCCGCGGTTTGAATGTCCCGCACATCCTGCCCCGAGATTCGCACCGCGCCCTTCCGCACATCCCAAAAACGCATCAGGAGCTTTAAGAGTGTCGATTTTCCGGAGCCGCTCGCGCCGTGAATGCCGAGCACCTTCCCTCTTTCGATTTGCAGAGAGAACTCGCTCAAAATCTTCTCCTCCAGGTAGGAAAAGCTAACGCAATCAAACTCTGCGCCCTCGAAGCGCGGCCTTTCCCCGTCGCTTCGCTCCGCAACCTCGGGCGTCTCTTCAAGCAGCGAGAGCACGCGCTCTCCGCAGGCCAGGGTCTGGTTTAAGTGATTTGAGAGCGAGGAGAGCGCAACGACGGGACCGAAGGAGCCCATCATCGCGAGGGTCGCAAGCAGCATACCCGAGAACGTGGCCTCACCCCGCCGATAGAGGAAGAGCATCAAAAAGAGCATCCCGAAGGAATAGAGCTGAATGACCAGATTGGTGAGCGCGCGCTGCGACCCCTCAAAGCCGCTCAGCTTTTTCTGAAAGCCCGAAAGCCGTTCGGATCTTTGCTCCATTTCCGTGAGCTTCGTTTCTCCCCGATTGAACTGCAGGAGCTCGTCCACGCCGTAGAGGCTCTCCAACACAAAGTGATTGAGTTCTCCCATCTCGCTTCGAAGGGCCATACCGGCTTCGGCGCTCCGCCTGCCGTTCCGAATCGGAAGGCCTATGCCGACCGTCACGTACGCGAGGACGGCAAGAACGCCGGCGAGCCTGTGCTGCGCCCCGATAAAGCCCACCATGATAAGCGAGGTCAGAACGGCAATCGCAATCGGGGATATGGTGTGGGCAAAGAACACTTCCAGAAGTTCGATATCGCTCGTGATGACGGCAATCAGGTTGCCCTTATCCCTGCCCTCAAGCTTTGCCGGGCAGAGTTTTCTAAGAACCGCGAAGACCTTATGGCGGATGATGGCCAGAATGCGGAAGGCAATGTAGTGGTTACAATACTGCTCGCCGTAGTGCAGGACGCCGCGCAAAATCGCAAACACCAGGATTGCGGTAAAGAGTTGCTTAGAAGAGCCGCCGAACAACGCCGTGAACTGCCCCGGAACTTCGCTGCCCGCGACCGCTGCGAGCCCCTGAATCACGCCGTAGCCGCCGAGTATCGTGATAAAAATGGCGCAGAGAAAACCGAGCACGCCGAGCAGAATTCCTGTTAACATAACGAGAGTGAGGGGCTTCACGAGCCCGGTCAGGCTGCCCATGATTGCGAGATCCGATCTCCGTTTATGCATGACTGTCACGCCTCCCTCCCGCAAAGCGCTCAAGCTGACTCTGTTCCTCAAAGAGACGCCGATACGCCCCCGCTTGCCGCATTAATTCCGCGTGGCTGCCCGCCTCCGCAATCTTACCGTCCTTTAGCATATAGATGTTGTCGCTGCCTACTACATTCGCAAGCCGGTGAGAGATGAGCAGCACGGTTCTGCTCTTTGTGAGCTCGTGTATGACTTTCATGATCATCTCCTCGCTCTCGGCATCGATGTTCGAAGTGGCCTCGTCAAAGATGTAGACGGGCGTATCGTGAAGCAGGGCCCTCGCGAGCGCAAGGCGCTGCTTTTGTCCGCCCGAGAGGTTGCTGCCGTTCGATGCAAGCTGCATCTCGAGACCGCCCTGCGCTTCGATAAAGGAGAGGAGATTCACCTTCCGGAGCGCCTCTTTCATCTCAAGTTCGGTCGCCTCCGGCTTTGCGAGCAGGAGGTTCTCCCGCACACTCGCGCGGAAAAACCGGCTGTCGTGCCCTACCATGGTCAGGTGATTCATGAGACTCTCGGTAGAAACGCGGCTCAGCTCTTCGCCGTTTAAGCGCAGCGAGCCGCCGTAACCTCTGTTCCGCCCCATGAGTATGCCGGCAATCGTGGATTTTCCCGAGCCGGAAACGCCGACCAGGGACACAAAGGACTGCGCGGGAAGCTCAAGCGTGATGCCCTTTAAGATTGGGCGGCTCTCCTCATAGGAAAAGCTGAGCGCTTCCATGCGGATGTCTATATTTCCCGTGCCGAGTTCTGCCTTTCCCACCTCGGGTTCCGGTAGATCCAAAAAAGCAAAAATGCGGTCGCTCGCCTTCATGCCGTTCATGCCGATGTGGAAGAAGCTGCCTAGGATGCGCATCGGCAGAAAGAATTCCGCCGCGAGCAGGATGAACATGAGCACCCCCGCAAGGGAGAGTTCACCGCTCGCAAAACGGGCCAAGGCCGACACAATGCCGACCGCCGCACCGCCGTAGGCGATGATGTCCATGACCGAGGTACTGTTTAACTGCATGGTCAGAACCTTCATTGTAATTTTTCGGAAGCGCTCGGACTCCCGGTCCATATCATCGGCCGCCGCCCGATCGGCCTGATAAATTTTTAACGTTGTCATGCCCTGCAGCTTTTCGAGAAAGCTGTCCCCGAGCCCGTAGTAGATGTCAAAATAGCGGCTCAGAAGGCGCTTTGCGACCAGCATGACAAGCATGATGACCAGCGGAATCAGCGGAACCGCGAGGAGCAGCAGGGTCGCTGTTCTAAGATCGATCGGGGACAGCACAAAGAACAGGGTGAGCGGCGCAAGCAGGGCGTAAAAGAACTGACTTAAATACCGTCCGAAATAGGTCTCGAGCTGCTCAACGCCTTCCCCCGACATCTGTACCAACTCGGCGCTGCCGATTTGTTCTCGGTAAGAGGGGCCGAGCCGCAGTATCTTTTGATAAATGCGGCCGCGGAGAATGCGCTTCACATCCGCGCTCGCGCGAAAGCTCGCCGCGGTATATAGGCGGTCACAGACAAAACGGAGTAAAAGCCCGGGTATGATAATTCCGAGCGCAACGAGAATGCGCTCCGTGCGGATTCCTTGCTTCCCGGCGTCCTCGATGAGCCCCGCGATGTTCCAAACAATCACAATCTGTACCAGGAGCGACAGCCACTGCCAGAGTATCTGGTAAACAACGTACTGACCGGCCCCCTTTAGGAGCCGTATGAGCCGCATTTTGATCATCCTTTTCCCCTCCCCTTTTTGCCTGTGTTTTTGTTTTGCATGCCCGTGAGTGCGTGCCGCACCGAGAGGAGCGGGTGGCGTATGAGCCGTTTCTCATCCTGCCGCTTCTTTTCAGGCGCTTCTCTCCTCATGTTCTGCTCCTCTCAAGCATGCAAACTCCGATTGCCGCTCCGAAGAAATCGGTTTTATAAAACTAAGTTCAGTATAGTTTAGACGATGTTATCATTTCAAGCGCTTCTACCCTGAACGCGCGCCTTCCGAGACTCCTGTACGCCCTGTCGGTGCAGCCTTACTCTGTGTGAGACTGTAGTGCTGACAAAGCCCGCGCGCTAAGCTATAATAAATTCGCACAATTCAGATAAATATTGTTTTTTCGGAGGGCAAGGCCATGTACCAAGATGAATTTTTGGCAATGACCAATGCGGCAGCTGCGAAAGTCGGCTTACTGAAGAAAAACCCCCTGGGGTATTTTCTCATGTCCATGCTGGCAGGCGCTTATATCGGCTTCGGCATTCTTTTGATTTTCACGGAGAGCGGCCTTTTGGCCGGTAACCCGGCGGCCAAGATTGTGATGGGCGCTTCCTTCTGTGTCGCTCTAAGCCTCGTAATCATTGCAGGCGCGGAACTCTTTACCGGCAACACCATGGTCATGACGGCCGGTGTCCTTGAAGGCAAGATAAGCGCAGCCGAGCTCCTGAAGCTCTGGTGTGTCTGCTGGCTCGGCAATGTCGCGGGTTCCGTACTGCTTGCCCTGCTCTTCTACGCGAGCGGCCTTACAGACCGGTGCGGTTGCGGAAGCCGTTGCAAAGGGCGCCTTTGCCAAGATGTCGGCCGGTTTTGTCCCGCTTGTCTCGCGCGGCATCCTCTGCAACATTCTGGTATGTCTTGCGGTCTGGTGCGGCTTTCGCGTCAAAAACGAGAGCGCCAAGATTCTCATGTGCTTCTGGTGTCTCTTCGCCTTCATCACAACCGGCTTTGAGCACAGCATTGCCAACATGACCCTGCTCACCTCGGCGCTTTTAGTCCCCGCGGGGCAGGCTGTGAGCCTCGGCGGCTGGATTTTTAACCTCGCGGCGGTCACCCTCGGCAACATCATCGGCGGTGCGGTCTTCGTGGCGCTGCCCTATTACATCGCTTCGAGAAAGCGCTGAACACAGTTCTCTGCCTGTTTACGCAAAAATCCCCGCAGCTGCCTGCCGGTCGCTGCGGGGATTTTATTGCCTGCGTTTTGTCATCTGCTTTTTGTTATCTGTTGTAAATGTAGAGCGCCATCTCGCCATTGGTCACAGCGCCGAGGTACAGCGTACCCTCTTCTACTTGGAGAATGGTTCCGGAGCCGTGGCTCCGGTTGCGTATATAGTACACGCCGTCCTTCGTATAGACCTCCCCGTTATCACGCACAGCAACATTGCCCTCCACGCGGAAAGTCAGAGATTCCGGCACGTCGTCCGCTCTATGTGTCTTGAGGCGGTACTGACTCTCATCATCCGTCTGCGAAATCTCACAGACATAATGCCAGGTTCCGGCGATGGTCTCATTCCCGGCATCATCGGGCAGACTGCCGTCGATGCCGACCCGATAGCCGTCCGGCGTGGTTGTATTGCGGAGCATCTCCCCGGACGAACTCAGGTAATACCATTTGCCGTCAATCTGCCGCCAGCCGGTCGCCATATACCCGTCCGCGTCAAAGTAGTACCAGCTCCCCTGCATTTGTTCCCATTGGCCCGCGGCGTAGTGCCCGTCCGCATACTGATACCACCAGCCTCTGCCATCCCGCTGCCATCCCGCAGCGAAGGTCGGAAGCGCCATTGCAGCGCTCAGCAGCATTGCAGCCAGTACCGTAGCCAATTTTCTCTTCATCCCGATTCTCCTCCTGTTCACAGTTCTCTTCTCGCTGTCACCAATACACAGAATGAATCTCTTGAATCGAAATCTTGTTGCCGTTTTTTATGATACTATAATTTCAATATTTTTACAATACGCTTATTTTTGTCTTTACTATCAACCCGTCTCTTTCAGATGCTTTGTTCTTTTTGATCTTGGTTTCAGCAGAAATTGCCCGTGTCCTTCCCGCTCTTTCGCGATAGGCATATCTCCGCAACTGCAAAAAGGAAACTAAGCGGAAAAAAGTCAGCGGCACTGTTTTCCTGCATTTCATAAAAAGCCCATTATAAGAAAGATAGATTGCATGCTTCATGACATTTTCCTCCAAACATACTGTTTCAAGAAGGATGTAAGCAGAGAGAAGCCTTGTATGACAAGGCTTTGAAGCGCTTTTTACCAACTCTGTTTGTCCACCCTTCGTCCTGTTTCAAAGAAGATAAGAACCCCGCAACGCTTGTTACTTGCATTGTGGGGTTCTTTGTTTTATAGGTTTTTCTGCCGATTCCGGCGCGTTTCTTTTTTTAACTTTGCCTTCAGCGTGCGCCACATCTCAAAGACCGCCGTGATCACGGAGATGCCGGCCGCAATCGCGAACGCATACTGGATTGTTCTGGAACTGTAGTAGCTTGCTGCCTCGCTGTCACCGTGCACAATCGCGCTCATCGTGTAGTAGAGGCTGCTTCCCGGCACCAGGGGGATGATGCCGGAAATAAAGAAAATGGTCACCGGCGCCCGCTGCCATCTCGCCAATAGCTCCGCATAGAGTGCGGTGAAAGCCGAGGCGAGAAAGCTTGCCGGAAACACCGCGCCGATGAGCTTCATGAGTAACAAATACACGCCCCACTCCAGCGCGCCGCCGAGCGCCGCGATAAAGAGATACTTCCGTTTCAACTGAAATAAAATCGCAAAGCTTCCCGCCCCCATGAAGGCCGACAGAAGCTGAATGACCACCGTGCGCATCGCCTCACTCATACGCTGCTCTCTCCTATTTTCATCATGTCATATTCAGGAGAGCATGTTGATCAGAGCCAGGCTTGCCATGAAACCGCAGGCCAGCGCGACTGTCCAGAGCAGACTCTCAAGAAGGCGCATCATGCCCGCCATGGTATCGCCCGACAGGACATCGCGCACCGCATTGGTCATCGCAATGCCCGGTACAAAGAGCATGACCTCTCCGATCATAATCGCATCCATGTGGAGGAAGGGTAGCGCCCGCACGGTTCCGCCGAGCAGGCACCCCGTCAGGAAAGATCCGACAAAGTTGTCGATGACCGGTGTCGGCGTGATTTTCCCGAGACGCTTTCGCATCGCCGAGACAATCAGCCCGAGTATACTCGCCGCAATCACATCGGATGTTGTTCCCGCGAAGAAGGCCGTAAAACTGCCGACGCCGACCACATTGCCCGCATAATAGAGAAAATCCGAGTGCGGCTCCGAGCGAATGGCGTCAAGCCGTTCCTTCAGATCTTCAATGGGCAGGGGCTGCCTGCAACAGCGGCGGCTCAGCGCATTCAGATCCTCGAGCAACGTGAAGTCGGTCGAACCGCCGTTCCGGATGCGACGGGTCTGGGTTCGCTCCGTGCCGTCAGGAAAAATCATCGTGATGACGATGCTCGTGGTGATCACAAATACATTCATATGGGATGCGCCGTACGCTTTCCCCATGCGGGTCAAAGTATCTTCGACGCGATTTACCTCAGCGCCGCTCGCCATCAGAAGTTCTCCGATGTCCAGGAGGCGGTGCAGAAGCGCGCTGTGGCGCGCGCTGTTGTCGTCTGTCCATTGGCCTCCGTTGACGAGAGGCGACGTTGTCAGTCCCATAAAATGTTCCCAGCCTTATTGATATTTAGTAGAGGCGAAGCTTTGCCGCAACGCGGTACTCTGCCGGAAGCTGCATCTCTGCGCTTGCCTCTCCGCCGATCTCCCAGCGGGCAGCAGCCGGATTGTAATTGGAATAGACCAGCCAGAAGTTCGCCATGGTCGCGCCGAGGCTCAGCTGTCTATCCTCTTCCGTGGTCTTCTCGTCGGCGCCGTCGAGCAGGTAGAGATCGCGTCCCGCCTGCAGGTAGCGATAGGCCTGACGGTTGTGGAAACTCGGCGCAAGGCTCGCCGCATAGAGCGCCTTGTCCAGCACCGGGTCAAACTGATCCTCGACAAAACTTGCCTCCTGTCCGAACTTCTCCTCAAAGAAGAGTGCCTGCTCGGAAATCTTCGGGGCAATGTGACCCGCACGCATGTCCACCTTTACATTCGCGGGGGTGTCGATGTCCAAGCGCTTCTCCGCCCGCTCCGCTCTCGCATAGCCGACCGCAAGCAGGGCCGCCGCTTTCTTGTCACTCTCAATGCCGAGCGCACGCTTGGTCGCCGCCTCATCGGTCAAGGTGAGCCAGCAGGCGGAAATGCCGAGCTCCGTGAGCTTCAACAGAAGTTGCTCGCTCACAAAGCCTGCGTTTTCAAGCCAGCCTTCCTTTTCCTCCGAGAGCACCATGAGGTAAAGCGGCGCATGGAAAGCATTGCCGCCGTAACCTGCGATGCCCTCAAGTCCCGTGCCGATGCCGGCTGCGCAGTGCAGCGCTAGGTCAAGCTCCGGTAAAATGCGGGCCGTCTCTCCGAAATAACGCTCTACTTCCTGCAATGCAGCCGCCGGAACTTCCTTCTGCTCAAACGAGCGCAGCGACTGTCTCTCTTCAATCAGTGCTTCATAATTCATAGTAAACCTCCGTTGCCTTTTACTTTCTCTCATTATACACAGATTTGCACCGCTTTGCAAAATGGCAAAACAAACTGTATTTCACTCTGTCTTTCTTAACATTTCGCCGAAAATGCAGGCTCTGCTTGATTTCACAGACAAAAGAGCCGACAATAGAATTGCTGCGTATGATGAACCGTCCATAGAAGGAGTTGTCATGAATACTACCATGTCCTATGAACACTTCATACAAGTCGCGGAGCTTAGAACCCAAGTCATGGAAGCTGCCGCGCGCTTTGATTTTCAGGAGACACCGAAAGCTCTGCTCTTTGCGGAGCGCTGTCACGCCGGACAGCGGCGCAAGGGACCGGCCAAGCTTCCCTACATTATCCACCCGCTGACGATGGCCTGCCACGCCTTGTCCCTGGGCCTCGCGGAAGATGAGCTGATTGCCACGGCTCTGCTCCACGACACCTGTGAGGATTGCCATTTGCTGCCGGAAGAACTTCCGGTCAACGCAGCCGTACAGGAAGCCGTGCGCCGTCTCACCTTCTTTCCGGAACCCGGGGTGCCGCACGCACGCGCGCGGGACAGCTACTTTGCGCGGATTCCCGGCAACCGCACTGCGGTTCTGACGAAGTTACTGGATCGTTGCAACAATCTCTCCTACATGGCCTACGGCTTTTCGCGGGAAAAGCTGCTCGATTATATCGATGAGACCGAGCGCGCCGTGATTCCGCTGCTCGACTACGCCAAGCAGCACTTTCACCGCGACCGCGACGCGCTGTTCCTCTTAAATTATCAAATGTATTCCGTGATGAACTCGATTCGCGCTCTGCTTGAGCGGGATCTTTGAGTGATAGAATAAGCGTTATCGGACAAAAAGAGATGGCAGAAAACCTCGCAATGTCGGCAGAAGTCGGCACTGCGGGGGGGTGTCTTTGGGAAAACCTACGGAAGACCGGACAAAAAAACGGGATGTGCGAAAGCACATCCCGTTTTTCTTATTTCGTTGTAATCATTTCGATACCGTGCAACAGGGTATCTTTGTCGATGGCGCCGCGCGCCTGCGCGGTCATCATGCCGTTCGCATCGATAAAGTAGGTGCAGGGAATCGAAAACACACCGTAGGTTCTCGCCGCGTCCTGTGCCGTATCGTAAAGAATCGGCAGGCTGTAGCCCTGTGCCGTGACAAAGTCCGAGGCGCTCTTCACGGTCTCGCGGTTGCCGTCGGTCAGATTGACCATGAGGAACTGAACCTCTGTGCCGCGCTCCTTGTAGACCTCATTGAACTCCGGCATCTCCGCGCGGCAGGGGCCGCACCAGCTCGCCCAGAAGTTCAGGACAATCGGCTTACCCTTGTACTCCGAGAGCTTGTGCACTGTGCCGTCAGCCTCCTGCACCGTAAAATCCGGTGCCGCCGTCAGCGCCTCACTGCTCTCCTCCGCGGTGCTCTCCGCGCCCGCCTTGGACGCAATGCTGTCCTGTCCCTCAGCCGCCGGACTCTCGGCAGCCGTCGTACTCTCGGCCTCCGCCTGCAGTTGGGAACCCGCCTGCTTTGCGGCGAGTTTCCGGTAAAGCGTGCCAGCGCCCACCAGAAGAACCAAAAGCACCAGTGCCAGAATCCATGTTGTTTTTTTCTTCATGCAGTATTTCCTTACTATCCGTTCAGGGCGTGAGCAAAACCAACAGGCGTCCCATGGTGCCGGTCGCCATCAGGATGCCGACCAGAATCAGAAAGACGCCGCTCACGCGGTTAATGATGCCGTAGTGCGATTTAATGATCGCGAAGCTCTCTTTCAACCTGTCAATCAGCGCAGCGCTGAGTAAAAACGGTACACCGAGACCCAGCGAATAGGCGAGCAACATGCGTACCCCCTCGCCCGCATGCCCACTCTGCGAGGCAAGCGCGAGCGCCGAGCCGAGGAACACGCCGACGCAGGGTGTCCAGCCGATTGAGAAGATTGCACCAAAGAGCATCGAAGAAAAGAAGCCGAGCTCTGTGGTACCGAGACTCCGCGCCCCGCCCCGAAACAGCTGAAAGCGGAGCACACCGAGAAAATTGAGTCCGAAGACAATCACGATCACACCCGAAATCAGATTGACCGCTGTCCTGTGTTGTCCGAGAAAGCCGCCGACCGTTCCCGCAAGCGCCCCCATCGCCATAAAAACGAGACTGAAGCCGAGCACAAAACCGGCCGCATTCCGAAGCGTCTTTCCGAGACTCCGCTCACCGCCGCCCGCAAAATAGCTCACATAGACCGGCAGGAGCGGCAGGAGGCAGGGAGAGATGAAGGTGATCATGCCCTCTAGGAATGAAATCAGATATTGCATCAGTCGAGTGCTTCGTCGAAGACGCGCTTCACAGCGGTCTTGATTTCATCGTAACCCATGCCGATATGGGCCTCGAACTTCTTCACGCCGCCCAGATAGAGGGTCGGCACCGCATAGTAATCGAATTTCTCAATGAATTCCGGCTCTCTGGTCTCTTCGACCTCCCGGATGTGAAGGGTCTTGTAAACCGGATTTTCCTCCATCAGCTCACGAATGCCCTTGTGCGCCTTCGCGCAATACCCGCAGTCATCGCGGGTAAAGAGTAAAATTTCTTTTGCCATAACTTCCTTTCCGTCAGGCGAGCAGCGGCTTCATCGCTGCCGCCAGCTTCTCCTTTTCCTTCTTGGCCTCGTCCATGCCCTTGCCCTTCGTCGTGAAGTAAGTCTTGATCTTCGGCTCGGTGCCGGACGGACGTACAATGACCGTTTCGCCGTTCTCCAGCGCAAACAAGAGAATATTGGCGCGCGGCAGACCCGTCGTCTCCGCCTGCTCAAAGTCCGTGACCTTGGTGACCGCATAGCCCGCGAGTTCCTTCGGCGGATTCTTGCGAAGCGCCTCCATGATGCCGCTCATCTTCTCCATGCCGGAGAGACCCGGGAACTCAAAGCTGTCGACCGCGTTCAGATAGTGACCGTAGGTCTCGTAAATCTCCTCGAGGCGTGCCTTGATCGAAGAACCGATACTCCGGTAGTAAGCCGCCATCTCACAGATCAGCATACTCGCGACGACAGCGTCCTTGTCGCGGACATAGGTGCCTGCGAGATAGCCGTAGCTCTCCTCGAAGCCGAAGATGAAGCGCTCCGCCTCATTCTTGCTCTCCAGTCTGTGAATCTGATCGCCGATCCACTTGAAGCCCGTGAGCACGCTGCGAAGTTCCACGCCGTAGTGCTCTGCGACCTTGTCCGCGAGCTGAGTCGAAACCACCGACTTGACCGCAACCGGCCGCTCCGGCATGGTGCCGGCTTCTTTTCTGCCCGCCGCAATGTAGTCGAGCAGCAATACGCCCATCTCATTGCCGCTCACGAGTTCGTACTCGCCGTCCGGCGTCCGCATCGCAATGCCGACGCGGTCCGCATCCGGATCCGTCGCGAGCATTAAGTCCGCGCCGGTCTCCTTTGCGAGCGCAAGTCCCTTCGCGAGCGCCTCAAAAATCTCGGGGTTCGGATAGGGGCAGGTCGTGAAGTAGCCGTTCGGATACTCCTGTTCTTTGACTATCGTCACATCCTCAACGCCGATGTCTTTCAGGACACGCGTCACCGGCACGAGACCGGTTCCGTTCAGCGGCGAGTAGACGAGCCTTAATCCTGCCGTCTTGCAGATGCCCGGGCGAACCTGACGGGACTCGACCGCCGCATAGAAAGCTTCCTTGCAGTCGTCGCCGACAAAACGGATCAGCCCCTTCTCAACGCCCTCCGCAAAGCTCATGAACTTCGCGCCGCCGAGCACATCGGTCTTCTGAATTGCCGCGTAGACGACAGCGGCATCCTCATCCGTGACCTGGCAGCCGTCCGCACCGTAGGCCTTGTAGCCGTTGTACTTTGCCGGGTTGTGGGACGCCGTAATCATGATGCCCGCGTTGCAGTTGTAGTAGCGCGTCGCAAACGAGAGCGCCGGAACCGGCATGAGCTCGTCGTAGAGGCGCACCTGAATGCCGTTTGCCGCGAGCACGGAAGCTGCGTCGCGCGCAAAATTCCAGCCTTTCAGGCGGCTGTCATAGCTGATGGCGACCGTCTGGCTGCCGCCCTTCGTCTTCACCCAGTCCGCGATGCCCTGGGTTGCCTGACGCACCACCCAGATATTCATACGATTTGTCCCGACACCGAGCGTTCCGCGAAGTCCCGCCGTACCGAAGCTTAAGCTCGCGGCAAAGCGCTCGCGAATCGCATCCTCATCTCCCGCAATTTCCGTGAGTTCTCTCTTTAAGTCAAAATCAACCAGCTCTGCCTTGCACCAACGACTGTACTCGTCCCGATACATTCGGATACCCTGCCTTTCTCACCTTTTGCGCTGTCATTTTGAGCCGCCGTTTGAACGGCAGACTCTGTATTTAGAATACTCGATTCCACGCACTTCTGCAAGCTGTGCCTAATTTTGCGGTCTCCCCCTGTCTTGCGGGCACCGCATCTGTGGGTGCAGGGCTTTATTCGGATCTTACAGACTGCCCTTCGGCCAAGCTCTCAAAAACCGGACTCTGCCGCCTTCCGCGCACAAAAAAAGAGCGAGTCATTTCTGCCCCGCTCTTCAAAAAAGCAAGTCTTACTTCAGGGTGACCTTTGCGCCGACTTCCTCGAGGGACTTCTTCAAAGCCTCAGCCTCTTCCTTGGAGATGCCGGTCTTCACCATCTTCGGTGCGCCGTCAACCAGCTCCTTTGCCTCCTTCAGACCAAGGGAAGTTGCCTCACGGACAACCTTGATGACCTTAACCTTGTTTGCGCCGACCTCGGTGAGCTCGACATCAAACTCGGACTTCTCCTCTTCAGCCGCTGCGCCGCCCGCTGCCGGACCTGCGACAACAACACCCGCTGCTGCGGAAACACCAAACTCCTCCTCGCAAGCCTTAACAAGCTCGTTCAGCTCGAGAACGGAGAGCTCCTTCAACGCGTCAATGAATTCCTGCGTGCTTAACTTTGCCATCTCTGTATCCTCCTATATCGTGGAATAAATGTTTGATAATACTTCTGGAACCTGCGGCTTACTCCGCAGCCGGTGCAGCGTCCTTCTCTGCGATCTGCTTGATGACGCGTGCAAAGTTCGTGATCGGGCTCTGCATGCTGCCGAAGAGTCTGCCGAGCAGCTCCTCTCTCGACGGAACCGCTGCGATCGCAGCCATTCCCTTTGCGTCATAAGCAGCGCCCTCGACGATACCGCCCTTGATCTCAAGCTTCGGAGCGGTCTTCGCAAACTTCGCGAGCACTCTGGCAGCAACCGTTGCGTCGTCCTTGCTGACCGCAAGCGCCGTCGGTCCCTCCAGATAAGCGTCGAACTTCTCGAAGTCCGTGCCCTTTGCAGCGATGCGGACCATCGTGTTCTTATAGACCTTATAGACCACGCCGGCTTCTCTCAGCTGCTTTCTGAGCTGGGTATCCTGCTCGACCGTGAGGCCGCGGTAGTCAACGACCACTGCAGAGCTTGCGCCGTCTAAGAGCGCAGCGATTTCCTTCACGACCGGCTGCTTCTGGTCGATCTTAGAATCTCTCATCTCGTTTCCTCCTTCTTCCGTACTTGCAAAACAAAAGAACCCGCCTGCCGCACGACAGACGAGTTCGTAATATTCACAGATGTGAACATCCTCCTCGGCGGACAAGAGTTCCTTACGCCATTGGCGTCCGCTGTCTTCGGCAAGAGTATTCTAGCTGTTAAAAGCTAACATGAAATCAGCTTTTTGTCAAGCTTTTAGTTTGCAATCTTCGCAGTGTTGAGCTTCACGCCCGGGCCCATGGTGCTCGTGAGCACGGCGCTCTTCATGTAAGCGCCCTTCAGGGACGACGGCTTCGCCTTGTTCAGCGCATCCAGCAGCGCCTGAAGGTTCTCTCTCAGCTGCTCCTCGGTGAAGGAAGCCTTGCCGACCGGGCAGTGGATGATGTTGGTCTTGTCCAGACGGTACTCAACCTTACCTGCTTTGATATCGGCAATTGCCTTGGTCAGATCCATCGTGACCGTGCCGGACTTCGGGTTCGGCATGAGGCCCTTCGGGCCGAGCACCTTACCGAGACGACCGACAACGCCCATCATGTCCGGGGTAGCGACGACGACATCGAAATCAAGCCAGCCCTCGTTCTGGATCTTCGGGATCAGCTCCTGGCCGCCGACAAAATCAGCGCCTGCTGCCTTAGCCTCATCCTCCTTCGGTCCCTTTGCGAACACGAGGATGCGGACCGTCTTGCCGGTACCGTGCGGGAGAACAACTGCGCCGCGGATCTGCTGATCTGCGTGACGGCCGTCTGCGCCCGTGCGGACATGTAACTCGACCGTCTCATCGAACTTCGCATTGGCGGTCTTCTTGATCACGCCGACTGCATCTGCAACATCATAGTACTGGCTGCGGTCAACGAGCTTCGCTGCCTCTGTATATCTCTTTCCGTGCTTCATGGTCTCATCTCCTCCCCATTAGTCCTCGACAACAATACCCATCGAACGGGCTGTGCCGGCAATCATGCTCATAGCCGACTCAATGCTCGCTGCGTTGAGGTCGGGCATCTTCATCTCGGCGATCTTCTTCACTTCGTCCTTCGAGATGGTCGCGACTTTCTCCTTGTTCGGAACACCGGAAGCCTTCTGCAGCTTGCAAGCCTTCTTCAAAAGCACTGCTGCCGGCGGGGTCTTGGTGATGAAGCTGAAGCTTCTGTCTGCGTAAACCGTGATGACAACGGGGATGATGAGATCGCCCTTGTCAGCGGTTCTCGCGTTGAACTGCTTCGTGAACTCGACAATGTTCACGCCGTGCTGGCCAAGAGCCGGACCTACGGGTGGAGCCGGGGTCGCCTTGCCTGCCGGAATCTGCAACTTGATGTAGCCAGTAACTTTCTTTGCCATAATGGCACCTCCTTGTGGTCATGACGGGGCTTATGCCCCTTCCACGCAACCTTCCCTTGCGGGAAAATTACAACTTCTTTACCTGGGTGAACTCGAACTCCACCGGCGTCTCTCTGCCGAACATATCGATGGGCAGCGTCACGGTTCTCTTCTTCTCGTTGATTGCCGCTACCTTGCCGACCGCGTCCTTCCAGGGGCCGCTGACAACGGTGACGGTATCGCCGGGCGCAAACTCCAAAACGACCTCGCGCACTGCCATCTGCTCTCCGCCGCCAAAGCCGAGCTTCTGCATCTCCTCCTCGGAGAGCGGCACCGGTTTGGATCCCGGTCCCACAAAGCCCGTGACGCCTCGCGTGTTGCGGACAACATACCAGGTCTCATCGTTCATAATCATGCGGATTAACACATAGCCGGGGAACATCTTCCGCTCAATCGTCTTTTCGACATTGTTCCGGAGCTCCGTGACCGGCTGTGTCGGAACGGAAACCTCCAGGATCTGATCCTGTAACTTCCGGTTCTCCACAGACTTCTCGATATCAACCTTCACCTTGTTCTCGTATCCCGAATAGGTATGCACAACATACCAACTTGCTTCAGCCATGCGCTCTCCCACTTCTCACTGAAATACGCGTGTCAGCCCCAACCGGAAAGCCCAGTCGAGTACGGCAATAATCGTGCCCAGCACGAGGGAGACTGCAACGACCGCAGCGGTCTGCTTTGCCAGCACTTCCTGTGTCGGCCAGACAATCTTTCGGAATTCGGCTTTCAGGCCATCCACAAATCCCTTTTTCTCGGAATTTGTCTTCTCGTTCTCAGCCATCTTGCTTCCTTTCTCAAAGATTACTTTGTCTCTTTGTGCAATGTGTGCGTCTTGCAGAATCTGCAGTACTTCTTCACTTCCATACGATCCGGATGCGTCTTCTTATCCTTTGTCGTATTGTAGTTGCGCTGCTTGCAGTCTGTGCAGGCAAGAGTAATTCTCGTACGCATGGTCTCCACCTCCCATTTCAAATTTGCCGATTGAAGTCAAAAAAAAAAGACCTCTCATCTTCTATCGCAGAGTCACTATAGCGCATCCCGGGGGTGCTGTCAAGGCGCACCCCCAAAGAAACGCGCATTTTCTCTAGTCTTCCGGCACAATGCAGAGGCAGACCGACATCACGGCTTCCGCGCCCGCCGCCCGGAGCACCCGGGCCGAGGCCTCAATCGTGCTCCCGGTTGTGAAAATATCGTCAACCAGAATCACGCGGCGCACACCGCGCGCCGAAAGCAAGGTCTCATCCACGCGGAAAGCTTCTGCGAGATTCCGGATTCTCGCGTCCGGCCCGAGACTCTTCTGAGCCGCTGTCTTCTTGTGTCGCAGCAGAAGGTCCGTATAGAGCGGCAGTCCGAGTTCTTTTGCGACTTCCCGCGCGAGTTCCTCCGCCTGGTTAAAACCGCGGCTTCTGCGTCTCTCCGGATGTAACGGCACCGGGAGCAGGCAATCCGCCCGAAAGTTTCTAAGTTCCGCCGCAAACTTGAGTGCCAACAGGCGTCCGAGCGGCGCGAGGTACTCTTTTTTATGGTGATACTTGACCGCAGCCATCGTGCGGCGCATACAGTCATCGTAAAAGAGAAGCGCCAGATTTTTTTCAAAGCTCCGCTCTCTCGTCTCACAGGAATGACAGTAGCGCGCCTGTTCATCCGCAAGCGTGCGCCCGCATTTCAGGCAGCGCGGTTCCCGCACAAAATCAAGTTTCTTCACGCAGGGCGGACAGATGCGCTGTCCCTTCGGCAGGACAATTTCGCCGCAGACCGGACAGCGCCGCGGAAAAATGACAGAGAGCAGCGTCTCCGCAAAGCTCTCCCCGAGGTTCTCACTCAATCTGCGCCTCCTGCTGCAACAACTCCCGCAGCCTGTCTGCCAGACCGGTATAGCGCCCGAGCTCCTTGGTATTCGCGACCATTTCATAGAAATAGGACGGCTCCCCGATCAGAACCACGCACTTCTTGGCGCGCGTCACCGCCGTATAAATCAGATTGCGCGTTCTTAGCATCCTCGGACCGCTAAAGACCGGAATCACGACAGCCGGGTACTCACTACCCTGCGACTTGTGAATCGTGACCGCATAGGCGAGCTCCAGCTCTTCGACATCCGCAAAGCCGTACTCGACCTCCCGTCCTTCGTCGAAGCGGACGGTCAAGGTCTCCGAGAAGCGGTTGATGTCGGAAAGAATCCCCACATCGCCGTTGTAGACGCCGCGCTGGTAATTGTTCTTAATCTGCATGAGTTTGTCGCCGACCCGGAACAGCGCGTGGGGAAATTCCCGCTCCGCTTTTCCATGCCCCGGCGGATTTAACTTGGCCTGCAACACGGGGTTCAGCCCCACGACGCCGAGCGCGCCGCGGCGCACCGGCGTGAGCAGCTGGATGCTCTTCGCATCCGCGCCGACATAGGCCGGCAATTTCTCCGTGATGAGCCGGAGCATGGTCTGAATCACACCCTCCGCACTCCCCTGCCGGATAAACAGAAAGTCCTTGCTCCGCTTCCCGAGATCGATGAGCTCCTCGTCCATCATCTTATGGGCATTCACCACAATATCGGATTCCGCAGCCTGGCGGTAAATCTGCGTGAGCTGCGCGACCGGCAGGCAGGCGGAGGCAATCAAATCGCGAAGCACATTGCCCGCGCCGACACTGGGCAGCTGATTGCTGTCGCCGACCAGAATCAGGTGGGCGCCGACCGGCACCGCGAGGAGCAACGCATGGAAGAGCCGTAAATCCACCATACTCATCTCATCGATGATGATGCAGTCGGCCTCGAGCGGTTGCTCCTTGTTGCGGTCAAAGCGGACTGTGCTCCAGCTCTCCCGCCCGGAATCGCCCTCCCCGTCGCCGGTCGGCGCGCCCGTGACTTCGAGCAGGCGGTGTATGGTCTTCGCCTCCCGCCCGGTCGCCTCTGTCATCCGCGCCGCCGCGCGTCCGGTCGGCGCCGCGAGCAGAATCTCCGCGCCCTCCGCCTCAAAGCAGCGGATAATCGCATTGATGGTCGTGGTTTTGCCGGTGCCGGGACCGCCGGTGATTATGAGCAGGCCGGACTGTACAGCCGCGAGCACAGCGCGCCGCTGGGTCTCGTCGAGCACGAGTCCGGCCTCTTCCTCTTCGAGCAGTGCGAGCTGTTCCTCCGCGCGCGTATGCCCCGTTGTCTCCCGGATATCCAGCTCCTTTAACATCGCGGCGACATGCAGTTCCATGCGGTCATAGTTTGCGAGATACACCCGCGTTTCTTCCGCGTCGTTCGGGGCGCACCGAAGGACCAGGCGCTTTTCCATCTGCAAATCCAGCAACAGCTGCCGCAGGTTCTCCGGCTCCAAACGGAGCAGTGCCTTCAGGCGCTCCGTGAGCAACGACGCAGGGAGATAGCAGTGTCCCTCCTGCACGGCGAGGCGCAGCACATAGAGCACCGCGCTCCGGATCCGGGTCTCCGCGTCCGCGCGGACGCCCATGCGCCGCGCGATTTCATCCGCGGTCTGAAAGCCGACGCCGCTCAAATCGTCCGCGATTCGATAGGGGTTCTCGCGGAGCAGGGTGTAGACCTCATCTCCGTAGCGCTGGTAAATCTTGACGGCGAGGTTCATCCGTATGCCGTAGCCGGAGAGAAAGAGCATGGCGCGGCGCAGTTCCCGCTTCTCCTCAATCTGCCCCGCGATTTCCATCGCAAGGCGCTCGCTGATGCCCTTCACCTCCGCAAGGCGCTCGGGTTCCTCCTCGAGAATGCGAAGCGTGTCGTTCTTAAACTTTTTGACGATACGCTTCGCGAGTGCCTCGCCTACCCCTTTGACAGCGCCGGAGGACAGGTAGCGCTGCACGCTTGCGCTGTCCTCCGGCGTCTTGATTTCGTATGTCTCGACCGCCAGCTGTTCGCCGTAGGTCGGGTGAAGCTGAAAATGTCCCTCTGCGCTGATATACTCACCTTCCGATATCATCGGAAAGGTACCGACCAGCACATAGTCCTCGCCGCCGCTCTCCACGCTGAGAATCGCATAGCCATTCTCCTCGTTCCGGTACTTGATTTTCTCAACAAAGCCGCTCAGCGAGTCCATCCGGTCAATACTCCTTCTTTGCGTCTGCGCTGTCGCCGTTCTGGAACTCGATGAACTTTCCGGTTCCGATCGCAACCGCCGTGAGCGGTGCCTCGGCAATCATGGTTGTGATACCCGTCTTCTCCTGGCAGAGCTGATCGAGGCCGTAAATCAGAGAGCCGCCGCCCGTAAAGACAATGCCGCGGTCGTAAATATCGGCTGCGAGCTCCGGCGGGGTGCGCTCGAGCACGTTGTGCACGGCGTCGACAATCTGCATTGCCGGCTCCTGCAGTGCCTCGAGGGTCTCATCCGAAGTCACGACGATGGTCTTCGGCAGACCGGTGACCAGGTTACGGCCGCGCACCTCCATGGTCAGCACCTCGGGACGGCGGTAGGCCGCGCCGATCTGAATCTTGATATCCTCACCGGTTCTCTCACCGATCAGGAGGTTATGCTTCTTTCGCATGTAGCGGACCACTGCCTCGTCAAAGTCATCGCCCGCGACCTTGATCGAAGTTGAGACGACGGGGCCGCCGAGGGAGATGACGGCGATATCCGTGGTGCCGCCGCCGATGTCGACAATCATGTTGCCGCAGGCCTTCGAAATGTCGATGCCCGCGCCGATTGCCGCCGCGACCGGCTCCTCAATGATCGAGACTTCCTTCGCGCCCGCCTGGTAGGTTGCATCCTCGACGGCCTTTCTCTCGACCTCGGTCGCACCGGACGGAATGCAGACCGCGATGCGCGGGCGGAGCAGGGTCTTCTTGCCGACCGCCTTGTTGATAAAGTACTTGAGCATCTTCTCGGTCACGGTGTAATCCGAGATGACGCCGTGGCGCAGCGGGCGAATCGCAATGATATTGCCGGGCGTACGGCCGATCATGAGACGCGCCTCCTCGCCGATTGCGAGAATGCGGTTGGTGTCGCGGTCAATCGCGACGACGCTCGGTTCCTTTAAGACAACGCCCTTTCCCTTGATATAGACCAGGATACTCGCGGTACCCAGGTCGATGCCGATGTCATTTGAACTCATTCCAAACATATTAAACATGAAACCCCTCCGGACAGTATAAAAAGAGAGCCTGCGCCCTCACAACCTCTTGACAATGTTTGGAATTCATTATATCCAAAAGTATTGCGCAATAAAAGCCTTTTCCCAAGAAAGCGCATTTAAATTGTCTTAATGACTTCGACCGGCTTTATTCAGAAACTTTATGTTTTTTTTAGAGGGCCGCCACACTTTCGACACAGATCTCAGGTATTATATCCTTGTCATCAGAAATGATGACGGAAATGCCCTGGTTTCAGTTGGCTGAGACCGCAAAGCTTTTTCATACTCATACCGGGCGGCTTACCCCCGCCCGGCCCCCCTTACCAGCTCCTGATCTGAGATCCCCCTCTTAAGATCATTTGCATATTTTGTTCCACAAAAAAAAGCATCCGACTCGCAGCGGATGCTTTTTTTATTACTCCGATTCCCTGTGGCGAAAGGCAATCGCCGCCTCGTCGAGACGCTGTTTTGTGCCGTCCGCGCCGTAGTACCAGAGCTCCTTTGTATCGCCGTACCCGGTGAGGAGGACCGCACTGCCGTCCTCCTCCGCCTCGTAATCACTGACGCCGTAGAAGAGCGCCTCCCCGCTGTTGTCCGCACCGCCGTCCCACTTGACCAGAGTTCCGCCCTTGTCGTCGCCGTTCGGAAACACGTCCTTCAGATAAAAGAGCGCCTTGCCCGTCTCGCTGACGCGCTCGTAACTCGCAACGCGCTCGGCGAGCTGTTGTCCGTCGACCACCAGACTCGCATAGCTCTCGTTCGGGTTCTCCGCGCCCGCAAAAACATTGCCACCCTGCGCGTTGGAAATACCGCTCACGCCGGAAAAGAGCGCCTCTTCCTTCTCAATTTCCTCCGCTGTGTAAGCCCGCGCAAAGACTGTGCCGCGCTGGGGATCCTGCTCGCCCTCTCCGTCCGGCCGGAACAGCACATAGTAGAACTTATCTTCCCCCGCATCGAGTGCGAGGTCCAGGAGTCCCTGGTCAATGAGGTGCAACCCGGTGTTCAGCGCCGCGCTGTCTCGCAACAGATAAATCGAGAAGCCGCTCCCGCTGCCCTGCCAGGCGAGCGCGCGGTCCGCCTGCACGCGGTCTGCGTAGACTGCGCTGAGCCGCGACACATTGTGCAGCAGTATCTGATTCTTTGTCCCGTCAAAATAGCAGAGCGTCTTGCCCTCTGCCGGCGTAATCTCGCTCATCGCTGTCTGCTGTTGCGCCGAAGCCGCGTCCGGCTCTTCCGCTGTGGCTTCGCTCTCCCGACGCGCTAGCTCTTCGCCGCGCTCCTTCACATCCGAAACTGCTTTCTTCTGCTGCTGTTCTTCCGGAACACTGTGCTCGTCCCGCAGATAATAGGCGTGCCCTGTCTTCCGGATAAAGATGCTCTGATCCACATCGACACTCACAACCTGCACAGGGTGCAAATCCGCGCTGTAGCAGAGCGAGCCGCCCGCATCGCTGCAGTAAAGCTGCCGTAAATCCGCACTTGCGAAGCTAATCTGCTGCATTCCGGAGGCCAGCTTTACGGCCCCACCGCGCTGTTCGCCGCTCTCCGTGAGGCGCAGGGCGTATAAATTTCCGTCGCCGGTCAGGTAGACCGCCGACTGTCTGTCCGCACTCACCCGGAAATCAAGCACCAGAGCCGCAAGTACCTCTCCCTGCCAGCTCTTCTCCGTCCGGCGATACAGGCTGAGCGCCCCTGTCTTATCCTCCCCGAGCAGTGTGCCGCCTGCCGTCGGCTCGTATTTGACAATATCCGCCGCTACGGTCTCGACTGCACCGCCGAACTTCCGCGCGCAGAGTTCCCCCGAAAAAAAGCCGTAGCTTGTGTCCTCCCGGTAATTCCGGCAGAAATAGACTTGTTCCCGCGTCTCGTCAAACCGCACATCCTGGGTCGGATCGTGGCGGCCCAGAAAACGCTGCACCGCATTGGTCTCCCCTGCGCTGTCAAAGCCCGCGATTTCCTGCGGGTTTTCTCCCGGAAAGCAGGCGTAGAGCCCGCTTCGGTTGTACCAGATCAGCGGATCCGCCGCATGGCCTGCCTGTGTGGTCCGCTCTGCCTTCCCGCAGCCCCAAAGGGCTGTCACCGTCAGGCAGAGACCGAGCACCGCTGCCGCCAGCTTTCGCACTCTCATTTCACCGCTCCCCCGTTCTCTTTTTTCTGCGCTTCCAGCCACGCCGCCGCATGGGCGTAGAGATATGTCTTTTCGTTTCGCGCCGGTTCTTCCAGCACTGCATTGAGCAGCGCGCGCAGACAAGCGCCGAGCGCCGGTCCCTTCGGAATGCCGAGCGCGAGAAGCTCCGCTCCGCCGAGCGCGAGACCGCGAATTTCCAGGCAGTCCCCCCGCTCCGCAATTTCCTGCCGCAGCGCGCGAAGCTTTGCAATCCGCTCTGTCCGCTGTTCAACGCCCCCTGTAGTCTCCTCACTGCCGTAGCCCGCCTCTTTGAGGAGAAGCAGCTCGGTGAAGGCGTCGTGCCCGATATCCGAGAGGTAGCGCCGGACTTCCGTCTCACTCTCCGGCAACGGCTTGTGTACGGCAGTCAGCAATAATACCGCCCGGTCTCTCGTCGCGCGGTCACTCTTTAACTCGGTGAGCAACTTACCGAGTGCCTCCGGTGTGATCCGCTCACCGGCCGCCGCAAAGCGCAGCGCCTTGCAGCGCGGCAGTCTTGCCGCCCGGCTGTCGAGATGCACGCCCGGGAAATGCGCCGCCATCTCGGGTGCCAGCCCGGCCACATACAGAAGTTCCAGTTTCTCCGGGTGGTTCGAGAGCAGCAGTTTCGTGAGTTCCGCGAGAATCCGCTCCTTGCTGACCCGCGCCAAATTGGACGAAAGCTCCGTGAGAGCTTTGAAAGTCTCGGCCTCTATTTCAAAATTCAACTGCGCCGCAAAACGCACCGCGCGGAGCATGCGAAGCGCATCCTCCCGAAAGCGCGCATACGGATCCCCGACGCAGCGAATACAGCCGCGCGCGAGGTCTTCCTGTCCGCCGAAGAGATCCACAAGTTCTCCGCGCTCGGAGACCGCCATCGCGTTGATGGTGAAGTCCCGGCGCTTTAAATCCTCCGCGAGCGAGGGCGTAAAGCAGATGCTGTCCGGGTGCCGCCCGTCCGAGTAGCTGCCGTCAATGCGGTAGGTCGTGACCTCATAGCCCTCTCCGCCGAGCAGCACCGTCACCGTGCCGTGCTGCAGCCCGGTATCGACCGTGCGCGGAAACAAGGCCTTAACCTCCTCCGGTCTCGCATCGGTCGTGAGATCCCAGTCGTCCGGCTCTTTTCCCAGAATGCTGTCCCGCACACAGCCGCCGACCGCATAGGCCTGAAAGCCGGCCGTCTCCAATTTGTTCAAGATGTCTCTCACCGTCTCCGGCAAGCGCATGCGCATCACACTCCTCTCCGCAACGCCAAAAAGAGAGCCATCGCGTTTGCCGCGGCAGCTCTCTGCGTTTTAGTATGCAACACCCCAGTAAACCATCTTCTTCGCAGGTTTTCCGCAGCAGACACAGCGGTCCGCGAGCTTTTCCTGGGCGAACGGAATGCAGCGGCTGGTTGCCCCCGTCTCCTCTTTGATTTTGTCTTCACACGCCTGGTCGCCGCACCACATCGCGCGGACAAAGCCCGGACGGTTCTTAACGGTCTCCGCAAACTCTTCCATCGTAGTCACATCATAGGTGTGCGTGTCGCGATGCTGCTTGGCTCTCTCGAACATGGCCTTCTGGATGGTCTCGAGCATATCCGAAACCGTTGCCGCAATGCCTTGGAGTGCTGCCTCAGACTTCTCGCCGTTATCGCGGCGCACCAGCACGCAGCTGCCTGCCTCAATGTCCTTCGGTCCGAGTTCAATGCGAAGCGGCACGCCGCGCATCTCGCACTCGGCGAACTTAAAGCCGGGGCGGCGATCCGTGTCGTCTACATTGACGCGAACACCTGCCGCTCTGAGCTCTGCCGCGAGCGCCTTAGCGCGCTCCAGAACACCTTCCTTGTGCATCGCGACCGGGACAATCGTGACCTGCACCGGCGCAATGTGCGGCGGCATCTTGAGGCCGGAGTCATCGCCGTGCACCATGATGAGCGCGCCGATCATACGGGTTGTCATGCCCCAGGAAGTCTGGTGCATGTACTTAAGACTGTTGTCCTTGTCCTGGAACTGCATGCCGAAGGCGCGCGCAAACCCGTCTCCGAAGTTGTGGCTCGTGCCGCTCTGCAGCGCCTTGCCGTCGTGCATCAGAGACTCGATCGTATAGGTTGCGACCGCACCGGCAAACTTCTCCTTGTCGGTCTTCTGACCGCGCACCACCGGAATCGCGAGCTCCTGCTCGCAGAAATCCGCGTAGAGATTCAGCATCTGTTCGGTTCTCGCCTGTGCCTCCTCTTCGGTCGCGTGCACGGTGTGTCCCTCCTGCCAGAGGAACTCACGGGAGCGGAGGAAAGGACGGGTCGTCTTCTCCCAGCGCACCACCGAACACCACTGGTTCAGCACCTGCGGCAAATCGCGATAAGAGTGCACGTGCTTCGCATAGTAATCGCAGAACAGCGTCTCCGAGGTCGGGCGCACGCAGAGGCGCTCCTGCAGGGGCTCAAGACCGCCCTGCGTAACCCAGGCGACTTCCGGCGCGAAGCCCTCAACATGATCTTTCTCCTTGTCGAGAAGACTCTCGGGAATAAAAAGCGGCATGTAGCAATTCTTTACGCCTGTCGCCTTGAAGCGCTGATCCAGAAGGCTCTGGATGCGCTCCCAGATTGCATATCCGGCGGGCTGAATGACCATACAACCTTTGACGCTCGTATAGTCGCAGAGCTCTGCCTTCCGCACAATGTCGGTATACCACTGTGCGAAATCCTGTTCCATCGAAGTAATCTCTTTGACCGCTTTTTTCTCCTCTGCCATACTTCCCTCTCTCCCTTAGTTCCGTTCCTGCGCGGCTCTGTGCTTGGTGAGCGCGCGGTGAATGCGCTCGCTGGGCTGCAGGAGCTCACTCACGGATGTATCGTGATTCAGACTGTCAATCAAAAGTGCAATGTATTTGCTCATCTCGACGCTCACATAGTAGGGGCGGCTTAAGAGCTCCGGGCTCTGATAGACCAGGTTGGTCGTGAAAATCTTATCAATCATGCCCTCTTCATAGTAGCGGTCGAAGCGCGCGAGGCCGTTCGTAAAGAGACCGAAGGTCGCACAGACAAAGACCTTCCGCGCGCCGCGGCGCTTCAACTCTCGCGCGACTTCCTGCACGGTTTCGCCGGAGGAAATCATGTCGTCCACGACAATCACATCCTTGCCGGTAACATCCGCCCCAAGGAACTCGTGCGCAAGAACCGGGTTTCTGCCGCCGACCAGACGCGTGTAATCACGGCGCTTATAGAACATGCCGACATCGAGGCCCATCATGTTCGCAAAGTAAATCGCTCTGCCCATGCCGCCCGCATCCGGGCTGATAATCATCATGTGCTCGGAATCTACCTTGAGCTCTGTCTCTGTCTGGAGGAGCGCCTTGATAAACTGGTAGATGGGCTGCACGGTCTCGAAGCCTTTCAGCGGAATCGCATTCTGCACGCGCGGCTCATGCGCGTCGAAGGTCAGAATGTTGTCAACACCCATGTTGACGAGCTCATGCAGGGCGAGCGAGCAGTCGAGCGACTCTCTGCCGTCTCGGTGCGACACGCGGCTCTCGTAGAGGAAAGGCATGATCACATTGATGCGGCGCGCCTTGCCCGCCGCCGCCGAGATGACGCGCTTCAGATCCGCAAAGTGGTCGTCCGGCGACATGTGATTGGTCATGCCGCAGAGCGAATAGGTCAGGCTGTGGTTGCAGACATCCACCATGAGGAAGAGATCCTTGCCGCGCACCGACTGTAAGAGCGTTCCCTTGCCCTCGCCCGTGCCGAAGCGGTTAATCTGGCTCTGCACAATGAAGGAGTCTTTCTCGTAGCCCATGAACGCAAGCGTGTCCTTGTGCTCGCTCTGCCGCGCGTTCCGCCAGCGCACCAGATAGGCATCGACCTTTTTCCCGAGCTCCTCGCAGCTCTTTAAGGGCACCAGCCCAAGCGGTCCCACCGGAATGGTCTCAATCTCTTTGTCTTCGTTCGACATCTGTTCTGCTCCTTTTTCTTCGATGATTCGGAAAACTATTGCTTGCGCTTCTTTGCGCGGATATCGCTTCCATAGAAGGGAAGTATATCATATTCGCCCAAAATGCGCGATGTGCTTCTCTCGGTATATTGCGCTTTTAATTGCTTCGGGTCCAGATTGGTGGAGATCAGCGTTCCGCGCTTTGTGATGAGACGCTCGTTTAAGAGCGTGAAAAACGCCGAGGCCGTAAAGGCATTGCCGAACTCTGTCCCGAGGTCGTCTATGATCAGAAAATCGCAGCCGTAAATGTACTCGCGGAATTCTCTCTCCTCCCGCGCCCTGATTTTTTCCTCGTCGCTCTCCGCCCGTTGCCGCCATTGGGTTGCGGCGAGCAGGGAAAACAGCTCCTCCGCGCTGAGGTAGACGACGGTCTTGCCGCGCGACAAGAGCTCCCCGGCGATGCAGTGCGAGAGAAAAGTCTTGCCGAGCCCGGGTTTTCCGGTGAACAGCAGATTGCCCTTTCGCTTGTCGAAATTTCTGAGATAGGCCTTGCACTGTGCGAGCACAAGCTGTTCCATGTAGGCGCGCTCGCTCATGTTGAGGCCCGGTACCTTTCGCTCGTCGCTGTAGTAGTCGAGCGAGAAATGTTTGAAATTCTCCTCGCGTATGCTCGCCGCAAGTCTTCCCTGGCGGCTGAGCCGCGCAATCATCTTCTGCCGGAAGCAGCGGCATTTTTCGCCGTCCGCAAATCCGGTGTCTTTGCAGTGCTCGCAGTGATAGGGCGGCGCAAGGAAATCGTCCGGATACCCCGCCGTGCAAAGAAGCGCACTCTTTTGCTTTTCCAGTTCCTCGAGTTCCGCCTTCAGGCCCGTCAGCGCTTCCTTGTCTCCGCCGACGGCTGCGCGGTAGCGCGCCATCGCGCGGTCGGCAATTTCCTGCTCGAGCGCGCGGTAGCCGGGCAGCACACGGTTCAACTCTGCCTTCCGCGCCCGCAGCAGCTGCTGCCTCGCGGCCTGCAGTGCCTCGTATTCGCGCAAAATGGCATTGTACTCTGTATTGCTGAGTGCCACGCCCTACCTCCTCTCAGGACTCCTGCTCGAGCTTACGCTTGAGCTGCTGCAGCACGAGGTCGTTCGGATCTTCCTCCCGCTCCTCGAAATTGTGAAAGCGCGTCCCGTTCTTTTTGGCGCCGCTCTCCGCGCCCTTCTTTCTGCCGGTCTCCTCCCGCTTCTTGTCCTCTTCCGCGATATCCTGCATGCTGTGCACGCCCGCGCGATGCCATCTGGTCAGAATGCCGTCGGCATAGGGAAAGCTCGGCTTATTGACATGGCGAAGAGTCCGGCTGCAGGCCTCTACGACCAGTTCCTCGGAGAACGCATACTCGCGGTACCACTTCTCGATAAACTTCTGTTCCTCGACGCCGGGACCGCGGTCGCGGATGCCGAAAGCCTTTAAGACCGCATAGACCTCTTTGGTATAGCTCTGGCCGCGCTGCTCGGCCTCCTCCGGCGTCCGGATGCCTCTCTCGTACCAGTCGAGCGCAACTTTTTCGAAATAGCGGAGCGAACTCTTTTTCTTTTCCGCGCAGTACTCGCCGAGTTTAATCAGCAAATCCGCCGACATGCCGAGCGTCCCGTAGAGATAGGCTACGGTCTCGGTGTCCGTCTGCGAAAAGGTTCTGCCGAGATAGCGCTGCAGTGCATAACTTAAACCCGCAAATTCGCTGTCATCCTGCAGGCGCCGGAAATCCACGCCGGATTTGTCCGGCAGTTTGGCCGGCGGCAGAACGGGTTCCGTCGACTCCGGCTCCGGGTTCTCGGGCAGCGGTTCCGGCTCCGGCGGCGTTTTGGGCAGCTCATATCCGCTCTCTGTCTCCCGGAGTCTGTCCTGTCCGATATCGCCCGCAATCAGTCCTTCCCGCTGCCAGCGGAGCAGCGCGCGCTTCACATCGCCCTCCGTGAGTTCTAAGCTGTCCGCAATCCGGGCGTCTGTGACCTCCTCGCCCCGATGGCGCAGGAGATAGAGATAAACCTTGACATATGCGCCGTTTACCGATGGCATATAGCGGTCGATAAATTCGTTGGAGACGACCGTCACGCCGGGCGCGGCGTCGCCCTGAAAAATAATTTTCATCTCATCCTCCTTTTCTCACTGCTCATCTTAACATAAAGTATCCCCGAGAACTTCACATCTTTTTCCACAATTTATCCACAAGGCTGTGGAAAAGCCGGTGTGCAGTTTCGCACACCGGCTTATTTCGCGACTTTTCAGGTCTTATTTTTTCACATCGGCTGTTTTTGCCCGCTCTAAAAGTTCTTCGCCGACCCGGAAAATATCGCCGGCGCCCATCGTGAGCACAAGGTCTCCGGGCTCTGTCACTTTGTCGAGATAATCCTCGATTTCACCGAAGCTGCCGAAATACCGCGCCTTGCCGGGCTGGTCCGCATTGATCGCCTCTGCGACATCGCGCGAGCTGATGCCGAGGGTATCGGTCTCCCGCGCCGCATAAATATCGGCGAGCAGCACATGATCCGCGCCCTCGAGCGCCTTGCCGAAGTCCGGCAGAAGTGCCTTGGTTCTCGTATAGGTGTGCGGCTGAAAAACACACCAGAGCGCCTTGTGCGGATAATTTTTTGCCGCCTTTAAAGTCGCCGCGATTTCCTGCGGGTGATGCGCATAGTCGTCCACGATGACCGCACCCCGGTACTCGCCCTTTTTCTCAAAGCGTCGCTCCGTGCCGCGGTAAGCCTCGAGCCCCTCGCGCACAGTCTCCGCCGGAATGCCGAGCAGGCGGCAGGCCGCCAGAGCCGCGAGCGCATTGTAGACATTGTGCTCGCCCGGCACGCAAAGCTGAATGCGCGGCAAAGCCTTCCCGTGCTCCGTCGGCGTAAAGGCCGCGTTGCCGCGTTCGTCAAAGCGGATATCCGTCGGATAATAGTCCGCCGCTTCGGTTCCCACCGTCACGACCTTGCCCTTGAAATCCCCGACAATTTCCCGGTAATCCCGGATCCGATTGTCAATGACGAGACTGCCGTTCTCCGGCATGCGCCGCACAAAGCGCCGGAACGAATGGCGAATATCGTCGATATCCTTGAAAAAGTCGAGGTGATCTGCCTCGATGTTCAGAATAACTTCAAGCGTCGGGAAAAAGGACAGGAAGCTGTTTGTATATTCGCAGGCCTCGAGCAGAAAGGTATCGCTGCCGCCGACCCGGATATTGCCGCCGATGGCATCCAGATTTCCGCCGAGCGAAATGGTCGGATCCTTTTTTGCCGCGAGCAGAATGAGAGACAGCATCGAGGTTGTCGTGGTCTTTCCGTGCGTGCCGCTGACCGCGATACTCTCCCCGTAGCAGCGCATCAGCTGCCCGAGGAGTTCCGCGCGGCTCAGCATCGGAATGCCCTGCCGCTTTGCCTCCCGAAACTCCGGATTATCCGGGTGAATGGCCGCCGTATAAATCACATAGTCAACCGGACTGCTGAGATTCTCCGCCCGCTGTCCGATATAAATCCGTATGCCCTGCGTTTTCAGATGCTCTGTGAACTCGCTCTCCTTCGCGTCGCTTCCGCTCACCGAGAATCCTTCTTTCCGAAGAATTTCCGCGAGACCGCTCATGCTGACGCCGCCGATGCCCATAAAATAGACGTGGCAGGGCTTTTTGAAATCAATACTGACTGTATCCATTCTGTCTCTCCTCAACCAATCCGATTCGTCAAGCTCACTCAGCCTATGCTGCCCTCCGGAAAGAGCCTGCTGCCGTAGCGAAGCAGCGCGAGGCGGAGCATATTTCCCAAAATTCCGACTGCAATGATTTCGCCGACACCGACCGTCAACACAAAGAACGGCAGGAAGCCCTCAATCCCATAGCCGTAGCGCAACACGAAGGGAATCATCAGCGCGTTGCAGAGAATGGGCGGCAGGGCCGCGAGATAGCCTTTGTCGCGGAGCCGGTAAGTGCCGTAGGCACCGAGCAGCGTCGCAAGACTTCCGAAAATCACATCGAGCGCCGCAGCGCCGGACAGGAAGTTTGCGAGGAAGCAGCCCACAAAGAGCCCGGGCACGGCTGCGACCGTAAAGACGGGCAGGATGCAGAGCGCCTCCGAGACACGAAACTGCACGGCGCCGAAGCTGATGGGCTTCGTGACATAAGTCAGCGCGGCGTAGACTGCGGCGAGCAGCGCGGCATTCACCAGCGCCCGCGTGTTGCCAAGGGATGTTTCTCTCATTTTTTGTTTCCTCCATAGTTTTGTTTTAGGTGAGGATGGTCTCGAACTCACCGGTGCAACATTATAGCACGGATTTTCATCCTTTTCGCGCTTCACCGGAAAACTGTGAGAGATCTTCGTCTTTCAGTGCGGCCGCCAGGAGTTCCGGCAGTCGCTCCGGTGCGCAGGCAAAGCAGGGAATGCCGAGCGAGGCAAGGTGCTTTGCGTTGTGTTCGTCGTAATAGGGGGCACCGCCGTCCGCAATCGCGAGCAGCACAATCATGCGGACGCCAGCCTCCTTCATCGCCGCAATGCGACGCATCAGCGCGGCGCGGTTGCCGCCCTCCATGAGGTCGGTAATCAAAAAGAAGAGAGTCTTCTTCGGTTCCTCAATCAATGTCTCGCAGTACTTGACCGAGTTGTTGATGTCGGTGCCGCCGCCGAGCTGAAAGCCGAAGAGCAGCTCGACCGGATCCTCGATCTTATCGCTGAGGTCGACAACCTCCGTCGTAAAGGCGACCACATGGGTCTTCACGGCGCGGAGCGAGGCGAGGATGCTGCTCATGACCGAGGCGTAGAGCACCGACTCTCCCATCGAGCCGCTCTGGTCGATGTCGAGGATAATGTGATACTTGGCGACGTTGTTCTGCTGCTTCGCAAAGAAGTAGTACTTCTCGGGGAGGATGCGCTTTTTCGCCGCATCGTAGTTTTTGAGGCCGTGGCGTATGGTCTTTTTAAAATCAAGTCCCGTCGCCGAGGGAATCGGCGTGTGCTCTGTCCGCTTGCAGGCGGCCACGACCGCACGGCGCACATCTTCCGCGAGACGGCGCTGAATTTCCTCGACAATGCGCTGAATAAAGCGGCGCGCACTCTCCCGGCTCTGCTTCGGCACCTGATCCTTTAAGAGGAGCAGCATGCTGCCGAGGTCCACGCTCGGCTCGGCGGCGTCGAGAAGCTCCGGCTCAAACAGAAGCTCTTTCATGCCGCAGCGCTCCACGGCATCGCCTTCCACAAGTTTTACGAGTTCCGGCGGAAAGAGGGTCCGAAGGTCGCCGAGCCAGCGGCTGATAACGGCGGAACCCCTGCCGCTGCCGCCGCCGGGCTGCGTATCGCCGTAGGAGAAGTAGGCATCGGCATTGTAAATCGCCTCGAGCGCGGCGTCCATCTGTCTGTCTTCTTCGGACAGGTAGGGCGCACTGTCCTTTCCGTAGGCACTCCACTTCGCCTCACTCTCCCGGCCGAGCAGCAATCTCCACTTCCGGATGCGCGCTTCGTTTTCGTCCATGTCCTGTCTCCCTAGAAATCGTCAAAATCAAAGGATTCGAGCGCCTGACTCTCCTCCCGACTCAGTTCCGCATTCAGCACTTCGCTGACCTGCTCCTTCTGTAAGCCCCAGAATTCCGCCAGATTCTCCGCGACCATATCCTTTTCGCCCGCCGTGTAAGTCGCGAAGGCGCGGCGCAGAAATACCATGGCGCGCTGCCAGCAGTCCTCGGGAATCGCATCGATGTAGCGGCTCAGACTCTCCCAGACCACGCGCCGCACAATCAGCGCATAGTGATTGCGGAGCGAAAGCCCCTCAAACCAGAGCGCGCCGAGTTCCGCCCGAAGCCCGACCGACATGCGGCGGCTGATCTCCTGCGAGAGTTCTTCCTCGCCGAGGTCGCCGAGATCGAGGCGTATTGCCGTCGCAAGCCCCGAGAGCTTGGCGTTTAAATCGTCCCGGCGCGAAAGTTCCCGAACGGCATGCTCCCACTTTTCGCTCGGCAGCCCCTTCTCGACACTGAAAATACGCTGGATCTCCTCGATGCTCTTTGCGAGGTGTCCCGCCGCCTCATCGTCGCAGAAGCAGGCGTCCGTGAGGGTAAGACCCGCGCGGAGCAAAAGGCGCTCCAAAATGGGGCGAAGCACCGAAACATCCGACTGCCGCACATCCCCGAACTGCAGCATGCGCGATAGAATTTTGGCTGTCCGCGCAATCTCCTCGATGCTAATCTCATCGATACTCGCGCTGTCAAGACGGCTGACCGCCGCCTGCAAAAGCTCCGGCATGCCGCAGAGAAAGGCGCTCTCTAAGAGCTCCGTGATCTCCGCAATCTGTTCCGTTGCCGTGAGTTTCTCCTGCAAATCAAAGCTCACGGCGTGCGCGATCGTGTCGCCCTTTAAGACGGCCTCGGCGAGCTGCATCTCCGCTTCCGGCGTCCTGCTTAAAACCCAGTTTTCCTCCCAGCTCGCATCCTGCTGTCTGCTGCCTTGCAAAGCGGCAAAACCGATGCCGAGAAGGCGCAGGCGCTGCAAAAAGAAGGAGCGGCGCAGCTGTAAAAAGGCGCTCTTCTCGCTCTTTGCGCGGCGATTTTCGCGGAGATCCAGGCGGAGTTTTTCCGCGACCGGGCCGAAATTCAGCTTTAAGTCCGCACACTGATCCGCAAAATCTCGCTGAATTGAGGTGAGCAGCCCGCCAATCGGCACATGGCCTATCTTCGTGCCGATGTCCGTGAGCGCGATTCCCTCGGCAATCTCGCCGAAACTCCCGTGCCCCAGACAGGTCACGGCGGCATCCTTCAGTTCCTCGTGTGTCGGATATACGCCCTCGCGGAGCCTTGTGAGGCTCTCGGCGAGTAAGGTCGCCTCCAGCACTTCCGCCGAAGAGACCAGGCCGCCCCGCTCCCGGATGTGTACGGCCAGCGCGGACAGATAGCGCGCGGCGTGGCTCTCGGGCTTCCCTGCCGCAAGCGCTTCCCAGAGCAGCTCATAATAGGCGGGCGCCAGGTTGCCGGCCGCATAGCCCGAGCGACTCGAAAGACGCCGGTACGAGTAGGGCATCAGTGTGAGCTCAGCCTTGCACTGCGGCAGCTTTTGAAGCGCTGCATCGTCGAGCAGCTCCCCCGCGGAAAGTGCCGGTGTGTGAAAGGCACCGGTCAGAACGACCAGGCGGTCCGCCGGAATCCCCGCTGCGATTTTTTCCGCAATCACGCGGCGCATATAGGCCTCCCGGACCGCATTGTGCGCCTGTTCAAAGCGCTCACCGGGCATGGCGGCCCGCACTTCTTCGCCGAAGATCCGGGAGCGCTCGAGATAGTCTTCGAGCGTCGGGCTCTGCTCGAGATAGCGCTCCCAGAAGCCCTCCATGTCATCGGGTTCTGTGGCGCTCTCTGTCTTTTTTTCCGCTGCCTCGTCCCGTTTCCGGTCGAGGTAGCGCTCCACGGCGCCCTGCAGGCCCAGCATATAGGAAGAGGGCAAATCGCAAAAGGCGACCGGAATGCCGAGTTCCCGCGCAGCGAGCAGCGCCCGGTACTCGGGGGAATAGACCGCAAACGGGTATAGGACACTCCGCACCGGCGCCTCCGTCGTATAGGCCATTACGGCAAACGGCGGCTTCAGCTCCGGATCCGCAAGCCGGTCAATGAGGCTTTCAAAGTCCGCAGGCGCCTCAATCAGAACGCAGGCGGGCCGCCGCTCCCGGAGCAGTTCCCAGATAAAGCGGGCGCCGACCGGCGAGTGGTGGCGTATACCGACAAAGACCGGCGCTCTTTCCCCGCTCTCCATGCCGCCCCTCTCTTCGCTCACAGCGAGCGGCAGGCGTCATAGAGCTTTGCCCACTCGCTGCCGCGCCGCTTCATGATGTGCTCGAGATACTCTTCCCAGATTTTCCGATCCTTCTCTTCGTCTTTGACAATCGCGCCCTGCAGCGCTGCCGCGAGGTCACTGTCTTGCACTTCGCCGGTGCCGAAGCTTCCGGCCAGTGCCATGCTGTTCACGAGGAGTGAAATCGCCTCCGCGGTCGAGAGTACATTTTGCGTTGTCTTGACTTTCTGGGCGCCGTCAATCGTCTGCCCCGCGCGAAGCTCGCGGAATACCGTGCAGACCTTGCGGACGGCGGCCTCCGCCGGCAAAACCGCCGGCAGGCGAAGTTCCGCCGAGAGCTGACGCAGACGCGTCTCCACAATTTCGACCTCCGCCTCGAGGTTTTTCGGGCTCGGCAGAATCACCATATTAAAGCGGCGCTTCAGCGCGGCGGACATTTCGTTCACGCCCTTGTCTCTCGTATTCGCGGTCGCAATCAGCGAGAAGCCGCGCAGGGCGGCCTGTTCGCGGTTCAATTCCGGAATCGAAATCCGCTTCTCCGAGAGCAGGGAAATGAGGGCGTCCTGCACCTCCGGCGCGCAGCGGGAAATTTCCTCAAAACGCGCAATCTTGCCTTCTTCCATCGCGCGGAAAATGGGCGTCTTTACGAGCGCCCGCTCGCTCGGGCCCTCGGCAATCAAGAGCGCGTAGTTCCAGGAATAGCGAATCTGCTCCTCGGTCGTGCCGGCCGTGCCCTGCACGACACGCCCCGACTCCCCGTTGATGGCCGCGGTCAGATGCTCCGAGAGCCAGGACTTTGCGGTGCCGGGTTCGCCGATCAAGAGGAGCGAGCGGTCGGTGAGCAGTGTCGCGACCGCAATCTCGACAAGGCGGCGGTCGCCGATATACTTCGGGCTGATGACCTTATCCCCTGCCTTGCCGCCGAGAATATAGGTGAGCACCGAGCGCGGCGACATATTCCACCCCTCGGGGACTTCGTTCTGTTCCGCCGCCTGAAGTGCGGCGATTTCATCCGCGAACAGGCTCTCGGCCGCGCGGCGCTGTACTTCCTTCTGTTCCATCCTGTCTCCTTTTCTCATTGTCACAGTTCTTCGGGATCTGTGCCGTCTTTGAGCGCCTGAATTTCCGCATACAGCGTGGGAATTGCATTGCCGTAATTATTGTGGCGCAGGTGCACACCCGCGTAAACCCGCTCCAGCAATGCAAGCCGTTTCTCCTTAGAAAGTGCAAGCGACCGTACCGTCCGGTTTAGCTGATCCAGGTCATACATATAAAACCCGCGTTTTCGCCAGATCAGGATGCTGCCGTCAAACACTTCGCTGAAATCGGTCCAGCCGAGAGCTTGCAGGCGCTTTAAGTCTTCCTCTTCCGCGAGGCGGTGGTGAAGATTGTGATACTCCCAGCCTCCCCAGAGTTCCTTCGCGTTTGGAATATCCTCCCGGTAGAGCGCGCGAAGTCCCTTTTCGTACTCACTGTAACGCTTCTGTTGCAATAAAAGCGGATACCAGCGCGGGTCCATGTGTTCCCGGCCGTATGCGGGACGGAGGCAGAAACTCTCCGTCGCCTCAAAAATGCCGTCCTGCCTCTCCTGTCTCTCCTGATTTTCCGCCTGCGAGCCGAGCGCAGCCTTCACTTTGCCAAGGAGCCCCTGTCTCTCCGCAAACAGTCCCGAGAACATTTCATAGACTTCTGCCGGCGTCTTTTCTTCCAGGGCGAGCAAAAAGTCCAGTTTGGTCTGTTCCCGCGGCGACAGATCGGGAAGCAGGGTGTGAAGCGCCGCACGGAAATCCGCACTGAGCGGTGTCTTCCAGAGTCTCGAATTGAGATAGATGCGGCGCACATGCGCCACAATCGCACCGGTCCGTGTGAGCTGCCGAAGAAGCGCCGGACTCTCCATGTCGATTGCCGCATACCAGAGTTCCTTCATCTTTTCCAGATAGGTACGGTTTTCGCTCTCCTTCTCGGCATCCGGATACATCTTCTCCATCTCTGCCGCGATGAGATCCGCCGCGTACGGGAAGGGGCAGTGCGCAATCGCATCGAGATAGCGCGCGGGGTTTTTGAGGAAATTCTCTCTAACCGCTTCCTCCGCTTCCGGATATTTTGCGAGCGCTGCAATCACCGCGACATGCGCCTTGTTTTTTTCGGTCTTCTCGAGAGACAGGAGGGTTCCGTAAAATTCCGGATGCTTGCCGAGCGCCGCAATCGCTGTCTCCTTCAGCTCTCCCCGCGATCTCGCAATGACATCCGTATAAAAGGACTCGCTCTCCCCGCCGCTCAGCGCATCGATCAGCGAAAAGTAGCGGAGCTGCACCCTTTCCTTCTGCTCCGGCGAAAAGGCACGCTCTAAGAGGGGCAGAAAGGCCTTGGGTCTCTCCTCTAAAATCCAGTTTTCCACCTCATCCGCAAACTCCGCATAGCGGTCGCCGAGAGCCCTTAGGAAGAGCGGCCGGAGTCTCAGATCCTCGAGATAGGGGCGCTTACTCTCTCTTGCTGCCTTCAGCACTTCCATGCGCCCTTTTCCGCTCTCGGTCAGGGCGAGGCGCAGGCTCTCGAGGCTTCGGTAGCTCTCCTGCCGGTAATAGAGCTCCGGGATTGCCTCCTTTTGCACGGCTTCCTCTAAGAGGACTTCGTCCCCGCTTCCCGCCGCTTTGCTCTGCGTGAGCAGGACCGCATCGAGCAGCGCCAGTAAGTCCAGAATCTGCGCACCTCTTTCCTCCGCGGGCAAAAGAAGCTGTTCTCCGCGGCGCGCGAGTTCTTCTAAGACCTTTGCCTCGCCGCGGTGATTCCCGAGTTCCGCGAGGGCGCGCGAAAAGCGGGGATCCTCCGCAATGCGCTCGCTCCCCGTGAGGGCACACTGAAAGAGACTCTCTCTCATCGAAGTCAAAATTTCCGCATTCATGTGTTTCCCTCCCCGCTCAGAGCATGAGGCGGATGATGCCCCGCCCGGTCACCAGACTCTGCGGCAAAAAGCAGAGTTCTCGCCGCACTTCATCCGCAAAGAAGAGCCCGAAGACTGCGCTCTTCCCGGTATCAAATTGCGAGAGCTGACGAAGCGCTGCCTCGCTGCCGTTTGCGTCCGTGACGCGAAGCAGGCTACCCGCCGCATCTCTTACGTAGACTGCGTCCTCTTTTACCGCTATCTCCGAAAGCTGCAAAAGCGCCGGCACCCTGTCCTCCGCGAGCACCGACTGAAGCGCCTTGGCCGCCTGTTTTGCCGCCTGCGCGATGGGCGCCGCAAAGCCGATGATGCGCGCAAAATCCGCCGCTTCCGGCTGCTCCGCCGTCGCGTCCTCGAGGCGTATGCGCGCTGCCTCCCCCGGGAAGGCCGGGTAGTAGGGGAAGCGCTCCGCGCGGAGTCTCCGGTCGGAACTGTCCTTCTCCGCAATGTAGTTCTTTGCGCTGAGCGGTCTAAAGTTCATCTCGCGGTAAAGGGTTCCGTCCGAGAGCGAAATCCAATGTCCGAGGTCCAGGAACTCCCGCTTGGCCTCGTCGTAGCACACTTCGAAGGCAAGCTGAAGCAGCGCTGTCTCGGCGAGCGTTAAACCGAGTGCCTCCAGTTCCTCCTTTTTCCGCACGCCGCCGAGCGCATCGTAGAGCGGATTTGCGTCGGGCTCGCCGGCCTTCGCTTCCAGCCTCTCCGTTAAGTAGGCGCTGCCGCGGCGCACCAGGGTGCGAAGCTTTTCGAGTTCCCGCACGGCGCCCCTCAAGAGGCTCTCTTTTTTCGCCTGTTCCCGCGCAGCCCCCGCTTCGCTAAGCAGAAAGGTGAAGCGCTTAAAGAGCTGCTGCGGCCCGGAGAGGTAGCTGTCGCCGAGTCGCTTCACGAGGAGCGCGTCCTCTTCCTTCGTATTCGTGAGGCCCGAGAGCAGACCGAGCTTCATGCGCCGCGAAAGCGCCTCGTCAAGGAGCGCAAGGCCCTCGAGCTGTTTTTCCGTCTTCTTTCGGAAGGCAGTCTGTCCGCTCGCGCTCTTTTTCTTTGTCTGCGGCTTTCCCTCGGCGGGCTCGGCCTTCTCTTCGCTCTTCTTCTCGTCCCGCTTTTTGAGCTTTTCCTGCTTCTTCACAATGTCTTCGGGAATCTCTGTCTCGGCGAAGTCCTTGCCCGCGGCAATCTCGAACAGAAGGGCAATCCCGTGCTTGCAGGGAAACTGGCGACTCGGGCAGCTGCAGCGTATCACAGGCGCCTTGCCCTCTTCAAAGCAGGCGGAAACCTGATAGAGGCTCTTTCCGGACCCCTTGCATTTGCCTGCGTAGTAACTCTCGTCCTTGGAACAAACCCGCTCCGTAAAGGCACCGCTGTCCGAAATTTTCTTTCCGTTTCGAAAAGCGCTGTCATTGGGAGCAAGCGGACGTATATCCTGTTCGCTGAGTGTTCTCATGTCTCTCCTCCTGCGCGATTGTCATTGGCTATCTTTTTATTATCCCAAAAAAAGACAGCCACGGCAACCTGCCGCAGCTGTCTTCCGATGCTCATCCCTTCTTCCGGACGGAGTAGCCGTAAGTGCCGAGCAGCGCGCCGAGCGCATAGTACTCCCCGTGGGAATACGCAACCAGCTTGGCCTTTTCGAGACAGAACTTCCCCTTCTCGTCCATCAGGCTCTTGTCCACATCGACCGCGAGCACTTCCGCGAGAAAGAGGTCGTGGGTGCCGAGAGGAATGCGCTCTGTCACGCGGCACTCGAGATTCACGGGGCTCTCCTTGACGAGCGGCGCCTTGATTTTAGACGCCTTCTCCTCGGTCAGTCCGAGCAGCTCCCACTTATTGCAGTCGCGCCCCGAGCGCACGCCCGCCTCATCGGCCTTTCGGACCAGCGCCTCCGTGGTCAGGTTGATTGCGAACTCGCCGCTCTCCGCAATCAGCTGATGCGAAAAGCGCTCCGGACGCACCGAGATGGAAACCATTGCCGGGTCAGAGCACACGGTCCCCGCCCACGCGACGGTGATCAGATTGCTTCTTCCGTCGTTGCCGCGGCAGCTCACCATGACTGCCGGCACCGGATACAGCATGTTTCCGCCGCGCCACACTTCCTTTGCCATCGTTTCTCCTCTTTCTTCTCCGCTGTTTTTTCGGTTCCGGCGGCGCGGGCAAATCACTACCCTCGCCGATTGCCCGCGCAATGGCCTCGACCACTTTCCGCGTGCTGAGTCCGTTCTCATCAATCACGAGATCGGCATACTTCTCATAGAGCACCGTGCGCTCCCGGTAGAGATCCCGGAGTGTCTGTCCCTCTTTGATGCTGACGCCGCGCGCGGTCAGATCTCCGAGCCGCCGCTGAATCGCGGGGTAGGAGAGCTTCAGATAAATGACTTTTCCGAGCGCCTTCAGTCTGGCCATTGCCTTCTCGCCGTATATCACCGAGCCGCCCGGCGCAATCACCGCATTTTCCGTCTCGAGCGCCGCGAGGGTCTCATCTTCCAGCGCGCGAAACCCGTCGTCCCCGCGCTCGGCAATCAGGTCCTTTAAGAGCTTCCCGCTCTGCTCCTGAATCAGAAGGTCGCCGTCTATAAAACGGCGACCTGTCTTCTTTGCAAGCACAACGCCGACGGAACTCTTGCCGGAAGCCGGCATCCCGATCAGCGTGAGGCAATTCTTAGTCATAGAGCTTCTCCGGATACCGGCCGCTCTCAATCAGCGCGCGAATCGCTGCGACGACCGTCGGCTTGTCCTCCTGATAGGTCACACCGAACCACTTGTCGTGGGTCGGCAGCACTTTGACACTGCCCCTGCCGCTCTGAATGCAGCTGTCCACGATGCTCGGCAGGAGGTATTCGCTCTTTTGCTCCGTGCCGTGCGCCTCTAAAAAGGCCGGGAAGCCCTCGGCGAGGACATCGAGAAACCGCAGCGGCAGGCCCCACATGTTCATCGAGACATACTGCTCGGGCGTCAGGGAGACCGGATTGCCCGCGCCGTCCTTGGCCTGCAGCCCCTCCGCTGTCATGCGGATCTCAAAGGTCTCGCGGACACTCTTCAGCATATGGCTTTCATCGACTTCGCAGACGCCGCGCGTCACCGTGCCGTTGTCCGAGAGCGTGTTCTTCAGAATGAAGCCCGCCATGCACATGTCGAGCCTTTCGCCCGTCAAATCCATCTCCTCGGTCATGTACTTGTGGACCGCGCGGAAGCCCTCCGGCCCGTAGTAATCGTCCGCGTTGATGACCACAAACGGCTCATTGACCTTGCCGCACACCGATAGCAGCGCCTGTCCGGTGCCCCAGGGCTTCTTTCTGCCCTCCGGCACGGAGAAGCCCGCCGGCAGATCGTCGATCTCCTGGAACGCATAGTCGGTCTCGATAACCTTTGCAATGCGATCGCCGATGATGCTCTTAAAGTCCTGCTCAAGGTCCTTGCGGATGATGAACACAACCTTGTCAAAGCCCGCGCGCTTCGCATCATAGATAGCATAGTCCATGATAATCTCGCCGTTCGGGCCCATAGGCGTGAGCTGCTTGATGCCGCCGCCGAAACGGGAGCCGATGCCTGCCGCGAGCACCACCAGTGTCGTTTTCATATGCATTTCCTCCTGTGATCGCCTGCTTTCCTTTCAAAGCGTGCGAAATATACTTCCATGATACGCGATTTTACGATATTTCGCGACTCTTTTCTTAAAAGGAACTAATCGCGTCGTCGCTGTGGTCCTCGGCAATCGAGCGGATTTCGACCTCATAGCCGCCCTGCGGCAGGCTGACCTGCACGCGGTCGCCGACCTTGTGTCCGAGCAGCGCCTTGCCGAGCGGCGACTCGATGGAGATGCGCCCCTCCGTCGTCTCGCTGCGAATCGAAGTCACGACCTTGTAGCTCTCACTCTCGTCCTCATCGACAAAATAGACTTCCACCATCTTGTTGAGCCCGACTTCATCGGCCGCGGCGCGGTCCTCAATGATGGTCGCAAACTTCAGCATGCGCTCCAGATAGCCGATGCGGCTCTCATTCCGGTTCTTTTCCCGCTTTGCGGCGTAATACTCAAAGTTTTCGGAGAGATCGCCCTGTGCCCTCGCCTCCTTGACCGCCTGAATCAGTTCGGGGCGCAACACGAGCTTACGGTGCTCAATCTCTTCTTCTATCTTTTTAACATCTGCCTTTGTCAGTTTTTCTCCCATCGCTTCCTCCCCGGGCAAACAGCCCGCCGCACAGGAAAAGGGAAGTCTTCCTTGCCGTTCGGAAGACTTCCCCGCACGTTCCGGTGCCGTCTTATTTTGTAAAGTACTGCGTAACGCCGTCCGCAAGCCCCTCGGCAAGCTTTCGGAGTGTCGCCTCGCTGTGATCCGAGACTTTGTCGCCGAGCTCAATGTCCACGCTCGGCACCGTCGAATACGAGGTCTGCGTGAGATCCACATCCATCGAGCCGCCGCCGAAAATCTTGACGCCCTTGCCGCGGAGACCGCCGATCAGTGCCTCGCCGAAGGCCTCGCTCTTTTGCCAGGTCGAGGAGACCGGATCCATCTTCTTGAGACCGTCCGGCACACTCATGAAATACGCGCCCTTATCGGAAGAGGTGCTGTCCCAGTGAACTGCAATGTGGCAGGCCGCATAGTTGTTTGCGAGCACGGTGCGGGCAATGTTGTCGAGCTGCACATCGCTGCCCTCGCGTATCATGAGAACGCTGAAGCCCCGCTTTAAGAGCACATCGCGGAGAATCTGTGCCTCCTGCAGAGTGACCCGGCTCTCCGGCGTGCCGTCCTGAAAAGTCATGCCCGAGGAGACCGCCATGGACTCCACCGCCCCGCGCTGGTTCGTGCCGCCCGTCACCTTCGGGCTGCCGTCCGGATGCGAGAGCGTCTTGACGCGCTCACCGCCGCTCGTGCCGTGCCCCGCATTCACGCAGATCACCTTATCGCCGTACTTGCCCTTGGCATTCTTATAGAGCTTTGCGGTCCCCGTCTTAATCTTCGAGGACGAGGCAAAGCGCAGGTTGTCACTGACCGAAACATCGCTGACCGTGACCCCCTCCGGGACAGAGACCGGCGTACTCGCCGCCGCCGTTGCCGTGCTCGCCGCCGCGCTGTTTCCGCTGCTTAAGTAGCGGCTCGCGACATAGTAATTCTTGCCGCCGAGCGAAATACGCGCCCATTCTCCGGAGATTCCGTTCGCCTGTACCGCCGTGCCGCGAGAAAGGCTCTGCGCCTTGCCCGCTGTCGTCGAGGGTTCGGTTCTCACATTTAAACTGTTCGCATTGACATACATGACTTGATTGACTGTCTGAAACGAAGCTGCCCATGCGCCGAAGGCCATGGCTGCGCTGAGCGCCGCCGCGGCCGCCGCCGTCAGATATCCCTTTTTCATTTTTTCTCCTCTCGCTTGCGCTTCTCCCCGGCGCTTTGCGTTTCTATGCTTTGCATCTATCTTAAGGTCCCGTTGCGCTTGTCGCAAGCGACAATACTCTTAAGAAAAAGAGACGGCTTTCGCCGTCTCTCTTATTTTGTCGGATAAAACTCACTGCAACACGACGGTTTCGGTCGCCGGGAGTTCCTTGGTCGAAGCCTTGAACTCGCCCTTTGCCGCCGCGCCGCTCTCGCTGAACGCGCCGTAGACCTGCTCAAACTGCCCCTCCGGGGCCTGCGCAATGTACATACCGCCCTTTGCGTACTGGCGGAGCACCGCCTTCATCGCCTCCGGCTGAATGGCCACACAGCCCGCGGTGCTAGGTTTGCCGTTGCTCGTGCAGTGCAAGAAGAGCGCGGAGCCCGTGCCGGGCTGGCGATTGTCCTTGTTAAAGCCGGTATTCAGCGCATAGGCATAGATATTCTTGGCCCAGTCCTCCCAGAGCTTTTCGCCCTTCTGCTCGGCCGCCTTAGCCGCGCTCTCGAGGCGATTGGTGCGGTCGGACCAGTACTGACGCTTTGCCTCCGCCTGAATGTGCGTGTAATCGCTCGGGAAGCCCTCCTCCGATGCATTCCGTCCGAAGGGCGTGTCGGTCTTCCAGAGTCCGATCGGGGTGGTGCCGTCGCCGCTGTGCCGCGTCGCCGACATGCCGCCGTAACCGTAGATACCGGCCGACTGGATTTTTGCCTGCCACTGCCCCGCCTCATCTTTGACAAAGACCGTGACGCGCGCCTTATTCCAGCGCGATTCGTCGCTCACCTTGGTCTCGCGATAGGTGTCCTTGCCGCCCTTGACCGCAAAACCCTCGACGACAATCAGAGACTTCGCATCCGCCGGGAGCGTGAACCGGGACACATCATAGCTCAGCGCCGTCACATCAATCTTCTTTTGCTCGGAAGCCGCCGCGGTGTTATCCGTTGCCGCCGCGGTTGTCGCCGCACTGTCCTTCGGCTTTGCCGGCGCCAGGAGTGCCTGTGTCGCGCTGCCGTTTTTCTGCGCGGCTTTGCTGCCGCCCTGATTCAGCGCGGGCACGGTGCTCTCCTGCGCGGTCTTCGCCTTGCTCGCCTCTGTGGCTTTTGCTGCGCTATTCTGCAAAGCCGCCGTCGTTTCCTGCGGCTTTGCCTCTGCCTTTATTTCATTCTTTTCTGTCTTTGCCTCGCGCGGCACATAGACTTCATCGATCGGCTTTTCCACCCGACCGCGCTGCGCCGCGGTATCGCTCTCGGTCTGCTTGACCTCTCCGGCCTTCACGATTTTTCCGATTGCCGCATAACTCGTCGCATTGCCGAGCAAAACACTGCCACAGAGCAGTGCTACCGCTGCCGTTGCCTGCAAGTGTCTCAGTTTCATGATGGTTTACTCCTTTCGCAATTCGGTCTTTCTGCCGCGTCCTGCTTACCGGTGTCTCGTGGCCAGCCAGTAAATCAGGACCAAATCCAGAACCGCTATGATTGCCCGCGGCAGGATAGCCGGAATGTCGTTTGCAATCCGGGCGCTCACACAGAGCACCGCGAGACCGAACAGAGCCGGTAACTGCTGCCGAAATCGCCTGTCCCGAGCGGCACTGCGCTTTTCTGTCTCTTCCTCACTCGGCAGTTTCGGCCACTCAGGTAACTCTGGTTCTTCTTTTCCCAAGTTTCTCACCTCCGCGACCTTGCTTCTATAAAAAATCCCCGCAACCCGTCGTCAAGGGAGTGACGGCAGGTTGCGGGGAGAAGCGAGAGCGATAGACGGGACTCGAACCCGCGGTCTCGACCTTGGCAAGGTCGCGCGTTACCAACTACGCCACTATCGCATCTGTTCGTATCTCGGACATTCAGAGTATAGCATAGCCTCACGCGCACGGCAAGTCTTTTTTACGACGGTGCCGTGCCGAGATAGATTCCCGCCGAATTTTGGGTCACATAGACCAGAATCATGCCGTCCTCGAGGACATAGCGGACATGTCCCACGTTGTAGCCGTTTTCATAGGTCAGCATGACGCGCCTTACCCCCTGCGGAATTGAATCCGCCAGTTTCCAGTAGGGGAGGCGAAGCAATTTTTCCTCGGCGCCGGTGTAGACAAAAATCAGCGCCTGCTCCCGCCCGTAGACTCTGCCGTAACAGACCAGATCCTGCTCCATTAAAAGCGGAATCAGAGACCCGCGGCGGAGCGCCGCCGAATTGCGGTGTAGCTTGCTTAAGTAGCGGTGATATTCGAGGAGCTCCAGATTCTCGTGCCCCCAGGGATAACTCCGTCGGCTGTCCGGGTCCGTAAAGCCGCAGACACCGACTTCATCGCCGTAGTACATGGTTGGCGCGCCTGGCCAGGTAAAGAGCATGAGGGCCGCCTGCCGCATCACGGAGAGCTGCACACCCTCTTCCGCCGCCGCCGAACCGAGCTCCGCGAGTCTCCCAACCCTGCCGTTGGTCCGCGTCAGAAAGCGCGAGTGATCGTGATTCGAGAGCTGGTTCATCGCCGTGTGAAGCGAGGGCTCCGGCAGTTTTGCCATTGCAAGGCTCATCTTGTCCCAGAAGTGCGCGCCGTTGCCGCGAAGCCCTGTATCCCTGCTGTCCGAGTGCTTCTCCATGCCGGTCAGAAACCAGCTGACCGGCTCCATAAAGCCGTCGTAATTCATCACGGAGTCCCACTCCTTGCCGTTTAACCAAGACGCCGGACTTCCGTAGTGCTCCGCCAGAATCAGTGCATCCTCCCGCACGGCCTTGACGCGGCTGCGAAAGCGCTGCCAAAATCTGTGATTATAGTCCGGCGAATGTCCGAGATCGGCTGCGACATCGAGCCGCCAACCGTCTACCTGATAAGGGGGCTTTAACCACTTCTCGCCGATTTCCAGAATGTGCTCCGCCAGTTCCGGACTTGCCTCATAGTTCAGTTTAGGCAGCGTGTCATTGTTCCACCAGCCGTCATAGCTCTGATTATCCGGCCAGGCTTCAGGGCGGTTGTCGGCAAAGACAAAATACTTGCGATACGGGCTGTCGGGCGTCAGATACGCGCCCGGCGCATAGCCGCCCTCGCGCGCATAAATTTTCTCGCGGTCCAGCCACTTGTGAAAAGAGCCGCAGTGGTTAAAGACGCCGTCCAGCAGAATGCGGAAGCCAAAGCGATGTGCTTCTGCAACGAACTCCGCAAAAAAACGATCCGAAGCCTCAAGGTTCTTACGATCCGCACTCCGCTTCTGGTAGCGCGTCGCATTGAGATTATCGCCTGCGTCGGGAGCAAGCAACTCGCCGCCGTCCTCAGCAATGATTGTGAGATGCGGGTCAATATGATCATAGTCCTGTGTGTCATACTTGTGATTCGAAGGCGAGACGAAAAGCGGATTGAAATAAATAACCTCGACGCCAAGGTCTTTTAAATACGCGAACTTTTCGCGCACGCCTGCGAGATCTCCACCGTAAAAATATCCCACATCAAAAGCAGATGGCTTCTCATCCCAGTTTTCAATGTGCTGCACGGGGAGACCAATATAAAGATATTCATCGGTCTCCACAACGTTTGTAAGATCGCCATCTCGGAAGCGATCCACAAAAATCTGGTACATCACAGCGCCCTTGGCCCAATCCGGTGTCCGGAAACCCGGAATATGCTGAAAGCAGAGCTCTGTTCGCGCAACAGCGCTTGCGCCGCGCCGATCATAGTAGAGCTTTTCCCCGCTCTCCCTGTCCTCAATCAAAAAGAGCCAGGAAACCGGGCTCTCTGTCACCAAGGTACAGGCGTATTCGCGAAAGCGGCTGCCGCCGCTGACCGGCGAAAGCGAAACCGCCTCTTCCCTCTCCTGCAACAGCAGACTCACGCGTAGCTTGTCGGCGAGTGCCGCGCGAAACCGCACCCGCAGGGTACAGCAGGTCCCCTGCATCCACTCCGTGACGTAATGTTCATTGGTGTCGCTGAAAAATGCGTTTCTATCCATGCCCTATGCCAACTTCCTTCTGTTTGTCCGAGCAGTCGCGCGGCGCATATTCCAAGCTGTCCCGATGCAATGTCCCCTGTTGTCGCTTGCTTCGCGGTAACACTCGTCTGTGATGCGTTTTTCTTTCCTGTCACGAAAGAGCTCTGATCTCCTCGCTGTCTTCTGCTTTGCCCTGTAACACCTCTCTGCAGGAATAGCCCCGTTTTTGTTCCGGACTGTCTCGGTCCGGCGAACGGTACTTCTCTTATGCTTTGTCGTCTTCAAACTCGACGACGCCGATGTACGGATAATTCCGGTATTTCTGATCGTAGTCGAGGCCGTAGCCGACCACGAAGCGGTCCGGAATCGTAAAGCAGACATAGTCCACCGTGACCTGCTTCTTCACGCGGCGCTCCGGCTTGTCGAGCAGGGTGCAGAGGTGGATGTCCTTCGGCCCCCTCTTTTCCAGCACCTCGATGAGATAGGCGAGCGTGCGGCCGGTGTCGATGATGTCCTCGACAATCAGGACGTGCTTGTTCTCGAGCGACTCGTCGAGATCCTTGACAATCCGCACCACGCCGCTCGACTCCGTGCCGTTGTAGCTCGAGACCGACATAAAGTCAAACGAGACCGGCATTGTAAGCCGCTTCGCGAGCTCGCACATGAACATCGCGCCGCCCTTCAGAATGCAGATGAGATGCAGCGGCGTGTCGCCGTAATCGCGGTTAATCTGATCCGCGACCTCCTGAATTCTTTGGTTGACCTCTTCCTCCCGAAACATTATCTTCACATGTTCTCTCATGTTTCTTCCCCTTCGTATCGCAATTCCAAGATTGTTGTTGTCGTCTCGTCCACCTGATACAGAGCACTCCTTCGTAGGCCGATTGCCCAGATAATCTCCCCGTCCGCCGTGAGCAGCGGGAGCCGTTCCCGCAATTCCACCGGCACATTCTTCTCTGTCATGAGCGCGCGGAGACTCTTGTGCCCGCCGCCCCGCAGCGCAAGTTTATCGCCCGGGCGGCGCGTCCTGATCTCATAGTCAGCCGGCATCTTGTCCCGGTCAAACCACTGGAGGAAGCGCCCGCCGGGAATCGGTTCCCCCTGCACATACGGAAAGATTCGGGCGTGAAGCTGCTTCCGCACAGCCGCTTCCGAAAAGACAGGCTCCTCCGCAGTTTCTTCCGGTCGAAACAGGACAAGGCGCTCGCCCCGCCGCTCCGCAAAAAAACCCTGCGGAAGGGAGAGACGCTTGCCCCGCGCCTTGCCGGCAAGTGCCTGCAGCGCTTCCGTGTGCCGCGCGGTGAAGTTCTGCCGGCTTCCCCCGGCTGCCTCAAGGAGTTGCCAGAGGAGATAGCTTCGAACAATCGACGGCTCCCGGTTTAACAGCGCGCAGTCACAGCTCGCACCGCCCTTTTCCCGATGGATGAGTCTGTCCGCCTTTTCGCGCGACAGCGCCTCGAAATAGGCATCGGCCTCGCGGAAATACTGTCCCGCGCGGGCTAGGTGAGACACTGCCTCCGGGTTGATTTCCGCGCAAAGGCGCGGCAGAATCTCTCTCCGCAGGCGATTTCTCGCAAAGAGCGCGGTCGCATTGCTCTCGTCCTCCACATGCGACTGATGAAGCCGCGCAAGATAAGCCTCAATCTCCCGCCTGGAGACCGCGAGCAGCGGGCGCACAATGCGCCCCCTTCTCGCCGGGATCCCGGCGGCGCCTTTCAGGCCGCTCCCGCGGGCCAGCTGTAAGAGCACGGTCTCCGCCGCATCCTCTTCCGTGTGCGCGGTCGCAATCTTGACCGGGCGTCCGAGGTCTTTGCCCCAGCGCTCCGCCGTCTCTTCGAGCGCCGCATAGCGGAGTTCCCGCCCGATGTCCTCGATGGATCGGTGCGCGGTCGCAACCGCGCTGCGCACATCGACCTCCGCCAGAAAAAACGGGATCTCTTTTTCCGCGCAGAGCGCCTCGACAAAGGCGGCATCCCGCGCCGCCGCGCCGCCCCGTAACCCGTGGTTTACATGGAGCACCGCGAGTTTCAGGTTCAGCGCCTCGCGGAGCGCCGCGAGACAGCAGAGCAGCGCCGTCGAGTCGGCGCCGCCGCTCACCGCGAGCAGCAGGGCATCGCCTTCTTCGATTACGCCGCTTTGCCGCACTGCCGCTTCCGGGCTGTCCCACACGTGTTTTCTCCCCACTGTCTGCCTCAGTGCTCTACTTTAAAAATCACTTCGCCGCGGTCCACGAGTCCCAGCTTCTCCTTCGCCACCTTCACGACATACTCTTTGGTGTCGACGATGGCGCTGTCCTTTTGGAGGGAATCGTTTCGCTCGACCTCACTCTGATACTTTGCCGCCAGTTCCTTGGTCTGTTTTTCGATTCTTTCCGCCCTCTCCATGTTTTTCTGACAGCGCTGCAATACCAGCACCGCGAGCAGCATCAGCGGCAGAACATAGAGCGCCGCAAAAAAGCGGGTTCTGAAACTTTTCTTTTTCTGGGCTTTCTTTTGATTCCGAACCATATCACTGCCCCCTCTCGTCGCATATAACCCCAATTTTTATTTTACTCCAGACAGGGCATTTTTTCAATTTATGCAAAAAAATGCGCCGCCTTGACTGCAGGCGACGCTGTTTTTCTTTGAATCTCCGGAATCACAGATAGCGAAACAATTCCTTTGCTTCTTCTTTTTTGGTGGTCTCCGCAAGGTCTAAGACCTCCGCCTTGACCGTGCGCTGCCCGAAAAGCAGTTCGAGGACATCTCCCTTTTTAACTTCATAGGAAGCCTTGACCGCTTTGCCGTTCACCAGCACTCGCCCTGCGTCGCACGCCTCGTTCGCGACCGTGCGACGCTTAATCAGGCGGGAGACTTTCAGAAACTTGTCTATTCTCATCTCAGGCGTTGACAGCGTCCTTCAGAGCCTTGCCGGCCTTGAACTTCGGGGTCTTTGCAGCGGCAATCTTCATGCTCTCGCCCGTTCTCGGATTTCTGCCCTCGCGCGCAGGTCTCTCGGAAATCTCGAAGGTTCCGAAGCCGACAAGCTGGATCTTCTCTCCCTTGACGAGCTCCTGCTCGACAGTCTCCGTGAATGCCTTCAGTGCTGCCTCGGCATCCTTCTTGGAAATCTCTGCCTTCTCTGCGATCGCAGCTACCAACTCGGTCTTATTCATCCTTGAATCCTCCTGTGTTATGGTTCCTTTTTACTCTTTACCTTTATAGCGGGGCTCTTCCCCGTTGTCAATATCCAAGGTCGTTTTTTCGGGCAAAAGCGCCTCAAAACGCTGAAAAAGCGCCAGTGTTTCCCGCAACATCGCATCCTCCGCGCGCCGCGCGCTCTGCTTGGTCAGCAGGAATTCGACCGGTCGCGCCGGGCGCACCGAGAGGTGACCGGCGTAGTCGGAGAGCAGGGCGGGCAGCTTTTCCGTGTCGAGCACCGCGGTCTCCGACATCGTGATGCGGGCGCTCTCGCGCTTCACCTTGACTTCGGATGCCCGCACCTTTTCCGCCACCGCGCGAATCCGGGCAATCAGCAGGAGATTTGTGACTTCGATCGGCATGTCGCCGAAGCGGTCAATCAGCTCATCCTGCATCTCCCGCTCGTCCTCCTCGTTTTGAATCAGCGCGATTCTCTGGTAGAGGTCAAGCTTCTGCTCTTCGCTCTTCACATAACTGTCCGGAATATAGGCGCTCGCCTCGGCTTCGACCGTCGCGCGCACAGTCTCCTCCTCTTCCGCTGCCTCTTGACCGGTCAGACGGCGCACCGCCTGATTCAGGAGTTTGCAGTAGAGGTCATAGCCGACCGCCTGCATGTGCCCGTGCTGTTCGGCGCCGAGCACATTGCCCGCGCCGCGAATCTCGAGGTCGCGCATGGCAATTCGTATGCCGCTGCCGAGCTCCGTGAACTCGCGAATCGCGCGGAGCCGCTTCTCGGCCTCTTCACGGAGCAGTTTGCCCCGCTGGTAGAGCAAAAAGGCATAGCCGATGCGCGAAGATCTGCCGACGCGCCCCCTGAGCTGGTAGAGCTGGGACAGCCCGAAGCGGTCCGCCTGCTCAATGATAATCGTGTTGACATTCGGAATATCGAGGCCGGTCTCGATAATCGTCGTCGTGACAAGCACATCGATTTCGCCGTTCATGAAGTCCAGCATGATGCGCTCCAGTTCTCGCTCCTGCATTTTTCCGTGCGCATAGGCGACCTCCGCGTCCGGGAGCTCCGCCGCGAGCTTTGCCGCGATTTCCGGCAGGCGGCTGATCTTATTGCAGACATAGTAGACCTGGCCGCCCCGGTTCAGCTCGCGCTGCACGGCCTCCCGCACGATCGCCGGGTTCTGTTCCATCACATAGGTCTGCACCGGCTGCCTGTCCTGCGGCGGTTCGGAGAGAACCGAGAGCTCGCGTATGCCCGCGAGACTCATATGCAGTGTCCGCGGAATCGGCGTCGCCGAGAGCGTCAGCACATTGACATCCTTCCGGAGCTGCTTCACCTTCTCCTTGTGCGCGACGCCGAAGCGCTGCTCCTCGTCGATGATGAGAAGTCCGAGCTTATGGGGTTTGATGTCCTTCGAGAGCACGCGGTGGGTACCGATCAGGATGTCGACCGTTCCGCGCGAAAAATCCGCGAGCGTCTTTTTCTGCTCGGCGGCGCTCCGGAAGCGGCACAGGAGATCGATTCGCACCGGAAAGTCTTTTAAGCGCTGCGAGAAATTGTTGTAGTGCTGCTGGGCAAGTATCGTGGTCGGCACGAGGAAGACGACCTGATAGCCCTCCTGCACGACCTTGAAGGCCGCGCGGAGCGCAATCTCGGTCTTGCCGTAGCCGACATCGCCGCAGACCAGGCGGTCCATGATCTTTCCCTCCTCGAGGTCCTCCTTCACATCGGCAATCGCCTGCAACTGATCGCCGGTCTCCGCATAGGGAAAGAGTTCCTCAAACTCGGTCTGCCACACCGTGTCCGGGCCGTAGCGATGCCCCTTCTCCTTGAGCCGCGCGGCGTAAAGGGTCACCAGTTCCTTGGCGATTTCCCGCACGGCGCGCTTCACGCGCGTCTTGGTTCTGCTCCACTCCGGGCTGCCGAGGCGGTTTAGCTTCGGCACGACGGCCTCCGCCGACGCATATTTCTGAATCGCGTCGAGGCGGGTTGCCGGGACATAGAAGTTGTCGCCGTCCTTGTACTCGATTTTGATATAGTCCCGCGCGACCCCGTCGGTCTCTATCTTCTCGACGCCGCGGTAGATGCCGAGGCCGTTTTCCTCGTGCACCACATAGTCCCCGACCGAAAGTTCCGAGAGCGCGGAAATCCGGCTGCCCGCCTGCTCTGTCTTCCGCTTCCGCGGCTTCTTCTCTTTCCGCCGCCCGAAGAGATCGCTCTCCGCGAGGAGCGCGAAGCGGAGCAGCGGATACTCAAAGCCCCGGTGCAGCTTTCCCTGTAGCAGCAGAATACTGCCGGGCTCTGCGGCGGGCAGCTCGATATCGCCTTCGTCCGGACAATACGCCGAGAGCTCATAGCTTCTCAGGTTTTCGGCGAGGCGCCGTGCTCTGGTTCTGGACGGCGTCATCAGAATGACGGCCCAGCGCTCTCTCCGGTAGCGCCGCAAGTCTTCCAGCAGCAAGTCGAAATTGCCGGGGAAGCTCGCCACGCTCTTTGCGGCAATCGAGAACTCGCTGCGGATTTTAAAATCCGGCAGACGCGTATCCAGTCCCGCGAGACAAACCGTCCGGCTGCTCTGCAAGTCCTCAAAGAGCAGGTCCGCCGTCACAATCGCTTCCGCCGCCTGCTGCGACTCAGCCTTGCCCGCTGCACTCTCGAGATATTCCCGCTCCACTTCGCGCGCTCTCTCGCGGAGGCGCGCCGGTTCGTCCAGAATCAGCAGACTATTGTCCCCCGAAAAATAGCGCAAAAAGGAGTCGCTGCCGCCGAGCAGTTCCTCCTGTGCCGGGTAAATCCGGATTTCTTCCGCGGGCTCCGTGGAGCGCTGTGTCTCCGCATCGAAGTAGCGCATGGAGTCGATTTCATCGTCCCAGAGCTCGATTCGCACCGGTGCGTCTCCGGTGACCGGAAACACATCCAGAATGCCGCCGCGCACCGAAAACTGACCGCGCCCGTCTACCTCGGCCGTCCGCTCATAGCCGAGCGCCGCGAGTTTCTTGGCAGTCTCGCCGAGCTGAAGCCGGTCGCTCGCCGCAATCCGGAGGCAGCGGCGCAAAAAGCGCTCCGGCGCCTCGAGCTTATCCATGAGCGCGTCTATGGTCGTCACGACAAACCCGCTCCCGCTCTCCGCAATGCGGCGGCGGATGTCGATTCGGAGCGCGGAGAGCTCGTTGCTGCGCACATCCGCCGCGAAAAAGAGCAGATCCTTCGCGGGATAGAGCAGCGGGTCGGCGCCGAAGCTCTGCAGATCTTCCTGCAGCTCCCGCGCGCGCACCTCATCGTAGGTCACCAATAATTTCAGAGGGTACCGGTAGTCGCCGAGCGCCTCGGCGAACTGTCCCTTGGCGGCGTCCGCAAGACCGCTGACCAGCACCGGACCCTCGCGGCGCCGGAGCTTTTCCGTGAGCGCCCGGTAGACATCCAGCGCCTGTAGCGGATTCCGAAACCTGCTCATCAGCCCTGCTCTTTCCGGTTCACCTTGTTCATCGTCCGGTCAACCCCTTCTTCGAGAATCGAGAGCACGGCCTCGGCGGCATCTCGGTAGGCCTGCTCCATCTTCTCGGCGTCCTCGCCCTTTGCGCGCCCCAGAACATAGTCTGCGAGATCAAAGCCCGCGGGCTTACTGCCCACGCCGACGCGGACGCGGATAAAATCGCCGGAGCCCAGGTTCGAGATAATCGACTTCAGCCCGTTGTGCCCGCCGGCGCTTCCGCTCTTCCGAATCCGGAGTCTTCCCTCCGCGAGATCGATGTCATCCGAAATCACGAGGATGTGATCCGGTGTCACCCGGTAAAAGGCCGCCGCGCTGAGAAGACTCTCCCCCGAGAGGTTCATATAGGTCTGGGGTTTTAAGAGCAACAGCTTTTCGCCCGCGTACATCGCCTTCCCGGCGAGCGCCTTGTGCTTCTTCTCCCAGCTTGAAACCTCCAGCTTGGCCGCGAGGCGGTCAATCACCTCGAAGCCCGCATTATGTCTTGTCTTTTCATACTCCCGCCCGGGGTTTCCCAGGCCCGCGATGATATACATAGTTCCCTCCTTTCCGGACAGCGAAAACAGGGGCCTTGCATACGCAAAGCCCCCGCTCTTTCCTGTGATGATACTGGCGATCAATCCTCCGCGGAGAACTCATCCTTGCCGACGCCGCAGAGCGGACATACAAAATCCTCCGGGACATCCTCCCACTTGGTGCCTGCCGCAATGCCGTTATCCGGATCACCGGTTGTCTCATCGTAAACGTAACCGCAAACGTTGCAAATGTACTTCATCTCAATTCTCCTTTCAGTCTGCGCTTCGTCGCGCTTGTGTAGCCGATTGTACTCTATGTATTCACACTCCGCAAGTTGTCAGAACTGCCGGAAATATGACATCTTTGCTCCACATTTTGGGCATTTAGTGCTTTTTTCCGCCGAGTCGCTCTCTCAGCTCCTGCAAAAGCTCCGCGTGCCAGTTGGGTTTCAGCTCGGGGAAGGCATTCAACATGCGCCCGGTGCCGAAAAAGCGTGTCCTCTCCGCCCGCTTCTCGAGAAGCGCAAAGCGCGCCTCCGCCGCACTGCGCTGCCGTTCCAGTTCCGCCTTGGCGCGAATGCTGTCTTCACCGATTCGCTGGCTCAGCCCATCGGAGACCGCGCGAATCCGGTCTCTGAGTTTGCCGAGATCGCCGAGATCCCGGCTCAGTTTGTGCGCCGTCAGCACCGAGGCGACAAAGTCAACGAGCAGCGTGAGGTAGGCGAACGCCAGAATCCACTGTCCGAGCGCGGGCGGAAACAGCCGCACATAGCCGCGCACCAGCGGGTGCACAATGCGTATCATAACCACGGTGCCGAGCCCCCAGAGGATACTGAACCGCAGACAGATATAGCCGTGAAACTGAAACGGCTCCTTGCTGTAGTCCCACCAGCGTGCGTGAAAAAAGGTATTTAAGAGCCAGCCGCCGCACAGTTCAATCGAGGTCGTAAAGACAATGCCCGCCAGAAAGAGGGTCGGCAACCCCACCGCTTCCTCCCGCCCGGGTGCGAGCACATTCATGAGCGCACAGATGGCCAGCATGCCGAAGCCATAGATTGGGCAGACCGGGCCGTTTAAAAAACCGCGGTTGATGATTTTCCCGAGGCGCAGCGCGTGAAAGGCAACCTCCACGACCCAGCCGAGAAACGCATAGATAACAAAATAACAGAGTGCCTGATAGAGCGTCATTGCCTTCTCCCCGTTTGAAAAAAAGCCCGCACAGGTCTCCCCGCGCGGGCCAAGAAAACTTTGTTACTCTGCCTTGCCTTCTTCCTTCTGGCTTGCCTGGAACTGCAGGTACTCGTTCACATAGTCGACAACCTCGTCCGCATTCATGCCGTGCACCATGCTCGCATCCTGCAGGGACTCTGCCTGTGATGCCGGGCAGCTGATGCACCCCATGCCGCACTGCATGAGCGCAAATGCCGCATCCGGATACTTGCTGATGATTTCTCCGACCAACATGTCCTTTGTGACCAAAGCCTTCTTCTCTTCCGCCATATTCGCTCCTTCCGTATTGCTCCGCCGGAAACCGGCCGCAATATTCTTGACAATTTCGATTCACATTGATTCTACCACAGCTGTCACAGCCGCCGCAAGTGGCTATGGCAACACGCCGTCAATTCTTCATCGAGACGCCGCGCATCGCATCGCCGCGCTGATTCTCCCCGAAGTGATAGTCGTTTCCGGGCAGAATCGCATTCAGCAGCACACCGGCAATCGAGGCGATTGCGAGCGCCGTCAGCGTAATCGGCGTGCCGAACACCGTAAAGCTCAAGCCCTTCGAAAAGCCGAGACCCGAGACCAGAATGACCGCCGCAATGATGAGGTTACGGCTGTTCGAAAAGTCCACGCGGTTCTCGACCACGTTCCGGACGCCGATTGCCGAGATCATGCCGTAGAGGATAAAGCTGATGCCGCCGATAATCGCTGTCGGCAGCGAAGCCAAGACTGCCGCAAAGCGCGGCACAAAGGAGAGCAGAATCGCATAGAGCGCCGCGAGCCGGATGACCCGCGGGTCGTAGACATGCGAGAGCTCAAGGACGCCGGTGTTTTCGCCGTAGGTCGTATTCGCCGGACCGCCGAAAAATGCCGAGAGCGAGGTCGCAAGGCCGTCGCCGATCAAGGTGCGGTGCAGACCCGGGTCCTCAATAAAGTTTTCGCCGACGGTCGCCGAGATTGCCGAGATATCGCCGATGTGCTCCATCATCGTCGCAATCGCAATCGGCGCCATCACAAGAATCGCCGTCAGGTCAAACTTGCAGAGCTGAAACGGTGGCACACCGAACATCGGGCTCCCCGCAATTCTCGAAAAATCCATGACCGCGCTGCCGTCCGCGTTCCGCAGACCGATCGCATAGAAAATCAGCGCCGCCGCATAGGCGACCACGACGCCCATCAGAATCGGAATGATGCGGAATATGCCCTTGCCCCAGATATTAAAGATCACAATCGTGCAGAGCGCAATCAGCGCGAGCAACCAGTTGGTCTCCGCCGAGGAAATGGCCGTGCCCGCGAGCGAAAGCCCGATGCAGATGATGATGGGACCGGTCACGACCGGCGGCAGAAAGCGCATGACCCGCTTCACGCCGATCAGCTTAATCACCGCCGCGAGGACCAGGTACAGGAGTCCCGCAACCACAATGCCGCCGCAGGCATAGGGCAGCTTTTCCCCGTAACTCATATTCGCGTAGATGCCCGTGTTCAGCTCCGCGACGGTCGCGAAGCCGCCGAGAAAGGCGAAGGAGGAGCCGAGAAAGGCCGGCACCTTGAACTTCGAGCAGAGGTGGAAAAAGAGGGTTCCGGCCCCCGCCATGAAAAGCGTCACCTGCACAGACAGTCCCTCGCCATGAAAATAGCTATCCACAAGAATGGGCACCAGTACGGTCGCGCCGAACATCGCAAACATGTGTTGCAGGCCGAGCAGCAGCATGCGCCCCCGCCCGAGCGTTCTCGCGTCATAAATGCCGCCCTGCTTCTTTTGATTCTCCATTGCTTCTATCTCCTTTTCAACTTGGCAGTTGTACGATAAAGTACATGACCTTATCCCGCCACTGCGCGCGGATCTGTCCCTTGTACATGCGGACAATGCCCTCTGCCATCGAGAGCCCTATGCCGTAGCCCTCTTTCCTGCAGTTGTGGGACTTGTCCTCGCGGTAAAAGCGGTCAAAAAAGCGACTGCAGTCGACCTCCGCGCCCTCCGCGTAGTCATTTGAAATCGTGAGTAAGCTGCCGCGCCAGTTTCCGCGCCGCACAAGCCGGATGCGCACGGTTCCGCCCTTGTCGCAATATTTGACCGCATTGTCGAGCAGAATGTTCACGAGCTCCGGGAGCTCCCGCTCCGTCGCGGTCGCCGTGACATTGTCCGCGATATCGGCGCTGAGATGCTTCCCCTGCTGCTCCGCGACCGGATAAAAAGCCTCGGCACCCTGCCGCACAGCCGCCGTAAAGCTCTGGCGGCTCAACTCCTTCTTGATGCCCTCCTCGACGCGCGTCAGCACAATGAGGTCATCCACAAGTCTGCTTAAGCGCCGCACTTGGTGCAGAATACTGTCCGTCCACTCGGAACTGCCGTGCATGATTTCGAGGAGCTCCGCATTGGCGGAAATCACCGCAATCGGCGTCTTTAACTCATGGCTCGCATTCGTGATAAAGCGCTTCTGGCTCTCCATGTTCCGGACCACGGGTTCCACCGCCCGCGCCGAGAGCAGCAGCATGATGAAGCCGAACAGGAACAGCACCGCTCCCGATGCGAGGCAGCTGTCCCGCCAGATGCGCCTAAGCTCCCGAAAATCGCTGCTCACATCGAGAAAACAGAGCAGGGTTTTGTCACTGCTCTCCCGACGCAGGAAAAAATAATGCTGCTTGCCGTTCCTAAGAAGCCCCCTGGGTCTCGGCATACGGAGCGCGCGGATGCCGAGCGCCTGCAACTCCTCCGTCCCCATGCCGCCGAGGCTCATCACCGGCGTCAGGGCTGCACTCTCCTGTTCGTACTGAACCGAAAAATAGCGCGCCGCATGCGGCAGTTCCACCTCTTCTTCCGAACTGCCGATGCGCCCCGGCAAGGCGCCGCCGTAGTAGCTGATGAGTTCGAGCGTATCCATACTGTTCTCATAGAGAGAGATATAGCTCATCCGGTTAACCAGCATCAGAACCAGTACCAGAACGGCAAACACGGCGCTTGTCGCGACCAGGACAAACTGCCGCTTCAGTTTTCGTGCCATTCCCGTTCTCCCTGTCTCAGGCATCCCGCTGCCGGAGCACAAAGCTGCCGCCGCGCTCCCCCTCAATCAGGAGATCCGCCTGAATCGCGCCAAGCTTCTGGCGAAGATACGAAATGTAGAGAAACAGCTGCTCATCGCCGCTCTCCTCGCTCTCGCCCCAGACCCGCCGGAAAAGTTCCTCGCCCCCGAGGAGCTTATCGGGGTTCCGCATGAAAAGTTCCATGAGGCGTGCCTCCTTGCTGCCGATGCGGATGGAACTCAGCGCCTTGAGCTCCTGCTCCCCCATGTCCAGAGTCACATTACCCGCCTGAATGCACTCTTCCTGATACCCCGAGCGCCGCGCCATGCTACGGATCCGGGCGAGCAGCTCCCGCATCGCAAAAGGCTTTGTGAGGTAATCATCCGCACCTGCGTCGAGCCCTGTGATTTTGTCCTCAAGCTGGGTCTTCGCGGTCAGAATGATGACGGGCGTCCTGTCACCCTCCGCGCGGAGGGTCCGCACCACCGAGATGCCGTCCTGTCGCGGCATCATCACATCCATGACCATACAGTCGTAGCTGCCGGCACGCGCCTTTCGGAGCGCCTCCTCTCCGTCATAGGCCGGATCCACCTCATTGCCTTGGTGACGGAGAATCGCACAGACGGCGCGCGACAGCTCCACCTCGTCTTCGGCAAACAAAAGCTTCATGCTTCCTCCTCTCTGATCATGTTGCGTATCGTCTGCATCGAGAGATCGCAGGAGGCCAGATCGTCCGCGACATGCTTTAACTCCGCCGCAATCAGCGCGCGGTTGCCGCCCTCCCGCTTGTAGTGCATCTCGTGTTCGAGACTCGCCCAGGAGTCCATAGCAATCGTGCGAATCTGCACTTCGACAAAGAACTGTCCCGGCACCCGCCCGTAGAAATCCGGCGCATCGGTCTCGCAGCGCAGTATGAGATGCAGACTCCGGTAACCGCTCGGTTTGACATTCTGAATATAGTCCTTTTCCTCCGCAATTTCCACACCCGGCAGTGCCGCGAGCTTTGCCTTCACGCGGTAGATGTCGTCGACAAAGCGGGTCACAATCCGGAGGCCGATTGCATCGGTCAGCCGGCAGAGCGCATTCTCCGTGGTCTCTTCAAGGCCCCTGCGGAGAAGTTTGTCCCGCATGCTGCGCTCGGTTTTTACCCGGCTCGTCAGGTGCTCAAAACACTTATGCTCGCCGCGCTGCGCTGCCTCCTCATTCCAGGCCAGAACCTGCAGCTCGAGTTTCTTCTTTACCGCAAACAGTGTCTCCGTAAAATTGCCGTAAATATCGCTCTCTGCCATGCCTTCTCCTTCTCCTTCTCTCTTTGCTTGCGTTTCCGCAGTGTCTCCGATAAAATACCTCTAATTCACCTTAGGGAGGCTCATTATGCGCGAAGTCAGACTCGGAACTCTTACACTCGGACGCGGTCCGGTCAAGGTCGCTGTCCCGCTGGTTGGAAGCGACCGGACCGCCCTGCGGGCGGAGCTTGACGCTCTGCCGGACAGCGCCGCCGATCTTGTCGAGTGGCGCATTGACTGTCTCATGCCATTTCCGGACACCGAGATGCTCCTTGCGCTCGCGCGGGAGCTGAAACAGTCTCTCGGCTCTCTCCCGCTCCTCATCACCTTCCGAAGTCTCCCGGAGGGCGGCCGTCTGCCGCTCGACGCGGCCGCCTACCGGGAATTCCAGCTGCGGCTCGCCAAGGAGCAGCTCCCCGACTTGTTGGACGTAGAACTCTTCTCCGGCCTTCCGGATCCCGCCGCGCACATCGCCGCGCTGCAGCGAGAACATATTCCCGTCATCGCATCCCGCCACTTCTTTGACGGGACGCCCGCGCCGCAAGTCATGCGAGAAACATTTCAGCGGATGCAAGACTGCAATGCCGACATTCTGAAACTCGCCGTCATGACCGAAACCGCCGAAGATCTCCTCTCGCTCTTACAGTTCTCTGCCGCTCAGCGACAGACTGCCGACCGTCCCTTTGTCCTGATCGGCATGGGACCGCGCGGCGTTCTGAGCCGTATCTCCTGCGCGGAGTTCGGCTCCTGCCTGAGTTTCGGCGCTCTGCGGGAAAGTTCCGCGCCGGGGCAACTCCCCGCGCGGGACTTAAAACGGATTTTATCCCTCTTGCCGGAATATCCGGTCTCTCAAACGGCGGAGCCCCGCAAATAAGAAGGGTAGCGTCCGCTCCGCGCGGATAAAGCCGCGGTCCCTGAGAGAGAGTTCTCGGTAATAGCGCCGGTAGCGCGGCGAGAAAATCTCGTCGTAGTCCCGGAGATTCACCCGCGTCAAAAAGTAGACGCGCCGCGCAGCCGAGACTGCTGCGCGGTGGTACCTCCCGCCGCTCTCCCGGTCAAAGGCGCAATATAGCTCCCGCATGGCGATCGCATAGGCATCCTGCTTCTTTTTTAAATCGCCGCTCTTCATCTCCTCGGTCCAGGAACCCGCGCCGTGAAAGCGGTACACGCTGTCAAAGCGATCCGCATAGTGGCAGTAACCCTTTAACGCTGCGAGGAGTTCCAGCGGCCGGTCGCCGACCGGGCAGCGGAAGTACCAGTCCGGCAGCTGTTCCACCACCTCGCGGCGCAGGAGCATCGCACCGAAGGGGAAGCTGCCCGTCTTGTCGATCAGTTCCGCGGGGCTCAAATCGCGGTCACCGCGGTAAGGACGCATCAGATTCCGGTTCACGAGCTCGCCGCGGTCGTTTTTGACGGCAGCCGCATGCACGGTCATCGCACAGTCCGGATGCGCTTCCAGATAGCACACCTGCGCCTCCAGTTTGCCGGGATTGCACCAGTAGTCGTCGCAATCCATCAGGGCGATATACTTGCCCCGCGCGCGCGGGAAGTTGAAAATGCCGGAGATATTCTGCCGCCCCTGCCGGTACTGGTTCTCCCGCTGCAGAATCGGAAATATCTTGTCCGGGTAGCGCGCAGCATAACGCCGCAAAATCTCCGCGGAGCCGTCGGTCGAGGCGTCGTCGTGGACCAGTATTTCAATGTCAAAGTCGCCCCGCTGGGCGAGAAAGCCATCCAGCGCCTGCCTAAGGTAGTTCGCGTGGTTATAGCAGACCGCGCAGATACTGACGAGCGGGCGCTCTTTTTTCTGTGTCATGCCTGTTTTCCTCTCATCCTGACAAAATTCCGGAGATACCGCAGCATGTCGCGCTGGAACACTGCAGCGAGTACTCCGTAGCACACGATGCCTGCGGCAAGCTGTGCGAGCAGAAGCAGCGGCGGCGCGCTGAGCGGCAGTCGCTCCATCCGATAGACCAGAGCGCCCATGAGCAGCGAACAGAGCGCTGCCGGGCCGAGATCCCGGTACTGCCTGCCCGGCCCGTAGCCGAGAAGCCTGCCGAGCGGCCACGCGTTCAGCGCGCTGCAGAGCGCCTCGTCGACCGCCTTGAAGATAAGCAAGCCCATCATCCCGTAGCGGAAACTCAGCACCAGCAGTGCCGCGCCGAGCAGCTTCTTGATGCACTCGAGTTTCAGAAACAGATCGCTCCGCCCGAGCGCCGTAATCATCTGCAGATTGCTGACATGCAGCGGCCAGAACGCATAGCAGAGGCAAAGTAGGCGGAGATACGGCACGGAAAAAAGCCAGTCTTCGGTTAAGAGCGTGCGAATCAGGCTTGTGCCGACCGCAGCCATTCCCGCCATCATCGGAAATATCACAAAGGCCGAGAGGCGTATGCTGTCCCGCAGCATGTCGCGGAGACTTTCCTTTTCCGACTGCCGCCTCGCATAGGTCGGCAGAAGCACCGACTGCATCGCCGCCGAGAGATTCGAGGTGATGAGCTTTGGAAACTGTTCCGCGCGGTTATAGCCGCCGAGCGCCGCCTTCGAATAATACTTGCCGATCAGGAGTCCGTAGATATTGTTCCAGAGCGTGTCGAGAAGACCCGAGAGCAGAATTTTCCAGCCGAAGGAAAAGAGCTTCTCCACCCGCTTTAAAACAATGCCGCCGCGCGGTCGAAACGGAACCGCGATAAAAAGTCCCGCCATCAGCGCGACATAGTAGATGAGCTGCTGCGCCGCCATCGCAAAGACGCCGTAGCCGCGCGCCGCCATCAGAATCGCGATGAGACCGGACAAAATGACCGCCGCCATGGTCGCCTCGAAGAGCTTCCGGAATTGCAGATTTCGGGAGACAAAGGCCGTCTGCACCGAAATGACCGCACCGGGAAACAGCACCAGTCCCATCGCGCGGAGCAGCGGCAAAAGCACCGGCGTCTCATAGTAGTGCGCAATCAGGGGCGCAACTGCAAAGAGCAGTCCGTAGACCGGCACGGAGACCGCAAGGCTGATCCAGAAGACCGAACTGAAATCGCTCTCCTCCACCTGCTCCGCCTGAATCAGCGCCGTCGCAAAACCCGACTGCACGAATACATTCGCAAGCGTGATGAAGATCATAATCAGGCCTATGGTCCCGTACTCGGTCGGGGTCATGAGCCGCGCAAGAAACAATGCAACGACAAACTGAACGCCCTGCGCGCCGAGCAGCTCTAACAGCTTCCAGAAAAGCCCGCCTGCGACACTCTCTTCTCTCTGTCTCATAAAAAGAGTAATTCTCCCAGTGTGCGGTGCGGCAGATTAAAGGTAAAGCCGCCGCGAAGGATGCCCACTGCCTTTCCGATTCTTGTTTTGTGTTGCAGCGCGAGGAAGTCATCGAGTGTCTTCCCTGCCTCTGCCGAAAGCTCCTTCCCGTACTGCCGCCGGAACTCTTCGGCCTGTAAAAACAGGGCGCGGTAGGCCGCTCCCGATTTTTCGTTCATCTCCTTGAAGCTCTCTCCCGCAAGGCCGAGCCGCCGCCGGATTTCCGAGAGCGCACTGCCCTTCTTTGCGCCGAGCACATTGTCACCGTGCTGCCGGTAGTCATAGAGCGCGCGATCCAGATACGCAATGCGCCCGAAGGCCGCCGCGACCAGTGCAATCCAGTGGTCGTGCATCACCGCGTGCTCCGGCACCGGATGCGCAACCAGGAGCCGCACGAGCGCGTGGTTCATGAGCATTGCGCCGCCGGTCACATTGTTCTGCACCAGCAGCTGGCGGAAGTGCCGCCTCGCAGGGCTCATCTTCTGATAGCGCACATAGGAAGGCGCTATCTCCCGCCCTACGGCATCGACCACCCGCATATCGCAGTGCACCAGGAGCGGCAGCTCTTTCCCGTAGCGCGCTTCGAGGCAGCGCATCGCGCGGGCCTCAACCGCCAGTTTGTCCGGATGCCAGACATCGTCCTGGTCGGAGAACAGGTAGTAGTCGCTCTCATCGGCCACGGAAAAGAAGCGCGGATCGCGCAGTCCCTCGAAAAAGTGCCGCGCCGCGCTGCCGCTCCTTTTCACCCGCCGGATTGCCGTGATACGCTCATCGCGCGCTGCGGCTGCCTCGCCGATTGCAAAGCTCCGGTCCGTCGAGGCATCATCCGAAAGAAGCAGACGGAAATTGCTCTCCGTCTGCTCTTCCATCGAAGCCAGTTGCGCCTCCAAATATGCCTCTCCCTCGTAAGTGCAGAGCAGAATACGGTTCGTCATTCCGCCGCCTTCCGGTAGCGCTCTGCCTGCTCCCGGATGAGTTCGCTGTCCTCAAAGTAGTTGATTCGCATGGCGTCCTTGACCTCGTGCAGTGTCTCCGCCGCAATCTCTCTCGCCCGCTCCGAGCCCTTCTTCAGGATCTCATAGACCGCCGGAATGTCGCGCTCGTACTCCTTTCTGCGCTTCCGAATCGGCTCCAGCTCTTCCTGCATGACCGCCGTCAGGAATTTCTTGACCTTGACATCGCCGAGACCGCCGCGCGTGTAGTGCGCCTTCAGCTCGTCGAGGGATGCGTACTCCGGCAGATAACGCTCGAAATGCTCCGGGCGCGAGAAGGCCTCCAGATAGGTGAAGACCGTATTGCCCTCGAGGTGTCCCGGATCGCTCACGCGGAGATGTTCGGGGTCTGTATACATGGTCTTGATGCGCGCCGCCACGGTGTCCGCATCGTCCGAAAGGTAGATGCAGTTGCCGAGCGACTTCGACATCTTCGCCTTGCCGTCCGTGCCGGGGAGACGGCGGGAAGCCGCATCACTCGGAATCAGCGCCTCTGGCTCCACAAGCACCGGCGCGTAAATCGAGTTGAACTTCCGGACAATTTCTCTCGTCTGCTCGATCATCGGCAGCTGGTCCTCGCCGACCGGCACCGTGGTCGCCTTAAACGCCGTGATATCCGCTGCCTGGCTGATTGGGTAGGTGAAAAAGCCGACCGGAATATCCGCCTCGAAATTTCGGAGCTTGATTTCGTTCTTTACAGTCGGGTTGCGCTGCAGTCTGGCGACCGTGACAAGATCCGAGTAGAAAAAGGTGAGCTCGGTGAGCTCCGGAATCTGCGACTGAATGAACAGAACCGACTTCTCCGGATCGAGTCCCACCGAGAGATAATCGAGCGCCACCTCAATGATGTTCTGTCTGACTTTCTCCGGGTTGTCAAAATTGTCTGTGAGCGCCTGGGCGTCCGCAATCATGACCATGGTTCTCTTGTACTCGCCCGAATTCTGCAGAACCACTCTTCTGCGGAGCGAGCCCACATAATGTCCCACATGCAGTTTTCCTGTCGGGCGGTCGCCGGTCAAAATAATTTTATCTGCCATTGCTTCTGGTATCCCCCTGTCTCTTCTTGCTTCGTTTTGTCTTTCCTTCTGTCGGCACTTCTTTCGCGAGCAACACGACGATGCTCCGCGCCGGCAGCAAAAATGTCTCCTGGTCTTCGAGGCGCTCCTCTTCGCCGGGCGTCAGGCAATGCGCTGACTCGCCGTAGGTCCGGACGGCGAGATGCCACGCCTTCCCCTTGCCTGCGCCGGGCAGCGAAAATGTGTGCGCCTCCCAGTGCATATTATAGATGCAAAACAGGGAGCTGTCTGCCTCGCCGTTTTTAAGCTTTGCGTAGTGTCCGTTATACAGGATGCCGATTTGCCGCCGGAAGGGTTCGGTCTGCGCCTGCCACGGCTGTTCTCCGTGGTAGGAGACATCCGGAAGGCCGACCGCATCCGTGTCGAGGAACAGCGGCGGTGTCTGTCTGCCGAGCGCCGGATGCGCCTTTCGAAACGCAATCAGCCCCCGCACAAAAGCTAGGTTCTCTGCCTCCTGCTTTGCCTGACGCCAGTCGAGCCACGAAACCGCATTGTCCTGACAGTAGGCATTATTGTTGCCTCCCTGGCTGTTCCCGAACTCATCGCCGGCGAGAAATAAAGGCGTTCCCTGACTCAGGAATAACAGCGCAAAGGCATTCCGCCGCTGTTGCGCCCGACAGGCGAGGACCGTACGGCGTTTCGTCTTACCCTCGACGCCGCAGTTCCAGCTGTCGGTTTCGCTGCCGCCGTCCATATTATTCTCGCCGTTCTCCTCGTTGTGTTTTCTCTCATAGCTCACGAGGTCGGCGAGCGTAAAGCCGTTCGTGTGTGCGAGGTAGTTAACCCGCGACGCTTCCCCCGGCATGCGGCGACTGTAGCCGAGCAGCGCGCGCACCATGCCCTCGTCGCCCTTTAAAAACTTTCGCATATCCTGCTGAAAGGCGCGGTCGCAGCAGTAGAAGTTGGCGCCGGACTCCGCAGGGCGCTCCTCCGCAAAGAGGAGAAAGCCTTTGAGATACGGGTCCCGCAAAATATCTCCGAGCGGAAACTGTCCGCTTAAACGCGCCCCGTCGAGATGATAAAAGCGCCGGTAGTAGCGCAGTACCTCGAGCACATAGCTCACGGTCTGCTTCCCGTCGAAGTAGAACTCCATCACGAGTTCCATGCCCGCGGCGTGAAGCGCCTTCACAAGAGCGCGGAGTTCCCCGGCCGGATCGCGGCGGCGCTTTCTGCAGTAACTCGCCTTCGGCGCAAAATGAAAGGTCTCGCCGTAGCCCCAGTAATTGACACGCGCACTGCCGAAGGGCAGCTCCTCAAATTCTTCGGCCGGCAGGAGTTCAAGTGTTGTCACGCCGAGTTCTTTCAGATACGGGAGCTTTTCGACGATGCCGTCGAAAGTGCCGCGCTGCACCACGCCGCTGTTTTTCGCCATCGTAAAGCCGCGCACATGCAGGCGGTAGATGACACGCTCTCTGGCCGGAATCACCGGCGCCGCTTCCTCTTCCCAGTCAAAGTCCGACAAAAAGAGCGGCGAGCGCTTCACAGAGTTTTCCTTCAGCGCCTTGCCGAAGCTGTCGTGTCCGCTGAAGCTCTTTCCGTAAGGATCGGCGAAACGCCTGCCGTCGGCCTCAAACTGATATTCCGCGCTCTTTAACGCAGCGCCGCGAAATCCCGCCGCGCGGAGTTCCCGGAAACTCACGGTCAAGGTGTACACCTCTCCCAGCCGCCGGTCTTTCGAAAACGGAAGCCGAAGTCGCGGCGCTTCCTCATTTCTGAAAAAGAGCAGCAGCTCCGGCACTGTCTTTGCGACGACAGAGACCGAAATGCCCTCTTTCTCAAGCTGTATTCCGAGCGCCATGCTTCCTCCTCCTCAAAGATCGATTTTCAGTTCCACCGGGCAGTGGTCGCTTCCCAGAATTTCGCTGTGAATCGACGCTCCCTGTATCCGGTCTTTCAGCCGCTCCGATACGATAAAGTAGTCGATGCGCCAGCCGACATTCCGCTCTCTTGCTTTCATCCGGTAGGACCACCAGGAATAGGCATCCTTCTCCTCCGGGTGGAGGTAGCGGAAGCTGTCCACAAAACCGTTCGTTAAGACGCGCGTCATTTTTTCGCGCTCCTCATCGGTAAAGCCCGCATTCCGTCGGTTGGTCGAGGGGTTCTTGAGGTCGATTTCCTCATGTGCGACATTCAAATCGCCGCAGTAAATGAGCGGCTTCTTTTGATCCAGGCCCTTGATGTACGCAAAGAAAGCATCTTCCCATTCCATGCGGTAGTCAAGGCGCTTTAACTCATTCTGGGAATTCGGCGTGTAACAGGTCAGCACATAGTAGTCCGGAAACTCGAGGGTAATCACGCGTCCTTCCTTGTCGTGCTCCGGAATGCCGAGCCCGTAGCTCACGTTCACCGGCTTTTCCTTCGTGAACATCGCGACGCCCGAATAGCCCTTTTTCTCCGCATAATTCCAGTAGTCGTAGTAGCCCGGCAAATCCAGCTCGATCTGCCCCTCCTGCAGCTTTGACTCCTGGATGCAGAAAATATCCGCATCCAGCTCGTGGAACGCGTCAAAGAAGGTCTTGCCCGCTGCCGCGCGAAGCCCGTTCACGTTCCAGGAAATCATTTTCTTTTCGCTCATGCTCTTCCTCAGTCGTCGCTCTCATCATCCGCGCTGACCGTATAGGTGAAGCGCTTTCTCGCCATCTCGTCGCTGTCCAGGTAAGCGTCGTAGGTCGTAATCTTGTCGACCAGCTTGCCGTTGATGATCTCCATGATGCGGTTTGCGGTCGTCTCGACAATCTGGTGATCGCGCGACGAGAACAGCAGCACGCCCGGGAACTTGATGAGGCCGTTGTTCAGCGCCGTGATCGACTCCATGTCGAGGTGGTCGGTCGGCTCGTCGAGGAGCAGCACATTCGCACCGGTGATCATGAGCTTCGAGAGCATCACGCGCACCTTCTCGCCGCCCGAGAGCACACGCACTTTCTTCACGCCGTCATCGCCCGCAAAGAGCATGCGGCCGAGGAAGCCGCGCACATAGGTCGCATCCTTGTTCTCCGAGTACTGGGTCAGCCACTCGACAATAGTCTCGTCGCCCGAAAAGTCCTTCGTGTTGTCCTTCGGGAAGTAAGCGGTCGTCGTCGTGATACCCCACTTGTAGTCGCCGGAATCCGGCTCCATCTGTCCGGAGAGAATCTGGAAGAGCACGGTCTTTGCGCGCTCGTTCGGTCCGACCAGGGCCACCTTGTCCGTGCGGTTTAAGGTGAAGCTGATGTTATCGAGAATCTTGACGCCCTCAATGGTCTTACTGAGATTCGTGACCGTCAGCACCTCGTTGCCGATCTCGCGGTTCGGGCGGAAGTCGATGAACGGATACTTCCGGCTCGAGGGCTTCATCTCGTCGAGCTCAATTTTCTCGAGCGCGCGCTTTCTGGAAGTCGCCTGCTTGCTCTTCGAGGCATTCGCGGAGAAGCGCTGAATGAACTCCTTGAGTTCCTTAATCTTCTCCTCCTTCTTCCGGTTTGCCTCCTTCATCTGGCGCACAATCAACTGGCTCGACTCGTACCAGAAGTCGTAGTTGCCGGTGTAGAGCTGAATCTTGCCGTAGTCGATGTCGGCGGTCATCGTGCAGACCTTGTTTAAGAAGTAGCGGTCATGCGAGACGACAATGACAGTGTTCTCAAAGTTAATCAGGAACTCCTCGAGCCAGCCGATGGCCTCGAGATCCAGGTGGTTCGTCGGCTCGTCGAGCAGGAGAATGTCGGGGTTGCCGAAGAGGGCGCGCGCAAGCAGCACCTTGACCTTTAAAGCACCCGGCAAATCTTTCATCGGCGAGTAGTGGTAGTCCGGCTCCACGCCGAGGCCGTTCAAGAGGTTTGCCGCATCGCTCTCGGCATCCCAGCCGTTCATATTCGCGAACTCGTTCTCGAGTTCCGCCGCCTTGATGCCGTCCTCGTCGGTGAAGTCCTCCTTCGCGTAGAGCGCGTCCTTCTCCTTCATGATGTCATAGAGACGCTGATTTCCCATAATGACGGTGTCCAGAACCGAGAACTCATCGTACTTAAAGTGGTCCTGCTCCAGAAAGGAGAGACGCTGTCCCGGCGTAATCGCGATGTTGCCGTTCGTGGGCTCCAGCTGGCCCGAGAGAATTTTCAGGAAAGTGGACTTTCCCGTCCCGTTCGCGCCGATGAGGCCGTAACAATTTCCCTCTGTAAACTGAATGTTTACGTCCTCAAAGAGCGCCTTCTTGCCGACGCGGAACGTAATGCCGTTTGCACTGATCATATCTTCTTTCCTCTCCTCATCACAGTGTTTTTTTCTTGCTGCCGACCGGCAGCTTTCTGCCCGCAAACAGGCGCTCGTCCTCGTAGACAACGCGCCCCGCGCAGATGGTCAAGAGTACCTTGCCCCGGAGTGTCTTGCCGAGCCAGGGCGAATTGGTGGACTTGGATTCCGGCACGAGATAGGCCCAGCTCTGCGCCGGGTCAAAAATCGTGAGATCCGCCGGGTGATCTTCCTTAATCATGCCCGCATCCAGCTGATAAAGCTTTGCGGCATCCGTGCTCATGCGCTGCACAAGCTGTAAGAGCGTCAGATAGCCCGGCTCCACCAGATTCATGCAGCCGAGTGCAAACGCGGTCTCGAGACCGATGATGCCGCTCGGCGCCTCGGTGAAAGGCCTGTCCTTCTCAACCTTGGCGTGCGGCGCATGGTCGGTCGCAATCATATCGATCGTGCCGTCCGCAAGTCCCTGTATGATTGCCATGCGATCCTCTTCTCCGCGGAGCGGCGGGTTCATCTTGGCGTTGGTGCCGTAGAGACTCACGGCGTCATCGGTCAGCGAGAAGTGGTGCGGTGTCGCCTCTGCGTAGACCCGCACGCCGCTCTGCTTTGCGCGGCGCACAAGCTCGACCGACTCTTTTGCGCTGATATGCTGAATCACGATCGCCGCGCCTGTCTCCCGCGCGAGGCGGCAGTCCCGCTCGACCATCACAATCTCCGCCTGCCGGTCCGCTCCCGTCAAGCCGAGGCGCTCTGCGGCGGGGCCGCTGTTCACCCCCGGCTCTTTCACGAAACGCGGATCCTCCTCGTGGAACGATAGTGGCAGCTTTAAGCGGCGCGCCTTCTGCATGGCCTCCCGGATCAGCGCCTCATTGTTCAGCGGTCTGCCGTCGTCGGTGAAGGCAACGGCGCCGCTCTCTTTCATAAGCTTCATATCGACGAGCGCCTCGCCCTGCATCCCCTGACTGATGGTCGATGCGCTGTACACACGGATGCCCGTCGTCCTGCCCTTCCGGATATTTTCGACAATTCGCGCCTCGCTGTCGATCGGTGGCGTCGTATTGGCCATGCAGACCACCGAGGTAAAGCCGCCGGCCGCCGCCGCGCGCGCACCGCTCAAAATATCTTCCTTGTGCGTCTGTCCGGGGTCCCGGAAATGCACGTGACCGTCCACAAACCCCGGCGCCGCGCAGAGCCCCGCGCAGTCAAAGACCTCAAGCACCTCGCCCTTGGCCCGTGCAATCAGCGAGGCATCCAGCCAGAGATCCTCTCCGACGCGGATAATCTTGCCCTCTGCGAGCAAAATATCCCGGATATCATCCGTTCTGCTCTGCGGATCCAAGAGCCGCACCCCCTGCAACATAATCATAGCGTAAACACCTCACCTTCTCTGCCTGTTCCCAGTATCCTGTCGCGATAGGGGCGCGACGCCTCGCGCTCCCGCAGTTTTTGAATCACCGACGCATCACCGTAGAGATGCATCGGCACCAAATAGCGCGCGCCGACCTCCCGCATGTAGGCGTCCGCGCCGCGCCAGTAATCCGCGCCGAGCCTCGAGTCCACCGGCACAAAGGCAATGTCCGGTATCCGTTTACTCCGCTCGACTTCCGCGCGGATTTCCCGCAACTCTTCCAGATACAGCGTACGCTGGGCATTGTTCTCCGCCGCCGTATTCTCTTCCCAGTGCCAGTCGTTCAGATCACCGGCGTGGTAAATGCGCGCCTCCGCCGTGTCAACCAAAAACGCGACACCCTCATCGGTCGAGCGGTAGGTATTGACCTTCAGAAAGGTCTCCTGCCGCGGTTCTCCGCTCTTGGCGTCCCGCACGAGGCGGCAGAGCTCGGTCTCGGTCTCCGGCGCGAGCAGTCTGACATTGCCCTGCACCCAGAGCGGCAGCGCGGAGCGACGTATATCGTCCGAGAGAAAGTAGACCACATTGTCCGCCCGCTCGGCGAGCGAAAAGATGCTCTTCTGAAAGTGATCCGGATGCGCATGGCTCACAAACACAAAGAGCGGCTTGTCTGGGTCAGGCACGGGAAGCTCGCCCCGATAGTAGTCGAAGAGCAAATTCATCTCTTCCAGTTCCACATAAAATCCGGAATGTCCAATCAAGCGGATTCTCATCTCTTACGGCACCCAACTTTCTGTTGCGGCCTGTCTGTCAGGCCCTTAGTTGTAGCAACAGCAAGTATAACATAGGAAAGGGCGCGCGACAGCCTTTTTCCGTTCCGCTCAGGGCAGCACGAGTTCCGCGGAACTTCCGCCCTCAGGCTGCTTCCGGATTCGAATCTGGCGCTCAATCTTTTCCTTGAGCTCCGGGACGTGGGAAATCACACCGACCAGCCGCGCATCGGCCGCGAGCTCCAGAAGTGCCTGCAGTGCATTCCAGAGCGCCCCCTCATCCAGGGTTCCGAAGCCCTCGTCGATGAACATTGCGTCGAGGCGGATGCCGCCGGCCTCCTCCTGCACCGTGTCCGAGAGGCCGAGCGCCAGCGCCAGCGAAGCCTGAAACGACTCACCGCCGGAGAGACTCTTCACGCTGCGCTGACCGCCGTTGTAGTGATCGATTACATCGAGCGAGAGCCCCGACTGCGATCTCTTGTTCTCGGCCTCTTTGCTCCGCACGAGCTCATAGCGCCCCTCGGTCATCTCCATGAGGCGGATATTGGCGCGCACAATGATGCGCTCAAAGTAGTCGAGCTGCACATAGGTTTCGAGCATCAGCTTCTCCTGTCCCGAGAGCTGTCCGCTCGCCGTGTCGGCGAGACTTTTCGCCGCCCGGAAGTGCTGCAACGCCTCTGCCTGCTCTGCCGCAAGTTTTTGCCAGCTAAGAAAAGCCTCCCGGTTTCGCGAGAGGGAAGCACTGCTCTGTTCCGCGCGCTTTCGCAGCGCGTCACGCGCTGCCTCTGCCTCGCGAAGCCGCGCCGTCAAAGCAGCCGGGTCGGCGGGGTTCGAGTCCTCGTGCTCCGACGCGAGCGCCTTTTGCTCGCCCTCGAAGCGGCCGAGCCGCTGCACGGTCTCCGAAATCGCCGCGAGCAGCGCCTGTTCTTCTCTCTCCGCCGTCTCTTTTTCTTTCTCGAGCGCCCGAATCTCGCGCTGCAAATCGGCAGCCTCTCCGGCCGGAAGCTGTTTTTTCCCGGCTTCTTCGGCCGCGCGAAGCCCCTCGAGCTTTTGCCGCGCCGCACTCAGCCCCTCCTGCGCACTGCCCCGCGCCGTCTCAAGCGCCGCGCGCTTTGCTTCGAGCGCCGGAAGTTCCTCGCTGAGACGCTGATACTCCTTGGCCGCCGCTTTGCACTGCGCCGACGCAACAAGGCTCTCCGCAATCTGTGCCTGCAATATCGTCTCTTCGGCCTTTGCGCTGCGGTCCAAGTCCTGAAAGGCAACCCCCGGAAACAGCTCTTCCGCCCGCTCGGTGAGTTTCCTTTCCTGCCCCTCCATTCGCTCCTGACTTGCGCTGTGGCGCTTTGCCGCCTGCTCGGCCGCCTGCTGACAATCTTTCTGTGCGGTCTCCAGCGCCCGGAGCGCTGCCTCGCTCGGCGTTCCGGCGGCTCTCGCCGCAATCTTCGGATGGCTTAGGCTACCGCAGACCGGGCAGGGTTCGCCTGCCCTCAGCTGTTCCGCGAGAATCCCTGCCTGCCCCGCAAGAAAATGCCGATAGGCTGTCGTATAGTCCGCATTCGCCTGCTCGTAGGCCGCATAGCTCTCTTTGTAGTTTTTCAGATCTCTCTGCCGCTCGAAGTAAATCCGCTTGTAGTCTTCAATCTGCTGCCGCACAAGGGCAAGCAGCTTCTGCCGCGCCGCCAGCGACTCTGCCTTGGCCTCTGCCCGCGCGAGGTTTTCTCCGGCGCCGCTAAGCTCCCGGTGCTTTTCCCGCGCTGCGCTAAGCGCCTGCTCCGCCGTCGTAACGTCTGTCTCCGCGTGCCGAAGGGTCTGTTCCGCCGCCTTCACTTCCCGTTCGCCGCGCTTCCGTGCTTCCGTCAGCGCAGCGACCTCCTCATACTTCGGCAAAAGCTCCCGGTAGGCCGGCAGTTTATCCCAGCGCGGCTTTTTATCGGCAATGTCCGCGGAAAGAGTCGCTTCTCTCTGTCGCTGCGCTGCGAGCTTCTGCTGTTCGGCCAGAACCTCTCGCTCCTTCTCCTGTCTGCGTCTTTTCCGCTCTGCGGCCTCCTCCGCCCGCGCGAGTTCCGCCGCAAGCATTGTGATTTCTTTATCCTTCTCCGCCCGCACTACGACAGCCTTTTCCCGCTCCCGCTCTTCTTCCGCGAGCAGCTCCGGCAGCTGCGAGAGCAGTTCTTCCGCCGGCTTCTCTCCGCGGAGCACCGCTTCGCGCAGGGCTTCCGCCTCGCCCTCCAGCCTGAGCTGCTCTGCGCAGCTCTCTATCTTCTGCGCAAGCCGGTCACAAATCCGCTCACAGTCTGCGCTTCGTTGTTTCAGCCTGTCCTGCAGAGCCGCAAAGCGCTCCGTATGAAAAATACGGCGGAAAATCTTTTGTCTCTCCTCCGTGCTCGCAAGCAGCAGCTTTAAGAAGTCTCCCTGCGAGATCATTGCAGTCTGCAAAAACTGCTCGCGGTTTAAGCCGAGTATGTCCTCGAGCGCTTCATTGACCTCTTTGACTTTGGTCCTGACGCTTCCGTCCGGCAGCCGGAGTTCCGCCTCCGGGAGCTGCTGGGTCTCTCCCTTGCCGCGGCGCGCCGGGCGCAGGTAGCTCGGCGTGCGCCGCACCTCGTAGATTGCGCCCTTATCCTCAAAGCGGAACAAAACCTCTGTCTTCTGTTCCGGTGTGGCGTACTTTGAGCGGAGCATCTCGGGCTTTCGCACCGCGCCGCTCCCCTCGCCGTAAAGCGCAAAGCTGATTGCGTCAAAGAGCGTTGTCTTGCCCGCGCCCGTGTCGCCGGTAATCAGATACAGTCCGGCGCCGCCGAAGCGCGCAAAATCAATTGTCGTCTCGCCCGCATAGGGGCCGAACGCGTTCATCGTGAGAAGCAACGGTCTCATGCGTCCACCTCCCGCTCCGCAAGTGCCTGCGCGAGCATCTTCTGTTCAAGCGGGTTCATCTCCCGCCCGTTCTGTCCCCGAAAGAAGTCCGCGAACAGTTCCTCCGGCGTTCTCGACTCTACACGGCTCTGTTGCCCGAGCGCCATCCGGGCTCTGGTTCGCCGGTTATCATAGGCGAGCTCCATCAGATTGTGATAAATAGTTCTGAGGCGCTGCAGGGCCCCCGGCACATCGCTCTCATCGGTCAGTGTGATGCGGTAATAGTCCTCGAGGTTAAGCGGCGCATAAAAAGACCGCGCCGTGAGTTCTTCATAGCTTCCGCGGAGGCAGCGGAGTTCGTGAAGGGGCGTGAGCGGCAGCTCCTCAACCTTGAATGCTGCCATCCCGTCCGCCTGTTGTTCGCCGAGCGTCACAAGGCTTATGCTCTTTTCCTGCTCTGACTCGGAAAAAGAGTATTTGAGCGGCGAGCCCGAGTAGCGAATTCGCTCGCTCCCCGTGCTCTGCGGCCTGTGGATATGTCCGAGCGCCACATAGTCAAAGCCTTCAAAAACTGACGCGTCCACATTGTCGAGGCCGCCGACCACCGTCTCCTCCGAGTCGGAGCGCAGTGCGCCCGTCACAAATTGGTGCGCGAGCAGCACTTTTCTGTGCGTCGGGTCCGCGGTACGGCGCGTCGCCTCCAAGACTGTCCGGACGGCATCGGTATAACTCTCGATTGCGGCATCCGGAAAGAAGCTCCGCACAGTCGCAGGCTTCAAAAAGGGAAGCAGATAAAAATCCACTGCGCCAAAACTGTCTTCGAGCGTCACATAGCGCACAATGCCGTCAAAGACCGGGGACACATAAATCCGCGCTTTCCGAAAGAGGCCGCTACCGTAGGCTGTGCGCTCCGGCGAGTCGTGATTGCCGTAAATCGCAAGCACCGGGCAGTGTTCCGCCGCGAGCCCTTCCAGGAATAAATTCAAGAGCTGTACGCTCTCGGCACTCGGCATCGTCTTATCGTACAAATCGCCGGACAGCAATACAGCATCCGGCCTCTCCCGCCGGACGGCCTCAAGAATCTTCTCCAAAATATCGGCCTGGTCCTCGCGCAGGGAATACTCGTGCAGCCGCTTTCCGAGATGCAAATCCGAGAGATGAAAAAATCGCATACTGTCTCCTCCACAAAAAAACCGGGTCGGGGCTACATACCGCGCTCCGACCCGGCTTCTCAACTTTTATCACTCGCAGGAGAGTTCTCCCGTCTCCTCGATCTCGTCAATCAGCGCGACCCGCTCTGCGTGACGACCGCCCTGGAACTTCGCATCGAGCCAGCTGTCCACAATCATCTTTGCGAGGTCTTCGCCGACCACGCGCGCGCCGAAGGCAATCATATTCGCGTTGTTGTGCTCCCGCGCCATCTTTGCGCTGTAGGGCTCCGAGCAGACCGCCGCGCGTATGCCCTTTACCTTATTCGCCGCGAGGCTGATGCCGATGCCCGTGCCGCAAATCAGCACGCCGCCGTCCGCCTCACCGCTTGCGACCATCTTGGCCGCGCGATAACCGGCGAGCGGGTACTGGTAGCGCTCCTTCGTGTCCGTGCCGATGTTCACGACTTCGATGCCGCGCTCTTTTAAATGTTCGAGAATCGCAAACTTTAAATCGACCGCCGCGTGGTCGTTCGCAATCACTAATTTCATTCCTGTGCCTCCCGTGCGAGGAGAGCCTCTCTCTCCTTCTCGTAGCCCGGCTTGCCGAGCAGTGCGAACATGTTGCGCTTGTAGCTCTCGACACCCGGCTGATCAAAGGGGTTCACGCCGAGCAGATAGCCGCTCACGCCGACCGCAAACTCAAAGAAGTAGAAGAGTGCGCCGAGCGAATACTCATCCTGTGCCGGGATATTAATCTGCATGACCGGAACGCCGCCGTCAATGTGCGCGAGCTTGGTGCCGCGCATCGCATTCTTGCACACAAAGTCCATGGTCTTACCCGCAAGGTAGTTGAGACCGTCCGGATCGCCCGCCTCTTCTTCGATCACAAGCTCGTTCTTCGGCTGCTCCACATTCAAAACCGTCTCCATCAGGATGCGTCTGCCGTCCTGAATGTACTGGCCCATCGAGTGGAGATCTGTCGTCAGGTTGACCGAGTGCGGCAAAATGCCCTTCTGATCCTTGCCTTCGCTCTCGCCGAAGAGTTGCTTCCACCACTCGGAAATCATCGCGAGGCTCGGCTCATAGTTTGCGAGCACCTCAACCTCCTTGCCCTTGCGGTTCAAGACGGTTCTCGCGACCGCATAGCGCATCGCATCGTTGTCCGCATACGCTTCGGTGAGCAGCGCCTGCCGCTCTGCCGCCGCGCCCTCCATCAGGCGGGAGATGTCGGCACCGGAGACGGCAATCGGCAGGAGACCCACCGCCGTCAGCACCGAGAAGCGTCCGCCCACATCGTCCGGAATCACGAAGCACTCATAGCCCTCGCGATCTGCGAGCTGCTTTAACGCACCGCGCTGCTTGTCCGTCGTCGCATAGATGCGGGACGCCGCGCCCGCCTTGCCGTACTTCTTCTCGAGCAAGGTCTTGAAGACACGGAAGCTGATTGCGGTTTCCGTCGTCGTGCCGGACTTCGAGATTACATTGACCGAGAAGTCGCGCTCGCCGATCACATCGATCAGCGCGTTCATATACTGTCCGCTCATGTTGTTGCCGACAAAATAAATCTCCGGCGTCTTCCGCTCGCCCTTCGGCAACTGGTTGTAAAACCCTTGGCGCAAAAACTCAATGGCCGCGCGCGCGCCGAGATAGGAGCCGCCGATGCCGGCGACTACCAGGACATCCGAATCTCCCTGAATCTTCGCCGCCGCCTTCTGAATACGCGCAAACTCTTCTCTGTCATAAGCTTCCGGCAAATCCACCCAGCCGTGGAAGTCGTTGCCCGCGCCCGTGTGCTCGACCAGCTCATCCTTTGCCGTCTCCGCAGCCTGCTCCATCTGGACCAGTTCCCGCTCACTCAGAAAAGAAAGTGCGCCCCGCAAATCAAATTGAATGCAGCCCATATTTTTTCCTCCTCACACCGCGCCCCGCGGCATTCTTTTTCGTTCCATTTTATCACAATTTTACAAGAAAAACGCAGTCGTTTGTAAAGCCCTGTGCCCCGTGTTACACTGTCCCCGAAACAACCGGAGCTTCACAGAAAAGGAGTCTTTTTATGTCCGTCGATGCAACTTCCGCCGCGGTTCGTCACCGCTTAAAGCAGCACCTCTTCCTGATCGGCTTCATGGGGAGCGGCAAGTCCACGGTCGCAAGCACACTCTCCGCAGCGCTCGGTCTCCCCGCGCTGGACAGCGATGCCTGCCTTGAACAAGAGCTCGGCTGCAGCATCGCCGACTTTTTTTCGCGCGAAGGCGAGCAAGCCTTCCGCGACCGGGAGACCGAATTTTTGCGAAACCTCCGCGGGCAGAGTCCCTGTCTGATTTCCTGCGGCGGCGGCATGGCGCTCCGCAGCGAAAACCGCGCGCTGATGCGCCTGCTGGGTCCCGTCATTTACCTCACGGCGACACCGGAGACCGTTTTTTCGCGCATCGGCACCGATACCGCGCGTCCGCTCTTAAAAGACAAGAAGACCCCTGCCGACATCGCCGCCATGATGCAGGCGCGTCTCCCGCTTTACGAGGACGCGGCCTCGCTGAAAATCGCGACCGATCACCTGAGCCCCGCGGAAATCACAAATGAGCTCATTCGTCTGCTGCAGCCGTTTTTGTCCGGAGACGAATCCCGTTGACCGTGACATCTTCGGAGACCGGAATCAGAAAATATTCCCGACCGTCGATCACCCGGGTGCTGAGGAGCTCGCTCGCATCGCTCTGCAGTTTTAATTGCAGCGAATCCGTCTCGACCGTGAGCGTCTTCGGCGCACTCAGATTTTCGACCAGCAGAGCTTCCTTGCTCTCCCCGAGCACCTCTTCGTAGACTTCATCGAGGCGCGAAAGCGCCTCTTCTTCCGCGCCGCACTCGTCGAGCAGGCGCTTGAATTCCCCCTTCGATAACACCGGCGGCTCCGTGACTTCACTGTCTCCGGCCTCTTCCGCAAAGCGGTTCACCGCCTCCTGCAGATTCTGCACCAGGGTAAAGTTGCAGTCTTCTCCGAGGCTGCGCTCGACAATCTCCCGGAAGGCATCCTTCTCCGCACTCTCGGCGCGAGGGAGTTCGGTTCCGAGCAACACATCCGCGAGCTCCTCATGGCGCGTCTTCTCGCTCCGCGCATACCAGAGCGCCGCGTGCAAATCCGTATTCCTCTCGTTGAAGGCCGGGTACAGGAGACCGATGTCCGGCTTTTTTACGCTCCAGTTCTCCATGCGGCTCAGGAAGGACTTTGCCTCGGCATCGTAACAGAGCCCCTCGCGGAGCAGTTCCACCGGGCAAATCGAGAGCTCGAGGAAGGGATACACATATTCCGAGCCGTCGCTTAACCCCACGCGATCCTTGGTTCGCCCCGGAATATCGTAGACACCGTGCACCAGGAGAATCAGGTAATTGCCGGTGAAGGCGTAATGCTGAATGATATCCTGAAAAAATTCCTGCAGAAGCGCCTCGTCCTTTAATTCGCTCTTTAAGAGCCGGTACAGCTTCTCCTGCGCGCCGCCCTCCTTCTCCGCCGCAAGCGGAAATTCGATATTAAAAAGCGTCCGTCCGATTCTGCCGGAGACCGCCTTTTTAAAGAGCTCGCAGTACTGAAACAGCTCCTCCTCCTCAAAGCTGTAGAACTGATCCTGCAAATCCGCTATAATCTGCTTTTCGCCGTTCACATAGCAGCCGCGCATGCGGTCAATACGGCAGTCGTTTTTATCGAATAGTTTTCTCACCTCGAGCACTGCTTTTCTGTCCATTCTTCTCCTCCTCAAAGTTCTCCGAGCCCGAAAGGCTGCTCTTCTTTTGCGTAGCGACATAAGTCATTCAACACACAGTGCCCGCAGTCCGGCTTCCGTGCCGTACATACCGCCCTGCCGTGGTCCACGAGGCGGTGGCAGAACTGGTTGCTCTCCTCCGGCGGCACCAATTCCCACAAGAGTTTTTCTACCTTTGCGGGTTCCTTCACCTGATCCACGAGCCCGATGCGATTTACGAGCCGTATGCAGTGGGTGTCGGTGACAATCGCCGGTTCCCCGAAGACATCTCCCATAATCAGATTGGCGCTCTTTCTGCCGACCCCCGGCAGCGCGAGCAATGCCTTAAAATCGCGCGGCACCTGATCCTGATACTCTTCATGCAGTACCGTCATACACTTTTTAATGTCCCGCGCCTTGGAATTGCCGAGCCCGCAGGGGCGCACGATTTCCTCTATATCCTCGACCGGCGCCTCCGATAGGGCCCGCACCGTCGGAAAGCGCTCATAAAGCCGCGGCGTCACCTGATCCACGCGGAGATCCGTGCACTGCGCCGCGAGCCGCACCGAAATCAGAAGCTGCCATGCATCTTCATAGGTCAAGGTACACTTTGTGTCCGGGTAAAGCGCTTTTAAGCGCTCTATGACTTCTTTTGTGAGTTCTCGACGCGCGTTCAAAGCTGTCTCCGCACCGCGCTTTCCCTTCTTGTTCTCTGTCTTTTTCTCTGTCCCCTGTTTCATTTCTCCCTGTCTTGCCTTTCTCTTCCTCTCGCTTCCCGGCTTTCTTTCGCCTTCTCTTTATGCTATCATACTTTCTACTTTCATTTTCAACGGAATAAGGAGGCGAAGCTGATGAACGGTGCAGAGGCAATGGTCAAATGCCTGACCGCGGAAGGCATCTCCCGCATTTTTGGTTATCCGGGTGTCGCAATTTCACCCTTTTTGGATGCCGTCTTTCAGGACGCATCGATTGAACATATTCTGGTACGCCAGGAGCAGGCCGCAGGCCACGCCGCGAGCGGCTATGCGCGCATCACCGGTCGCCCGGCGGTCTGCGTGAGCTCTTCCGGCCCGGGCGCGACCAATTTAATCACGGCTCTCGCGACCGCCTACGCGGATTCCATCCCGCTCATTGCCATCACGGGACAGGTCAACTCCTCTCTCCTCGGACGCGATGTGTTTCAGGAGGCCGATATGCGCGGCGCGACCGAGTCTTTTGTCAAATACTCCTATCTCGTCAAAAATGCCGACGAGATTCCGCGCGTCTTCAAAGAGGCCTTCTACATCGCGAATTCCGGCCGCAAGGGGCCCGTGCTCATTGATATTCCGATTGATGTCCAGATGCAGACGCTGAAAAAACCTTTCGCCTATCCCGAACAGCTCACGATGCGCGGCTATAAGCCGAACGTCAAAGGCAACAGCCTCCAGCTGTCCCGCGTGATTGCCGCGATTCAGAAGGCGAAAAAACCGCTGGTCTGCGCGGGCGGCGGCGTGATTCTCGGCCAGGGCGAAGCGGGACTCCGCGCCTTCTGCGAAAAGTACCGGATTCCGCTCGTCCACACGATGATGGGCATAGGCGTACTGCCGAAAAATCACCCGCTCTACTTCGGCATGCTCGGCAACAACGGAAAACCGTATGCAAACCGCGCCGTTGCCGCGAGCGACCTCCTGATTATCGTCGGCGCGCGCATCGCGGACCGCGCTGTCCCAAAGCCTGAAAATCTGGAGCAACGCGTCAACATCATCCACATTGACATTGACACCGCGGAAATCGGCAAGAACTTAGGTCCCACGATTCCGCTGGTCGGCGATGCGAAGATTGTTTTTGCAGCCCTCGCCGAGGCGCCCATCACGATTGATACGAGCGAGTGGCTCCGGGAACTCGAGGAAAAGAAGCACAGCACCGTGGATCTGCGCCGCTTCAGTGACAAACTAGTAAACCCGGTGGAACTCGTGAAACTGCTCTCCGAAAAAATGGAGGACGATGCGATCTATGTGGCGGATGTCGGTCAGAATCAGCTCTGGTCTGCCGACAACTATGTGATGAAGCGCGGTCGCTTCCTGACGAGCGGCGGCATGGGCACCATGGGCTATTCGATTCCGGCGGCCATCGGTGCAAAGTTTGCCGCACCGGAGCGCCAGGTCGTCGCGGTCTGCGGTGACGGCTCCTTCCAGATGTCCCTCTATGAGCTCGGCACCATCGCCGTCCAAAAACTCCCGGTCAAAATTCTGATCATGAAGAACCGCTTCCTCGGACTGGTCCGCGAATATCAAGCGAAAACCTACAGCCGCCGCTATGAGGCAGTCGAGCTCTTTGACTACCCCCGCTATTCGCATATCGCCGCTGCCTATGATATGGCCTACTTCCACTGTGACAACAACGCTGCGCTCGGAGAATCGCTGGATGCCTTCCTCGCCTGCGAGACAGCCGCACTCATGGTCTGCGATGTGGACAGCGAGAACAATACCCAGTGAGGAGGAGCCCTATGAAAGGAATTTTTTCTGTGCTGGTCGAGAACCGCGACGGCGTGCTCTCGCAGATTGCGGGTCTCTTTGCGCGCCGCGGCTTCAACATTGACAGCCTCGCGGTCGGCGAGACCGAACAGCACGATGTATCCAGTATGACCATTGTCTCGAGCGGCGACAGCCGGACCCTCGACCAGGTCGAAAAGCACCTGAACAAAAAGATCGATGTGATCAAAGTGCGGCGGCTCGAAGAGAGCAGCTCCATCTTAAAAGAGATGATGCTAATCAAGGTCGCGCACTCCGTGACCACGCGCGCCTCCCTCATAGAGCTCTGCTCCGTGACCGACGCGAAAGTGGTCCACTTCTCACAGAAGACCATGGTCATTCAGCTGACCGCCGAGCCCGAGGCCATTCTGAATTTCATTGAACTCGTGCGAAATTACGGCATTCTCGAGATTCAACGCACCGGCAGTATCTGCGTGAGCAAGGACTGAAGAATATACAAGGCTTTTCTCTGCTTACATCTTCCTTGAAACAGTATGTTTGGAGGAAAAAGTCATGAAGCATGTAATCTGTCTTTCTTGTAACGGGCTTTTTATGAAATGCAGGAAAACGGTGCCGCTAACTCTTTTCGTCCGCTTGGCCGAAGAAAAAAGGAGCTGTGAAGAAACATTCTTCACAGCTCCTTTTTCTGTCTCAGACTTGGCCGCTGCGCTTCGGCACCTTGGGCAGGTTCCAGTCATAGTGCACGGCAATGCAACGCACCAGAATCACGCAGAGACTGCCGATCAGCGCAGCCTTGTTTTCCGAGCCGAGCATCCGCCAGGCGAGAACCGTCAGAATGGCTCCCGGCACCGAGGCCATCGCATAAATATTTTTCCAGAATATCTCGGGCATCTGGTTTGCGAAGATATCGCGAATCGCACCGCCGCCGACTCCCGTCACCGTTCCGAGGAAGGTGCAGAGAAACAGTCGGTTCATGCCGATGTTAATGCCGGCAAAGACACCGTCCACCGTGAAGGCCGCAAGGCCCAGGGTGTCACACCAGAAAAGCAACGCATTCAGCGCCTTCTTCGAGCCCGGCAGACGGCGATTCGTATAGAGATACAGAAAAACGATGTTCGCCGTAATCACCGCAATCAACACATAAATCGGATTCACAAACATGACCGGCGGCTCTTTGCCGATCACAATGTCGCGCGTCATACCGCCGCCGCAGGCCGTGATGACCGCGAGAATGTTGACGCCGAAAATGTCCATGTCCCGCTTCACGCCGACCAGCGCGCCGGAAATCGCAAACGCAATGGTACCGAGTAAATCCATAAAACCGATGACTGAGAATACCATTATTTTACCCCGCGGCTAAAGCCCTCACCGTGAACCTCCGAAATACGTCCTACAATCAGGAAGCAGGCCGGATCAATCTCGTGCGCAATGCGAATAATCTGCGGCAACTCGCGGTTGTAGATGACCGAGAGCACCACCTGGGTGGGCCGCTTCGTGTATCCGCGGTCCGCATGCAGCATGGTCACGCCGCGTCCCATCTCCTTGAGTATGGCGTTCTTCACTTCCTCCGGCTTCTCACTGATAATCTTGACTTCGGTGCGTGTGGTTCCGATCAGCGTCATCTTATCGATCGAGATGGAAGTCACAATGACACAAATCAGACCGAAGAGCACGCGCTCCCAGGAGAAGAGAAGTCCCTGCGAGAGCAGCGTAATCATATCCGTGATGATGAAGCCGGCGCCGAGCGGCAGGCTCAAATACTTCTTTGCCATAATCGGAATTACATCCATACCGCCGGTCGAAGAGCCCGCGCGGAGCACAATGCTGAGCGTAAGTCCGGTTCCGAGTCCCGCAAAAATCGCATTCAGCATGAGATCCTGGGTGAGCACCACACCTTTCAGCGCGTGACTCCAGAACTCCAGCGCAATCGGGCTGATGAAGGAGCTTAGAATGGTCGACATGCCGAAGCCCTTGCCGATGAAGATGAAGCCGAGCAACAAAGTAAATATGTTCAGTGCGAGCAGGAGCGGCGGCACCGGAAGTCCCGTAATCTTGTGTAACACGAGGGAAATACCCGTGGTTCCGCTGGTGAGGAGATCCATGGGCAAAATAAAAAGCTGTACGACAAGCGCATAGCCTACATTGCCTACAATGATTTGCAGGAGACCGATTAATTTCTCCTTATATTCCATTCCCCCCAGCATTTTCCGCAATTTTTCCATAAAAAACCGTCCTGTTCTTCATTTTTCGTGCTTCTTTATTATAACGCTTTGTCCAAAAGAGACAAGCGCGAAAAAAAGCACCCCATTTTCCGAACAGTTTAACAGAACTGTTCGGAAAATGGGGTGTCTTTTCGCTGTGATACGTCATTTATCTTTCTGATATCACTCGGCACCGGGCGGTGTGAGACTCTCGTTCGCATCGCCGCTGCCCTTCGGCGAGACATAGTGCACGCCGCTGTCTTGCGCCGTATTGCCCGCGGCGGCTGTCGACGTGCCGTTCGAAATGCTCTCGCCGCTACGGCCGAGCAGTGCGTTGACGAGTTCCGGAAGCAGGCCCTGATTCTGTTGCCAGATTTTCTCAATCTGGTTCTCCGGAACCGGCGAGACACCGAGTCCCACCTCGAGGGTGATGTTCGGAATGCCTTTCTCCCAGTCGAGCCAGTCCTTAAAGCCTGCGCCGTAGCGGGAGCCGTCCGCAGCCGGATCCACCAGCGCATAGCCGGTGCGGCGCGCCGCAATCACCGCCATCGCCTTGTCCTTGGCCTGCACCTCCTTGGAGGCATGCATCTGCGACCAGTAGATAATCTGTCCCTGCGCGTGGTAATTGATGACCTCGCTGAACTTCTGCTCGTTCACGAGCTTTATGATTGCCTGGGTCTCCGGCTCCGAAGCGGCCGACGGTCCCTTGTAGAACTCCGAGGACGCCTTGCCGCGGTTATCGTTTAGCTGTGCCCAACCCTTGGTCGGGAAATTGTGATTCAGGTCGACGCCGTTCACATTGTTCTTCCACTTGTTCAAATACCAGTTGTACTTGTCCTTGTTCTCCAGGAGACCCCAGTCCGCCCAGCTCTCAATGACACGCTGTACGGTCTGCTTGGAATTTGCATTGTTCAGGCCGTCCAATGCGCGCTGGGAAATCTGCACGCCGTCCGGGTTCGCCATCGGCACAAACTGGATGCAGACATCGTTCAGCGCAGTCTCTCCACTCGCCTTCCGATCCAGCATCTCCCGCACCTGCCGCATCACGAGCGGCGTCGTGATATACTCGCGCGCATGGATTGCCGCGAGCACCAGCACCTTCTTCTCCGCGTTCGGATTGCCGATCACAATGCGGTAGATGTTTCTGCCGTCTACCGTTTTTCCGATTGAATCCGTCGTGACACCCTCATACTTTGATTTGAGGAGCTGCATATCCGCCTCCAGACGCTGGTAGGTATACATCTCCTGCCCCGCAAAGTAGAAGTCGGTCTGCGCCGTCGCTGCCTCCGCCGTATTATTCGCCGCGCTGCCGCTCGTCTGCGCTGCACTCTTTTTCACAACACCGGCCATCGCGGGCTGTGCCATTCCTGCCGCCATGCAAACCGAGAGCGCTGCCGCCCACAGTCGCATCCGCTGTTCTCTCTTCATCTCTACCTCCGTCATCAAAGCGCATCGCTGCGCGAATTTGCAAACTATCTTGATTATACGACAGGGAGGCGTTACAAAATACCGACGATTTTGTTAAGAATCTTAGTTTTATTCCGCATCCGCGAAGCGGAAATTCTCCTTGCCCGCGCCCTGCTCAAAGAAATACTTGATAATACCGCGGTCCACATCCGAAAAAGCGCCCGCCTTATAACTGACTTGCACCACAGCATCCTTGCCTGTAATCATAAAGGCCTGCTTGTTCATCGCCGTCGGCGCGAGCAGTGCGGCCTCTACGCCGCGCGAAAACCACTCCGGTTCGCTGCCCTCATAGCGGCTCACGCGCATCGCGTCCTTGGAGCGGTGCGGCTTTCCTTCCTCTTTGCCGTAGCCGAACGCAATCACGCCGTAGAGCTCGCCGCCGGCCTCTCCCTCCACCTTCTTCATGCTGTAGGTGCCGCCGATCCACCAGGTGTTAATACCCTCCTGCTGTGCCAGCAGCAAAAGGTTCGCACCGCAGTAGCCGACCCGCTCGGCCGCCTTGCTGCCGTGGGGTCCGGCGAGCAGAATAAAGTTCTCGACACCGCTCGAGAAAAACAGCGTCATACCCGGCCAGAGCTGCAGCTCTTCGTTGGCATGCAGGCTAAGCTTCAGACCGAATTCCGCATTCAGCGCCCGGATACGCTCTTGCAGTGCTTCCAGCGCTTCCTCTTCAACCGCCTCATCCGTAAACTGCCGCACTGTGTGCCGCTCTTCGATTGCTTCCCAAATCGTCATATCGCATTTCCTCAAATTTCGCTTTGACACCGGTTCATCGTATTGCTTGATAAGCTTCCGTAGAGTTCTTCCCGTCTGTCCTCAAAACTCGGGAGCTTTTCGCGCACCTCGCGAAGCCGCTCGCTGTCCAAGTAGACCGGAAATACCGTCTCTCCCTCACCCGCGCTCGCCGTCACAACGCCCATCGGGTCTATGGCTGCGCTCTCTCCCATGCGGATTTTACTGTACTGATTTGCCGCGAGCAGATAGCAGGTATTCTCAACGGCGCGCGCCTTGAGCAGCGTGCGGAAGTGTTCGCTCTTTAAGTCGCCCTTGACCCAGGCCGAGGGCATCAGCAGGATTTCGGCGCCGCCGGCCCGCGCGACCCGCGCGACTTCCGGGAAACGGAGCTCATAGCAGACAAAGAGTCCCAGCTTCCCGAAGGGACTGTCAATCGGACGGAACAGCTGCTCGCCGCGCAGATAGTCATCCGACTCCCGGTACCCGAAGGCGTCATAGAGATGCGTCTTCCGGTAATGACCGCGAATCTCTCCCCTGTCATCCAGAATCAGCGCGCTGTTATAGCTGCGGTTTTCGCTGTCCGCCGTCTCTGCGCGCTCGTAGAAGCCAAAGACTGTCCAGATTGAAAACCGGGCGGCGAGTTCCCGCACGGCGCTGACAAAAGGCCCGTCCAATGCTTCCGCTGTCTCCGCGCGCAGCTCCCGCGTCATCCCGCGTGAAAACTCCGCCATGCAGGTCTCCGGGAACAGAATCAGCTCCGCCCGGAAGCGTTCCTGCGCCTCCCGCATCATCGCTTCCATTTTTTTAACATTATCGGTCACCTGTTCGGCCACCGTCATCTGGGCAATCGCAAAGGTGTGCCGCATTGTTAAAAACGCTCCACGAGATCCGCAATCGGCTTTCTCTTCTCATGCAGATGCGCCGGATGTGCCTCCGCCGCCTTTTCTCCGATCGGGAAGAGCGCAATCAGTTCGTACGGCGCCATCACAGGGAAGAGCTCTTTCGCGCGCGGTGCGTCAAAATACCCTACCCAGGTCGTGCCGAGTCCCTCCGCCTCGATGGCAAGCATGATATGCGTCGCCACAATGCTCGCGTCAACCGTTGCAAAGTTCGTTTGATCAAACTCGCGCACCCAGGCCTCGCCCGGAACAGCCGCCACCATCAAAAAGCAGTCGGCCCCGAAAATGCAGGGGGTTATCTCATGTACCTTCTCCACCGCCTCCGGACTCTCGAGCAGAAATACGCGGAACGGCTGCTCATTGTGTGCGGTCGGCGCAATGCGCGCTGCCTCCAGAATGCGCTCCAGTTTCTCCGCCGCCACCGGTGCCCCCGTCAGTTTTCTGCAGGAATAGCGTTCGCGCGCAAATTCCAAAAAATTCATCTTATCCATCGTGAATCTTCTCCTTCCTCAGGAAGCCTTCTTCTTCCGGTTCCAGAACAGCGGAAATCCCGCACCGAGTGCGCGGAACTTCTTGCCGCTTTTCCGCTCGATCCACGCCGCAAACCCGGCCGCATCCGCCGGTTGCAACGCTCCCATGTCGACAACGACCGCGGTCTGCGGGTTGCGGAACAGGTAAAAGCGCTGTGCGTCCTTTGCGAGGCGCAGAAGCTCCTCGTATCTCCAGGATCCGCTGTCCTCAATTTGAATTTCTTCCTCCGCAAAGCGGTAAATGACATGCCCCTCGGCATCGCCGCGCTGTTTTAAGACGGCGTCCGCCCGTGCCTTTGCGACGGTATTCCAGCCAAGCAGCAGCCAGACCCCGAGTGCAATACAGAGCACCCGCTGCGGTGTCCCGAACACAGGGCTGAACCCGAAGGCAGTCAGCACCGCCCCCATCGCAACCCGGCTCCAGATGCGCAATTTTTCAAATAAAAGGAACTGTGCGCGAAATAAGCCCCGCACAGCCTCCTCCGTAAACACGGTCTCCGTCTCGTAGCGCACACCGCGCTCTCTCTGTTCGTCCATCGTATTTTTCCTCTTGTTGTTATGCTGCTCTTATTTTGCTACGGTTCTCCGCAAAATTCCATGAATTTTTGATGAATTCCCCGTCAAAGCTCCTCGCCATAACAAAAGGCATAATTGACAAAAAAACGGACGCCGGACGCAAGGGCGCTTTCCTCGATTTGAAACCGCGGGCTGTGATTCGGATAGCGCTTTTCTGCGTCCTCACTCCCGCCGCCGAGTGCCAGAAAACACTTCGGATTCTCATATTTTGCGAAGTCCTCGCCGCTCATGCGGACACCGCCCGACCGCAATCGATCGCCAAAGATAGAGGCCGTCGCACGGCGCGCGGTCTCGGTGCAGGCTGCATCGTTGATGAGCGGCGGCGGTCCCGGCTCATAACGGACGCTGATCTCTGTCCCCGTGCTCTCGCCGATGCCGCGCGCAATCCGCTGTAAAAGTGCCGGGAAGCGCTCTCTGACCTCTGTGTCAAAGCTGCGGCCGGTTCCGAGCAGCACCGCCCGATCCGGAATCACATTGGCGCTCTGTCCCGCCTGAAACGAAGTTACGCCGAGCAACGCCGCGGTCTGCGGGTCGAATTCCCGCGCGAGCGCACGCTGCAGTTCCTCCACGAACAGGCACCCCGCCGGAATCGGATCGATTGCGCGCTGCGGCGCCGCGCCGTGTCCGCCTCTGCCGCGAATCTCTACTCGGAAAGTATCCGAAGCCGCCATCACGGGACCGCTCTCAAGGGTCGCCGTTCCGGCTTCCATGTCTCCCCAGATATGGAGACCGATCAGCCGGTCGCAGCGGCGCACCAGCGGGTGGTCCTTCATCCGCTCCGCGCCGCTGTTCCGGATTTCTTCCTCCGCCGGCTGAAAAATGAAGAGAATATCGACCGGAAGTTCCTCCCGCAGCTCCGTGAGCACACGCGCCGCCACTAGGAGCATCGCGAGATGGCTGTCGTGCCCGCAGGCATGCATCACCCCCGGCACTTCCGAGGCAAACGGCAGGCCGGTCTCTTCCTGTACCGGCAGCGCGTCCATATCGGCCCGCATGCCGAGCAAGGCCCCCTTGCTCTTTCCGCCGCGAAGATACGACAGAACTCCCGTACCGACCGCGCGCTCCGCCGTGAGGCCGAGTGCCTGCAGATAGGTCATGATTTTTTCCTGGGTACCTGACTCCTTCCAGGAGATTTCCGGATGCGCGTGGAATTCCCGCCGCAGCGCCGTGAGTTCGTCTCTGTGTTGCGCCACCCGCGCAGCAATTTCTTCTTCCCGCTTTGTCATGCCGCCTTCCTTTCCTTTCCCCGCAGCATACGGATACCTATGCCCGTGACCACAATCTCTGCCGCCGGCATCGCAATCCAGACGCCGGTCATGCCAAAGAGTGCGGAGAAGAGCAACAAGAACGGCAGCACCAGGACAATTCCGCGGAGCAGCGATAAAACCTGCGCCTGCTTGTCCCGCGCCGTCGACACGAAGTACATAATGGTCAATAAGTTAAACCCGAGAAACACACAACTCGTAAAGTAAAGGCGGAAGCCCTCCACGGCGAGCCGCTGCATCTCCGCATTGTTCTCGTGATTAAAGAGCGCCGTAATCTGTGCGGGGAAGCCCATCATTGCGACATAGAAGACAGCCGAGGCAAGTCCGACCGCAATCAAGGCGTCGCGATAGGTGAGATGCAACTTTTCTGTGTCGTGCGACGCGAAAAAGCGCCCGAATAGCGGCTGGGATCCCTGTGCAATGCCGTTGTAAACCGCAATCACAACGAGGATGATGTTTGCCAGGACGCCGTAGGCCGCAACCCCGGCATTGCCCGCGAGGCGCAGAATGATGATATTGAAGACAATCATCACGATGCCGGTCGTAATCTCACTGATCAGCGAGGAAACGCCGAGCGAAAGCATGCGCCGCAGTTCTTCGAAACGATAGCCCCGCTTGACCGGATAGAAACTGCTCTTTTTCCGGATCAGATGCAACGAGAGCACCAGAATACCCATGACAGGCGAAAAGACCGTCGCGAGCACCGCGCCGAAAATACCGAGTCCCATCGGAAAAATAAAAATATAGTCAAAAATCGTATTAAAGACACTGCCCGCAATCATGCCGAGCATCGCAAGTTTGGGACCTCCGTCGTTCTTGACAAAAGCCGAAAAAATCGAATTCGAGATAAACGCCGGGGCAAAGAGCAGCACCATGCGGAGATAAATCTTTGTCATCTCATAGGTCTCCGCCTTCGCGCCGAGAAGCACGGTCAGAGGATCCACAAAGAAAAGACCGAGCAGAGAAAAACAGAGTCCGGCCAGTACACCGGAAATCGCCGCTGTCGTATAAATCCGTCTGGAGCGCTCGGCGTCTCCGACCGTGCGGGATATAATGAAGCGCGCCGCGCCGCCGATGCCGATCATCAGGCCGACGCTGTTGATAAAATTATAAATCGGTATGGCCAGGTTGAGCGCGGCAAGGCCGTTGGCGCCAAGTCCTTTGGCAACAAAATAGGTATCTGCCAGAATATAAATCGACTGTCCTATCATGGCGAGCATACTTGACAAAACGTACTCCAGAAATTCCCTTTCGCGACTCATACTTCCCCCAGTTTACTTATGTTCTTTATCGTTATACTAAAAGAACCGACGCGCAAAAGTCAAGAGGCGGAACCCCCGAAAGAGTTCCGCCTCTTGTTGCCTTTCACCGTGCTCACGCCAGCGTGAGCAGCAGCGCCATCTTAAACTGTCCGTTTGCCTTTACGCTGTGCCGTCCGCCCTTTGCCATGCGGAACTGGTCACCCGCCTTCAGGCTGTGCGGCGTGCCCTCATAGACAATCTCACCTTCGCCCTCCAGCGCAAAAATCAGCGCATCTCCGGGCGCGCTGTGCTCCGAGAGCCCCGTGCCCGCATCAAACGCCATGACGACAAACTTCATGTTCGGATTGGATGCGACATCCATATTGACGACGCTCCCCTTTTCATAGGAAAGCAAATCGCTGAGCCGAAATACCTCACCTGCCTTGACCTGTTCGTTCATAGTAATATCCTTTCCCGGAATCACTTCCGTATAAATGAATCCCTCTTCCGTTCGCACGCCGCAGAGCGTATTTTTTCTGACCAGCATCGCAGTCCCCGCTGTGAGTGTGCGAAGTCTCTCCTTCTCCTCCACCGCGTTGCGAAGCCGGAATTCGCCGCTCCCGAAGTTGCCGAGATAGAGCACATCCTCCGGATAGCGCTCCGCGCTGATATCCGTGTTTCGGCCGAGTGAAAAATACGTCACACCGACGCTGCCGCTCTCCGTTTCCCGCGTGGAAATCGTGAGTCCCGCCTTCGGCGCGTGATCCTCTGAAAGCGAAAACTTTCTCTCCATAAGTCTCCTCCTTTCGTCAACTATTATCGCAGATACCCGACCCTTTCGCAAGGAGATTTCGCTGCGCTCATTCATTTGCCCCGTCCCGGCGCTCTTGTCTTTTCTCGCCGTTTCCAGTATAGTTTTACCAGACTATTTGCTCGGAGGTACTATGAAAATTCAAAATTCCCGGAAAAGTGATGTGCTTCTGCTCATCACCTATTTTGTCTTCTACACCCTGGTGCTCTCACTCCTTCTCGCCTTCGCCGCCGCACATATCCCGCTCTTTCGAAATGGCGTGGTTTACTACGGCGCTTACGGCGCAGGTACACTGCTCACCTTCCTGATTTTCTTTTGGCAGAAAAAGAAAGTGCTCCGCGAAGACTTTGAAAAATTCCGCGCGCATTTCGGCAAGAGCTGCCGCGTGGTGTTTCTCGCGCTGTTCATCATCTATCTCTGCAATATTCTGATTAATCTCCTGTTGCAGCATTTCCATATCAGCAACCAGAATCAGAACGTGCTCGGCGGTCTGGCGGCCGGCGGTTATCTCTGGCTCCTGATTTTGCTCGCCGTTGTATTCGCACCGGTCGTCGAGGAACTGGTTTTCCGGAATATCATTTTTAACCGTCTCTATCCAAAGAACCATCTGCTCGCCTACCTTGTCTCGATGGTCACCTTCTCGCTGCTCCACGGCGCGGCGGCCCTGACGAGCGGAAAGCCGCGGGATATGCTTGCCACACTTATCTATCTGCCGCTCGCCTTTTTCCTCTGCCGGCTCTATGAGACGCGGAAAAATATCATTTTTCCGATTGCGCTCCACTTCGTCAACAATCTGCTCGCGGTCCTTCTTCTTCTGTTACTGCAAGCAGTCAAAGGAGCCTGAGCCATGAAAAAAGCCTTTCCGGTCATGAAAACCTGCCCGCTCTTTGCCGGCATCGCAGAGAGCGACTATGAGAACCTGCTCGCTGCACTCTCCGCCAAAGAAGACTTCTTTCCGAAGAACGAAACGGTGATTCAGATCGGAGATTCCGGCAAACGCGCCGGACTGGTGCTCTCTGGCGTTCTTGAAGTTTCCTTTTACGATGAAAATGCCACTCTGGTCAGTGTGACTCGGATTGAACCCGGTAATGTCTTTGGCGCCATGATGCTCTGCGCCAAGGTCACCGACAGTCCCATTCATCTCCGTGCGGTCTCCGACTGTACCCTGCTCTTTCTGGACTTCTCGCGCCTCTTGCAGAATGCCGCGCGCCAGAGCGCCGCGGAGACACAACTCGCCGCAAACCTGCTCGGCTATTTTGCCAGACGCTCTTTTCTGCTCACACAGAAAATTCGCATTCTCGGGCAAAAAAAACTGCGCGACAAATTAAAGCTCTACTTCACGACCCTGCCCAAGCAGAAAAACGGCATCCGGAAACTCCCGCTCTCTAAAACCGAGCTCGCGAGCTTTCTCTACGCGGACCGCAGCGCGCTCTCCAGAGAGCTGTCCCGCATGCAGGAAGAGGGCATCATCGCAATGGATGGCAAGGAGATTGTCATTCTGGATCCGGATTTCCTCGACTGAATCCGGCTTTTCTTCTCCGTACAGCTTGCAAAAAAGCGGTTCCGGCGCCTGCCTCACGCAGCGCCGGAACCGCTTTTTCTTTCCGCATACATCATCCCATATCGAGATGAAGATTTCCTTCCATCCGTTGGTATTACCTGTTGTCCTGCCTTCAAAATCTGTGGACGCTTTCCCGCAATATCAAACTTTGGAGCGGTGATTATCCTCTTTTGTCTTATCACCCCCCATGTCAGGATGGAACTTTCCGCCTGCGTCTGTGACCGGATTTGCAACTGTTTTTGCGCCACCGTCGGATCCGGACTTATTCTTCCTGCATTCGATACAAGGTCCGTCACAAAAAAGACAACCAGCCTGTTTCAAGAAATTCCCCTCCGGCCATACTGTTTCCGGGAAGATGTATGCAGAGAAAAGCCTTGCATCCCCCGGGTCGGAATGAAACTCTCCGCCTTTTCTACGGCGAGAGCTTTTATATGTCTCCGCAACGCATATGGTAATCTCAGTTTCCGAGCTCCGCATTGATAAACTGCTGGGCCGTACGTCCCGACACCCCGCCGTGCCGCAATTCAAACTGGTCTGCGCGCCGCAGCAGCTCTTCCTCCGCAAGCGTTATGCCGTGGCGCTCGGCGAGCGCCAGTACAATCTCGTGATAGGCCCGGCGCGCCGGTTTGTAGTACCCGATCGAGAGACCGAAGCGGTTCGCGAGCGAGAGCTTTTCCTCCATCGTGTCGGAGTGATGAATGTCCGCATCCTGCTCCACATCATTCCGGTCTCTCCAGCTCTCCCGGATCAAATGTCGCCGGTTCGAAGTCGCGTAAATCAACACATTGTCCGGACGGGTCTCTACGCCGCCTTCAATGACTGCCTTTAAGAACTTATACTCCGACTCATTTTCCTCGAAAGACAGATCATCCATATAGATGATGAAGCGATAATTTCTGTTCTTGATTTCCGCGAGCACCTCGGAGAGCCGCCGGAACTGATACTTGTAGATCTCTATCATGCGGAGACCGTCTTTGTAATACTCGTTCACAACCGCCTTGATGCTCGTCGACTTTCCCGTGCCGCTGTCGCCGTAAAGCAGCACATTGTTGGCTCTCTGCCCGCGAAGAAAAGCTTCCGTATTTTTCCGGAGCTCTTCCTTCTGCGTCTCGTAGCCGATCAGATCCGAGAATTGCACGGCATCCATGTTGCGGATGGCCTTTAATAAGGTCCCCTTCGTCTCATCGTCTTCGAGACGGAAAGCTGCGTTGAGGCCGAACTTACCCACGCCGTAGGCGCGGTAAAAATCACTCATCGTCGCAAAAAAGGCGGCGTCGCTCTCCGCAGCCGCAAGCTTCCGGCTCAGCACCTTCACCTTCTCACTGACCGCCCGATAACAGCGCACGGCAGGCTTCGGCAAAGCCCGATAGTTTGTCAGCACCGAGAAACAGTTCATGCCGAGTGCGGTCTCGAGCGGCTGAAAGTCATAGTAAAACAGCGCGCGAAAAATATGAAAATCCTGCTCCACAAAGGTATTCACACTGCCCTTGCCCGCGCCGGTCTTCTCCGCCGTCAGTGTAAACGGATTTTCATCCATCATGAGCAGATAACTCAAATAATTTTGCCACAGATTCTCGTCGAAGCCATATTCCGTCGCAAGTTCCAACAGTTCCCGCACGGCGCGATAAGCGCGCTGTCTGTGTTCCGCAGTCAAGGTCTCCCCCCGTTTCCGCTCCCCCTCCAGCGCAGCGAGCGTCGCGAGCACTCCCTGCTCCGCCGTCTTGCCGTACATCAATAAATTCGAGACCAATACGTCCATCGCAATCCTCCTTTTGTTTCCGCTCAGTATACCGCCGAAACTTTCGCTTGGAAAGAGCGCCCACACGTGTATAATAGTGGAGAAGATATGTAGAGTTTGCTGTGCCGCACATAGCGCACACGGAAAGAAAAGAGGACAAAACCATGGCATGTTGGGGATTTCACGCATTGGAATCGGATGAGGGGCTGCTGCTCCTGGATCGCATCGGCGAAAAGCTCGCCGCAGGAAAGCAGAGCCTGAAACTCGCAGATATCATCGCGCTGCTCCGCAGTGAAAAGCTGCTTGACCCGGAAGGCGCTGCGAACACCGAGGACTACGACCTCGCGGTACTCGCACTCTCGGAGTTTTACGACAGAATGCAGGGCGAAAAAGACCTGTCCGCGCTGAAAAACAGCCGCCACGCGCTCGCGGGGCTCGAAGCACTCGAGGCAGTCAGCGCCGACCCCGAGAGCCTCGCCTTTTTACATCGCCGTCTGCAGGAAATTCAGGACGACATTGACAGCTGCGAGCGGAGTTATGCCACTTTCTGGCTGGAGGCCGCCGACTATTACGACTGGGTCTCCTATGTCGATCGTCTGGTCGAAGCCATAGGACGCGAAAAGGCAGCCTGTTCTGCCGCCAACGCCTGAAAACACGAAACCGCGGGATGCAAGACAGCATTCCGCGGTTTTCTTTTCGTCCGAAGCAACAAAAAAAGCCCTATCCCAGCAGCTCGCAGTCTGCCAAGTCAGGACTTCTCGTGCGCCTTCAGGGACTCGAACCCTGGACAAATAGATTAAGAGTCTACTGCTCTACCAACTGAGCTAAAGGCGCTTTTGTTTGTGTCGCATCTCCGTGACACAAACAGTATTCTACTTGCTATCAGTCTTTCTGTCAACAAGTTTTTTTATTTTTTTCGCGTCGCAATCAGCCGGGAAATCTTCTGCCCCCGCGCGGAAAATTTCTCCTCATACTCGGTCATCACATTCTCCTCCGCGAGCACATCCCGGTGCAGGTCTCGCGTCACATCTTGTAACACCCATCCCGCCGCCGGAATCTCTTCGAGCGACCACTCGAACAGGCCGTCATTGTCGGTCTTAAACCAAAGCTCTCCCTCGGGTGCCAGCACCGCATCGTAGAGTTTCAGAAATTCCGAGGAAGTCAGACGACGCATCGCGTGTCCAGCCTTCGGCCAGGGATCGGAGAAATTCAGGTAAATGCGCGCAACTTCGCCGGGCGCAAAAATTTCGGTGAGGCGCTTTGCATCCTCCCAGAGAAAATAGAGATTCTCTCTCTCTCTTTTCCCCTGCTCTCTTTCTTCCCGCTCCTTCCGCTCAATGGCCTTTTGCAGCACGGAAGCGTAACGCTCCAGTCCGAGGAAATTCCGCTCCGGTTCTCTGGCCGAGAGCTCACGCAAAAACCGGCCCTTTCCCATGCCGATTTCCAGCGCAAGCGGCGCCTCCTTCCGGAAAAATGTGCTCCAGTTTCCTCTGTATCGCTCGGGCGCATTGACGACCGAAGCCGCCTCCCGTACAAAGTCTTCACTACCGGGAATGTGTCTAAGCCGCATTGATTCTGTCTCCAATCTTTTTATTCTGAGAAAGCAAAGCCCCCGTCCCGCGCCTCCGTGCGCAGGCCGTAAAAGCAGCGTGCAATCCTGATAAAGTCCAGATAGTCCGAGCAGCCCGCCGTCTCATAGGGCGAATGCATCGCAAGCTGTGCGAGGCCGATGTCGACTGTGGCCAGCGCAACCTGATTGCCCGAGATATTGCCGAGCGTAGAGCCCCCCGCAACATCCGAGCGGTTGTGGAAGTGTTGCAACGAAACCCCCGCCTTGGCCGCGAGATAGCGGAACACCGCATCGCTTACCGCATCGGTCGTATAATGCTGGTTCGCGCTGTGCTTCACCACGACACCGCTGTTCATATAAACGCGATTGCTCGGATCGTGCTTATCCGCATAATTCGGATGCACGGCATGTGCGTTGTCCGCCGAAATCATAAAACTGTTTGCGATTGCGCGGAGATAATCCGCCCGGCTCTTTCCCTGTTCGAGGAAGAGGCGCAGCAGCACATCCGTCAGGAAGGTAGACGCCGCGCCCTGCTTGGTGCCGCTTCCGACCTCCTCATTGTCAAACAGCGCAAAAACCGGTGTCCCCAGGCTCTCTTCAGCTGCGAGAAAGCCTTCCATGGAAGCCGCGGCGCACTCGAGGTCATCGAGCCGCGGTGCCGAGAAGTAGCAATCTCCCTCGCCCCAGACCGTCCCCGGCATGCGATTATAGAGAAACAAATCCGCGCCGACAATCTGTTCCGGTCGTACACCGGCTTCCTCCGCAATGCAGTCCATAAATTTCTTTTTTGAGTTGCCGTCGCGCCAGAGCGGCAACATGTCGCGCTGTGCATTGTACTCATATCCCTTGTTGGCCTCGTGGTTCATGTGAATCGCCAGATTCGGAATCATCAGGAGATCGCGGTCAATGCAGACCAGCTCCGTCCGGATCTCATTTCCCTGCTGCACGGCAATGCGGCCCGCGACCGAAAGCGGCCGGTCAAACCAGGGTGCGCAGAGCATGCCGCCGTAGCGCTCCACATTCAATTTGACATAGTGCCCTTCGACTTCCATATCCGGATTCTCTTTGATTTTAAAAGAAGGAGAATCGCTGTGACTCGCAATAATCTGGAAGCTGTCCGTCTCGCCCGCGGGAAGCCGGAACGCAATCAGTGCCGAGCCGTTTCTTGTCGTAAAATACTTGCCGCTCCGGCAAAGCGTCCAGGGCTCTGCTTCTCTCAACTCCGTATATTCTGCCGCCAGCAGGCGGCGTTTCAGCGCCGCCACGGCCTGAAATGCCGTGGGGCTCTCCTGAATCAATCCTAACAATGCTTCGATTTCACGCTTCATTCTTCTCTCTCCTCTTATATCGCAAACGTTGTCACAAAGCCTGTATCTTCTCTATCATACCATCTCTCACGCAAATAAGGTGCAAAGCTGTCTTTTTTCCTGTATAATACAGATAAGTTCAACAAAGGAGGCCGGCATGGCAGATAGAAGAACTGTTCGGGAACTCATTGAAGAAGGGCTCAGTACAACAGAGAGCCTGATTTCCCAAAAGGACTATACCCAAGCAATGATTTGTTCACGCCAAACTCTGGAATTCCTGGTTCGGAGTCTTTGCCGTCGCAACAATATTTCGGATAGCGATCCCGAGCAGATGGTTGAGAGTCTTTATCTTGGTGGCATTATTTCCAAAGAAGTCTGCGGTGAGTTTTTCAAAATTTATAAATTCGGTGAACTGGCTGCCGTTCAAGGCTACAATGATACCTTCAGTGCAAACGAATCTTATCGGCTTCTGAGTCAGGCAGTCTACGCCTATCAGCAGATGCTCCAGTCACAGACCATGCATCGCAACGGCAGCCCGGCACGGCGTAGCGCTCGCCGAAAGGTATCCGGCGGCACACTCAATCAACTGCCGCCCTATGTAAAGTTCGGTCTCCCGCTGGTAATTCTTCTGTTTCTGATTTTCCTCGTGCGGAGTTTTGCTGGACATCGCAAGGCTTCGGAGCCCGTTACCACAACGGAAGCCGTGAGCAGCGAGAGCAGCGCAGCAGCGGAACTCACCACGGAGGCCGAGACCACCAGTGCTGTCGCACCGTCCGCAATCACTGTCTATACAACCAGCTCTTCGCTGAATGTGCGTGAGACGCCCTCTACCGGCGGCAAGTTGCTCACGACCTTGCCGGCCGGCACTGTCCTCGACTTCGTCGAAAAATACAATGACCAGTGGACGGTCATCAATTACAACGGCACCCACGCCTATGTGGCAAGCCAGTATGTGACTGCCTCCGAGGTCAACCCGGCTGAGCGCGGCAGCGCTTCCGCAACCAAGAGCTCCTCGCAGAGCAGTGCCGCCGAAACCGAACCCGCCCTCGGCAGCACCGCTTCCGGCACCACCGCGGCAAATGAAACCAGTGCGCAAAAAGCGCAGAGCAGTGCCGCAAAGAGCAGCACGACAAAAAGCAGTACCGAAAAAAGCAGCGCAGCAAAAAGTAGCACTGCCAAGAGCAGCACAACCAAACGCAGTTCCCGCTAAGTAAACGTGTTTGTACGTTCAAAATGCCATCCCGCGCTTACGCAGAGATGGCATTTTCCTTTTAAGGACCTTGGTTCAGACGAAAGTAGGTACCGGACAGAGAGGAGGTCTGATTGACTACCGTTTTTTCACATATCAAAGCCCGCGCACTCGCGCTGTTTCTTGCATGTTGTATTTGCTTTACTGCTCTGCAGCCTTCCGAGAGTTTTGCCGAGCCCGCCTGGCCGCAGGATGTCCTGATTGAAGCGGAAGGCGGCATTCTGGTGGATGCCGATTCCGGCACTGTCCTCTACGGAAAGAATATTCACCAGCGCTACTATCCCGCGAGCATCACAAAAATCCTGACTGCCCTCATTGTCATTGAGCGCTGCAAACTGGATGATACCATCACCTTCTCCTATGACGCAGTTCACAATGTCGAGAGCGGTTCTACCAGCGCAGGTTACGGCGTCGGCGACAAAATCACCGTCCGCGAGGCACTCTACGCGCTCCTGCTCCGCTCGGCCAACGAAGTGGCCAACGCGCTCGCCGAGCACTGCGCGGGAAGTCGCGAGGCCTTTGCCCGCCTGATGAATGAGAAGGCGGCCTCTCTCGGCTGTAAAGAATCACACTTTACGAATCCATCCGGCCTGAATGACGAAAATCATTACACGACTGCCTATGACTATTCTCTGATTGCGATGGCAGCGTTCAAAAATCCGACTTTTGTCGAGTTTGACTCAACCACGTATTACGAACTTCCACCGAACAGCGCAAACGCCGAACCCTTTACCATCTACTGCGGACACAAAATGTTAAAGAAGAGTTCGGGTCTCTATTATTCCGGCATCATCGGCGGCAAGACAGGCTATACCATGACTGCCGGCAACACGCTCGTGACCTGTGCCGAGCGCGACAATCTAAAGCTGATTACCGTAATTCTGAACGGTCATCTCACACATTACAGTGACACAAAAAAACTCCTGGACTTCGGCTTTGCTAATTTTAAAGCCGTCAATCCGGAGGGCACCGATAATCACTATGAAAAACCGCAGACCGATCTCGATCTTGTCGGCCGCCACAAGACCTTGCTCTCCCTGTCGGGCGGCAAGACCATAACACTCCCGAAGACCGCGCAGCTCTCGGATACGACCAGCACGCTGAGCTATGAACTCCCGTCCGACGCACCCGAGAATGCCGTCGCACAAATCCGCTATCTCTACGGAGAGCGGACCGTCGGCTCTGTCTGGCTCTGCGCCACCCTGCCGGACTCCGGCAATAAAGTCTCGACTTCCTCCAATGCCAAGGCACTCCGTCGACTGCGCTATCGTCTCACGAGTCTGCCGCTCCCGCTCGCAGCGGCCATCGGCGGTCTTGTTCTCCTGCTCCTGCTTCTTCTCTTTGCCCTGCGCCGGCACAGACGGCAGCGAGCGGCCGCAGACCTCGCCTTTTCTCGCAGCATGAACCGCGTCGCAGACCGTGAGAGTTTCAACGGACCAAAGGAGCTCTCGGACAGTGCTTCGTCTTTAGACCGCTATCTCGGTAACAGTTCGCTCCCCCGCCGCAGACGCAGACCCGGCTTTTTCTCCCGGCTCTTCCGGCGCCGCTAAGGATTCCGCCTGTGCGGCAGTTTGCGGTTCTTGAGATTCTGCTTTTCCCGAAGAGTCTGTTGCAGTTGCGCGATTCGCTCTGCCGTCTCCTGATTCACAAACTTGGTCGTCTTGATACAATACACCTGCATTCCCTCTGCCCGTCGTATTTTAAGCTTTCCGCGGAGCAAACCGTGTTCCGGGCAGACGGCAATGCAATAATAACTGCGCTGGTTCGCCGAAAACCAGCGCAGCTTTTTTTTCAGCATGCGATGGCAGCGGTAGCAGAGCATGTCGGTAACTGTCTTGTCATGGATCGCGCTGTCCCGGTCCGGGAAAATTCGCGACACATACTTGGCATAGTCCGGGAAATCGATATAGAGCTCCTCATCCTCGTTCGCAGGCAAATGATAGTAATCGAGGGAGCGGTATACCTTCAACGCCTCAAAGGGAAGCTGCTGAAGCACCTTCGCCGTATAGCGCGCATCCTCAATTGCGCGATGGAAGGCTCCTTCCTCCTCAAGTCCCAACGCCTCCACAGCTGTCGCGAGCGCCGTTGCCTTTTTTTCTGCATCCGGAAAACATCTTCCGTACAGCTTTTGCACATCGTAGTAGAAAAGCGGATAGGAAAAGGGATTCCGGATATGGAAAAAATGTAAATTGCGCTGTAACTCCAAAAGGTCCATGTTACCCCAGCTGCAAAAGATGACTTCTTCGCCGCTGTCCATCCCGCACCAGTGAAAAAATTCTCGCATCACCTGCGCAAATGCCTTGCCCTCTTTTTGAAGCTGCCCGGTCTGGATATTTGTGAGCGCGCGCACACGGTAATCCAGCTTCTTATAAATAAAAGGGCGCACGAAGCGAGAGAACTCAGAGACTGTCTCCAGGTTCTCGTCCAGCTTCACTGCGCCCACCTCTATAATCTCAGAGGGAAGGTCAGGTAACTTCCCGACCTTCCCTCTGGGGCTTTGATTCCATTCCAAATCAAAAACAATATAGCTTATTGCCATGAATTAAATTTCTCCGCTGCCCACCATTTCCTCGACACTCTCAATCATGTCCTCCGGAAGCTCCTCGTACTGCTCTAAAATCTTCCGCTGCATTCTGTCGCGCGTCGTCGAATTGATAGGATGCGCAATGTCCCTGTATCCGCCGTCTCTGGAAAGACGACTCGGCATTGCAATAAATAGGCCCCGATCCCCCTGTATCACCTTGATGTCGTGAATCACAAACTCGTTGTCTAGTGTGATGGATGCCACTGCCTTCATAGATCCGGCCTTTTGAATCTTTCTGATACGAACATCTGTAATCTGCATAGCGCCTCCTCCGATACAGCATGGATGTGGATGGCGATAGGGTGATCAACCCGGGCTCCCCTGACACTGAACTCAGATCACATACCGCTCATTCTTCTCGATAACGATTTTTACCTCCTCCGGTGTCCCGATATGTCTCGTATTTGCCCGGAGCGTATCCCGACTCTCTACGATGCAATTTTCAATCACTGTGTCATTTCCAATGTAGACATCGTTCAAAATCACGGAATTGCGAATCACGCAATTTTGACCGACAAACACCTTCCGAAACAGCACGGAATTCTCAACCCGCCCGTTCAGAATACAACCGCTTGAAACGAGCGAATTTCTGACCTCCGCGCCCGGATTGTACTTTGCGGGCGGTAAATCGTCAACCTTGGTATAAACCTCCGGATAGGTTCTGAAAAAATACTCCCGGATGTCCCGCCGCAGGAAATCCATATTTGTCTTGAAATACGACTCCACGCTTGCGATGTTGCTCCAATAGGAATCCAGTTTGTAGGCATAAATGCGTTTTAAATTCTTGTACCGCACCAGGATGTCACGAACAAAGTCATAGCGGTCTTCCGCTGCGCATTTCTCGATGAACTCAATCAGCTGTCTTCTGCGGACAATGTAGATGCCGCAGGAGATCATCTTGGATTCCGCAACCATGGGTTTTTCATCGAACTGCGTAATCCGGTTGTCCCCGTTCGTCTCCACGACACCGAATCTCGTGAGATCTTCCAGCGCCGACGCCTCTTTGCAGACCACAGTGATGTCTGCTTTCTTCTCAATATGATACTCGAGCACCTTGTTATAATCCAGCTTATACACACAGTCACCCGAAGCAATGACCACATAGGGCTCATGACAATTCTTCAGGAACTGCAGGTTCTGGTAGAGAGCATCCGCCGTGCCGCGATACCAGTCATTCGATGTCGCCGTAATCGTCGGTGTAAAAACGAACAGACCTCCCTGTTTTCTGCCGAAATCCCACCACTTTGAGGAACTGAGGTGCTCATTCAGAGAGCGCGAGTTGTACTGCGTGAAGACAGCTACGCGCTGTATATGAGAATTCGACATGTTGCTTAAAACAAAATCAATGCTTCGGTAGCTTCCTGCAATCGGCATCGCTGCGATGGCTCTTTTGTTGGATAACTCCCTCATGCGCTTCGAATTTCCGCCCGCTAATACGATTCCTATTGCTCTCATTTTAAGCCACCTGCCTTTATGATTGCGCCGCCGCTCTCCAGCATCCCGTTCGGATAGTCTGCTGCCACGGTCTCACCCCAAACTGCCGTATTCTTTCCAATCTTTACGTCACTCGGAATTACCGTATTTTCGCCGACCGTCACGAGATCGGAGTTGTAGACGCGCCGGTCATAACTACTCTCCCGGTATTCTCCCACCCCCAATTCGCTATTCTTGCCGACAACAACTTGTTCCGCCAAAATCGACTTTGTCACCTTTGCCCCTGTGCCAATCACCGATTCGCGCATGATAATGGAATCACGGACCACTGCGCCTTCTTCAATCACGACACCGGCGCCGATTACGGAGTGTTCCACCTGCCCGTAAATCTCGCAGCCCTCGCCAATTAAACTCGCCTCGATTTTTGCATGCTCTCCGAGATATTGCGGCGGAATAAAGTCGCTCTTCGTGAATATTCTCCAGTACTCCTCATAGAGGTTAAACTCCGGCACAATATCCACCAGCTCCATGTTGGCTTCCCAGTAAGAGGAGAGAGTCCCCACATCTTTCCAGTAGCCGTGAAATTCGTAAGCAAACAGGCGCTTTCCTTTGTCTCTGCAGTACGGAATCACATGCTTGCCAAAATCCAACTCCGGAACCTCTCGAAGTCGCAGCAGCGCTTCTTTCAAAACCGGCCAAGAGAAAATATAAATGCCCATAGATGCCAGATTGCTCTTGGGTTCTTTCGGTTTTTCTTCAAAATCAACAATCCGATTTGTTTCGTCCGTGATCATGACGCCAAAACGGCTGGCTTCTTCGATTGGCACAGGCATCACCGCCACGGTCAAATCCGCCCGGTTTGCCTTGTGAAAGTCGAGCATCACCTCGTAGTCCATCTTATAGATGTGGTCTCCGGAGAGAATCAAGACGTAATCCGGATGATACGAGTCGATGTACTCGATGTTCTGGTAGATTGCATTGGCCGTGCCGGAATACCAGTCACTGCCTTTTGCACTCTCATAGGGCGCGAGCAGCGTCACGCCGCCGACCGCGCGATCCAGATCCCACGGAATTCCGATTCCGATATGTGCATTGAGACGCAGGGGCTGGTACTGGGTCAATACGCCCACTGTGTCCACGCCGGAATTGATGCAATTGCTCAGAGGAAAGTCAATGATACGATACTTCCCGCCGAAGGAAACCGCAGGTTTTGCAACCGTCTGGGTCAGGACGCCCAAACGGCTTCCCTGACCACCCGCCAGCAACATGGCAACCATTTCTTTTTTAATCACGCTCTCACCTCGCAGTCAAGTGTATTACTACTTTATGAACCTTTATTATGTAAACGTCAATGATGTAAGAATCTGAACCGGTCCGCTTGCCTCCTGAGGGTAGGCACAGCTCTGCTCCCAGACAGCTATGCCACCATAGATAGTCTGCTGCCAGTTTCAGTATATCATAATTTTCGAAAACGTGTACAAAACGGGGGCAAAATTCTGCATGATTTTTGGGATTCTTCGCAGAATTTCACGTTTCGTCTTTTTCTGTGCCGGTCCGTCTTTGGCATATTTTGCAAGGATTTCTTTGCCCTCGAATTCTGTTTTCCCAGCTGATGTATGATATTTATTTTTCTCTACCGTATCTCGTAGTTTCACACATTTCCGTCTGCTCGCCCGACGGATTTCGCAGGTTATTTCGTTGCTCCTTCTGCCCTTTCTTCCCGGCTCATTTTCTTACTCGGTATCTCTTGGTTTTTTATCTTGCCCTGTCTTTTTTCGTAGTTTCCGCTGCCCTTACTCTTTGTCCCGCTTGCCACAGCCTCTCTGCCGATCTTCCCTGTCCTCCCCAAAAACCGCTTATAGCGCGGTCATGGCCGCTGTCTTTCACGGGCTGCGCTTTCTTTATTTCAGATTTCGCATTTTTTTGCACGCCGCGGCAGTGTCTCATCCCATCTATTCCGTCTAGCCTTCTCTTTTCCCTCTCCGACCGCCGTACTGTTATCATGACGCTGTGATTTATACCTGTCGGAAAGGGCTCTTTTCCTCCCGCCTCTGCCTTTTATTTTTGTCCAAAGTGCGCTAAAATAGAAGAGTTATAAGCTCGGGTTCTCCCTGTTCCCGGCAATATCTTTGAGAGAAAGAGGAATAAGCGAATGAAGCTCACAACAGTCAAACAGATATGGGAAAATCGCGAAGCGTATTTAGATCGAGAAATCGACTTAGGCGGCTGGGTGCGCTCGAATCGCGATTCCAAGTCCTTCGGCTTTTTGACCATCAGCGACGGCAGCTTTTTTGAACCCCTGCAGGTTGTCTACCATGACAGTCTGTCGAATTTCCAGACCATTCGGAAAATCAATGTCGGCGCCGCACTCATCATCCGCGGCACCCTCGTCGCAACGCCGGATGCAAAACAGCCCTTTGAGATTCAGGCCAGCGAAATCTCCGTCGAAGGCGATTCCGCACCGGACTATCCGCTCCAGAAGAAGCGCCATTCTCCGGAATTTTTGCGCACCATTTTGCACCTGCGCCCCCGCACAAATCTGTTCCAGGCAGCTTTCCGCGTGCGCTCTGTCATTGCGTTTGCAATTCACCGCTTCTTCCAGGAGAGAAATTTTGTCTATGTCCACACGCCGCTCATCACTTCGAGCGATGCCGAGGGTGCCGGTGAAATGTTCCGCGTGACCACGCTCGACCCGAACGATATTCCGCGCACGCCCGATGGCTTAGTTGACTACCGCGCGGACTTCTTCGGCAAGGAGACCAATCTCACAGTCAGCGGCCAGCTGGACGGAGAAGCATTTGCGCAGGCCTTCCGCGATATTTATACCTTCGGTCCGACTTTTCGCGCCGAAAACTCCAACACGACCCGCCATGCCGCGGAGTTCTGGATGATAGAGCCGGAAATCTCCTTCGCGGATCTGAATGACGCAATGGCGCTCGCAGAGGACATGCTGAAATATATTATCCGCTATGTGCTGGAACACGCGCCGGAAGAGATGGAATTCCTGAACCGCTTTGTCGACACCGGTCTGCTTGAGCGCCTGAACCATGTGCTGAATTCCGAATTCGGACGCATCAGTTACACGGAAGCGGTCGATATTCTGATGCAGCACAATGACAGTTTCGACTACAAGGTCTCCTGGGGAACAGATCTCCAGACCGAACACGAGCGCTTCCTGACCGAGCAGGTCTTCAAGCGTCCGCTCTTCGTCACCGATTATCCGAAGGATATCAAGGCTTTCTATATGAAGTTAAACCCCGACGACAAGACAGTTGCCGCAATGGACTGCCTTGTCCCCGGCATTGGCGAGATTATCGGTGGCAGCCAGCGTGAAGATGACTACGATAAATTGCTCGCGCGCATACAGGAACTCCATATGGATGAAGAGAGTTACCGCTTCTACCTGGATCTCCGCAAATACGGCAGCAGCCGCCACGCAGGCTACGGCCTCGGCTTTGAGCGCTGCGTTATGTATCTGACCGGTATCCAGAACATCCGCGATGTTCTTCCCTTCCCCCGCACGGTTGGAAACTGCGAGCTGTAAGCCACAGTAATCTTTCCAATTTAACAAGGAGCTATCTCATGAAGTTTATTCACACAGGTGATCTCCACTACGGTATGAAACCGGATATCGGAAAACCTTGGAGTGCGGAACGGGCGCAGGCTGTCAAAGATGCGCTTGCTTCGATTGTCCGGGCTGCGCGCGATGAGAAGGTAGATCTCCTTTTGATTGCGGGTGATTTGTTTCATCATCAGCCGCTTGTGCGTGACTTAAAGGAGATCAGCTACCTGTTCGCCTCGATTCCGAATGTTGCCATCGCTGTCATTGCGGGCAATCACGATCGCATTCGCGATAACTCCGCCGTACTCTCCTTTCCCTGGCCGAAAAATGTTTACTATTTCACCGAGAGTTCGCTGAGTTCCGTCTACCTCAGGCGCATCAATACCGAGGTCTATGGTTTTTCCTACCACACGCGCGAAATCCGAGATAATCTGCTCGAAGGAGTTGAGGCGCCCGAAAACGGTCGCATCCGTATTCTGCTCTGCCACGGCGGTGACGCGAAACATTTGCCGCTCGATGTCAAAGAACTCTCCGAAGCCGGTTTTTCCTATTGCGCGCTCGGACACATCCACAAGCCCGAAATCGCCGTTCCGGGCAAGGTCGCCTGGTGCGGCTCTCCCGAACCGCTCGACTTGACAGAGACCGGACCGCACGGTTATTTCCTCGGCGAGATCAACGACATCAGCCGCCAGATTACTTCTCTCGATTTCGTGCGACTTGCCAAGGTGCAATACACCTCGCTGATTGTACATGTGACGCCGGACTCCACCAATGCGGAACTCTTGATGACCCTGAGCGACGAGCTCGCACGGCGCGGCAGTCAGAATATTTATCGCCTGCAAATTAAGGGCCTCCGGGATCCGGATGTCGTGTTTGATCTCGACACACTGCGACAGCGCTTCCGCATTGCCGAGCTCTTCGATTACTCCGAACCCAAATATGATTTCTCACGCCTCTTCGCAGAGCATTCGTCGGATATGATCGGTTTCTTCATTCAGGAACTCGACAAACCCGATCTCAGCCTGCTCGACAAAAAGGCGCTCTACTACGGCGTCAGCGCCTTGCTGCATACGACAGAGGAAAGGGGACAAAAGACATGATTATCCGTGAACTCAACATACGCGGATTCGGTGCGCTGCAAAACCGGCGCTTTGTCTTCGGCGACCGCCTGAATATCCTCTATGGCGGAAATGAAGCCGGCAAATCGACCCTTCACCTCTTTCTCCGCGCCATGTTCTACGGACTCGAGCGGGCGCGCGGCCGTGCCGCCAAGACTGATGCCTACGCGCTCTACGAGCCCTGGTTCGGTGACGGCGCCTACGGCGGCAGCCTCCGTTTCGAAGAGGGCGGTAACTTGTACCGCATCGAGCGGGACTTCCGAAAAAGCCCGACCGACCTCAGCATCATCGATGAGAGTGCGGGGCTGCCGATTGAGGATCCGGAAATCTTTCTCCGCACCTGCCTCTGCGGTCTCAGCCAGACCGCTTACATGAACACCGTCAGCATACGCCAGCTCCGGAGTGCCACCGACGCGGGAATGACCCAGGAACTCAAAAACTATATCGCCAATATGAATGCAACCGGCGAGCACACGCTGAACATTGACCGCGCGACCGCCTATCTTCGCGACCAGCGCAAGGCCTTTGAGCAGCGCCTGGTTCCGGATGCCGCAAAGCACTACGCGGCGAATGTGTCCGAAATCCGGAAATTGGAAGAGCAAATTGCGGCGCCCGGTTACCGGAATACGCTCCAAAGCCTGAGCGCATCCAAGCAGGACAGTAAGACCATCCAGGAGACTTTGCTCGCTGAAAAGGAAAAGCGCATCCAAGCACTTGCTGCCAAACGGCAAATTCTGGAGGAGCGCGGATTCCGAAACCGCCGGGATTTACCGGACCTCCGAAACCGGCTCAACGCATGGCGACAGGAGAGAACTGCGCTCCGATCTAAGAGCAGCCTTCGCGCACAGCTGATTACGGCTTTTCTTTTGATTCCGCTCGCCCTATTGCTCTATTTCACCATGCGGCGTGTTGTGCCGGACAGTGCCAACAAATTGCAGGCGTTGCTCTGCATCACGGCGGTCGGCTGTATTGCCCTCGGTCTCTGCCTGTTTTTCTCCGTCCTGTGCGGAAACCGACGTAGGATGCGGTCTAACCGCAACATACGGCAGCTCATTCAGGCACATTTCCCGGAACTTCTTTTTGACAAAGAGCTTGCCCGCCGTCCGGTTTCCCTGGCCAAGGCCGGTAGCGAAAAAATTGACGAGCTCTTCTTGGTGCAGGATGAAATACAGCGCAGCGAATCCGATGTCTATGACATTGAAGAAAAGCTGCGCCTCCTGAAAACCCGGCAGGAGGAGACCGAGGCCTCCATGGCAAACCAACAAAAGAGCCAGTGGCTTCTGGAGCAACAGTTGCAGCACCTCTCGAGTTTAAAAGACGAAACCGCGGCACTGAAAAGTGTGGTTGCGGAAAATGATCGCCTGAATACAGAAATCGAGGCCATCAACATCGCCCTCGAGACTCTGGTCCGCCTTTCCGAGACCATCCACGATTCTTTCGGTCGCTACCTGAATCAATCGGCGTCACAGCTCATTTCCGGCATTACCGGCAATGTCTATGATTCTCTGTCTGTCGACCAGAATCTGAATGTGTTTCTAAACACCTCGCGAAAACTGATTCCGCTCGAGCAGGCGGGCGCAGGTACCGTTGACCAGGTCTATTTTGCTCTTCGTCTTGCCGCTGCCGATTTACTACAGTTCGGTGGCAATTCGCTCCCGCTTTTCCTGGACGACAGCTTTGCAAACTACGATGATCAGCGCCTCCGCACGGTTCTTCACTGGATGCTGGAGACCTATGCTTCGCGGCAGATATTGCTCTTCACGCCGCGTCTCCGGGAAGCGCAACTGCTCACCGCTTCCATGCTGCCGTTCCATCTCGTGGAACTCTGATGCGGCTACCTTTCCTCGAATGATACAGAAAACCCGACCCACGACTTTTGCGATTCCGCATAAGTCGTGGGTCGGGTTTATATTTTGACCGTTCGCAACTACGCTTACAAAAGACAATGCTTCCGGGGCGCCGGAACAAAGGCATGGGTCCCTATCCTGTCTATTGCTCCGGTTTCTTGTCCTCTGCCGCTTCTTTCCCCTCCTTCTCCGCCTTCCGCTCCTCGAACGGTTTCCACTCCGGATTAAACTTCCGTTTTCCTTCCTCGCGGTAGATCAGTAACTGTCGCAACAAGACCTTCAGCGCCCAGAGTGCCATACTGCAGACCAGAATTTCCATCACCGGAATTCCTCTGACCGGCACGCTCTTTCTGCCTTTCGCCTTCCCAGGAAGCAGACTTAGTTGTCCCACCGCCGGCGCTGCATTCCGCAACGCAACCTGCTGATTCACTGCCGTATCGCTTCCTGTCTCCAACAGCGCACTGCTCACAACAGTTTGCCTTTTTTCTTCCATGCCGCTGAGCTGATAGCGTCGCCTCGTAATGTGCTGTTCCGTACCGCGCTGCAAGGTCGCCGTCACCTCAAGCATGCCCGCATAGTGTTTTCCGTTTTCCGCTGCCTGACGTACACCTTTCGCTTGCAAGACATAATGCTCACCCGGTTTCACAGCACTGCTCCGCCAGTCAAACCGGCCGTCTGCTGTCAAAGCCTGTGCTTCTGTCACAGCACCCTCTCCCTGTCCTCTTGTGACAAACGCTTCTGTATATTGCACCTTCTGTGCTCCGATTCCTTCCGGCAATCGGATTTGCAACTCCAGTTCCGGAACTTCCGTCTCCGTCTGATTCTCTATCTCGCAGCGGACAGAAATATCCGTATTTCCGTCCATCAAAACTTCCGGTGAAATCTGCAATGTCTCCTCACTCTTGTTTTGCTCTGCCCACACCGGAGCCGTCGCAACAAGCAGTGTGGCTACAAGAAACACAAACATTTCTGTCCCTATACGAAGGACTCTTCCCACAAGCTGACGCATGACTCTCCTCCCCTTATTCACGGTTCTGCTTTAATATGCCTCTCCTGTGAGTTCCTCAGTGACATCCGTCACATCTTCCGTAAATTGATTTTGCTGAAAGGCATAGACCGCCCGGTTACCTGCCAAGTCCCGGACCTGCACCTGTAGCGGAAACTGTGTCTTGGAAACCGCAATGCAACCCTGCTCTCTGTCGATTCGAACTGTCTCTGCGCTGCCGTCTTCCCGCTGACAACGCAGAGTATCCCAATCGATACTTGCAGCCGCATCCTGAAAATACAAGTAAACCGTGTTATCCTGCTCCTGATAACCCGCATAGTTCGGAGCTTCGCGATCAATATTGGAAATCTCCACGACTTGCTCAATTGTGTGATTCGCAATATCCTTTGCCGTAATGATATAGGTTCCATTGGCATCGATATGTGCCTCATACACTTTTCCCTGCCTAGTCAACGGAATCTCCTGTTTGCCTAAGAGAGTCACTTTTTCGATGGGCGCTCCGCTGTCAACGCGAAAACGCACCAACTGTTCATTGACATAGCAATTGGTATCCCGATATTGCAGAGAAGAAATCTGTATCCCGCGCAATGCAACCGAACCGACCAGCCCTACTGAGAGCAAAACCATCGCTGTTTTACCTATGAATCCGACCGAGGCCGTTGCTACTTTTCCGCTCAAATTCCAGGACTCGAGCTGCGAAAGAAATGTATACAACGTAAAGGGACTGAAGCAGTACAGCCTTGTGCCGAGTCTCTTTTTCATTTTCTTCTTGGCTTCGGCGAGCCGGCTTTTGACGGTCCCGAGCGGCACATTCATGATGTCTGCGATCTCTGCCTCTCGAAGTCCCGCAAAAAACCGAAGTAACAGCGTGGCACGCAACGCCCAGGAGAGATGATCTGCCGCATCCATGATTACCTGGTTCTGCTCAGCTTGTTCAATCTGCCTTCCCTGATCTGAATCCGAAAATTTTTCCGTATTAAAATCTGACTCGAGCAGCGCATCCAGCGAAACCGTATTTTTTACTCCCGCATAGCGGGTTGAGACCATATAATCCAAGGTCTTGTGATATGCAATTCTATTGGACCAGCACTGAAAGCTCTCCGGATCCGTTAGTTCGCGAAGCTGATGAAAAATCTGCAAAAACACTTCCTGGGTGACATCCTCTGCCTCATGTCGGTCCCGAATCATCTTGTAAATAATATAATAAATCGGCCCATAGCAGAGCGAGTAAATCCCGTCAAATGCCCTTTTATCCCCTTTTTGATACGCTGCAATCAGTTCCGTTACACGTTGCCTGCGCTCGCGATTTGCCTTCTCCATCTTGTCCTTCATCCTGTCTCCTCAGTGCTGCCTTGCGACCATATGCAGCGCACGCAATAACATTGCCAGTGACCAAAGAATTGCCAGATGAAACCATACCCCTTGTTTTGCAGCTGTTTCTCCTGTGTGCGGCAGCCGACGCAGTACTGTGCGCTGTGTTCGCTCCCCCGTGCCGGCCAGAACCAGTTGCCGTCCCTGCAACTGTCCCTGTGTTTTTTTGACCTTACAACTTCTGATCTCTGCCCATGGAAGATATGCCAGCGTTGCCGTCTCTCTTTTTTCGGGCTGTACCTGCCTGTGCGGCTCATCCTCTCTGCCGGGACGCGCGTCCTGTATTCGCGCTTCCTGCCTTGCTTCTTGCGGCTTTACTTCTTCCCGCTTCACTTCCTGTTGCTTTGTCGGTTCCGCTTGCTCGTTCACTTCTTCTGCCGCGCGTTCAGTCCGCCGTAACAGTTCCGGCTGTCTCTCCCCTCTCTTTCGCGAGAAGAATCTGTCAATCCCGACTGATGTCTCCTTCCGATTCGTCACCTCAAAATATGCACTGTTGCCGATACGCCGGAATGCCTGATACTCCGGCGTCCAACCTGCCGGAATGTCCACTTCTTCCACACTGATTTGTTCGCCTGCATCGTTGCTGTCATTCAACAGTTCCGCATCTTCGCGGAATTCCTCTTCCCGCTCTGCATCTGCCATACTTGCGCGCTGCATGGTTCTACGTCTCGCATCGGAGGGCGTAGCCTGTAAGTTCCAGCTGACTTCCCAGCCATTGTCCGCATTGACCTCCTTGACAGCGCCGAGCACAGCGACCACTTCTCCGTTTCTTCGAAGCACCGGGCGAAAATACGCCTCTGATGGCGTAGCTGCTCCGTGCCAGCTCTTTTTGACTACGATACGGCGAATTTCCGAGTCATCGGGTCTCGAAAAAATTGCATTCACTCTCTGACAGCCCCCGTCATAGAACAGGGCCTCCACCACGCGAATACGCCGACTGTCTCTTCGCAAGTCCTGCTCCCGTATTCTTCGATTGAGCACTTGCTTCGCTTCTGTCGGGTACGCATAACTTCCGAGCAGTGTCTCATCCTCATAGATCGAAACTCTGCTTCCCGGAAGAAGCTCATACCCCTCTTTGTACGGCAACTCTCCTTTCAGAAGCTCCACATATCCCAGGTCGGATAAAAACCCGTCACAATTCAGAGCATCTGCCGGTTGCAAAACAGCTGTATCCTCTTCCGTCTCGATTCCTTGCATTTCGCCGCGATTGAGAAAACGTATATTTTTCACATTGCCTGTCAGCGCATAACTTTTCGGAAGACCTGAACACTGTGCCTCTTTTTCCGGAATCCCGGCGCTTTGACGTGCATCCCGTATTACAACTTGAAAACTGCTCTGGTGCGCCTCGTATCCCGGCTTCCGATTCCGTTGCTCTATCCGATACGTACCGGATTCCAGATTTGCAATGTAAATCCTACCACTCACATCCGTTATATAGTCCGCACCGCCGTCTGTGCTCAGAATCTCCCTGCCGCTGTCCGCTTGCCATATGCGGTAGTAAATACCCGGAAGCGGCTCTCCTTCTTCTGTCGTAGCCGTCAGTTCTATGCTTCCCAGTGTTTTCTCGTATACCGCATCCTCAAATTCTCGCATGAACCTGACATCCAGCGGCATGGACCACTGCAGCTGTAGCCGTGCTTCCGTGCCTTCACGCTGCAGGTATCGCGCTGTCACGGAAAACGGCAAAGGATATGCCTGTTCTATACTGTGTAAAATCTCTGCTTCTTCGCGATTCCGGAATACAACCGCCTTCTCGGTCGGCCGACCACCGGGTTCCTCAAAGTAGTGCAACAGCAACCTTCTCTCTGCATCATCATTCCGGTAGGAAAGTGAAACAGGTACCGTAATCTTTTCATCTAGGCGATAGCGGCCTGCGATAAATCCCATCATCTGTTCCGGTACCCGATGAATGGGATTCCCTGTCAGTACAATTTCCGACGCTGCAAAATAATTTGCTTGTTCCTCTATACTCATATCCCGTTTCAACGGGCTCAGATCCTGAATCTGATTGTCCGAGAGGTCGATTCGCGTCGCGTGCCGTAACAGCCATATTCCGCTGATATCCCGGATTTCTCTACCCCGTGCGTCAATTTCTGCCTCAGCTGTGTGTGCACCGTACTCCAGCAGAATCTTCTCTGTGCTATCTCCCGGTGATACCGAATAACTGCCGTCGGCGATGTGGGAAGATATACTATCAAATATAGCCTTCGCAAAAGCTGCGTCTCGCACGCCGGCCTGTTGAATACTTTCAACCGAAAAACCGTTCCCGCCACCGGCTGCCCATGCCGTGTGCTGCCATACCGGCCATTGCCACAAAACCATGAAGATCACCGCTAGATAAGGAATCCCTCTGCGCATATACTTCTTTGCCGTTTCCATATCACGTTCCCTCCACAAGTACGCTGTCTTTTTCGATGCAACTTCTCTCCACTTATATAAGGACGGTATAAAGCAGTAAAAGGTTCATTTTTTTTTTACAAAAAAAACAGCGGAATTTTTCAATCCCGCTGTTCGGCATTCGCAGCAGAACTATGTATGATAGTACCATAGTTCCGGTGTTTTTCTGCACAAAAATTGGCAAAAACTTCTTTCAATTCTCTTAAGTTATGCCTCCGTATAGCCGAGTGCCCGTTCCAAGGCATCCTTTTCTTCAGCACCGAGCAACACTTCCGTCTGACCGCAATCTACAGTCTTGATGTAAAGGTAACAGCCCTCCCGCGAATGTACCGTATTCAGAATGAAACCTGAATTCGTATAATCCAAAAGGGCAAGCGCAAAGCTCATCTTACCCCCCATATCCTTGAACGCATTGTAGCGCACAATGCCGACCTTCTGATAGGATGCTCTCTGGTTTTTATTCAGAACACGGATTGCCTCCTTATTTATCTGATCTTCCGCCCGCAGCTGCCGCAGAGATTCTTCCAAGTCAAAAATCATATCTTCCATGCTCTCCGCATCTTTCCCGCGCATAAAGAAGTCATACGATCGTTTGACCTTCGTATACTTGCTCAGCAAAAACAACACAAGAATCAGCATGATTGCATCAAAAGCAATCAGTGCGCCCAGTAGAATTGTGGTATGCATGACTCGCGCCCCCTCACTTATTTTCTACGGAGCGCAAGAGATCCATGATGCGCTCCAACTCAGCTGTCGAATAGTAGTCAATCTCTACCCGCCCTTTATTGTTATCACGGCGGTTGATGTGAACCTTCGTGCCAAGTATGCTTCGCATCTTGTCCTCATAGTTCTGATAGTACAGACTCAAATCCGCTGTCTCCACCACAACTTCTTTCCGTTCTTTGCGTTTCTTTTTCGCCTGCTTGACAAGTTTTTCCACCTCGCGGACACTGAGCATCTCTTTGACGATTCTCTCCGCAAGCGCATCCTGGTCATCCTCATCTTCGACAGCGAGCAGTGCCCTCGCATGCCCGGAGGAAATTTTTCCTTCCATCAGCAGTTCTCTGGCACCCTCTGCGAGCTTCAACAGACGAAGCGCATTCGTAATGGTCGTGCGGCTCTTACTGACCTTGTCCGCCACTTCTTCCTGTGTCAGACCATAGTCCCGAATCAACATCTGATACGCCATCGCCTCTTCAATCGGATTCAAATCCGCGCGCTGCACATTTTCGATGATGGAAATTTCCGCCACCTGCTGAGAGCTGTAATCTCTGACCAGCACAGGAATTTCCTTGAGACCCGCTGCCTGCGCTGCGCGATATCTTCGCTCACCGGCAATAATCTGATATCCTCCCAGCTTTTCATCTCTCTGCACCAATAGCGGCTGCAAGATACCAAAGTGGCGGACCGAATCCGTCAATTCCTGCAGCGCCTCCGGTTCAAAATGCTTGCGCGGCTGATCCGGATTTCCATGCACTTCTTCAATCCGCAACAGCATCTCCTTATCTTTCGCAGCTTCGCTCTCACCCGCGGTACGATTCTCTTCCTGAACCGCGGTCTCCTCCGATCTGTCTTCGAGATGCTCCATTCCTCCCATCAGATCGCTGAGTCCCTTTCCCAATCTTCGCTTCTTACTCACAGCACACATAACTTAATCTGCCTCTCTCGTCAAAATTTCTGCCGCCAACTTCCGATAATTTTCCGCGCCTTTGGAGCGCGGATCATATTCTGTCACCGGCATACCGTAACTGGGTGCTTCCGCCACCCGCACATTTCGCGCAATCACCGTATCATAGATATACTCTTTCAGCACATCCTTCACGCTGTCCACGACCTGCTGCGACAAATTATTTCGGGCATCATACATCGTAAAAATGATTCCGTTGATGCGAAGCGCAGGATTCAACTTCATCTGTAAGAGTTTAATGCTACGGAGCATCTGATTTAAGCCTTCCATCGCATAGTACTCACACTGAATGGGGATGATGACATCGGTTGCGGCTGTCATCGCATTGACCGTCAATAGACTCAAAGACGGCGGGCAGTCGATAAAGATGTAATCATATTGCTCCACCACAGGCTCAAGATAATGCTTTAATACGTACTCCCGATTTCGCTTGTCGAGCAGCTCCAGTTCCAGTCCCGAAAGATTGACATTAGAAGCAAGCACATCCAGATTTTCCGAATATGTTTTATGTACGGCCTCTTCAAAAGTGCATTCTTCCATCAGAAGCTCATAAATCGTATTTTCTTCTTTTTTCTTCTCGATTCCCAATCCGCTTGACAAATTACCCTGCGGGTCAAAATCGACTGCCAATACGCGCATTCCGGCTTCTGCAAAAGCCGCCGCCAAATTAACGACAGTTGTCGTTTTTCCAACTCCGCCCTTCTGATTTGCCAATGCAATGATCTTTTTCATGATCCCACCGTGCGCCTCTCTATTCGTTCATTTCCGCTTTTTTATATCATAACATAATTTTTATTCCTAAGAAATATTATCTGCGTAGAAACAATCTTTCTCCTTGCATTTTACATGAAACAATACACTTTTCCGGATTTCTCAGGCCTTCTCTTTCGTTATAGCAAGACCGAACAGACGGCAATTCTTGTCTGCACAGTCTTGCTTCTCAGAATTCTGTAAAGCGTTCTACTATCGTTTCACAGGAAATATCTTTCTTTTACTTTTAATCGACATCCATTCCGGTATTCTTGTATTCCGACCTTGACACGCAGGCTTTGTTTTGACAGTATCATTTTCTTGTTTTATCCGATTCTGTGAGAAACATTGCTTTCGGAATGAATATTTCAGGAGAAACGCTATGAGTCTGCTCACAATATTCTTGTTTGAACATAATCATTTTCCCCCGCTTTTTGGAAATCCATCGTTTTGTTCCACGTGGAACATCAAAGTAAGTACCGGCAAAAAGCAATTTCTCAGAATGTGAATTACCGAGAGTATCAGGTTGTTCTGTTTCACTGCTTATGGACTTCGTTTCAAAGAGGTCCTATAGGACCCTGTAAGAATCGACTCAAATGTATCTTTTTGAGCCAAAGATTTTACTCTTTATTTTCGGCAGTCATCCATTTCACGTGAAATCTCAACGTGATCGTCATCGGATTTAACATAGCAATATCAATATAATGAACCACTGAAGTAACGGCCAAAGCTGCAATATCTACTACGAGGTAAGTTTTAAAAGCTCCTCTGAATCAGCTCCCGGCGTTCTTATTTTAGCAAAAGCATTTACTTCCTGATTCCCGTAAATCCATCCCTTTGTTTCATGTGAAATATCAGAGTTATCACCAAAAAATTGTACATTCTTAGGATTATGAATGCCTGAGAAGAAGATGAATTTTCCGACTGATTTTTTTGCAAAATCAAGTTCTGAAAAATGCTATCGCTATGCATCTGCTTACAATATATGCTTATTTGAGCAGTATGAATTGTCTTCTGATAATCTTATGGCTTGTTTCACGTGAAACATCAAACTAACAACGAGCAAGTTGATGTACAAAGGACCTTAACCCTCTACTCAAAATATTCTTCCTTCAAAAAGCACCTTTTCCTTGTTCCCTGTATAAATCCAACGAACCGGCACAACTTAACTCGAAAAAGTACCCTATAATTCTATAAGTATCTGTCTCTGATTGCGATTGAACAGGCATACTGATGGTCTGCGAAACACGTTCTGGCAAGATCTTGTTCCAGTTAAATCATCGGACGCACTCCGGTCAGAACAATCCGAAATCCTTCGAGATAACAGCTGTACATCATGTGCAGAGTGCTAAAAGCATCTGATTGCCGACCATCTATATTCAGAACTCTATTTTGATCTTAGATTTTCCCTCCCGTCCGAATCAGATCTGTACATTGAACTTTTGATTGCAACTTCTAATTTTATGATATGACATCCGAAATCAGTTTCGATATTGCAACTACAGATTAGTTGGCTTTGCCTCCTTTTGCTCATTAACAAATCGATTCATTCAGTTACAAACATCTGCGTCCGATTAGTATCGGCGATACTATGTTTCACGTGAAACCTTCTGTCTTATTTTCAGTGCCGTATCGCCACAATGTGCGGATTCCGGATGTTAGGCTCTGTAACACTACTGCGGTTAGGATTGATTGTGTTGACTCACTATTATAGTCTGGCTCTTGTTTGAATTTCTTAGCTTATTCGCGTCCATATGAGCAAATTAGCTTCAATCTGTTTCATGTGAAATATCTATCTCTATTTAACAGCCCCTGTCACTATAAAGGTATAATATTCGTATGGGTTCCGTGACGCTCTTTGAATGTGCTTGAAATTATCAACAAGAAGTTTCACATGAAACATCCATTTTTACTTAACAGACCCTGTTGCCATGAATGTACAGTCACTTGCACGGATTCCGTAGCACATCAATTATGACTGCCTCTTATATGTAGTCCGACTTTATTCCGAACAACATAGTCCATTTGTAATCACCTGCGCGCAGTTAGCCTTGGCAGCAAAAAGTTTCAGGTAGAACATCCGGTTCACTTTGGTAACGTCATATCGCTGCTAATATACGGATAATGGCAGGTAGCGGCCCCCTAGCTCTACCGATATGATTGACTGCATGGACTGCACTATAGTCCGGCCCTCTACATAAATCACCTGGCCCATCTGTTACCACCTGAATCCGATAGAAATTAACATCCATCTGTTCCACGTGAAATATTTGTGTCTATTTAACAGGCCTCTTTGCTATGAATGTACAAATACTCGCACAGATTCCGTAGACTTCGAATATAACTGACTCAAATGCCTTTTCTGCAGCAATCCCAACTCAACTCATTTACAATCATACTGAGACAATTGACAATAGTGGCAATATGTTTCACGTGAAACATCTGTGTCTGTTTGATAGAATCTTCCCACTGCAACTATACGGATAATTGTAAGTATTCCGTGATACTTCGATATGATTGAATCGAATGCTTTCACTGTAGCACAGGCTCTGCACAAATCGTCCCAGCTCATTTACAAGTATTTCGAGACTATCGATATTGTCGGCTACATGTTTCAGGTGAAACATCTATCTCAATTTGACAGGAAAACATCAATACAAATATGCAAGCAATCGCAGCTATCTCGGACACTTCTGATAGAGCTTGAGGATTCTAATTCGATAGATATTCGTGGCGATATGTTTCACGTGAAACATATACTTATTCGGCAGAAATATATCTGGCAAATGTACTGAGAATTGCATGGTACCGTAAAAATCGCTGTGATAACAAGATATTTTGCTTAAAACATCTGCTTTCTCTAATCGATTTATATAGTGACATCTCTGCCGAATAGCCGCAGGACTTTCGGACGCCCCAGGTAAGGACAGCTGAAGCTGAAGTGGGAGATTATATATGAAACATCTACTTCTGTTCGGATGACCCCTTCTACGGGAAAATGCAGAAATTCTTTGGTGCAGTGTATGTGACTATATATTGACCTATATTAGCCTAGCCCTCAATATCAATCATTCAACTCATTTATAAGCCTCTAAGCCAGATTGAATTCTCAACAAGCGCTTTCACATAGAACTGCTGATTTCTTTCAAAGCTTTATTCTGCGAAAGTACAGGACAACTGTAATCATTCTGCGGAAATAGGAGTATAGCTAACCAAAATTATGAAGAAATTTCATGTGAAACATCTGATTTCTTTCAACGGACATATCACGACAAGTGTTATCGCAGAGACGCAGGAACTTCGTGACTCCGCAAAGAGAATTGTGATGGCATCTCTATAGTCGGCTCTCTGCATCAATTGCTTCACTTATCTACACGCGCTCAAAACCAAGCATCAAATGCCTATGATTGGTTTCATGTGAAACATTTGATACTCGTTGATAATCCCCACGCCAAAAAGTATTTCCGAACCAGAGCGGAAACGTACCCGTATCTAAAAGCCAAAATGATTGACTGATATCGGGTAATTGTTTTACATGAAGCATATACGCTGCCGTTCCTGCATAAGATATTTTCGGATTGACTTCCGGGCATACTCCAAACATGAAGGAGATGCACCGATTTCATAAGCTGCTTTCCGACACACCGGTAATTGTCCCGAATCATTTTCTGCGCAGAACTAAGGAAAAGATCCTCTCGCAAATTATTTTGATTTGTTTCCGGCAATGGGAATTCCACCTTAAAATAGAAGCATTAAGTCCGCATCAAACCGATAATTTGCGATAAAAGATAAACTTAGGTACAAGCCCATAGAAGATATCGAATCATTCGTAACCTTTTCCTGCGCTCTCGAATTTGACTGATTATAGGTTTTTTCATGTATTATTTATCACTGTTACCGGCAAAAGCTTATACAAAAAAAGATGTTTCACGTGAAACATCTTCCGAGAACTTGATTTCCTCTATTGTGAGCTATCGCTATACCAAAAGAGCTGAGTCCAGCATCGTAGACTCAGCTCTTTTTACATACTCAGGATTTCCGTGAAGAATTGCACAGCGGCTCTTTGGCCGGCATGCCGGCCTTTCTCGGATACACAGCCGGTGTTTCACGGTATTTGCGGATTACTACCAGGCTTCGTTCTCCGGCATCCTCCGGCAAAGAAAACGAAATAACCTGCTCCGGCTCGCCGCCAAGTTTCCGGATAGCATACTTCGCATCCGATAGTTCCTCTGCAATATCCCCCGCCTTATAGGCAATCATCTGTCCACCCACTTTCACAAAAGGAAGACAAAACTCGGAGAGTACAGAGAGACGTGCAACAGCTCTGGAAGTACAATACTCATATGTTTCACGTTGCTCTGCCTGACGGGCCAAATCTTCAGCTCGCGCATGAATTGCTGCAGTGTGCTGACTCAGTCCGAGCTTCTTGATTTCATCTGTCAAGTAAACAACTCTTTTATTTAAACTGTCCATTAGTGTCAGCTGTAAGGCAGGAAACGCAATTGCCAGCGGAATGCCCGGAAAGCCCGCCCCGCTCCCCAGATCCAACAACTTCGCATGTTCTGCGGGAAAATCAGCAAGAAGACCGGCAGGTGCAAGGCTATCCAGATAATGTTTCACAATCACTTCTCGCGGCTCTGTAATTCCGGTCAGATTCATGACCTTGTTCTTTTCCAGCATATCTTCATAGAAGATTGCGAACTGTTCCATCTGTCCATCCAAAAAAGACAACTTTTCTGTGCCGGAAAACCCTTCCAGGGCTGTCCGCATATCGCGGACAAACAATACTCTTTCCTCCTGTGTCATTTGCTGTCCCCCTTTCGAGACTGATGTGCCTCCAGCCATACCAGCAAGACCGAAATATCCGCCGGAGATACCCCTGAGATTCGAGAAGCCTGGCCGATGGATCGCGGCTTCAGTGTGTTCAGTTTCTGAACGGCTTCGAGGCGTAGACTTCCGACTTCTTCGTAGTTCAGATTCTCGGGTAGCAGTTTATGTTCCAGGCGCTTGAACTGCTTTACCTGTTGTTCCTGGCGGCGAATATAACCTTCATATTTGAGTTCGATATTCACCTGCTCCGTCACAGCTTGTGGCAAGGCTTTCCGCTCCGCATCAAGCGGCGCAATCAAATCATAGTTTAGTTCCGGGCGCTTGATGAGCTCAGCAAGAGAAATCCCTGTCTTCAACGGTGTCGACTGCAATGCCGTCAGAATCTCAGCATTCCCGGCACTTGCGCCGATATGAGTCTCTGTCAGACGCTTTTTTTCCGATGCAATTGCAGCGCGCTTTGCCCGCAATCTGGAAATCTTTTCCTCACTGACCAAGCCCAGCGCATATCCCCGCTCCGACAATCTCAAATCCGCATTGTCCTGACGCAAAAGCAATCTGTATTCCGCGCGAGAAGTCATCATTCGATACGGCTCATGGCTCTCCTTAGTCACAAGGTCATCGATCAAGACCCCAATGTAAGCCTCCGCTCGTGTTAAAAGAAAAGGTTCTTTCCCAAGTACCTTCTGTGCCGCATTGATGCCCGCCATCAATCCCTGTGCAGCCGCCTCTTCATAACCAGAACTCCCGTTCAGCTGTCCCGCCGCAAATAACCCCGGAATTTTCTTGAATTCCAGCGCTGCCGTCAGCTGCCTCGCATCAATGCAGTCATACTCAATCGCGTACGCATTGCGGACAATGACGGCATGCTCAAGCCCCGGCGTCGCATGAATGACCGCATACTGCACATCTTCCGGCAGGGATGACGACATTCCGCCGAGGTACATCTCATCGGTATAAAGTCCCTCCGGTTCCACAAAGATCTGATGCCCCTCTTTATCCGGGAACTTCATCACCTTATCCTCAATGGAGGGGCAGTAGCGCGGTCCTGTTCCGTGGATACTGCCGTTGTAGAGCGGAGAGCGCGAGATATTTTCCTGAATCAGACGCTTGACCTCCGCCCCCGTGTGTGTGAGCCAGCAGCTCACCTGTTCACGCTGTACCGTTTCCGGATCCGTATCAAAGGAGAAGGGGACAACCGGAACATCTCCCTTCTGTTCCTCCATCTTGGAATAGTCCACGGTTTTACCGTCCACCCGCGCAGGTGTGCCTGTTTTAAATCGCCGCATTTCAATGCCAAGTGACAGGAGAGAGGCCGTGAGATGCGTGGCAGCCTTCAGCCCGTTGGGGCCGGTTGCCTCGCTCACCTCACCAAACACACAGCGCGCATTGAGATAAACCCCTGTCGCCAATACCACAGCCTCGCCGTAATAGCAACTGCCGGAGACCGTTTTTACACCGATACACCGTTTTTTCCCCAGCTTATCCACAGCATCCTCTGTTAAAATTGTGGATATCTCAGCCTGACGAATGGTAATTCGTGGATTTTGTTCCAATACCCGCCGCATCTCCCCGATATACGCCTGCTTATCCGCCTGCGCGCGCAGCGAGTGAACGGCAGGTCCCTTGGATTCATTCAGCATACGAGACTGAATAAATGTCTTATCAATTACATGTCCCATCTCTCCGCCGAGCGCATCCAGTTCCCGCACCAGATGCCCCTTGGACGTTCCGCCTATATTCGGATTACAGGGCATCAATGCAATCGAATCTACGCTCACGGTAAATATAATTGTTGTGAGCCCCAGTCGCGCCGCAGCCAACGCTGCCTCACAGCCGGCATGTCCCGCGCCGACCACAATCACATCATATCTTTCTTCTATCATTCCGTTTACTTTCCTGTGCAAAACTTTTCAAAAATACGATTGACCACGTCGTCTTCCACACTGTCCCCGGTCACAGTACCCAGTGCGCGATATGCCGCCGCCAGATCAATCGAAAAGAAATCCTCCGGCATCCCTGCCGCAATCGAGGCTTCCACATTGTGCAGACTTTCCTTTGCCTCCGTCAGGGCCTCTTTATGGCGCGCATTAATCGCGAGTTCCTCACTTTGATTGTCAAATTCACCGCCGAAGAAAAGTGCGGTCACTGCCCGCTCCAATGCCTCCAGGCCGTCTCCGCGCCGCGCCGAGAATGAAAGGACGGTTGCGGCACCGCAGTTTTGTATTTCTTCTTTTGAAATCTGTTGTGATAAATCAGCTTTATTCAGCAAAACAATGGTGTGCTGTGCTGCGGCATAGGAGAGAAGTGCACGTTCTTCCTCACAGAGCGGCTTGGATGCATCCAGTACGAGAAGAATTAAGGCTGCGGCTGCGGCTGCCTGTTTGGCACGGGCCACGCCTATCTGTTCGATTCTGTCTTCACTCTCCCGAATTCCCGCGGTGTCCGATAACACGAGCGTAAGTTCTCCGAGTCTAACCTGTTCTGTCAAGATATCCCTCGTTGTGCCGGCAATCTCGGTCACAATTGCGGACTCCTCACGTGTCAGCAAATTCATCAGCGAGGATTTTCCGGCATTGGGCAAGCCCAAAATGACGGTCGGAATTCCCTCCCTCCGGAGTTTCCCGTTATCTGCCGTCCGGAGCAACTCTTCGAGCGACTGTATAAAGCCATGAATTCGCTCCTCGAGCTTGTGCGGATACCCCGTTAAATCATAATTTTCGGGATCATCCAGCGCAGCTTCAATCCAGGCAAGCTCATCCAAAATACCTGTCCGGAGCAAATGGATCTTTTCCGACAATCTGCCATCCAGTTGATTGACCGCGGCCCGCAGCGCATGGGAATTCTTTGCCTGAATCAAATCCATGACGGCTTCCGCCTGACTCAGATCCATGCGTCCGTTCAGAAATGCCCGTTTTGAAAATTCTCCCGGTTCTGCCATTCTGGCACCGGCTGAAAGCACAGCGTTTAAAACAGCCTGCAGTAGATAAAGACCGCCGTGACAATTGATCTCCACGCTGTCCTCCGCCGTGAAACTGTGCGGCGCGCGAAAGACTGTCACCAATACTTCATCCAGGATGAGCGACTGCTCCTTTACATGCCGGTAATGCACCGTATACCCTGCCGCCTCCGAAACAGGACGATCCAGGATGCTGTCGGCAATCCGGAGTGCTTCCGGACCACTGATTCTCACAATCCCGATGCCTCCCTCTCCCAGTGCGGTCGCAATCGCTGCAATGGTATCCCGTTCTTCTCGCAAACTTTTCTCCTCTCCATCCGGAAAATGAAAAGCTGTCAGCAATTTTTCTGCCGACAGCTCCTCACACTTATTTGATTGACTCTTCTTTTTTCTGCCTGTCGGCGTCTTTCCGGAGGGTGATCACGACATGGCGCTTCTCACCTTCTCCTTCGGAATGCGTAGTCACATAGCGATCGCGCTGCAACGCGGCATGAATAATACGTCTCTCATTCGGCGTCATAGGATCAAGGGCCAGCGATTCACCGCTCTGTTTTACGCGGCGCGCAGCATTTCTGGCAAAGCCTCTCAACTTATTTTCCTGCTTTTCCCGGTACGAGCCAATATCAAGTTTGACACGCAAGAAGGCATCCTGCTGCCTGTTCACAACATGCCCCAGCAGATACTGCAGAGCATCGAGGGTTTGTCCGCGTTTTCCGATCAGCGCACCCAGATTTTCACCGCGCACCCGGAAAAACAATGCCTTCTCTGCGGCGCGACTATCACTCTCTATCTCTGCCTTGAGCTTGAGCGTTGCAAAAAGCTCCCGCAAAAAAGCTGTTCCGCTGCTTTTTCCTGCTTCCAGCGCAGCCGTAATTCCTGTTTCACTGCCGACCTTTTTGTTCTCCTTCGGCGCTTCCGGGGCTGTCACGGCCGTTTCTTCTTCTACCGTAACCACCGTTTCTTCGACTTCCCTGACTTCCTCCGGTGCTTCCGCACCGCTTTCTGCCACCGGAATCACTTCTTCTGCTTTTACTGCTTCTTCGGCAACCGGTTCTTCGGAAGCGGGCTCGTCGGTTTGGCTTTCCCGTCCAATCGGCTCTGTCTTCAGAACCGCACGGAGCTTCCAGGGTTTACTTCCGATGAATCCCAGCAGACCCGCACTTCCCTGTTCCAGGACGGATACTTCCAAGCGCTCGCTTGTTGTCCCCAGCTCCAGGAGAGCCTTTGTCAATGCTTCGTCATAAGTCTTCCCTGTCACAGTGACTTCAGTTTTCATTGCTGTTCTCTCCGCTCGAGATATCGCTTCCTTTATCCTTCTTGTTTCTGCGCTTCTCAGCTAACCGCTCATCGTACATTGCGACCATATTTGCCTTGGAGGCAAGTGAACCGGGCTTCGCATTCTTCTGATAGTAAGCCGTCGATTCTTCGACCTGCTTTACCGTCTTCTCCGTGCGCTGACGCTGACGCTCTTCCTCGTTTTTCTCTGCTTCCTCCTGTCGTTTTACCTCACGGAGAAGCTTATCCGAGTTGCTCTTTACCAATGCCGGATTCTTACCCTCACGGATGGCCTTTTCATTCGCCTTTTCCGTATTCTTTCTCACAATCTCATCGACATCCATCTTATCAAGCTGTGCGTTGATGACGAGCTGCTGGATCATACGGCAAAGTCCGCTGGCAACCCAGTAAATACCGATACCCGCGGGGAGCGTAAAGCAGAAGAAGAGCGACATGATCGGCATCATCGTATTCATGCTCTGCATCTGCTGTGCCATCATGTTGTCCTCATCAACCTTGGCTTTATTGTTCTTTGTGCCTGCGGTCATGAGTTTTGCGGAATACCACTGAACAGCAGCCGAGAGGACCGGAATAATCCAGGCAAAATTCGGATGATCGATGCCCTGGAACGGCGGTGTCGCCAGATTGACCCCCAGGAAATAGTTCATCTTTGCAATTTCTGCCGAAGCCGCGGAAATCGTAGAGGACAGCGCCGGATAGGCCTGCTCGAGGCTGCTCCACTGTGCGGGCGTAAACTTATAGAGGAGATCGATTACGTTTTGTACCGTCGCGGCATCCGTGAGCGGCGGCTTTACCTTCGGTGCCAGTTCCGTCAATGTGCTCACAAAATTTCTCTGCTGCATCAACGGTGAAGCGACGCTTTCAAAAACTTTATAGACCGACGGCACATAAGCGGGAATTTTATAAATAACCTGATACAAGCCGAACAGAATCGGCATCTGAATCAGCAGGAAGAGGCAGCTGCCGCTCATGCTCGTCCCGTACTTCTGATAAACCGCTCGCGTCTCTGCCTGCATGCGTGCCATCGACACCTGATCTGTCTTTCCCTTATACTTCTTTTGTACCGCCTGAAGTTCCGGCTGCATGACGCTCATCAGCTTGGAAGACTTCTGTTGCGACACGGTGAGCGGCCACATCAGCAGGTTCGTGATAATGGTAAATAAAATAATGCTGAGGCCGATGTTGGTAATGCCGAACTGGCTCGTAAAACGAAACAGCGCGTCCATAATCATGCCCAAGACAAAAGCAACCTGTCCGATAATCGGCACGGATGACTTGGTTAAAAAGATGAGTTCCAAAGCTTGCCTCCTATTATTTCGGTTTTACGGAACCGGGTCATATCCGCCCTTTGAAAAAGGATTACAACGCAAAATACGGAAGAGTGCTAACTTTCCACCCTTCCATGCGCCATATTTTTCAATTGCTTCCAGCGCATATTGCGAACAAGTCGGATAAAACCTGCAATGACAACGCCATTTATAGGGAGAGAGTGCTCTCCGATAAAAACGAATCGAGCAGAGCAAAATTTTCTTCAGCACCTTGCCTCCTCTAAAATTCCCTGTGCCCTGCAAAGCTTCAGAAACGAGGCTTCCAATGTACGGTAATCCTGCTTGGCGCCGTCTTTTCGCACGACGAAGATCAAATCACAGGGTGATGTGAATGCATGGCGGTGTAATCGAAATATCTCGCGCAAAACTCTCGTCACGCGATGTCTTACAACACTGTTTCCAATTTTTTTTGATGCACTGATACCAATGCGCGAGTCTCCCGCAGGGCGGAAACACAGATAGAGCACCAGATTACGGTCAGCTCTGGTTCCGCCGCTCTCATAAATCTGTCGGAATTCGCAATTGTCTTTGATCGACGGAAAGCGTCTCATTCCTCTTAATCCTTTGCATTCATATAATTTCAAGTGCACAGACAAAGCGAAAAAGAAAGGGGTCGTCGTCAGACAACCCCATTGTTCTTCGACGCGAATGCCGATCAAATTTTAAACTGTCAGTCTCGCTCTGCCCTTTGCTCTTCTGGCAGCCAGAACTTTTCTTCCACCCTTGGTCGCCATGCGAGCACGGAATCCATGTACACGGAACTTCTGCGCATTGTGCGGCTGGAATGTCATTGTACCCTTTCTCATTGTCAGAACACCTCCTCACTTCCTAGCATTTTCCCAACCGGCCCTGATCTCTCAGCTCCTACCGGAAGCAGTTTCCGGAGATATCACGCAAACGTGGGAATATTCCTGCTTATTATACGGAACTGTGCCTTTTTCGTCAAGAACTTTCCATCCCGCATTCCACGCATATTCGCACTTAAAATAAGTGCTTCTGTATCTTACAAAATATTGAATCTTCGTTTCAACAATTTGTACTGCGATTCTGTGGATAACCGTGACTTCTTCCTCTAAGTTATTCAGATTCTCCACATCTTTTTGTTGATAACTAATTGTATACAATAAGCACGACTTAAATTTTAACTTTACATAATGTTATTCACATTTTGTGAGTAACTCGTTGATAACTCCCTCATCTGCCTGAACTATTTCAAACATTCGGCCTATCATGCGCCTTTATTCCCTGTGTAAATGCGGAAAATTTCTTCTGCCTTTCATCCACAGCTGTGTTTTTCCCATTTGTGTAAACCGATAATCCGCTCTTTTTCCTCATCTCGTCACATGCAGTTCACGAGATGCTCACAGACTTATCCACAACCCTCATTTTGATTGCGTTGAGATTATCCTGTCTTTTTGCTATACTGAAAACGATTTATCCCCAAACGCGGCAAAGGAGTCTTTGATTATGGAGCAAAACGCAGCGTTCCAAGCAATCGTAAACCAATGGCCGGATATACTGGCCTATATCAGAAACGAATTTGAAATTTCGGAGATTTCCTACGGCATGTGGATTTCTCCGCTAAAACCACACCATCTGCTCCAGAATTCAGATGGAAACATCCAGCTGTTTGTCGAAATTCCGGAAGAAAACGATAATCTGCCCAATGCGGGCTTCCAGACTTTTGTTTCCGGACGCTATGCAGGCATTATTGAAGCTGCCGTCGAAGCGGTAACCGGACTATCCTGCCGCCTGGCCTTTTACAGCGCCAAAGAAGAACAGTCTGCCGGCAATCGCACAAAGCCGGTGAGTCAGCAGATTTTGTCCAATGCAAAGCTGGATCCCCGCTATACCTTCGATACCTTTGTCGTCGGTAAAAACAATAACCTTGCTCATGCCGCCTCTCTCGCAGTCGCCGAAAATCCAGGAGAAAGTTATAATCCACTTTTCATTTACGGAGGTGTGGGACTCGGAAAAACACATTTGATGCAGTCCATCGCACATTTTGTACTTCAACACAATCCGAGCGCCAAGGTACAGTATGTGACGAGCGAATCCTTCACCAATGAGCTGATTGAAGCTATTCGAAGCAAAAACAATTTCACAACGACAGAATTTCGCGACAAGTACCGCTATATCGATGTGTTATTGATCGATGACATACAATTTATAATAGGAAAGGACAGAACCCAGGAGGAATTTTTCCATACCTTCAATGCGCTGCACGGCGCAAAGAAGCAGATTATCATCTCCTCGGATAAACCGCCGAAGGAACTCGCAACCCTGGAAGACCGACTGCGTTCTCGTTTTGAATGGGGACTCACCGTTGACATCCAGCCGCCGGATTACGAGACGCGCATGGCCATTCTCAGAAAACGCGAGGAACTGGATCACATCAATGTCGACAACGAAGTTATTCAATATATCGCCTCCAATGTGCGAAGCAATATCCGTGAACTCGAGGGCTCGCTGACAAAAATCGTCGCTTTCGGCAAGCTGAATCACATGGAAGTCAACCTGGAGCTCGCTCAAAATGTGCTCCGCGATATCATTGATCCCAATGTAAAGCAGGAAATCACACCGCAATTTATCATTCAGGTCGTCGCGGAACACTACGGAATCTCCGAACTCGATTTGGTCGGCACCAAGCGAACCAAAGAGCTTGCGACTGCCAGACAGGTCGCAATGTATCTGTGTCGTGAAATGACTGAAGTCTCTCTCCAGCAGATCGGCGCACATTTCGGCGGAAAAGACCATACGACAGTCCTCTACGCCATCAAAAAGATATCCACAGAGGTTGAGGATAACCCCGATACCTCCGGCACCGTGACTGTTCTAAAGAAAAAGATTTCTGCACAGTAATTCACAAGCCACTGCGAGAATCCGGTATGATTTCCACGACAGTTTCCAAGTGGAAAAGCACGCTGTTTTGCGCCTTTCCGGTGGATTCTCACATACTCACAGCCCCTATTATTATGATTACGGGATGAATATGAAAGAGAGGACGGCTCTATGAAGCTCGCGTTCAACAAAGAAAAACTCACAACCGCTCTGGGGATTGTTTCCAGAGCCATTCCGACCAGAACAACCAACCCGATTTTGAGCTGCATCTTATTCGATGCTTCGGAAGACGGCGTGACTCTCATTGCGAATGATTCGGAATTCGGCATTTCAACCAAAGTAGAGGGCATTGTCAGTGAAAAGGGAAAAGTAGCGCTGGATGCGCGACTGGTCAGCGACATCATCCGCAAGCTGGAAGGCGGAGAAGAGCTCGTCAACATCGAGACAGACCAGACTTTCACGACGAGAATTTCTTGCAGCGATGTACTATTCACCATTCCCGGCAGAGACGGAGAAGAATTCGCCTATCTCCCGCAGATTGAGAAAGAACACAGATTGTGCCTCACACAGTTTACGCTGAAGGAGGTAATCCGGAAGACAATCTTTGCGGCGGCATTGAATGACAGCAATAAGATGATGGGCGGTGAGTTTGTCAATATCAAAGGACGCGTTGCTACGTTTGTGGCCTTGGACGGTCACCGCGTCGCTGTCAGAAATGTGACGCTTCGCGAGGGAGATGAGACCTTCCATGCGATTATTCCGGGCAAAACCATGAATGAAATCAGCAAGATTATGGAGGATGACAACGAAAAAGAGGTAGAACTCTTTTTCTCCAAAAATCATGTGCTGTTCTCATTTGAAGGAACGATGGTTCTTTCCAGACTGATTGAGGGAGAGTACTTTAAGATTGAGCATATGCTCTCCAAGGACTATGCGACCAAACTGGAAATTAACCGGGTTAAGCTGCTCAGCAACATCGATCGCTCGACCATTCTGATTAAAGAGAGCGATCACAAACCGATTATCCTTGATATCGGTGATCAGAAGCTCGCACTGAAAGTCAAATCGTCCTATGGTTCGATGGATGGTGAGCTTCCCTGTGAGAAAACCGGAAAAGATCTTTTGATTGCGTTTAATCCCAAGTTTTTGATGGATGCGCTTCGCGCAATCGATGATGAGACGGTGACCCTGTATTTTACCAATGCAAAATCACCCTGTTTTTTGCGGGATGAACACGACAGTTTTGTCTATCTGATTTTGCCGGTCAATTTTGTCGCATAAGTCGAGAGGATATTGAAGTGAACGAAGTCAGGATTAAAGATGCTTATATTAAACTGGATCAGGCGCTGAAATTGTCGGGGGCCTGTGATCTCGGTTCCGATGCAAAGTACGCCATTCAGGGAGGAAAAGTCTCTGTGAACGGTGAGGTGGAAGAGCGGCGCGGGCGCAAGTTACATCCGGGAGATTGTTTCTCCTTTGACGGGCATGATTATCGAATCGTTGGAGCTTGAAAACTTCAGGAACTATCGCTGCGGAAAATTTCAATTTTCCGCAGGCAGTAACCTACTCTACGGGGATAATGCACAGGGAAAGACCAATCTTCTAGAAGCACTCTATTACTGTGCCGGCGGAAAATCACACCGCGCCGGTAAGGATAGGGAGTTGATTCGTCTCGGCGAGACCGAGGCGCACATCAAACTGTTGCTGCAGAGCAAGGAGATTCCCCACCGGATTGACATTCATCTCCGGAAGAACGGAACGAAGGGCATAGCGGTGGACGGTATTCCGCTTCGGCGAACCAGCGAATTATACGGAATTGCCCGTATGGTTGTATTTTCTCCGGAGGATCTGAATCTGATCAAGAGCGGTCCCGCAGAGCGCAGGCGTTTTCTTGATATGGAGTTATGTCAACTCAATCGGCGCTATGTAAAAGAACTTCTGCAGTATAACAGGGTATTGCAGCAGCGAAATAAGCTGTTAAAGGAATTGGTTTTTCGTCCCTCCCTGCTGGAGACATTGGATCTCTGGGACGCACAGCTGGTATCGGCGGGAACCGCACTGATGCAAAGTCGCGCGGTCTTTTTGAAGCAGCTCAACGAAATCTGCGTGGAAAAATACGCGGCATTGACCGGAAAGCGTGAGCAACTGCATCTTTTTTACGAGGCCAATGTCTCAGAAGATTGTTTTGCGGCAGCGGTAAAGAAGAATCGGGAGTCTGATCTGCGACAAAAGACAAGTTCTGTCGGACCGCATCGGGATGATATTGCTTTTTATTTGCAGCAGGGCGAGGAAGAAGAGATGGATTTGCGAAAATTCGGCTCACAGGGGCAGCAGCGAAGTGCGGCCCTTGCCGTGAAACTGTCGGAATTTTCGTTGATGCAGAGAGAATGCGGTGAGAATCCGGTTTTTCTTCTGGATGATGTGCTCTCAGAGCTAGATACAACCAGACAGAAACAGCTCTTAAAGAGTATTCGGAATGTGCAGACCGTTTTGACGAGTACAGGAATGGATAACTTGTTGCAAGATGGCTTTCAAATTGACAAGAAATTCCTGGTGAGAACAGGAACGGTGACAGAAGTATCAGAGGAGGAAAGTGCATGAGCGAAGAATACAATGCTGATCAAATTCAGGTGTTGGAAGGTCTGGAGGCAGTCCGGAAAAGACCTGGTATGTACATAGGATCGACCTCTTCGCGGGGATTGCATCACCTCGTATATGAAATTGTGGATAATTCGGTCGATGAAGCACTGGCCGGTTATTGCAGTGAAATTGAAGTGATGGTTCACAGAGACAATTCGGTGACGGTCAAAGACAACGGGCGTGGCATTCCGGTTGATATTCAAAAGAAAATGGGACTTCCTGCGATTGAAGTGGTTTTTACGGTGTTGCATGCGGGCGGAAAGTTTGGCGGCGGAGGTTATAAAGTATCCGGCGGTCTGCACGGTGTCGGTGCTTCTGTCGTGAATGCGCTCTCTACCTGGCTAAAGGTGAAAGTATATCGCAACGGAAAGTGCTACGAAGAAGAGTTTGCGCGCGGCAAGACGACGGTTCCGCTTCATGTGGTCGAAGAAGTGAGTACAGAATTACACGGCACGGAAGTTCACTTTTTACCGGATCCGGAGATTTTTGAGACTACGGTATATGATTATGAGACCTTGCGTGTGCGTCTCCGGGAGACAGCTTTCCTGACCAAAAACCTAAAAATCACACTCAGCGATGAGCGCAATGACGGAAAAAAAGACTGCTTTCACTTCGAGGGAGGCATCCGTGAGTTTGTGCAATATTTAAATCGCGGCAAAGAAGTGCTCTATGAGCAGATTATCGACTGCGAGGACAAGCGGGAAGGTGTGATGGTCGAAGTTGCGATGCAGCACAACGACGGTTTCAATGAAAATATATTCACATTCGTGAATAACATCAATACGCCGGAAGGCGGCACACACCTGACCGGATTTAAGAATGCCATCACGAAGACATTTAACGATTACGCGCGAAATCGGAAGCTCTTAAAGGACAATGAAGAGAATCTGAGCGGTGAGGATCTCCGGGAGGGGCTCACGGCCATTGTCTCCGTCAAGGTGGAGAATCCGCAGTTTGAGGGACAGACCAAGCAAAAATTGGGAAATTCCGAGGTTGCGGGTGCGGTCAGCTCTGTGCTCAGCGAGCAGCTCACTTATTTTCTGGAGCAGAATCCTACTGTGGCAAAGCAGATTTGCGACAAGGCAATTCTTGCCCAGCGTGCACGCGCGGCAGCCAGAAAGGCGCGCGATCTGACACGCAGAAAATCCGCGCTGGACGGCGTGGCATTGCCCGGTAAGCTCGCAGACTGTTCCAGCAAAAATCCGGAGGAGTGCGAGATTTTTATCGTCGAGGGAGATTCGGCAGGCGGTTCCGCAAAGACGGCCAGAGACCGGAAAACACAGGCGATTTTGCCGCTGCGCGGAAAAATCCTCAATGTGGAAAAGGCGAGAATGGACCGCGTCTATAGCAATGCGGAAATTAAGGCGATGATTACCGCCTTCGGTGCCGGCATTCACGAGGACTTTGATCTTGCAAAACTGCGTTACCACAAGATTATCATCATGACCGATGCCGATGTCGACGGCGCACATATCGCAACCCTGATGCTGACCTTCATCTACCGCTTTATGCCGGAACTCATTCAGGAGGGCTATGTCTATCTGGCGCAGCCGCCGCTCTACAAGCTGGAAAAGGGCAAGCGAATCTGGTACGCATACTCGGATGAGGAATTGAATCAGATTCTGCAGGAAGTCGGCAGAGACGACAGCAATAAGATTCAGCGCTATAAGGGACTCGGAGAAATGGATGCGGAACAGCTCTGGGAGACGACAATGGATCCGGAGCGGCGCGTTCTGCTCCGCGTCAGCATGGATGAAGATGCCCGCTCGGAATTGGAACTCACGTTTACGACTTTGATGGGAGATCAGGTGGAGCCGCGCCGGGAATTCATCGAGAACAACGCAAAGTATGTGAAAAATCTTGATATTTGACGAAACGGGGGCCATGAATGGAACCAAATGTATTTGATCAGATCAAAGAGGTTGATCTGAAAAAAACAATGGAGAAGTCGTACATCGACTATGCAATGTCTGTCATTGCGGCGCGGGCGTTGCCGGATGTGAGAGACGGCCTGAAGCCGGTGCAACGGCGTATCCTGTATTCCATGTTCGAATTGAACAACGGACCGGACAAAGCCCACAGAAAGTGTGCGCGTATCGTCGGTGATACCATGGGTAAATATCACCCGCACGGCGACTCATCGATTTACGGCGCTCTTGTCAATATGGCACAGGAATGGGCCATGCGGAATTGTCTGGTCGACGGACACGGAAACTTCGGATCCATTGATGGCGACGGCGCGGCGGCCATGCGATATACCGAGGCAAGACTCTCCCATATTGCGATGGAGATGATTGCCGACATCAACAAGGACACAGTGGACTTTGTTCCGAATTTTGATGAGACGGAGCAGGAGCCTGTGGTGCTGCCGAGCCGTTTCCCGAATTTGTTGGTTAACGGTGCGCAGGGTATTGCGGTCGGTATGGCGACCAATATACCGCCGCATAATCTGCGGGAAATTGTCGGCGCCGTCGACTGTATCATTGACAACAGAATTGCAGACAGGGAGACCGCGCTGGAAGAAGTGATGGCTCGTGTCAAGGGACCGGATTTTCCGACCGGCGCCACGATACTCGGAAAGAGCGGTGTACTGGAGGCATATCGGACCGGAAGAGGAAAAATTCGTGTTCGCGCCGTAACCAATATCGAGCCGATGCAGAACGGAAAGCATCGCATTGTGGTCTCGGAGCTTCCGTATCTGGTCAATAAGGCGAGACTCATTGAGAAAATTGCGGATTTGGTGCGCGACAAGCGCGTGGATGGAATTACGGATCTTCGCGATGAGTCAAACCGCGAGGGAATGCGGATTGTCATTGAGCTCAGAAAAGATGTGAATCCGCAGATTGTCCTGAATCGTCTGCTGAAACATACACAGCTCGAGGATACTTTCGGTGTCATTATGCTCGCGCTGGTCGGCAATGAGCCCAGAGTCCTGAATCTTCTGCAAATGCTCGAGTACTATCTGGAACACCAGAAAGATGTGGTGACGCGAAGAACCAGATATGATTTGAACAAAGCAGAGGAGAGGGCGCATATTTTACAGGGACTTTTGATTGCCCTGGATCACATCGACGAGGTAATCCGCATCATTCGGGAGAGCAGAAGCGTAGCACTGGCAAAGCAAAACCTGATGGAGCGGTTTGGGCTTACAGAGGTGCAGGCACAGGCCATTGTCGACATGCGTCTTCGTGCGCTGACCGGCTTGGAGCGCGAGAAGCTGGAAGCGGAATATCGTGAGCTTGAAAAAAAGATTGCCTATTATAAAAGCATTCTGGCGGATGAGAAAAAGTTGCTTGCGGTCATCAAAGAAGAGATTGATCTCATCGCGGAAAAATATGGGGGTGACAGAAGAACCGGTTTCGGCATCAGTGACGAGATGGAAGCAGAGGATTTGATTCCGGATGAGACTGTTATTGTCGCGATGACAAACCGCGGCTATATTAAGCGGATGAATCCTGATTATTTCCGGAATCAGGCACGCGGTGGCAAGGGAATCCGGGGCATGCAGACTATAGAGGATGATTTCATCACCGATCTTCTGATGACCACGACGCATCGTCCGATTGATTTCTTCACCAATAAGGGAAGATTGTATCGACTCAAGGTGTATCAGATTCCGGATGCGAGCCGAACGGCGCGCGGCACGGCAATCGTAAATCTCCTGCAGTTGCAAGCGGATGAAAAAGTCACGGCCATGATATCTTATCGGAAGAAGGGCGGGGCCAAGTATCTCTTTATGGCAACCAAACAGGGCATGGTCAAGAAGACCGAGCTCAGCGCCTATATGAATGTTCGGAGTAACGGACTGGCGGCGATTGCGCTCCGCGAGGATGATGAACTCATAGGTGTTAAGGCGAGCCGCGGTACGGAAGATGTACTTCTGGTGACGCAAAACGGGCAGAGTATACTTTTCTCCGAGGAGACAGTCCGTGTCACAGGAAGAAATTCCTACGGTGTCAAGGGCATTGCACTCCGCGAGGGCGATGCGGTCGTTGCGATGCAGCTTACGGCGCAGGGCGAAGAACTATTGACAGTCACGGCCTATGGTATGGGTAAGCGTACGGAACTCACAGAGTTTCACGCCCAAAACCGCGGTGGCTACGGTAACCTCTGCCATAAACTGACGGATAAGACGGGATTCCTGATCGGTGCAAAGCTGGTTCGGGAGGATCAGGAGATGCTGCTGATTACGAATACCGGTGTCATGATACGGATTTCGGTCGGTGATATTTCCAAGTACGGACGTCTTGCGTCCGGTGTGAAACTCATGAATATTGAGCGGGACGGTGAGGAAGAAATCAGAATCGCCGGAATCGCAATGGTAAAAGAAAACATGAGTGCCGTACAGGAGAATGAGGACGGCGCCGAATCCGGCGAGGACAGTGAAGATATAGAAAGCAACAAATAAGAAACAACAAGATATAGAAGAAAAAAACAAATTGCTGCGCCTGGAAAATAAAGCCTTAAAAAGATTCAAAAAAATAGCTTTTATCCGTTGACAGATGGCGAAAACATCCGTTATAATAGCGTAGCAATTCGTTTCTGGAGAAATACTCAAGAGGCCGAAGAGGCCCCCCTGCTAAGGGGGTAGGTCGGGTAATACCGGCGCGAGGGTTCAAATCCCTCTTTCTCCGCTTGAGTCACCCTGAAAAAACTTTAAAAAAGTGTTGACAGGAAAAACTCAAAGTGATAAAGTAAGGGAGTTGCGCCTGAAGGGCGAGACAACCTAAAAGGACCTTGAAAATCAAAGATCAGACAGTACAAACAACCCTGAAATCTCTGTGAAAACAGAGGGCTCGCGGACATCTTTCGAATGTGTCCGTGAGCTTCCAAAAGAATTTCAAAAAAGAACCAAACCAAGTAATAACGGGTAAAATAACTGAGAAAGACCAACGTTATTTTGACCGGAACGAACAAACTTAAATTTGAGAGTTCGATCCTGGCTCAGGATGAACGCTGGCGGCGTGCTTAACACATGCAAGTCGAACGAGAAGTGGAGACGGAAACCTTCGGGCGGAAGACTTTATTTCGAGTGGCGGACGGGTGAGTAACGCGTGGGTAACCTGCCTCATACAGGGGAATAACAGTTGGAAACGACTGTTAATACCGCATAAGACCACAGCACCGCATGGTGCGGGGGTAAAAACTCCGGTGGTATGAGATGGACCCGCGTTCGATTAGCCAGTTGGCGGGGTAACGGCCCACCAAAGCGACGATCGATAGCCGATCTGAGAGGATGACCGGCCACATTGGGACTGAGACACGGCCCAAACTCCTACGGGAGGCAGCAGTGGGGAATATTGCACAATGGGGGAAACCCTGATGCAGCGACGCCGCGTGAGTGAAGAAGTATTTCGGTATGTAAAGCTCTATCAGCAGGGAAGAAAATGACGGTACCTGAGTAAGAAGCCCCGGCTAACTACGTGCCAGCAGCCGCGGTAATACGTAGGGGGCAAGCGTTATCCGGATTTACTGGGTGTAAAGGGAGCGCAGACGGCTCTGCAAGTCTGAAGTGAAAGCCCGCGGCTTAACCGCGGGACTGCTTTGGAAACTGCAAAGCTTGAGTATCGGAGGGGCAGGCGGAATTCCTAGTGTAGCGGTGAAATGCGTAGATATTAGGAAGAACACCGGTGGCGAAGGCGGCCTGCTGGACGAAAACTGACGTTGAGGCTCGAAGGCGTGGGGAGCAAACAGGATTAGATACCCTGGTAGTCCACGCGGTAAACGATGAATACTAGGTGTTGGTGCCCGAAGGGCATCGGTGCCGTCGCAAACGCAATAAGTATTCCACCTGGGGAGTACGTTCGCAAGAATGAAACTCAAAGGAATTGACGGGGACCCGCACAAGCAGTGGAGCATGTGGTTTAATTCGAAGCAACGCGAAGAACCTTACCAAATATTGACATCCTTCTGACCGCACCGTAATGAGTGCTTTCCTTCGGGACAGGAGTGACAGGTGGTGCATGGTTGTCGTCAGCTCGTGTCGTGAGATGTTGGGTTAAGTCCCGCAACGAGCGCAACCCCTATTGCCGGTAGCCAGCAGGTAAAGCTGGGCACTCCGGCGAGACTGCCCGGGATAACCGGGAGGAAGACGGGGATGACGTCAAATCATCATGCCCCTTATGATTTGGGCAACACACGTGCTACAATGGCGTTAACAAAGAGAAGCGAGAACGCGAGTTTAAGCAAAGCTCAAAAATAACGTCTCAGTTCGGACTGCAGTCTGCAACTCGACTGCACGAAGCTGGAATTGCTAGTAATCGCGAATCAGCATGTCGCGGTGAATACGTTCCCGGGTCTTGTACACACCGCCCGTCACACCATGGGAGTCAGCAACGCCCGAAGTCAGTGACCCAACCTTAGGGAGGGAGCTGCCGAAGGCGGGGCGGATAACTGGGGTGAAGTCGTAACAAGGTAGCCGTATCGGAAGGTGCGGCTGGATCACCTCCTTTCTAAGGAAAGAGTAAGGGTTGTTTGTGCTGTCTGGTTTTTGATGAAAGGTTCACACCGGATATCCGGTGTCGATGCGTCTTCTTGAAACACCCGTTCCCATCCCGAACACGACGGTTAAGAGGAAGACGGCCGAAGGTACTATGCTGGTAACGGCATGGAAGAATAGGCGGGCGCCGGATTTGAAAGGGATTATAGCTCAGCCGGTTAGAGCGCACGCCTGATAAGCGTGAGGTCGGTGGTTCGAGTCCACTTAATCCCATTTTGCACCTTGAAAATCGCATACAGAATGAATATTCAATTTTAGAATATCTAGACATCCGAGGTGATACGACGCAAGTCGTATCCAAGATATAAACGTATGCTCTGTGTAAGCAGAGCGACCAACCCGCATGTTCTTACGCTAGAGAACATGTAAGAGGTTAAACAAAAAAGAGCGTAGGGCGGATGCCTTGGCACTAAGAGCCGATGAAGGACGTGATAAGCTGCGATAAGCTGCGGGGAAGAGCAAATATCTATTGATCCGCAGATTTCCGAATGGGGAAACCTACTGCAGAAGAGCTGCAGTGACCGTGCGTGAATCCATAGCGTACAGCCGGGAACCCGCTGAACTGAAACATCTAAGTAGGCGGAGGAAGAGAAAACAACAGTGATTCCGTAAGTAGCGGCGAGCGAACGCGGAAGAGCCCAAACCGCAGTGCGTGCACTGCGGGGTTCGGACTGCACACGGGAATTGAATCGTTACCGGAAAGACTTTGGAACAGTCTGCCAGAGAGGGTGAAAGCCCCGTACGGGAAAACGAGTTAAGACCCAGCAGGATCCAGAGTACCACGAGACACGTGAAACCTTGTGGGAAGGCGGGGGGACCACCCCCTAAGGCTAAATACTACTTAGTGACCGATAGTGCATAGTACTGTGAAGGAAAGGTGAAAAGGACCCCGGGAGGGGAGTGAAAAAGAACCTGAAACCCTATGTTTACATGCAGTGGAAGTGCGATACATGAACGCACAACCGCGTACTTTTTGTAGAACGGTCCGGCGAGTTGCCGGTGCTGGCAAGGTTAAGGACTACAGGTCCGGAGCCGAAGGGAAACCGAGTCTTAATAGGGCTTACAGTCAGCATCGGCAGACCCGAAACCGGGTGATCTATCCATGTCCAGGTTGAAGTCCCCGTAAAAGGGGATGGAGGACCGAACACACATCCGTTGAAAAGGGTGGTGATGAGGTGTGGATAGGGGAGAAATTCCAATCGAACCCGGAGATAGCTGGTTCTCCTCGAAATAGCTTTAGGGCTAGCCTCGACTTAGTCAGACGGAGGTAGAGCACTGAATTCCTGAGGGGGCGTCAAAGCCTGCCAAGGGATATCAAACTGCGAATGCCGTCCTGATGATGGTCGGGAGTCAGACTGCACGAGATAAGTTGGGCAGTCAAAAGGGAAAGAGCCCAGACCTACAGCTAAGGTCCCAAAATACGTGTTAAGTGGAAAAGGATGTGGGATTTCGAAGACAGCTAGGATGTTGGCTTAGAAGCAGCCACACATTCAAAGAGTGCGTAATAGCTCACTAGTCGAGAGGTCCTGCGCCGAAAATTTCCGGGGCTAAAACACGATACCGAAGCTTAGGAATGTAGTAATACATTGGTAGAGGAGCAATCTCAGAGTGCCGAAGCGCTACCGCAAGGAAGCGTGGAGTTCTGAGAAGAGAGAATGCCGGAATGAGTAGCGAGAATGATGTGAGAATCATCATGGCCGAATATCCAAGGATTCCAGGGTAAAGCTGATCTGCCCTGGGTAAGTCGGGACCTAAGGCGAGGGAGAGATCCGTAGTCGATGGACAGCAGGTTCATATTCCTGCACCTGACATGATCAGAACTGTGGGGACACAGGAACAAAACCGGACCCGGGAGAGCAAAGACCGGGCGAAGCGAAGTTAGGAGTGGGGCAGGCAAATCCGCCGCACAATCCGAAAGCGTGACAGGGAGCGAAATATAAGTAGCGAAGCCGGTGGAGGGACTGTCGAGAAAAGCCGCTATTGTATCATGTCAGCCCGTACCGCAAACCGACACAGGTGGATGAGGAGAGAATCCTAAGGCCGGCGGGAGAAGCATTGTTAAGGAACTCGGCAAAATGACCCCGTAACTTCGGGAGAAGGGGTGCTGCAGAGATGCAGCCGCAGAGAAAAGGCTCAAGCAACTGTTTAGCAAAAACACAGGTCTATGCGAAACCGTAAGGTGAGGTATATGGGCTGACGCCTGCCCGGTGCTGGAAGGTTAAGAGGAGAGGTTAGCGAAAGCGAAGCTTTGAATTTAAGCCCCAGTAAACGGCGGCCGTAACTATAACGGTCCTAAGGTAGCGAAATTCCTTGTCGGGTAAGTTCCGACCCGCACGAAAGGCGTAATGATTTGAGCGCTGTCTCAACAATGCACCCGGTGAAATTGAAGTACCAGTGAAGATGCTGGTGACCTGCGCCAGGACGGAAAGACCCCATGGAGCTTTACTCCAGCTTGATACCGGGATTCGGTGTTACTCGTACAGGATAGGTGGGAGGCTAAGAAGGAAGGACGCCAGTCTTTCCGGAGCCGCTGTTGGGATACCACCCCTGTGGCACTGGATTTCTAACCTACATCCGT